>JAEUMY010000002.1 GCA_016791265.1 Betaproteobacteria bacterium
CCAGGCAGTGTAGTCCCGGGCTGGCAAGGACGACAACATGAGGCAAACGGGTAAAATCCCGCGCTTCACTCACGTTCCGCTTCTCGCCATGACCGTATTGCACACCTGTCTGGACATCCTGTCCGGCAAAGCGCCCGCCGACCAGCCCGTCACCGTGAAGGGCTGGGTCAAGACCCGCCGCGATTCCAAGGCCGGCATTTCCTTTGTCAACGTGTCGGACGGTTCCTGCTTCCATGCGGTGCAGGTCGTCGCGCCCAACACGCTCTCCAATTACGAGAGTGAAGTGCTGAAAATCACCGCCGGCTGCGCCGTGGAGGCGACCGGCCTGATCGTGGCCTCACCCGCCAAGGGTCAGCCGTTCGAGATGCAGGCCACCGAGGTGAAGGTGGTGGGCTGGGTCGACGACCCGGATACCTATCCCATCCAGCCCAAGGCGCACTCGATGGAATTCCTGCGCGAGGTGGCGCATCTGCGTTCGCGGACCAACGTCATCGGCGCCGCCACCCGCGTGCGCCACACCATCGCCCAGGCCATTCATCGCTTCTTCCACGAGAACGGTTTCCTTTGGATTCACACGCCCATCATCACGGCGAGTGATGCGGAAGGTGCCGGCGAATTGTTCCGCGTCTCCACACTGGACCTGCAGAACCTGCCGCGCACGCCGGAAGGCAAGGTCGATTTCTCGCAGGACTTTTTCGGCCGCGAAGCCTTCCTCACCGTATCGGGACAGCTGAACGTCGAGACGTATTGCATGGCGCTGTCCAAGGTCTACACCTTCGGCCCGACGTTCCGTGCGGAAAACTCCAACACCAGCCGCCACTTGGCCGAGTTCTGGATGATCGAGCCGGAGATTGCGTTCGCGGATCTGTCTGCCGATGCTGATCTCGCCGAGGCCATGCTGAAGTATGTGTTCAAGGCCGTGCTCGATGAGCGCGCGGACGACATGGCGTTCTTCGAGGAGCGCATCGAGAAAGGCATCATCGCCAAGCTGCAGGGCATTGTCGACAAGCCTTTCGTGCGCATGGACTACACCGAGGCCATCAAGGTGCTGGAGTCCGCCAAGCAGAAGTTCGAGTATCCGGTGAAGTGGGGCACGGACCTGCAATCCGAGCACGAGCGCTACATCGCCGAGAAGCATGTCAACGGCCCCACGGTGCTGATGAACTATCCGAAGGAGATCAAGGCGTTCTACATGCGCTTGAACGACGACAACAAGACCGTGGCCGCCATGGACGTGTTGGCCCCCGGCATCGGCGAGATCATCGGCGGTTCGCAGCGCGAAGAGCGGCTGGATGTGCTGGATGCACGAATGGTCGAGGCCGGCCTGGATCCCGCGCACTACAACTGGTATCGCGACCTGCGCCGCTACGGCACCGTGCCGCATGCGGGGTTCGGCCTGGGGTTTGAACGCACCATCGCTTACGCGACCGGACTCTCCAACGTGCGCGACGTGATTCCCTTCCCGCGTACGCCGGGCAACGCAAGATATTGACCCTCGGAGTGAACATGAACCGGGTAATGCGAATAGTGCTCAAGTCCCGCTGGAGGCGGTCTTTGAGGCCCTCCGGGCCCGCCTTCGGCGTCCAGCCAGCGTCCCCCGGTCGCTGGCTAGTCGCAGTCGCTCTGATGTTCGTGGCGACAGCGGCCAATGCCCAGCTGCGCAACGTCGAAGGCATCGGCAACTACTTCGAAGTCACGCCGAAGCTTTCCGTCTCCGGCCAGCCGACGGCGGCGCAACTGGAGCGCTTCAAGGCACTCGGCATTCAGGCCGTGATCTACATCGCGCCGCCGCAAGTCGGCACCACCGTCAAGGACGAACCGCTCCTGCTGGGCCGGCAGGGGCTGCTCTATGCCAACGTCCCGGTTGACTTCGGCAATCCGACGCGCGCGGACTTCGAGGCGTTTTCGGCCGTGCTGTCAGCCTGGAAGGACATGCGCGTACACGTGCATTGCCAGGTGAACATGCGCGGCTCGGTGTTCGTTTTCCTTTACCGCGTCATCCATGACAAGGTGCCGCCCGACCGGGCCTACGAGATCGTGCGGTCCATCTGGGTTCCCGACAAGGTGTGGCGCGCGTTTCTTGTCGACACGCTGAAGCGTCACGACATCGCTTTCGACCCCATGTGACGCCTCCGCGCGAACCGCAATCGCCCGCATCGGACCCATCTTGAACGACTCCGCCAAGTACTTGCATAACCTGTTCTTCAACAATCGCGAGTGGTCCGCGCGCATGCGCGAGGCCCAGCCGGACTTTTTTGAACAGCTCACCCACCAGCAGGCGCCAGACTACCTCTGGATCGGCTGCTCGGACAGCCGGGTGCCGGCCAACGACATTGTCGGATTGCTGCCGGGCGAGCTCTTCGTCCATCGCAATATCGCCAATGTGGTGGTGCATACCGATCTCAATTGCCTGTCGGTGATGCAATTCGCGGTCGATGTTCTCAAGGTGGAGCACATCATGGTGGTCGGTCACTATGGGTGCAGTGGCGTGCGCGCCGCGTTGTTCGGGGATCGCATGGGTCTCGCCGACAATTGGCTGCACCACATCCACGATGTGAGCGACAAGCACCAGAGCGTGCTGGCCGGTGTCGCCCAGCCCGAGGACCGCGTGAACCGCCTGTGCGAGCTCAATGTGATCGAGCAGGTGGCCAATGTATGTCAGACCACCATCGTGCGCGACGCCTGGTCGCGCGGGCAGCCGCTGGCGGTGCATGGCTGGATCTACGGCTTGCATGACGGTTTGTTGCGCGACCTCAACGTGACCGCGAGCTGTCGTGACGAGGCGCAGGCCGCCCGTCTGGCGCCGCCGCAGGTGCCCTCGTTGCTCCTCTGACAGCGCTACGGTGCAAAGCGCGTAGACTGGCGGGATCATCTTCCCAGTTCAGGAGCACACAGTCGGCATCGCGCCGGGGATTGCCATGCTCGCCGCCGCGGGTGAATTGTCACCGGCCGGCACCCCCACCCATCGGAGACCGACATGATCACCTGGAGCACCGACAAACTGAACAAGGAAATCGCCAAAGGCTTGAAGCGCAAGTGGCGCCACCTGCCGCACCTGCAGGCGGAGCTGGCCCGTCGTGAAGCCGCCGCCGCACCGGCGGAGAAAGTGCTGGCACCCAAGCTGGTCACACCATGAGCGGGCGCTTTCTGGCCGAGGATGTCTCGCTGATTGAGAACAACTTCAGCGCCGATTCGCGCGACAAGGATGGCTTTCGCGTCGTCACCTTTGAGCCGAAGCGGGCGCTGAAGCTGCACATCGCCGCCGACCATATCGTGCATGTCGAGACGGTGCGCGACAGCAAGGCGGGCGAAGCGCGGACCATCCTCACCCTGACCAACGGCCAGCGCCTGATCACTCGGCGGGGCGCGGCGGAACTCCTGACCGAACTGGGCGGCGCCGCGGCCGGCGCGCAGTAGCAGCCCGCGGCACGGGTGGTTGGCCGCCGCCCGTTAGAATGCCGGTTTTCATTGCCGGGTTGACGACATGCGCCTCATCGGAATGCTGGATTCCCCCTACGTTCGCCGCGTGGCGATCTCGCTGAAGTTGATGGGTCTGCCGTTCACCCATGAATCGGTCTCCGTGTTTCGCCAGTTCGAGCACTTTTCCGCGATCAATCCATTGGTGAAGGCGCCGACCTTCGTCGCCGATGACGGCACGGTTCTGATGGAATCGACCGTGATCCTGAACTATCTGGACACGCTGGTGCCCGAGTCGGCGCGGCTGATGCCCGCCGGTGCGTTGGCCGCGCGACAGGTGGGTGTGGCCCTGACCGCGATGGAAAAGTCGGTGCAGGTCTACTACGAGTTGACCCTGCGGCCGGAAGACAAGCGCCACCTGCCGTGGATGGAGCGGGTGAGCGCGCAGATGCAGTCGGCCTTTGACCTGATGGAAGGCATGGTGGGCGACGGCAAGCGCTGGCTGCACGGTGGCGCGCCGACGCAGCCTGATCTTTGCATCGCCATCGCCTGGCGGTTCGCGCAGTTCGTGCTGGCCGAGCGGGTGCCGGCGGCGCGCTATCCGGGCCTCGTGGCGTTCTCGGCGCGGGCCGAGGCGCTACCCGCCTTTGTTGAAACGCCCCTCGAATGAATGCGAACATGGCGACCATGAATATCTCCCATCGCGGCTTCACCTTCATCGAGGTCATCATCGTGCTGGCCATCGTCGGCATTCTGGCGACCATCGCGACCCCCACCATCATCGACCGCATCATTCGCGACCAGGTGCAGGAGGGCGAGAAACTCGCGGAAGTCGCGCAGAAGGCGGTCGTGACGATTTACACCGCGAGGGGCGCGATGCCCGTCGACAATCCCTCGGCCGGCCTGCCGCCGCCGGAAAAGATGGTTGGCGACCTCGTGCAGTCGGTCACGGTGAAGGAGGGGGCGGTCACGGTGGAATACGGCAACAACGCCAACAGCGCGCTCAAGGGGAAGAAGCTCACGTGGCGTCCTTCCATCGCGCCGAACTACAAGGCGCTGGGTGTCGAGTGGCTGTGCCATGAACGACCCGTGCCCGAGGGCCGCGAGGCGCAGGGCAAGCTCGAAACCGACATCGAGGAACGCTACCTGCCCCTGAAGTGTCGGAACATGAAGAAGAAAACCTGATGCGCCATTGGCGAGGTTGACTTTCGCGTTTGAATCGCATCGTGTCGGCGGTTGTTCCCCCCCCCCCTTGCGCCCTCGCTCAATCCGGACTCGTCTGTCATGAAAAAAGTCTCGTTTATCGCCATCCTTTTCGCCGCGTTGATCGCCTGCGAATTCGCCGGCGTCGAGGCGGCGTCGCCCCGCGCCGTCACGCCGCGCGGCCCGCTGCTCGCCGACGAGAAGCAGGTTGTCGATCTGTTCCAGAATGCCGCGCCGTCCGTGGCTTACATCACCACCGAGCGGCTGGAGCGCAATTTCTTCACCATCGAAGTCGCGCAGGGCGCGGGCTCGGGCTTCGTGTGGGACACGGCGGGGCATGTGGTGACCAATTTTCACGTGCTGGAAGGCGCTCGCGCCGTGCAGGTGCAGCTTGACGCCGGCCAATCGTTGGCCGCGGAGCTGGTCGGCACCGCGCCGGAGTATGACCTCGCGGTCGTTCGTCTCAAGAATCCGCCACGCAACCTGCGGCCCATTCCCCTCGGCACGTCGGCGGATTTGCGGATCGGCCAGTCGGTGTACGCCATCGGCAAACCATTCGGCCTGGAGCGCACGCTGACCCGCGGCATCGTGAGCGCGCTGGATCGCGATCTGCCCACCAGCAACTTCAGCGAGATCGCCGGCGCCATCCAGACCGATGCCGCCATCAATCCCGGCAATTCCGGCGGCCCGCTGCTGGACAGCGCCGGCCGCCTCATCGGCGTGAACACCGCCATCCGCTCCGCCTCGGGGAGCTCCGCCGGCATCGGCTTCGCCATTCCGGTGGATCTGGTGAACCGCATCGTGCCGTCGCTCATCATCACTGGCACGGCGCCCAAGCCTGGCGTCGGCATCACCGCGGTGAATCCGGTGCTGGTCGCGCGCGCCGGCATCTCGGGTGTGGTGGTGGAAGAGGTGAAGCGCGGCTCGCCAGCCGATCAGGCCGGGCTGAAGCCGCTGAATCGCCGCACGCGCGAGATCGGCGACATCATCGTGGCCATCAACGACGTGAAAATCGAAAGCCTGTCCGCATTCACCCGCGAGATGGATCGCGTGGGCATCGGCAAGGCGGCCGAATTCACTCTGAAACGCGACGGCAGGGAGCGCAAGGTGCGCATGCAGGTGATCGATGTCCGCGATCCTCGATAAGGAATTCTGGGAGCTGGCGTCCTTCGTCGTCACGGTGATCGGTCTGCCGCTGGCGATCGCGACGTTCGTCTATCAGGCGCGGCGCGAACGGGCCAACGAGGAAGAGGAGGAGTACCAGCTCCTCAACGACGCCTACATCGACTTCCTCGAAGTCGTGTTGAAGCATCCCGACCTGCGCCTGCGCAGCAACGCGCCCACGCCCAACCTCACGGCAGAGCAGGAGGAGCGCATGCTGGTCATCTTCGACATGCTGATCGCGCTGTTCGAACGGGCCTATCTCGTCGCGCATGACGAGAACATGCCGCCGGACAAGGCGCGGCGCTGGAACTCGTGGGAGGATTTCATGCGCGAGTGGGTGCGGCGGGAGAACTTCGCGAGCCGCCTGCCCGAGCTGCTCACCGGCGAGGACCCCGAGTTTTCCCGGTATATCCGCAAGCTGGCCGAAGAGGAGTCCCGCGCGGCCGGCTGAATCTGAGTGAAAGCGAGTGTGACCATGCGAAGCCTTGCCATCATGCTGTCGTGTTGCGTCGCGACCCTGTTCGCCGCCTCCGCGCCCGCGCAGCCGAGGGAGACGGAGCCGCCCAATCCACTCATCCGGAAAATCGCGGATGAGATTTCCGCCAAGCGCATTGAAGCGAATATTCGCAAGCTGGCGGGCTTCGGCACGCGCAACACGTTGTCCGACACGAAGAGCGACACCCGCGGCATTGGTGCGGCGAGACGGTGGATCAAGAGCGAGCTGGACACGTGTGCGAAGGAGACAGGCGGGCGTCTCCAGGTGGCCTTCGACGAGCATCTCGCGCCGGTGTCGCGCCGCATTCCCCAGCCCACGCCCATCGTGAACGTGGTGGCCACCTTGCCCGGCGCCCAAGCCCAGTCGAAGGACCGCATCTACGTCGTGTCGGGTCACTACGACTCCATGCCGTCCTCGCCCACCGATCCGGAGATGGATGCGCCCGGCGCCAATGACGATGCCTCCGGCACGGCGGCGGTGATGGAGCTCGCATGCGTGATGTCGAAGCACGAGTTCGATGCCACGCTCGTATTCATGGCCGTCGCGGGCGAGGAGCAGGGCCTCATCGGCGCCCGCTTCTGGGCCGAGCGGGCGAAGAAGGAAGGGCGGAACATCGCCGGCATGATCACCAATGACATCATCGGCAACACCAAGGGGTTTGACGGCACCGTGGTGAAGAACCGGGTGCGAATATTCGCGGAGGGCGTGCCCGCCGTGAACCCGCTGCCGGACGACATCGTGGCGGCGCTCAGGACCGGCGGCGAGAACGATCTGCCCACGCGCCAGTTGGCCCGCTTCATCAAGTCCGCCGCCGAGCGCCACGTCGCGGGCATGCAGGTTGATCTCATCTATCGCCGCGATCGCTATCTGCGCGGCGGCGACCATATTCCTTTCCTGGAGTCCGGCTATCCGGCGGTGCGCTTCACCGAGCCCAACGAGAACTGGCGCCACCAGCATCAGAACGTGCGCGTCGAGGACGGCGTGCAGTTGGGCGATCTGCCCGAGTTTGTCGACTTCGAGTACACCGCCAACGTGGCGCGGGTGAACGCCGCCGCACTGGCCGCGTTGGCCCTGGGCCCGGCCGCGCCACAACAGGTCGAGATGGAGAACCTGCGTCTGGAGAACAACACCACGCTGCGCTGGAAGGCCAACAGCGAGCCCGACATCGCCGGCTACCGCATCGTGTGGCGTGAAACCACGTCAGCCTTCTGGCAGTGGTCGCAGGATGTCGGCAACATGACGCGCGAGACCATCGTCGGCAAGTCGAAGGACAACTTCCAGTTCGGTGTGCAGGCCTATGACAAGCACGGCAATCACAGCGTCGTGGCGTATCCCAAACCGTACAACCCGGGGCGACCCTGATCTCGGCGGGAAGCACTCATGACCGCGCCCGAGCTGGCCCCATCGCCGTTCAACCTGCCTGAAGTGAGGCGGGTGCCTGTGTCGCGGCCGTTCCGCTGGCTGCGAAAGGGTTGGGCCGATTTCGATGCGGGCAGCGCGTTTTACGGCGTTTGCTTCGCGCTCATGGGCGGGGCGATCCAGTTCGTCTTCCGCGAGGCGCCGCACTATGCGTCATCGCTCGCGATGGGATTCTTGCTGGTCGGCCCGTTTCTCGCCATTGGTCTGTACGACCTCTCGCGGCAGAAAGAAATGCGAGGCGCCGCGCGACTGCTCTCCTCGCTCACCGCCTGGCGGGCGAATCCCGGCGCGATCGGCGTCTATGTATTGATCCTCACCGTGATCTTTCTCGTGTGGGCACGGGCATCGCTGGTCACCTTCGCGCTGTTTCACCATCAGGGCCTGCCTGATCTGGCAACGCTGGTGGCGCAGTTGGTCCGCGGCGAGAACTTCGTCCTGATCCTGGCCTGGCTGGGGGTCGGCGCGGTGTTCGCCGCGCTGGTGTTCGCGCTGTCCGTGGTGTCCATCCCCTTCCTGCTGGACGCGCGGGCGGAGGCGGTGACGGCCGCCGCGGCCAGCGTCCTCGCGCTGGCGCGCAATCCGCTCGCCATGTTCATCTGGGCCGCGCTCATCGCGACCCTGACCGTCGCGGCGCTGGCCGCTTTTCATGTGGGCCTCATCATCGTGGCGCCCGTCATCGGCCATGCCACGTGGCACGCCTACAGAGATGTCATCGGCCCACGCACCGAGGCCGCGGGCGGGGCCTGAGTCGCCGGCAACAGGGCGAAAGTCGCCCCGCGCTTTCCCGCAATCTGTCGCCGTTCGTGACCGTTTCACCCCGGCGTGAGGCGTTTCAGCCGCCGTTTCGCGCGTTTCGTCGCAGACCGCTGGAGCCGGTGACCGCGCATCCTTAATCTCTCGCTCATGTTGTTCATCTGAACCCCAACCACGCAGCACGGAGCCAAACATGAAACGCGCCACCAACCCCATCTCCAACTGGAATCACCGCCTTCCCGCGCTGGCTTGCGCCGCGCTCGTGACCGGCCTGGTTCTCTCCGGCATCGCCGCACTGGCCGAGCCGGACCTCAACGCCGCGGCGCACAGCATCAGCGCAGCGACCACGACTTCAAAGGTCAGCGCCTGATCCACGCATCTCGCTGATCTTGACGGAGCCTCGGCTCCGCAAGGTGTTGTCTCCTCCCTCCCTGTTCCGGGCGGCGCCGCAAGGCCCGCCCGATTTTTTTTGCGCGCGGTGATCGATTGCTCAGCGCATCGGAACTTTCGCGCACGTCTTCCGCAATAGTGAGCATGTGGCGAGCGCATCATGCAGCGGCGCGCGATTGAATTCCCACCACATCCGCCACGCTTCGCACCAACTTTTCTGCGCTCTGTCGCAATCTGATTGGCGTCATGGCGCACCATCTCTAAAGTGGCGTCACTGTCTTTCAACCCAAGGAGTCGAACATGTTCCAGAAATTCTTAGCAGCGGAAAAAGTGGTGTCGATGTCGCTTGCCGTGTTGGCCACCGGCCTCACCTTCGGCGGCATCTCTCACCTCGCGGACAGCGAATATTCGCGTGTCGAGCAGATGGTCAAGGTTCAAATGCAGCAGCAGATCGCCGCATCCAAGCTGACCACCCGCTCTGGCAATGTGAACGCCTGAGCGTCCGCACACAACGCTCAGGGCGGGCGGCCTCCGACGGGAGGGCCGCCCGTTTTGTTTTTGCATCCCCGCAAGTCAAGGCAGCGACCCCGCGATTGCGCTAGGCTCACGTCCTCGCCAACTTCACAGCAATCGCCATGGCTCTGAAACGTCCGAAGGCTCATCCCGGCACAGTCGTCGTGCTGGAACACGTATCCAATGTCCTCAAGGACAACCCGCTGGGCGATGCGAATATTCGCAAACTGGCGGTGTGGCTGCCGCGCGAATATGACGAAGGCGGCACGCGTGGCCGGGGCCAGCGCTTTCCCGTGTTCGTGGACATGGTGGGCTTCACCGGCTCTGGCCTCGCGCACACCAACTGGAAGCCGTTCAACGAAAACGTGCCCGAGCGCGCCGCGCGCCTCATACACGAAAAGAAGATGGGCCCGGCCATCATCGTGTTCCCCGATTGCTTCACCGCACTCGGCGGCAACCAGTACGTCAACTCCTCCGCCATCGGCAACTACGCCGACTACCTGACGCAGGAAATCGTCCCCTTCGTGGACAAGGAGTTCCGCACGCTCGCCTCGCGCGAGCATCGCGGTTGCTTCGGCAAATCCTCCGGCGGCTACGGCGCCATCCTCCACGGCATGAAGTACGCCAAACATTGGGGCGCCATCGCCGATCACTCCGGTGATGCCTATTTCGATTTCGTCTACTACCACGACTGGCCCAACACGCTGAACGAGCTGGCGCGCTACGCGGAGCCGAAACGAGAGCGCGGCCCGCAGGACATCCGCAAGAAGGAGAAGGGCGCGGACAAAGGCCTTGATGATGGCCGCGTCGCACGTTTCCTGAAGACCGTGTGGGCCAAGGACAAGCTCTCCATGGCGGAGGGGCACGTCATCATGAACCTCTGCATGGCCGCGACCTACGATCCGGATCCCAAGGCGCCCAACGGTTTTCGTCTGCCGTTCAACTTGGAAACGGGTGAGCTGCTGAAGGACCGCTGGGAGGTCTGGCAGTCGCACGATCCGATCAACCTGGTGGCGAAGTACAAGAAAAACCTCGCGACCTTGCGCGGCATCTACATCGATTGCGGCTGGCGCGACCAGTACCACATCCATTACGGCACCCGCATCCTGTCCAAGCGCCTGGCCGAAGCCGGCATCAAGCACACGTACGAGGAGTACGACGACAATCACTCGGACGTCGACTACCGCATGGATGTGAGCTTTCCGTTCCTCTACAAGGCGCTGAAGCCGTGACGCGAGCGACTTGCAGAGATCAGGAACCCCCCTTTGAAAAAGGGGCGTGCATGGCCATCCCCCCAGCCTTTCGGCTACCCCCATTTGAAAAAGGGGGGCAGGGGGGATTTCTCACCGCCAGCATTCAAGGCAAATCCCCCTCAATCCCCCTTTTCCAAAGGGGGAAGTAGATGGATCGAGTCAATATCATCTATCGGGTCGAGCGCAATGCGAATATTCGCGAGCGCGCGAAAGCGATCGCCATCGAGCAGAGCGTCGAGGTGCCGCTCGCCGCCATCACAAAACAGCGCGTGTTGGACGAAATCGTCGGCCGAGTTGAGCGAATCGAGGACTTGCCGGACGGCGCGCATCGCGTGACCATTTCGCTGGCGACGGAAACGATCGGCGGCGAGACGGCCCAGTTGATGAGCATGATCTACGGGAACATCTCGCTGGCCGAGGATGTGCAAATCCTTGATGTGGATCTCCCGGATGACCTGCTGGCCGCGTTCCCCGGCCCGCGCTTCGGTATCGACGGCCTGCGCAAGCTCACGCAAGCGCACGGACGGCCGCTCACCTGCACCGCCCTGAAACCACAGGGCCTCGACAGCGATGAGCTGGCCGATCTCGCTTACCGGTTGGCACTGGGCGGGTTGGACATGATCAAGGACGATCATGGCATCACCGACCAGGCGTACTCGCCGTTCGCCGAGCGTGTGCCGAAAATCCAGGCGGCAGTTGCCCGTGCCAACCGCGAGACCGGTGGACATTGCGCCTACGTGCCCAGTGTTGCCGGCGGGCCGCGCAAATTGCGCGAGCATTGCCGCATCGTGAAGGAAGAAGGTGTGGACGCTGTCCTGCTCATCCCCATGATCATCGGCCTGCCGGTCTTCCAGGAAATGACGGCCGAGTGGCTGGACGTGCCCGTGCTGGCGCATCCCGGCTTCGGCGGCGCGCAGCGCATGGCGCCGCCGCTCTTCTTTGGCAAGCTCCTGCGATTGTTCGGCGCGGATGCAGTGATTTTTGTAAATCATCTGGGCCGCTTCACCTGGCCGCGTGCGACGTGTGAGGCCACCGCGGCGAATCTCACCGGAGCGATGCGGCACGTGAAGCCCGCGCTGCCCGTGCCTGCGGGCGGGATGACGCTGGACCGCGTGCCCGACATGAAGCAGAGCTATGGCGAGGACGCCATGTTCCTCATCGGTGGTGGACTGCTGACTGCACGCGACAATCTGCTGGCGCGCTGCCGCGAATTTGTCGAGATGGTGAAGCAGCCCGTGGCTGCGTAGGGGCTTCAGCATGACCGACTTCACCGAGACCCCCGCTGTAGCGCCGCTCCGCGCCGAGACCGACACCTGTCGCTGGCAGAGTGTGGGCGTGATGGCCTACAAGGAAGAGGGCAGCGCACCCTTCAAGGACATCACGCGCCAGACACTCTTCGACGATCCCGACCTGAAATGCCAGGTGCGCTATTTCGAAATGGCGGCGGGCGGCCACTCCACGCTGGAGCGGCATGAGCACATGCACGCTGTGATGATCCTGCGCGGCGAGGGCCATGCGCTGGTCGGCACGCGAATATTCGCAGTGAAGGAACGCGATCTGGTGAACATCCCGGGCATGACCTGGCACCAGTTCCGCGCCACGGGCGATGCGCCGATGGGTTTTCTATGCGTGGTCAATCAGGAGCGGGACAAGCCGCAGTTGCCGACGGAGGAGGATTTGCGGGGGATGCGGAGCGATGCGGAGGTTGCGGCGTTTATTCGCTGCTAAGTCCGTTCCGGCATTAGCCAAGTACTGTGGCGAGTAGTCCTGCAATGGAGAGGTCTACTACCAATTCGCCAGCTTGCTTGGCGGCTTCGGGTATCGTGGGTTCGTTCGGATTCCCGATCAATACTGCGGCGAGCTCCTCGCGGCTGAACCAAACTCCGTTGCACCTATTGCATGTGTCTACAGACGCAATTGAAGTTCGCGAACGTACGAGAACGTCGCAACCACTTGGACAGGCCGACAGCGAGCGCTGGTAGCGCCCGGCCTTGAGATCCTTCAGGAAGAGGTCGGCTGGGTAACTTGCTGAAAACCGTAACGAACTGACCAGATCCCCCGGAAGCCAGGCACCGTTGCACGAGGGACACGAAAAGACGGTGTGTCCTTCAGATTCGTATGCGGCCAACTCTTGGTTGTCGTGTGGGCATCGAAGCGTCATCGCACGGATCAGTGAAAGTGCGCCGCCGGCTGCTCACTCTCCTCGGGGAGTTCCGCATGCTGCGTCTCGCCTTCCCGATCCGGGAATAGCGGCGCACCGCAGTCGTCGCAGAACTCCGGCGTCATGAGGCCATCCAGTTCGATCACATCCACGATGCCGCTTTCCTTGAACTGCGCGCGGATGGCATCGAGCGGGCCGGGCGTGCCGGACTCGTCTTCACGGCCGAAAAGCGGCCACACGATGCCGTAGACGACGTCGTCGTCGCCTTTGGGCAGGAACCCGATGCGGTATTCGTCGACCTGCTCCGTGCCGAAACCACCCACCACGGCAGTGAGCTGGCTCGCGGGCAGCTTCAGCGCGCCTTCGAGAAAGGCGGATGCGGCGCGGATGCCATAGGGACGCACTGCGCGGTCCGCCTCGCGACAGGCGACGAAATAAGCTTCGGGCAGCAGACACTCGAACACGCAGCCGGTCAGTGCGGGTGTGAGATTGGGGCGGCCCTGCGCGATCCACTGTTCGAGGCAGGTGGCGCGGCTGGCGTGGCTGTTCTGTCCCACTTCTTGCCAGCGGAAGAGCGGCTGGCCGGCTGGCACGGCGACGGCGGCGAGCAGAAAGCGTGAATCGGCAAGCAGGTTCGCGGTTTCCGGATATTGGGTCGTCTCGAGTTTCGATTCGTTGCCACTGATCGCGGCCTGACCCAGCTTCTTGGCAAGCTTGCGGACATCGGCGAAGTGGCGCGGCATCTGGTCGATGCTGTAGAGATAGGGCAGCAGCGCGAAGCGTGTGCCGCCGGCCATGACGTGCGCCTGCAAGTGGGCGGACAGCGCCGCAGCCGCGGGTGCGGACAGCGCGCCGGAGGGAATGGAGTACTTCGACCACGCGACGATGGGCGCCGCGATGAGCAAAACGTCCCACGCCTCGCCGTCCTTGTCGAGCGTGACGGTTTCGGCCGCGGCTTCGACCAGGTCCATCAACGTGTCGTAGCCGGGCAGGTGGGTCTGGAAGAGATGATCCAGCGCCGTGTTGATGGCGTTCTCGTGGCCGTGGTCCAACAGGCGCGCGACCGATTGGGAAATCTGCAGCTCCCAGAAGCGGTCTTCGGCCCGGCTGCCGGAGGCGGCAAGCCCCAGGGCGAGACTGACAAGACGCTCGGCTTCGGGGGTGAGGCGGGCGGGGGACTTGCTGCGGGGGCGTTTCATGGCGAGGCTTTCAACAGCGTGGTGCGGAGCGTGATTTTACTCGCTTCGCGAGTGGGGCTGGGGACTAGGGGCTGGGGGCTCGATATGCAGCGCAAGGCGCGCAGGCATCTCTCTTGCCGCACTCCGATGCAAATTGCCTCCGCGATCTTTCAAGTCCCCAGTCCCCAGTCCCCAGCCCCCAGCCCCCGGGATTCAAGTTGACGCCAGTCAGCCCGAACCCGTATAGTCGCGCCCACTGATCGGGAGAGCGTTGTTGCGAATATTCGCAATGGCCGCCGAAGGGGCTCAAAACTCTCAGGCAAAAGGACCGGCAGACGGATGGTGACGCCATCCGAACTCTGGAGAGCGGCCACGATTGCGGTGGTCCACCGAAGGGGCTAGCGGCACAGCTAAATGCCGTAATCTCTCAGGTACCAAGGACAGAGGGGCAAGGAAGACAGCGATGTCTTCCTTGCCCCTTTTCGTTTTTGTCGACCTGGAGACGCTGTGACTGCACCTGCCCCGCTAAAGCAAACCCCTCTCAACGCCATCCATCGCGCCGCTGGCGCCCGCATGGTGGATTTCGGCGGCTGGGACATGCCGGTCAATTATGGCTCGCAGATCGAAGAGCACCATGCCGTGCGTACTGATGCCGGCATGTTCGACGTGTCCCACATGCAGGTCGTGGATTTCCATGGCGCCCGGGTGCGCGAGTTCCTGACCCGGGCGCTCGCCAACAACGTTGCAAAGCTCAAGGTGCCGGGCAAGGCGTTGTACTCCTGCCTGCTCAATGAGCAGGGCACGGTCATCGATGACCTCATCGCCTACTACTTCACCGAGGACTTCTTCCGCCTCGTGGTGAATGCCGGCACGGCGGAGAAGGATGTCGCGTGGTTCAACGCGCTCAATGCCCAGTGGGGCACGGGGCTCACCATCACGCCGCGCAAGGATTTCGCGATGATCGCCGTGCAGGGCCCGAAGGCGCGCGAGAAGGTGTGGGCCGTGCTTGCGAATATTCGCAAGGGCACCGAGGAGATGAAGCCCTTCAACGGATTCCTCACCGACGACGGCGGCATGGTCGCCCGCACGGGTTATACCGGCGAAGACGGGTTTGAAATCGTGGTGCCCGCCACCAGTGTCGAGGCGCTCTGGAACCAGCTCGTCGCGGCCGGTGTGCGGCCCTGCGGCCTGGGCGCGCGCGACACGTTGCGGCTGGAAGCGGGCATGAACCTCTACGGCCAGGACATGGACGAGACCGTGAATCCGCTGGATGCCGGTCTTGCCTGGACGGTGGACCTGCAGAGCGATCGCGATTTCGTCGGCAAGGCGGCGCTCAAGGCGAAGCCGGCGACGCAGCAATTCATCGGCCTCATCCTGCAGGAGAAGGGCGGAGTGCTGCGTGCGCATCAGGAAGTGCTCACGCCCGCCGGCAAGGGCGAGATCACCAGCGGCACGTTCTCGCCGTCCATGCAGCAATCCATCGCGCTGGCGCGCATTCCGCTGGGGGTTGCGCCCGGTGCCATCGTGCAGGTCGTGATTCGTGACAAGCAGCTCGCCGCGAAGGTGGTGAACCTGCCTTTCGTGCGCCACGGCAAGGTTCTCGCCAGCTAACCCATTCAAGAACAACCCGAACAGGAGAGAAAAATGAAAGCACCGGAAACCCTCAAGTACACCGCCACGCACGAGTGGGTGAAGACCGAAGGCGACGGCACCGTGACCGTCGGCATCACCGACCACGCGCAGGAAGCGCTGGGCGACATCGTGTTCCTCGAACTCCCCAAGGTGGGTGCCAAGGGCGCGGCAGGCGAGCAGATCGCCGTGATCGAGTCGGTCAAGGCCGCGTCCGACATCTACTTCCCGGTGGCCGGCGAAGTGGTCGCGATCAACGAAGCCCTCACCACCACGCCCGAGCAGGTGAACGCGGATGCCTTCGCCGCCTGGATGTTCAAGATCAAGCCGGACAACGCGGGTGATGTCGACAAGCTGATGTCGGCGGCGGATTACGCGGTGTCAGCGAGCTGAATGGAACCCCCCTTTGCAAAAGGGACACATGAGCAATCCCCCAGCCTTCGGCATCCCCCTTTGCAAAAGGGGGGCAGGGAGGATTTCTCAACCTCACGCAGCAAAGCAAATCCCCCTCAATCCCCCTTTTTCAAAGGGGGAAGTGCCATTGCGAATATTCGCGGTAGTTCAAGCGGTCCAAATTTTCTGAGCGTCAAAATTTTCCGAGGTCAACATGCCCGACACCCTGAACCCCACCACCTCCGCCCGCGCCACGCTGGCAGCGCTTGAACAATTCGACGCTTTCGTGGCACGCCACATCGGCCCGGACGCCAACGACCAAGCGGTGATGCTGCAAACGCTGGGCTATCCCTCGCGTGCCGCGCTCATCGACGCCGTCGTGCCTGCGAATATTCGCCGTGCGGACGCATTGCCGCTGCCGGGCAGCATGACCGAGGCCGAAGCGCTGGCGGCATTGAAGGCCATCGCGCAGAAGAACAAGGTGCTTCGTTCATTCATCGGGCAGGGCTACTACAACACCCACACGCCGGGCGTCATCCTGCGCAACATCCTGGAGAACCCGGCCTGGTACACCGCGTACACGCCGTATCAGCCCGAGATTTCCCAAGGCCGACTGGAGGCGCTGATCAATTTCCAGACCATGGTGTGCGACCTGACCGGCATGGCTATCGCCAACGCGTCCATGCTGGACGAGGGCACGGCCGCCGCCGAGGCGATGACGCTCTGCCTGCGCAGCACGAAGTTGAAGAGCATGACGATCTTCGTGGCGGACGACGTGTTCCCGCAGACGCTGGATGTGGTGAGAACGCGCGCCGAGCCGCTCGGCATCAGCGTGCAGGTCGGCCCGGCTGCCGACGCGGGCAGTGGCGACTACTTCGCCGTGCTGCTGCAGTATCCTGGCGCGCAGGGCCATGTCACGGACTATGCGGCGGTCACGGCTGCCGTGAAGGCCAAGGGCGGCCTGGTCATCGCCGCCGCCGATCTGCTGGCGCTCACGCTGCTCAAGGCACCGGGCGAGTGGGGCGCGGATGTGGTGGTCGGCAATTCCCAGCGCTTCGGCGTGCCGCTCGGTTTCGGTGGCCCGCATGCGGGCTACATGGCGACCAAGGACGAACTGAAGCGCAGCCTGCCCGGTCGTCTCGTCGGTGTCACCGTCGATGCACAGGGCAACAAGGCCTATCGCTTGGCGCTCCAGACGCGCGAACAGCACATCCGCCGCGAGAAGGCGACGTCCAACATTTGCACTGCACAGGTGCTCCTGGCGGTCATCGCCAGCATGTACGCCGTGTATCACGGCCCGGCCGGCCTGAAGCGCATCGCGCAACGCACGCATCGTTTGACTTCCGTGCTCGCTGCGGGTCTCCGTGAACTGGGTTTCAAACTGGCCAACGACAGCTGGTTCGACACGCTGACCGTGGTGACAGGCGCGCACACAGCGACGTTCCACGCCGCTGCACGCGCGAAAGGGATGAACCTGCGCGAGATCGATGTTGATCAGCTCGGCATCTCGCTGGACGAAACGGCCACTCGCGCCGAGGTGCAGTCGCTGTGGCGAATATTCGCGAAGGACGGCGCCAAGCTGCCCGATTTCGACGCGCTGGAATCGAGCGCGCCGGACTGCTTCCCGGCGTCGCTCGCACGCACATCGGCCTATCTCACCCATCCGGTGTTCAACTCGCACCACTCGGAAACCGAGATGCTGCGTTATCTGCGCAAGCTCGCCGACAAGGACATCGCGCTGGACCGCGCCATGATTCCGCTGGGCTCGTGCACCATGAAGCTCAACGCGACCAGCGAGATGATTCCGGTGACCTGGCCCGAGTTCGGCGCCATCCATCCGTTCGCGCCAACTGACCAGACCGAGGGCTATCGCGAGCTCATCACCACGCTGGAGAAGATGCTCTGCGCCGCCACCGGCTACGCCGCCGTGTCGCTGCAGCCCAATGCCGGTTCGCAGGGCGAGTACGCCGGCCTGCTGGTCATTCAGGCGTATCACCGGAGCCGCGGTGAAGGGCATCGCAACATCTGCCTCATCCCCAGCTCCGCACACGGCACCAACCCGGCATCGGCGCAGATGGTGAACATGCAGGTGGTCGTCGTGGCCTGCGATGAGCACGGCAACGTCGATCTCCCCGATCTCAAGGCCAAGGCCGAGCAGCATTCGAAGAATCTCGCCGCGATCATGGTGACCTATCCCTCCACGCACGGCGTGTTCGAGGCGGGCATCACCGAGATCTGCGACATCGTGCATGCACACGGCGGGCAGGTGTACATCGACGGCGCCAACATGAACGCCATGGTGGGCCTCTGCGCGCCGGGCAAGTTCGGCGGCGACGTGTCGCACCTCAACCTGCACAAGACCTTCTGCATTCCGCACGGTGGCGGCGGCCCCGGC
>JAEUMY010000020.1 GCA_016791265.1 Betaproteobacteria bacterium
TGCAGGGGCAGAAAATCGCTGCCGGTCGCCTGACGCCGGCGCTGCATGGCGAACTCGGCGACGGCCGCGTCGGCCGCTTCATCGCCCAGTGCGTGGAGCTTGCGCAGGCCGCGCACGTCAGGGATGGTTTCGATGTCGAAAACGAGAATGGGCGTCATGGAAGTCGCTTTGCGAATATTCGCCTGCTCGGGCGAGAGACTACCAATAATTCGTCGCCCCGGCGGGTTTACGTCACCTCGCCGGGGGCGACAGAGCGTTCAATCCTCGCCCGACTTCACATCCCGCTCCACCGGCAGCGGATGCACGTTCGACGGCACCGGCAGATTGGGCGATGCCTCGACCGCTGCCGAGTCGAATTCCAGCGGCCCCTTGCCAGAGAAGCGATCCAACGCGAGATAGATGGTGGGCGTGATGATGAGTGTGATGAACTGCGAGAAAAACAATCCGCCGACGACAGCGAGACCGAGCGGCTGGCGCAACTCGGCGCCCGCGCCGATGCCAAGCGCCAGCGGCAGGGCACCCATGAGCGCGCAGAGTGTCGTCATCATGATGGGTCGGAAGCGCAGCAACGCGGCGGTGCGGATGGCCTCGGTGGGCGGCATGCTGCGCGTGCGCTGCGCATCGAGCGCGAAGTCGATCATCATGATCGCGTTCTTCTTCACGATGCCGATCAGCATGAGGATGCCAATGATGGCGATGATCGAGATGTCCATGCCGAACACCCATAGCGTGAGCAGCGCGCCCACCGCCGCAGACGGCAAGCCGGCCAGGATGGTAATGGGGTGGATGTAGCTTTCGTACAGCACGCCCAGCAGCACATAGATGACCAGCAGCGCGACAGCAATCAGGATCAGCTGGCTTCCCTGTGAGGACTGAAACGCTGCCGCATCGCCGCCGTAGCTGGTCAGCACACTGGCGGGGATGTTGAGCTCGCGCTTGTAGCGATCGATGTTGCTCGTGGCGTCGCCCAGCGGCGCATCGGGCGCCAGGTTGAACGAGATGGTCACAGCCTCCAACTGGCCGGCGTGGTTGATCGCCACCGGACCCACCTCCCGCGACACCGTGGCGACGGATGACAGGGGCACCAGTACACCCGACTTCGCGCGGACGTGAATCTTGCTGAAGGCGCGCTCATCGGCCCTATCCTCGTCGCCGACCTGCATGATGACCGCGTAGCTGTCGCTCGAACCGAAGATGGTGGACACCTGCCGCTCGCCAAACGCGCTGTAGAGCGCGGATCGGATGTCGGAAATCTGCACGCCCAGCGAGTTGGCCTTGTCGCGGTCGATGTTGAGCCGCGCCTGCAGACCCTTCAATTGCGCGTCGCTGGTCACGTCGCGGAACAGGGGATCGGTGCGCATCTTTCCCTGGATTCCCTCAGCGGCGGCGCGCAGTTCCTCCGCGTTCACGCTTTTCAGGATGTACTGGTAGCGGCTTTTTGAAATGCGGCCGCCCAGACGCAAGTTCTGGATGGGGTTGAGATACAGCGTCACGCCGGGAACGGTGCGCACCTCGCGCCTGAGGCTTTCGAGGACCTTGGCCATCTCCGGTCGCTCTCTCCTTGGCTTCAGGTTGATGAAGATGCGGCCCGCATTGCTGTCGACGGCATTGACGATGACCGCGGCCACCGCGGGATTGGCGCGGATCACATCGCCGGTGCGTTGCAGCAGATCGAAGAGCGCAGGCGCGGAAATATCCTCCACTGCTTCGGCCGTGGCGAGAATCTGGCCGATGTCCTCCTGCGGGAAGAAGCCCTTGGGCATGGTGGTGAAAAGCACACCCGTCAGCACAAACGTGGCCGCGGCGATGCCGAGCGTGGCGCGGCGGTGAGCCAGCGACCAGTCGAGCGCTCTTTCGTATGCGCCGTGCGCTCTTGCGAATATTCGCTCGAACCACGCGGTGGCCTTCAGCGATTTCGGGTCTTCTCCATGCGGGCGCAGGTACAGGCTGGAGAGCATGGGAATCAGGGTGAGCGACACCAGCGCCGACATCAGCACCGCCAGAGACACCACCACCGCGAACTCGTGGAAGAGCAGGCCGATCACGCCCGGCATGAAGAACACGGGAATGAACACCGCCACCAGCGACACCGAAATCGAGACGATGGTGAAGCCCATCTCGCGCGCGCCGACCAGCGCGGCCTTGAGCGGGTGCTCGCCCTCCTCCATGTGGCGGATGATGTTTTCCAGCACCACGATGGCATCGTCCACCACCAGGCCCACGGCGAGCGTGATGGCGAGGAGCGAAATGTTGTCCAGGCTGTAGCCCAGCGGTTTCATCAGTGCCACGGTACCCAACAGCGAAATTGGCAGTGACAGCGCGGGAATGAGGGTTGCCGCGGGGCTGCGCAGGAACAGGAAGATCACGCCAATGACCAGAAGCACGGTGAAAAGCAGCGTGAGCTGCACATCGAAAATGGCTTCGCGAATGGAGGCCGAACGGTCGCTGCGAATACTGAGGTCCACCGACGACGGCATCTGGGCCACAAGCGCCGGCACGGCTGCGCGGATGGCATCCACCGTTTGCACCGTGTTGGCCCCCGGCTGGCGGCGGATGGCGATGGTGATGGCCCGCTCGCCGTTGAACCAGGACGCGGTCTTGATGTTCTCGACACTGTCCTCGACCCCGGCCACATCGGCGAGACGAACCGGGCGGCCCTGATTGCTCGCGATGATGAGGTTGGCGAAGGCGGCGGCGTTGGTGAGCTGCTTGTTGGCCTGGATGGTGAGCGACTGACGCGGGCCATCCAGCGTGCCCACTGGCGTGTTGGCGTTGGCCGCGCGCAATGCGGTCGCCACTTCATCGATGGTGAGGTTGCGCGCGGTGAGCGCCTCCGGGTCCACGCGGACGCGCACGGCGTACTTCTTCTGCCCGTTGATCTGCACCTGGGCCACGCCAGGCAACGTGGACAGTGTCGGCGCGATGAGATTGTCGGCGAAGGTGTTGAGCTCGGACATCGACATCGATGGCGAGGTCAGCGCGAGAAACAAGATCGGCGAATCCGCCGGGTTCACCTTGTTGTACGACGGCGGCGACGTCATCTCGGCCGGCATCTGCCTTTGCGCGCGCAGCAGCGCCGCCTGCACATCCACGGCGGCGTCATCGATGTTGCGATTCTGATCAAACTCGATGGTGACGGAAGTCTGCCCGAGTGTGCTGGTCGAGCTGATCGAGCTGATGCCGGAAATGGTGGAGAACTGCCTTTCCAGCGGTGTCGCCACCGACGACGCCATCGTCTCCGGACTCGCACCCGGCAGATTCGCGTTGACCGAGATGGTGGGTGTGTCGTAGCTGGGCAATGCCGCGATGGGCAGACTCTGATAGGCGATGAGTCCCGCCAGCGCCGTGACCGTACACAGGAGTGAGGTCATCACCGGGCGGCGGATGCACAACTCCGAGAGATTCATGTTCATGGTCCCTTGGCCTTGACTGCCGCGGCGGGCGCATCGCCTTTGCCGGGTTTGGCGTCTTCCTTCTTGCGTTCGGCGATGGTCGATCCGGGCCGCAGGTTCTGCGCGCCTTCCACCACCACGCGATCACCCGCCTTGATGCCGGTGATCGCGGCCAGTCCGTCCTGGATGTTGAGCAATTGCACAGGCTTGCTCGCGACCTTGTTCTCCGCGTCAGCGACGTAGACGAACTTGCGCTCCGGCCCTGTTTGCACGGCCTGCGCAGGCACGATGATGGCGTCATCCAGCGAACGGGGCGCCAGGCTGACTGTGACGAACATGCCCGGCCAGAGTTTGCCGCCGGCGTTGGAAAACTGCGCCTTGAGGCGGATGGTGCCGGTGGCGGTATCCACCGCGTTGTCTAGAAACGACAGCTTGCCGGCAACGCTGCCCGCCTTGCCATCGGCGATGAGCGCCGTGACTGGCATATCGCCGCGAGACAGTGCGGCTTGCAGCGCGGGCAGCTCGCGTTCCGGCAGGGTGAAGCTCACGTTGATCGGGTCCAGCTGGGTGATGCTGACCAGCGCCGCGCTGTTGGGTTGCACCAGCGTGCCCGGGAACGCCTGCACCGCGCCGGTACGGCCCGCGAACGGGGCGCGGATTTCCTGATAGCCGCGCGTCACTCGGCTGGCTTCGACCCCCGCCTCATCGACGGCGAGCTGGGCTTTCACCACGTCAAACTCGTTTTGCGCCTGGTCGAGCGCCGCCTGTGAAATGAACTTCTGTTTGAAGAGTTCACGCTGGCGGTCAAGATTGCGCTGGGCCGTCGCGAGGTCGCTTCTGGACTTGGCGAGTTGCGCGTCGGCCTTGCGAATATTCGCTTCATCGGCGCGCGCGTCCAGCGAGAACAGGAGCTCGCCGTGTCGCACCTGCTGACCTTCCTTGATGTGAATCCGGGCGACCGTGCTGGTGACCTGCGGACGAATGTCGACCTGCTGCACGGGCGTGACGGTGCCGGTCGCGGAGAGTTTGACCTGCACGACAGACTGCGCGGCTTGCGTCGTGACGACCAGTACTGGCGGAGGACCGCTCTTCCTGGTTTCGGCGTTGCTGGCCTTGCTGCGCCAGGACCAGACTGCGCCGATGAGGACGGCAGCGATGACAACGGCGAGCGCGAGACGCTTGGGAAATTTGTTCTGGGTCATGGTGGCTTCGAGTGAACAGTTGTCAGTCGGACAACGCTCCTGGGCAGACGTGTTGCAAAGACTTGTAACGTGCTGTTGCCGGTTGGTCGCAGGTTCCAGCCTCACTTCAAACTGGGCGGTTCAAGCGTAGCGTTGGCTCCCGGCCTGCACGCGCCAGTATGATGCACCGCTAACCCGGGTAAACACCTGTCGAGAGATAGCGGTCGCCACGGTCGCAAACGATGTGAACGACGAGTGCATTCTCCACCTCTTTCGCCACTTGCAGCGCCGCCGCCAGTCCTCCGCCGGATGACACGCCTGCGAAAATACCCTCTTCCCGCGCCAGCCGCCGCATCGTCTCCTCGCTCTCGGCCTGGGTCACTTCGATGATGCGATCGACTTGGGCGCGATTGAAGATTTTGGGGAGGTAGGCCTCCGGCCATTTGCGAATGCCGGGCACGTTGGCCCCATCGGCCGGATGCACGCCGATGATCTGAATGGCCGGATTCATCTCTTTGAGGTAGCGGCCCACGCCCATGATGGTGCCGGTGGTGCCCATGGTCGCGACGAAGTGGGTGACCTTCCCCTGCGTGTCGCGCCAGATTTCCGGGCCGGTGCCCGTGTAGTGCGCCAGCGGATTGTCAGGGTTGGCGAACTGGTCGAGGATGGTACCGTTGCGCTCACGCTTCAACTCATTGGCGTAGTCGCGGGCATATTCCATGCCCTTGTCCTTTGGCGTCAGGATGATCTCAGCGCCGAACGCCGCCATGGTTTGGCGGCGCTCCACCGAGAGGTGTTCTGGCATGACCAGCACCATTCTGTAGCCACGAATCGCCGCGGCCATGGCGAGCGCGATGCCGGTGTTGCCGCTGGTGGCCTCGATCAAGGTGTCGCCGGGCTGGATGTCGCCGCGCGCTTCCGCACGGGCGATCATGGACATGGCGGGCCGGTCCTTCACCGAGCCGGCGGGGTTGTTGCCTTCGAGCTTGGCCCAGAGCGATGTGCTCGCCGGCACGCCTGTGGATCGCGGCAGACGTTGCAGGCGGACAAGCGGGGTGTTGCCGATGAACTGTTCGAGCGATGACATGAGTGAAGTGTGCGGGGAAAATCAGCGGGAGACCTTGAGATGCGCCAAGGCTTTGCCCGAGGCAAAGCCATCGATGAATTCTTTCACGTACCCGCGCAGGTACGCGCCCTTGCGCCATGCGAGTTTGGTCACCTTTTCGGGAAACAGCCGGCTGCCGTCGATCACGCCGAGATCGGTATCGTGCTTCTTGTCCACCGCCATCGAGGCGATGATGCCTATGCCCAACCCAGCCCGCACATAGGTCTTGATGACATCGGTGTCGATGGCCGTGAGCACGACGTTAGTCTCCAGCCCGGCCTGGGTGAAGGTGTCATCCAGCGCGCTGCGCCCGGAAAACGCCGCGTCATACGTCACCAGAGGATAGCGGGCGATGTCGGCCAGTGTCGCGCTGCGCGTCTTCAGCACGGGATGCCCCAACGGCGCCACCACGCAGTGATGCCAGCGATAGCACGGCAGGGTCTCAAGCTCGGGAAAGCGATCGAGCGTCTCAGTCGCGATGGCGACATCGGCATCGCCCTTCACCACCATCTCGGCCAACTGGCGCGGATTGCCCTGACGAATCGCGAGCTGCACGCGCGGGTACCGCTTCGTGAACGAAAGCACCGGCTGCGGCAGGACATAGCGCGCCTGCATATGGGTCGCGGCGATGACGAAGTTGCCGGCATCACTTTCGCTGAATTCACTGCCGACCTTCTTCAAATTCTCCACGTCGCGGCCAATTCGCTCGGCGATGGCCAGCACCGCTTCGCCCGGCGGCGTGAGGCCGGTGATGCGCTTGCCCTGGCGCACGAAGATGGTCACGTTCAACTCATCTTCGAGCTCCTTGATGCGCTGACTGATGCCAGGCTGCGAGGTGTGCAGCGCTTCGGCGGCGGCGGTGAGGTTGAAGCCGCGCTTGACGACTTCGCGCAGGTAGCGGATTTGCTGCAAATTCATGGTTATAACCAAAGCGCTATTGATTAGTTCTGATTATATTCGGGATTGCCTAGACTCACTCCATCCCAACTTGGCACATGGAGTCCGTCATGCAACGCCGCGCATTTTTGACCCAGCTTTCCGTGGTGCTCGCAACATCCGCCGCCACATTTCTGCCCGGTGCGTCGGCGCAATCCGCCGTCGCACCCAAGGAGCTGCGTGTGGACTACGCCTATTACTCCCCCGCAAGCCTAGCCATCAAGAAGTTCGGCTGGCTGGAGGACGAGTTCAAGGCCGACGGCACCGAAATCAAATGGGTGCTGTCGCAGGGCTCCAATCGCGCGCTGGAGTTCCTGGCCGCCGATGCGGTCGACTTCGGCTCCACCGCCGGCCTCGCCGCCGTGCTGGCCCGCGCCAACGGCAACCCGATCAAGACGGTGTACGTCTACTCCAAGCCGGAGTGGACGGCGCTGGTCGTGTCCAAGGACTCGCCCGTCAAGTCCATCGAGGATCTGAGAGGCCGTAAAGTCGCCGCGACCAAAGGCACGGACCCGTATCTCTTTCTGCTTCGCTCGCTGAACGACAAGGGCCTCACCAAGACCGACATCCAGCACGTCCACCTGCAACACGCCGACGGTCGCGCCGCGCTGGAGCAAGGCCGCGTGGATGCGTGGGCTGGCCTCGACCCCCACATGGCCGCCAGCGAGCTGGACAGCGGGACGCGCATCGTCTATCGCAACGTCGACTACAACACATATGGCTTCCTCAACGCGCGCGAGAAGTTCGTGGCCCAGTATCCGCAGGCCACCGCGCGCGTGATCAAAGTGTATGAGCGGGCGCGCAAGTGGATTCAGGCTTATCCGGCCGACGCGGCGAAGCTCCTGGCGGCGGAAGCCAAGATTTCACTGGAAGTCGCGAAACGCCAGTTGGCGCGCACGGACTTCAACCAGTCCGCGCCGGGCGCGGTGCATGTGAGCGCGCTGAAGAGTGCGGCACCCATCCTGGTCGAGGAAGGTCTGGTGAAAGCGGGAACGGATGTGGCGCGCGTGATCGACGATCTCGTCGCGCCGGCTGGCGGCGTCCGCCTCGCCGCTGCGCAGATTCAGTGACACCGCCGTGAGCGCGACCGATTCCCTCTTGGCCACGCCGTCGATTGCGAATATTCGCACCGGCGGCGTGACGCAAATATTCGCAAGCCGGGCGAACGCGAAGCTCGGCCGCGTGGTGAGCGCCGGCGCGCTGGCGGGCCTGGCGCTGCCGGTCTTGCTCCTCGTTCTCTGGGAAACAGTGGTCAAGCTGGGCGGGGTGGCCGCGCACCAGCTGCCGCCACCCAGCGCACTCGTCAGCACCGCCTGGGAACTGGCCGCGAGCGGCAGCCTGTTTCGCCACACGTGGGTGAGCACGCTGCGGGTGCTGGCGGGATTTCTCATCGGCGCCACGCTGGCATTGCTGGTGGGATCGCTGGTGGCCCTGGTGCGCCCGGTGGAGCGGCTGGTCGATCCAACGTTTCAAGGCTTGCGAGCCGTGCCGTCGCTGGCGTGGGTACCGCTCTTGCTCCTCTGGTTCGGAATCGACGAGACACCGAAGCTCGTACTCATCGCCATCGGCACGTTTTTCCCGGTGTATCTCGCGACTTTCTCGGGCCTGGGCAATGTGGATCGGAAGCTGGTCGAGGTGGGTCGCCAGGCCGGCCTCTCGCGCAACGCGTTGCTCTGGCGGATTCTCCTTCCGGCTGCGCTGCCCGGCATTTTCACGGGGCTCCGCGCCGCGTTGTCGCTGGGCTGGATGTTTCTGGTCGCCGCGGAATTGATCGCCTCCACGCAGGGGCTGGGTTACCTCTTGTCAGACGGCCGCGAAACCGGCCGCGTTGACTTCGTGTTCATCGCCATTCTCTCGCTCGCCTTGCTCGGCAAGCTGAGCGACAGCATCCTCCGCGCGCTGGAGCACCGTGTGCTGGCATGGCGCGATGTGGCGAATCTTCAGGAGGCGCAGGCATGACGGGAGCACTGTTGGCGGTCAAGTTGAAGGAGAAGCGCCACGGTGCCCGCACCGTGCTGCGTGATATCGCATTCGAGGTTGGTCCGTCCGAAATCGTGGCGTTGCTGGGCACCAGCGGCTGTGGCAAGAGCACGCTGCTGCGCACGATTGCCGGTCTCGACACGCAGTACACGGGAGAGATCCGGCATGACGCCGGCCGCACCGGTTTCGTATTCCAGGAGCCGCGCTTGATGCCGTGGCTCTCCGTCGCGGACAACGTCGGCTTTCCGCTTGGGCATGCGCAGGGCGGGCATCCGCGCGTGGCGGCATTGCTCGAAGAAGTTGGACTGTCGCATGCGGCGAACTACTTTCCCAAACAGCTTTCCGGCGGCATGGCCCAGCGCGCGGCCATCGCGCGGGCACTGGTGTCCCAGCCCGACCTGCTGCTGCTCGATGAACCGTTCAGCGCGCTCGACGTGCTGACCAAGGGGCGCTTGCACCGCCTGGTGCGCGACCTGATTCAGCGCCATCGCATCGGCGCGGTGTTCGTCACGCATGATCCTGATGAAGCGCTGGCGCTCTCGACCCGCGTGTTGGTGATGCCAAGCGAACCCGGTCCGTTTCTTGAACGCCTCGATGTGGACGGCGCGGGCACGGACTCGGAACGCCTGGCATTGCGCGAGCGCATTTTGTCCGCGCTGGCCGCGCATGGCGAGAGCGTGCCATGCTGACCTCGGACGCGTTGCGCGAACTGCAGTCGCCCCTCAAGGCCCGCTATCGCGAGGACCCTCGCGCAGCGCTGATCACGTTGACGGCCTCCGGCGCACTCGACGGCGAGGGCATCGCCTGCTCGGTGGAGACGGGCAAGGCCCTGGTCAAAGCCGGCTTGCACCCCGCCACAGGCGGCGACGGCGCGTTCGCTTGTTCGGGCGACATGCTGTTGCAGGCGCTCGCAGCCTGCGCCGGTGTGACACTGAAGGCGGTCGCAACCGCGCTCGGCGTCCACATTCGCGAGGGTCAAGTGCGGGTAGAAGGCGATCTTGACTTCCGCGGCACCCTGGGGGTGGACAAGACCGCACCCGTGGGCTTTGCGAATATTCGCTTGCGTTTCATGCTCGACACGGATGCGGACGAGGCAACGCTGGAAAGCCTCCTCAAGCTGACCGAGCGCTACTGCGTCGTGTTGCAGACCTTGGCGCGTCCGGCTGCGCTCAAAGCGTCGATCGCTCGCACGGGCGCCGCCTAGCCGGACTCGGCTGAACCGGACCGCACGTGCAGATCCAATCCGCGGCACCAAAAAGAAAAGCCCCGCGTGAAGCGGGGCTTTCTGCTTGAAAGCGAGTCCGATTACTTCTTCGGAGCGTCGGCCTTCTTCTCTTCTTTCTTCTCTTCCTTCTTCATTTCTTCTTTCTTTTCTTCTTTCTTGTCGGCCTTCTTGTCGTCTTTCTTGTCGGCCTTCTTGTCGGCCTTCTTGTCAGCCTTCTTCTCGTCCTTCTTCTCTTCCTTCTTCATCTCTTCCTTCTTCTCTTCCTTCTTGGCATCAGCCTTGGCCGGGGCGGCGGCGTGGCTGGCAGCCAGAACGTTCAGGGAAGCAGCGGCGAACAGAGCAGCAACCAGTGCGGACAGTTTTTTCATTTTCACGACTCCATAAGACTAGGTTAGGGGAACAAACAGGTACTACAAACATTCTCTGCTCCACGGTTCTGCCGCGGCATTCAGATACTGTTTTTGAAACGCCGCGCGCCTCAATGGAGGCGCGCGGTACTTCAAACCGATTACTTCTTGGGAGCGTCCTTCTTCTCCTCGGACTTCTTGTCATCCTTGGCCTTATCGGACTTCTCGGCCTTGGCGGGCTTGTCAGCCTTGTCGGATTTCTTGTCATCCTTCTTGTCCGCCTTCTTGTCTTCCTTGGCGGGCTTGTCGGACTTCTTGTCTTCCTTGGCCTTGTCAGCCTTTTCAGCCTTGGCCGGCTTTTCGGCTTTCTCGGACTTCTTGTCGTCCTTGGCGGCCTTTTCAGCTTTGTCCGCCTTCTTGGCATCGGCCTTCTTGTCTTCCTTGGCCGGCTTCTCGTCCTTCTTGGCGTCCGCCTTCTTCTCTTCCTTGGCGGGCTTGTCGGACTTCTTCTCTTCCTTCACGGCCTTGTCAGCCTTCTTGGGCTCATCCTTTTTCGGCTCGTCCTTCTTGGGCGCGTCCGCGGCGACCGTGGTCTTCCCGGTCAGAGACACATCCTTGCGCACGCCATCCAGCGTCGCAGGGCCGATGCCATCAACCTTCTGCAGGTCATCGACGGACTTGAACGGGCCGTTCTTCTTGCGATAGTCGACAATGGCCTTGGCCTTGACCGGGCCGATGCCGTTCAGGCTCTCCAACTCCTTCTCGGTGGCGGTGTTGATGTTGACCGCGGCGAGCGCCATGCTTGAGAACAGCACGGCGAAGAGCGTCGCAAACAATTTCTTCATGTTCACTCCTTGGGTAACAGTTGAAGAGCCTGCCCGTGGTGCCACGTTGCAGGCGCATTCTCCATTGACTTTATTGAGATGGCCAATTGGAGCCGCGCACGGAATAAACGGCGCTGGCGGCCAACGGTTGACGCGGAGTGAAGGAATCCCCTGTCAGATTCCGCCTCGGTTCCCTTAGGTTCAACGTATTCGGCACCGCCCCGGCCGTCTGAACTGTCCGACGACCGATGATTCGACCCAAACATATTGATTATAGGGGTAATTTGGCCGAATTTGCCACTTTTTGGCGAGCCTCAGCCGAGGTTTTGTTGCATCCAGGGTACATACCGCCCCACTGCCTGCTCAACGCTGAGGAATTCGTCCGCGTAACCCGCCTGACGCAGCGCGCTGACATCCGCCTGGGTGAAGCTCTGATACTTACCTGACAGCGCCTCGGGAAACGGAATGTACTCGATGGCGCCGGTCGCGATCAGCCCGGCCAGGTCTAACGCGGTCTTGCCTTCGAGCTCACGGCAGGCGTTCACGGTGGCGACCGCGACATCGTTGAAAGACTGGCTGCGCCCCGTGCCAAGGTTGAAAATCCCTGATAAATCAGAGTGATCGAGGAAAAACAGGTTGACCTTGACCACGTCTTCGACGGACACGAAGTCGCGCCGCTGCTCACCGTCAGCGTAGCCGCCGCTGCCGGCGAATAGCCTGACCTTGCCCCCCGCGCGGTACTGATTGAAGAAGTGGAAGGCGACCGAGGCCATGCGGCCTTTGTGGGATTCGCGCGGGCCATACACGTTGAAGTAGCGAAAGCCCACGATCTGGGCGGAGGCGTTGGGCAAATGGCGGCGGACCGCCTGATCGAACAGGAACTTGGAGTAGCCGTAGACGTTCAGTGGGGACTCGTGGGCGCGCTCCTCGCGAAAGACGGTTCCGCCGCCGTAAACCGCCGCCGACGAAGCGTAGAGGAACGGCACGCCCTCCTCTTGGCACCATTCGAGAAGCGCCAAGGCGTAGCGGTAATTGTTCTCCATCATGTAGTGCCCGTCGGTCTCCATGGTGTCGGAGCAGGCCCCCTCATGGAAAACAGCCTCGATATCGCCGCCCACCTCGCCGGCTTCGACGATCTCGATGAACGCCTGCTTGTCCAGATACTCGCTGATCTCGCAATCCACGAGATTGCGAAACTTGTCGGCGCGCTTCAGATTGTCGACCGCGATGATGTCGGTGATACCGCGCTCGTTGAGCGCCTTGACGATGTTGGCGCCTACAAAACCGGCGGCGCCCGTGACGATGTAAGTCATGTGGTTGTCCTCATCCTAGGGATGGGCCTTCAGATCAGCCAGGAGTTCTTCACGCGACACGGTGGCGGTGCCCAGCTTGCCCACCACGATGCCCGCCGCGCGGTTGGCGATATGCATGGCCTGGGGAAGCTCCGCGCCGGCGGCCATCATCAGGGCCAGCGCGCCGATGACGGTATCACCCGCGCCGCTGACGTCGAACACTTCGCGCGCCTGGGTCGCCTCATGCTTCGCGCCGGCGGCGGTGTAAAGCGACATGCCCTCTTCCGAGCGTGTGACGATGAGCGCGTCGAGATCGAGCGACTTCCTGAGCGCTTGAGCACGGTGGGTAAGGTCCTGCTCGTTCGCCCAGCGCCCCGCGACTTCGCGAAACTCGGCACGGTTGGGCGTGATGAGCGTCGCGCCGTGATAGCGAGAGTAGTCGCTCCCCTTGGGATCGACCAGCACGGGCTTCTTGTGATCGCGGCAAATCTCGATCATGCGCGCGACATGAGTGAGACCGCCCTTGCCGTAGTCGGAAAGCACGACGACATCCACTTCGCCAATGCGCTCCTCGAATTCGCCCAGCTTGCTTTGCAGCACCTCATGGCTCGGCGCCTGCTCAAAGTCGATTCGCAGCAATTGCTGGCGCTGGCCGATGACCCTGAGCTTCACGGTGGTGTTCAGCTCCGGATCGCGCCGCAACGACGCATGCACGCTTTCCTTGACCAGGACCGATTCCAGCGCATCCGCCGCCTCATCATTGCCCACCACCGACAGGAGCCGCACATGACCGCCCAAGGCAGCAATGTTTCGCGCGACGTTGGCCGCACCGCCCGGACGGTTCTCCTCACGGCGCACTTGCACGACCGGGACGGGCGCTTCGGGTGAAATGCGATTCACGTCGCCAAACCAGTAGCGGTCCAGCATGACGTCACCCGCGACGAGCAACCGGCATCTGCCGAAATCAGGGAGAAGCTTCATCGACCGCTCACTTGCTCGCGCCCGATGGGGTAGTACTCGAATCCAAGTTCTTTCATGGCATCGGGCTCATAGAGATTGCGGCCATCGAAGATGACCGGCGCCTTCATGGCCGACCGCATGGCCTCGAAGTCTGGACTGCGGAAGATCTTCCACTCGGTCACGATGGCCAGCGCATCCGCCTCATTCAGGGCCGACTGCGGGTCCGCAGCCAGTATGACACCGGCATCCTCCTTCAACACGCGGCTTGCCTCTTCCATGGCCACGGGATCGAAGGCGGCGATCTTGGCACCCCGGGCGCGCAACTCACGAATCAGGACGAGGCTGGGCGCTTCCCGCATGTCATCCGTGTTCGGCTTGAACGCCAGCCCCCACAACGCGATGGTGCGACCGGACAGGTCTTCGCCGAATCGACGAACTATTTTCTGCGTGATGACCGACTTCTGGCTGGCATTGACGGCCTCGACTGCCGCCAGCAACTTGAGGTCCATGCCCGCGGACCGCGCTGTGCGCTGCAAGGCCTGCACATCCTTGGGGAAGCACGAGCCCCCATAGCCGATGCCGGGGTAAAGAAAGTGATAGCCGATGCGCGGATCGGAGCCGATGCCTTTTCGCACCTGCTCGATGTCCGCGCCCAGGCGCTCCGCCAGCAAGGCGAGCTCGTTCATGAACGAAATGCGCGTCGCGAGCATGGCGTTGGCCGCGTACTTGGTGAGTTCGGCCGAGCGTACGTCCATCACCATGAGTTTTTCATGGTTGCGCTGGAAAGGTGCGTAGAGCTGCCGCATCGCCGTCACGGCCTCCTCATCCTCCGCGCCAATGACGATGCGGTCGGGACGCATGAAGTCCTCGACTGCCGCACCCTCTTTCAGGAACTCGGGATTGGACACGACGCTGAAGCGAATATTCGCATTGCGCTCCGCGAGCGCATCGGTGACCGCCGCCTTCACCCGATCCGCCGTGCCCACTGGCACGGTGGACTTGTCGACGATGATTTTGCCGTCGGTCATGTGCTGGCCGATGGCGCGCGCGGCGCTGACCACATACTGCAAATCGGCCGACCCATCTTCGCCGGGCGGTGTCCCGACGGCGATCATCTGAATCTGGCCCCAGGCGACGCTCTCCGCGACATCGGTTGTGAAGCGCAGTCGACCAGCGGCGACGTTGGCCGCGACGATTTCCTTCAGGCCCGGTTCATAGATGGGGATGCCGCCGGACTTGAGCAGTGCGATCTTGCGTTGATCGACATCGAGACAAAGCACGTTGTTGCCGAAATCAGCGAGGCAGGCGCCCGTGACGAGACCGACATAGCCGGTGCCGATGACCGTGACTTTCATGTTGTTTCCAGAAGTTGTTGAATGCGCGCGAGTTTGCCACGCGGGTCTTTCGCACCGGTGACAGGCCGGCCAATGACCAGAAAATCGGCGCCGTTGGCCACCGCTTCCTGCGGTGTGATGACGCGCACCTGATCGCCTGCGGCATCCTCCGGCAGCCGAATGCCCGGTGTCACCAGCTTGAAGGCGGGCTTCACTCGCCGCCTCAGCGCAGGAGCTTCGACCGCCGAGCAGACCACACCATCCAGCCCGGCCGCCTCGGTCATGGCCGCGAGTGACTGCACCGTGGTGAGCGCGTCGTCCTTGAACCCGACGGCCTGAAGCTCGGCGGTCGACAGGCTGGTGAGCACGGTCACGGCAGTCAGCAGGGGACGATGCGATTCGGCATCCACCGCCGCACGCGCGGCCTTGAGCATGGCCTCTCCACCGCTCGCATGCACGTTGATCATCCACACCTTGAGTCGTGAAGCCGCTCTGCACGCGCCCGCGACGGTGCTGGGGATGTCGTGAAATTTGAGATCAAGGAAGACATCGAAATCACGCGCATTCAGCTCGCGCACGACATGCGGGCCGGCTGCGGTGAAGAGCTCCTTGCCGACCTTCACTCGGCAGAGCGCCGGATCGAGTTGATCGGCCATCGCGAGCGCTGAACGCTCGTCCGGAAAGTCCAGTGCGATGATGATGCGTTTCTTGTCTGCTGTTTGCATGGTGCGAATATTCGCAATGGTGCCTATTGGCGATTGTCAATTTGACCAATGGTGATGCGCGCGAGGTGGCGCTCCGCGGTCTCCAGTTCCGCCGTACGCTTGGGCGAAAACGATTCCCAGCTTCCGCACGCGGGGCAATGCCAATAGAACTGGCGCGCCCGGAAGCCGCAGCTGCCACACAAGTAGACCGACAGCGCGCTGGCGTGGCTATGCACCAGGTCCTTCATGAGTTGCAGGTCGCCGCGTTTTTCGACCGGCGCGTGTTCGAGCTGCGCATGGAGCAGCATATCCAGACCGACCAGGGTTGGGTTCTTGCGGACATCTTCGCGCAGGAGGTCGTACGCCCTTTCAGCGCCGTCCTCCTCCAGCGTCGCCTGATAGACGACGTTGAGAAAATCGATGGACGGATATTTCTCCTGCAGACCGCGCAGCAGCGCCAGCCCTTCCGTGGCGCGGTTCAATGCCTTGAAGCTCGCGCGGATTCCCGGCGCCGCCAGCCCGAAGTAGTCGGGATCCTGGTTCTCGATCCTTCGCCAAGTCTCGATGGCGATGTCATGGCGGCCTTCCGCCGCCGCCCATTCGCCAGATTGCAGGCTGACTCTCACGCAGCGCGGATTCGCCTCCAACGCATCGGCCATGTGGCGCGCGGCCTCGGCACGCCGCCCACGCACGTACTCGGCGGTGGCCAGCTCGCAGTAGTAATGGGCGATGTCCTTCGCCCTGTCACGATTCGCCGAGTGGCCCAACTGGCTCGCCACCGTGATCGCCTTGCTCCAGTCCTTCTCCTGCAGGTAGATCTCGAGGAGATACCGGTGAACACGCGCGTCGCTATTCACCTTGTTCAGTTCGACAAGAATACCCTCGGCATGGTCGAGCAGGCCGGACTTCATGAAGTCCTGGGCCAACTCGAACTGGGCTGCGCGACGCTGTTCCGCCGGCAGGTCGGCGCGCGCCGACAACTCCTGATGCACGCGAATGGCGCGATCCATTTCCCCGCGGCGGCGAAAGAGGCTGCCCAGCGCGAATTGCAACTCGACCGTCTCGGGATTGGCCTTGGTGACTTCGATAAACGCCTCGATGGCCTTATCCTGCTGCTCATTCAACAGGAAGTTGAGGCCCTTGAAGTAGCTGGCCGGCAGCGCCTTGGATTCGGACAGCAACTGCTTCAAGTCAATGCGCGCGGCAAGCCAGCCCAGCGCGAAAAACAGTACCAGGAGAATCGCGGCCCAGGGCACCCATGACCAGCCTTCAAACTCCATGCGGCCCCACTCCAGTGGACTGCGAATTCGTCTGCGCCAGCGTGGCGACAGCGTTGTCGCGAGCCTTCAGCGCCTTGTTGAGCGACTTCACTTCGCGGCGCAACTTCCAGATCGTGGACAAGGACGCGAGCAGGCCCAGCACCACGCCCCCACCGAAGAAGGCGAGAATGATGAGCACCAGTGGCGCTTCCCATGTCCACGGATAGGCGTGCAGCGTGACGAGGCCGGCGTTCTTCACGGAAAACCAGACCAGCACTAGAAGAATTGCGAAGCGCACCGCCCACACGAGAATTTTCATCGTTCAGCCCTCAGCTCGACGGGTGACGTGGCAGCCCCCGCGCGACATCGCGAAAAAAAAGCGGCCAAGACTTTCATCTCGCCGCCCCGTGTTCCTGAATGCGCGTTTCAATCCTCGTCATCCACGTCGTTGCCGGTGTCGAGAATGGGCGCGCCATTGGCTGCGGCCAAGTCCACCCGTTCGCGCAATTCCTTGCCCGCCTTGAAATGCGGGACATATTTTTTGGGCACCTGAACCTTCTCACCGGTCTTGGGATTGCGTCCCGTGCGCGGCGGCCGGTAATTGAGCCCGAAACTGCCAAATCCCCGAATCTCGATGCGGTCGCCCTTGGCCAGCGCATGCGCCATGGCATCCAGCATGGTCTTCACCGCGAGTTCGGCATCCTTGGGCGCAAGCTGGCTGTGCCGCGCCGACAGGATCTCGATCAACTGCGACTTGGTCATCGACATTTCCACTCCGCATGCCCGGCGAGGCCAACCAAAACGCAGCCGCCCCGCCGATGCATTGGGTCCCGCTGTTGTTATTCGCTGCCCTTGTTCAGCTTGGCCTTGAGCAGGGCACCCAGGTTGGTGGTACCAGCGTTGGACGGCGCATCTTCCGCCATCTTCTTCATGGCGTCCTTCTCATCCGCGGCATCCTTGGCCTTGATCGACAGATTGATCGAACGGCTCTTGCGATCAATGTTGACAATCACCGCCTCGACTTCATCGCCTTCCTTCAGGTGGGAGCGGATGTCTTCCACACGCTCGCGCGACACTTCCGAGGCACGCAGGTAGGCTTCAATGCCTTCCGCGACCTGGATGGTGGCGCCCTTCGGGTCGATGGCCTTCACAGTGCCCTTGATCAGCGCACCCTTGTCGTTGGCCGTCACGAAGTTGGAGAAGGGATCATCATCCAGCTGCTTCACGCCCAGAGAGATGCGCTCGCGCTCGACATCGATGGCCAGCACAACCGCCTCGATCTCTTCGCCCTTCTTGAAGTTCTTGACGGCTTCTTCGCCGGCAGTATTCCAGGAGAGGTCGGAGAGGTGCACCAGACCGTCGATGTTGCCCGGCAGGCCGATGAAGACACCGAAGTCGGTGATCGACTTGATCGTGCCCTTGACCTTCTCGCCCTTCTTGTGGGACATCGAAAACTCTTCCCACGGGTTGGCCATGCACTGCTTCATGCCCAGCGAAATGCGGCGGCGGTCTTCGTCGATCTCGAGGATCATGACTTCGACTTCGTCGCCCAGCGACACAACCTTGGCCGGATGAACGTTCTTGTTGGTCCAGTCCATCTCGGACACGTGTACCAGACCTTCGATGCCTTGTTCGATCTCAATGAACGCGCCGTAGTCGGTGAGGTTCGTGACCTTGCCGAACAGGCGGGTGCCCTGCGGGTAACGACGACCCAGGCCCACCCACGGGTCTTCGCCCAGCTGCTTCATGCCCAGCGAGACGCGGTTCTTTTCCTGGTCGAACTTGAGGATCTTGGCTTCGACTTCATCGCCCACAGCCAGCACTTCCGACGGGTGCTTCACGCGACGCCATGCGAGGTCGGTGATGTGGAGCAGGCCGTCAATGCCACCCAGATCCACGAACGCACCGTAGTCGGTGATGTTCTTGACGATGCCCTTGACCACGGCACCTTCCTTCAGCGTCTCCAACAGGGCCTGACGCTCGACACCGGCGGACTCTTCCATCACGGCACGGCGGGACACGACCACGTTGTTGCGCTTGCGATCCAGCTTGATGACTTTGAATTCCAGTTCCTTGCCTTCGAACTGGCCGGTGTCCTTGATGGGACGGATGTCGATGAGCGAGCCGGGCAGGAAGGCGCGGATGCCGTTCACCATGACGGTGAGGCCGCCCTTGACCTTGCCGGACACCACGCCCTTGACCAGCGAAGCCTTTTCCAAGGCCTGGTCGAGGTCGTGCCAGGCGGCGAGGCGCTTGGCCTTGTCACGCGACAGCTTGGTCGCGCCGTAGCCGTCTTCCAGCTTTTCGATGGCCACGGTGACGAAGTCGCCCACTTTGACTTCGAGTTCACCACGGTCATTCTTGAATTCTTCAACGGGGATCACGCTCTCGGACTTGAGGCCGGCGTTCACCACCACGATGTTCTGGTCGATCGAAACCACTTCGGCGGTGATCATTTCGCCTTCGCGCATTTCCTGGCGCGTCAGGGATTCCTCGAACAGGGCGGCAAAGCTTTCCATGCCGGCGTTGGAGGAGGATTGAGTTTGGGTTGCGGGAGACATAAATGGGACCTCTGGGACCTGCGGGTTGATGCTCGGGGCGGGGAGCCGCGAGCGTTGAACATTGCCGAGATTCGATTCACGCAAGCCACTGAATTTTTGAGAGAAACATGCTCTCGATTCAGCGGAACTGATCGAACAACGACGCCGGTGTGTTGCCAGGTGCTGCTGGATGCTGCGGATACGACAGGTTACCGACCGCAAGGACTACGGAGCACGCACCGGTGAAATTTCGCGATACCAATCAAGGATTTGATTGACCGCCTGCTCAATCGAAAGCTGCGTCGTGTCGAGCAATTTTGCATCGGGATAATGCTTGAGTGGCGCCACCGATCTTGAACTATCCCTCAAGTCGCGGCGTTGCAACTCTTCAATAACGTCGTGCATTTTTGCATACATTCCTTTTTCTTTCAACTGCTTAGTCCGCCTCTCGGCGCGTGCCTCAGCGGTTGCAGTCAGGAATATCTTGAGCGTCGCATCGGGAAAAATCACCGAGCCCATGTCACGTCCATCCGCCACCAGGCCAGGCAACCTCTTGAATTCTCTTTGTTTTTTCTCAAGCGCTGCGCGCAACGCAGGGTAAGCCGCCACACGTGAAGCGTCCACGCCGCACTGTTCGGTGCGAATCTGATCGCCAACGTCCTGATCAAAAAGGAATATCTGATCACCCTGGAAGCGCATGTCGAGCTGAGCGGCCTGTTTGGCCACGGCGACTTCGTCCGCCAAATCGACCCCGCGCCGAACGCAGGCCAATGCACTCAGCCGGTACAGCGCGCCGCTGTCGAGATAATGAAACCCCAGTCGCCCGGCAACACTTTGGGCGACAGTGCCCTTGCCCGACGCGGACGGGCCATCGATGGCGATGACCGGTATGAAGAACCCGGGGCTTACGACCTCAGTCTGCGGCGGCGGATTCATTGTCTGATTCAATGAGCCTGTTCTTTTCAATCAGTTGGATTCAGCGCAACGGCCGCACCAGCGAATTGAACACTTCGAAATAACTTGGAAAAGTCTTCGCCACGCAGCCCGGCTCATTGATGCGAATCGCACGTCCCGAGAGGCTGGCGAGCGAGAAGCACATGGCCATGCGGTGATCATCGTAGGTATCGATGCCGCTGACCGACTGCCGCCACTGCACAGGCGGGGTGACGCGTATCCAGTCCGCCCCCTCCTCCACACCCGCGCCCAGCTTGCGCAGCTCAGCGGCCATGGCTGCCAGCCGATCCGTCTCCTTCACGCGCCAGCTCGCGATATTGCGCAGCGTCGTCGTCCCGTCGGCAAACAATGCGACGACGGCCAAGGTCATGGCAGCGTCGGGAATCTCGTTGGCATCGAAATCGATGGCACTGATCGGCGATTGAAGGTCGCGTGACGCCTCGACCCACTGTTCAGACCAGGTGATGCGTCCGCCCATGGTCGCCAGCACATCGGCGAAGCGCGCATCGCCCTGGATGCTGTCGCGGCCGATGCCATGCACCCGCACCGGCCCGCCACCGATGACCCCTGCGGCCAGAAAGTAGGATGCCGACGATGCATCCCCCTCCACTGCGAGCGTGCCGGGCGAGGTGTAGGCGCTGCCCTGTGGAATGGTGAACCGACTCCAGCCTTCACGCTTCACCGCCACACCAAAGCGCTGCATGAGATTCAGGGTGATTTCGATGTAGGGCTTCGAAATGAGTTCGCCCTGCACTTTGATGCAGACGTCGCCGCCGCTCGCCGCCAGCGGCGCGGCCTGGAGCAGCCCGGTGAGGTACTGACTCGAGACATCGCCCTTCACCCAGGTGCTACGCAAAGCGGCAGCACGCGGCGGCCCAATGAGAAGTGGCGGGTAGCCCGCGTGCTGCTCGCTGCGAATATTCGCACCCCATTCCTGCAGCGCAACGACAAGATCGCCGATGGGGCGTTCGTGCATCCGCGGCACGCCGTGCAGACGATAGATGCCGCCGGACAGCGCCAGCGCGGCAGCCAGCGTGCGGATGGATAGTCCGGAATTGCCGACGAATATGTCGGCCTGCTTCTGCGGAAATCTGCCCACCCCTTGGACCCGCCAGCGCGTGCCGCCCAGGTGATCCAGACCGACACCCAAGGCGCGCAAGGCGTCCAGCATGACCTTCGCATCGTCGGAATCCAGGACACCATCGAGCACGGTTTCGCCTTGTGCCAGCGCTGCCAGCAAGAGCACCCGGTTGGTGATGCTCTTCGAGCCCGGGAGATGCATCTCGCCCGCCAGCCTTGCGGCAGGTTGCAATTCAATGTGGTCAGTCATTCCGCCGTATTCTCCGCGCCCACGTTGAAGCGAGCCAGCCACGCGTCACGCCTGTCACGGGCGCGGGCCATCAAGCGCTCCAATCCCGGGCCATCACCGGCAGCCACCAGGGCACGCAGCGCCGCCAACTTGTCACCATAGCTGTCGATTTCGCACAGCAGCGCCTCGCGATTATTGAGCGCGATGTCCCGCCACATCTCCGGCGATGACGAGGCAATGCGGGTGAAGTCGCGAAAGCCGCCGGCGGCGAAAGCGAAAAGTTCATCCGCATTCGGGCGCGCGGCGATGTCGTCCACCAGCGCGTAGGCCAGCATATGCGGCAAATGGCTGACCGCCGCGAACACGGCGTCATGTTGCGTCGGCGTCATGGTCGACACGCGCGCGCCGCAGGCACGCCAGAGCGCGGCGATGCGGTCGACATCCTCGGCACGCTGATCCGCTGATGGCGTCAATACAACATGCCGACCTTCGAACAACGCCGGCTCGGCGGCGGCAACACCCGACTTCTCGCGACCGGCGACGGGGTGGGCGGGAACGAACTGACTCACACGTTCGCCGAGGCCGGCTTTCGCGGCGCCAATCACGTCCTGCTTGGTGCTGCCCGCATCGGTGATGAGACAACCAGGCGGCAGCACGTCGCGAATGGCGGCAAATAGCTGAGGCATCTGTCCGACCGGTGTCGCCAGCAGCACGACATCGGCGGCTGTCACCGCATCGCGAATATTCGCAGCGGCGCGATCGATCACGCCCAGACGAAGCGCTTCATCCAGCGGCGCGCGACCCAGGCCGACCACTTCAGCCACCGCGCCAGCCCGCTTCAGCGCGAGGGAAAACGACCCACCGATGAGACCAACGCCGACAACGGCGAGACGTGGCAGCGGCATCGCTCAGCGCCCGGCCAGCGCGGCATCCAGCGCATCATCCAGTGCCTTGAGGAAGCGCTCGTTCTGAGCCGCTGTGCCGATGGTGACGCGCAGATAGTCCGGCAATCCATAGCCCGCAATGGGTCGCACGATCACGCCCTGCTTCAGCAAGGACTCGAAGACCTGCCGCGCCGAGGCGCCGACTTTGAAGGTGATGAAGTTGCCAAACGCAGGCAGATAGGCGATGCCGCGCTGGTCAAAGGCCTTGCGCAGCATGCCGAGCCCCGCCGTGTTGAGCGCCCGGCTCTGCTCGATGAAGCCTTCATCCGCCAACGCTGCGACAGCCGCGACCATGGCGAGGTGATTCACGTTGAACGGCTGGCGCACGCGATTCATGAGATCGATGAGCGCCGGTTGCGCGAACCCGAAGCCGATGCGCAGGCCGGCCAGGCCAAAGGCCTTGGACAACGTGCGCGACAGAATGAGATTGGGAAACGCCTGAAGCCACGGCACGCTGTTGTAGGCATCGTTCCCGGAGAGGTATTCGCCGTAAGCCTCATCCACCAGCACCAACACGCGCTCCGGCACTCGCGCGAGAAAGGCATGCAGCGCCGCACCCGATACGAAGGTGCCCGTCGGGTTGTTGGGATTGGCGAGAAAGATGAGTTTCGTGTCCGGCCGGATGGCGGCCAGCATGCCATCGAGGTCGTTGCCGAAATCCCTGGCCGGCACCTCGATGCCGGTGGCGCCGACGGCCTGCGTCACCAGCGGATACACGGCAAACGCATGTTGCGAATAGATGGCCGAGTCACCGGGTTGCAAGAAGGTGCGTGCGGCAAGTTCAAGCACATCGTTGGAACCGTTACCCAGAATGATCTGCTCGGGTCGCACGTCGAACCGCTTGCAAATGGCGGCCTTCAACGCGAAGCCGCCGCCATCGGGATAGAGCGCGAGATCATTCAATGCCGACCGAATCGCGGCGAGCGCCTTGGGTGACGGCCCCAGCGGGTTTTCGTTCGACGCGAGCTTGATGATGTCGGCCTCGGCCATGCCCAGTTCGCGTGCCACATCGGAAATCGGTTTGCCGGGAGCATAAGGCGCGATGGTGCGAATATTCGCAGGGGCGAGTTGGGTCAGATCCATGGTTCCGAGACTTTGCGATGGGCGATTATTGATTGGGGCGTTGCGAGTTGAGCAGTGTTCGGGCCTGCCGCTTGAATCGGTCAAATGACCGCTTGCGGATACGAGCCGAGAACTTTGACGTAGCCGGCCACGCTTCGCAGCTCTTTCAGCGCTTCGGCGAGATTGGCGTCGTCACGATGTCCCTCGACGTCAACGAAAAACAGATATTCCCAGATGGCGACGCGTGAAGGTCGGGATTCGAATTTGGTCATGGAAACACCGCGCTGCGCGAAGGGCGTCAGCATTTCGTAGACAGCGCCCGCGCGATTTTTCGCCGACAGCACCAACGAGGTCTTGTCCTTGCCTGACGGCGCCGGGTGGTAGTTGCCGAGAATCAGAAAACGAGTCGTGTTGTTGGGCTCGTCTTCGATGTTGCTTGCGAGGAGCGAAAGTCCGTAGTGTTGGGCGGCGGTGTCGCCCGCCACGGCGGCGGTGCCGGGTTCGACCGAGGCGCGGCGCGCGGCCTCCGCGTTCGAGGACACTGCGACACGCTCCGCGTTGGGCAGACTGTTGTTCAGCCACTCGTGGCATTGCGCGAGCGACTGTCCGTGGGAGAAGACCCGGCTGATCGCCTTGAAATCGCACTGCGCGCGGCTCATGAGGTGATGATGAATGCGCACCAGCACCTCACCGCAGATGTTCATGGTGCTCTGAGGCATCAGATCCAGCGAACGACCCACCGCACCTTCTGTGGAGTTTTCGACAGGCACGACGCCGAAGTCGGCGGCGCCGGACTCCACGGCCCGATACACCTCGTCGATGCTGGGGCAAGGCAGCGTGTCGGCGCCCTCGCCAAAGTGCTTGATGGCCGCCTTTTCGCTGAATGTGCCGGCAGGACCCAGGTACGACACCGTGATCGGCCGCTCAAGCGCGAGACAGGCCGACATGATTTCGCGGAAGAGGCGCGCCGCGACCTCGTCGGGCAATGGCCCTTGATTGAGCTCCTTGATGCGGCGGAGCACCTGCGCCTCACGTTCCGGGCGGTAGGCTTGCCCCACCTTCAGGCTGCCCACCTTTCGCGCCAGCGCCGCGCGCTCATTCAAGCGCTTGAGAATCTCGCCATCGAGCGAGTCGATGGCTTCACGCAGCTGGGAAAGCTGGGCGGACGGAACGGGCGGTGACGACTCGGGCTTGGCGGACACGGGGCTACTCGGCAGATCAGAAATCGGGGCTCAACGTCGCGATGAGCAAGAGCACGCAAGTTTACCCGACGGCGGCAGCGAAAACGGAAGGCTCAGCCGTTGCGCGCGGCGAAGTCCTTCATGTAGTCCACGAGCGCTTCGACACCCGCGAGCGGCATGGCGTTGTAGATCGAAGCGCGCATGCCGCCGACCGCCTTGTGCCCCTTCAAGCCGGCAAGGCCCGCTTCCTCGGCACCGGCGAGGAACGCGCTGTTCAAGGCATCGTCGTTCAACACGAACGGCACGTTCATGCGTGAGCGGTCCGCGCGGGCGACCGGGTTGGTATAGAACCCGCCCGATTCATCGATGCAACGATAGAGCAGCGCCGCCTTGCGAATATTCGCAAGCTCGATGCCGGCGAGCCCGCCCTGCGCTTGCAACCATTTGAAGGTGAGGCCCGCGAGATAAATGGCGAATGTCGGCGGCGTGTTCAGCATGGAGTCGTTGGCCGCCTGCTGGGTGAAATCGAACACTGACGGCGTGAGTGGATGCGCGCCACCCAGCAAATCTTCGCGCACGATGACGAACGTGAGCCCGGACGGTCCGATGTTCTTCTGCGCGCCGCCATAAATGCAGCCATAGCGATTGACATCGATGGGCCGCGACAAGATGTGCGAGGACATGTCCGCGACCAGCGGCACATCGCCCGTGTTCGGCGTCCAGAAATACTCGACGCCATGGATGGTTTCGTTGGTGCAGGTATGCACGTAGGCGGCGTCGGGCGAAAGGCGCCACTCCGCCTGCGGCGGCACGCGCGTGAACTTCTGACTCTCGCTCGATGCCGCGATATGAACCTGGCAATACTTCCCCGCTTCTTTGATGGCGCCAGCGGACCAGTGGCCCGTGTTCACGTAGTCGGCGCACGTCTTGCCGCGCAGCAAGTTGAGCGGGATGAACGAAAACTCGCCCTTGCCGCCACCCTGCAGGAACAATACCTTGTAGCCGGCGGGGATACCGAGCAGCGTGCGGAAGTCGCGTTCAACCTCTTCCGCAACTGCCATGAACACCTTGCCGCGATGGCTCATTTCCATCACGGACATGCCTGTGCCGTTGAAGTCGAGCAGCTCGGCTTGCGCCTGCTTCAGCACGGGCTCGGGGATGGCGGCCGGACCCGCGGAAAAATTGAAAATGCGGGCCACGGGGTGCTACTTGACGGGCGCTGGACCGAAGCGCTTCATCGCCTCCTGCTGGATGAGCGGTATGCGCTTTTGCACTTGTTGCATGGTGAACTGCATGGATTCCTGCGTGATCACTGGCAGCTTGGTCATCATTTTCTTGCCGATGGGTGAACGATAGAACGCGGCAAGCTCATCGATTTCCGCGGTCGTGAAATGACGGCCATAGATCTGGATCGTGGACTTCTGCACATCATCCAGAAATTCCTTGCCCAGAAATTGATCCATCAGCGTGGCGCCCAACTTCGGCATTTCCTCGTCCAGCTTGGTCAGCGCTTCCCGTTTTTTCTCTTCAGACATCCCGGATTGTTCAATCGCGCCACGCGCGCCCGCCGCCATCTGCTGCGGCAACGCCGCCTTCATCGCACCCATGGTTTGCTGCAGAGTCTTCTCGAAGTCCATGGCATCGAACAACCGGTTCAACGCCGCCTCCTTGGCGGCATCTATCGGCTCGCCCGCACTGGCCGCATGGGTGAAGGCGGCGGCCAGTACAAAACAAGCACCTTGAATCAACTTTCTCATGCCTCATCTCCCTCTTCGTCAGACTCCACGACTTTCTGCAACCCGGACAGTTTCTGGCCCTCGTCCAGATTGATGAGCGTGACGCCCTGGGTCGAACGGCCCATTTCCCGAATCTGCTTCACCTTGGTGCGGATCAGCACGCCGCCAGTGGTGATCATCATGATCTCGTCGTCCGCGCGCACCAGTGTGGCGGCCACCACCTTGCCATTGCGGCTGGAAGTCTGGATGGCGATCATGCCCTGCGTGCCACGGCCGTGGCGGGTGTATTCGACGATTGAGGTGCGCTTGCCGTAACCATTCTCGGTCGCGGTCAGCACGGACTGCTGCTCATCCTCGGCCACCAGCATGGAAATCACCTTGCCGCCCTTGGCCAGATTCATGCCGCGGACGCCACGCGTGTCGCGGCCCATGGAACGGACATCGTTCTCATCAAAGCGCACGGCCTTGCCTTCATCGGAGAACAGCATCACGTCGTGCTTGCCATCGGTCAGCGCCACGCCGATAAGGGTGTCGCCTTCGTCAATGGCGATGGCGATGATGCCGGCCTTGCGCGGGTTCGAGTACTCGCTGAGCGCGGTCTTCTTGACCGTGCCCTCGGCGGTCGCGAAGAACACGTACTTGTCCTCTGAGAACTCCTTCACCGGCAACACGGCGCTGATCTTCTCGCCCGCGGACATTTGCAGCAGGTTCACGATCGGCTTGCCGCGCGATGCGCGCGAGCCCTGGGGGATCTCATAGACCTTGACCCAGTACACCCGCCCCTTGTTGGAGAAGCAGAGCACATAGTCGTGGGTGTTGGCGATGAACAAGGTTTCGATGAAGTCGTCTTCCTTGGTCGCGGTCGCCTGCTTGCCGCGGCCACCGCGCTTCTGCGCCCGGTAGTCGGCCACCGGTTGGTATTTGATGTAGCCGGCATGAGAGAGCGTGACCACCACTTCCTCGGAGGCGATCAGATCCTCCATGGACATTTCCTGACCATTGACCACGACCTCCGAACGGCGCTTGTCGCCAAACTGATCCTTCACCTGATTCAGCTCGTCGACGATGATGGCCGTGACCCGTTCGGGCTTGGCGAGAATGTCCAACAGGTCCTCTATCTTGGCGATGACTTCCTTGTACTCGCCAGTGATCTTATCCTGCTCCATGTTGGTGAGGCGCTGCAACTGCATTTCCAGGATGCGCTGCGCCTGCACTTCGGAAAGACGGTAGCCCTGCTTGGAGAGGCCGAATTCGCGCGGCAGGTTTTCCGGGCGAAACGCCTCCGCAGATGCGCGCGCCAGCATGTCTTCAACCAGCGTCGAGCGCCAGGTCTTGGACATCAACTGCTCCTTGGCGATGGCTGGCGTGGCCGCCGCCTTGATGAGCGCGATGATCTCGTCGACGTTTGACAATGCAACGGCCAGTCCCTCGAGCACGTGCCCGCGTTCGCGCGCCTTGCGCAACTCGAACACGGTTCTGCGCGTCACCACTTCGCGACGATGGCGCAGGAAATTGGTCAGGAATTGTTTCAGATTGAGCAGCTTGGGCTGGTTGTCGACCAGCGCCACCATGTTCATGCCGAACGTCTCCTGCATTTGCGTGAGCTTGTACAGGTTGTTCAGCACGATCTCCGGCACTTCGCCGCGCTTCAACTCGATGACGAGACGAATGCCCTTCTTGTCCGACTCGTTGCGCAGATCGGAAATGCCTTCCAGCTTCTTGTCTTTGACCAGTTCGTTGATCTTGTTGAGGATCTGGTCGCCGCCGATCTGATAGGGCAACTCGTCGACGATGATGGCTTGGCGGCCACCCTTCTCGAGGTCCTCGAAGTGGCAGCGGGCACGCATGACCACTCGACCCCGACCGGTGCGGTAACCATCGCGGACGCCATCGAGTCCATAAATGACTCCCGCTGTCGGGAAGTCAGGCGCCGGAATCAACTTGATGAGCGCCTCGATGTCGATCTCGGGGTCTTTCAGCACCGCGAGGCAGCCTTCGACGACTTCATTCAGATTGTGCGGTGGAATGTTGGTGGCCATGCCCACTGCGATACCGGTCGCACCATTCACCAGCAGGTTGGGCACCTTGGCCGGCAACACCAGCGGCTCTTTTTCGCTGCCGTCGTAGTTGGGGCCGAAGTCGACGGTTTCCTTGTCCAGATCGGCCAGCATTTCATGGGCGATGCGAGCCATGCGGATTTCGGTGTAGCGCATGGCCGCCGCATTGTCGCCATCGACAGAGCCGAAGTTACCTTGGCCATCGATGAGCGGGTAGCGCAGCGAAAAGTCCTGCGCCATGCGCACGATGGTGTCGTAGACCGCCGTATCGCCGTGCGGGTGGTACTTACCGATGACGTCACCGACGATGCGAGCCGACTTCTTGTAGGGCTTGTTGTAGTCGTTCGAGAGCTCGTGCATCGCATACAACACACGCCGATGCACCGGCTTCAACCCATCACGCACATCCGGCAAGGCCCGCCCCACGATCACGCTCATCGCATAGTCCAGGTACGACTTACGCATTTCCTCTTCAAGACTGACCGGCAGGGTTTCCTTGGCGAACGATTCCATGACTCTAACTTCCTGAATTTGAATAGTTTTCAGCCTGACACCGACGACTTTCTCCGGGCCAAGGCAACCGCCAATCGTAACACATCCCGCCTTCTTTTCCCGGGGTCGGGAGACCGGGAAACCACAATAGGTTGTGTACCCGGACTGTTGCATCCGCACAACTCATCGGCCTCGGGTGTTGCGCATTTCCCGACGCTGCGGTTGTGCCTGAAAAGACCTATCGTGTATGATTTATTTGGCTCAAAAAGCGCTTCACGCCGCTCGCAAACCCGGAAAACGGGTTGCAACGGCGGCAATTGCTGCAACATTCACATAGCAATCTGCACCGACAATAATTTCCTCTTACCTCTTGGGAGCATCAAATGAAGACCTCCAAAACGAACATGCTGGTCCTCGGCCTCGCTGCCTTGGCCGTTTCAGGCCTGGCCTTCGCAGGCGTGACCCCGAATGTGACCGACGCTGCGGGCACCCCGGTTCGCGATGCCTCCGGCAACTGCGTGCAGTCTTCCGGCGTCAACCATCCTGACTGCATGCCGAAGAAGGCGGCTGAACCTGCCAAGCCGGCTGAACCGGCAAAACCCGCCCAGCCGGCGAAGCCTGCTGAGCCCGCCAAACCCGCTGAAGCGCCCAAGGCACCCGCCTCGGTCAAGCAGGCCATCACCATCCAGGCTGAAGCCCTGTTCGACTTCGACAAGTCCGTGTTGAAGCCAGAAGGCAAAAAGAGCCTCGACGACGCCGTCGCCAAGCTGGCTGGCATCGATGTCGAAGTGATCATCGCCACGGGTCACACCGATTCAATCGGCTCCGAAGCCTACAACCAGAAGCTGTCCGAGCGTCGCGCCAATGCGGTGAAGGACTACCTGGTGAGCAAGGGTGTCGCCGGCAACAAGGTCACCACGCTCGGCAAGGGCGAGACCCAGCCGGTCGCCACCAACAAGACGGCCGACGGTCGCGCCAAGAACCGCCGCGTTGAAGTCGAGTTCAAGGGCGTGAAGCAATAATCCGGACGCTCAAGTCCTCCCGAAGCCCCGCCCCGTGCGGGGCTTCTTTTTTGTGGCTACGATGCCGACTCCATGAACGAAGTATTGCTTCTCCCTCGCTGGATCGTGCCGGTGCGCCCGCATGGCGTGACCTTGACCGATCACGCGCTCGCCGTGCGCGACGGCGAAATCGTCGCCCTGCTGCCAAAGGCCGAGGCGCTGCGCGAATATTCGCTCTGGCCGAGCATCGATCTGCCCGATCACGTCCTGATTCCGGGCCTGATCAATCTCCACACGCACTCGGCAATGAGCCTCATGCGCGGCCTGGCGGACGACCAGCCGCTTATGAAGTGGCTCAGCGAGCACATCTGGCCGGCCGAGTCGGTCCACGTAAGCCCCGAGTTCGTGCGCGACGGCGCGCAGCTCGCGTGCGCCGACATGCTGAAGAGCGGCACGACCTGCTTCAACGACATGTATTTCTTTCCCGAGGCGACCGCCGAGGCCGCGCTTTCAATGCGCATGCGCGCCTGCATAGCCATGATGGCCATCGAGTTTCCGTCCGCCTACGCGAAGTCGGCGGACGAGTATCTTGAAAAGGGTCTCGCCACCCGCGACTCGCTCCGCCACGAGCCGCTCCTCAACTTCACATTCGGCCCGCATGCGCCTTACACGATTTCAGACCGGACCTTCGAACGCATCGCGCGACTGTCCGCCGACCTGGATGTGCCGGTTCACATTCACATCCACGAAACTGCCGGCGAAGTTGCTGACGGCGTCAAGGCGCACGGCAGGCGGCCTCTGGCGCGCCTCAATGACCTGGGTCTCGTCAATTCAAGGCTGATTTCGGTGCATTCGGTGCATTTTTCAGCGACCGAAATTGAGCTCATGGCCCGTCAGGGCGCACATGTCGCGCACTGCCCCGCGTCGAATCTGAAGCTTGCAAGCGGCATCGCACCCATCTCCGAGCTGTCGCGCGCGGCTGTGAACGTGGGCATCGGCACCGATGGCGCGGCCAGCAATAATCGTCTGGACATGCTGGCCGAGATGCGTCTGGCGGCGCTGCTGGCAAAAGGCGCCTCGGGTGACGCCAGCGCAGTGCCGGCCGCCGACGCATTGGCCATGGCCACGATCAACGCGGCCACCGCGCTGGGACTCTCGGATCGCATCGGCTCCATTGAGCCGGGCAAGCGGGCCGACCTCGCCGCGCTCGACTTCTCCCGCGCCGAGACGGCACCTTGTTTTGATGTCATCTCCCATCTCGTCTACGCCGCCGCGAGCGAGAATGTGAGCCATGTCTGGGTCGACGGCGAACTTCTGCTGGCCGACCGGGTTCTTACGCGGGTGAGTGAACAGGCACTGATTGCCAAGGCGCAAGAATGGAAAGCACGCATACAACCGTGAACGCGGACCCCGCCGAGCTGGCCAAGTTCGGGGCGCTCGCCTCGCGCTGGTGGGATCCCGAAAGCGAGTTCAAACCGCTGCACGACATCAATCCGTTGCGGCTGGCCCATGTCGAGCGGAAAGTCGGCGGCATCTCAGGCAAGCGGATTGTCGACGTGGGCTGCGGCGGCGGCATTCTCGCCGAGAGCATGGCGGCGCGCGGCGCTGTAGTCACTGGCATCGATCTTTCGGAAAAACCGTTGGGCGTCGCCAAACTCCACCTACTGGAATCCGGCCAAACGGTTGACTACCGTCTCACTGCGGCGGAGGACCTGGCCCAAGAAACACCGGGACACTTTGACGTCGTGACCTGCATGGAATTGTTGGAACATGTGCCTGATCCCGCATCCACTGTGCGCGCCTGCGCCACGCTTGCCAAACCGGGCGGCTGGGTGTGGTTCTCCACCATCAACCGCAATCCCAAGTCATATCTCTTCGCCATCATCGGCGCGGAATATGTGCTGCGTCTCCTGCCGCGTGGCACGCATGATTACGCGCGCTTCCTCACCCCCGCCGAGCTGTCGGCCATGGCGCGCCAGGCGGGGTTGGATGTCGACGACCTCACCGGCATGACCTACAACCCGTTCACCCAGGTCTATGCGTTGGGACGCGATGTGGACGTGAACTACCTCGTCGGTTGCCGAAAGCCGGAATGATGCGACAGCCGCGCCGGCAATTTCTCGCGTCAATGGCTGCGATCGCGGCGAGCGGCGCATTGCCGGCCTGGGCGCAGGGTGCGGACGCGCCCCGCCGGCTCATCCTCGTCTATCTCAAGGGTGGCAACGACGGCTACAACACTGTCGTGCCGTACACCGACAAGGCGTACTACGCCATGCGGCCCAACATCGCCGTGCCGCGCGACGCCGCGGTGCGGCTGGATGAGCGCTTCGGACTGCACCCGATGCTGGCGTCGATTCAGCCCATCTGGGCTGAAAGGGAGCTGGCCATCGTGCAAGGCATCGGCCTGCCCGAGGTTCACGATCAGCACTACAGCGATTACGAGCGTCTCGTCACCGGCACGGGACCCGACGAATATTCGCTTGACGGCTGGGCCACGCGCGCGCTGCTGCCCACGCTGGCGAATCGCGATTTCGATGCCGTCGCACTGGACTCGCTCGACATTCGCGAAGGTGACGCGATGGGCCCTTTTCGCGGCGGAAAGCTTCGCGTCATCAACGCCCCGCATCCTGGCGAGCTGCAGGCCGTGCGCGACTTTGGCAAGGCGACACACGTGACCACGCCGCCGCTTGCCGGCCGATCATTGCTGTCGTATCCGCCGCTCAATCTTGCGACCCGGTTTCCCGAGGAACCGTTCGGCCATGCCTTGCGCGCGGCGGTGGAACTCGCGAGAGCACGGCCTGAGCTGCCCACCATCCACATCACCCTTGACTCGTTGGACGGCGACCGTCATCACTGCTTTGACACCCACTGGAAACAGCTTGACTATCACGGTGAGGGCTTGCGCCGCCTCGGCGCGGGACTCATCGCTCTTCGCGCGGCGCTCAAGGAAGCCGGCCTCTGGGAGACCACCGTGGTCGCCACCTACGACGAATTCGGCCGCTCGCCACGCGAGAACAAGGCGCGCGGCACCGAGCATGGCTGGGCCAGCACGCAGTTCCTGATGGGCGGTCGCGTGCGCGGCGGCTTCCACGGCCGGGCGCCCGCCATCGCCAACGTCCACTGGATCGGCGGCGACAAACCGGTCATCGACTACCGCCAGCTCTACACCACGCTCATCGAACATTGGTGGGGCGGCAATGCGGCGGGCATGTTTTCACAACGCTTTCGCCCGCTGGACTTGATTCGAGCGTGAAGGCAAGCAGGCCCGTGTCCTCGTGAGCCGGCGCACGCGAGCCGTCCTGTTCGATCTGGACGGCACTCTGCTCGACACCGCGCCCGACATGGCGCGCGCACTCAATGCCATGCGCTCCAGACGCGGCATGCCGCCGCTTCCCGTTGCGAATATTCGCACCCACGTCGGCAGCGGCGCGCGCGGCATGCTGCTCGTCGGTTTCGGCCTCAAGCCGGAGGACGCGGACTTTCCCGCGTTACGGACGGAGTTCCTCGACCACTACGAGCAGGACGTCTACGCCGAGACTGTGCTCTTCCCCGGCATGCCGGATCTTCTCGCCCGACTCGATCAAGCGAACGTCTCCTGGGGCATCGTCACCAATAAGGCCAGCCGTTTCACGCTGCCCCTTCTGGACGCGATGGGCCTGCGCGAACATGCCGCCTGCGTTGTGTGCGGCGACACCACGCCGCACGCCAAGCCGCATCCCGAACCGCTGTTGCATGCCTGCCGCGAACTGGACGTCACGCCAGCCTCGGCCCTCTACGTTGGCGATGACCTGCGCGACGTGCAGGCCGCGCGCGCCGCGAATATTCGCGTGCTTGCCGCCGCGTGGGGCTATCTCGGTACGGGCGATCCGCCTGAAGACTGGCAGGCCGATGCGGTCATCGCGCACGCGGGCGAAGTCGCGGCGCACCTCTAACGTCGCGCCGCCTGTTTTCCAACTGCCGTGTGCATGGGTTCGCAGCAGAATGTGGCCGGGCGTTGCATTTCGAACATATTTCGCCCTGCTCAAACCGAACTCCGCCACAAATCAGTACAGAACGCCATGTGACGATCCGTAGCATCCGTCTCGTTTTCCACACCATACGAGAGGGAATGCAATGCAAAGACCAAAAACAGCCCGATTGACCCAACAACTTGCGGCAATCGGCCTCATCAGTTTCACCGCTGCGAGCAACACGGCGGTGTTGGCGCAAACCACGCCGCCACCCAAGACCGAGAAGATTGAAGTCACCGGGTCCAGCATCAAGCGCATCGAAGGCGAATCCGCACTGCCGGTCACGGTCATCACACGCGCGGAGATCGACCGCTCGGGCGCCACGAACCCAATGGAGTTGCTCAGCATCCTCTCCACCAACAACAGCGCGGGCAACGTCAATCTCGGCAACGTGATTGGCTCATCCACCTTTTCTGCCCAGACCGCCTCGCTGCGCGGTCTCGGTGGCGGTCGAACGCTTGTGCTGGTCGACGGCAAGCGGATCAACGGCGTTGCTGGCGAAGTTCAGGGCGTGCAAGGCGTGAATCTCGCAGTCATTCCGGTGGCTGCCATCGAGCGCGTGGAGGTACTGAAGGATGGCGCCTCCGCGATCTACGGGTCCGACGCGATTGGCGGCGTGGTGAACTTCATCCTCCGCACCGACTATCGAGGCGCCGAGGCAACGGTCTATGCAGGCGTGCCCACCCGCAGTGGCGGCGGTGACCAGCAACAGGCCAACGGTTCTTTCGGCTGGGGCGACCTTGTCAAGGATGGCTACAACATCGTCTTTTCCGCCGCTTACAACAACCAGAAAAGCCTCGATCAACGGGATAGAGATTTCTCCCGGACTTCGTTCAGGCCCGAGATCGGACTCGTCGGCTTCTCCAGCAATACTTTTCCCGGCAACGTCACGACCGGCGGCATCGGCGTCATCGGTTTCCCCAACTGCGAACCCTCGTTTGTCGTGGGAACAACCTGCCGTTACGACCCATCGCGGACGCCGGGTGTCATGGGCATTCCGAAAACGGAAACCTTCAACACATTTGTTTCTGGACGATTCCAGATCAATAACGACTGGCAAGGCTATGCAACGCTGCTCGCGTCCAAGGACGAGAACAACTACGTCATCCAGCCTGTGCCGATCTCCAGTCTCTTTCCTTTCGGACCGGGCGCGACCACGGACTCCACCATTCTCATCCGGCCTTCCAGTCCGTTCTACCCCACCGCGCAAGCAATTGCCGCGGGCGTCAATGGGCAGCCGCTCGATGTGCGCTGGCGGGCGTTTGAGGCGGGCTTGCGCGACACCACCGACACCAACGAATCAAACCAACTCTCCGTGGGTTTGAAAGGCGGCTGGAGCGGCTGGGATATGGACGCGTCGTACTTTCACTCACGTGGCAAGGTCAAGTCGAAGATCAACGGCGGCTTTCCCGATGCGTCACTGCTCCTGCCCATTCTCAACAGCGGCAGGGTGAATCTCTTCGGCCCCAACACGCCAGCCATCACGGCGGAAATTCGCGCGACAAACTTCAACGGCGAAGTCCTCAACGGCGAATCGACGTCGTATGGCTTCGGCGCCAAGGCTGGACGCGAGCTCTTCGCACTGCCGGGCGGTCGCGCCGCCTTTGCTGCCGGCTTTGACTTCCGTGAGGAAAAGCTGGACCAGCGCTATGCGGCACAGATTCGCAGCGGCAACATTTCCGGCTTCGGCGGCAGCTTTCCCGATCTGTCCGGTTCACGCGACGTGAAGGCAGTCTTCGCTGAATTGAACCTGCCAATCCTGAAATCGCTGGAAGCGAGCATCGCCGTTCGTCAGGACCGCTACAGCGATTTTGGCAATTCGACCAATCCGAAAGTATCGATACGCTGGCAGCCGACCAAGGACATTCTGGCTCGCGCGTCCTACGGCAAAGGCTTCCTTGCACCCTCCCTTTATCAGCTATTCATCCCGCAGGCCACGACGGTCTCTCCGGCCGGCACGGATGACCCTGTACGTTGCCCTGTGACCCAGAATGTTGGCTTGGACTGCGACACCCAGTTCACCATCATCACGGGCGGTAACGCGGCGCTGCGCCCGGAAAAGTCTGAACAGGCGACAGCAGGCGTCGTCTACGAGCCCAGCACTCAGTGGTCGTTCTCGGCGGACTACTTCAAGATTCGTCTGAACGGCGCCATCACCAACGGCATCCCGTACACAACCATCCTGGGTGACCTCGCCCAGTACGGCAACCTGGTCACACGCGGCCCTGCGGATCCGGCCTTCCCCAACCTGCCAGGTCGTATCCAGTCAATCCTGGGCACTTACCTCAACCTGGGCAACATTCACATCCAAGGCTTTGATGTCGAGGCGCACTACAAGGCGCCGGCCAAGTCCTGGGGACGCGTTCGTTTCGACATCAGCGGTACCTATTACACCCGCTACGACGCTCAGCAAACTGATGGTTCCTACCTGGGCGCGGTGTCAAACAACTTTGGTGCGACCGTGAGCGGAACAACACCAAGATGGCGCCACTACGCCAGCCTCTCCTGGGAAAGGGGACCTTGGACCGCAACGCTGGCGAACAATCACCAGTCGGCTTATCGCGATGTGGGCACCGACGCGAACGACAACTTCCGCACGGTCAGCGCGATGTCGCTTTGGGATGTTCAGGGCACATACAGTGGCTGGAAAAACCTCACGTTCACGTTGGGCGTGAAAAATCTGCTCGACACCAACCCGCCACTCACCAATCAGCAGACCACGTTCCAGGCAGGCTACGACCCGTCGTACTACGACGCCCGCGCCCGCTTTGTCTACGGGTCTGTGCGACTGAAGTTCTGATGTCAGCGAGTCATGCAAGTGTTGCAGCCGGCCCTCGAAAGGGGGCCGGTTGTTGTTTTTCAGCAACGCGAGTTCAGATCGACATGTGCGTCACCGCACCATGTGCAGTGCGAATATTCGCATCAACCCATTCAATCCATTGAGTATTTTCGTGAATCTCGCGAGATTTGACAGTTCGTTGCAAAACCCCCATATCGAATCACGGTCCGCTACATATCGCCATATGAATCGGCCTAGCATTTCCATCGCGTCCTCGACTCAATCCACAGGTAGGAAAGCTGTTCGCGACTCATCCTTCCTTTACGCTTCATGCTTGGCCTTCGGGGTATTCTTATGGCCCTTCCCCACTTCCACGATTCAAGCGCGGCGACTGATCACGGGTCGCTGGGACGAAACGTGCCCAAGGTGACCGCCATGCGATGCTTCCGCCCCACCACGCCTCTTCTCCGCCACGCCGTTGCCGCGCTCCTGTCCGCAGGCTTCATGGCTGTTTCGCCCTCTCAGGCGGCCATCCCGCTCTCGGGCCCCTGCGATCCAGACTTCCACGTGGGCAATTGCACACCCGGCACGACCAAGGACGAGCGGCCCGCACCCCCGGCCAAGCCAGCGGCCGCGGCGAAGCCTGCGGCACCCGCTCCCGCAACGCCCGCAACGCCCGCACCGCTCAAATCCGCACCTGCGGCCAAGACGCCCGCCGATACGCGCCCCGACACTGCAACGCGGGTATCGATGTCAGCCGAAGAGAACTGTCCCAAAATCCAGCGTGCGGAAACCGATGAGAACACCGGTCCGCTGGTCGCGTTCTCGGCCCCACCCCTGATCGCACCGTAGCTTCGCGCCGACTCACCGCCCTGATCACGGACTCAACCTGGCTCGTCACTCACCATGATTCGTCTTTTCATCAAGATGTACGGGCTCCTGATCGCCACCCTCGTGGTGTCGTTCTACATCCAGACGGAGGTCATCGACTACTTTCGCTCGCTGTCTGCGCCGGTCAATGTGCGCGAGCGCTTCAGCGGCGCGTTCTTCATGATCGAGCAGGAGCTGAAGCGCTCTCCGCCAGCCACGTGGCCTGAGAAAGTGGCACAGATGAAACCGGGATTTGGCACGCCATTGAGCCTCGAATCCCGGAGCGCCCTGCAAGACCGCTTCACTCTGAGTGGCGACAGACTGGCCGCATTCGATGACGGCCGCATCGTGACCCACGAACGCAAACAGGGTGGCTTCTACCTCTCGAAACGCGTCGGCGGCAGCGATCAAGGCATCCTGCTCGAATTCCCCGGGCCACGCGACATGCGCCGGGAAATCTACGCCATCAACTGGACCATCGAGTTCCTCATGGTGGCGCTCCTCTTGTGGTTCTGGGTGCGCCCGTTCTGGCGTGACCTGATGGCGTTGCGCGGCGCGGCCGAAAAGGTGGGCGGCGGCGATCTCGACGTGCAGGTCAACATGCGCAGGAGTTCGCCACTGTTCGACTTCGCTCACCGCTTCAACGAAATGACGGCGCGCATCAACACGCTCATGAAATCGCAGAAGGAGCTCACCAATTCCGTGTCGCACGAGCTGCGCACGCCGCTGGCGCGGCTGCGCTTCAGCCAGCATCTCGCCACGGATGAACCAACGGCTGAGGGCAAGGATCGCTACCTCGCGCTGATGGATCGCGACATCGATGAGCTCGATGAGCTCTCCAGCGAGCTTCTGACCTATGCGAAGCTTGAAAGCGGCACGCCCGATGTCGTGCTGGTGAAGGTGCCGGCGGCGCCGTGGCTTGAAGACATTCTTGATGCCGCGCGCCGGCTCGCCGACGCCGAAGGCAAGTCGATCCGCATCGGCGCCAATCTGCAGCTAAGCGAGCTGGTCTGCGAGCCCCGCTACATGGCCCGAGCGCTGTCCAATCTTCTGCGCAACGCCCTCCGCTTTGCCGAAACAGCCATCCATGTCGACGTGACGCAAACCGATGAGCATTACCGCATCACGGTGGATGATGATGGTCCGGGCATTCCGGTGAGCGAACATGAACGCCTCTTTCAACCCTTCACCCGGCTGGACAAGAGCCGCGACCGCGCCACCGGCGGGTTCGGCATGGGGCTTGCCATCGTGCGCCAGATCGCGCTCTGGCATGGCGGCACGGCATGCATCGGCGTCGCGCCCGCAGGCGGCGCGCGCATCGTCATCGAATGGCGGCGCCTGGCGCCCGGCCGCAGCCCGGTCGTGACGAACCGTCAGGGATCGGCACAATCCGCTACGCACCCCGCTCCGGCAAGCGTCTAACGTTACGACTTGAGTCACAGTTGTGACAACCGCTGCCCGGCCGAGTCTGGCTGATGGTCGCAAACCACAAAGCCGCTAAACTAGGAGCTTCCCATGGACCTGCAGGCAAGCCGTCCCATGCCCCAACCCAACCTGCCCCCGCCGCCTTCCGCCGTCGCGCCGACGTCGCATCGCGTTCTGGTGGTCGAAGACGACACCGGCCTCGCCAACCTGATCGCGGACTACCTGTCCAAGAACGACATGGAGGTGATGTGCGAGTCGCGCGGCGACCGCGCGCTGGATCGCATCGCGAAGGAGCAGCCCGATCTCATCGTGCTGGACGTGATGCTGCCCGGCAAGGATGGCTTCGAAATCTGCCGCGAGTTGCGCAGCCAGGGCGGCACGCTCGGCGAGACGCCGGTCGTCATGCTCACCGCGCGGGAAGAGGACTTCGACCAGGTCCTGGGCCTCGAACTGGGCGCCGACGACTACCTCGCCAAACCGGTGCAACCGCGCGTCCTGCTCGCCCACATCAAAGCCATCCTGCGCCGCGCCACTCATACGGAGAAACCGGCGAGCGAGAGTGAAGCCCTGCAGTTTGGCAAGCTGCGCATCCACTTCGTGGCCCGCGAGGTGAATCTCAACGGCCGCAACATCGACCTCACCACGGCCGAGTTCGATCTCCTGTGGCTCCTCGCGTCTCATGCCGGCAAGGTGCTCACCCGCAATGAAATCCTGAAGGCGTTGCGCGGACTGGACTACGACGGCACCGACCGCTCCATCGATTCGCGCATTTCCCGTCTGCGCCGGAAGCTCGGCGATGATGCGGTGGCCTCGTCACGCATCAAGACCATTCGGCCGCACGGCTATCTCTTCAGCCCCACAGCATGGTGATCGCGCGACTATTCGCTTCGCTCATCTGCGCCTTGTCGTTCGCCGCAGGGGCGCAAGCGCCTGCGGAAGCGACGAAACCCGCGGCGCCGCCCGCGACAGCGGCAAAACTCTTCGCCATCGAGATCACCACCGGCCCGTCGTGGGACGCGGCCAAGCCACCGGGCCAGCAGGCGTACTTCCGCGAGCACTCCGCGCATTTGAAGAAACTTCGCGATGAGGGCCGCATCAAAATGGGCGCCCGCTATGCGGACAAGGGCCTCGTCATCATTGAAGCGGCCGATGAAGCGGAGGCGCGCGCGCTGGTCGAGGCCGATCCATCGATGAAGGCGGGCACCTTCAAGTTCACGCTGGCCGAAATGCGCGTGTTCTATCCTGGCCAGGTGGGCGCCGAACGCAAGCCCTGACTTTTTCGCCGGCCCGGTCGCTGTTCATCACCGCGAATATTCGCAGCGTATCGCCCGCCGAAACAATTTGTGCCGGCAACCACTCCACGGAAGCCATCAGCGCCCGCGATGCGGTTTTCTGTGACGCTCGCGAGCCACGGCAACCACGCGGCACGGACTGGCACGAACTTCCCGCATGCTCCAGATCAATATGAGTACGCAGCGCGTGCTGCGAGTCCCTTGATGGAGCACACATGAATCAGACCACGTCGCGCAGAATTTCCGTCCTGCTGGCCGCCGCAGCGTTCACCCTGTCCGGAGCGAGCTTCGCCGGCCCCAGCAACCTGTGGACGGACAACCACGGCCACAATTCCATCGCCGTGCCGCTGGATACGCCCAATCAGGGCATCGCCCGCGCCAAGCAGTTGATGCAGGATCAGCAGCATCTGCGCGCCGCCCGCGCGCTGCACAGGGTCGTCACGCGCTGGCCCAACGCCAGTCAAGCACACGAGCTGCTTGCGGATGCGCTCAACAAGCTGGGCGAGACCCAGCTAGCGGATAAGCATGCGCGGCTCGCGCGCGCCACTGCGGCGGGCGAGCCGATCTCGACGGTGAACTGAATCGCCGTTCAGGCTGGATGATCCGACCAGGCGCGCGGATCCTCCAGCGGCTCGAGGTGGATCAGGACTTCCGCGTGCGGGACTGCGGCACGCAGGTCCGCTTCGACTTGCTCCACCAGATCATGCCCGGCCTGCACCGACAGCGCGCCGGGCACCAGCACATGCACATCGATGAAGTGACGCCGGCCCGCCTGACGGGTGCGTAACGCGTGGTAGTCGTTGCCGCCATCCCGCAACCGATCCAGCACGGCGCGCACACGGGCCAGCTCGTCGTCGGGAATGCTTCTGTCCATGAGTCCATCAAACGAGCGGCGCATCAAGCGCCAACCTTCGGCGAGGATGTGCAGCCCGACCACGATGGCGATGACCGCATCCAGCCAATGAAGGCCGGTCGCCGCGACCAGCATGAGTCCCGCCACGACGCCCGCCGTGGTCCAGACATCGGTCATCAAATGCCGTCCGTCCGCCTCGAGCGTGATCGACCGGTGCCGCCTGCCCGCCCGCAAGAGAATGCCCGCGCACACCGCGTTGGCCACTGACGCGATGACCGCCAGCACCAAACCCAACCCCGCTGACTCGATCGGCACCGGCGCCCAGAGCCTGGGCACGGATGTCCACAGGATCAACCCTGCGGCCACGAAAATCAGCCCGCCCTCCAGACCACTGGAGAAAAACTCGACCTTGTCGTGACCAAATGGATGGTCCGCATCCGGCGCCTGGCTGGCGTAGGCGAGCGATGCAAGCGCGACACAGGCGGCGACCAGATTGACGCCACTTTCCAACGCGTCCGAAAGCAGGGCCACCGACCCCGTCACCCACCAGGCACTCACCTTCAGCACGATCACCACCAGCGATGTCGCGAGCGACAGCCAGGCGTAATGGGTGAGACGGACGCGTGGTGCATCCAAGACGGGCGTGGACGCCGCGCTTTCGCCTGGAACCCGTTGTTTGCCTGAGCGGAGCGAGTCGTTCTCGTTCATTGCGAATATTCGTGAGGGGACCGCAAGGCGCGGCAACATCCGGATCCACGTGCGACCCGTAACCAGCAAGGACCACACACACCCGGTTACCTGTCTTTGCCGGTCGCTTTGGCGCGGTCGCGTCCAGCATAGCGGACTTTGCCCGTCCTGATGGATGACGCCGCGGTCACTGTGCTATTGTTTTCGTGCCGTCCGGGGGAGCGGGCGGTGCCCAGGTCCGGGTTTGATTGCCGGCCGTCCGTAAACCAACTAAAAGACACGACCATGGCCCTTCAGCTATCCACGCTCTGGAAGAAATATTTCAACTCGGTCAACGCGATCATCCGCGCAGCCCTGAGTCTGGCGCTGGTGTTCTTCTTCATCGCGTGCGAGACCGGGATGATCAATGTCACCTTCTTCAGGCAGCTTGAGTTGCAGGCGTATGACACGCGGCTGCGCTTCACGATGCCGCGCACGGTGGAAGACAAGGTGGTCATCATCGACCTGGACGAGAAGAGTCTTCAGGCCGAAGGACGCTGGCCATGGCCGCGCGACAAGATGGCCGTGCTTACCCGCCAGGCGTTCGACAAGTACAAGCTGAAGGTGCTGGGCTACGACATCGTCTTTTCTGAACCCGATGAGACCTCTGGTCTGAAGACCCTGGAACAGCTTGCCAATGATGCGCTGCGTGGCAGTTCCGAGTTTCAGTCGATCATGCCGAAACTGCGCAAGGATCTGGACTACGACGCCCTCTTTGCCGAGACCATCAAGAACTACCCGGTCGTGCTGGGCTTCGTGGGATCGTCCAACATCGCGGCCTCCTCGAAGCTGCAGATCGGCGCCCTGCCGCTTCCCACGTTCACCAGCGACACCTTCAAGGACCCGAAGTCAAACCGCAAGCGCAACATCGTCGCCATCGAGCTCGATGGCTACAGCGGCAACATCAAGTTGCTGCAGGAAAACGCCGCCAACACCGGCCACCTGCTGCCGGACCTGGATCAGGACGGCATCATCCGCCGCGTGCCCATGCTGGCCAAGTTCAAGGACGGTTACTACGAGGCGCTGTCGCTCGCCATGTACCGGACCTATCTCGACAATGCCGCGCTCATCATGGACTTCGACCAGCGCGACCAGAATTGGGAACATGGCCCAAAGGGCCTCAAGATCGGCCCGACACGCATCCCCGTGGATTTCCTGACCACGGCGCTGGTGCCCTATCGCGGCGAATCACCAAAGTTCAAGTACATCTCCGCCACCGACATCATCCGCGGCACGCTGCCCGAGAACGAACTGGTCGGCAAAATCGCCATCCTCGGCACGTCGGCCCAGGGCCTGCTCGACTTGCGGAACACGCCCGTGGGCGCCGCCTATCCCGGTGTGGAGGTTCACGCCAACCTGCTTTCGGGCATGTTGAACAACACCATCAAGGAACGCTCGCAGTACGACGGCGAAATCGGCGCCTTCATGATGTTCGTGACCGGCCTCATCATGGTGCTGCTGCTGCCGCGCCTCTCGCCGCTCATGGCCACCTTGATGACCATCGGCCTGCTCGCCGCGATCATCGGCTTCAACATGTACAACTGGTCGGCCAAGAACACCGTCTACAGCATCGCGATGCCGGTCCTGATGACGTTCGTGCTGTACGTGTTCAACATGGCCTACGGCTTCTTCGCCGAGGCGCGGCAGAAACGGCAGATCGTGTCCAAGTTCGGCGAGTACGTGCCGCGCGAACTGGTGGCGGAAATGGCCCAGAATCCCGAGGGCTACAGCATGGCCGGCGAGACGCGCGAGATGACCGTGCTCTTCTCCGACGTGCGCGACTTCACCACCATTTCCGAGAGCCTGCCTGCGGACCAGCTGGAAAAGATGATGAACGCCTACCTCACGCCAATGACCGAGGTCGTGCAGGGCCAGCGAGGCACCATCGACAAATACATCGGCGACGCCATCATGGCGTTTTGGGGCGCGCCATTGCCGGATGACAAGCACGCGGAGCATGGCATCAAGACCGCGCTGCAGATGCAGAAGGACATCCGCAAGCTGGATGCGCCCTTCAAGGAAAAGGGCTGGCCGGCGCTGCACATCGGCGTGGGCCTCAACTGCGGCAAGATGAGTGTGGGCAACATGGGCTCGTCCTTCCGCCGCGCCTACACGGTGATGGGTGACGCGGTGAACCTGGGCGCCCGCCTCGAAGGTCTCACCAAGGAATACGGTGTCGGCATCCTCGTGTCGGAGAACATCGTCAAGGCCGCCCCGATCGCCATCTACAAGGAACTCGACAAGGTTCGCGTGAAGGGCAAGCTGGAGCCGGTCGCGATCTTTGAACCCATCGGCCTCATCGGCGAAGTTGGCGAATCGGCCGTTGACGAAGTGGACCGCTTCCACAAGGCGTTGGCCAAGTACCGCGCGCAGCAGTGGGATGAGGCCGAGCGTCTGTTGACCGCACTCGCCCAGGCGGCACCCAGCACCAAGGTCTACAAGGTGTACCTGGAGCGCATCGCCAATCTGCGCAACGAGTCACTCAGCGCCGAGTGGGATGGGGTGTTTGTGTTCAAGACGAAATGAACCAGGGGATGGTGGATAGAGGATAGGCGATAGCAGAAGCGCCGGCATCCCTGCGAGTATTCGCGAGACCGGTGTCCGCTATTCCCTATCCCCTGCTGCCTATTCCCGCACAGTGCTCTCCTACCCCTTCCCCGACATCCCCGCTCCCGGCGCCACCCTCGAAGTGGCCCCCGGCGTGCAGTGGCTCCGCATGCCGCTGCCCTTCGCGCTGAACCACATCAACCTCTGGCTGCTTGAGGACGGCGACGGCTGGTGCATCGTCGACACGGGCTACGGCGTTGCCGCGACCCACGAGCTGTGGGAGCGACTATTCGCCGGTCCGATGCAAGGCCGACCGGTCACCCGCATCATCGTCACCCACTATCACCCGGACCACATCGGCTGCGCGGGCTGGTTGCAGGCGGCCACCGGCGCGCCCGTGCATATCACCGAAGCCGAATTTCTCACCGCCTGGGCCGTGCGTGAAGGACTCGGCGGCTGGGGCCGCGCGAGCGGCAACACGCACTTCGCGAGCCACGGGCTGGACGCGACGCGCCTGGAAGCGCAGGCCACTCGCGGCAACTCGTACCGCACCGGCGTGCCCACCCTGCCCGCCACCACAGTGCGAATATTCGCAGGCGACACACTTGTGATCGGCAAGCGCGAATGGCGCATACGCACCGTGTTTGGCCATGCGCCGGAGCACGCAACGCTGTACTCACCCGAACTCGGCGTGCTGATTTCCGGCGACCAGATTCTCCCGCGCATCACCACCAATGTCGGCGTGTGGGGTGCGCATCCGGAAGACGATCCGTTGATGCAGTTCATGACCTCGGTGCGTTCGTTTGGCGATTTGCCCGCCGACACGCTGGTCCTGCCCTCGCATGACCGGCCCTTCACCGGCTTGCACGCCAGGCTGGACGAGCTCCTCGCGCACCACGCGGCGCGCCTGGCCGATGTGGAGTCCGCGTGCGCGGCGCCGCGCACGGCTGCGGACATTCTCCCCGTGCTGTTCAAGCGCGAGCTGGACGATCACCAGCTCATGTTCGCCATGGCCGAAGCCATCGCGCATCTCAACCACCTTTGGCACGCGGGGCGATTGCGGCGCTCACGCGGCGGCGACAACGTCTTGCGCTTCGCCCGCCCCGGAACCGCCGATTGAGCCTTGTCATGCCTGAAACAAATGGGGCGATGGCAGACACGCGAGTTCCGCCGATCAGCTAGCCAGGGGCGCGTCGGCCAGGCTCAATCCTGCATTCGCGGCAACCGCACCGTGAACGTGCTGCCGGTCTGTCCCGGCGGCGCCGTGCGGCTATGCACTTCGACGCGGCCACCGTGCCGCTCGGCGACGGTTTTCACGAACACGAGGCCCAGCCCGACGCCGTCCACCTCCGGCTGACCGTCGCGTTTCAGCCGCGTGAAGCGACCGAACAGCTTCGGCAAGTCTTCTTCCGCGATGCCGTGCCCCTGGTCGACGACGAACACCGACCAACCGGGCTTGCCGTCAGCCATCGCGTCGGCGGCGATGCCGATGCGAACCCGCATGCCTCGGGGGCTGTACTTGATGGCGTTGGAGACGAGATTCAGCATAGTGCGGCGCAAGAGCTCGCCGTCGCCATGGACCATCGCTTCCTCGACACCGACATCCAGCTCGATCGCGGCATCCTGCGCGCGCGCGAGTTCGAGCGCATCCTCGCGCACCTCCTCCAGCAGCGCCACGAGATCGACCGGCGCGAATTCCGCGCTCTTCGCGCGCTCGGCGCGCGCGAGGCGGAGAAAGTCATCGGCGAGATTCAGCGTTCGGCGCGCATAGCGACCGACGCGTTCGGTGAGTTTGGCGGCGGGCATGGCCTCGGGCGCGGTGGCATGCATTTCCAGCAGCGTGAGGATGGATGCCTGCGGTGCGCGCATGTCGTGCGACAGGAAACGAAGCGCCTCGTCGCGCTTGCGCTCCGTCTCCTTCAAGGCGCTGATGTCGATCAACGCCAGAATGCCGCCGATGCGCTCGCCGCTGGCGGCGTGGCAGGGCGCGGTGTGCAGGAGAACCTCGCGCTCCGGCCCGTCCGGCGACGAGAGCGTGGCCTCATGCGACAGCGGTAGCCCCGCTTTGAGCGCATCGGCCACTTGCGGCCAGCCGCCGCGTGATTTCAGCTCCAGCGCGGGCAGCAACTGCGTGACCGGCCGGCCCGCCAGCGCGGCGGCCGGCTCAACACCTGCCAACCGCCCCATGCGAATATTCGCAAGCACCACATTCGCTTCGCGATCCACCACCACGGTGGCATCGGGCAGGCTGTCCAGCGCGTCGGCGACGAAGCGTTTCAAGTTGCGCAGTCGCTCGGTGGCCATGCGCACGGCCTGGATGCGCGCTTCGACACTCTCGCCCAGGGCGGGCGCGTTGTGCGGGCCGGCGACCTTGTAGCTCTCCGCCCCGACGGGCAGCAGTGCGGGCTCGGCGGAAAGGCGCTCGAATTCCTCGGCGAGATAGCCCTGCGCGGCCTCGAGCCTGCGCCAGCTCCAGAGCGGATACGCCGAGAGCACCGCGAGCAGCGCGGCCGAAGGCGCCAGCCACACCTGCCCCATCCGCAACAGCACCGCCGCGCCGACCAGCAGCACCAGCGCGGCGACACCGGTCAGGAACAGCGCCTGTCGCGGCGTGACGCGCACGTAAAGCGTCATCACGATGAGCAATGCGGCGACGGCCAGCCACGCGGCGCGCTTCGGGCCACCCAGACGGATGTCGATGCCCTCGTTCAACGCCTGCAAAACGTTGGCGTGAATTTCCACACCCGGCAGCGGCCGCGCGCCGCCGGAGACAGGCGTCGGAAAGGCGTCACCGAGCCCGATCGCGGTGGCGCCCACGAATACAAACTTGTTCCGGAACAGTCCCGCGGGCACCTGGCCGGTGAGCACATCGGCATAAGACACTTGCGCATAGGAACCCGGCGGGCCGACGAAGGGCACCTGATACCAGTGGTCGCGCACGCGCGTGCGGGAGAGCCGGCCGCTCGCCTCGGGATCGGCCTCGCCTGGCAGGGCTGCGGCGGCGGACCGCACGCCGGCCGCCTCCAGCGCCGCCAACGCGAGTTGGGCGTGGCGCGGCGTGCCGACACCTTCACGCAGATAGACGCTGCGAGCCAGTCCGTCCTGATCCAACTCGAGACCGATCAAACCAAGCCGCGTGGCCGCGCTCGCGAGACCGGCCACCGGCGGCACTTCACGCGCCCTGCCCGCGCCGCTTTCAATGACCAACGGCAGCACGACCACGCCGGCCGCGCGCAGCTTCTCCGCGAGCAGGGGATCGGCCGCATCCGGCTCGGACAAAATGATGTCCAGCGCCAGCGCGCGCGGCTGATCGGCCGCGATGCGATCCACCAGCGTGGCGTGCACCGCGCGCCGCCACGGCCAGCGGCCGATGGATTCCAGGCTCGCGTCGTCGATGGCGACAATGACGATGTCGCCGGCGGCGGGCCGCTCCCACAGCGTCAGCGCGATGTCATAGAGCGACTGGTCGAGCCGCCACAGCCACTGCCCGCGCGCCGCCGCGACCGCGACGATGAGCAGCAGCGCGACAATGATCAGCCATTCGCGCACCAGGCGCGAGGCGAACCAGCGTCGCGCGAGATCAGCGACCAAGCGGATAGATGTCGATGGATTGCGACGTGCTGAACGGTCCCGCGCCCGCATCGCCTTCGACGGCGCGGTAACGCATGTGGTACACGCCAACGGCCGGCCGGTCGATGATCACCTCCGGTTTGTCGGTGACGAGATCGGTGACGATTCTTCTGAAGTAGCTGTCGGTCGCGAGCTGGAATTGATAGCGCACGCCGGCATCACCGCGCCATGAGAAGCGGACCTTGCCGCCCAGAAGTTGCGGCACATCGGGATCGGCCAGCGCCGAGCGCACGCTGAACTTCTGCGCATCGCCCCAGGGTCCCGGCTTGCCCAGCGCGGTGACGGCGGCCACGCGCCACGCATAGTCGCCCGGCGGCAGCGGCTTCGCGGCCTGAAAGCGATTGGCGCCCACCTTGGCCTCATCAATCACGGGGCTTGCGAACGCGGTGTCGGCGGCGCGCGCGACTTGCAGACGATAGGACCCCGCATCGGCGGGCGCGGCCCACTCGAATTTCACCGCGGCGTCGGCCACTTTCGCATTGCCGGCGGGCAAAGACGTGATGGGCGGCTCGGGGCGGGCGGCGAGCGTGAAGCCGCGCTGCGCGTCCTTGCCTTCCAGGCCCAGTTTGTCGACGGCACGCACGCGCAGGAACAACTCGCCATCGTCCACGCCGCCGATCCTGATCTCGTTCGAATTCGACAACACGTCCGCCTGGACATCCTTGAAACCCGCGTCCTTCGCCACTTGCGCGCGATAAGCGGTCGCCCCCGCGACCGGTTCGACCTTGAAGGAAAACCGCGGGCGCTCAAAGCGGGCTGGCACAGTGGAAAGACCCGGCTCCGGCAACAGCGCCACCGGCGGCAGCGGCGGCTTGCCCGCCTCGACCAACGTGCCGAAACCGGCATTCAGGCCCAGCTCCGCGCCCGCGACACCTTCCGCCGTGACACCGATCTTGCCAGTCAGCACTTCGCTTTTCGTCACCTTGCCGGCTTCATCCGCGGCCACGCGGAACTTCGTGCCACGCACGCCCATGGTTGACGTGTCGGTCTTCACCTCGAAGCGCGCCGCCGGGCCGCGCTGGCGCTCCACGCCCGCCTCCACCCTGCCCGACACCACCTTGAAGACCGTGTCGAGCACGCCGCCCGTGTTGGCGAGCTTGCGGGCGTTGTCGACATTCACCTTGCTTTTCGATTGCACGGTGAGTGTTGAACCATCGGCCAGTTGCAAGGTGACGAAGCCGTTGTCGCCCGTCGCGAGCTTCTGGCCCTCCTTCACCGCGCCGCCCGTGGCGAGCTTCGCGCCATCAACTTGCACGTCGCCCTGTGCCGCGAGGACTTTCATCTCCGCCAGTTCGCGCCGCATCTCGGGGATGGGAATGCGAATCTGCGTGCCCGGCTTGATGCGGGTCGGGTCCGCGATGTTGTTCAGCTTCTGCAGTGGCTGCCAGTTGGTGCGCTTTTCCAGGTAGCGGTCAGCGAGCTTGATGAGCGTGTCCCCCTGCGTTGCCGTGTGCGTGAAGAACGCGCCGGAGGCCGGCAGCGGCGCGGCCTTCGGCGCCGCCGCGTGGGCGGCGAGGCAGACGAGGCTGGCGACGGCAAGCGGCAAGACGGCTGCGCGCAGGGTGATGGATTGACGGTTGGGCGTGGCATTCATGAGGGGGGCTGACGAAAGAGAATTTGACAGGCGCAGTGTGGCGCATTCACCGCCAATGCGCATCCTGGCGCTGCCCCGATTGACAGTTGTTCACGCCTTGCCGGGGGAGGCGGGCGCCGCCTCATCGGTCACACGATCCAGCCGGTAACCGAAGTTGTAGACCGACGTCAGCTTCAGGCCATGCTCGGGCGCCATGGCCAACTTTTTCCGCAACCGGCTCATGTGAGTGTCGACGGTGCGCGTGGGCACGTCGGCGCTGCGGCCCCAGACGTTCTCCGAAATGTGCCCGCGCGAGAGCAGGCTGCCGAGGTTGCGAATCAGGAAGGCGGCGACATCGAACTCCTTGTCGGTGAGGTCGACCGCGGCGCCCGCGACCGTGGCCTGCCGCGCCGCCACATCCAGCTTCACCGCGCCCGCCTCCAGCACCTCCGCCGCCTCCGGCGCCGCCACGCGGCGGCCAAGCGCCGTGATGCGCGCGAGGAGCTCGAAGCGGCGCACCGGCTTCACCATGTAGTCGTCCGCGCCCGCCTGCAGCGCGGCGACGATGTCCTCCTCCGCATCGCGCGCGGTCGCGAAGAGCACCGGCGCCTGCACCCGCTGGGTTTCGCGCAACCACGTCAGCACCTCGGGCCCGCTGAGGTCGGGCACTTGCCAATCGAGCATGAACAAATCGAAGCTCTCCCGCGAAGCCACCCGCTGCAACGCCTTGCCGTCCAGGAAGGTGTGGCACTGATGGCCCGCATCCGCGAGCCAGCGCGCGAACACATCCGCCAGATCCTTGTCATCCTCAAGCAACGCGATTCTCATCGGCGTCTTCCCGTCTCAGCTTGCGAATATTCGCAGCACGTCACGTCAGCTCCCGCATGGCATCCTCCAACCCCCGCACGGTCAGCGGATACATGCGGTTGTCCATGATCTCCTTCAGCAGTTTGGTCGATTGCGTCCACTGCCAGTGCTCCTGCGGCGAAGGATTGATCCAAACGGCGTCATGGTAGACGTTCAGCAGACGCTGCAGCCAGACGATACCCGCCTCTTCATTGTGATGCTCGACGCTGCCGCCCGGCTGCAGGATTTCATACGGACTCATGGCCGCATCGCCCACGATGACCAGCTTGTAGTCGTGACCGTACTTGTGCAGCACATCCCAGGTCGACTGGAACTCGTTGTAGCGCAGCCGCGCATCGCGCCAGACTTTCTCGTACACGCAGTTGTGAAAGTAGAAGTGTTCCAGGTGCTTGAACTCGGTCTTGGCGGCGGTGAAGAGCTGTTCCACCTGCATGACGTGATCGTCCATCGACCCGCCCACGTCAAGGAACAGCAGCACCTTGATCGTGTTGTGGCGCTCGGGCACCAGCTTCAAATCCAGCCAGCCGGCGTTGTCGGCCGTGGCCCGCACCGTCCCTTCCATGTCCAGCTCATCCGCCGCTCCCGTGCGCGCGAACTTGCGCAGCCGCCGCAGCGCCAGTTGCAGGTTGCGAATGCCCAGTTCGGCGTCGCCGTCGTAGTTGCGGAACTCGCGCTGGTCCCACACTTTCACCGCGCGGCGATTGCGTGATTCGGCCTGGCCCATGCGGATGCCCTCGGGGTTGTAGCCGTATGCGCCAAATGGCGACGTGCCGTTGGTGCCGATCCACTTGCTCCCGCCCTGGTGACGACCCTTCTGCTCTTCAAGACGCTTCTTCAAGGTCTCCATGAGCTTCTCCCAGCCGCCCAGCGATTCCACCAGCGCCTTCTCTTCCTCGGTGAAGACGCGCTCGGCCAACTTCTTCAGCCATTCCTCGGGAACGACGGCGGACAGCGCCTCGTCCAGCGACTCCATGCCTTTGAAGTAGGCGCCGAACGCTCGGTCGAACTTGTCGAAGTGGGCTTCATCCTTCACCAGCGTGGCACGGGAGAGGTAGTAGAACTCGTCCACGCTGCCGTGGGCCAGACCAGCCTGCAACGCTTCGCAAAGCGTCAGGTATTCCTTCACCGACACGGGAACGCCGGCTTGTTTCACGGTGAGGAAGAAGGGGATAAGCATGGGGCGGGAGGCGGGAGGCGGGAGGCGGGAGGCGGGAGGCGGGAGGCGGGGAAAGTGTGCAGGTGTTGGTTGCGCTTCGCAATGCGTTGCGAATATTCGCATGCGCCCGCCTGCCGCCTCCCGCCTTCCGCTTACCTGCGTTTGGACAAAAACACCAACCGCTCGAACAGATACACATCCTGCTCATTCTTGATGAGCGCACCATGCAACGGCGGAATCATCTTGTTGGCATCACCCGACTTGAGCGCCTCGGGCGGAATGTCTTCGGCCACCAGGAGCTTGATCCAGTCCAGCAGCTCGGAGGTGGAGGGTTTCTTCTTCAGCCCCGGCATCTCGCGAATCTCGAAGAACACTTCCAGCGCGTCGCGCAGCAACTGCTTCTTCAGCCCGGGAAAATGCACGTCCACGATGCGCTGCATCGTCTCTTTGTCGGGGAAGCGGATGTAGTGAAAGAAGCAGCGGCGCAGGAACGCGTCGGGCAGTTCCTTCTCGTTGTTGCTGGTGATGAAGATGATGGGGCGGTGTTTGGCCTTCACCGTCTCGCGGGTCTCGTAGACGTAGAACTCCATGCGATCCAGCTCGCGCAGGAGATCGTTTGGGAATTCGATGTCGGCCTTGTCGATTTCGTCGATCAAGAGGACCGATGGCTTCTCGGACGCGAAGGCATCCCACAGCTTGCCGCGCACGATGTAGTTGCGAATGTCATGCACGCGCTCGTCGCCGAGCTGCGAGTCACGCAGGCGGGACACGGCGTCGTATTCATACAGGCCGTGCTGGGCCTTGGTGGTGCTCTTGATGTGCCACTCGAACAACTCCAGCCCGAGGGACGCGGCCACCTGCTCGGCAAGCAGCGTCTTGCCCGTGCCGGGCTCGCCCTTGATGAGGAGCGGCCGTTGCAAGGTGATGGCCGCGTTGACGGCCAGCATGAGGTCGTCGGTGGCGACGTAGGATGGAGTGCCGGTGAACTTCATGAAATGTCCTGTGGAGAGTCGAAAAAATTATACCTGTGCGCCCAGTCAACCCGATTCAAGCCCTGGCCCGTTTCAGGGTTAGCATTGTCCAAATCGCACATGGAGCATCACATGACCAAGAAATTCATCGCCGTCCTGGTTTCCGCCCTGACCTCACCCGCCTTGCTCGCGCAACCCGCCGGCGAAACCGCCATCACCATCTATTCCAGCGCGCAAGCAGGCACGCTGTCACCACAGACCTTCAAGTCGGGCGGCGAGGGACAGAACGTGCCGGGCTACGCGCTGGTGCGCCAGTCGCGCGACTTCAACCTCACCCGCGGACGGAACGTGATTCGCCTGACCGATGTGGCGGCGAACATCGATCCCACCACGGTGTCGTTCGAGTCGCTGACCGATCCACGAGGCACGCATGTGCTGGACCAGAGCTTCGAGTTCGATCTGGTCAACACCAGCAAGCTCTTGCAGAAGTATCTCGACCGCGACATCGGCGTGGTCCAGTTTCAAGCCAACAGGATGGAAGACATCTCGGGCACGCTGGTCGGCACGCAAGGTGGTCTGGTGCTGAAGAATGCGGACGGCAGCGTGCGCGTCGTGAACGGCTACAGCCAGGTCAAGTTGCCCGAACTGCCGGGCGGACTCATCAGCAAACCGACGCTGGTCTGGAACCTCTCCGCTGAGAAGCAAGGCACACACAAGGCGCGCTATGGCTATCAGACCACCGGCATCACCTGGTGGGCGGACTACAACCTGACCCTCAGCGAAGCGCCGGAAGGGTCTGCCAATGCCTGCAAGCTGGACGTGGGCGCCTGGGTCACGATCGTCAATCAGTCCGGCGCAGGTTATGACAACGCCAAGCTGAAACTGGTCGCGGGCGATGTGCAGCGCGCGCAGCCGCCGCGCATGGAATACGCCGCCATGGCCATGCCCGCGCCGCCAGCGCGGGTCGCGGAGAAGTCGGGCTTCCAGGAAAAGTCCTTCTTCGAATACCACCTCTACACGCTGGGCCGCCCTGCGAATATTCGCAACAACTCGATGCAGCAGATCGAACTTTTCCCTGCCGCATCGGGCGCCAACTGCGAGAAGAACCTGGTCTACTACGGCCAGGCGGGCCAGTACTTCGGTTACTACGGCGCCCCCATGGTCGACCGCAGCTTCGGCAACACGTCGAGCAAGAAGGTTGACGTGTATCTGCGCTTCAAGAACTCGAAGGACAACCAGTTGGGCATCCCCTTTCCTGCCGGCAAGGTGCGCGTGGCCAAGCTGGACACGGCCGACCAGTCACTGGAATTCATTGGTGAGGATCTGATCGATCACACGCCGAAGGAGGAGACCATCCAGATCAAGCTGGGCAGTGCGTTCGATGTGGTGGGCGAGCGTCGCCAGGTGGACTTCCGCGTGGACTCCAGCGCCAAGTGGCTGGAGGAGGACATCGAGGTCAAGGTGCGCAACCAGAAGGACGAGGCCGCGACCGTGATCGTCAAGGAGACCCTCTATCGCTGGACCAACTGGAGCATCACCAAGCGCAACCAGAACTTCAGCAAGGAGGATGCGCGCACCATCCACTTCCCGCTCAAACTCGCCAAGGGCGCGGAAGGTGTGGTGCGCTACACCGTGCGCTACACCTGGTAGCGCGATCAGGTGGCGAAAAGCGCTCAGTCGCCGCCGAACTGGCTCTGCGGCGACTGGGCGCTCGCCGCAGACACGGCTGGCGTGCCGCGCCCGGTGAACCAGCGGCCCACGCGCTGCGCCGCTTGCCAGATCAGAAAGCGCGCCGAGCGCTTCAACACCCTGAGGCGGTGACGCGGCGTCAGCGCGTTGGCGAAAAGACGCGGCACATGCCCGGCCGACTGAATGCGCGCATAGAGTCGCTCGCGATGCCCCGGCGTGAGCCGCCGTGCGAGGTGCAACACGGCGATGCCCTCTTCCACCGTCTGCCACGCCAGCGCGACGCGAAGCGGACCCGGCGGGCGTGATTTCGCAAGCGCATCCAGCGCCGCCGCGACCCGCAGATAGTGGCAGGCCGCGTTGAGCCGCGCGGCGCTGTCGCGCGGTTGGGAGAGCGAGCCGGCGCGCTGCCAGTAGTGATATCGCGGGGTCGGGTCGAAGCCGACCCGTTGCGCATTGAGCAGGAGCTCGTTGGTCCACACGATGTCCTGATGGGTGATCCCGGGGATGAAGCGCAGACCGCTTCCCACCAGCCACTCGCGGCGAATGAACTGGCACCACACGTAGTGCTTCAACTGACGCGCCTTGACCTGACGCTCGATCCACGCGCCGCCTGAACCCGACCAGCTCTCCCGCGTGCGCAGCATGACCCGCGCCGCACCGCCACCCAGATCATGCCACCACGCGTTGCACAGCAGCACATCGAGCCGCTCCGCCTCCGCGCGCCGCAGGAGACGCGGCAGCGCCTTGATGGCGAGCGCGTCGTCCGCATCGACGAACATCACATAGCGGCCACGCGCCAGTCTCAGTCCCGCGTTGCGCGCGACCGACACGCCCTGGTTCGACTGACGGTGAACGCGAATATTCGCACCGGCATGAACGCGCGCGACCGCGCTCACCGCATCGGCGGTGCCGTCGGCCGAACCATCGTCGACCACGATGATCTCGATGCCCGCCAGCGGCTGCGACAGCACGCTGGCGAGACAGCGCGCGATGCTCGTGGCGGCATTGAAGGCGGGGATGATCACGCTGACAGAGACATCGTGCGCATGAACGGGTGCGGCGATGTCGCCGCGATCAAAAGCGGCAGCGGCAAAGCCGGGGGCGGCAGTTGAGACATTCATGCATGCAGCATGACAACCCACCGTAACGAAACTGTTGCGCGCGCGAGTTCAACCGTAACCAGTCATGACGCCGCATTGACGCGCGCCGCAGCGACACGCATCCGCGGCATGGGAAAATGCGTAACGCCTTGCAACAACCCTCGCTGACCCTTGGAAAACATGCGCGCCCTCCCCTATCACGCCCCCCTACTTCGCCGCCTCGCTCGCGCACTGTCGCCCGTCATCGGCGCGGTCCTGCTCGCCGGTTGCTCTGTGCTGGAAACATTCAACGCGCTCGTGCCCACGGAACAGCTGGTCAGGAAAACGGCCATCGCCTACGGACAGCCCGCTGACGATCATCCTCGCCGCAAGCTCGACATCTACGTGCCCACCGCACCCGCGCCCGCGGGCGGCCGCCCTGTCGTGGTGTTCTTCTACGGCGGCTCGTGGGATTCCGGACGCAGGGAGGACTATCTCTTCGTCGCCGAGGCGCTCACGTCGCAGGGATGGATCGCCGTTCTGCCGGACTATCGGCTCTACCCGGAAGTGCTGTTCCCGGATTTTCTCGACGACGCCGCGCTCGCCATGCGCTGGACCCGGGACAACATCGCGCAGCACGGCGGCGACACGAAGCGAATATTCGCAATGGGTCATTCGGCCGGCGCGCATATCGCCGCCATGCTGACCTATGACGCGCAGCATCTGGCGAGGGTCGGCATGCGGCCCACCGAGTTGGCGGGCTTTGTCGGCCTGGCCGGGCCCTACGACTTCCTGCCGCTGAAAAGCGAGCGGCTGAAGATCATCTTCGGCCCCGAGGCGGGCCGCGCACGGTCGCAGCCGATCAACTTCGTCACCGGCGACGCACCGCCCGCGCTGCTGTTGCACGGCGACGCCGACACCATCGTCGGCCCGCACAACAGCGCCAATCTCGCGCGCCGCATCACCGAGCGCGGTGGGCGCGTGCGGCATCTGACCTATCCCGGCCTCGGCCATCGCGAAATCGTGGTGAATCTGGCCGCGCTTTTTCGCGCCGGAAAGCCGGAGTTGCCGGCTATAGCGAACTTCATCCATGGCACGCCGCCACGGACGGAAGTTCGGACGACTACTCAGGCCCGCCTCACCAACGAGTAAAGCTGGGTCGCCTGCGAGCGTCCCTTCAATTGGCGCTCGCCGATGGGCGAGGCCGTCACCGACCACTGGTGATGCGTGATGGCCTCCACGATATCGGCGGTCGCGAGGATGGGATTGTCCGGATATTCCTTGGTGAGCGATTCCAACCGCGCCGCCACGTTCACCGCATCGCCGATCACGGTGTATTGGAAGCGCTCGATGGAGCCCATCTGGCCCGCGACCACCGTTCCGCTGGCGAGACCGATGCCATGACCGATGGGCGCCTCGCCCCGCGCCTGCCGGCGCCGGTTCAAATCCCCGAGGCGCTCGCGCATGCCGAACGCGGCCTGCACCGCCGCCCACGCGGCGTCGGGATGCTCGAACGGCGCGCCGAACACGACCATGATCGCGTCGCCCATGAAGTTGTTGACGTACCCATCCCACTCCTTCACCGCCGTCGCCATCTCGGTCAGATACTCATTGAGCATCTCGACCACCTTCTCCGCGCTCTTGCCTTCGCACAAGGTGGTGAAATCGCGAATGTCGGAGAACAGCACCACGACCTCGCGGTTCTCGCCGCCCAGCTTCAGTTGCCCGGCCAGCATTTTCTCGCGCACCTCCGGCGACACCATGCGGCCAAAGAGATCGCGCTCGCGGTCACGCTTCTCGATGGAGTCGACCATGCTGTTGAACGTCTGCGTGAGCTCGCCGATTTCGTCCTCGTTGATCTTCTCGGCGCGGGCCTTGCCATAGTCGCCCGCGCGAACGGCTTGCGCCGACGCGATGAGCCGGCGCACCGGCTGCACCAGGTCGCGCGCGAAAATCGCCACACCCGCCAGCGCGGCGAGGCCCGCAACCATGAGCACCTTGGCGATCACACTCAAGTACACCTCGCGCAACGGCGCCTCCCAGCGCGCGCGCGACTCGGTCACGCCCGCCATCCACGGCAGCGTGAGCAACGGCGCGTAGCCGGTCGCCTCTGGTGTGGGCCCGAACAGCGCCTCGTGCTCCACATGCCCGGCCTCGCCGCCGCGCAGACGGGCGGCGAGCGCGGCAGCGCCCAGGTTGCGAATATTCGCACCATCGACCGCGGGCCCGTAGCGGGATGACGCGCGGATGCGCGCCTCATCCTCCGCAGACAGCGGCGCGACGCTCGTCAACGCGAACGCCGGATTGGGATGCAGCAACAGCACACCCAGCTCATCGACCACGAACGGCGTGGCGCGACCCCGGAGCGCGCTTTCCACGAGCACCGTCTCCAGCGCGCTGGGCGCGACCATGACCATCACCGTGCCCATCGGCGCACCTTCCGCGCCGAGGATGGGCGTGGCCAGCAACAGCCCCGCGTATCGACCACCCACGGCGCCGTGTCCGGCGGCAATGTCGCGCATCGACGACGCGCGGAGCTCGCGCAGCATCGCGGAGAGTTGAGCACCCCTTCGCGCAGGGACCGATGCCGCGACGACGACACCGGCCCGATCCAGCAGCAGGACTTCCGCGATGTCCTCGTTGCCGGCAAGCACATCCTTCATCAGCGCCTCCGCATCGGACACGGCGGCCGCACTCGCTCCGCGCCCGGCGCCCAACGCCCGGCGGATGTCGACCGCGCGCTGCAAGAGCCGAACCGTCTTGGCCGACTGGGTCACGAGTTGATCCACGCGTCCAGCCGCGCTGGCCGCGTTCTGCTGCAAATCCTTCAACCGATTCTTGCGCACGCCATCCAGCGTGTCCCGATAGCCGAAGTAGGCGGTAAGCGTGATCGGAATCAGCGCGGAGATGAGAAACGCGAAGGCGAGTTTGCCGTTGATCGGCCAGGACGACGGTTTCAGCAAACGCTGGAAAAGGGACATGAGCGGCGAAAGGTGGACGACGGCGATGCGATGCGGGGATGTTGAACAGCATCAAGCGAGATGCACAATTTACCTTTGTTTCCGGTCCTGCGACCGAAGCATGGGGCACGTCAACTTCCGTCGGCGCGACACGCCCGCGCCATGCCCTTGCGAATTCGAGCAGCACCGCAAGCGCGATTGCTTGAAGAGCCCGGGGCTGCGAGAGTTTCGAGTCCTGACGCCAATTGCGAACTACGACAAGAGAACGGCTCGACGCGAGTCACGCCGTTCTTTCTTGGTGAGTCGACTTGGACAATATGAATCTCTGCTTGCAATGCGCTTGCGAATATTCGCGGGCGCTGGATCGCCTGACTGACGCGGGCGTTTGTCGGTCGCCGCGTTGGTGTCCAGGCAACACGTCACCAGAGCGCAATAAATGCGTCTTCTTCAAGTGCCAGAGCGCGTCTCCTTAACATACACAACGGTACTTGTCCCCACCACACTTGGTAGGAATCGCAATCTATTTTTTCTTGCAAGCCGGTCAATGACTTGCCGCTGACTTTCGCAGCCCCAAGGGAATCCCTTAGTAATCTAACCAAAAAAACCACTACGGACAGTTTGCTCGCAGCCTGATAGCTTTCTGGCCGCGCTCAGAATCATCGGGCAGCAAATCCCTCATCTACCGTCAACGCACCACTTTCATGCACTCCATCTATTCAGTCGGGCAGCGTGCTGCCTATGCCGTACTGTTCGTTGTCGCTCTCAGTATCCTGTGTACCCCTTCTGATGCGCTGGCTCAGGCACCTGACGTATGCGCGAGCGACGGAGGAACAGCCATGTGTACCAAGCCGAAGATTGGCGAATGGTGGTACGACACCGACATGTGGTTTGCCTGCGGGACCGAGCCCTATGAAGGGTTCGACAGTGAGGGAGGTGCTTTCGCGTTCATTCAGCGGCATATCAAGTGCGAATACTGTGGTGTCGCCTCCACAGGAAAGGATCCATACGTCGAAGGCACTTATCCTCCGCACATGGGAATAGCGAGAAGCGAAAAGAGCTTGACGCACTGGGAGGTGACGACATGTGGCACACCGCCAGTCACCGGTCCGTACCCTTGGCAGCGCCATATCAAACGCTCCAGAGAAGTGATCTGCCCCGAAGGATTTAGCCCCAACTACTCGAATCCCAATGTGACACCCTACTGCTACAAGGCCGCAGTTGACCCTTGTCCCACTTGTGGCAACCCCATTGCAGTAGGCAGCGGCGCAAAGGTCCAGACAGAAGTCGACCTTGCTGCAAGTGGGCTGTCTCCCCTTGAAATCCGGCGGCACTACAGCAGCCAGATGTACTTGGTTCCGCTGGGAAGCGTCAAGCGCCGATTCATGTTCGGCGACTACTGGCGCTCAAGCTATGATCGGGCCATCGTCACCACCACCGGGAGTGCAGGGACGGTTGCCGTTCTTCTATCTCCAGACGGCGATCACCGGGAGTTTCGCTTGACTGGTGGCACATGGCAGGGACGACCCAACGAGTCGGGGAAATTGACGAAACTGGAGTCCCCACCCGGCACGACTGTTGGCTGGATATACACGAGAGCGGACTCCACCCAAGACAATTTTGATGCTGCGGGAGCGTTGACTTCGATCATCGATCCGCAAGGCTTGACGCAGACGCTTCACTACAGCGACGCCAACACACCACCGACAGTTGCACCGATGCCGGGATTGCTGATTCGCGTCCAGGACAGCTTTGGGCGGCAGCTCAATGTCTCGTACAACCCACGCGGCTTGGCCAAAAGAATCGATACACCGGACGGGCAGTGGTACACCTATGAATTTGATGATGGCTGGCAAGCAAATGCGAGCGGACCGGACTCCTATTCTGGTATCGACAATCTGCTGTCTGTGACTTTTCCTGGTGGCAGCAAGCGAAGCTACGGCTACAAGGTTGGCGTCTACCGGAATCTGCTTTCCCATATCGACAATGATGGTGTCAGGTTCGCGACTTTCGACTATCAAAATGCGGCGAACACGGTGCTTGCCAACAGCACAGAGCATGCCGGCGGCGTCAATCGCCAGTCGCTGGATCTCTCTGGCTACCCCAATACCATTCGCGTCACCGACCAACTCGGCAAGAAGCTCGCGCACACGTTCTCGCTGATCAATGGCGTCAGAAAGTACACAGGCAATACGCGCACTTGCGTCGACGGCAACTGCCCTAGTGCAACTGAAGTTGTCGCCTACGACAGCAACGGTCTCCTGCAGAGAAAGGACGACTACAACGGCAACCGAACGGACTTCGTCTACAACACCCAACGAAATCTGGAAGAAGTCCGGGCCGAAGGTATTGTCATCTCGGCGGGCGGCTGCCCGCCCGGGACGTCGACGTATTCCTCCAACTATGGATCGAGCTGTACGACGGGAACCTGCTGGTCCACCAGTCCTTTCCCGGGATCCCAAAGTGCCGCGCCGCTGGGTTACCCAAGCTGGCAGTATTCCTGTGTGCCTGCGCCATCAAATTTGTTTGTGCGCAAGACCACCACTAGCTGGCACCCCACCTGGCGTCTGCAAAAGCAGGTTGCCGAGCCCAAGCGACTGACCACGCTGAAGTACCACGGCGAATCCGGCGTGTCCTGCGCGCCGGGCGGCGCCTCCACGCAACTCCTCTGCGAGAAGCGCATCGAGGCCACCACGGACGCCACCGGGGCGCAAGGCCTGGCACCGACACTGGACGCCACCGTCTCGGCCCGCGTGTGGAGCTGGACCTACAACGCCGCCGGTCAAGTGCTGACCGCCACCGACCCACGCGGCAACGTCACCACCTATGCCTATCACCCTGCGACCACCTCACTGGTGACCCAGGGCGACTTGGCCAGCATCACCACCCCGGTGCCCGCGGTCGGTGTCGCCGCCCACGTGACCCAGTTCACCGAGTACGACGGCGCCGGACGTCTCAAGAAGATGATCGACCCCAACGGCCTGGAAACCACCCTCGCCTACACCCCGCGCGGCTGGCTCGCCACCCGCACCGTGGGTGGCAGCGGCCAGTCCCCCGAGACCACGACCTACACCTACGACAACGTCGGCCAACTGACCCTTGTCACCCAGCCCGATGGCAGCACGGTTCAATACCATTACGACGCCGCCCATCGCCTCTGGAAAATCAACGATGGTCTCGGCAACAGCATCACCTACACCCTGGACAACATGGGCAACCGCACCGGGGAGGACTATCGCGATCCGGGCAACCAGCTCGCGCGCAAGCTCACCCGCGAATACGATGCCTTGAACCGCCTCAAGTTCGACAAGACCGGTTACACCCTGGCGGACCCCAACACGGCCCAGTCCATCACCCAATACGGTTACGACAACCAGGGCAATCTCAAGAAAGTCACCGATCCGCTCAATCGCGTCACCGACAACGACTACGACGCGCTGAACCGGCTCATCAAAGTCACCGACGCCCAGACGCCCACTCGTGGCGTCACCGAGTACGCCTACGACGGCCAGGACAACCTGACCACCGTGAAAGACCCCAAGGCGCTCAACACGACCTATACCTACAACGGCCTGGGCGATCTCAAGACCCAGGTGAGCCCGGACACCGGCACCACCACGTTCACCCATGACATCGCGGGCAATGTCCTCACCAAGTCCGACGCCCGCTCGGTCACGGCCAGCTACACCTACGACGCCTTGAATCGCGTGGCGACCCTCGGCTATCCCGCCGTCGGGTCCGACCCTGCGGAGACGGTCACCTACACCTACGACACTTGCACCCACGGCAAGGGCCGCCTGTGCAGCATCGCGGACAAGACCGGCACCACCAGCTACACCTACGACATCAAGGGTCGGGTGACCGCCAAGAGCCAGACGAATGGCAGCCTCACCCAATCCGTGGCGTACGGCTACAACGCGGCCGGCCAGCTCAGCACTATCACCTATCCTTCCGGCAAGGTCGTGACCTACACCTACACCAATGGACGCCCGGTATCGGTCGCGGTCAATGGCAAAACGGTCCTCACCAGCGCTGTCTATGAACCCTTCGGCCCCGTGGGTGGCTGGCACTGGGGCAACAGCACGCCGCAGGCGGTCAACGCGCACCTGCGCGTGTTCGATCTCGACTACCGCGCCATCTCGGTGCAAAGCGACCATGTTGGCCTGGGTCCGCGCGTCCGCGACCTCACCTGGAATCTGGCCAGCGCCATCACGGCCATCACCGAGCCGGGCAATCCGCTGAATAGCTACACCTATGGCTATGACACGGTCGACCGTTTGACCAGTGTTACGCCCAGCGGCCAGAGTCAGAAGTACGGCTACGCCTACGACCTGAACGGCAACCGCCTCTCGTCGACCGACACCGGCGCCACCACCAACTACACCTACCCCAATCCGTTCACCAGCCACAAGTTGACCGGCCTCACGGGGGCGCAGGCGAAGAGCTTCACCCATGACGCCATCGGCAACATGACCGGTGACGGCAGCAACACCTGGCTCTACGGCGGCAACAACCGGCCTTATCAGGTCGTGACGCCGGGCGGCACGGTCCATGTCGCCATCAATGCGCTGGGCCAGCGCATCAAGAAAGCGGCGGGCGCCAATGTCACCCGCTTCATGTATGACGAGTCGGGCCGCCTCATCGGGGAATACACCGATGCCGGCGTGAAGGTGAAGGAACACGTATGGCTGGGTGATCTCCCCGTGGCGGTGATCCCATGAACGGACAGACACGCACTCAAGACCCGTCCGTTCCCATGACAGCGAATGCCTTCACCATGACTGCAAACACAATACTCGCCAACCTTTTGCGGTGTCTCGGTCTTCTCGCGCTGACCGCATTCGCCAGCGTGCCTGCCCAAGCACAACAATTCCGGGCGACCGCGAGCATCCACTATGGGGGCGCTCTCACCTATCCTGCGAGCATCCAGAACGGCGATTTGCTGGTCTTGTCGATCATCTCGACATCCGCCGTGAGCGGGCCGGCCGGCTGGACTGAAAAAGCGTCCTATCCCTGGACGGTGTACGGCTATCGCTCCTACGTCTTCACCAAGGTTCGCAATGGCGAGACCAGCGTCAACGTGCCCGGTGCCAATGGCGGGGGGGTGTTGCTGGCGTACAGCAATACAAGCGGCGTCGGATCGGTCGGCAGCTACGCTGAATCGGCGGCGGCCACCACCAGTCTCGCGGTGCCCGGGATAACCCCGCAAAGTGCGAAAGGACGGGTGTTGGGTCTGGTGACGGATCGAGACTTTTCGACAGCCCCGACGCCGGCTGCCGGATTCACCTCACGGTCAAGCGCGGCGACAGGCTACTTCAGCAATAGCCTCGCGGAGAAGGCCTTTGGCAGCACGAGCCCGACGGGCAGCCAGACCTGGACCCAAGCCACGGGCTTTCCAGCCGTCGGCCTGTTGATGGAACTGTTGCCGCGACCGGGTGCCGCGTTGTCGGCCAGCGTTTCACCTGCCACCGTCATCTCCGGCGGCACCGCAACGCTGACGTTCACGCTCACCAATCCCAATTCAACCGCCCTGACCAATGTTCGCTTCACCGACGCATTGGGGTCTGTCAGCGTCGCCAACGCCACCTTGGGGGGCAGTTGCACCGGCGTGACCAGCACGCCCGCATTGACGGTGGGGGCCACAAACCTCGACCTCACTGTTGCCAATTTGCCGTCGGGCAGTTGCACCGTGACGGTCCAGGTGACCAGCACGACGGTCGGCAGCCATGGCAATACGGCCACTGCGCCGGTCAGCACTGAATCGGACTTGGGCACCCCAGCCAATACAGCGACGCTCACTGTTGTCGCCCAGCCGGCGCCACCCGTGGTGACAACGAAGTTCGAGCCGGCGTGGATGGCGTCAGGTGGTCAGAGCACGTTGCGCATTCTGGTCACGAGTCCGTTGAACATCGCGCTCACCACGGTGAACTTCACCGGCACGCTCGCGGGCATGACGGTGGCGAGCACCACGATTGGCGGGACGTGTGTCGGCGTGACCCACAGTCCGGCGCTGACCGTGGGGGCGACCAGTCTGAATCTCACGGTGCCCAACTTGCCGGCGGGCGGGTGTAGCGTTACTGTTCAGGTGACGAGTACGGCGATGGGGTCGAACCCGGCGACGCTCACGGGTGCGACGAGTGCGGAGTCGAGCGGGACCGGACCCGCCCCGCCGACGAGCTATCTCACGGTTGCGGAGGATCCGGGGTTTATGTATGTGCATGCCGATCATTTGGGCACGCCGAGAGCGATCACGAGACCCAGCGACAACCAAGTCGTTTGGAAGTGGGACAACACGGAGCCGTTTGGGAACAATGCGGCGAATGAGAATCCGAGTGGTCTCGGAACCTTCACATACAACCTGAGATTCCCGGGGCAGTATGCGGATCAGGAGAACGGGACTCGCTACAACTACTTCAGGGACTATGACCCGGTCACAGGCCGATACCGACAGAGCGATCCGATTGGGTTGTTCGGTGGCCACAACACATATTTGTATGTAGACGCAAATCCACTTGACTCCATCGATCTATTTGGACTAAAGCGCGAAGACGAAGGCCTTGGGCGTGGTGGCGGGTTTGGCTTTGGCAGAGCAACGCCAAGATTCCCGAATCTGAAGGACCACGCTCGTCGGCATGGCAATGGAAAAACAGATGGACAGTATTACCAAGATGCAATCTCAAATGTCGAACGAGGCCGACACTTTTGGTATAGACATGAAGGTCAAGAAAAGCTCTGCTATATCACTCGCGCCGGCGAAAACAACTTTAAATTTACTTCTGTTTCAGACAATCACAGAGTGATCAGGACGCACTATGAAATCACAGAGCAAGGGCTAAAGAACCTGGGCATCACACTTCCAAAAGGATTCTAGGTGTCACTATCACTAGACAAGCGGGCTTCTGATCTTTGGGCGCGCGCATCTCGCTTTCGTTCTCGTGGCGAGATTTTCGGTGCATGCATTGATTATGCAGAACTGTCTAAACTCTTGGACGTGATGTCTATTTCTGCAAAAGCAAAGTGGGAATCAGAATTCGCTTCGATTCGCCTTGATGATCACGAAGTTGAACGCCTGCGCGACGGGGCAGAGTTAGCCGGTGAAAAACTATGGAGAGTCGTTTCGCATTCATCAAATCTTCTTGATGAGGAAGTGCTGCTCATAATCTCTGAGCTAAGAGCGCTCAGTGCTGTTACGGACTTTGCAATTAAGTGCTTTGGAGTTCCATTGACATCGTTGCTCAACAAAATCGAGGAGGAAGTTCGAGATCTCAAGACAGATCAGAAAATCCGCAGAGCCTTTGAGCGATGTGAAGCCACGATTCAGCGCAACTCGCGAATCTAAGAAGTCAAGCCAGCATTAAATGTGTTTGGGACTGCGGGGTCAGTTACCGTCTTGAAAGTCAACTCTCGGCATGGCCTTTGACATGTCGAACGGCACGCCTGATTTGACCACTCCGTAGATCAAGTGCGCGAGCTTGCGCATCACAGCGCCAATGACCGCCTTAAAGTTGCCGAACTCTCTTCGAAGAGAACTTGAGCGGCGTGATGAAATTAGGAGTAGTTCCAACCCTGTGCGACGAGAAACTCGCGGTCTGCCATCATCTGGTCGATGACTCATGGACTCAAAGCGTGAGATTACACAGCTTCCAGTAACCCCCGAAATTCGATACCGTGTCGCATTGGACGAGTACGACCGTGGACACCACAAGGAATCGCTACGACTTGCATGCGCTCTAATTGACCAAGGCTTCAATCATGCAAATGCGCTGGCAGGTGCCATTTATGAGGACGGCAGACACGGAGTTAACGAAGACTTTGAGAAGGCCCGGTTTTACTTCGAGCGCGCCGTTGAGACTGTGGGGTCTGTTGAAGGCTGGCTAGGCCTTGGGCGCATGTACTTCTTTGGAAAGGGAGTGCCGAAAGATCTTGAACTCGCTGCAAAGTACTATGAGGCTGTGGATGAGGACACCGACAGCGCCGTCGCACAATTGATGCTTGGAAGAATATACGGGGACGCGTTGGGTCCACTTTACAATCCCGAAAAAGCTCGTGAGTACCTCCGTAGATCAGCCCAAAATGGAAACGTCTTCGCCAGTACATACTGGGCGCTCCTCGAACGAAATCAGGGCAATTGGTTTCTTGGTGGCTGGCTCCGGCTAAGAGCAGCAACACTCGCACTCTTAATATCGAAACGGGATCCCACGGACCCTCGGCTTCGACAATGCTGAAATAAACACAACTTCAGAACTTCAGGGTCAGGGACTTCGGGGAACTTCAGGGTCCCAAAATAGCAGGTCAGGTCTTGCAAAGTAGCATTTGCCCTTGGTGGCTCTTGCGAATATTCGCCCTGACTGTCCACCCTGCGAATATTCGCCTGTGAATCTCTCTTGAAATGAAGAACTTCAGGGACGAACTTCGGGGTCACGAACTTCTTGCAATGTAGCAATCCGCCTGTTGCGCTTGCGAATATTCGCCGTGACTGAGTTTCCGCCTTGCCAGGTTTGCTCAGTTGCGAATATTCGCAATGAGTCTATTGGTTGATGGATCAGACACTGAGCTGCCCGCGTTTGCTCTTAGCACCGCCTCCACCCCTCTCGCCGCCACCTTCCCAAACTTCGGGGTCAGTTGCCGTCTGCGGATTCCGGCGATGTCGGTCCGCGACACCGGCGCCACCACCAACTACACCTACCCCAATCCGTTCACCAGCCACAAGTTGACCGGCCTCACGGGGGCGCAGGCGAAGAGCTTCACCTACGACGCCATCGGCAACATGACCGGTGACGGCAGCAACACCTGGCTCTACGGCGGCAACAACCGGCCGTATCAGGTCGTGACGCCGGGCGGCACGGTCCATGTCGCCATCAATGCGCTGGGCCAGCGCATCAAGAAGGCGGCGGGGGCCAATGTCACCCGCTTCATGTATGACGAGTCGGGCCGCCTCATCGGGGAATACACCGATGCCGGAGTGAAGGTGAAGGAACACGTATGGCTGGGTGATCTCCCCGTGGCGGTGATCCCATGAACGGACTCATCCTAGCAATATGGATTGTTATGACGACAGAAAACCGCCTGCCCCTCAGCCAGATTTCATACCGGGCAGACCCAACAGTGTTACTTGCGAACAGAGATGCAATGCCTTGGTTGGTCTAATTTGCGGTCCCGTTGCCCAATCGACTGGAATGCGGACTTTTGGTATCGGTTGGTGGTATGCATGGACTGGCTGTAGGTGGGGAGTCATGGGCGCATGCAAGGCCGGGTGCGAACCACCAGTCTGCGAGGAGAAAAAGTGACGGAGTCTGACGATAAGGATCCTAAGAAAACTAACTGGCCGCTAATTATTCTCGTAGATGTAGTGGCGGGGATGTTGATCGTACTGGCCTTGTACTTCCTCAAATAGGAGATGCCGATCATCTCGGTTCACCGCGCGCAATAACGAGACCCAGCGACAACCAAGTCGTTTGGAAGTGGGACAGCACGGAGCCGTTTGGGAACAATGCGGCGAATGAAAACCCCGCGGGCCTTGGAAACTTCCCATACAACCTGCGCCATCCCGGGCAGTACTCCGATGCGGAGACGGGGACGTTCTACAACTACTTCAGGGATACAGCCCAAGCGAGGGACGGTACAAGCAGTCTGATCCGATTGGACTAGCCTGTGGATTGAACACCTACGCTTATGTGAAGGGCAACCCACTCAAGTGGATTGATCCAATGGGCCTAAAGGTCGAGCAATGCTGTCGAAAAGCGGAGCTTTTTGATGACATTGCGGGAATGAATCCGAATCCCGATCACTGCTGGATCAAGACGGACTCGGTTTCTGCCGGCATGGCAAGTAGCCCCAAGTGCAGAAAAAATGTAGGGGACAACTATGAGTTCATTTACATAACGAAGGTCTATATTTCTGACCACTCATGTGAGAAAGCAACGTCTTGCAAAGTGATGCTGGACATCGATGAGGAGTGTGTGAACAAGAAGTTGGCGATTGGCAAATATCTGGGCAGATTTACGCCGTTCAACAATTGCCAGACTTTCACCAATGAGGTCCTCACTGACTGCAAGAAATCGAAATCCATTACGAATATTCGCCTCTGGTAAAAGCTAGACTGTTTTACACATCTGAACTCTGCAAATGACTAATCGAGCAAAGGCAAACTGGCTGTATGTGGTTGCGTGTTTAAGTGTGCTGGCAATTCTCTACACTCTTAACCTGATGCTATTCACTGTTTGGCAAAGTAGTTTTACCAACGCGAATGTACCTCTCCTGCGGGCAAGGTTTTTTGATTTGGGGCTGATTTCGTTGGCGCTACTTGTCGCTGGTGTCTGGGCGTTCATGAGCGCGAGGGCTTTGAAGAAGAAGCCAGAGCAATTAGAAATGTCCCACGAATAGCTTGCTGTCCTTGCAAATATTCGCCCTGGCTGTTCCCCCTGCGAATATTCGCCCTTGAATCTCTCTTGAAGAGAAAAGAGAAGCATCCCTACAACGCCCGCTGTCGCGGGCGTTGTTCTTTAGCTGCCGCCTTGCGCGGCGCTGCTGGGTGTTGCTAGCGCGACCGCTGGGCGAGCACCCCGTCGAGCATATCCATCACCACCTGTTGCCTAGCGCGCGGCGATTGCGCGTTTGCTCAGTTGCGAATATTCGCAATGAGTCTATTGGTTGATGGATCAGACACCGAGCTGCCCGCGTTTGCTCTTAGCACCGCCTCCACCCCTCTCGCCGCCACCTTCCCCAACTCCACCCCCCACTGGTCAAACGCGTTGATGCCCCACACCACACTTTGCACGAACACCTTGTGCTCGTAGAGCGCGATGAGCGCACCGAGTCGCGCGGGGGTGAGCGCGTCGACGAGAATCGTGTTGCTGGGCCGATTGCCGGGGAACGCGCGGTGCGGCGCAAGGCGGCGGGCTTCTTCCGGCTCAACACCTGCGGCGATCATTTCCCGCTCGACCACTTCCGCAGACTTTCCCAGCATGAGCGCGCTGGATTGGGCGAGGCAGTTGGCGATGAGCTTGGTTTGATGGTCCGGAAACTTGCCGAGATGCTTCACCGGCAGGATGAAATCGATGGGCATCCATTCCGGCCCTTGGTGCAACAACTGATGGAAGGCGTGCTGGCCATTGGTGCCGGGCTCGCCCCAGATGACGGGAGCCGTGGCGTGGGTGACGGGTGAGCCGTCGAGGCGGATGCCTTTGCCATTGCTCTCCATTTCCAGCTGCTGCAAGTACGCGGGAAAGCAGGACAGCGCCTCGCTGTAGGGCAGGACGGCCTGAGTGGCGCGGTTGAAGAGGTTGCGATACCAGATGCCGATGAGCGCCAGCGTGATCGGCAGATTCCGCTCCGCCGGGGCGGTGCGAAAGTGCTTATCCATCTCCGCCGCGCCATCGAGGAAGGCATCGAAGTGCTCGGGGCCGATGGCGATCATGTTGGCGAGGCCGATGGACGACCAGAGCGAGTAGCGACCGCCCACGAAATCCCAGAAGCCGAACATGTTCTCCGGCGCGATGCCGAAAGCCGCGACCTCTTTCGCGTTGGTGGAGACGGCGGCGAAGTGGCGCGGGATGCCCGCCTCGCCAGCGCCGGATGCGAGCAACCATTGCCGCGCGCTCTTTGCGTTGGTGAGCGTCTCATCGGTGGTGAAGGTCTTGGAGGCGACGATGAAGAGCGTGGTCGCGGGGTCGAGCCCTTCCAGGGCTTCATCCAGCGCGGTGCCATCGACGTTGGAGACGAAGCGGAATGCGATGCCCCGTATTGCGAATATTCGCAGTGCGCGATACGCCATCGCGGGGCCAAGGTCCGAGCCGCCGATGCCGATGTTCACGACGGCACGAATGCGCTGGCCGGTGTGCCCAGTCCACTCCCCTGCCCTGACCTTGCGCGCAAACGCGTAGCAGCGCTCGCGCTCCGCCGCCATGGTGCCGGGTGGCAATCCGCTGCCTGCCTCCAAGACACCTGAGCGGTCGCGCAAGGCGACGTGCAGCACCTTGCGCACTTCGGTGGTGTTGATGATCGCGCCAGTGAACATGGCTTCGCGCCGCGCGGCGACTCCTGCCGCCTTTGCAAGCCCATGCAATGCGCCCAGCGCGCCAGCATCAAGAATGTTCTTGGAAAAATCGAGCGTGATGCCTGCCGCAACGAGCGTCATCGTCTCGGCGCGCTTGGCATCGGCGGCGAAGAGATCGGCCATGCGAATATTCGCGAGGCGTCTGTGTTCCGCTTCAACAGCGTCCCACTGCGCGGTGAGATCAGGCAACTCAGGCACGTTGTTTTCTGGATTCATCAATTCGTCTTTCCGATAGCACTTGCTTGGCCCGTTTCAGTTTCTGGGAGAGCGCCGGGCCGCGCTGCACGGCGACCGCGACGGCCAGCACGTCAATCAGCGCCAGATGCACGAGGCGCGACGACATGGGCGCGTACACATCCAGGTCCTCCGGCACGTCCGCGCGCAGCAGCACATCGGCCAGTTCCGTGAGCAGCGAGCCGCTGGCGGTGATGGCGACTATTTTCGCACCGGCTTCACGCGCGACGCCAACACTTGCGAGCAAATCCATGGTGCTGCCGCTGCCGGAGATGGCGACGACGACGGCGTCCGGCCCGAGCAAGGCGGCCGCGACAAGCTGCAAATGCGGATCGGAATACGCCGCCGTCGGCGGGCCGAGGCGCATGAACTTGTGCTGCGCGTCCTGCGCGACGATGCCGGAATTGCCGGAGCCATAGAACTCGATGCGTTTCGCGCGCGCGAGCAGCATGGCCGCCTCGCGAATATTCGCGGGGTCGAGGTGATTGCGGGTATGCACCATCGCGGCGATGCTGCGGTCAAACACCTTCGCGCCGATTTCGGCGGCGGAGTCCTTCAAGCCCACATCGCGATGCACGAACGGCACGCTGCCGGCGAGACTCTGCGCAAGACGCAGCTTGAAGTCGCGATAACCGGCGAAGCCGAACGCGAGACAGAAGCGCGCCACGGTCGGCTGGCTGACGCCCGCGCGACGGGCAATCTCCGGAAAGGTGAGGTCGATGACCTGGTTGGGATGCCGCAGAATGTATCGCGCCACCGCTTGCTCCGAGGGGCGGAGCGAGTCCATGCCCGCCTCCACCCGGTCCAGCAAAGACGAGCCGGGCGTTGCATCGACATGGCCGGCTTCGTGGGCGGTTTCGCGGGCGGATCTTCGGGAACGCGACATGGGCGAATATTCGCAGTCATTGTTGCGGGTTTGTGTAGATTATCAACAAGACGGGCCGGCTTGGCAAGCCCGCACCTGACGGGGGCTTCCAGACTGGCGAGGCGAGGTCTTGCGCTATTTCTGTTGAAAATCTACAATCCAGACAGATCGGCTGGCGTGTTGCACTCGCACCCCGCCCCGACCCTCCCCCCCTCACGGGGGAGGGAGATAGGCTCTCTCTTGCTCTTGAGGTTGTGTCATGCCCCTTCATTCCGAACTTGCCGCTGTCACAGATCACATCCGCGAGCGCAGCCGCGCCCACCGCGCCGCCTACCTCGCCCATGTCGCCGTCGCGAAGAAGGCGAACGGCACCGCCCGGGCGCGCATGTCCTGCACCAACCTGGCGCACGCCATCGCCGCCGAGCCGCCCAGCGCCAAGCTCATGCTGCGCGAATTGCGCCAGCCCAACATCGGTATCGTCTCCGCCTACAACGACATGCTGTCCGCGCACCAGCCGCTGGCCGCGTTCCCACCCATCATCAAGGCGGCCGCACAGGACGCCGGCGCCACGGCGCAGTTCGCCGGCGGCGTGCCCGCGATGTGCGACGGCGTGACCCAGGGTCAGGCCGGCATGGAGCTGTCCCTGTTCTCGCGCGATGTCATCGCCCTGTCCACGGCCATCGCGTTGTCGCATGACGTGTTCGACGCGGCGCTGTGTCTCGGTGTATGCGACAAGATCGTGCCGGGTTTGCTCATTGGCGCGCTGCAATTCGGCCACCTGCCGGTGATCTTCGTGCCTGCCGGGCCGATGACATCCGGCCTATCCAATGACGAGAAGGCCAAGGTGCGCCAACTCTTCGCGCAGGGCAAGGTGGATCGCGCGGCGCTGCTCGAAGCCGAGAGCCAGGCCTATCACGGCCCCGGCACCTGCACGTTTTACGGCACGGCCAACAGCAACCAGTTGCTCATGGAGATCATGGGCCTGCATTTGCCCGGCGCCGCGTTCGTCAATCCCGGCACGCCGCTACGCGATGCGCTCACTCGCGCCGCCGCCAAGCGCGCCGCCGAGCTGGCTCGCGCAGGCGCCGCCGGCGTGTCGCTCGCCGACATCGTCGACGAGCGCGCCATCGTCAACGCCATCGTCGGCCTGCTCGCGACGGGCGGGTCCACCAACCACACCATTCATCTCGTCGCCATCGCGCGCGCTGCCGGCATCTTCATCGATTGGAACGACTTCGACCGCCTGTCTCGCGTGGTGCCGCTGTTGGCGCGGGTTTATCCCAATGGCAGCGCGGACGTGAATCACTTCCATGCGGCGGGCGGCACGGCGTTTGTGATTCGCGAACTTCTCGCCGCGGGCTTGCTGCATGGCGACGTGCAGACGGTTGCCGGCCCCGGCCTTGCGCAGCAGACCCGCGAGCCCGTGCTGCAAGACGGCCAACTTTCCTGGCGCGATGGCCCTGGCGCCAGCGGCGACGAGACGGTGCTGCGTCCCGCCGCCAGCGCATTCAGCGCCGATGGCGGCTTGCGCCTGCTCACCGGCAACCTCGGTCGCGCGGTCATCAAAGTGTCGGCCGTCAAACCACAGCACCGTGTGGTGCGCGCACCCGCCATCGTGTTCAACAGTCAGGACGACATGCTCGCCGCTTTTCAGCGCGGCGAACTGGAGAAGGACTTCGTGGCCGTGGTGCGCTGGCAGGGGCCGCGCGCCAATGGCATGCCGGAGCTGCACAAACTCACGCCCGCGCTGGGCGTGCTGCAAGACAAGGGGTTCAAGGTGGCGCTCGTGACCGACGGTCGCATGTCCGGCGCGTCGGGCAAGGTGCCGGCCGCCATCCATGTCTCGCCGGAGTGTCTCGCTGGCGGCGCCATCGGCAACGTGCGCGATGGCGACATCATCACGCTGGATGCGGAGCGCGGCGCGCTCCATGCCGACGTCGACGCCGCCGTGTGGGCGGCGCGAACCACGCCTTCGCTCGATCTGTCCGCGAATGGCATCGGCCTCGGCCGTGAACTCTTCGCGCATGCCCGCGCCAGCGCCAGCACGGCGGAGACAGGCGCATCCATCTGCTTCGATCCGCTGGCGCCGCCTCGCCAGCTCAAGGCGAATTCGACCCCGGCACTCACGAACGAATGAAACTCATGAATATCCACGACATCATGAAAGCCAGCCCGGTCATGCCGGTGCTGGTGATCGACAACCCCGACCAGGCGGTGCCGCTGGCCAACGCGCTGGTCGCAGGCGGCATCCGCACGTTGGAAGTCACGCTGCGCACCGCCGCCGCGCTGGACGCGGTGCGCCGCATTCGTGCCGCCGTGCCGGATGCCATCGTGGGCGTGGGGACCATCACTCGCGTGACCGATATCGCGGCGTCAATCAAGGCCGGCGCGCAGTTCGGCGTGAGCCCCGGCGCGACATCTGCGCTGCTCGGCGCGGCGCGCGCGGGCGCATGGCCGTTCCTGCCCGGCGTGGCGACGCCGTCGGACATACTGCTCGCCATCGAGCACGGCTTTGACGCGATGAAGTTCTTTCCTGCCGAGGCCGCGGGCGGCATCCCGATGCTGAAGTCGCTGGCCGGCCCTTTTGCGAATATTCGCTTCTGCCCGACCGGGGGCATTGATCTTGCCAAAGCGCGCGAGTACCTGAAGCAACCCAACGTCACCTGCGTGGGCGGCTCGTGGCTGGTGCCGTCCGCCGCGATCAAGGCCAATGACTGGAACACCCTTGAACAACTCGCGCGCGAAGCCGCTGGCCTGCGCGAAGCATGAAGGACCTGACGATGACCGACACCGCCCCACCCTGCCGTGCCCTCGTCCTCTTCGGCGCCACCGGCGATCTCGCCAAACGCATGCTCTGGCCATCGCTCTACGCGCTGCATTGCGATGGCTTGTTGCCCGAACCCTTTCAGCTCATCGGTGCGGCCAAATCAGCCCTCGATCATGGGACTTGGGTGGAGCGCGTGCGCGAGTCCATCCTCTCATCGGCCAACGCCAAGCTGTTTGACGAGGCGACATTCGCCGCGTTCTCCGGGAGACTCGCCTATGTGTCGGTGGACGTGCAGTCCGCCGAGAGTGTCGCCGCCATCAAGTCGGCATTGAAACCGGCGGATGGCGCACAGGATGGCGCACATCAAGGCGGCGTGATCTTCTACCTCTCCACCGGCCCGCAACTCTTCGGCCCCATCGCGCTGGCGCTCAACGCCGCCGGGCTCGTGGACACGCGAAGCCGCATCGTCATCGAGAAGCCCATTGGCACCGACGCCCGCACGGCGAATGAAGTCAATTCCGCCATCGGGTCCGCCTTCGCGGAGAATCAGGTCTTCCGCATCGATCACTATCTGGGCAAGGAGGCCGTGCAGAACCTCTTGGCGCTGCGCTTCGCCAACGCCATCTTCGAGCCGCTGTGGAACGCCAACGCCATCGAGCAGGTGCAGATCTCCGTGTCCGAGAGCGTCGGCGTGGATGGCCGCTGGCCGTTCTACGACAGCACCGGCGCGCTGCGCGACATGGTGCAGAGCCATCTCTTGCAACTGCTCTGCCTCGTTGCGATGGAGCCGCCAGCCAGCTTCACGCCATCGGCCGTGCGCAATGAAAAGGTGAAAGTGCTGTGGTCGCTCCGCCCCATCACGGCGGCGAATGCCGCGACTCACACGGTGCGCGGGCAGTACACCGCCGGGCACAGCGCGGGCGAGCCGGCCAAGGGTTATCTGGAGGAAACCGGCGCCAGACCCGCGAGCGATACGGAGACTTTCGTCGCCGTGAAAGCGGAGATCGACAACTGGCGCTGGGCCGGCGTGCCGTTTTATCTTCGCACCGGCAAACGCATGACGCGCCGCTCTTCCGAGATCGCCATCCAGTTCAAGGCGGCCCCCTACAACATCTTCGCCGGCATTGGCGCCACGCTGTCGCCCAACACGCTGCTCATCAAACTGCAGCCGGAGGAAATGATCACGCTGACACTCATGCACAAGAAGCCCGGCATGAACGAAGTGAAGCTGGCCGAGGTTCCGCTCAATCTATCCGTGGGCGAGGCGTTCGAGACGTCGCGCCGGCGCATCGCCTACGAGCGCATGTTGCTGGACGTGCTGCGCGACAACTCGGCGCTCTTCTTGCGGCGCGACGAGATCGAAGCGGCGTGGCAATGGGTGGATGGCATCATCGCCGGGTGGAAGGAGGCGGGTTTGGCGCCCAAGCCCTACTCGGCGGGAACGTGGGGGCCGAGTGCGGCCATCGCGCTCGCGGAGAGGAATGGGCATTCGTGGCATGAGTGATCAGCCTGACACCCGGGTCTGTCTGCCCGCGACCGAACGGCAAGCTGCTGACACAGTGGGCTTGCGTCCGAACTTGCTGCATCCGATGGCGGGAGCCGGTCCCGCGCACTGACTTCCGACCGCGTGCTGTCAACGGCGGCCGACCCAGATCGTTGACAACTTGCGGACAGAGTGTTGAAGTTCACGACACCAGATGCTCAGTGGCATCGGATCAAGAATACTAAGCGAAAAAAAGGGGGGAATAGCCATGGCAGCACATGATCGGGCGGTAAATGGGTTTGCAGGCAGATGCCTGTTCGGACTTGCCATGCTGGTTGCGCTGCAGCCCACCACCGCGGCCGCCGAAGCCGCGCTGGACTGTGCGTGCGTGGTCAACAAGGTTGACTTCGACGTGCGCTATGAATACACCTGGGGCGACAAGCCGTGGACATCAGCATCGGTCAATCGCGGCAACCGTAGCTGGTTCTGCTGGACATCTGCGCGGGCGGGTGAACCGGTGCCGCCACTGCGTGTGCGCCTGGATGTGGATCTGTCCGACAGCACCTCGTTGTCCACCTACAACCTGCCCCTGTCACGCGCCGGTGCGAAGAGCTGTGACCATGTCCAGCCCACGTCCACGTTCCACTTCGCCTATCGCGCCAACACGAATAAGCTCTTCATGGCGCTGACCAAGAGTCAACCTGATCCCGCTGCGGCGTTGGCACGTCCGGCGCCGTCGCCATATCCCACCATGTCTGGCGGGGCGCCGGTCCCGCCTTCGGCAGGCGCCGCGTCCGGCGCACCCTATGGCTGCGCCTGCGTGAACAGCCGCGTGCGCGGCAATGCTGAAATGCGTGCCCGATGGGGCGATGGCGCCTGGGAGGCGTTTGTCCTGCAACCCGGTTACTCCCGGTCATTCTGCTGGCGCTATGCGCAAGGGAGCACGGCCTCGCCGGCCCTGCAAGTCATGCTGGATGTGGAGTTGACTGACGCGACTCGATGGGTGACCTACAACCTTGACCGGGTGCAGTCGACGTCGCAGCAGTGCAACGCCATCGGGGTGCGCGGACAATACGATCTGGTGGATGCGCAAAATCCGCGCGCTGCGGAGGCGAAGCTCGTCAAGCGCTAGCGCTAGCGCGAACCGTGTCGCAACACCGGATTCAGTTCCAGCGGGTCGGCGCACACTGCCTCTTTCCCCTGCGCGGTACGGCCTAGCGCCCGAACCTGCGATCCCCATCGCCCAGCGCGTGATCCAACACATGCACGCGCTGGCCGTTGAGGCCGACCGCGCAAGCGCTTGGGTGACCGGCCGAAGCATCGCGGCTGAGTGCCGCCATCGCGTTCACCGAGTGCAATGGGCAGTCGTGGCATGAGTGAATTCGAAGTCTGCGCCGCCAGCGGGAAACTGGTTTCATCAGAACTTGTGGTGATGGCAAGAAACGAACCGCTCATGCGCGCGCGCGCAAGCCCGCGGCGATTTCATGCACAAGGCGCGGCCCAAGTCGCTTCAACTCCCCCATCGAGAGAGAGCCGTGGCCAATCACCAGGCCCTGCGAGCGCGGCCGCTCCAGGCACATGGATGACAGCGCCTCAGGTGCAAAGCCGGCTTCGCGCAGACGCTGAACCAGTGGCTGATCCCGGCCACCGGGCGGAAGCATGGCCACTCCATGCAACGCGCCCGCATCACCAGCGAGTCGCATCACATCGCCCAGCTCCTTCTGCCACAACTGTCTGAACCAGCCGTGCTTGCGGGCAAGGCTTGCGCGCATGCGCAGCAGGTGCTGGCGCAATCTGCCTGACGTGATGAACTCCGCCAGGGCCAGCTGTTCCCAGGGTCGCGCGGCCATGAACAGCCTGGCCGCCGCACGTTGGGCCTGCGCCGCCAGGGCATGAGGCATGACCACGTAGGCGATGCGCAGACCAGGAAACATGATTTTGCTGAATGAACCCAGCAGCACCACAGACTCGCCGCCCGGTGCGGCGCGCATCGGCATGCGTGGCTCGCCTGAACCGACAAACTCGCTGTCGTAGTCATCTTCCAGCAGGACCGCGCCGTACCGCTGCGCCCATGCGGACAATGCGGCACGCCTCGCCATCGACAGTTCGTGGCCCAGAGGGTACTGACGGCAGGGTGTGAAATACAGAACGCGAGGCGGCGCAGCGGTCTGAATACGCAAGGGATCCAGTCCTTCGGCATCCACCGAGACAGCGCTCACCGCCAGACCGGCAGAGCGCAGCACCCCGGCGGCCTGTGAATAGCCGGGCTGCTCCACCACGGCGCCATCACCCGCCTCGGCAAACAGCGTGGCGCACAGCAGGAGTGAGTCGGCGGTGCCGCTCGTGATGATGATGTCTCCCGGGTCGCACAAGACGCCGCGCGTCAATGCAAGGTGTTGGCAAAGCGCCTCCCGCAACGCCGCGAGGCCGCCGCCCTGCCCATAGTTCAACATGCGTGGCGTCACCCGGCGAGATGCCCGCTGCAAACAATGCAGCCACTGTGTGAAGGGAAATTCCGAGACGTCGGGAACGCCGGGCGCAAATGCCGTTGTGCGTGGACGGTCCGTGGATGCCAGCTGCATGCCGCGGCGTGACAGTGTTGGGGAAAACGCGGCTGCGAGGTCTGCTGGCGCTCGCCGCGCATGTGCTGGAATTACAGGAATGGGATCCGCCACATAGGTGCCGGAACCATGACGAGCAACCAGCCAGCCCTCCTCGATCAGCTTGCCGAAGGCGGCCAGGACGGTATTGCGGCCCAGTCCCAGTGTCCGCGAATACTCGCGGGAAGAAGGCAGTCGCTTGCCCGGCGCCAGCACGCCGCGGCGGATGGATGCCCGCAGCCGGCGGGCCAGCCAGTCAGTGCGAGTCTGACTCGTGCGCGCGGTGTGTGACCTCGACATGGAAAGTGGCTCCATCCAAGTCTATTGAAGTGGCTCCATCATGCCAGAAGCGGCGAGCTATCCTGCATGGCATCGCCCTACTGCTCTCGAATCCATGAAACCCGCCACTTGCGCCGTGATCATCATCGCCTTGACGCTGACCCCTGGAGCGCCACAGGCGCGCAGCGCAAGCACACCGCCCGCACCGGCCAGCATTGCCCTGCCCGCCAACTATCAACAGTGGCGTCACGTGAAAACTCAGATCATTCAGGAGGGCCCGGGCTTCGAGCGCTTTGGCGGCATGCACCACATCTATGCCAATGAACGCGCGGTCAGTGGACTCCGCAGTCGCCGCTTCGAGAGAGGCGCGACGCTCGTGGCCGAGTTTCGTGAGCTCGACCGCAAGGGCAACGTGATCGATGGCGGCGCCATCCGCCTGGTGGACGTGATGCTGTTCGACGCCGAGCGCTTCGCCGCCACGGATGGCTGGGGCTACGCGGAATTCATCGGCCCCACTTTGCTCGCCAAGACGTTGGACAGCCGGCTCGAATGCCATGCCTGCCATACCAAGCGTGCGGACAAAGGCCATGTCTTCAGCGAATTGCCGCGCTGATGCGCCTGTGAGCGATGACGCCAACGTCCGCACGCATGGAGCATCGTCAATCCAGACCTACTCCCAGCGCAGTAGGGCGTACTGCTTCTTCCCCCTGCGCAGGACGGTGTAGCAACCGAACCTGCGGTCCGCGTCGCCCAGCGCATGATCCAGCGCATCCACGCGCTGACCATTGATGCTCACCGCGCCGCTGGTGACAAAGGTGCGCGCTTCGCTCTTCGACTTTGCGAGTCCTGATTCGGCCAGTGCATCGAGCAGGCCAGTGCGATCCCGACCCAACGCCAAGGTCGGCAACCCATCCAGCGCCAATTGCTCGAAGTCCGCCTCGGTCAGCGCATCCAGGCTGCCGTCGAACAGGCTCGCACTGATGCGCTGCGCGGCGGAGAGCGCGTCCGCGCCATGCACCAACCACACCATCTCCTCGGCGAGAATTCGCTGCGCTTCCGGCTTCTGGCCGCTGGCCTTGTCGGCGGCTTCGATCTCCGCGATGTGCGCCACATCGAGAAACGTGAAGAAGCGCAGAAACTTGTAGACGTCCGCGTCCGCCGCATTCAGCCAGAACTGGTAGAACGCGTAGGGTGACGTCTTCTTCGCGTCCAGCCACACCGCGCCGGATTCAGTCTTGCCGAACTTGGCGCCATCCGCCTTGGTGACGAGCGGGTTGGTGAGGCCGAACGCCTGCCCCTGGTGCATGCGCCGCGCGAGGTCGACGCCAGCGGTGATATTGCCCCACTGGTCGGAACCACCCACTTGCAAGCGGCAGTTATGCAGCCGATAGAGCTCGGCGAAGTCGTAGCCCTGCAGGAGCGCGTAAGAAAACTCGGTGAAGGAAATACCCTGGTCCTCGCGCTCGATGCGGAGCTTCACGGCCTCCTTCTTGATCATGGCGTTGACGGAGAAATGCTTGCCGATGTCGCGCAGGAAATCCAAGGCACCCATGCCGCCAAACCAGTCGAGGTTGTTGGCCATGATCGCGGCGTTGCCGCCCTCAAACGACAGGAACGGCTCGACCTGCTTGCGAATATTCGCAACCCAGCTTTGGATGACCTCGGGCGAATTCAACTTGCGCTCCTGCGCCTTGAAGCTGGGATCGCCGATCATGCCCGTGGCGCCGCCGACCAGCGCGATGGGTTTGTGACCCGCCAACTGGAAGCGCTTGAGAATCAGCACCGGCACGAGGTGGCCGAGATGCAAGCTGTCCGCCGTCGGGTCGAAGCCTGCATACAGCGTGACCGGCCCCTCCTGCAAAAGCGCGTCCAGCGCGTCGGCATCGGTGCATTGGGCGATCAGGCCGCGCGCGGTCAGGTCGTTAAGGAGCGGGGTGCGGTACATGGTGGGGAATTCATATGTAAAGAGAAAAAACGTGATTTTAGCTATGAACGGGGCTTCGCTTAATCCGCCACAACCATGCGAATATTCGCATCTATAGGCATTTCGAGTATTCAGAGGACTGCGTGCTGACAAAAAAACCACTCTACTGAGCTTCAAAACTTGCCTCTTCGGCGCGGCGCCGCCGCTCAACGTCAACCCAGAAGGCGTGCACGCCCAGCCATCGCCGAAGCAAGGAGTATCTGCATGACCGAAGGCAACGAAGTCATCTTCATCAGCTACCGACGCGCCGAGTCCAGCGCCACAGCCGAGTACTTGACCCAACAGTTGGATGATCGCTTCGGGGCAGGCAGTACGTTCCGGGATGCGCAGGGACTAGGCGGCGGACAAGTCTTTCCGCTGGAGCTTCAGCACGCATTGGAACGAAGTTTGGCCATGCTCGTACTCGTAGGCCGCAACTGGTCGGCGGAGATCAATCTGCGCAGCCAGCAGGCAGGCGTCACCGACTATGTCGCCGATGAACTGCGACGCGCTCACAAGTTGGGCATTCCAATCATTCCCGTCCTGGTTGAAGATGAAAAAATGCCCGTCGAGTCGGATCTTCCAAAGGATCTACAGTTCTTTTCATTGCTACACGCATTGCCACTGCGGCAAGAGAAAAGAGAAGAACACTTGCAGGCAATCGTAGCCGCAGTATCTGCCCAATCAGGCATTCCGGACAGGAGTAGCAAAGGCTGGATAGCCGGTCTGACTCGGCTTTCAGGTCAGGTCATCACCTCACCAGCCGAACTGCTATTCCGGCCCAGACGGTTCCTGCTCCGCTACTCATGCGGAGGATGGCGCGACCTTCTCAGGCTGACGGTCTATTTGTCCGCAGCGTTTTCCTTGGCGCTTTTGCTGTATGGCGGGAGCATGGGTTATCCAGTGGCACCCATGTTCGCAGCTTCTCTGCCATTCATACCTGCGTTCCTGGTGCTCCTCCTGCTGCCGGGCCTGGTTCTGACCGCGCTGGGTGTGGTCTATACCCGATTGACCAGCCGAGTCACCGAGTTTCAGCGCATGTTTCTGGTCGTCGCCTACATCCGCGGCACATTGATAACTGCCTCGATGGCCAGCTTTGCGCTCTGGCTATATTGGCTGGGCAGTGAAGATCACTCGCTGGTCATGTGGAGAGCTGAGGTACTGAGGGCTGAAAGCGTGGAGGACATGTTTGCCCGAGTCTCCGAAATTTCTTCCTATGCAGGCGAGAGCGCCCGGAACCTGGCAGTCACTTACATGACCGCTGTGTTTGTATTGCTGAGCGTTTGGAGTTACTTTGCCTGGAATACTCTGCGCGCCACCCATCGAAGCGGCAGAATTCTTCCTTTGTCGTTTCTCGCTTTCACCATGTTGATCGAATGTCTGCTACCCATTCTCGTTGTACTCAACCCGTGAAAGCGAAATTCATTTTCGCCCATGTCATTGCAATCATCTTTGCAACCTTCAGTCTCTTCGCCCTCGCAGCCTCTTCAGCGGACATAAACAAGATTTCGCAGGCGCTTGAATCCGACGATGCACGTTGTAGCCGAGGACAATGCGACTACAAGCAGTCCGAAAACTTGATTGCGGCAGCCTTGAAGACGGCAACTGTGACGGCAGACCGCGTGCAGGTGACCGGCTACATGGCTGAGGTGCATCGCAGAAAAGGTGAATTCACGCAGGCAGTTGAGCTTGGCAACGCCGCCCTGAGGCTGGACCCCGGAAATCAGCGTGTTCACGCCACGCTGGGCGAGTCTTACTCAAAACTTGGGCAACTTGGCAAAGCCAGACCACATTTCGCGCAGGCGGCCGCCGGGCCGGAAGCGGAGCATGCAATGTTCAATGCCTGCCGCCTTGCACAAACAGAACTCTCAATCGGGCAAATTGATTGGGCTTTGCGGGCCATGCCTCAGGGCAGAACCACAAGCGCCAGAGTGGCCTCATGTTTGCAAAACTTGGCCGTGGAAGCAGACACCAAGAAGCACCCCAGACTTGCAGCAGCTGCCTACCACCTCGCCGCAAAGGCGAAGACCTCTGACCTGGATTCCTGGATTCGTGCGATGTACCTCTATGCGCATATCGGCGAAAACCAGAATGCGGGCAAGGTGATTGTCGAGTTCAGCAAATTTGACTTGGATGTTCCAAAGCAATACCAAACCATGTATCTCTATGCCGTGACGCAAGCCGCAGGTCCGGCTGATGCATTACGAATCATTCGGGCCTGGCAAAGGCAAGAACCCGACTCGCTGTGGATCAAGGAACGGCTTGCCACGGCGCTGCTCGCTACAAACGAGGCGAAAGAAGCTGAAGTCACTTTCAAGGCTCTGGTCAAGGAGGGGAGTGAACGCAAACCGGCTTACATCGAAGGGCTGCTGGATGCGTTTAACGCGCAACGCAAGTTCGCGGAGTCTGCTTCAACCTGCCAGGCTGAAAGTACTTCAGTCGCCAACTCCACTCGTCTGAAGGTGAAGTGCGGCGAGGTATTCCAGATTCGCAAGCAGTGCGCGCAAGCTCTACCTTTGCTGAATCAAGCTTTTTTAGCGAAGGACCTCGGGCCGCTCATCGGCCTTGCCGCACTCGCAACCGGGCTATGTCATGAGGCAGCTTCCGATTGGCGGGCAGCACTGGCGGCCTATCAACAGGCGCCAGAAGATGCGCGAATCGTGCCTCGCATCAAGATTGTTCAGGCACGGATTAGTCAACGATGACGTGGCGCGTGTGGCGCATCAGCTTCATACTTGCAATTGTTGCCGCGCATCAAGTTTAAGGCCCGAGAATAGGCAACAGAGACTTGGTGAGCAACTTCCGCTTGCGCAGTAGTCACTGCCCAAGGCTTTGTACTCCACCCCAACGCGCATGGGCAGAGCCCTATTCAGTTCTCTGGCAAGTAGCCTTCTTCTTTCAAGGCCTCTTGAACGGCCAACCGATCACGCTCTTGCAAGCTCTTGACGATATCTAAACTGATCACGAACACACTGTCATCTTTGCCAAAAAAGTTGGAAAAGTCGGGAGTACTGTAGGTCGTCGCTCGACGAACTTTGTCAGCACGCTTGGAGAAAATCCACAACCTAGGCTTGTCTGCCTCCAGCACAGACTTGCGATCTGCCATACCGCAAAAAAAGGTTCCGTTCGCCACATTAGACGCAAGCTCATCTTCCCTCGAACCGCCTCCGCGCGGAATGACCTCAATTCTGAGTCTGGGCAACTTGGCAGAAATATTGTTCGCCGAGAATGCGACGGGGTCTAATTTGAAATTGTGAATTTTCTCCAGACTTTCTTTGCTGAATAGCCCTTGGCATCTCAATTGGACTACTTGGTTTTCAGATGGAGGCGTTGGCCTGTCCGCCACAGGAGCATCCGGTGCCTTCTCGGGGACCGGCGGCTTAACTTCATACTGTTGTGCGGTCTCTTTCTTGGGCAAAATTTTGGTATTCGACGGGCCACTGGTAAAGAGCAGCGCTCCAACTACGGCTGAGCAAACTACTAGGAGCGAAACTGCCATTTTTCTGAAATTGATGTGCATCCTTTCGCGCCGCTTTGCCTTCAAGTCTGCAACAACTTCTGCCACAAGATTTCCTGATGGCTTCAGAACGTTAACTGTGGTCAGGTAGTTCGGTACCAAGTTCCAGGGGACATCTCTGGCAAGCACAGGTATCACCCTGCCGGCTGGGTGCCGCCACTTGTCCCGCGCCCACTTAAGTTCCGTCAAGGCATAAGAGCCTGGTGCAACTGAGTCAAGACTGATTAGAAATACAAAAAAAGTCTGACCTCTTTACGGCCTCTTCGAGCCGACCGTCGTAGGATTCAGAATCAGGCAAGTCCTTCCGGTCCAAGAAAGCGGAGAATCCGACACCTTCCAGTGCAAGATGAATTTTCTCAGCGAGTTGACCATCTGCTGAGGAATACGAAACAAACACTTTCATGCGGCACCCCTAGGGCTTTGGCTTAGCCATCTAGCGCGGAATCAAAGACCAACGCATCTTCTACCTTGAATCGTGCAGTTCAGAAAATGCTTGTTCATCTTGCTGCGAGCCGATACAGCCGATGCTTGCCGTAGTCCTTCGCCAGCGGCATGTTGCCCACGAAACTCAGCTTTCGCGCCGGCGCAGGATCATCCAGCGCGAGCAAGGCCGCGAACTCCTCTGACACGTACACCACGCCGGGCACGATAGCGGGCTCTATGCGCGCCGCGCGGGAGATGTGTGTACCGAAGAACCGGCGCCCGCCCAAGAATGGGTCCTGAAACTCCCACACTGGGCCGGCATGCAATGCGGTTCGAACAGCCAATCCCTTGGGGAGATTGAGCTTCTCGCAGTCCATCTCCGCCATCGCCATTTGCAACGCAAGCGCGAAGCGCGCTGCGGCAGCGAGATCGCGGAACACCATGTACAGACCATCGCCCCAGGTGTTCTTGTCGAGAATGCTGGCTGAATGCACGGCCGACAAATCGGACAGCATCTTCATATAGGTCTGCACGAAGGTGCCCACCTGCGACTCGTTCAGGGTTGAGAATCCCTTGGCATCCGCAAACAGCAACGCCACGATGTGATGGCCCTTCAACTCACGGAACGAAATCGTCTGTAACTCAGGCACCAAGTCCGCGACCGCCTCCTGGTTGTGCCCCTTGTAGTCGAGGTGAATGCGATGCACCTCCATGCCCTGCTTCAACCACTCCGCAGTGACCCAGCCCGCTCCACCAGGCAACCCGGGTTTTTGGTTCCAAAGCGATAGTCCGATGGGTCGGCCTCCATTGGCCTCGGCACGTACGCGCGCCAGTCCACCAATCACCTGGCCCTGATACTGATAGGTGAGATCGCCGGATACATCGGGGGACAGAATGGTCAGACTCTTCGCCCGTTTCACACATTCCCAAAATCGCGGCTCCCATATCTTGCCGTTGTAGCCGAGCACGCTTGTCTTGATGAACTCCTCTGGCGGATGCGGCAAGACCATGTGGGTTTCCTTGCCCGCCTTGTGCATGGCTTCAAGAAACAATATGTCTCCACCACAGGCGGCTGCCGCGATGCCCACATCCACCTTCAGCGTCTGCACGACCTTGGCCAGGTTCTCCGCCACCCAGCCTTCCAGATCTGCGGAGAACCGCTTCTCTTTCCCGGCCTTGTCGATGGCGTGCCCAGTGAATGCCGCCACGACCTGGGTGGGAAAGAGCGCCAGCAGATCATCCACCTGGTGTCCCATTCGCTTGGCAATCAATCGAATGCCTTGGCGAGCAGCATGCAAGTCGCCATGCCGCCCCGCTCCCAAGCGAGCGGCGAGCGCGTAGCATGCCGACGCCTGTTCTGTTCGCCCGGCCATCAGGCAGGCGTCCCCTTCCGTTGCCGCCGCCCAAAACGGATCGGCGTTGCTGCCCGCATCGGCATCGTTGCCTTCCTGGCGAGCGGCCCGCTGCGCGTCAATACGCGCAAACATTTCCATCCCCAATGTCCTTGCCGTGTCCGTCTCGCCCAGTTCAAGCGATAGCTGCGCGGCGTTGTCGGCACACCACAAGCTTTGTGTGGCGCGATAGCCCGCCAGATAGGCGTCCCGCGCTGCAATCAGCGCGTCGGTGGAACGAGTGTCCAGCCAACGTTGTTTGCGCACCCGTGCGCGCACGCCCCAGGTTTCTTCGTCCAGCGTATCCGCCGAGTTGAGAGGGCCCAGCGCTTTCTCTGCCAAGTCCGCCGAGCCCACACGCAAATAGGCGCGCGCGAGCAGCAAGCGGCCGGCTTGCGTTTCGCCAAGCGCCGAATCGCTCACCAACGCTTCGATGGTTGCAAACGGGTCGCCGGCCTGCAGAGTCCTGCCAAGGGTATCAAGCGAATGAGTCATGGGCGCGCCTAGGGGAGTTTGAGTTCGGAAGGGTCGATGCGAGTGGGTTGAAATGCGGGCTCGGCGAATTGAACCTGCGCAGGACTGGCCGCCGCAACTGCTTCGGGAATGACTTGTGCGGCTTCCTTGCGTTGATAGGCATCGAGCAACTCGTCCTTGAGCTGAGACAGTGCGGCACTGTCGCCTTTCCGGCTTGCGACGTCCAGGAGCAATTGGAGGAGACGTGTCTCTCGCGCGGCGTCCGGTTGAGGTTGCTCACGTGCGATGGCGATGTGGCGTCTGAGAAGCTCTTCGGCTTGATCCAGCTCCTTCGCGTCGTGCGCCAATCCCACATAGGCCGCAATCAGATCAGCCATGACTGCATGGTTAGCTGGCAGCGACTGCTGCGCGACGTCCAGGAGCTTCTGGGTGATTTCGATCGCACGGTCGTGGCCTTCACCTTGTGCCAGACCTTGAATAATGCGAATGCCGACCTCGCAAGCATGGACCAAAACGGGGCTCGTCTTTGCCAGCGCAAGTACGTTTTGCAGGAGAGACCAGGCCGATTCTGGCTCACGCTCTGACTGGAGCAAGTCAGCCAAATTGCCCATCGACGTGAGCGTGTCCGGGTGCTCGTCCCCCAGCACCCGCTGACGCACTGCCAACGCCCGCTGCTGAAGGGCGCGGGCGCCCGCGAGGTCGCCTTGGCTCTTGAGCGTGCTGGCCAGGTTGTTCATCGAGGTGAGCGTGTCCGGGTGCTCGTCCCCCAACACCCGCTGACTCACCGCCAGCACCCGCTCCTCTAGGGCGCGGGCGCCTGCGAGATCGCCCTGGTTCCACAGCGTGCTGGCCAGATTGCCCATCGAAGTGAGCGTGGCCGGGTGCTCGTCCCCCAGCACCCGCTGACTCACCGCTAGCACCCGTTCCTCAAGGGCGCGGGCGCCCGCAAGGTCGCCTTGGCTCTTGAGCGTGCTGGCCAGGTTGGCCATCGAGGTGAGCGTGGCCGGGTGCTCGTGCCCCAGCGCCCGCTGACGCACCGCCAGCACCCGCTCCTCAAGGCTGCGGGCGCCCGCGAGATCGCCCTGGTTCCACAGCGTGCTGGCCAGGTTGCCCATCGAGGTGAGCGCGTCCGGGTGCTCGTCCCCCAACACCCGCTGACCCACCGCCAGCACCCGCTCCTGAAGCGTGCGGGCGCCCGCGAGGTCGCCTTGGCTTTGAAGCGTGCTGGCCAGGTTGCCCATCGAGGTGAGCGTGTCCGGGTGCTCGTCCCCCAGCACCCGCTGACGCACCGCCAGCACCCGCTCCTGAAGGGCGCGGGCGCCCGCGAGATCGCCCTGGTTCCACAGCGTGCTGGCCAGGTTGTTCATCGAGGTGAGCGTGGCCGGGTGCTCGTCCCCCTGCACCCGCTGACTCACCGCCAGCACCCGTTCCTCAAGGGCGCGGGCGCCCGCGAGGTCGCCTTGGCTCTTGAGCGTGCCGGCCAGGTTGGCCATTGAGGTGAGCGTGGCCGGGTGCTCGTCCCCCTGCACGCGCTGACGCACTGCCAGCACCCGCTCCTCAAGGGCGCGGGCGCCTGCGAGATCGCCTTGGTTCCAAAGCGTGCTGGCCAGGTTGCCCATCGTCTTCAGCGTGTCAGGATGCTCATCTCCTTTTGTTTCGCGATACCGGGCCAGCAATTCGCTAAGGATCTGATGAGCCTGGCTGTACTGACCAACCGACCCCAGCGCTTCAGCCAACTCCGTTGATGCGTCGATCATCTGGTCAGTGGCCTCACCCATTCCCCTCAACATCTCCACCAACTGCTTCTGCCGTTCAATCCAATCACGGCGCGCCGCCGCATTCAGACTTTCAAACGGCGTTGCGCGCTGCCTCGCCTGCAGCGCCGCGATCTCGCGCTCCTGGCGAACGCGCTCCGGCGACTCCCAAGGATGAACACTGTCCGTCACCCAGCGAAGCAAGGCTTCGTAGCTCTTCGCCACCGAGAAGCGATCCTCGGTCGAATCATCCATTTGCACCGCGATGCGCTCGCCGAACGCGAAGTCCGGTGAATGCTGCACTTGAACATCGTTGAAGTAGGCAGTGAGGTCGCAGTCATCCAGATCGTAGGCGGCGGCCAGCGTCTGTTTGAATAGCGGCTCATAACCCTCGACTTGCGCATCACCATTGCGCCAGATGGCACGCAGGGCGTCTCGGGTCGAGTCGATGCGGGAAGGCAACGGGTAGACAATCAACGGCCGGTAGTCCTCCGATGACCGGCGATATTCCACTGCGCGGCGTACGCGGTCGGACACGCCTTCCAGGCTTTGCCGGCTGGGCGTGAACACCACCACCAGCTTCTCGGGCAGCAACATGGTGCAGATGCCGCTGGTGTCTGAAAGTCCGGTGCGGGAGTCGATCAGCACATAGCGAAAGCGGCTGGCCAGCGCGCTGGCGAATGCGGTGAAAAAGCGCGGCTGGGCCGCGAACATGCGCTCCCAATCCAGCATGCCCATGCGGCTGGCATAGCCCGCGTAAAACGCACCAGCTTTGAGCAGATGCACGTTTGGCACATCGGTCCGGATCACATGATCGTCCAGGCGGGAGTCAGCGAGAAGAGCACTGATCTCCCCGTCTTCCTGCTGCTCTGCAAGCGCCCGCCAGTCGACGGAAAGGAGCTTGTTCTGGTAACCGCTGAAAAGTTCCACCAGTCCGGCATGTTGCGAATATTCGCTGATTGCGGTCGCGCCCTGCCCGAATCGACCTGCCACACGGTCGGCGAAGTAGTGATGCAACCCTGGCGCCTCCAAGTCCCAGTCGATGACCAGGATGCGGTCCTGACCCTTTGACGCACGCGATAGAAGACAAGCCACGTTGGCCAGGGCCATGGTGCGGCCTGTGCCGCCCTTGTAGGAGTAGAAGGTGATGACCTCGCCCTGTACGACTGGGGCTTCAGTTGACGGATTCATGGCATTCACCGTGGAAAACTTGGCGCTTGCTCCGCCCATTCCGGAAGGATCCCCTTTGCGGGAAGTGGCAAGCCGCAGCAGCTGACATGCTCGCCATTCACTTCAGGGTGCTGCCGCAACAACTCGCGCAACTCCTGGATGGTCTGCTTGATTTCCATGATTCCCTTATAGAGATCATCGTTACTCTTCAGCAGGTTGCGCTTTGGTCGCTGGGCAAGGTACGCGCTCAGATCCAGGACGTTGCGCGCGTCCTGCCCCAACTCGGCAGGTGCCTTATCTCGTTTGACCAGCGAAATAGGGATGATGAAATGCGTGGCCTCGCCTACTTCGCCTAGCAATTTGCGGCGCTTGTCGGAAATGTCCTGCATGAGTTTGAACTCTCGCCGGCAATAGTCCCGGCGCCCATACTCCGGGCAATAGATGACAATCATGCAGTAGCTTCGACAGATGGCGTCATGCAAGACCTTGTCATATTGATCGTGAAGCTTGAGTCGCTCTTCATCGAAGTAAACGATCTCGGACACGAATCCGTCGAGTTCCTCCTTGATGGCCTCGTACACCTCGCGAACCAACGAAGCGAGGCGACCGCCCTTCTCTCGTGGATGCGGATAGCTGATGAAACATGCATTCTCGAATTTCATGATTCCTCCGACCCTGATGTGTCGCGCTCCTATACACCTGAACAATACTGAAGCCGCCTGAGAACCCTGCTGTTGCCTGTCCCGACATGACCGCAACGACCTCCAAGCCAGCCCGCTGGACTCATGGCAATTGCCTTTGAACCATCATGCCTGCTTCCCTCCACCGGACTTGTTCTTCTTGCCCGTTGTTGTTGTCTTGCGCTTGGTCTTGCCGCTCAGGCGCTTCGCAGTTGCGCTTGCTTCGGCCTTTGTCTTCTTCAGCCCGCTCTGTACCGGTTCCTTGAGTTTTGTCTTCGACCCAGGTTTGGTTTGCGTGACGGGTGTCCCCTTCGATGCAGCCTCGGCAGCTTTACCCTTTGCCGACTGGCGGCGCCTTGCTGCGGCGGGTCGTGTGACTTCGTAGTCAACGCGCAGATCCGCCTGGCTTGTGTCTTTCGCACTGTCCCTGCTGGCGGTGCTGGCCCGCAGGTTGTCCAGCTCCACTGCGATGGCCTCTAGCCAGTCTGCGGCTTTCAAATCAGTTTCGCTGGCTCGGCAACGGAACAACCGAGCCAGGATTCTCCAATGCTCGATGACGGAGTCCCATTGTGGTTTAGGCCCTGGCACATGCTTTGTGGCGTCAACGTAGCGGGCCGCGACCCTTCTGGGCGCCATCTCCCGGGGCGCAATTTCGTTTGACTCGTACTCGCCCGTGACCAGCGCCGCCGTGACCTCCGCATCGATCACGCCCACCGCGTCCCACATCCTTCCTTCCTTGTTGAATCTCTCTTTGCTCCCTTCCCCATAGGCGTTGGCCCATTCAGCGCCCTTGGCCATGACGTCAAATGGAGGATTGTCGGCCAGCAGGCTCATCGCGACTGCATTCAACACGCCATAGTTGGCGCTGCCCGGTGATTGCTGGTCCACGCCGGCCAAGTAGGCTCTTGCTGAAAGGCTGGCCCACTGAGACATCTCCTTGGTCCACTTCTTCTGCCCGGCGCAAAGCAAGACAACTTTTCGTTTCAATGCGCTGCCCAGGATGCCCGCGCGCTCACCGTTTCCAGCTAGCGATCTGAATCGCGATTCCATGGCCTGGGCTTCCGCAAGGAGAGAGGCCTCCGCCTTCGCATCCCTGCCGACAACAGGCTCAAGCATGCGCAGGAGTCCGTGGAGCCTGTGAAGCGCATCATTCGCGCCCGCCTCCTTCGGCCGGCCATAACGCGCCTGAAGGTTGGCGGCGAGTTCCACGCAGCCCAAGGGGACTCTCTCCATCCGGTCATGTCCCGCCATTGCCCGGCCAAGATGTTCCAGGGCAAGTTTGGCACCTGGCTCGCCCAGCTTCGCATACAGGCTTCCGATTCGCGCCTGCACACCCGGGCTTTCCATCCAACCCGGGGCCGAGCGTGCGCTGAAGGCATCGAGCTGCCTCTTGACCCACGCCACATCGAGCTCCTTTCCTTGGTCCAGCTCCCCGGCCATCACTTGCAACGCCTGATACAGCTCCTGTATGGAGGCGAAGGGCTTGAAGGCGCCTTTTCGATTGCCGCCATCATTGTGAAGTCGGAAAACCGGGTTGCCGTAGGCCTGATAGGCGCCGAAAGTGTTCACGTCCGGATGTTGATAGTAAGTCGCTTTCCGCGCCTGGTACACGGCATCGCCAAATGGGGAGCCCTCGCGCACCAGTTGGTGAAGCAGCGTGAGCGCGAATGTCTTGGCAGCGGCGTCTTCCACCTCCCACCCGGCAACCACGACACAGCGCACCCCCGCCTTGATCAGCTCGTGCGCCAGGCTGGCCGCGAGCCGCCCAGACGAGTTCGGCCCCGTCCTCATGCGGCCAAGGTGACAACAGTTGAGAAACACCAATTCTGGAATGGGGTGCATCTTGCCGACTTCGGCGGCACCGAGAATCAAGCCCCCTGAGAGCGCCACGCCAGAGCGCAACATGCCTTGCGCATCGATCAGTTCGAAGACGCCGTGGGCGGCAATGGTGAGAATGCGATAGTCGCGCTCGTACAGGGCGTTGAAGACTTCCAGAGCCGTCACATCAGGACCAATCTTCGCAGTCACTTCGTAGTCGGCTGCCTTGAGCAACTCCACAATGGCTTCCGCCTCTTGCTCCGCGCCAGGCAAGTCCAACAGCGCGTCCTTCTGGCCAGCGGCCCACCCGCGATCAAGCTTGCTGCGGAACCCTGCCGTGGAAGGATTGCCAATCACGAGCGCGTTGTTGCCCACCGCCTCGCGCACCTGCGGGCGAAAGTCGCTGGTGATCAGCGTGCGCACCACACGGGTCTGCACGACCAGCGGTTCACCATCGGCTTCCAGCATCTCCCACGGGATGTTGGCCGTAGCGGCATCCAGCATCAAAAGGATGTTGTCCGCCTCTTTCGCCGCCTCCATGTAGTCCACTGGCACCAACAGATGAAAGAGTGTTCGTCCCAACGACAAATCACGATGATGTTCCACGCCGCGAATCGTCTGGCTCACCAGAGACTCCACCAGGCTCGGCTGATTCTGCTCAATGGTCTCCTCGGACCGCGCTCTGCGCCCGGTGAAGATGAATCTGAGCTTGCCGGGCAATGTGGCGGAACCCTCCGTGGCGGGCTTTCCCTTCGGATCATCGGCCGACGTGATCTGCATTTGAGGCCACTGATCGTTCGGTGGGTCCAGGGTGAGCCGTTCTCGCGCCCCTTCACCCTCAATCAGAAAGGCATCGGGTTTGATTTTGACCGATGTGTGAGCGAGCTCCGAAGCCATCAGTTCAGGCAACTGCCGAACCACATGGGCCGCCGTGGTGGCGGCATCCCGATACAACTCGACGAAAGTGAGCTGAGTGACACCCTGGACATGCTGATTCTCCGCTGGCACCGAGAGTCGAAATGCCTCGCAAGCTTGAGCGATGCCCAGTGTCACCGTGGCCACCGAGTCGCGGACACTCATGCGAACACTGGAGCTGTAGCCCAGCAACAGACTGTAAAGCTCAACTTGCGGCGGCTGGCCCTTTTCCGCGGCGCGCTCGTTCATGTCGAACAGATACCTGATGACGCCGGCGCGCACGGTCTCGAGCAAACCCTGCCGTGTCAGCTCGCCAAGCCGCCCCATTCCCACGACCAATGCTCCGCGGCTGCGCGACACGCCCGTGTCATCCGACCCACTGGGCATCATCACCAATGTGCTTGTGCCAGTGCGGCCAGCGTACACGCCGGCATTGGACCGCTCGGACAGCCCGCCGCCGACCAGCAACTGGTCAATCAACGCCTCGGCATAGGAAATGGGATCGCCCTCATAGTGCCCAACCATGATCGGCGCTTGCACATAGCGCAGATCCATCGCACGCACTGCGACTCTCAACACATGCGCTTTTGAGATGACTTTCGGCAGACTGGGTGAACCGCCGAGCAATGTCTCGACCAGACCGCGAGGGCTGAGATCTTCTGGCAGGGACGCCGGACCGCGAGCGAATATTCGCGATACGGCCGCGCCACGAGTCTGGGACATCGGTTTCAACTGGGTGGTCACGCCGCGATCCAGCAATTCGCGCAGCGCATCGAAGTATTGCTGTGTATTGACCAGGTCGCCATGTTTGGCCGGCATGCACCAGTATCGATCGTCGCTCAGCCAATCCAGCTTGCTCGAAGCCCAGGTGACAGTACCATCGCCGTCGGAAGTGCAGAGAATCCTGACGCGCCCATTCTGAATATCCACACCACAGGGCGTGTCCTCCCCCTGCCCGCAGACATAGGCGATGCGGCCGACTTCAGGCAATGGCCCAGCGCCTTCCAGGCCGCTCCAAAATTGCTTTGCCGCTTTCAGATCAGTCTCTGCTGGCTGGCCACCCAACTGGCGGCCAAACAAACGGTCGTTGTTGGCCGCCGCCAAGCTGGCCCAGGTCGCTGTCCGGTACAGGTCAAGTGTTGAGGCACCTGCATCCACGAATCCCGGCCTCGGCAGCAGTTGCAGCGCGCCTTTGAACCCTGACGCGATCTGCAAGACCTGGCCAAACGAGTGCGTGAAATCCAGCGTCGCGAGCGCGCGCATCCGCGCGCTGCGGCCCAGCAGGTTTTCAACCATCGAGTAAGAGCCATGATTGGGTGTGCCCAGCATCACCCAGCGCCCGCCCGGCCGGTCCGTGATGCGCTTCCACAGATCTGGCATCTGCTTGAACAACTCCCGCACCACCAACCCGCCCATGCTGTGGCTCACCAGCCTGACAGGTTGGTTGGGATGCTCTTTCAACAACCGCTTGATCAATTCCTGCAACCGCTGAACGGTGCGCGTGATGTCTTCACGCCAGTCGTACGCAAAGCACTCCACCCAGTGACTGTGGCTGATGTACTCGGCGAAGCCGCCGTAGTAGTTGTCCAGGACATCCTCGGCTGACACGCCGGGCTGATCCATCGCGATCCGCGCCAGGCCACCTCCGGCAAGGCTCGGGACGTCCAGCCAGATGCGATTACCCTTGCCCGGCTCGCCGGGCGCTCCTGGCCACACCTCAAGATGCGAGCCCATGATGCCCGGCAACAGGATGAGCACGGGCTGGCGGTCTTTTTCCTTGGCACTCCGCGTGCCCTGCCAGTGCAGCCGTTCACGCTCGATCGGCGTGGGCAACGGTGCCCGCTCGGTGAATCCCTCCACACGACGGGGTCCGTTTTCGACCAGCCACTGCAGCACGGCGGAGCGCGTCGTCGCGTTGCGAAAGTATGAAAAGTGGCTTGCCGTGCTGGCGCGCTCCAGCCAGACATGCGCGCCCTCCGCCGCCACGCCCGCGAGCATGGACCGCGTGTTCACCACGAGATCGTTGGGCAGGTTGTTGAAGAAGGCTCGGTCGGTGAAGGCCACCACCACGCGCCACCACGCGGCGCCGCCTTCCAGATCGCCCGCGATGACCGCCATGGCAATGTCCGTCTGGCGAGGTGCTTGCACGAGCAATCGACCCAGCGGCGCATCCGGCAGCATGGCCTCGATGCCCGGCACCACGTGCGGCTCGAAGCGGCGCTTGGCGATCTCCAGCACGATGCGCTTGTTCACCGCGAGCAACTTGTCGAGCGCTGCCCGCCCCGCGAAGGCGCCTGCGCCGCCAGTCATGCTTCCCAGCGCCAGGCCGCCAGCCCAACCCAACGCCTTCACGACCAGACCGAGAAGACCAGACAGGAACACATCCAGATTTTCCGCCGCCAGCAAGGTGCCGGCCGCTGGCGCGGCCACGCGCACATAACTGCGGATGCGAAATTTCTTCTGGTCCAGCAGATCGAACAGCTCACCGAGCTTCTTCCGCTCCTCCTGCTCGTACCACTCCCGCAACTCGCGCGCCCAGGGCTGCGCTCCGTCTTCCACGTTTTCGTCCGGCAACGCGCGGCGCTGATACTGCCGCAATAGCGCTTCCCGTCCCGCGCCAGCACTGCCCAGACACAACAAGTCTCCGACCAGGCCACCGCGCGAATGGGTCACCAATGAAAACGCCGCGCCGGGCGGCAACAGCCGTGCCACCGTCAGCGCGTTGTCGATGGGGCTCCGCGAAAAGGTGCGATGCTCCAATGCGAATATTCGCTCTCCAAAGCGCCCGCGGAGCCTTCCCCAGGCATCGGCATGGCTGGCCAGTTCGGAGAAGCTGCCCAGTGTGCTTGAAGCCGTGCCGTGGATGAACAGCAACGCTTCTTCGCCTGCCCACTTCAGCCGGCCGTCATCCGCCTTCAGGCAATCTGAAGCCTGCAAAGCGCCGCCCGAGTGCCAATGGTAAACACCCTCTTCATCCGCGAGCTGGGACTCCACTGCCGCCATGAGCGCCTGCGCGCCAGCCCAGGAGGTCAGGGCCATGGCCTCCTTCGGCTCGACGTTCAAACCGCGAGATTTCACCCACGCCCGCACCTGCCTTTGCGCCACCGCTTGCGCGTCATCCGCGAGCGGGTCCGGCCCCAACGCCAGCCGCTTGACCGTTCGCCACAAGGCCCGGCCAACACCCGCGCGGCTGGGTTCGTCCGCCATGACGGACTGCAAGCGCAGAAAGTCGACCTTTCCGTCCCGAATGGCGTCGGGGTACTGCTCGGACACCACATCCAGCAGGCGATCAGCTCGAATGAAGAGGGTTTCGCCCTCGGCCGTTTCCAACGCCAGCAATTGGTCGTGCGCCACGGCCTCGGTGCTGACTGCGCCGCCCGCCGCTCGCGAGACGCTATTCAGATCGATGCTGCCTTCGACCGTCAGCGTGGCGAGCAGCGGGTCAGACTGCGGGCCAAGCTGAGCAAGCGCGCCGCCACGAGTCCGCGAGCGCAAGACTTCCGGCGGCTCGACCGCGCCATCCCCCATGGTTTTCGGCAACAGCAATTGGATTGGCGGTGTCGGCTGGGATGGTGATGACATGCGGCCTCCTGGGTGCGGTGCGCGGCTGGGTGGAGTGGGTCGAGTTCGGCTAATCGGCTGGTGTCGGTGTCATGACTCGGCAGCGACTGCGAATATTCGCAATGGGGCCGCTGATGTCACGCTTGCTCAGGAGTGTCCGGATTCACGATCTTCCTCCTCATCAAGCGCGGCCAGTTGGGCTTCCACGCTCTTGGTGTATTCGTGATCAGCTCCGAGTTTCCTGATCAGCCCCTTGTGAGTGTGCATCCAAAGCCCTCGCGCGCCCCGGCGGTCGCCTTGTGCCAAAAGCGTGCCGGCCAGGTTGTTCATCGACGTCAGCGTGTCTGGGTGCTCCTCGCCCAGCACGCGCTGACTCACCGCCAGCACCTTCTCTTGCAGCGTCCGCGCGCCCGCGAGGTCGCCTTGCGCCTGAAGTGTGAGGGCCAGGTTGTTCATCGACGTCAGGGTGGCCGGGTGCTCCTTGCCCAGCACGCGTTGACGCACCGTCAGCACCCGCTCCTGTAGCGTCTGCGCGCCGACGTGGTCGCCTTGCACCCGAAGCGTAGCGGCCAGGTTGTTCATCGACGTCAAGGTGCCCGGGTGCTCCTCGCCCAGCACGCGCTGACGCACTGCCATCACCCGCTCTTGCAGCATCCGCGCGCCGGCGAGTTCACCTTGCGCCCGAAGCGTGCCGGCCAGGTTGTTCATCGACGTCAAGGTGCCCGGGTGCTCCTCGCCCAGCACGCGCTGACACACTGCCGCCACCCGCTCCTGCAGCATCCGCGCGCCGACGAGGTCGCCTTGCGCCCCAAGCGTGCCGGCCAGGTTGTTCATCGACGCCAGTGTGTCCGGGTGCTCCTCGCCCAGCACGCGCTGACGCACTGCTACCACCCCCTCCTGAAGCATCCGCGCGCCGATGAGGTCGCCTTGCGCCCGAAGCGTAGCGGCCAGGTTGTTCATCGACGTCAAGGTGCCCGGGTGCTCCTCGCCCAGCACGCGCTGACGCACTGCCAGCACCTGCTCTTCCAGCATCCGCGCGCCGACGAGGTCGCCTTGCTCCCCAAGCGTGGCGGCCAGGTTGTTCATCGACGTCAGCGTGTTCGGGTGCTCCTCGCCCAGCACGCGCTGACGCACTGCCAGCGCCTGCTCTTCCAGCATCCGCGCGCCCGCGAGGTCGCCTTGCGCCTGAAGTGTGAGGGCCAGGTTGTTCATCGACGTCAGTGTGTCCGGGTGCTCCTCGCCCAGCACGCGCTGACGCACTGCTACCACCCCCTCCTGAAGCATCCGCGCGCCCACGAGGTCGCCTTGCGCCTGAAGTGTGACGGCCAGGTTGTTCATCGACGTCAGCGAGTCCGGGTGTTCGTCACCCAGATCTACTTGATCCAACTGAAGTGCCTCGCTGTACCAAGACTTTGAGCCATTGAAGTCGGACTGCGCATGACGGGCATACGAGCCCAACCTGTCCAAGAGCGCGCTACAGTCTCGGCGGCTCAGCCACGTTGGCGATTGCGGTCGCAACATCCCTGCTGCGTGTCCGTAGATCGCCCGAAGACGCGGCCATGCTTTGGGATCTTCCGCCGAAAAGGCCATGGCCCTTCGAACCAGTTTCGCGATGACCGGACCCTCGCGCTCCGCCTCGGCCAAGCGATGCCGGACGACTTGCGCCGTCAGCCGATGCAGCACCAGCGCGCTCTCCACCTGGTCAGGCGTGCGCTCGTAGTCAGGCACCGAAACATCCGGTACATCAGTCTTCGTCGCCAGACCGAAACGCAGAAGACTGTGCCGGGTGTCGTTCCAAGCCTTGGGATTGCCGCACGCCGCCTGCAAGACCGGCGGCAGGTCGTCACGTCCTTCCTTGAACCAGCGCTCCAGAATCGGATCGCCCCCAAAAAAAGCGCACAGACACAGCAGCGCCTGACTGTCGGGCGGCAGCTTGGGGAACGCGACAGACAGCGTGCGCGCGACACTGGCTTCGTAGCCGGTCGCACTTCGCTGTTCATCCAGCATCAGTCCGGCCGTGTTCACGTCCGCCACAAGTTGGCGATACTCGGCTACCGTGCATTGGCATTGCTCGATGTAGGCGGCCGCCTGTTCAAGCGCGAGTGGCAGACCGCCAAGGTCTTCGCTCAGGCCTTCCAGCGCCGCTCTGACCGTGTTCTGAACCTGCCCGCCAAGCCGGTCCGACAAGAAGTTGGCACCGCTTTCCGCAGACCAGACGTCCAATGCAATCGGGCTGGCAACACCGCGCCAGGCGGGATCACGGGACGTGAAAAGAAGATGGTGAGGACCGCGCTGCGGCATCAGGTTCCGCACCCCTTGGGCGCTCTCAGCGTTGTCGTACACCAACAACCACGGGGTCGTCATGTTCTCAAGCCGGCGAATGAGCATATCCAGCACGTCGCCCTGATTCGGCCCCCGCGGGATACCCAGCTCATCGCACAACGCGTAAGCGTCTTCGCGGCATTGCTGCTCCGTCTCCGCGCCGAACCACCACACGCCTTCATACTCCGCCGCCCACGTGAGGGAATAGGCAATCGCCAACTGGGTCTTGCCCAGCCCGCCCATGCCGTACACGGCGGCACTGGCGATCACGGCGGCGCTGCGCGACCCCACAAGAGCCTGCCGCAGTTCGATGAGCCTGTTGCCTGGGTCCTGAAAGTGTGGGCTCAGACGCTGGCGAACCAGGCGCATGGGCTTAAACGTGCCATCCATGCGCCTTGGGCGTGCGACGAGGCCACTCTCCCGGGCGCAGTGGTCTTTGAGTCGACCGAACTGAAGCTGCCAGTCGACGTCATTGCCAGTGAACTTGTGCTCCTGGATCGGCGACAGGTCTTCCAATCCGAAGGGGCTCAAATCGGTGACCTTGGGCATCTCCGCGCCCCCGAGCAGCACAGGCACCACGTTCGGCGGCCGTTCCTCGCCCAATCTGGCCAGTGCCAGCGCGACTTCTTGCCGCACAAAGTCAATCTCGGCCGAGTTGGTCGCTCGGTCGCGCAGCGTGTTCAGCCAGCCCGGCGCGATGATCACCAGGATCGCCCGGGCGTTGGTGACGGCCTCTGCAATGCGCTCGGGAAAGTTAGCGCCGGATTCGATGCTTTCCTGATCAAAGAAGAGATCCTCGCGCGCGAACCACTGGCGCAGCCGGTCGTGGAGTCGCCCCGCATGACCTGCGGCGTCCGCGCGACGATAGGAGATGAAAATAGCCGGTGAGGGCATGCGCGAGAACTCCCCGTTGGATGCGGCCTGACCCGCAAAGACTGACAGGCCATTCTGGCAGGAATGGCGCCATAAAACCCTATCAACCTTGATAGGGTTTTGCGAAGTCAGACCCTATTTTTCTAGCGTCCACACTCCGCATAGTTGGCAATGCCTTGCCCCAGCACGATGTCGCGCTTCACCTTCCAGACGCCGGCTTCTTTCACAGGCTGGGCGATGCCAGGGCCGCCGCGTCCTCGCACGTGGCCGGCGCGCTGGCGTGGCGTGAGCCTGGGGTCGTCCTCGAACACGATGTCGTCGAGATACGTGGTGCAGCGCCCCGGCTCCAGCACATGCATGTGGATGTGCTCGGGAATCTCGGTGCCGGGATATCCAGCCGGACGAATGGTGTCGAAGCGATACCGGCCTTCCGCATCGGTGACCACGAAGCCACGATAGGTTCCATGACGCGCAGACTCGCGGCCAGCCGAATCGGTGGGGCGAGGATAAATCCCAGTGTGGTCAGTCTGGTAGGCGTAGACGATGATGCCAGCCACCGGTTTGCCCATTGCATCCCGCACAACGCCGTCCACCCGCATCGCGTCTCCCGGGGCGCCTTGCGGCGCGATGCGGCCTTGCGACGCCAGTGTCACGGGGCGGCCCTGGAACACGGCTGCGCAACCTTCGCAAGGCCCCAGGATGCGCTCAGTCGCGAGCGCCGGCATCGCGGCAATCAAGCTGAACACGAGTAGCGCAGTGCGCTTCGCGAATATTCGCATTGGACTCTCCTGTCGGTTCGCGGTCCTGATTTGACGCGCCCATTCAGCGCGCCGGATGTCACCTCGACTCAAACCGAGCCGTCCTGCCCCAGCACCGGCGGCGCGCGCTCGTGTACCAGTGGTGTCGCGGAAAAGCGAATGGGATTGGCCACCCCCGGCACCGTGCCTGCGGTGGGATGCGGCAGGTCAATACGCAATCCCCGCGCGATCACCTGCGGATCGGCGAACACCTGATCGATGCTGTTGATCGGCCCGGCGGGAATGCCGAGCCGCTCGAACGCGGCGAGCCAGTCATCGCGGTCGCGCGTCGGAAAGACGGCCTCGATGAACGGAATCAGCGCTTCACGATGCTCGACACGGCCCTGGTTGCGCGTGAAGCGCGCGTCGGCCGCGACATCCCGCAATCCCGCCTCCGCGCAAAAACGCGCGAACTGTTCGTCGTTGCCGACTGCGAGAATGAGAAACCCATCGCGGCAGCGGAACGCCTGGTACGGCACGATGTTGGGATGCGCGTTGCCCATGCGTTGCGGGACCTTCTCCGACACCAGATAGTTGCTCGCGACATTGGCCAGCATCGCGACCGAGCAATCCAGCAGCGCCATGTCGATGTGCTGCCCTTCGCCGGTCGCATCACGATGGCGCAGCGCGGCCAGGATGGCGACGGCGCTGTACATGCCGGTGAATAGATCGACGACCGCCACACCCACTTTCTGCGGCCCGCCGCCGGGGAGCGTGTCCTTCTCGCCCGTGATGCTCATGAGCCCGCCCAGGCCCTGGATCATGAAGTCGTAACCGGCGCGATCTTTGTACGGCCCGGTCTGGCCGAAGCCGGTGATCGAGCAATAGACGAGGCGTGGATTCAGCTTGCGAATATTCGCAAAGTCCAAACCATACTTGGCGAGGCCACCCACCTTGTAGTTCTCCACCAGCACATCGCACTCCCGCGCGAGTCGCTGCACATGCGCCTGCCCTGCCGGCGTGGTGATGTCCACGGTCACAGACTGCTTGCCGCGATTGGCACAGAGGAAGTAGGCGGATTCCTTCGTGGCATTGCCCGCCGCATCCGTGACCCAGGGCGGCCCCCAGCCGCGCGTGTCGTCGCCCGCGCCGGGCTTTTCGATCTTGATGACGGTGGCGCCGAGATCAGCCAGCATCTGACTGGCCCAAGGCCCCGCCAGCACGCGGGAGAGGTCGAGGACTTTGACGCCGGAAAGGGGAAGTGTGGGCATGAATCGGATCGCTGTCTGTTATGCGCTGAGTGGGCGACTTTAGCATCGCTATAATCCGGCGGTTGGCTTGGCACATCCAGGCCCTCCCGTTCAAGGGGAAGAGGGGATTTCACCCTTTGCCCACCACGCTTCGTCGAGCGCCAAGGTCCATCCACCGCATGAAACCAACCCTGCCCGCCGTCCTCGTCCTCACCGGCGCCCTGCCCTTTTTGTCCGCGACCCTCTCGCTGGTCGCGGGCGGCCCGTTCCACCCGACCACATCGGTCGTGATGCTCATCACCTACGCCGCGGTGATCCTGTCTTTCCTCGGCGGCATTCATTGGGGGCTGGCGCTGAAAATCATGGGTGACGCGCCGACCAGCGCCACGCGCCTCTTCATCCTTTCCGTGCTGCCTTCGTTGGCGGGCTGGGGCATTCTCTTCGGGCTTGCAAACCCGCACTGGCAACTTGCCGCCGCGGCAGGCGTCTTCGCCGCCGTGTGGGCATTGGATGGACTCTTGACCGTGCAAGGCATTCTGCCCCGCTGGTTCTTCAATCTGAGGAGCCTCATCACCGCAATCGTGGTGTCATGCCTTGGCGTCTCATGGTGGGTGCTGCCGCCTTGAATCCCACCGAATCCTCAGTCGAACCGCAGCGTCAACGCGATCTTCACATCGATGCGCTGCGCGGTTTCGCGCTGTTCGGCATTCTCGTAGTCAACGTGATGAGTTTTTCTTCCGGGTTGTCGGGGCCTTCGCTGGGCGTGCTGAACGCCGAGTCTTCATGGGCCGACCTGGCGACGTTTCTCATCATCGCCTTCTTCGCGGAGTTCAAGTTCTATCCCATCTTCGCGTTCCTGTTCGGCTACGGCTTTCTGCTCTTCTGGCGTCGAGCGCGCTGGCGCGGCGGCGATGTATCGGCGCTTTACAACCGCCGCGTCTGGTTCCTTGGCCTCCTCGGTGTCTCTCACGGCGTGTTCATCTGGTTTGGCGACATCCTGTCGCGCTATGCGGTGACGGCGATTTTTCTCAAAAAATCGCTGAGCGCGCGGCCAAGGCAATTGCTGCGAACGATGAAAAACTGGCTCATCGCCGCAGCCGCCATCGCTTTTCTCTTCGCCTTCGCGAGCGGCAACATGTCAACTGATGGCGGCATGCCACCGGCTCCATCGATCTATCCCACCGGCACCTACCTTCAGGTCACGCAGCAACGGTTCAGCGACTACTTCGCCATCACGCTCTATTTCGGCTTTCTCATCCCGCAGGTGATGGTCATCTTCCTGGCCGGCGTGCTCACCGCGCGCATGGGCTGGCTCGCCCGCCCAGCGCGACACCGCGCGTTCTGGCTGAAGGTGCTGAAAGCCGGCCTCGTCCTGGGCGTCCCCGCGAGCGTGGCCTGGGCGGCATTGCAGTGGCAAGGCGCATGGTCGGCCAGCGCAGTCTGGTCAACGTGGATGCCAGTGCTCGATCTCATCATGCCGCTGCAATCGGCCGCGATGATGGCCGCACTCGCACTCACGCTGCACACTCCATTCATGCAGTCATTGGTGAGATGGCTGGCGCCCGCCGGCCGCATGCCGCTCACCAACTATCTCGCGCAGTCCGTGATCTGCTCATTTGTGTTGTACGGCTACGGGCTGGGGTTGGGCGACGACCTCCGCCAATCCGGTCTGGCCGCGCTGGCAGTGAGCGTGTATCTCGCCCAGATCGTCGTGAGCCGCTGGTGGCTCGCCCGCCATGACAGTGGACCAATGGAGGCGTGGTGGCGCCGTGTGGTGTACGGGCGCCGCGCGGGCTGACTGCGAGTGCAAAGGATTCCTCGGTCCGCTGCGCGCACCCCCAGCAGATCGGACAAGGTTCACGCGCCCCGTCTGGCGCCCCGCAAGTAAATGACCCAGTACACCAACGCGACCAGCACGCTGCCACCCATCAGGTTGCCTGCGATGACCACAACAAGGTTTAGGGTGACAACGCCGATCCCAGGCGCCTGCAAGCCAAGATCACCCGCAATCAGCCAGGCCAACGGGAAGTAGTACATGTTGGCAATGGAATGCTCGAAGCCCGCTGCGACGAATGCGGCGACGGGCGGGACCACGGCGATGGCCCGGTCGGTGACGCTGCGCCCACCGAGGGCCATCCACACCGCCATGCACACCAGCACGTTGCACAGCACGCCCCGCCAGAAGGCCTCCCAGAGTGGTAACGCTGCCTTGCCACTCGCGATGGCGTGATAGGTCTGCCCCACCGCATCGCCATTCATGTGCCAGTGGCCGGACAGGTAGACGACGGCTGCCAGCCCGGCCGCACCGACAAGATTGGCCAGGCAGACGAGGGTCCAGTTGCGCAGCACCTCGCCCGTGGTGATGCGTCCGGCGGCCCAGGCCATGGCGAGCAGATTGTTGCCGGTGAAGAGCTCCGCACCCGCCACGACCACCATGAAAAGTCCAAGCGCGAAGCAGACGCCCCCGAGGAGGCGCTTCAAGGCAAATCCCAGCGTCGCATCGGCGAAGACCAACGTCGAGAACAACGCTCCAAGACCGATGAAGGCACCGGCCAGAATGCCCAGCAAGGCTGTCTTGAGAAAGGGCATGCGCGCCTTCGCCACGCCGAGAGTTTCCACGCGCGCCGCGATTTCGGCGGGCGCATAGGCGTCTGCCGCGCCGCCCGAGCCCTGCTTCAGTTCGTCACCGTCCGGCACACCCGTTCCCCCTGTCTGGACTTGCGACCTGCCGGAACGGCCATCGACCGTCTGATGCGAATCAGTGGAGCAATCAGACGATCAGGATGTCGCAGGACGCGTTGTACGCGAGGAACTTCGGCACGCTTCCCATCACGCGCTCGGCGAATCGGCGGCCGCCGTGTTTGCCGATCACCAGCAGGTCCGCCCGACGAGCGCCCAAGGCTTCCAGGATCGCGCTGTTGGGATGACCTTCCCCGGTGCGGGGAATGAGCCGGTCCGCGCCGGGCACCGAAGCAATCAGGTTCTTGACCACTGCGGCCACATGTTCGCGATGCTGCGAGGTCATGCGGCTCACGATGTCATCGCTCACGCCATACATGCGCATGCGCTGCTGCAAAGGCGGCTGAATCGCATGGAAGACCTCGATTTTTCCCGGCGTCATGGACAAGGCTGCAAGCAAAACGTCCTTCGACCGCGCTTGCAGATCAATGGCCGCCAACACATTGCCATACGCACCCTGCTGCGCCTTGCGCACGATGAGCAAGGGGCATTCGGCCCCCGCCATCATTTTGGAAATCGTGCCGCCGAGGAAGAGCTGCTCCAGCGCGCCCTGGCCATGGGCGCCCGCCACCAGCAGGTCAGCGCCCCAATCCTCCGCCGCTTCGAGCATCACGCGATGCGGCGAACCGTCCAGACATTCGACCGCCACCGGTTGGCCTCGGACCCCGTGCAGCGTGTGTCCAAATGAATCCGCCTGCTTGCGGGTGGCCACGCGAAAGTCGTCAACGAAGCTGTCGGTCACGTCGGCGAAGATGCTGCGCAGCGCGACTTCGCTGGGGGCCGCGTGCAAGCAGCGCAATTCGGCGCCGTGTTGCAGGGCGAGCTGGGCGGCGCGCAATGCGGCCGCGTTGCCCAGTTCGGAAAAGTCGGTCGCCGCAAGGATTCGCTTCATGTTGTTCGCTCCGGAGTCGAGGGGTTGCCATGAGGATAGGAGAGCACTGAGGCTTCCTTTTTGATTCATGTCAAAACCACGTCACCGGCCGACGCGTGCAGCGACGTCGGCGAACCGGCGCAGCGCGGTCCGACACGGACCAGACCGCCTGCGTCACGGAAGGTTCAAGCCGCTATTTCTTCGTCGCACCGGCGCCGACGTAGCGCTTCAGCCAGGCGAAGTACTCGCCGTACCAGAGCCGCGAATTCTGCGGCTTCAGGATCCAGTGATTCTCGTCCGGGAAAAACACCAGCCGCGCATCCACGCCCTTGGCCTTGAGCGAGTTGTAGTACGCGAGGCCCTGCGAATCCGGCACCCGGTAGTCAAGGAGGCCGTGGATCACCAAGGTTGGCGTCTGCATGGGCTTCACCAACGCGCGCGGGTTCTGGGACTCGATCTTCTTCATGTCGTCCCAATAGAAGGCACCCAGCTCCTTCGGATGCCAGTAGTAGGCGTCGTCGGACATCATGGCCACCCAGTCGAAGCAGCCGGCGTGGCACACGTAGGCCTTGTAGCGATCGCCGCCAGAGGATTTGTCGTAACCGGCCCCACCGGGTTTTCCATTCCGGCTGTTCATCCACGCCACCATGAAGCCGCCATAGCTGCCACCGGTGGCGGCGAGGCGGTTCTTGTCGATGTAGCCCTGCTTCAGCATGAAGTCGGTGCCGGCCTCGACATCGGCATGCTCGCGCCGTCCCCAGTCTTCATTGATGGATTCGTTCCAGTCCTGGCCGAAGCTGGAAGAGCCGTGATAGTTCACGCACACGACCACATAGCCCTGCGCGGCGAAAGTGTGGTTGTTCCAGCGGAAGTGGAAGTTGTCGCCCCAGCAGGAATGCGGGCCGCCGTGGACGTTGTGAACCAGCGGCCATTTCTTCTTCGGGTCGAAGTCCGGCGGGTAGATGGCCCACATCTGCGTGCTGTCGCCGTCGAAGCCGGCGATGTTGAACTCCTCCACCGCGCCCAGCTTGATGCCGGCCATGATCGGACCGTTGAAATCCTCGACTGCGGTTTCGGCGCCAGTGACCAGATCGGTTGCGAATATTCGCGGGGGCGTGGACATGTTGTTGCGCACGAACACGGCGTGCTCGCCCGCCACAGCGAAGTCGGTGACGGTGCCGCCCTGGCCGATGATCTCGGGCGTCTTCGCGTCCAACGCGAAGCGGAAGAGATGCGTGCGCGCCGTGTCCTCGGCGGTGAACCACACCGACTGGCTGTCTTCAGCCCACTTCAGTGGCGCGTTGACGCCGCGATCCCACTTGGCGGAGTGAATGCTGATCTTGCCGGTCTTGCGCTCGATGAGGGTCAGCTTGTCTTGGGCGATGTAGCTCTTCCGCAGATTGTTGGTGATGCAGGCGATCCACTTTCCGTCCGGCGAGTACACCGGGTGCTCGTGGTTGAGCGGCGACTTTCCGGTGAGCGTCTTGAACTTGCCGCTCTTCAAGTCCAGCGTGACCAGATGGTGCTCATGATCGAAGCGCTTTTCCTCGGCGGGATCGAAGCTGAAAACAATTTCCTTTCCATCCGGCGACAGGTCGTAGTAGTAGCCCGCCGTATCGGCCTGCTTCAACTCGTACTTCGTGCCCTCGAACAAGTCTTTGCACTTGCCGGACGCGAAATCGATGGTGATGACATGCGGCACGCGGCCGTCGGACAGCCAATGATCCCAATAGCGGTACGCAGCATGTTCGACCACGTGGGCCTTCACCTTGGAATCGTTGTGCGCCTTCAGCTTCTCGGCCTGCTTCTTCTCGCCTTTGAGATCGGGCCAGACCCAGGTGATGGCCGCCAGCTTCTTCGAATCCGGAAACCACTTGATGCCGGCCACGCCGGTGGCGAGCGAGGTCACGCGACGCGCTTCGCCGCCGTCCGGCGCGATGACATAGAGCTGCGGCTCGTCGTCCTTCTTGCCGCCTTCCGTCCGCTTGGCCACGAATGCGATCCACCTGCCGTCCGGCGACCAGGCGGGCTCGCCATCTTTCTCGCCACAAGTGGTGAGCTGGCGCGGCTCGCCGCCGAACGTGGACAAGAGCCACAGCGATGACTGGGCCTTGTTCTCGCCCATGTCGTAGGCGGTGACCGAGGCCGCCGCTTGCGAACCGTCCGGCGACAGCGTGAGGCCGCCTTGACGCTTCATTTTCCAGAGATGTTCGACGGTGAGACGACTGTTCTTCTTGGCCATGTGGGAAAGGAGTGAAGGACGAAAGGGCGCATTGTAGCCGGGCCGCAAGGGCCGCCGCCGGTTGCTCGCCGCGTCACATTCGTGTCACCGCTTTGTCATGGGCGCTGTCTACAGTCTCGCCATTCCGCTAAACCTCATCCACCCAGGACAGACAGGACCCGCAGCCATGACGCACGCGCGCACCGACACGCCCATCGAGATCGAAGACATCGGCACCAACTCATCCAGCAACGAAGAATTCAGCCATGTGCTGCAAGCGCGGATGTCACGCCGCAGTTTGCTCAAGGGCGGTTTCGGACTCGCCGCCAGCAGCTTCATGGGCACCGGACTCCTGGCTTGCGCGGACGTCGATACGATCGAAACCCCCAAGACGCTGCAACTCAATTTCACCGCAGTGCCCAAGGGCACCGCCGATGTCGTCGCGGTGCCATCCGGCTACAGCTCGTCCGTCCTCTATCGCCTGGGGGATCCGATTGCCGCAGGCGTCCCCGCTTACCGCAATGACGGCACCGATGCCGCAGCCAGCTATGCCCAGCGTGCGGGCGACCACCACGATGGCATGCATTACTTTGGCGTGTCGGCAACCGGGACCTACAGCCTGACCGCCAGCGATCGCGGTCTCTTGGTCATGAACCATGAAGCCATCAGCCCACTCTTCCTGCATCCGACGGGACCGACCATCGTCAACAACGCGCGCACCGTGCCCGATGAAGTGTTGAAAGAAATGTATGTGCATGGCATCTCGGTGATCGAGGTGAATCGTGCCGCCAACGGCGCGTGGTCCTACAAGCAGGACTCCGCCTTCAATCGCCGCGTACACACGCTGACCGACACCATCCTTTCCGGTCCGGCCGCGCGCACGCTCTACATGATCACCAAGTATTCACCGGATGGCTCGCGCACCCGGGGCACGATCAACAACTGCGCCAACGGCTACACCCCCTGGGGCACCTACCTCGGCTGCGAGGAGAACTACGCGGGCTACTTCCGCCGCGTGACCGCCACCGACAACGCCAATCGCACGCCCAAGGAGCTGACCTCCTTCGCACGAAACGGCATCGCCGGCAACGGCCGGGAACTCTGGGCCACGGTGGCGGGCAGCGATCCGGACGGACTCTACGCACGCTGGAACACCATGAAGCTGGGTGCATCCGCCGACGGCAGCGATGACTATCGCAACGTGGCGAACACCTACGGCTGGAATGTGGAAGTGGACCCGTTCAATGCGACCTCCACACCGAAGAAGCGCACCGCCATGGGCCGCTTCGCGCATGAAGGCGCGTGGCTGGGTCCGATACGCGCCGGCCAGCCGCTGGTGTTCTACATGGGCGACGACTCGCGCGGCGAGTATGTCTACAAGTACGTCACCAATGCCAACTGGGACCCGGCGGACGCGACGCGCGGGCTGGCTGCGGGCGACAAGTACCTGGATGACGGCAAGCTGTACGTGGCGCGCTTCAATGCGGATGGCACGGGCCAGTGGGTCGAACTCCGCTTCGGCCAGAACGGCATCACGGCTGCGAACCCGGCCTATGCGTTCGCCGATCAAGCGGATGTGCTCATCAACACCCGTCTCGCCGCGGATGCCGCCGGCGCCACCAAGATGGACCGCCCGGAGTGGGGCGCGGTACACCCGACCAATGGTGATGTCTACATGACCATGACCAACAATAGCAGCACGGTTCGCACGCTCGCGTCGACCGATGCCGCCAACCCGCGCTTCTACAACGACAAGCGCACGACCGGTCAGGATCAGCGCGGCAATCCCAACGGCCACATCATCCGGTGGGCGGAAACCGCCGGCAACAACGCGGCCACGACCTTCAGTTGGGACATTTTCCTCTTCGCCGCGCGCGCCAGCGTGACCGACCCCAACATCAACGTGTCGGGTCTCACCGCCGCCAACGACATGTCCAGCCCGGACGGCATCTGGTTCAGCCGATCCGGTGTGCTCTGGATCCAAACGGACGACGGTGCCTACACCGATGTGACCAACTGCATGATGCTGGCCTGCATCCCCGGGCGCGTGGGCGACGGCACCACCAAGACCATCGTCAACACCGATGGCGCCGCCACCAAGTCAGTCACGACCAAGGTCGGTGCGCAGATGACGGAGGCCAATCTGCGTCGCTTCCTGGTCGGCCCGAAGGATTGCGAAATCACCGGCATTGCCGAGACCCCGGACGGCAAGACCATTTTTGTCAACATCCAGCACCCGGGCGAGGACACCTCCAGCGCCAATTTCCTCGCCGGCAACCACAACAGCAACTGGCCGGGTGGCGCGGGCTCGCGCCCCCGCTCCGCCACCATCGTCATCACCAGGAACGACGGCGGCGAAGTCGGCGCCAGCCTGGTCTGAGCGCAGGCCGCCACAAGGACTTTCGACCGTTGAACCCCCTCCTGGCCCGTGCAAGCGGGCCTCTTTTTTTCTCCTGCGCCCTGCTGTTCGCTGAAAGCGCTGGCGCGCAAGATGCGGCAAGAGGTCGCGCACTCTACGTTGACAATTGCGCGCGCTGCCACGCTGATCCACCCGGGTCCGGTTTCGTGGACCCACGCGTGCGTACTTCCGACGAGATTCTCGCCACCATTCAACGCGTCTCGCCAATGCGGTTTCTCGGCGGCGCGATCATGGCACAGGAGGCACGCGACCTCGCGGCGTACTTCAACGAATCGCTGGGACCGCCCACGAATCGGCCGGACTACAACGTGGGCGATTTCTGGTGGGACCAGAAGAATGGCGGTTCGAGCGTCAATCTGCGCCAGTTTTCCAGCCGCAATCAATTGGCCGGTATCTGGTACACGTTTGATGCGGCGGGCGCCCCGGTGTGGTTCCTGTTCAATGGCGGGAGCTGGAGCGGCCCGTCGATCTACACCGCCCCGCTCTATCGCGCGCGCGGCACGCCTTTCACGCTGGCCATCGACACGTCCTCGTACGGCTTGACCGAGGTCGGCACCGCCGCGCTGGTGTTTTCAGATCGCGCGAATGTCGATTTCACGTTCACCGTGAACGGCCAGCGCACGCTCGCGAAGATGGTCCGGTTTCCGTTTCCGAATTGATGCGCGGCAAGCCTTCGCGAATATTCGCTCCAAGGCGAATATTCGCGGCGCGCGGACGCTCAATGCCCCATCGGACTTGAACCCGCCTCCTTGCGCACGCAGCGCATGAACTCGCGGCCGGCCTGCGGCTCGCATATCTTGAAGGCGGCAATCTCCTTCTCGCACTTCGCCTTCTCTTCACCCGTCTGCTTGCCGCAATCAAGCGGATTGGCGAGCAGGAACGCGCGGTCGCACACGAAGTGTTCCTCGCTCTTCAGCACGCCGCACTTGTCGAACATCTTCTGGTGCCGTTCGCATCGGGCCTTCTCGACACCCGACTTTTCGTCGCAGCTGCCGACATGCGCGGCGGCATGGGAAGGCAACAGGGACAGCAACATCAGCACGATCGCGGCGATGACAATGCGGGACATGGTGGCTCCAGGCGTTTGCGAATATTCGCAATGGTAAGTCACGAGCACCCAAGCGCGCTCAACTCAGCCGGAATTCAATCGGCACCTCGACCCACATGCTCTCGGGCACGCCGTTTCGCTTGCCGGGTACGAACCTCCAGCGCTGCACGGTCGCGAGCGCCGCATCATCCAAACGGCTGAAGCCGCTGCCGCGCTTGAGCTCGATTTGGGTCGGCAGCCCTTGCGCATCCACCCTCACGTGGAGCAACACCTTGCCCTGCTCCATCAGACGCCTGCTCACCGGCGGATAGGTGGGCGCGGGGTTGATCAGATAGTCCGCCGCAGACAGAGGCAGCTCGATTTTCGGGGCGGCCGAGAAGGTGTCGGGCGCGGTGATCGCCGCGGCCGGTGGCGGCGCGGCAGGTGGCTCGGGAGGCGGCATCGGCCAACTGACACTGGCGACCACCGGCGCGTCCGGCGCCACACTCCGCAGCTTGGGCGGCTCGATCTGTCTCGGTTTCGGCGTCTTCTGGGAAAGGGGTTCCGGCGACGTCACAAGCTCCGTCTGCGGCGCGACCATCTGCACGCTCACCGGCACGACAAGGATTGGCATGGTCGCGATCGCCGTGTACCAGAGCAACGCGAAAACAATCCAGTGCGCGCCCGCGACCACCGCCAGGCGGACCAGGCGCCACTTGCGCGGTGCCTCCCAACCCGACCCACGCGAGCTCAGCACCCGGTGAACCCACCCCGCATCGCCGCTCATGTGTCGGCCCACATGCGCAGCAGGTTGTGATACGTCCCTGTCAGCGCGACGCTGTGCGAGTTGTCGCCGTGCTCGTTGCGAAGCGCGACGATGGTGCGATCCAATTCGTACAGCATCCGCCGTTGCCCGGAGTCGCGCACCATGCTTTCGATCCACATGAAGCAGGCGAGCCGCGAGCCGCGTGTCACCGGCGCGACCTCATGCACCGTCGTGCCGGGATAGATGATGGCGTCGCCCGCCTTCAGCTTGACCGCGCGAGCGCCACCCGGCTCGTGCATGATGAGTTCACCGCCGTCGTAGCTCGCGGGATCAGCCAGAAACAACGTGCAGGAGATGTCAGTGCGCACGCGGAGTCCGGTGTGCGGCGCGAAGCGGATGGCGTTGTCCACATGCGCGCCGAAGTGATTGCTGTCACCCTGATAGCGATTCACCCGCGGCGAAAACACGCGCTTGGGCAAGGTCGCGCTGAAAAACACGGGATGCCGATCCAACGCTCCCAGCACGATCTGGCGAATGGCGCGCATGGCCTCGGACTCGTGCCGCAATTGCTCGTTGTTCTTGAGCAGCGCCGCTTGCGCGCCCGCCGTCTCGCGCCCCGCTTCCCACTCCGCGCCATCGACGAGCTTGCGAATATTCGCAAGCTCGTCCGCGGTCAGCACGTTCTCGACGGGCAGCATCATGATCAGAAATTCACCACCATCGAGCCTTGCACCAGCCGTCCCGGCCCCGGAATGTAGTGGCCGCGGTAGAGCATGTCGCCATACAGCTTGTCGGCGACGTTGGTGACATTGACCTTGAAGCTGACGGTCTGGCTCAGGTTGTACTCGGCAAAGAGATCGCCCGTGGCGTAGCGGGGGGCTTCCCACGCGGGCGCGGTCACGTCGGCGGGCGCGGTCTTCGACCGGAAGTTGATTCCGCCGCCGACGCGAAACTTCGGCGTGAGCGAGTAGGTAGTCCACACGGTGCCGCTGTGCGTGGGCGTGAGGCCGGGCCGGTCGCCTTCGCGATTGCCCACCGTGTTCACGGTGCGGGCGGCGTCATCGACCTTCGCAGTGGGTATCCAGGTGTAGGAAAAGTACAGTTCCCAGGCCGGGGTGATGCGGCCGGCGACGTCCAACTCGAGCCCGTGCGCGTGGCGCTTGCCGGAGAGCAGCAGACGCGTGGCCGCCGTGTCCGGATCGGTGTTGCGCTCGTTCTTCTTCACCGAGCGGAACAACGCCACACGGGTGGTGAGGCGCTTGTTGAACGACTCGATGCGCGCGCCGACCTCGAAGTTCTCGCTCGACTCCGGCGGCGTGTTGGCCGAGAGCGCGTTGTAAGAGTACGCATCACCCGACGTGTTGAATGACGTGCCATGCGACCCGTAGAAGGAAAGCGTGTCGGACGGCTGGTACAGGAAGCCCAGCCTGCGGCTCCACGCCGACACGCTTTGCCGATACGACACCACGGTCTCGGGTCCGGCCGCGTTGGCGGGAAGGGTGTACTGGTTGTAGCGGCCATCCAGGCTGTCGTAACGCGCGCCGGCGATCAACATCAGCGTCGGGCTGATCTCCACCCTGTCCTGCGCGTACACGCCCCAGGCTTCGGCGGTGAAGTCGTTGCCGCGCCGAAGCACGCGCGCACCCTCCTCGACCGCCGCACCGTCGTTCGGCGTGCCCGCGCTGATGGTGGGCTTGGTGATGTTCACACCCCCTTGCGCCGCGCTTCGCGCCGCGAAAACGATGCGCTCATCATCGGCGAAATCGATGCCGGCCAGCAGATGATGCTTCCTGCCCAAGGCCATGAACCGGGTCGAGAGGTCCGACTGCGCCTGCTTCGTCGCCAGGTCCTGCACCTTCAGCTGATTGCCGCGCGTGAAGATGGTCGCGGGGCCGAATCCCGCCAGCGTGTTCTGGGCGAGACCAGTCCCGCCGCTGAAGCGGACGGTGCTGGCGCGCATGTCGCGCTCGTACTCGCCCGACCGAACGCGGGTGGTGAGTTCCGTATCCGGACCCATGCGGAACACGTGGCCCAGCGTGCCGATGCGGGCGCGACCAAGATTGCCGTCGCTCGCCGCGCCGTAGTACGCATCGGGCGCCAGGCCGGGGATGAGGGTGTTCTCGGCACTGGTCGAGGCGGTCGTCGGCCGAATCCACGGCAGGCCATAGTTGATGCCGTTCTGGTTGTCGAGGTAATAGAGCTGCGCCTGAAACTCGTGGCGCAGCCCAATGCCGTGGCGGAGCGCCAGGGCCGCGCCCTGCTTGTTCAAGCTGCTGCCCGCGCCATTGTTGTCGGCCTCGGTGTGCATGGCCGTGAGGCGGAGCGCGGTGTCCTCTGCGATGGGCTGGTTGATATCGGCGACCACGCGGTTGTAGCGATGATTACCCACCGTGAGGGTCACGCTGCGGTCCTCCACCAGATGCGGCGTCTTGCCGACCTGGTTGGCCACACCCCCGGTCGACCCGCGACCGAAAATCATCGAGGCCGAGCCGCGCAAGAGATCAAGCCGATCCAGGTTGAACGTGTCCCGGTCATAGAACGCCGCATCCCGCATGCCGTCCAGAAAAATGTCGCCCGTCTGGGCCAGCGAGAAGCCGCGCAAGCGAATGTCCTCCTCGCCACCTTCGGCCGCGAGAAAGGTCACACCGGCGGTGTTGTGCAGCACATCCTTCACCGTGTCGAGGTTGCGTTCCTGGATCAGCTTCTCGGTCACCACCGTCACCGACTGCGGAATGTCTCGCAGCGCCTGATTGCCCTTGAACGAGGTCGTCGTGACGGCGCGCACCGCATCCTTGCCCTGCGGCTGCTCGGCCTTGTCCTGCACGACGACGGGCTTCAGGGTCGGGACGTCTTTCTTTTCCGCAGCCGTGTCGGGCGCGGATGCCGGCGCTTGGGCGTGTGCATCCAGCGCGGCCGCGACCGCCAGCGCCAGCACGGTGCGTTTGAATCGGGAATGAGCGACCGCGCGGCGCGGCGCGGATAGCGCAGGTTCCAGCCTTTGAGTCATGTCCAGCCTTTCGATTTCACGCCCGACGCGCGGGCGCGGATTGAAGGAATGGCTGGCTCGCGACCGGGTCGCTGGCTGGCTCGAAATCGGGCCGCCTCGTGGGCGGCCCAGAGTGTCACGTCATGCGTGTCTTATTTTCAGGCGTGCGGTGCTGTCTCAACCGAATTGGCGGGTGAGCCAGCGACCGATCATCTGTCTTTCGTAACAGAGCGCGCCGGACCGCGCGCAAAAGCCCGCGTTGTCCTGATAGCCCGGCTCCGAGAGCGTGGCCTCGGCAGTGCTTTCCCGGCCTTCGCGGCTGAAGCTGTACCGCACCGTCATGCGCGGCCAGGTGATGCGGCGCAGCACGCGGAGCTCCATCACGCCCGTGCGGCCGGGCTCAATCTCGCCGGCCAGATCGAGATCGGTCACCGTGATCTTGAGCCGGTCCCCGGCTTTCAGGCGGCGTGCGCTCTCCTCCGCGAATATTCGCTGGATGCCCTCCAGCGTTTCCTTGAGGTCACGCTCGCTGCCGCCGCGCGTGCGCGGATAGGCGTCAATGAAGTTCTCCGACTTCTCGAACACCACTTCCACCACTGGGGCGGGCTGGGCGGTGGCGGCGAACGGGGTCAGCAATAGGGCGACAAGTGCGGCGATCAAGAGACGGGCTGTCTGGGCGGTATTCATGTGTTGACTCCTCGAAGTCGCGCATGGGCGCTGATGGCGGCGATTCATACTGAACTTCGACCGGCGCGGCCGCAAGGCGTTCGCGGCACAGGCCGATGAAACGCCTTCCCGCCTGAGCGCCGGCCAATCGTGACGCCTAAGCATCCACAACCCGCACCCACCACGGCCGACGTGGGCAGAAAGTCGGCACATCGGCCTTGAGTTTCCAGCGGCCGGCCAGATCGGCGCTGGTTGCACGCAGGATGCGATGCCCGTTCACCGAGCGCGCGATCTCGGCCAGGTGCCTCGCGATGACATCCGCCAGCAGCGGGCACGCATTGCTTTCGGCCGCTGCATGGGCGTATGAGGTCATGAGATGCAGCGTTGCCGCCAGCATCCGATGCAGGTCCTCGGCATCGTCCTCCGAATCGTGTCGCGTGATCATGCATGGCTCGCTCAGCACCGCGGTCCTCCGGGTAAAGGTCGCTGGCTGGCTGTGTACGCGCGGCGCGTGAATGCACCCAGGAGAGAGTTGCGCGTGCTGGCTGGCTTGCGAGGGTTATTTGGTCAGGATGAGTTTGCCCAGGCGCGTCTTGCGAAGCGAATAGGTGTCGCCGTTGTGGCGGATTCTCAACTCGCTCTTTCCGCCCAGCAGCAGTTCGCTGGAGACCCCGCCGCTCGCGGTGTCGGCGACGCGTGCGGCCGGGCGGTGGACAATCACGGGCTTTTTCAAGGTGGTCATGGTGCTTGGTCGGGGCCGTCGTTCGATTCAGGTGGGTTCAGGTGGATTCAGTTGGGCTCAGCTAGGTTCAACTGGGCCTATATTAATGCGAACAATTCGCATTTGCAAGCGTGCTTGTTCGCATCGCGGCGGCGACCGCCCACCAGACCACTTTCTGCGTGGCTGCGCATGAGGAAGCCTGGCCGGCACAGTAAAATCGCGGTTCTCTCAGGAGCCCAACCATGAAACCGAACGACCTCCCCTCTTCCGCCAAGCCCACTTTCAAGTGGGATGACCCCTTCCTCCTCGACGATCAACTCACCGACGACGAGCGCATGATCCGCGACTCGGCCCACGCCTACTGTCAGGAAAAACTGATGCCGCGTGTGCTCGAGGCCAATCGCCACGAGGTCTTCCACCGCGAAATCATGAGCGAGATGGGCGAGCTGGGCTTCCTTGGGCCGACGATCGAAGGCTACGGCTGCGCGGGTGTCTCCAGCGTCGCGTATGGCTTGATCGCGCGCGAAGTGGAGCGTGTGGATTCCGGCTATCGCTCGGCGATGAGCGTGCAGTCTTCACTGGTGATGCACCCCATCCATGCCTATGGCAGCGAGGCGCAGCGCGAAAAGTTTCTGCCCAAACTTGCCACCGGCGAATGGGTGGGCTGTTTTGGCTTGACCGAACCCAATGCCGGCTCCGACCCCGCGTCCATGCAGACCCGTGCCAAGAAGGTCACGGGCGGCTACAGCGTCTCGGGCGCCAAGATGTGGATCACCAACTCGCCCATCGCCGATGTGTTCATCGTCTGGGCCAAGGATGACGACGGCGAGATTCGCGGCTTCATTCTGGAGAAGGGCATGAAAGGGTTGAGCGCCCCGAAGATCGAAGGCAAGTTTTCTCTGCGAGCCTCGATCACCGGCGAGATCGTGATGGACGAAGTGTTCGTGCCCGAAGAAAACCTGCTGCCCAATGTGAAGGGCTTGAAGGGACCGTTCGGCTGTCTCAACAAGGCGCGCTACGGCATCAGCTGGGGTGCCATGGGCGCGGCGGAGTTCTGCTGGCATGCCGCACGCCAATACACGCTGGACCGCAAGCAATTCGGCCGTCCTCTCGCGGCCACGCAACTCGTGCAATTGAAACTCGCCAACATGCTGACCGAGATCACGCTGGCGCTCCAAGGTTCGCTCCGTGTCGGTCGCCTGATGGACGAAAGCCGTGCCGCGCCTGAGATGATTTCACTCGTGAAACGGAACGCCTGCGGAAAGGCGCTGGAAATCGCTCGTGTCGCGCGCGACATGCACGGCGGCAACGGCATTGCCGACGAATATCACGTCATCCGTCATGTCATGAACCTTGAGGCGGTCAACACCTACGAGGGCACGCATGATGTGCATGCGTTGATTCTCGGGCGGGCGCAGACGGGGATTCAGGCGTTCACTTGATTGCTCGTTTCCCGCGCCCGGACCGCGTTGATCCGCGCGGGCTCCCCGCAATCTGACGCTGATGCCGCGCGATCACGCGGCGATCGGCGACCACTTTCCCTCTCGCCATGGCCCTTCAATCGTTGATTTGCGGCTTGCGCCGATCGCAACATTGGCGCCGCATTAGCTCGCGTCCGCTCCACGCGAAGATCATCTTGAGCGAAGCAAGATCACTGGCGGAGCTGCGCAGGAAATTGGCGCCGGGCCTAGCACTGGAAACCAACTATGCGCCGGCAAAAGATGCGAAGAACGACGCCTCTTTGGCTGTTCTCCCGCTAACCGGCAAAACACGAACAACTCCCGCCGTTGTGGACCGATCCACGGGGCGAGTGGTCGGCCATGCCTGGCATTCGCTTTGGGATTGACCGGCGGTTGGATCGCCTCACAGACAAGTTCGAAAATGCCGGATTTCGCATCAACCTAGCGCGCCGTCCAATGCCAATTCTCATTCGCCCAATCTCAGTCGCGGACTTTGCCGACTGGCACCCTTTGGCCCAAGGCTACAAGGCGTTCTACGAAACCCCCACGACTGAATGCGAATATTCGCAAGCCTGGGAGCGCTTGACAGCGCGCGGCATGTCGCACGGTCTTGCCGCTTGGTCCGGCGACCGGATGGTCGGGATTGCGCACTACCTCTTTCACGCGAGCACCTGGACGGACAAGGTCTGCTATCTCCAGGACTTGTTCACCCTCCCCGAGTCACGCGGACAAGGGGTCGCGCGAGCGCTCATCGCCGCGACTGCGAGTGCGGCGCGGGCCGGAGGCGCCTCGCGGTACTACTGGCTCACCCAAGCACACAACGAAACGGCCCGCCACCTTTACGACAAGGTGGCGAAGTTTCACGGCTTCATCCGCTACGACCATCCATTGTGATCGCGCGGCCCTTTGCGAATATTCGCGAAGAAACCGGTTGGCAACCTACCGATATCCCCCATCCGCCATCAGCACCTGCCCCATGAAGTAAGGCATGGTGAGAATGTGCAGCGCGACGGTCGCCATCTCGTCCGGCTCCGCCCAGCGGCGCATCCAGATTTTGGCGGACTCCTTTTCGCGCACGTCGGGAGGCAGCGTTGCGTTGAGATCGGTGTTGATCCAGCCCGGTGCGAGACCATTGACGACGATGCCGTCCGGCGACAGAAATTCGGCCGCGTTTTTCACCAGCATGTTCGCCGCCGCCTTCGACGAGTCGTAGTGGGCGGAGACGGGGTCGTTGGAGTTGATGCCGTTGGTCGAGGTGACCAGCAGGATTTTCCCTCTGAACTCGCCCTTGGGCGCATTGTCTCGCATGATTCGCGCGGCATGCTTGGTGACGAGAAACGCACCGGTCGCGTTGGTGTTCTGCACCTGGTCCCACTCCTTCTGGGTCTGGTCGAAGAAGTCGGTGTTGGGCGAAATGCCGGCGGAGTGGATCACATAGTCCACGCGCTTGCCAGCGGCGTGGACAGCATCGAAAAACGCCGACACGCTGGCCTCCTCACCGACTTCGCAGGGAAACGCATCGACCGCGATGCCCGCGCGCGCCGCTTTGAGTTTTGCGATGGCCGCAGCGGTCTTGTCTGGCTTGCGGCTGGCGGAGATGACGAGATTCCCACCTGACTGCGCCACGGCCAGCGCGCAGGACAAGCCAATGCCTGACGCGCCGCCGGTGACGACGGTGGTGGTGCCGGTGAAATCAAAGGATGCGCTGGCGTGCTTGCTCATGAATCTCCTCCCCGTTTTTGTTTGAATTCATTGGTACGACTCCGCGCCGCGTTTGGCGTCATCGGCCACGCAGCGAATATTCGCATGCGCCGGGCGTGGCGTTCAATCCGGCTAGGGAGTTCCCTGATGCCGGCAGACTCGGCTCGGCGCTACACTGCGCCCGTCCCACTTCAATCGGAGGCTCTCATGCCTTGCCTGTCCCTGCGATACAGCCGCCAGCTCTGCGCAGTCTTCGCCGCGATTCTACTGACCCTCTTCACCCCCGCGCTCGCGCTGGCCGCGACGGACATCGCCAAGGCCAAGGACCATCCACTCCTGAACCGCTATCCCGACTCGCACATCACCGAGTACGAGAAGAACTTCAACGCGGTCGAGATGGCGGTCGGCAAGAAGGGCAAGGAGCCGTTGCGGAAGTCCGTCGAAGGCGATGCGACCATCCTGCTCTACTTTCACAATAGCGCGGACAAGCAGCCCAGCGCGCTGCAGGTCATTCGCAACTATCAGAACGCCATCAAGAGCATCGGCGGTGAAGTCGTGTACGAACGCCTGCCGCGCGATGGCGACGGTGGCGAGACGACGCTGAAAGTCACCACCGGCGGCAAGGACGTCTGGGTGCGCGTCGAGCCGGGCATTTTCAGCGCGCCCACGCAGAGCTACAAACTGTGGATCGTGGAAGTCGCCGCGATGCAGCAGGTCGTCACCGCCAACAAGCTGCTGGATGAATTGAACAAGAACGGCTTTGTGGCGCTGTACATCAACTTCGACACCGGCAAGTGGGACTTGAAGTCCGACGGCCAGGCGACCGTGCGCGAGATCGTGATCCTGCTGAAATCGTCGCCCGCGCTCAAGATCGCCATCGAGGGACACACCGACAACGTCGGTCAGGCGGCGGCCAACAAGACGCTGTCCGAAAACCGGGCCAAGGCGGTCATGGCGGCTATCGTGTCAGGCGGCATCGACGCCAAGCGGCTCACGGCCGGCGGGTTCGGGCAGGAGAAACCGGTGGCGGACAATCGCAGCGAAGAGGGTCGGGCCAAGAACCGGCGCGTGGAGCTCGTGAAAGTGAAGTAGCCCAGAGCGGACGGTGACTACGACACCTCCGCCGCTGGTGCCATCCGGGCAACGTGGGCCTTGCGCGCAGGACTCGCCAATCCCATCGGAGCAGGCACAGCGCACGCGCGATCTCGGCACGCGTAGGCCAACAGGAGATCTTTGTTCGCTCCGCGCTTTTCGCCGAGCGCGCGCTTCAGTGATGCTTACTGCACGCTCTCATCCAGCATCAACTCGGGGGGCAGCGAGAAACTCGCGATGCCTTCTTCATTGAGCGCCGCCGCCTCGTCCCGGCTGACCTTGCCGCGAATGTTGCGGTGATCCTCTTCGCCGTAGTGCATGCGACGGGCGCGCTCGGCGAACTCGGCGCCGACGTTCTCGGTGTTGGCGAGAATGAACCGCTTGAACTGGGTGAGCAACATGTGCTGGCTGCCGAGATAGGCTTGATCGCCCTCTGGCGCGGGCACACTCTCGCCGGCGTGCCGGGTCGCTTCACCGCCCAGGTTGAGGCGGGGCGCGGCCAGCGCCTTGCGAATATTCGCATCACCGCACATCGGACAGGTGACCAGCCCATCGACGAGTTGGCGCTCAAAGACGTCGCTGGACGCAAACCAGCCTTCGAATTTGTGCTCGTCGGGGCAGATGAGATTGAAGACGATCATGGTTGAGTGGAGACTGGCGCGTGGTTGGAGGGCCGTTTGAACCGTGCCTCGATGAAACAACGCCGGACAAAGGCGCGAAGTTTACCTGCCGCGCGACTTTTCGGTATCGGGCTCCGCCCAAAGTGACTCGGCAGCGCGCGCGGCACGCTCGACAACGCCGGATGCGGCGACTTTGTGATCGTTGACGTAGGCCTCGTGATTGGCCTCGACATCGGACAGATCGTAGAGGTAATTCACCATGAAGCCCAGCGACTGGGCCACACCCTTGGTCGAAAGATCCGCCGCGCGGTTGATGCGCTCCAGCCGCGCGCCATTGCCGAGATGAAAACGCGCCACCGGGTCGCGTGAGTGGCCGGATTCCCACTCGCGGGTCAGATACCAGGCCAAGAGCTGATCAACGCGCTCGCTGGATTCTGGCGGCGGCAAACCCTGGCGGGTCAGCAGGCCCGAGACCGCCTGGCGCGTGGTGTCATCCGCCCATGCCTGGCGCTCGCCGACTCGCCGCGTCAACCACTTCATGAAACCTGGCACGGGTGACAGCGTTGCGAATATTCGCAAGTTGGGCAGTTCGGCTTGCAGGTCCGCCGCGACCTGCTTGATGAGAAAGTTGCCGAAGGAAATGCCGCGCAAGCCTTCCTGGCAGTTGGTGATGGAGTAAAAGATTGCGCAGCGTGCGCGGCGAGGGTCGCCGATCGCGCTGTCCAATGACAGGATGGGCGCGACCGCGCTGGGGAGCTCGTCGGTGAACGCGACCTCGACGAAGATGAGCGGGTCGTCCGGCAGCGCGGGATGGAAAAAGCCGAAACAGCGGCGGTCGGCGGCGAGGCGACGCTTGAGATCAGGAAAGCCCTGAATGGCATGCACCGCCTCGTACTGGATCAGCTTCTCCAGAATGGCGGCGGGCGTGTTCCAGTCGATGCGGCGAAGTTCGAGAAAGCCGCGGTTGAACCAGGAGCCGAGCAAGTGTTGCAAATCGTGATCGATGACGACATATTCTGGATGCGCCTTCAACTCTTTCAGCAGCGCCGTGCGCAGCGACACCAACGTCTCGGTGCCGCCGGGCGCCATGTTCATGCGGCGGAACACTTCCTGGCGCGGCGGCTCGGACACGAATTGCAGAAACGCCAGATTGGCAGGCGTTGGCGCCTTGTAGTAGGCCTCGGCGGCGGACAACACCTCACGCGGATTGGGAGAGAAGTCGCGGGCCAGCAAGTCGAAGAAGTGGCGGCGGCCCGCCTCGTCCAATCCCTTGTACAGCGCGACTGCGCGGCGGGCCATGACGGCACCCGACGCCTCTCCGCGTTCCGAGATCAACGTCGCGAGAAGACGCGCGAGGCGGTTGGCGCGGCGCTCGGCGCGTGGCTGAGCCAGGGCGGTGATCGACCCCACCATCCGCCCCAGCATTTCGCGCGTCTCGCTCATGGCGTCGTCAGGCTTTGCCGTACTGCTGCCGCAACACGTTCTTCTGCACCTTGCCCATCGCGTTGCGCGGCAGATCCGTCACCACATGCACGCGCTTGGGCACCTTGAAGTTGGCGAGCTTCGACTTCAACATCGCGATCACTTCGCTCTCCACCACGGGCGTGGCACCCGCCTTTTGCACCACCACCGCCGTGACGGCCTCGCCGAAATCCGGATGCGGCACACCGATCACGGCAGACTCCGCCACACCGGGCATCTCGTCCAGCAGCAACTCGATTTCCTTCGGATACACGTTGTAGCCGCCGGTGATGACGAGATCCTTGCTGCGGCCCACGATGCTGAGATAGCCATCCTCATCAAAGCGGCCGACGTCGCCCGTCTTGAAATAGCCATCGGCGGTGAACTCCTCCGCGTTCTTCTCCGGCATGCGCCAGTAGCCGGGCAGCACGTTGTCGCCCTTCACGAGGATGTCGCCGATCTCGCCCGACTTCACGGGCGCGCCGTCCGCGCCCTCCACCAACACAGACACACCGGGCAGCGGCGGACCGACCGTGCCGCCCTTGCGCTCGCCTTCCAGCGGATTGGAGGTGATCATGCCGGTCTCGGTCATGCCGTAGCGTTCAAGGATGACTTTGCCCGTGCGTTCACGGAAGGCCTCGAACGTTTCGGTGAGCAGTGGCGCCGAGCCGGAGATGAAGAGGCGAATATTCGCGACATGCGCCCGGTCGAATTTCTCGTCAGCCAGCAGGCGGACGTAATAGGTCGGCACGCCCATGAACACGGTCGCGCGTGGCAAGGCGCGCATCACCGCCGCCGCCTCGAAGCGCGAATGGAAAATCATGCGTCCCCCATTCAACAACGCGCAGTGACAGGCGACAAAGAGGCCATGCACATGGAACAGCGGCAGCGTATGCAGCAGCACGTCGCCGGGCCGAAAGCCCCAGGTCTTGTGCAGGGCCAGCGCGTTGGATGCGAGATTGCGATGGGTGATCATCGCGCCCTTCGACCGGCCTGTCGTTCCAGAGGTGTAGAGGATCGCGGCCAAGTCATCCGCCGCGCGCATGGCGGTGTCGAAGGTCGCAGTCGCTGCCGCCGAGCGCTCCATCAGCGTGCCCTGCCCGTGTTCATCCAGCGTGAGGAGATGCGGAATGACGAGTCGGGTGCAAATCTCGTCCGTCCAGGCGAGTGACTTGGGTTGCGTGATGACGGCGCGCGGCTCGGCGTTGCCGAGGAAGTACTCCACCTCGGCGGACTGATACGCCGTGTTGAGCGGCAGCCAGACCAGCCCTGCGCGCAAGCAGCCGAGATAGAGAAACAACGCCTGCGGCGACTTTTCCACCTGCGCCGCCACACGGTCGCCCGGCTTCAAGCCAAGACCGGTGAGATAGGACGCGAAGCGCGCCGTGGCCTGATCCAGCTCGCGAAAAGTGACGGCCACACCGTGATCCGTCTCCAGAAAAACCGTGTCGCGGTCCAGCGGAAAGCGCGATTCGAAGAGCGCATGGAGATTGTGGTTCATCGCGGTCTCACTCCACCAAGCCCGGCACGAGGCCCAGCTTGAATTCCTCCTCGGCCACACCCGCTTTTTTCAGATCGGCGAACTCGATCTCCTCCTCCTTGTTGTCGCCCAGGATGCTGGCAATGGCGGAGCCAGGCAGCACCTGGATGGTCTTGCCGCGCACGATGCCAAGTTGCGTCGTGGCGGCGGCGAAGGCGACGAAACTTCCGCCGCCGGACGTGCCCAGCACGGCGAGGCGGGCCGGTTTCAACTGATGCAAAGCCAGCGACAGGTTGAACAGGTACTCGGAGAGAACGACTTTCTCGTCGTCGATGCGGGCGGAATGCGAGTCACAATCCAGCAAGAGCAAAACAGGCAGATCGCGCTGCTCATCAGTCGCCAGCGTCCATGCCGCATCGGCCAGTGCCCACGCAGCGGCGGCACCCAGTGTCTTGCCGCCGATGAAACCCAGCACCCGATGTTTCACCTCATCCAGCACGGCCTCGCCGATGACCACACCGTCGCGTTCGCGCAATGCGTATCCACCAACAAGGAGTTTGGTCAGGTCCTTACGCTGCAGCGCATCCTGCGGCGGCTTCAGCGCATCCTTCAATTTGCCCAGCCGCTGGGCAAGCTCCGCGTGACGTTGCGCGGCAGTCATCGCCGGCACGCGCAATGCGTTGGCCATGTGGTGATCGAACGAGTTGGCCGCGATGTTGGCCGGACTGGCCTTGGCGCGCGCCTCCGCACTGATGCTGGCCTGAGCGATGGCCTTGAACATCTCATCCAGCGGGTTGCTGCCCGCCGCCTGCGCGAGGATGGAGGGGCCGGACATCGCGAGCTGCGTCTGCGGTGCGAATATTCGCACCCGGCCCAGATGCGCCAGCATGCTCGCGCCGCCGTAGCAGTTGGCGCCGAGCACCGTGACAATGTGCGCAGGTGAAGCGGCCAGTTCCATCGCTGCGCGGAACATCGCCCGGAACGCGCCCAGCGCGGGCAAGCCCTGCGACACGCGGGCACCCGCCGAGTCGAGATACAGAATCAGCGGCTTGGTGTCCTTCGCGGCGAGGCGGAAGAGCTGCGCCAGCTTGTTGCACTCCATCAGCCCAAGCGAGCCGGAGGCGATCTTGTTTTCCACCAAGGCCACTTGAACGACCGTGTCGCCGATCTTGCCGCGACCGAGGGTGAGATTGCCGACGACCTCGCCGAATGGCGTGAAGCCGACCGATTTCTTGAGGGGTTCGAGATGCGTGCTCATGCGGCCGATTTTCGCATGGCTCTGGCCAGCAGTTGCGCAACATGCACCGCCTCGCGGTGCGCCCCGTCGTGAATTTGGTGCCGACAACTGGTGCCATCGGCCACGATCAGCGTCGCCGCGTCCGCCTTCCGCACCGCAGGCAGCAATGACAACTCGGCCATTTTCATCGACACATCGAAGTGCTCCGCCTCATACCCAAAGGCGCCTGCCATGCCGCAGCAGGAGGATTCGATCGCGTCGACCTTGAGATCGGGAATCCACTTCAGCACCTCCAGCACCGGCGTGAAGGCGTCAAAGGCTTTCTGGTGGCAGTGGCCGTGGACCAGGGCCTGCTTTTCCGGCAGCGCTTGAAGGTCCAGATTCAGGCGACCCGCCCGCTTTTGCGCCACCAGGAACTCTTCAAACAGCATGGCCTTGCCCGCGAGGGCTTCCGTCTCGGGCCCCGGCAGCAGGGACTTGAACTCATCGCGCAACGTGAGCAGGCAGGAGGGCTCCAACCCGACGACAGGCACGCCACGCTCGACAAAGGGCTGCAGGATGTCCAGCGTTCGCCGCGCCTCGGCACGCGCTTCGTCGAGCATGCCGGCGGAGAGGAAGGTGCGGCCGCAGCAGGCGGGGCGGTCACCCTGATTCATGGCGAAATGCACCTGATAGCCCGCCGCCTGCAACACCTCGACCGCGGCATGGACGTTGTCCGGCTCGAAACTGCAATTGAAGGTATCGGCGAACAGGACAACTTCGTTTGTGTCGTTCACCGAAAATCCCCCCTGCCCCCCTTTTTCAAAGGGGGGTGGCGAAGCCCGGGGGGTTGCCACGCGTGCCCCTTTTTCAAAGGGGGGTGGCGAAGCCCGGGGGGTTTCCACGTGTGCCCCTTTTTCAAAAGGGGATGGAGAACTGGCTGCGGCGCCCGATGCATGCACTTCCCCCTTTGCAAAAGGGGGATTGAGGGGGATTTCGCTTCGCCATGTTGGGAGTGCTCTTTGCCTTGCGAAGCCCAGCAGCGGCTTGCCCAGGTTCTGCACGGCGTTGACCAGCGGCGCCACTCGCTTTGCCCACGCCGCATAGCGCGGCAGATACGCGATCGCCCGGTCTTTCAGCGTAAAGCCATGCTTCTGCTTGTACTGATGCAGGAACTCGACTTTCATCTTCGCCATGTCCACGCCGGTCGGGCAGTCGCGCTTGCAGCCTTTGCAGGACACGCAAAGATCCATCACCTGCTTCACGGTTTCCGAAGCGAGTCCGCCGCCATCCTGCAACTGGCTGGAGAGCGCCAGCCGGAGCGTGTTGGCGCGACCCCGCGTGACGTGCCGCTCGTCCCGGGTTACGCGATAGCTGGGGCACATGGTCCCGGCGTCGAATTTGCGGCAGTGGCCGTTGTTGTTGCACATCTCGACCGCGCTGGCCAATCCGCCTGCCGCATCGTTGCCCCACTCGGACCAGTCCAGCCCGGTGCGAATATTCGCAACGGCGTAGTCGGGCTTGAAGCGGAACAACGAGCGGTCATCCTGCTTCGGCGGGTTCACGATCTTGCCCGGATTCATCAGCCCTTTCGGGTCGAACCATGACTTGATCTCAGCGAGTGCTGCCGTGAGTCGCGGACCGAAGAACGGCGCGATCCACTCCGACCGCACCAGCCCATCGCCGTGTTCACCCGAATACGCGCCCTTGTATTCCCGCACCAGCTGGGCGGCCTCCTCGGCGATGGCGCGCATTTTCGCGGCACCGTCGGCACGCATGTTGAGAATGGGCCGGACGTGCAGGCAGCCCACCGACGCATGCGCGTACCAGGTGCCTTCGGTGCCGTGCTTCGCGAACACCTCCGTGAGCCGCCGCGTGTATTCCGCCAGATGTTCCAGCGGCACAGCACAGTCCTCGATGAAGCTGACGGGTTTACCCTCGCCCTTCATCGACATCATGATGTTGAGGCCGGCCTTGCGGACCTCCCACACGGCTTTTTGCAAGGCCGGGTCGATGACCTCGACCACACCGTCCGGAAATCCCAGGCCCTGCATGAGCTTGTCCAGCTGCTTCAGCTTGTGGACCTGGGCAGCATGGTCGTCACCGGCGAATTCCACCAGCAGCACACAGTCGGGCTCACCCTTGAGGAACGACTCCACCGTCTTGCGGAAGGCCGGCATGCGTCGCGAGAGATCGAGCATGGTGCGGTCCACCAGCTCGACGGCGCAGGGGTCCAGTTCGACGATGTGTTGTGCCGCATTCATGCCGTCAAAAAACTTGGGGAAGTGGCAGACCCCCAGCGTCTTGTGCGTGGGCAACGGGGCCAGGTCGAGATGCAGGCGCTCGAAGTAGGCCAGCGTGCCTTCGCTGCCGACAAGCAGCTTGCCCAAGTTGATGCGATCAGGCGCCAGCTCATCCAGGTTGTAACCCGCCACCCGGCGTTGCACGGCGGGAAAGCGTGCGGCAATCTCATCCCGCTCGCGCGCCCAGAGCGCCGCTGCCTTGTCTGCGAATATTCGCATCGCGCCCTGCATCTCGGCCGCGCGACCGAAATAGCCGCGCTCGCCAGACGGCAGCCATGCATCGATCCCCGCCACGCGATGCACCATGTTGCCGTAGGCGATGGAACGCGAGCCGCACGAATTGTTGCCCGCCATGCCGCCCAGCGTGGCCTGCGCGGACGTGGACACGTCGACCGGATACCAGAGACCATGTGCCTTGAGCTGCGCGTTGAGGTGGTCCAGCACCATGCCGGGCTGCACCACCGCGCGCTTCGCCTCCGCATCAAGCGACACCAGCTGATTCAAGTACTTGCTGTTGTCGATGACCAGCGCGGCGCCGACCGTCTGGCCGCACTGCGAAGTGCCGGCGCCACGCGGCAGGATGGGCACGCCCGCTTCCGCCGCGATTTGCAGCGCGGCCAGCGCCGAATCCGTCGTGCGCGGCACGACCACACCGACCGGCATGACCTGATAAATCGAAGCGTCGGTCGCATAGCGGCCCCGCGAGCCGGCGTCAAACAGCACGTCGCCATCCACATGGGCGCGCAACTTTTCGGCCAGCGGATGGCCGGAACCGCTGACGATATGGACGGGCTGCGCGCTCAATCCGCCGCGTCCTGCAACGCCGCCAGCGACTTCGCCACCACCCCCATCTTGTTGGCGAGGTGATGCGCGAGCTGTTCCTTCAACCGTTTCGCATCGCGCGCCATCAGCGCCGACAAAATCTCCTCATGCTCCGCGATGGCTTGGTCCCAGCGCGCCTGATTGACGTTGGCCTGATAGCGCACGCGGCGCACCTGGTCGTTCAGCGCTCGATAGGTCTGCGACAGCACGGCGTTGCCCGCGCAGTCGATGATCTTGAAGTGAATGGCCTGATTGCGCGCGAAGTAGCCCTGGTGATCTTCCCGCGCACGGTCCGCCAGCATTTCGTAATGCAGCGCGCGGATTTCGTTGATCTCCGCATCGCTGGCGCGGGTGCATGCGATCTCGCCGGCGAAGGCTTCCAGCGCGCCCATCACTTGCAGCGTTTCCCGCACGCGTGTCTCGTCGATCGGCGAAACGATGGCGCCCCGATGCGGCAAGAGCTCCACCAACCCTTCGGATGCCAGGCGACGCGTCGCCTCACGCAGCGGCGTGCGTGACACACCCAGCCGCTCGGTCAGCTCGCGTTCATTGAGCCGCATGCCCGGCGTCAATGCGCCGGTGAGGATGAGGTCGCGTAGATGCCGCGTGGTCTCCTCCTGCAAGGTGTTGCCGGCTTCGGATTCGACGGGCGCTACGGCTTGCAGAGGCATGGCGATTTTGTATGCAAAATAGGACGACAAACCGAGTCTCTTGATGCAGGACAATTGCTGCATAGCGGCATTGACAGCGGTTGCCACGTTCAATATTGTATACAAAACAATCGCAGTCTTCGCAAGAGGAATTCCCATGCCCCATCGCTCCGGCCGTCATTTCCTGCAAATTCCCGGCCCGACCAGCGTCCCCGACCGCATCCTGCGCGCCATCGATCACCCGACCATCGACCACCGCGGTCCGACGTTTCAGGCGCTGGGCAAGGAGGTGCTGGAAGGCATCAAGACCATTTTCAAGACTGCGCATCCGGTCGTTATTTACCCGGCGTCCGGCACAGGCGCCTGGGAAGCGGCGCTGGTCAACACGCTGAATCCCGGCGACAAGGTGTTGATGGTGGAGACCGGCCAGTTCGCGACGCTCTGGCACAAGATGGCGTTGAAGATCGGCTTGCAGCCAGTCTTCGTTCCCGGCGACTGGCGGCACGGCGTCAACGCCGCCCAGGTGGAGGCGAAACTCGCCGAGGACACGCGTCACCAGATCAAGGCCGTGTGCGTGGTCCACAACGAGACCTCCACCGGCGTCACCTCGCGGATTCCCCTTGTCCGCAAGGCCATCGACAACGCCAAGCACCCTGCCTTGCTGCTGGTGGATACGATTTCTTCACTCGGCTCCATCGACTATCGGCACGACGAATGGAACGTGGATGTCACCGTGGGCGGTTCGCAGAAAGGTCTCATGCTGCCGCCGGGACTCTCTTTCAACGCGCTGTCTGACAAGGCATTGGCCGCGCACAAGACCTCCAATCTGCCCAAATCGTTCTGGGACTGGGGCGAAATGCTGGCGTCGAACAAGACCGGCTTTTTCCCCTACACACCGTCCACCAACCTGCTCTACGGTTTGCGCGAAGCCATTTTGATGCTTCACGAGGAAGGGCTGGACAACGTGTTCGCCCGTCACGACCGCCATGCGGAGGCGACGCGCCGAGCGGTGCGCGCATGGGGGCTCGAAGTCCTCTGCGTCGACCCGGCCGAGTACAGCTCCGCGCTGACCGCCGTGATGATGCCCGCCGGCCACGATGCCGACGCGCTGCGTGGCGTCATCCTCGACGCGTTCGACATGTCGCTCGGCATGGGATTGAACAAGCTCGCGGGCAAGGTGTTTCGCATCGGCCACCTCGGCGATTTCAACGATCTCACGCTGATGGGCACGCTCTCTGGCGTGGAGATGGGACTGCAATTGGCGGGCGTGCCGCACAAGAAGGGCGGCGTGGACGCCGCAATGGCTTATCTCGCAGAATGCGCAACGAAGGCGAATGCCACGAAGATGGCTGCCGATTGAATCAACCATCACTCACAACAACACCTGGAGGATAGAGATGAAGCGACGCAGCATGATCGCCGCCGTGGCGATGACCCTGGCAGCCCTGACCACCGCCGTGCCCGCGCTGGCCCAGTCCGGCTGGCCCAACAAGCCCATCAAATTCATGAACCCCTTCCCCGCCGGCGGTGGCACGGACGCATTCGCCCGTCCGCTCGCAGCCAAGCTATCCCAGTCTCTGGGCCAGCAGGTCATCGTCGAGAACATGGGGGGCGCCGGCGGCACCGTCGGCGCTTCGGCCGCGGCGAAGCAGGCGGGTGACGGCTATACATTTTTCATTGGCGCGATTCACCACACCATCGCCGAGTCGCTCTACCCGAAGCTCTCCTACAACCTGCGCCAGGATTTCATCCCCATCACTGTGCTGGGCTCGGTGCCGAACGCGGTCGTGGTCCACCCCAAGACCGGCTTCAAGACCATGGATGACCTGATCAAATTCGCCAAGGCCAACCCCGGCAAACTCAACTACGGCTCGGCCGGCAGCGGTGCTTCGCATCACATCGCCGCCGAAATGTTCAAGAAAATGGCCGGCATCGACATGACCCATGTGCCCTACAAAGGCATTGGTCCCATGATGCAGGACTTGCTGGCCGGCCAGATCGACCTCGCGTTCGACGGCATGGCCTCGTCCTCGCCGCAGATCAAGGGCGGCAAGATCATTCCGCTGGCCGTGACCTCGACCAAGCGTTCGAACGTGATTCCTGATGTGCCCACGCTGCAGGAGCTGGGCTACAAGGACTACGAGCTGACCACCTGGTACGCCATATGGGGCATCAAGGGCACGCCGCCCGAGATCATTAACCGCATGCACGCGGAAGTGGTCAAGGCCATGAATGATCCCGACCTGAAGAAGATCTGGGAAGCGCAGAGCGCGACCGCCGGCGGTCAGTCGCCCAAGGAGTTCGAGGCGTTCATCAACAACGAGATCACCAAGTGGGCGAAGGTGATCAAGGATGCGGGTATCAAGATCGACAACTGATTCATTGCAGTGCAAGTCTTCGCAATGACGACGGGCGCTTCGGCGCCCGTTTTCACTTTGAATCCTTGAGCACTTCGGCGATCACCCGTAGCGGATTTCGGTACTCCACCGCATTCGTCTGTGTGTGGCCGGCTGCGACAATCAGCGCCTTCCACAGCGCCCAAGCCCGGCCACGCAGCCAGCTACCCTCGTCCAACGGCAGCGCTTCGCGCAACACCTGCCGACTTTCGGCGTTCAACCACGTCCATGCGATGGCCAGGTCGCAGGCCGGATCGCCCACGCATAGCTGGCCGAAGTCGATGACCGCGCAGAGCCGGCCCTCGCGCAAGAGCAAATTGCCGGGACTGATGTCGCCATGCACCCACAGCGCGGAACGATTCCACGCGGCCTCCCGGGCGCGGTCCCAGAGCGCCAAGGCGCCGGAAACATCAACCCGGCTGCGCAGTACGCCCAGGGCTGAACGGACTTCAGCATCATAGAAAGCCAGTGAGCCGCCGCGCTGAAAGCTGTGCTCGCCCGCAAGCGGTCCGCCTTCTGTAGAGACTGCATGAAGCGCCGCGAGAAACCGTCCCAAGCCAATGGCGAATATTCGCATGTCGATTGGCCAGCCAGCGGACGCCGGCTCACCGTTGATCCAGGCAAGCACTGACCAGTGCCACGGGTATCCCAACCCGGGATGTCCCGCTGCGATCAGCCGCGGAATGTCACAGGGCAAGTGCGGCGCAAGCCGAGGGAGCCAGTGCTGTTCCTTCCCAACCTGCGCCGCGTACACGTCCGCGCTCGGCATGCGCACGAGCAGGTCATTTCCAAGCCGGAAACTGCGATTGTCCCAGCCTCCTGGCACCACGGGCTCGACCCGCAGGTCATTCCACTGAGGAAACTGTTGCGCGATCAAAGCGCGCACCAACGCGACGTCAATTCTTGCGGCATCCATGCGCGACGTATGGGGATCCTGTGGACACCCATTGGACACCAAAAGTGGTGCCGAGGGCATTCATGGAGCGTTTGGCGCGATGATTGAACAGTGTTCGCATGTCATCGGCGCGTTCTGCTGCATCGCAACATGCCTGACCCGCCGCATCGGCGTAGGATGGCTCGCACGCCACATCGGGCTGGAGCTAGCCAGCCCTACAGGAGGATGATCGGTGCAGCCCACCAACGTCAGCAGTCCGGACTACTTTCACAAAGTTGTCGATTGTCAGTGGGCGTGTCCCGCCCACACGCCCGTCCCCGAATACATCCGCTTGATCGCCGCTGGCCGCTACAGCGATGCCTACCTGATCAATTGGGAATCCAACGTTTTCCCCGGTATTCTCGGCCGCACCTGTGACCGGCCCTGCGAGCCCGCGTGCCGACGCGGCAGGGTCGAGGAAGCGAACAATGCGTCGCCAGAACCGGTCGCCATCTGCCGCCTGAAGCGGGTCGCGGCGGACCTCAAGGATGACATCCGCGACCGCCTGCCCAAGCCCGCGCGGCAGAAGAACGGCAAGCGCATCGCCTGCGTCGGCGCCGGCCCGGCTTCGCTCACCGTCGCACGCGACTTGCTGCCGCTCGGGTATCACGTCGTCATCTATGACGGCGATGCGCGCGCGGGCGGCATGATACGCACCCAGATTCCGCGCTTCCGCCTGCCGGAATCGGTCATCGATGAAGAAGTCGGCTATGTGCTGAACCTCGGCGCCGAGTTTCGCGCGGGTACGCGCGTAGACAGTCTCAAATCGTTGCTCGCCGAAAATTACGATGCCGTATTCGTCGGCTCCGGCGCGCCGCGTGGCCGCGATCTTGACATCCCGGGACGCCGGGAAGCCGCTGCGAATATTCACATCGGCATCGACTGGCTGTCATCGGTGTCTTTTGGCCACATCGAGAAGATCGGCAAGCGCGTCATCGTGTTGGGTGGCGGCAACACGGCCATGGACTGCTGCCGTTCCTCACGCCGGCTGGGGGGCGACGATGTGAAGGTCATCGTGCGGTCCGGCTTCGACGAAATGAAAGCGTCACCCTGGGAGAAGGAAGATGCGCAGCACGAGGGCATCCCCATCATCAACTTCCATGTGCCCAAAGCCTTCACGCACGAGAACGGCAAGCTGACTGGCATGACCTTTGAAGTGGTGGAAGCGAAGTACGACGCCAACGGCAAACGCTCGCTCGTGCCGTCCGGTCAGCCGGATGTGCATGTCGAATGCGACGACGTGCTCATCGCCATCGGTCAGGAAAACGCCTTCCCCTGGATCGAGCGCGACATCGGCCTCGATTTCGACAAATGGGGCATGCCGGTGGTGGACAAGACCACGTTCCAATCCACGCAGGCGAAGGTGTTCTTCGGTGGCGATGCGGCATTCGGCCCCAAGAACATCATCTGGGCCGTGGCGCACGGACACGACGCGGCCATCTCCATCGACAAGTTCTGCCAGGCTGAGGACGTGGCCGTGCGACCGCCCCCGATGATGAACCTTCTGTCGCAGAAGATGGGCATCCACGAATGGAGCTATGACAACGCCATCACCGCCGACAGCCGCTACAAAGTGCCGCTGAAGGATGTCTCCATCGCACTCAAGAGCATCAAGGTCGAAGTCGAATTGGGGTTCGACGCCAAGCTGGGCTTCAAAGAAGCGCAACGCTGCCTCAATTGCGATGTGCAGACGGTGTTCACGGCCAAGCAATGCATCGAGTGCGACGCTTGCGTGGACATCTGCCCCATGGACTGCATCACCTTCACCGAGGACGGTGAGGAGGCGGATGTGCGGAAACGTCTCACCGCGCCAGCGCTGAACCTGACTCAAGACCTCTACATCAGCGGCGGGCTGAAGACAGGCCGCATCATGGCCAAGGACGAGGACGTGTGCCTGCACTGCGGGCTGTGCGCCGAGCGCTGTCCGACCGGTGCCTGGGACATGCAAAAGTCCTTCATCGAAATGACCCATGCGGGCTGCGGGAAGCACAAGCCGCTGCCGCTGGCGGCGGAGTGATGGCCATGAAACGCATCGAAGCCCTCAACGATTTCGTCATCAAGTTCGCCAACGTCAACGGCTCGGGTTCGGCCTCGGCCAACACGCTGTTCGCCAAGTCCATTCTGCGCATGGGCGTGCCGGTTTCGCCGCGCAACATCTTCCCGTCCAACATCCAGGGCCTGCCCACCTGGTACGAGGTCCGTGTCACGGCCGATGGTTACCTCGGCCGCCGAGGCGGGTGCGACTTCATGGTCGCCATGAATCCGCAGACCTGGGACAAGGATGTCGCCGAGATCGAGCCGGGCGGATATCTTTTCTACGACTCGTCGCGGCCCATGCCGGCATCGAAGTTCCGCGAAGACATCAACGTCATCGGCATGCCGCTGACCGAGATCGTCAACAGCCACTACACGGATGCCCGCCAGCGGCAGCTTTTCAAGAACATCATCTACGTGGGCGCGCTCTCGGCGCTGCTGGAAGTCGACCCGGAGGTCATCAAGCAGTTGATCGCCGAGCAGTACAAGGGCAAGGAGCAGTTGCTGCCCCCGAACTACGAAGCCCTGCAGATGGGCCGCGACTATGCGCTGAAGCACCTCGACTGCCCAGTCGGCTTGCGTGTGCAGGCCGCCGATGCGGTGGGCGAGCGAATATTCGCAGAGGGCAACAATGCGGCGGCGCTCGGTGCGATCTATGGCGGTGCCACCGTCTGCGCCTGGTATCCGATCACGCCATCCTCCTCGCTGGCTGAAGCGTTCATCAAGCACTGCAAGAAGTTTCGCACCGATCCCGACGGCAAGGCCAAGTACGCCATCGTGCAGGCCGAGGATGAACTCGCCTCCATCGGCATGGTCATCGGCGCCGCGTGGAACGGCGCGCGGGCCTTCACCGCCACCTCCGGTCCCGGCATTTCGCTGATGCAAGAGTTTCTCGGCCTCGCTTACTTCGCCGAAATACCCGCCGTGCTGTTCGATGTGCAGCGCGCCGGCCCCTCTACCGGCATGCCGACGCGGACGCAGCAGTCTGATGTCCTGTCTTGCGCCTATGCCTCGCACGGCGACACCAAGCATGTGCTGCTGTTTCCGGACGATCCGCACGAGTGCTTCCAGTTCGGCGCGGATGCGTTTGACCTGGCTGACCGGCTGCAGACACCCGTGTTTGTCATGCTCGACCTCGACATCGGCATGAACGAGCGCCTGTGCAAGCCATTCCAGTGGGATGACAATCGCGAGCTGGACCGCGGCAAGGTCATGACGGCCGAGATGCTGGATCAGGCCAAGGAATTCGGCCGCTATCTGGATGTGGATGGCGACGGCATTCCCTATCGCACCTATCCCGGCACGCACCCCACCAAGGGCAGTTACTTCACTCGCGGCACCAGCCGTGACCGCTATGCGAAGTACACCGAGGACGGCGCCGCCTACACCGACAACATGCAGCGTCTCTTGCGCAAGTTCGAGACGGCCAAGGACCTGGTGCCGAAACCGCTGACCCGTGCTGCCCAACATGGCACGCGCTTCGGCGTTCTCTACTACGGCTCCACCAGCCCCGCCATGGATGAGGCATTGGATCAGCTCACCGAAAGCGGACTGCACGTCGATGCCATGCGCGTGCGTGCGTTTCCGTTCTGCGATGAAGTCGCGGACTTCATCTCCGCCCATGACGATGTCTTCGTGGTGGAGCAGAACCGTGATGCCCAGCTGCGCACACTGATCATCAACGAGTTGGCGGCTGATCCGGCCAAGCTGACACCGGTCCTGCACTATGACGGCACGCCCATCACCGCCCGCTTCATCGCCGGCGAGATCGCGCAGAATCTGAAGGCGCTCAACGTGACGCCGATTCGCGTCGTCGCAGGAAAGAACTGACCGTGTCGCCAAACCTCCCTCATCGTCATACCGGCGAACGCCGGTATCCAGCCGTCCGCTTGCGAATATTCGCGAGGAACCCTGGATACCGGCTTTCGCCGGCATGACGGCATTTGGAGACTGAAACACCATGACCTACCTCGCCAAACCGAAGCTGCACCATCCCAAGCTGCCGACCAACGCACTGGGCTACACCCGCCGCGACTATGAAGGCGCCATTTCCACTCTCTGCGCAGGTTGCGGTCATGATTCCATCTCGGCGGCGATCATCCAGGCCTGCTTTGAACTGGATCTGCCGCCGCATCGCATTGCCAAGCTTTCCGGCATCGGCTGCTCATCCAAGACGCCGACCTACTTTCTCGGCAACTCGCATGGCTTCAACAGCGTGCATGGGCGCATGCCCTCGGTGCTGACCGGTGCCAATCTGGCCAACCGCGACCTCATCTATCTGGGCGTGTCCGGCGACGGCGACTCGGCCTCCATCGGCCTCGGCCAGTTCGCGCACGTCATGCGGCGCGGCGTGAACATGACTTACATCGTGGAGAACAACGGCGTGTACGGACTCACCAAAGGCCAGTTCTCCGCCACGTCCGACAAGGGCTCGAAGTCAAAGCGTGGGGTGGTGAACGCTGACGAAGCGATTGATTTGGCGGCACTCGCCATGCAACTCGGCGCCACCTATGTCGCACGCAGTTTTTCCGGCGACAAGGCGCAGTTGGTGCCGCTCATCAAAGGCGCCCTGCTCCACCCCGGCGCCGCGCTGCTGGATGTCATCTCACCCTGTGTGGCGTTCAACAATCACACAGGCTCGACGAAGAGCTACGACTACGTGCGCGAGCACAATGAGGCGGTGAACTACCTGGATGTCATCACCCTGCACAAGGAAATCACCACCGAATATTCGCCAGGTGAGCTGCAAGAAGTCCGCCAGCACGACGGCTCCATCTTGCGACTGCGCAAGTTGCATGAGGGCTATGACGCATCCGACCGCATCGCTGCCATGAACTTTCTGCAGGAAAGCAAGGCCGAGGGCGAGATCGCGACCGGGCTACTGTTCGTGGAGGAGGACCCGGCCGATCTGCACGCCGCGAGCAATACGGTCGCCACACCGCTCAACGCGCTGGAGACGGCTGATCTGGTGCCCGGTGCCGGGGCGCTGGCGAAGATCAATGCTGGGTTGAGATAGCGGCTTGCGAATATTCGCCGCTGAGAAACCACAAAGGGCGCCTTAGGCGCCCTTTGTCTTGACCCCTATTTGCCCGGACTGTGGCAGCGGGTATTTCCGCTCGTGCATCCCGCCGGGCAATCCTTGCCGTCTTCGATGAATCCGTTCTTGCACAGGAAGAGCTTGGGTTCGTTGTTTTCGCCGCAGTACCAGCCGTCCGCCTTGCCTGCGCAGAAATGCGAACGCTTGGGTGGAGTCGGCTTCTTGGGTTCAGCCTCGCCGGGCTTCGGCTTGGGGGGCTTGGGCGGCTCCTGGGCACCGACACCCAGGGCGAACAGGAATGCGGCGGAAGCGAGCGCTGCGATCAGGCGGGACATGATGACCTCCGGTGACAATGAGGGGAGTGCGCTGGACGGCGCTTGGCAGGGCAGATTAGCGCTTGACCATCTCCATGACCTTGGCGATGTTCAGCGTCTGCGCCTGGGCCTGCATCTGCGGCAGATAGCGGTCCTTCAAGGCGCCCGCCTCACCGATTGCGTTCTGGTAGGCGCGCTGAAGCATGTCGGTGGACAGCGTGCGGCCGCCCGCGTAGTAGCTCTTGGCGACATGGCCCAGCGCATAGGTGGTGCCAAAGGAGAACGCGCTGCCGGTCACCGCACTGCCGATGCCTCGGCCGATGCCGCCCGCCACTTTGCCTAGCAAGCCACCGATGAGCTTGCGGCCGAATTTCTCGACGTACTGCGAGGTCATGCCCACGCCAACGGTGGCGAGGAAATCCTTGATGTGACCACTGTCGAGATCGTAGCCATGCGCCTTGCCGATGCGGTAGACCATTTTCATCTGCAGCGGAATGATGGCCATGGAGGCCAAGCCCTGCGGCAGCAACTCCAGCGCGCCGTTCAGCATGGCGTAGTTGAGAATCATCTTGTCCATTTCGGCAGCACTCATGGTCGAGGCCATCGGCGCCGGCTCGATGGAAGTGGCGACGGCCAGCGGCGCCGCAGCCAGCTTGTCGGCGTTGTCGGACAGGGTCTGGGTCGTTGTCGCGTCCAATCCCAGAACCGCCTGCAGGCTGGCGAGGAAGCGGGTCTCGGCGTCGTTTCGCGCACCATCCGCGTCGCACACGGCCAGCGCCATCTCGTAGGCCTGCTCCTTCAAAGACGCATCCTGCAGGCCCGCGATGGGCGCATCGAGCGATATCTCCTTCAACATGACGCGCCGCGCAATGCCGGCAACGTCGATGCCAGCGGCATCGCCACCCAGCGACGCGGCGAGCTTCTGCACACGGTCACGCTCGGCATCGTTGCGCCCGCCATCCGCGAAGGCGGCCATGAGAACGATGATGAGAAGAGATTCCTGCTGGGTACGGGTCATTGCTGGCCTTTCACTGTTGCTTGAAAAGATGGAAGAACTGGCGCGACACGGGAAGCTTTTCGTTGCGGCCCTTCAATTGGATGGTGAGCTTCTCCGGTCCCTCGCGCGTCACTGTCTGGATTGCGCTCACGTTGACGATGGTTGAACGATGCACCTGCCAAAACTGCTCCGGGTCCAGACCATCGAGCAGTTCCTTCAACGTCGTGCGGATGAGCGCATCGGACTCGCCCAGCACCACACGGGTGTACTTGGTGTCGGCCTGGAAGTACACCACGTCAGCCACGGCCAGCATGCGGATCTGATTGCCCAGCGACGCTTTGATCCAGCGCATGCGGTTGGGTTCCTGACCGCCGACGCTTTGCTGCAACTTGGAGAGCAGTTGCGCCAAATCGTTCGGTGCGCCGACGGACAGGCGCTTCTTCAGCCGCTCGACGCACAGGGCCAGTCGATCCGCCTCCACCGGCTTCACGATGTAGTCCGCCGCGCCATTCTCGAAGGCTTCCACCGCGTATTGGTCATAGGCCGTGGTGAACACGACATGCGCGCGGTCGCCGATCTCGGCGGCGACCTCGATACCGGTCATGGCCGGCATGCGCACATCGAGAAAGGCGATGTCGGGCTGATGGGCCTCGAACAACTCCACCGCCTCCGCGCCATCGGCGGCCACGGCCACGATGTCCAATTCCGGCCAAGTGTCGGCCAAGAGTTCGCGCAGTCGGTCGCGCATCAACGGCTCATCTTCGGCAATGAGTGCTTTTGGCATTGTCTTGTCCCCTGTTCAATTCAATTGGCAAGCGGCGGCAAGTGCATGCGCGCCACGAACCCATGCGGATCATTCTCCGCGAGTGTCAATGCGGCCCGGTCCACGAACAGCGCCGCGAGCCGCTCGCGAATATTCGCGAGACCCACGCCACCGCCGGGAATGTCGCTCATGCCGCGACCGGTGTCGGCCACGATGATGTCGATGCCCTCGCCGGCAACGCGAACAGTGACGCGAACCTCACCGCCTTTCGGACTGGGTTCGATGCCATGCTTGATGGCGTTTTCAACGAGTGATATCAACATGGCGGGCGGCATGCGAAACGTGCGCAGGTTCTCCGGTACATCGATGATCGACGACAGGCGCGCGCCCATGCGTGTCTTCATGATCGCGAGATAGGCCGCCGCCATGTCGACCTCCGCACCCAGCGTGGCCTGATCGCCACGCAGGCCGGACATGCCCGCGCGCAGAAACGTGATGAGATTGCCGGTGAGTTGCGCCGCTTCGGGCGCGCCGCGTTCCGCCAACTGTTTCACGCTGGACAGCGTGTTGAACAGAAAGTGCGGCTCCACTTGCGCCTGCATCAGCTTCAGCTTGGCGTCGGTGAGGCTACGCACCAGGCGCTCCTCGCGGGCGCGCGCCTCCAGCTCCGCGTTCTTTTCCAGCAACTGGTGGCGGCGATAGCGGATGACGCTCACCATGAACACGGCGTAGACGAGGCCCACGACCAGGCCGGCGACGAGCACCTTGGGACCCGACTGGGCGAGAAACTGGTGCGTGAGCGCCCAAGTTGGCGTGGCGCCCGGCTGCTTCACGATCTGGGCGATGAAACCGCCCACCAGGGCGCCCAGCACCGGCAACACCAGCATGATGAGCGCCGCGCGATAGAGAGGCCCCTTGTAGCGTCCGTGGCCGAACCAGATCGACGCGAGACCAAAGCCGGTCGCCAGCACGAAGGTGAGCGACAGCAGCGCCGATTCCAGAACGGTGAGCCGGGGATGAAGGCTCCACAGCGCGGCAGCGCCCACCGCCCAGATCAGGAGGAAGGTGCCCCACGCCGCGCCCGCGCGGCGGCGCAGCAGCGCGTCGAACGCCAACACCTCCGCGCGCTCATGCTCGGACAGTTTGGCGAGCTGGCGAGTCTCAAGGCTGGCGTAGGCCGCGCGGATGGACTGCACCAGGTTCTGGACGGACAGGGCGGACATGATGCTACGGACGGAATGGGCCTTCTGCGAACATGGCCGCGAGGTTACCGGCGCGCCACTTCGCCCGCAACCGCATGCGACGAATGCCCGTTGACCGGGATGAATGGCGGCGACGGTCGGTTTCATCGGCCATGCCATAATCAGACGAGAACAACACCCCATCCGAGGAGAGCGCGCATGGCTGACATTGCATTGAAGCGGACGCACCATCTGGGTCTGAAGGGCGCCCGCGCCGCGGCGGAGAAAATGGCTGAAAAGCTGGGCAAGCAGTTCAATCTGTCGGGCGACTGGACAGGCAACACGTTGCACTTCGACCGCCCCGGCGTGAACGGATCGCTGACCGTCTCCGAGACTGACATGCAGCTCGCCGTGACCCTGGGCTTTCTGCTGAAGGCCATGAAAGGCCCCATCGAGAAGGCGGTGCATGAGCAGCTGGACAAGGTGCTTGCCGAGGCGCCGGCGCCCAGGAAGGCCGCCGAGAAGCCCACGCCGAAACCGGCCGTGAAGGCCACAGCCAAGGCGACACCCAAGACCGCCGCGAAGCCTCAGGCAAAGACCACCGCGAAGAAGAAGTAGCTGATCGACGAAGTAGCCGACCGGTTCAGCACACGGCGAACGGCTGCGGATGGTTTGCGAATATTCGCTGCATGATTTCCGTCTCGCGGGTGATGATGATGGCGAGAAATTCATCCGCGCCGCCCATGGCGCGGAACGCCTCGAAGCCGTGTTCGAGAAAGGTCTGCAGGTCACCCAGGCCCGCCAGGTGGGCGGGCTTTCTCAGCATGCGGAGCGCGGTCGCGACCAGCGGCTTCTTCACCACCTGATCTAGCCGCCGGCCGGCTTCGGCCACCAGCTCCACCTGCCGTTCGCGCTGAGGTCTTCGCCCCACTTCGCGAAAGGCGGCGGCGTAGGCCGTCTCGGTGATGGCTGCAGGCCCTGCCAGCGCACGCGCCATGTCCTGGTCAAACTGCTCAGCCAGCGCGTCGAGCTCCAGCGCGAGATCAACCGTCTCGACCGTGGCGTGAGGCAGCACCCGCACCAGCGTGGGATAGATGCGGATCATTTCCGCGTCGCGACGCGAGAAGTCCTTCGCCCCGTAGAGATCCTCAAGAAAAAACGTGGCCGCGCGGCCGTAACGCGGATGCGCGACCAGATCGGCATAGGTACGCGTCAGGCGGTCATGCTGCCACTCCTTCAGCTCGGCAATGCGTTGCGCCAAGCCCGCATCGGCCTGCGGTTGGCCGCGCAGCGACTTCAGCGTTTCCAGGTGCGACAGAACGAGCGTGCGCGTCATGATGCGGATGTTGGGACAATGGCGTGGATGACAAGGCGAGCACGATACCTGAGTCGGGATTGCTGCACCGCACCAGCAATTAGAGGCTTTGCTCTACGTCCTTTCTCTACCCTCGCGGATGCTTCTTGCTCCAGATCGGAACCGCTTTGAATCTCAACACTCCGCCCGTTGAAACCGCCGCCGCCGCATTGCAGCAACACCTTGATGTCCTGCGCCGCAAAGCGGCCATCGCGCCGGATTACGCGGCGCGACGCGACAATCTGAATCGGCTCGAAGCCCTGCTCCGCGACCATGCTGATTCTCTCGCCGAAGCCATCAGCCGCGACTTCGGCCACCGCTCACGGCACGAAACCCAGTTGCTCGAACTCTTTCCTTCTCTGGAAGGCATCAAGCACACGCGCAGTCACCTCAAGCGTTGGATGGCGCCGCAGCGCGGCTTCGCGTCGCTGTGGTTCATGCCAGCGCGCATCGAGCTGCGTCCCCAGCCTTTGGGCGTGGTTGGCATCATCGTGCCGTGGAACTATCCGCTGCTGCTGGCGGTCGCGCCATTGGCGAGCGCCTTGGCGGCAGGCAATCGCGTCATGCTGAAGATGTCCGAATTCACGCCGGCGACAGGCGAGCTGCTGGCGCGCCTCATGGCCACCACCTTCCCGGAGGGTGATGTCGTCGTCATCAACGGCGGCCCCGAGACTGGCAGAGCCTTCGCCGGGCTGCCCTTCGATCATCTGCTTTTCACCGGCTCGACCGCCGTGGGCCGCGACGTGATGAAGCGCGCCGCCGAAAACCTCGTGCCCGTCACGCTGGAGCTGGGTGGCAAGTCGCCCGCCATCGTGGCGGATGACTTCCCGATTGATCTTGCGGCCGAACGCATTCTCTTCGGCAAGTGCTTGAACGCCGGCCAGACCTGCATCGCGCCCGACTACGTCCTGCTGCCGCGTGGCAAGGAAGAAGCCTTTGTCGACGCCGCGCGCCATTACGTCGCCACCCACTATCCCGACCTGGGCGCCGACTACAGCGCCATCGTGAATGCGCGGCATCGCTTGCGGCTGCGCGAGTGGCTGGATGAGGCCAAGGCGGCGGGTGCGAATATTCGCACCTTGTCCGACGCGAACGCCGACGACACCAAGGTCGTGCCGACCGCGGTTCTCAACGCGCCGGCGTCCACCAGAGTCATGCAGGACGAGATTTTTGGACCCATTCTGCCGATCATCGGCTACTCGACGCTGGACGAGGCCATCCGTCACGTCAATGACCGCCCACGTCCGCTGGCGCTGTATGTGTTCAGCCATGACGAGAGGTCGGCGGAGAAGGTGTTGCGCTCCACCGTTTCCGGTGGCGTCAGCGTCAACGAGACACTGATGCACATTTCACAGGAAGCGCTTCCCTTTGGTGGTGTCGGCCCCAGTGGCATGGGTCACTATCACGGCAAGTTCGGCTTCGATACATTCTCCAAGCTGAAACCGGTGTTCCGCCAAAGCCGCTTCAATGGTCTGAAGCTGTTCCATCCTCCCTACGGCAAGCGCTTCGAGACGCTGGTCCGGCTGCTGTCACGTTGAAGCTGAGCCGCCGTCGTTTCCTCCAGGTCGGCGTGACCGGCGCGGTCGTGCTGGGTGCGGCAGCCTGGCTCAATCATGAGCCGGACACGCCCGCGCAAGGCCTGCGCGCGTTGAGTCGTCGCGAGGCCGAACTGATCCGCGCACTCGCGCCCGTGATCCTGGCCGGCATGATTCCAACCGACGCGACTGCACGCCAGACGGCCTTGAACGAGGTCGTGGAGGCGTTTGATCGCGGCCTCGCCGGCATGTCGCTCGCCGTGCAGGGCGAGGTGAAGCAACTGCTGGGGCTGCTCACCTTCGCCCCATCGCGAGCACTTGTTGCGGGCGTGTGGACGTCGTGGCCCGAAGCCAGCGAATCCGAGGTGGCCGCGTTTCTGATGAAGTGGCAGTCCAGTCGATTTGTATTGCTGCGCGCGGGCTATCAAGCCATGAAACAGCTCATGCAGGCGTGCTGGTTCGGCAACCCGTTGGCCTGGCCCGCGATGGGTTACGCGCTGCCGGATCGCGCCAGGGAATTCCTCTGATGTCCAAACTTCCTGATCCCATTCGACTCGGCCTCGATCGAGGCTGGACCGTTCAGGATGGCGCCAAACTGAAGGCCGATCTGTCGCTCGAAGCGGACATCGTCATCGTCGGCACCGGCGCTGGCGGGGGTACGGCCGCGGACATTCTCTCCGCGGCGGGTCTCAAGGTCATCATGATCGAGGAAGGTCCGCTCAAGAGTTCCTCGGACTTCCGCATGCTGGAACGGGACGCGTATCCGCAGCTCTACCAGGAATCCGCTGGCCGGCAGACCCAGGACAAGGCCATCACCATCCTGCAGGGCCGAAGCGTCGGTGGCAGCACCACCGTCAATTGGACCTCCAGCTTCCGCACACCGGCCGCGACACTCAAGCACTGGCAGGATCAGTGGGGCCTTCGCGAATATTCGCAAGAGTCGATGGCGCCGTGGTTCGCCCGCATGGAAGAGCGGCTATCCATCGCCCCCTGGCCTGTGCCGCCCAACGAGAACAACGACATCTTGCGGCGCGGATGCGAAGCGCTGAAGATTCCCGCTGCCGCCATCCAGCGCAACGTCAAAGGCTGCTGGAATCTCGGCTACTGCGGCGTGGGGTGCCCCACCAATGCGAAGCAGTCGATGCTGGTCACGACAGTGCCCGCGGCGTTGGATCGCGGGGCGACGCTGCTCCATCGCACACGTGTCGATACGCTACGCTTCGCCCATGACAAAGCCGTCTCGCTGGAAGCGGTGGCGCTCGACGAGGCCGGTATCCGTCCGACCGGCGTCAAGGTCAAGGTGCGCGCGCGCCACTTTGTCCTGGCCGGCGGCGCCATCAATACGCCCGGCTTGCTCCTGCGCAGCAAGGCGCCCGATCCGCATGCCACGCTGGGCAAGCGAACCTTTCTTCATCCCGTGAACGTCACGGCGGCGCTCATGAACAGCAAGGTCGAGGGCTACAACGGGGCGCCGCAGACCATTTACTCCGATCACTTTCTCGACACGCTGCCGCTCGACGGACCCATTGGCTACAAGCTCGAGGCCCCGCCCGTCCATCCCATCCTCGCCGGCATCACGTTGCAGGGATTCGGCGAGGAACACTCGACCTGGATGCGCCGCCTGCCGCACTTGCAGGTCGTGATCGCGCTGCTGCGCGACGGCTTCCATCCGCACAGCATCGGCGGCGCAGTGTCGCTGCGCAAGGACGGCAGCCCAGTCCTCGACTACGCGATCTCCGACTATGTCTGGGACGGCATGCGCCGCGCGTTCTTCACGATGGCTGAAATCCAGTTCGCCGCCGGGGCCAAGGTGGTGATGCCGATGCATGAAAAGGGCAAACCCATGAAGTCATGGGCCGAAGCGAAACAACACATCGCCGACCTGCCCATGAAGCCGCTGGAATGCCGCGTGGTGTCCGCCCACGTCATGGGCGGCTGTGGCATGGGCGTGGATGAGAAACGCTCGGTGGTGCGCGGCGATGGCCGGCACCATCAACTGGAAAACGTCTGGATATTTGATGGCTCGGCGTTCCCGACCAGTATCGGCGCCAATCCGCAGCTATCGATTTACGGCATGGTCGCGCGCAACGCGACGCGGCTGGCTGAGGCGTTGGTGAGTCAAAAGAAACCCATGGTGGGATAGCCCACTTCCAACCGTTGCGAATATTCGCAGTCTCAGCTCGGTCTCTTCGCGTTCTTCACCTCACGCCGCAGCACTTTGCCCACGTTGGTCTTGGGCAGCGAGTCCCAAAACTCGACGATTTTGGGCACCTTGTAGCCGGTGAGGTGCGCCTTGCAGTGCTCAAGAACCTTTTCTTTGGTGAGCTCGGGATCCTTCTTCACGATGACCGCGCGCACGACCTCGCCGGACTTTTCGTCATTGGCGGCGACGGCGCAGACTTCCAGGACGCCCGGACAGGCCGCGACGACATCCTCGATCTCGTTGGGATACACGTTGAAGCCGGAGACCAGAATCATGTCCTTCTTGCGGTCGACGATTTTCACGTAACCATCGGCATTCATGAAGCCGATATCCCCCGACTTGAAGGCCCCGTCCTTGGTCATGACCTTGGCCGTTTCGTCGGGACGCTGCCAGTAGCCCTTCATCACCTGCGGGCCGGTTATGCAAATTTCCCCGGTTTCACCCACGGCCAGGATCTTCTCGTCATCGTCCCGGATGGTGATGACAGTCGAAGGCAGCGGCAGGCCGATGCACCCGTTGAAATCCTTCAGCGTGATCGGGTTGACCACGGCACCGGGTGACGTCTCGGTCAGGCCGTAGGCCTCGATCAGCGCGTGTCCGGTCACCTGCTTCCACTGCTCGGCAACCGCGCGCTGGACAGCCATACCCCCGCCCAGGGTGAGCTTCAAACCGCTGAAATCGCAGGTCTTGAACTCAGGATGGTTCAGCAGGCCGTTGAACAGGGTATTCACCCCGTTCAGCACACTCCAGCGCCGCTTTTTCAGCTCGCCGATGAAAGCATCCATGTCGCGTGGATTCGGAATGAGCACGCTCTCAGCGCCAAGCTTCATGAACACCAGGCTCGAGGTGAGCGCGAAGATGTGATAGAGCGGCAGCGGCTGGATGACGACTTCCTGGCCCTCCTTCAGCTCGCCCCGCGTCCAGCTGCCCACCTGCAGCAGGTTGGCAACGATGTTTCCATGGGTCAGCATGGCCCCCTTGGGGACCCCCGTCGTGCCGCCGGTGTATTGCAGGAACGCGAGATCCTCGAGAACAACCGTGGGTGCGGTGTATGAGGCACCCGAGCCGATCGACAGCGCCTTTTTCAACGGCACCGCGTGCGGAATGTTCCAAGCCGGCACCATCTTGCGCTTGTGCTTGATGACCCAATTGACCAGGAAGGACTTGGGGAACCCAAGGAAGTCACCCAACTGCGTGGTGATCACATGTTTCACTTCGGTCTTTGGCAGCACCTGCTCCAGCGTGGCCGCGAAGTTTTCAAGGATGACCACAGCTTTTGCCCCGGAGTCGTGCAACTGGTGCTCCAACTCCCGGGCCGTATAGAGAGGATTGGTGTTGACCACGATCATCCCGGCCCGCAAGATGCCGAAGACCGCCACCGGGTACTGCAGGATGTTGGGCATCATGACCGCGACGCGGTCCCCCTGCTTCAACCCGAGGCTTTGCAGGTAGGCTGCAAACTGCCGGGACATCCTGTTGACCTCGGCGAAGGTCAACGACTTGTCCATGCAGGTGAACGCGGGCCGGGGCGCGAAGCGCTCGCAGCTCTTGGCCAGCATATCCTTGATGGACACGAAGGCCTTGGGATCAATCTCGGTGGGTATCCCCTCGGGGTAGGACTTGAGCCAGATGCGTTCCATCGCTGTGCAGTCTCCTAGGATTGCGGTTTTGTCGGGACGTCATGGACCCGTCACCGAATGGTAACGCAGCGGGCGGGATTTGCATCGCGCTTTTCACGGGCGCGACGCGCTCTAGTGTGATTGCTCTAAACCGAATGGTTACAGTTCGACCATTCCATTTTTCCGGCACTGCCGACCAGGAGTTCAGACATGGCCAAGCGTCTAAAGAAAACCGCTGCGAAGTCCACCGCCAAACCCGTCGGTCAGCAGGGCGAAGTGCTCGCCAAGCAGGTGATGGATTCCGCGCAGAAGATCTGGCTGGCGGGCTTGGGCGCGTTCGCCAAGGCGCAAGAAGAAGGCGGCAAGGTGTTCGAGGCGCTGGTGCAGCAGGGTCAGGCGCTGGAAAAGAAAACCCGTGCCATGGCCGGCAACGCGGTCGGCAAGGCCGTCGAATCCGCGCGCACCCAGGCGGCGGAATCCATGAGCAAGGCGACCGGCACCATCGACAAGCTGGACCAAGTGTTTCAGGACCGCGTGCATCGCTCGCTGAACAAGCTGGGCGTGCTGACGGCCCGTGACATCGACGACCTGACCCGTCAGGTGACCGATCTCTCGGAAAGCGTCCGCAGCCTCGTGGCATCCGAGAAAACCGCTCGCAAAGCGCCAGCCAAACGCAAGCCCGCCGCGAAAAAACCCGCCGTGAGCGCCACAGTAGCCAAAGTCACCAAGCAGGTCACCGCCGCCGCCAAGAAGACGGCCACGACCGCAGCGAAGCGAGGCATGAAGCAGGCCACCAAGGCGGTCAAGACCGTCAAGGCCGCGGCCGCCAAGCTCGGCTGATCACCATTACCGGTAGCGGCTGAACGATCAGCCGCTGCCACCGTCTCCTCCTCGTCCTGGCTTTTCAGGACGTTCAGCCCCGGATCGAAAGGTCCGGGGCTTTTTTCTTACTCGTCGTCGCGCAGGACGCGCTCAACAAGCTTGATGTACGCCTTCATCGCGTCCTCCCCGGTCATGCCCTTCAGCTTGGCCCAGGCGTCGTACTTGGCGCCGCCGACGAAATCCATGAATCCGGGGCGTGCGCCCTTCACGTCGCCTTCCGTGGCCTGTTTGTAGTGCGCATACAGCTTCAGCTTCAGGTCGTTGCCAGGGTCCTTCTTGGCCTTGGTCACGTTCTTGGACGCGGCTTCGAATTTCTTCTTGATGTCGGACATTCGTGGTTCTCCGTGGGCGGTCTGCGCGCTCGCGATGTGCCTGGCGCGCGCGATGGTTGCAGATGGGCGGGCACTGCGGCTACTCTAGCGGAACAGTTGGGGTGCCGCAAACCGCCGGAGGAGCGGAGCGGAATCGAATCACTCACCAGAAGACCAGGACAATGGCCATTCGCGAACGCATCTCAGGCGTAGACACCGCCTGGCTCCGCATGGAGCACCCGACCAACCTGATGATGATCGTGGGCGTGCTCATGTTCAAGGAGCGCCTCAACGCCACCCAGGTGAAGCGTGTCATCGAAGGCCGCTGGCTCAAGTTCGCGCGCTTTCGCCAGAAGGCGGTGCAGGACCCCACGGGCGCCTGGTGGGTCGAAGACACCCGCTTCAACCTGAGGCACCATTTCAGCCAGCACACGCTGCCGGGCAAGGCGGGCAAGAAGGAACTGGAAGACCTGTGCAGCGACTTGGCGAGCAAGCCGCTCGATTTCAATCGCCCGCTCTGGCATTTTCATCTTGTCGAGAACTATGAAGGCGGCAGCGCGCTCATCACGCGCATCCACCACTGCTACGCCGACGGTATTGCGCTCATCGGCGTGATGCTGTCGCTCACCGGGAAGACCCCGGCGGAAAGTCTGCTCATCCCGAAGCAGAAGCCGGACAATCCGACGCGCAAGGACATGGATTTCTGGACCTCGGTGACCAAGCCCATGGCCGGCGCTTGGAAGAACGCGATGAAACTGACTCGGGCGCTCCTGGAGCAGGGATTGGAGATCGCCAAAGACCCGGCCATGGCGCGCGACATCGCGCTGAAGGGCATCGATCTCGCCGACGAGCTCCGCAAGATCGCACTGATGACCAGCGACACGCCGACCCGCTTCAAGGGGGAGCTGGGCAAATCCAAGCGTGCCGCCTGGGCCGAGCCGCTGCCGCTGGCGGAGGTGAAAATCATCGGCAAGGTGCTGGGCTGTTCGATCAACGACGTGCTGCTCTCCACCGCCGCAGGCGCGCTGCGAGCCTACCTCACCGAAAAGGGTGACGCCACGTCCGCGGTCGAGCTGCGAGGCGTGGTTCCGGTCAACTTGCGTCCGGTCGAGCGAGCGGGCGATCTGGGCAATCAGTTTGGGCTGGTGTTTGTCGAACTCCCGGTGGGTGTCGAAGAACCCGTGGAGCGCGCACGCATCGTTCAGGCCCGCATGAACGCGTTGAAGGCGTCATCGCAGCCGATCGTGGCTTTCGTCCTCCTGAGTGCGGTCGGACTGGGCCCCAAGATATTGCAGGACCAGATCGGCGCGCTCATCGGCCGCAACGCGTCGGCCGTCATGACCAACGTGCCCGGCCCGCAGCATCCGCTCTACTTCGCCGGCAAGGAAATCAGCGAACTTGACTTCTGGGTGCCGCAGTCGGGCGGCATCGGCATGGGCGTTTCCATCCTCTCTTACAACGGCAAGGTGCAGTTCGGTGTCATCACCGATGAAAAGCTGGTCCCCGATCCAGAACGCATCATTCGCCACTTCGGCGACGAGTTCGAGTCGCTGGTTCTGCAGACCTTGATGGGGCCGTACGGGCCGGAGTTTGAAGAAGGACTTGAGGCGGCGTTTGGGGAACCGAAGGCATCGGTGAAGCCGCCGGTCGTTGAGGCAGCGCCCAAGCGCACGTTGAAGCGGCTCAGAAAGTCATGAACAAAAAAGCGCTCAAGAGAGTGACGCCAAGACGCGAAAAGTGAGGTTGCGAATATTCGCAACCCGCGAGTCACCCGCGTGACCTTCGATCACGCCTCATCGATCACGCATCAAGTCTGCCAGGGCAGCTTGTCCAGATCCACGTTGCCCCCGGTGAGGATGATTCCCACCTTCTTCCCACGCACGTCGAGCTTGCCTTCCATGATCGCAGCGAGCGGCGGGCAGCATGACGGCTCAATCACGATCTTGAGGTCTTCCCAAGTCAGGCGCATGGCGCGCACGACATTGTCCTCGGTCGCGGTGACGATGGCGTCGGTGTTGCCGGTGATGATGTTGAAGGTGCGCTCCGAGAGGCACGTGCGCAGCCCGTCGCAGATGGTGTGGGGCACGTTCTCCGCGACGCGCACGCCCGTCTGAAAACTGCGAAACCCGTCGTTGGCGCCTTCCGGCTCACCGCCGATCACGCGAATATTCGCATCGCGTCCCTTGGTGGCGAGCGTCGTGCCGGACAGAAGGCCGCCACCACCCAGCGGGGCCATGACGATGTCGAGATCGGACACCTCTTCCAACAGCTCCAGCGCCGCTGTGCCCTGCCCGGCGATGACACGGTTGTCGTCGTAGGGATGCACAAATTCCATGCCGCGCTCGGCCACCAGCTTCGCCGCGGCCGCTTCGCGCGCGGCGGCCGTGGATTCGCAAAACACGACTTCAGCGCCCGCACGGCGAATATTCGCAATCTTGGTTCTGGGCGCGCTCTCCGGCACAACCACCACAGCGTTGATGCCCCGCCGCTTGGCCGCCCAAGCCAGCGCCGCGCCGTGATTGCCGGAGGAATGGGTCACCACGCCACGCTTCGCTGTCGCATCATCCAGCGAGTAGACCGCATTGGTCGCACCCCGCGCCTTGAACGCGCCGATACGCTGGAAGCTCTCGCACTTGAAAAAAATCTCGGCGCCGGTCAGCGCGTTGATGGCATCGCCACTGAGCACCGGCGTGCGCACAATGTGCGGCTTGATGCGCTCATGGGCGGCGAGGATGTCGGCGTAGGTCGGGATTGTGATCATTGCGAATATTCGCGTGCGGTGTCATTGGCAAAAGTGGTATCGATACTCTGCGAAGGGTAGGCTGGCGCTACTCCAGTTCGGCCTTTGCCGCCTCGACATCCAATTGCTCGACCGCATCACGCGGTGTCAACTCGGATGCCTTCACATAGAGATCGGTCGCTTTGTCTTCTTCCTTGTCGCCGAACAACATCAGGAGACCATTGGCGTACTCGATGTGAGTGATGGGCGACTTGGGCGCGAGTTTCAGCGCCTTCTCGTAGTGTTCAACGCCCTTGTCCTTCTTGGCGCCGTAGGTCAGGCCGCCGACCATCGCGCCCACCTTGTCGATGATTTCGGCGTGATAGGCGCCCATCGCCGTGTGCGCGTCGGCGTGCTTCGGCTCCAGCTTCAGCGTGGTTTCCAGCGCCGTCTTGATCTTGCCGCCGTATCCCTGCGCCAGCGCCTTCACCACCGAGATGCCCTGGCTGTAGCGGCCGGCGGCGTAGGCGTACAAATAGTGCGCGTTGGGATTCTTCGCGTCCTTCTTCATCGCCTCTTCGGCGCGCGCCATGACCTCCTCGTAATGCTTCAGCTTGGCCGCGTCCTTCTTCTCGACATAGGTCGCGTAAATCGCCTGCGCCTTGTTGGCCACCGTGTACCCGGCCATGCCCTCGGCCAGACCTCGCTCCACCGCCTCGCCAAAATTGCCAAGGTGGTAGTGGCGCCATGCTTCCTGCAGGTCCGCCGACTTGGGAAGCGGCTCGCAATCGCCGGCATGCAACGCGGCCCACTGCTTCTTCAACGCCTCGCCGTCGAACTTGAGGCCCTTCTGCGAAAGCGGATAAGCCGCCCACTTGGTCTTTGCCATGACATGTCTCCTCAGTCGATGTAGTTCCTGGAAAGATGATCGAGATGCTCGCGCGCCGGCCCCACGAGATAGGGCGCGACCAGAGCCATGACCTGGAACACGCCACGCCCCAGGTCTTCCTGCTCCCCCAGATCGGCGCGGAACACCTGACGCTGGGCGATGTGCTGAAAATTGAGCCAGTACGTCGCGACGACCAGGATGTTTTCCGCGAGCGCCTTGATTTCATCCGGTTGGGCGCGCATGGCGCCCGCGGCAATCAATCCGCCGCAAAGCGTGACCACACTCTTGCGCTTGTGCTCGACAATGCGATTGAAGTGAGACTTCAACTTGGCATCGCGCGCCAGCAGATCGTCGAGATTTCGATACAGGAAGCGGAAGGTCCAGATGGCCTCGAACACGAGATGCAGGTAGAGCCAGAGATCTTCCATCGCCGCGCCAACGTCGCCGATCCCCTCCTCCGCCTGCTTCTCCAGGTTCGGCGCGACATCGATCTGCTGTTCGAACACTCGGAAGAGGTGCTGGATGATCTCCTCCTTGTTGCGGAAGTGGTAGTACAGATTGCCAGGGCTGATGTTCAGCTCGTCGGCGATATGACCGGTGGTGACTTGGGCCTCTCCGTAGGTGTTGAAGAGGTCTAGGCTGGTCTTCAGGATGCGCTCGCGCGTGCGCTGGGCGCGTGACGGCTTGGCGGCGGGTGCTGCGGCAGGTGGAGTCGGTTGGGAGCGCGACATACCCGCATATCGTAGCGCGTTGACCGGCAGGAAGTCTTTGGAACCACGGCGATCACTGAGACCACCGAGAAGAATCGGTGATGGCCTCCGCGGTCTCAGTGGTCGCCGCGGATCAATCTTTCGGAGGTGTCAGGCTCGTCGCCCTGACGGCCGTTGCGTGAGGCCTTGCAGTTCTTTCAGCGCGTCGGACAAGTCCAGCATGGCGCCGCGCAGGCGATCGTTGCGCGACAGGCGCGGTCGCGAGCGCTTCACTTTGGCATCCAGCGTGCGCGACTCGTCCTTCAGCGCATCCACCTTCAGCGCCATGCCATAGCGCGCGAAGATGGGCGCCAGCTCGAAGCGGCGCTTCAGCAAATCGCGGCGTGTGCGCTGATAGGCATGCTCGCAAACCCGCTGGCGGGTCGAGTACGAAAAGAGGTTGGTGAAGAACATTTCCGGATCGTCGCTGTCCGGCTCGAACAACACCACGTCTGCGCTCTTGTACTTGGCGTCGTACTTGGAAAGTCCGATTTGCATGCGTGAATGGATGATGGCGCGAAAGGTTTGCGACAGCACCACTGGCAAGCCGCCTTCCACCAGCTTTTCCATGTCGGGACGGCCGCGCCGACGCGCGGAATCCGCGTCGAACGGCACGAGGGGATTGATGCACACCACCAGTTCCGCGCCGTCGTCCAGCGCGACGGACGCGTGCAAGGTTTTTTTCAGCGCGCCGTCCACGTAGTAGTGGCCTTCGATGCGCACGGGCGGAAACAGGCCCGGCAGCGCGGCGCTGGCTTGCACCGCCTTGGAAATGGGAACGTGGTCAAAACCCGCCGAACCAAAGCTCACCGATTGGCCGGTGTCGAGATCGGTCGCGACTGAGTAGAGCTTCGCCTTCAGTTTGCGAAAGTCGTTGGTGCGACCGGGCAAGCTGAAGGTGCGATTGAGGAAGCGGCTGATCGCTTCGTTGTCGAAAATGCCGGTGGGAATCGCGCGCGCGAGTCCGGCGAACGAGTCCACCGGGCTCCGCGAAAACGGCTTCGTGGCGAAGCGGAACACACCTTGCACCAAGAGTGCCGGCACCGATTTCGCGCGCCGAAAGTACTCCTTGAAGGCGGGCTTCAAAAACACCTCCGGTTTCAACTTGGCGCCGTCCACCGCCTCGTTTTCGATGAATAGACGGTAGATTTCCGAAGGCGTGATGCCGTTGGCGAGGGCAGCGGTGATGAAACTGCCGGCGCTCACGCCGACATAGATGTCCATCTGGTTGAGGTCCATGCCCTCGACGCTTTCATCCAGCGCCATGAGCACGCCGATTTCATACATGGCGCCGAGAGGGCCGCCGCCGGCCAGGGCGAGAGCGACCTTGGGACGTTCGGCCTTCTGGCGGGAAGCGCTTCTTGTCTTGGCGGGCATGAGGTCTCCGGATGCGATCAAGATGGCGTGCTGGGGCGCGCTCTATGAGAATTCTGGCGTTGCGAATATTCGCAATGCATCAAGGGGCCGCACCTCGCGGCCGGCCCCCTGATGATACCGATGGCGGCGTGACGCGGCGTTTAGGCGCGGGCCCGCTTCAGTTGGTTCAGGCTGGACTGCAGTTCCTCCATGCGCACGATCAGTTCGCGCACTTGCTTGGACGAAGGGATGCCAAACGTGTTGAGCGTCTTGGAGACGCGCTCTTCGAACACACCTTCCAGCTTGCCGAGCGTCTGCGCGGTTTCGGCGGACTTGGCCTTGGCGAACTTGGTGGCGACCGATTGAGCTTCTTTGGCCTTGGCGGTGGCGGCGGCCATCACGCGGGCTTCAATTTTCTTGCCCTCGGCGACGAGTGCGCCGGCCTGGTCAGCGAGCGTCTCGGCGATCTTGCCGCTGTTGGCCTGCGCCTTGGCGACGGCGCCCAGGCCTGCCAGCCAGACTTTCTGGGCGGACTCGGCAACCTGACCGACGGACAGGTTCTTGACGGTGACTTTCGGGGCGGCCTTGCTGGCGGGCTTGCGAACAACTTTTTTCACGGTACGACGTGCCATGGTGATCTCCTTGGAGGAAGTGAAAAACGTGACAAATGGACTGATGACGGTCGCAGTGTAGGCAAGCCCTTTAGAGCGATCACACTAAACACGGCCGGTGTCTTGCGGGACAAAGGCGCGCGTGTATGATTCCCGGAAAGCCGCCGCCCGGCGGCAAACATTTAGTCGATAGCCCCCAAACCTACAAGACCCACGGAGGAGAACCATGACCTATTTCGTCACCGGCGCGACCGGATTCATCGGCAAACACCTGGTGAAGAAGCTCCTGGCCCGCGAAGGCACCATCTATGTGCTGGTGCGCAAAGGCTCGGTGAAGAAGCTGGAGGCGCTGCGGGAATATTGGGGTGCCGACGAGAAGCGGGTCGTGGCCGTGGTGGGCGACCTCGCCAAACCCAAGCTGGGCGCGGCCCCCGCCGACATCGCCAAGCTGAAGGGCAAGATCAAGCACTTCTTCCACCTGGCGGCGGTTTACGACATGTCCGCCAACGCCGAGAGCCAGATCGTGGCCAACATCGACGGGACGCGCCATGCGGTCGAATTCGCCGAGGCGGTCAATGCCGGCTGCTTCCACCACACCAGCTCCATCGCCGCCGCCGGCCTCTATGACGGCGTGTTCCGCGAAGACATGTTCGAGGAAGCCGAGGAACTCGACCACCCCTACTTTCGCACCAAGCACGACTCCGAAGGCATCGTCCGCGAGGAGTGCAAGCGCCCGTGGCGCGTCTATCGCCCCGGCATCGTGGTCGGCCATTCAGAGACGGGTGAGATCGACAAGATCGACGGTCCCTACTACTTCTTCAAGCTCATCCAGAAAATGCGCGACTTGCTGCCCCAATGGGTGCCGACCATCGGCATCGAAGGCGGCCGCATCAACATCGTGCCGGTGGACTACGTGGTCGACGCGATGGACCACATCGCGCACAAGAAGGGTCTGGACGGCGCCTGCTTCCACCTGACCGATCCGGAGCCGATGCGCGTCGGCGAAGTGCTGAATCTCTTCGCCAAGGCGGGACACGCGCCGCAAATGACCATGCGGTTGAACACCAAGATGTTCAGCTTCATTCCCAGCTATGTGCTGGACGGCATCATGTCGCTCGCCCCGATTCGCCGCATTCAGAAGCAGGTGCTGAGTGACCTGGGCATTCCGAAGGACATGTTCAAGTTCATCAGCTATCCGACGCGCTTTGACAATCGCGACACGGCCAAGGCGCTGAAGGGTTCGGGCATCGCCGTGCCTCGCCTGGAGGACTACGCCTGGCGCCTTTGGGACTACTGGGAACGCAATCTCGACCCCGACCTCTTCATCGATCGCACGCTCGCGGGCAAGGTGAAGGACAAGGTGGTCGTGGTCACCGGCGGCACGTCGGGCATCGGCGAGGCCACGGCGTACAAGCTGGCTGAAGCGGGCGCGCAAGTGGTCATCGTCGCGCGCGATCCGGAAAAGGCGCAAGCCACGCTGGCGAAAATCAAGGAAATGGGCGGCAAAGCCAAGTTCTATTCCTGCGATCTCTCAAGCATCGCTGATTGCGACAAGCTGGTCGCGTCCGTGCTGAAGGACTTCAAGCGCTGCGACTATCTGGTCAACAACGCGGGTCGCTCGATCCGCCGCGGCATCGCCAACAGCTACGACCGCTTCCACGACTTCGAGCGCACAATGCAGTTGAACTACTTCGGTTCACTACGTCTCATCATGGGCTTCCTGCCCGGCATGGTGGCGCAGGGTGGCGGCCAGATCATCAACATCTCGTCCATCGGCGTGCTGACCCAGGCGCCGCGCTTCTCCGCCTATGTCGCCTCCAAGGCCGCGCTGGATGCGTTCTCCGGCTGCGCGGCCAGTGAATTCGCCGGCGAGAAGGTCCACTTCACCACCATCAACATGCCGCTGGTGCGCACGCCGATGATCGCGCCCACGAAGATCTACAACAACGTGCCGACGCTGAGCCCGGAAGAGGCCGCCGACATGATCGCGCAGGCCTGCATCGAGAAGCCGGTGCGCATCGCCACCCGGCTGGGCATCTTCGGCGAGATGCTCCACCTGCTGGTGCCGCGCGTGGCGCAGATCAGCATGAACACCACCTTCCGCATGTTCCCCGATTCATCGGCGGCCAAGGGCGACAAGAGCGCCAAGCCGCAGCTGAGCGCCGAGGCGGTGGCGGTGCAGCAGCTGATGCGCGGCATCCACTTCTGAACGCCGCGCGCCCGGCACGGCCGCAGGACGTTTTGTCAGGCCGCCGTGCCGTTCGTCGCGCGCCGCCCGCGCGGCGGCGGCGATGCCACTACATTGCGCAGGCCGGTTTTCAGGGAGCGCAATGAACGACAGGATTTCCCGGGGCAACGCCCTGGTTCGCCGCTGGCAACGGCACACGCGCCTGCGCTGGGTGCTGTTGCTGCTGCTGGCCGCCGGCGCCTTCGCCGGCTGGCGCGCGCTGAACCCGCCACCCCCGCCCGCGCCGCCGCCCAGTGGCAAGGTGGAGAAGGCCGACATCACGCAGCTGGTGCAGGCCGCCGGCGTGCTGCAGGCCAAGACCAAGGTGGACGTGGGCGCGCAGGTCAGCGGCCAGATCCAGACGCTGCACGTGCAGCTGGGCCAGCAGGTGAAGAAAGGCGAGCTGCTGGTCAGCCTGGACCCGGAACTCGCCCGTGGCGACGTGGCTCGTGCCGAGGCCGCGCTGCAGCAGCAGAAGGCGCTGGTCGAGTCACGCCAGATCGACCTGGCCACCGCGCGCCGCGAAGCCGAACGCCAGCGCCGACTGCTGGCCGGTGACGCCACCGCCGCGCTGGACGCCGAACGCGCCGAAGCCGAACTCGGCAAGCTGGAAGCCGACGTGCGCGGCCAGAGCGCCGTGATGAGCCGGCTGCAGGCCGACCTGACGCAGGCCCAGGTGCGCCT
>JAEUMY010000024.1 GCA_016791265.1 Betaproteobacteria bacterium
CGCGACCGGCAGGCTTGCCGCGGTGAAGCGAATATTCGCAGGCAGCGTTTCCGTCCAGCCCAGACCCGATTGCGCCGGATTGCCCGCGCCGTTCGTCAGCGTAAAGACCAACGCAGAAGCAACTGAATCGTCAATCGTGGACGCGCCCCACGCCTTGGTGAGAGTGGGCAGCACAACGGTCAAACACTGATCGGTCACGTTATTGGTGAGATTGGTGATACCCGTGATGCTGGCGGCGCCATTGGTGTTGCCGGCGACCGGGCAGACTGTCGACACGGGTGTGCCCGACAGCGTGACTGGCACGGTGATCGTGCAACTGGTCGCCGGGTTGACGATCTGGCGATTGGTGATCGTGATGGTGCTGGTACCTGCCGTCGCCGTGACGCTGCCGCCAGAGCAAGTGCCGCCTACCGCGCCAGAACCCACTTCGAGACCCGCCGGCAGGGTGTCGGTGAAGCTGAAGGTCTGAGTGGGGTTGCCCGTCGGCTGGGTGACGGTGAACGTCAACGTGCTCGTTTCACCGGAGCCGATGCTGGTCGGACTGAACGCCTTGGTCAGCGCCGGCGTCGCCGCATTCACCGTCACGCAGGCACCGGTCGTGCTGGTGCCGCCACCGGCTGCGCTGTTCGTCACTGAGGCCGTGATGTTGGTGATGTTGGAAATGTTCGCATTGCCGTTGGTGTTATCGGCCTGCGGGCAGGTGCCGACCGTCGGTGTCGATGAGGTCGTCACCTGCACGGAGATGCTGCAACTGGTCGCGGGACTCACGAGCTGCAGGTTGTTGAAGTTGATGGTGCTGGAACCCGCCGTGACGGTGAACGCCCCGGTGCACAGATTTGATGTCGGAAGATTGGCAACAACCAAACCAGCCGGCAGGGTGTCGGTGAAGCTGAAGGTCTGGGTGGGGTTCCCGGCCGGCATGCTGATCGTGAAGGTCAGCGTGGCTGCGCTGCCCACCGTCAGGGCGCCGCTGAAGGCCTTGTTCAACGTCGGTGTGGCCGCATTGACCGTCACGCAAGCCCCCGTCGCACTCGTGCCCCCACCGGCCGCAGTGTTGCTCACCGAAGCCGTGATGTTGGTGGTCGCGCCAATGTTGGCGTTGCCGTTGGTGTTGGCCGCCACCGGACAGGTCCCCGTCGTCGGCGAGGCCGCCGTGGTGATCGGAACGGTGATGGTGCAGGTGGTCGCCGGGTTGACGATCTGACGGCTCGCCACCGTGATGGTGTTGGTGCCCGCCGTGGCCGTCACCGCGCCCCCACTACAGGTGCCGCCCACCGCGCCGGATCCCACAACAAGTCCGGCAGGCAGGGTGTCGGTGAAGCTGAAGGTCTGGGTCGGGTTCCCCGTCGGTTGCGCCACCGTGAAGGTGAGTGTCGCCGTGCCGCCCACCGTCAAGGCGCCACTGAAGGCCTTGTCCACCGTCGGCACCGCCGCCGTGACACCGACGCACTGGCTGGTGACGCTGTTGGTGAGGTTCGTGGTGCCCGAGATGTTGGCCGCACCGTTGGTGTTGTTGGCTTGCGGACACACCCCCACCGTCGGGGTGTTGGCCGTGGTCACGTTCACCGTGAGCGTGCAACTGGTCGCCGGGTTGGTGATCTGGTTGTTGGTGATGGTGATGGTGTTGGTCCCCGCCGTGGCCGTGCGTGAACCCGCCCCAATGGAACAGGTGCCGCCCAGGCCGTTGGGCGTGGCAATCACCAGGCCCGCAGGCAAGGTGTCGGTGAAGCTGAAGGTCTGGGTGGGGTTCCCCGTCGGCTGGGTCACCGTGAAGGTCAAGGTGCTGGTGCCGCCCACGGCAATGCTGGTCGGACTGAACGCCTTGGTCAAGGCAGGCGTCGCCGCATTGACCGTCACGCAAGCCCCCGTCGCACTCGTGCCCCCACCGGCCGCGGTGTTGCTCACCGAAGCCGTGATGTTGGTGGTCGCGCCAATGTTGGCGTTGCCGTTGGTGTTGGCCGCCACCGGACAGGTCCCCGTCGTCGGCGAGGCCGCCGTGGTGATCGGAACGGTGATGGTGCAGGTGCCGTTGATGCTGTTGCGCCCAGCCACCGTGATGGTGTTGGTGCCCGCCGTGGCCGTCACCGAGCCACCAGTGCAGGTGCCGCCCACCGCACCGGATCCCACAACAAGTCCGGCAGGCAGGGTATCGGTAAAGCTGACGGCCTGAACCGACGTGTTATTGATGGAAAAGGTCAAGGTGACCGTTCCGCCGACGGTCAGCGCGCCACTGAAGGACTTGTCCAGCCGAGCACGACCAATCACCAGCGTGTCGGAGACTGGATTCACATTCGGGAAGGTATTCGTCGATGTGATACCGCCAGCCGAAATGGTGTTGGTGAATGCACCGGCTGCAGGGCCGCGCACATTCGCCGTGATGGTGCAAGACGCGCTCGCAGGTATGGTGCCGCCTGTCAGGGTGATGATGCCCGGATCAACGCCGTTGGCGGTGGCTGTTGGCGTGCCGCCGCACGAATTGGAGGCGATGCCGCCCTGAACGCGGAGACCGACAGGAAAGGTGTCGGTAAATGCGAGGCCTGTCACTGCCGTGGCATTGGGATTGGTGAAGGTGAGCGTGAGCAGCGAATTGGTATTCACGGCGACGGGATTGGTGCCAAACGATTTTGTCGCAGTCAGGGCGGGCTGGAAAACCTGAAGCGTCGCCGTGGTCGCCGCGGTATTGATGCCGCCCCGCTGATTGCTGAAGCGCGTTGAATCGTTGACGTAAGTACCCGGCGTATTGCCTTGGATCGTCGCGGTGAATGTGCAACTGGCGGTTCCAGCCGTCATGGCGCCGTTGGTCAGGGTCACTGTGCTGGCGGTGAAACCGGTCGTGCCGGAGCAGCCAGCTCCGGTCACCGCGCCGACTGCTGTCACGGTGAGTCCAGCCTGAAACGTGTCGGTGAACCGCAAGCCACCTTGCGCTGGGTTGCCCGTGCCATTGGTGATGGTGAAGGTCAGCGTGGAGGTGCTGGAGGGCGTGATGGGTGAAGCGGAATATGCCTTGGTCAGCGTGGTCGAAGGCGGCAGGCAATAGGAGAAATTGTTCCAGCCGATGAACTGGTTGGACGTGACATGAGTCGAGCCTGCCCGGAACTGCATGGAGGCGGACGTGATGTTGTTGAGGTTGAAGTCGTTGGTGACATTGCAACCGGTTTGTGTGTTGTTGCACGCATTGGGGCGCACTGCGGTCGCCGTGCCGGTCGCAAGTGTTATGGTGTGAAAACCCGCAGTGCCCGAGGTGAGGGCCGTGGGCACGGTGGCCCCATTGACCCTTGAGACGGTCTCATCCTGGAATCCCCCGGCGCCGCCGGTGTCGACATCCACGGATATCCAGCGCAACTTGTTCACCGGTCGATCAAATGTCAAGGCGAACGTGGAAAGCAGTTGCCCGGCGGTGCCTGTGTTGTGCTGGTGCATCAGGCTGTTGGCCAGGTTTCCCTGCGTGTCCAGCGTTGGATAGGCGCCCGCAAACGCGACACTAGCCGTGGACTGGAAAGTGAGCGTGGTCAGGGTCGTACCCGCTCCCGCCGTGAATGCGGTTGGCCCTGTGGTCCCTGCGGTCCAACTGGGAAAGGAGAATGTCTGCAGTGTTTCGCTCGCCGAGCACGCCGCCGCCTGGGCGCTGGCTTGACGATGCCATCCGGCGGTCGCCATGAAAACCACCAAAGAGGCAGCCGCCATCAGCAGGCGCTGGGACTGGCGCCGATCCAACGGGGGGCCGATCTCTCTGTCAGCCGCGATAGTCATTTGCTGTCTGCCCCTTTGCGAACTGCGGTTGCTCTGCCAATCAATTCCTCGTCAAACTTGTAGCGCAAGCGGACGTAGGCGCCTTTGGAAGTGTAGTCACCCATCGTCAAATCCTCGTCCTTGAAGCCGAATAAATTGTATCCGCCGGACAGCCACAGGTTTTCAGTCAGCATGTAGCCAACCTCGAAGCCGAGGCCATACTGGCGCTTCTGCGCGCCCTGGCCCAGGAGCGTCGCCGCGTTGATGGATAGATCGAAGCGCGGCGCGAACTCCCAGATCGCGCGACCGGAGATCAATTGAGTGTTGGACTTGCTGACCAGACCGTTGGACTTCTCATTGGCGATCTTGGCGGCGTAGCGACCCGATAACGTGAAGGGACGACGTGGCTGGTAGTTGGCATGCAACGACAGGATTTCGACGCTGCGCTTCAACTCCAGGCCGGGCTGGGTGGAATCCTTCTCAAGTTTCAATTCCACTCGCGCGAGGCCGCTCCACTGGTTGGAGTCGGTCTCCCGATAGGCGACACCTGCCTGGAAGCGATCCTGCATGATTTCGCCGGCCGACGTGCCACGGTTCTTCGTGAGCGTGAACGTATTGCGGCCGAGGAATGTCCAGTCGCGATTGAGCTTCGACGCAACGCCCAGCGTGGACAGCACCGAGTCCGATGTCGCGCCGTCGCGCAGTTCAAGGCGGGCCGTGCCTTTCCACAGCGGGTTGCGGGTGTACTCGAGCCCCAGTGTGATGGCAGTGGACTCGGCATCGCCCTTGCCGGAAATGGCCTGGATGCGCTCGAACCCCGTGCCCAGCTTCAAACCCTCACCGAGCGTCCAGAGATTGCGCAGCCCAAAGGCCGCCTCCGCGTCGCCGCCGCTGATAGCGTCGCGAATGCGGTATTCGCTGAACAGCTTGCCATCCTTCATGTATTCGGTGTCGACACCAAATACGGTGGAATTCTGCCGCTGCGACGTATTGAGGCCGTAGGGTCCGGTCAGGCTGGAGATGAACTCGTGGCGCGCATACACCCGTCCCTTGTTGGGCAGGAGGTACTCGCCGCCGATGGCCGCGATCTTGCGATCCGTATCCTTGACATCGACTTCCAATTCGCCGTAAACGGTCGCGTCCTTCACACCCGGCATGGGACCGGTGAGACGACCGCGAACGCTGGTCACTTCGTTCGGCGTGGTCCCGGTTGAGCCGGCATTGAGATCGTTGGGGAACGTCGGCAGCGCCGCGGTCGTGGTCTCTTTCGCGTGGCGCACGGCGGCTTCAACACGGAGACCGTTGCCGAGCGAGCGTTCGACCGACGCCTGCATGCCATTGCGGGTGGCATTGGTCGTGCGATCACCGGTGTGCAGTGCTTCGACCTTGGCGAGTGTCTTCTCGTCAATGCGAATATTCGCTTTGACGCCCGCCTCCTCGCGACCGCGCGAGATGGAGGCGGCGGGATTGTCGAAGCCTTGGTCGCTGCGGCCGGCATAGACCTCGACATCGAACTTGTCGGTGCGATGCTTCAACTCGACTCGCTGCGCGTTACCCTTGAGCGGGCCGGCGCTCCCGCCCGTGGCGCCGGTCAATCCACCGGTCGTCCCGCTACCCAGCGGTTTTTCCGTTTGCGCGAATTCCCCGGAGAGGAGGGTGCGCTCGGCCAGCTTCACGGTGGCATTCACGCCGCGCATTTCAAATGGCTCGACCGGATTGCGATCCTTGACATAAGACGCGCCGACTTCCACGCGATCCGTCACCTTGACCTGCACATCGCCACCTGCGACCCAGAACTCCTCACCACCTTGATCGATTTCGTAAGTCACGCGAATGGAAATCGGGTTCAGATCCCGGTCAAGACTGGGTACCGGGGCGCGGAACAGGATGCGCCCAGTGAACGGCTCGATCTCATAGTCGGTGAAGCGAGCCTGCGATTCGGTCTTGATGATGAGTGAAGGCTGATTGCGGTCACGGGTCAGAATCTCGACCTTTTCACTGTTGATGAGTCCCTTGTTCGACGACAGCATGTACGGGCCGGAGGTGCCGTTGGCGCGAATCTCTTCGATCACCTGGCGAGTCGAATCGCGACTCGCGAAGACGTTGGCCGATACCCGCCCCTCTTCGTAGTGCGCTTTGGCGCCAGTCAGCGAACGGTTGTAGTTGGACAGTCGGCGGTTGTTGCCGTCGGCGGACGTGGTGAAATCGCCGTACAGCAGCCAGGACTTTTGCTTGTCGACCCGCACGTACAGGCGCTGCGTCGATTGAGCGTCGAAGCCGCGTGACGATCCATCGCCGTAGACGGGGTAGAACTCGTCCGGCTGGATGTCGCGGAACAAGCGCTCCCGCCCGTCCTTGTCGGAGTCATAGGCCATGGTCAGCAAATATTCGCCCTTGACCTTGCCTTTCAGGAAGAATGCGGCGCGCGCCGACGCATCCCGCTTGCCGTCCGCGCTGGCGCGCGAGAAGTGACGCAGCTCCTGCTCGAAGCCATCATTGGCGCGGGTCGGTTGCATCGCGTTGGCGGAGAGCTTGCGCAGATTCAAGACACCTTCGATCACACCAGCGGCGATCAGATCGCGCAGGTCCGGCATGAAGTCGAGCTTGACTTCGGTCTCGATGACACCGGACGAGACGCGAATATTCGCATCGCCCGGCGAGCTGGGCGGCAGGAGCTCAAAGGTCGCGCTGCCGCCTTCGACAAATGTTTGCACACCAGCATCGCGCGGATCCAGGTCCTCGACCTTCCACACGCCGTTGGTCGTCTCAAGCCTGATGGGCGTGCGCACGGTCACCGGTACGCCCTTGTCGTCGGTCAGTCGCACGGTGACCTTGGCCGGTGTGCGGCCATCCGCGACCGCGCCGCCCTTTGGCAAATCGATCACTAGTTTGCCAAGCTTGTCCGGGGCGACAACCTTGATTGACACGCTGCCGCGCTCGTTGCCGAACGGATCATGCTGCGTGAGCTTGAGGACGTTCTCACCAGCCCTGAGCTCGACACCGACGAATTCCCAGGCCTGCAACTTCTTCTCCGGCAATGTCGTGCGCTTGCCGACGCGATCCGCAGTGATTTCGACACCGTTTACTGTGACGGCAAAGCGTGCGCCTTCCGCACCTTTTACCTGCAAAGTCGTTTGGGCATAGGGGAGTCGGTCACCATCCTTCATACCGAGGAAGGCCAGCGCGTTGTCGGCGTCCTGAATCAGAACTTCGAGCGGCGTGGCGAGCGCCTTGGTCGGACGTGGCGCAAGCGTCTTCTTGGAAGCAGCGGCCAGTTCCGTGGCCGTTGCGGCCGAGAGTGCAGGCTGCGCCGAGGTCGCAGCAGCGGGCGCGGCGGCGGGGTCCAGCGGCGCGATTGTCGAACCGCCCGCGCCCTGGGTATTGCCCAACGAGCCGGAGGCCGGAAGTGATTTGGGATCGCTCACCAGATTTGCGCGCGCATCGGTTTCAAGTTTCTGCTGCAGACGACCTTCGATCTCGGCATTGGCATCGCGCGCAGCCTTGCGGCGAGCAGCGACCTCCTGCACGACCGCTTCGCCGCAGCCTTCGATTGCGAAGTCGGCGCGATGCAATTCACCATTCTTGAGATCGAGGAAGCGCGTGGTCCCCTTGCCGGCGCTGCGGTTACCCATCGGGGCGAGCTTGGCGCCGGCAGGCAGCGTGGACAGGTCGAGCTTGAACACCCGCGTTCTGGCGGTCAGACCGTACAAGCTGTACTTGCCTTCCGAGTCGCTGATGACGCTTGTGCCATCTTCAAGGAAGAAGCGCACGCCCGGCACGCCCGCTTCGCCGCCATCCTGCACGCCGTTGGTGTTGCAGTCGGCGTAAATTTTGCCAATCAGGTAGGCCCGGTCAGTGAACACGCCGCCTTGAACGCGCACGCGCGCAGTCGCGACATTGGACTGGGTCTCGACGCCGCCCGCGGTGTAAGAGGCGAACACGCGATTGATGCCATCGCTCTGCAGCGCGCCGGGGCCGACGCGCACGCGATAGGTCAGCGTGACTTCCTGATTGCCATTCAATCGTCCGACATTGAAGGTCAAGAGCGGACCGCCCTTCCCTGCCGGATCGGCGATGGGCTGGCCGCCCAGGCGCGCCGTTCCCGAAACGTATGTGAATCCGGCGGGCAAAGCATCGACCGCGAACACGTCGGCGCGATTGAGCGCGATCCCCGCCTGATTGCGAACCTTGATGGTGTAGTCGAGTGAATCGCCCAGCTCGACGATTTCGCGCTGCACCGACTTCTGCACGAAGATGCCGGCGACCGCCGAGGGATCGACGGGGATGTCCATGGCGATCGAACCCGTTCCGGTTGTGATTGCCAACATGCCTCCATAGGAGGGACCGCTGGTCGGGCCAACGGCAAGAATGTTGCGTCCCGATGGCAACAATGTGTACGGAACGAGAGAGGCGAAGGAATAGCCGTTAGGTGGTGTGACAATGACGCAATACTCACCCTGCGGTACCACCGGGAATTGGAAACGGCCATCGGCGCCCGTCGTCACGGGATTACCAGACGCCGATAGCTGACCCGTCGCCATGTTCATGGTCTGCACGCCCGCAAGCGTGTTGCTGCAAACACCCCCAGATGCCGTAACCAGACGAACCACCGCACCCGCGACGGGATCGTTTGTCGCGCTGTCAAAAACGACTCCCGCTGGGTCAATCAGCGTGACGGTCGTGGCGATCCTGCGACCGCAGCCCAGCATGTTGACATCGAAAACATCGCCCGGCAGGCCCTCCAGCACGCCGTTTTCCGCAGTCACGGGTGGACGTCGGGTTGGAAATGCACCGACATTGAAGATGCCGGTGTTGGGCCCGGTCTCGGTTGCTATGACAGTCTCTTGCTCGCCGTTTGGCCCGGTGATGACAACGGTCCGCGTTTCGATCACGCCGGGCTGTTGGTTGCACGACGGCGCATTGGCCGTCAAATGTAGCGGCTTGCCGGTGAACGCCCAAATTGTGCGAATTAGCCGCGTGTTGTCCGTATGGTTGTTGATCTCGTCACTAATCGACGTTGTGCCGTTAGGATCGAATGTTGTGATGTCGGTGATCTTGAGTTCAGCGTTGCTCGTGCCAACGGCGCGGACCACCGTCACGTTTGGCGCAACGGGTATCGCGTCCTTCGAAGCCGTGACCTTCACCAGAAGCCGCTGCGACTGCCCAGGACGCAGCATGAAGTTAGTGGTTTCCGTGACCAGAATATCGGCACCATCAACAATGCCCGCTACCTTGCTGGCGGACTTGTTACTCATGCCCTCATCTAGATAGACCTCCGACGACCAGGTCGACAGGGAGTCGGTCTTGTACACGCCAGGGAAGGTGACGATTTCGTCGCAGTTGCCCATGTTGGTGATCACGTGGGGATAGGTGATCACTCGACCCACACCTACTTTGCCGACATGGTCGGGATCCATGACGATGCGACACGCTTTTGCGAGCGACGAAACGCGGTCGAGGTCGGTCGAGAGGACAGTGGACGAGGTGATGGAGCGCGCCGTCTTCGGAATGGTGAACGGACCACCTGCGGCTGTCGTCGGCAAGCTCACTTTCACGACGATTTCGATGCTGGCGCCCGGGGCAAGTGAACCTGTATCCGGAATGCCATCTCCACTGGTGTCGGCAAGCGGTGTCACGCCATCGGCACGGAATAGCTGGAAGGTCGTGCCCGAAGGATAGGTGCTCGTTCCAAGCGAGATGTTGTAGGTGTCGGCGATCGTGCCGGTATTGGTTACGACGTTCTTGAAAGAGACGGTCGTACCCGGATCCACCGGACCCAGGGTCTGACCAACCAGGCGCACCCCGAGGCTGCCGGTCACGCGGTAAGTGACAGTATTGGAAATGGTGTTGAAGGGACCATTCGACGCCGTGCCGGATGCGGACGCCAAATTGTCGATGCGGGTATCAACCGGCAGACCCGGCGCGATGTTCACCTGAAAAGAGATGTATCCACCCTGACCGGATGCGATGGAGCTGATCTGGGCCGCGACCAGAGAACTGCTGCCTGCGGAATAGGAGATCGATCCTTCCGCGGTCAGTTGCTGGTCACCAGACGCGTCGGTCAAACTTAGTTCTGAAGCACTGCTGACATAGCTCCAGCGACCCGACCCAGCGACGTACGTCATGCCAGCCGGCAACGCGTCTTCAATCCTCACGTTGGTCTTGGCTCCGTTTCCGCATACAGGATTGTTGTAGGCGAGACGCACAGTCAACGGACCAGCCGGTGATGGTCCGGAATCTCTGCTGATGGTTTTCGAGATCGAAAGCGCGCAGGGATCAGCTGGCGCCATTGCAGCCTGCACATTCACCGTATCCGTATTCGAGAGCGGCGTGCCGCCCAAACTCGGCGCGCTCGCATCAATGCGGAATTGATCGCTGGAACCCACTGCGGCGCCCGGCGGGACAGCGGCGACAACAACGAAACGGAACACCTGATTGGCAGATAGCAAGCCCGAGGTCACGATGGGAACTGCGCTGTCCGGCACGCCATCGCCATTGGCATCCGGCAGTATGGTCAGGCTTTGGAAGTTGAATCCACCGGGCAGATCAACCGTCGCCAACGAATACGTCTCGGGCACGGACCCGTTGGTAAGCGTGTGACGAAAGGTTGCGGTGCCGCCGGGGAAGCTCGTCTGTGATTGACTGAACGTCAACGTGGCGCCTGTCGCACTCGCCTGCACGACGACCTGGACGGTGTTCGAGGCGGGCACAGTGATGGGGTTGCCTGCCAACACGGCCGAACCATTGGCCGTATTCGGAATGATGGTGCCCGCCGGCGGGCCGGCTCGCGACACGAGCGGTGCGAGCAGGATCAGGAGCACCGCCCAGACGAAAACCAGCTTCTTGGCTAGTTCAGCGCTGAAGTCTCCTCGTACATCGAAGGCGGTCCTGGAGTCCGTTCCCATTTATGAAGGTAGTAGAAACCACTACCCGAATTCTGTTTGCTTTTCGATGCACGCTCTGTGAACCCTGTCACCAACGCACATCGAAAAGCAGCGGCAATTGCAAAGAACAGTCAACGCCGCTGCGAATATTCGCGGGGAGAACCTGCCTCCCCGCGAACTTCAATCACTCAATCACGGATCAATCCGGACGCCAAACGTCAGCGTCTGGGATGCGCCCGCAGCAAGCGTCGGGATGGTCGCCTGCACCGTGCCCGTCGCACCACCGCCAGGCGCGGTTACCGTGTTGGTCGGAGAACCCGTGATGGCCGCAGGCACCGTGATGTGATAGGTCGTGTTGGCCGGTGTCGCATCGGACACAATCAGGGTGGTAACCGCCGACGTGCCCTGGTTCTCGATCAGGATGCGGTAGCGGATGCACGCACCCGGAATCGCACCAGTCGTGATCGGCGTCTGCTGGAAAGCACCGTCGGCCACACCGTCGCAGTTGGCATCCAGCGCCTGCTCCTTGGTGAGACGCACCTGACCGGAAATCACCTGCGTGGTATCGGTGACCGGGGCCACGGTCGGCGCTGCGATGCTGTTCACCGCGCCCGTGACAGTGGCGGTTGTCGTCACGACGTTGGTGTCGCCGATGGCCGCGCTGACCGGCGCGTTGACACGCACGAAGATGCGAGCCGTCTCACCCGGATCCAAACCAGCGGCAGTCGATGCACCACCTGTACCGCCGGTCAAGTTGACGAGATCGCTGATGACCGGGTCGCCGACATCCAGCACGCCGTCATTGTTACGGTCCCAATAGATCGTGAAGCCCCACGATGCTGTCGCACCGCTCATGACGCCCGCGAGCGTCACCTCTCCGCCAGCATCACCTTCCACCACGTTTCCGTTGTTGGTAATGGTGTGGGTGTAAACCACCGTACCACCCGGGAAGACCTGGCCGGTATTGTTCGGTGTGAAGGTGATGTTGCGAACCGTGTTGACGATCACCGCATCGTGCTTGCTGTCAAAAACGCTCGTTGTCGGCGACAAGGCACGGAAATAGAGGCTCGTTCCGGGCGATGGCGCTGCCGCCGCATTGGCCGGCACTGCCACGATGGCGCAGACCGTGACGTTCGCACCCGTGTTCACGACACCCGTGTTGCTGACGATGGCGCCCGTTGTCGAGCAGTCACCCACGCCGCCGTCCGCTCTGAACGTGACTGTCCAGCCTGCGGGCAGCGTGATCGAGGCAAACGAGCTGTCCGTGCTGGCAGCCAAGTTATAGGTATCCGCCGGACCCACCGTGTTGTTCACCTTCAGGACGAAGGTGGTCGACGCGCCGGGGTTGACCGTGTTGGTGGTGACCGGTGAGCCTTCAGGGCCGGCACCTGTACCCAAGGTGTTGGCGGCGCCGTTACGCAGGTCAACCGTGCTGGCCGTGATGGTCGTCAGGCTGTCGGTCACGGGGTCATTGATCGCGTTGTTAAACGTGGACGTCGCCGTCTTGATCACGTTGTAGGCGCCACCACCCGAAGCACTACCCGGAAGGGTCGCACGCAACACGACACGATAGCCGCACCGATTGTTTCCGGCGTCTTGGACGAAACCACCTGTACAAGAAACGTTATTGGATGCTGGAATGACGGGCGTTGTGTTTCCGACTAAAGGCGTCACACCGTCCTGCTGGAACAACTGGAAAGTCGTGCCAACCGGGAACGTGCTGCCGGAAGTGGAGATGACGAAACTATCCGGGCCGTTGCCAAGGTTCCAGATGTAGTTGTTGAAGGTCACCGTGGCGCCTTGACTGGCCGATGCCACCGTTACCGTGTCGCTGGCCGCGCCGGAACTATCCGTCGAGCTCGCGTTGGCGCGTACGTTGGCAATCTGGTTCACCGTGAACGGCACCGTGTTGGATACCGTGCCCGTCGTGGTCACATTGGTCGCGTTGCATCCCGAAGGAACCTGCACGCCACCGGATGTATTGTCGGTGTAGCACAGGCGCGCCGTGTTGTTGATGACACCAGGCGGCGTGGTCGCCGGCACATTGACCTGGAACGTGATGTTCTGGGTCACGTTTGGCGCAATGGACGCGATCACGGCCGTGACTGCGCCGGCGGTGGTCACGTTGAAGTCATAGATGATGCCTGACTGGTTATCCACGTTGCTGGCGTCGGTGAGCACCGTCGCGCCAGTCACGCTCCAGCGACCACTGCCGGCGGCATACGTCATGCCCGTGGGTACTATGTCACCGATGATCACGTTTTGCGCCGTGGCGGCACCCGTGTTCGTGAACGTGATGGTATAGGTGTAAGGACCCGAGCCCGGATTGCCGCTCGGCGCACTGATCGACTTGCCAGTAATGTTGACAACAGCGTTGCCAGTCACGACGGTCGTATCGATGTTGTTCTGGGTCACGGCGACGTTGAACGCGCTGGTCGCGGTGATGGTCACAAGGGACTGCTGTCCGGAAGTCGCCGTGCCAGGTACATTGCCCTGAACAACCACGCAGGCCGATCCAGAGAACGCAGCAAGCGGTCCCACCGAGGTGATGGCACTTTCCCCCACGCCGTCGCAGTTCGTGTCCGCGAGGATGGTCAGTCCGGTGAGGTCGAAGTTGTCGCCACCGTTATTGACGACAGCGAGATTGAAGCTGTCCGCGCCGTTGCCAGTATTGGTGATGGTGTGCGAGAAGGAGATCGGAGCACCCGGTGCCGATGTCTTCGTCTGCGTCGCCGTCAACGTGAATGATGCAACCTGCTGCACCACTGTATTGACAGTATTCGAAGTCGCCGTGCGGGAAATCGCTGACCCGTCCGTATAGGTGGCAGCCGCCTGGTTGCCGATGGTTGTACCCGCCAGCGGGGCCGCGTTTGCCGACTGACTCGTCAGCGCAAACATCGCGCCGGCGATCAGGAGCAATGCCGCCACGATGAACGAGCGCGACTCTCCCCAAGAAGGGAAGAGCTTGGTCGCAGTGCTCATGGTGTTCTCCTTTGTAAACCCTGATTTCATTTCAAATTTCTCGTGTGCAACGATTCAAACAGTCAATCAAGCAAATGCTTCCGGACGACTACTGTTTCTGCGGCGCCTGCCGGTCATCAACCACCTTGACCCTTGCAGTGAAGCTCACCGTCGCGCCCGCCGCAAGAGCGCCCGGATACCAGCGCAGCGAGCGGTACTCGCGCACGGGGACAATCTGTTCGAACTCAACCCCGTTGGCTTGACGAACCTTGCGCTTCAACGGTATGTCACCAAAAGTGGAGCCGCCAATAGACGCCTTCGCGCCAGACGGCTTAATTGAGTCGATGATGAGTTCGGTATTGGGAGGAATGGGGAGCGTGGCTTCCAAGTTGGTCACGCCAGCCCGGCCCTTATTCGTATAGTTCGCAACATATTGCAAGACGTCACCGGGACGAGCAGCGCCTGCCGGCTCCAGAGAATCCTTGCCATCCTTCACTACAACCTTGCTGACCTCAAGCTTGCTCTCAACGGTGCCAGCGCCGTTGCCCTGCGCAACCGCTTGCCCCCAAAGCCCAAGTGCAACAGTAAACAGCAATGCCTGCAAACGAACTTTCATGATCCTGAGTTCCTGAAAATATTGATGTTTCAAGCAGATCGGCCGTGCAAACTCAAGCGTTCCTGGTTTCAGTCTGGCCCTTGAAAAAGCCTTCAACCGTCCGAATAATACGTTTCTCCAGAGGTATCAACAGCAACTTTTTGACTTGTCGACGAAATTTAACAGTCAACCTAGGGATTCACCTATGAATAAAGTCACATGGATCTTTGTTGCCTCATAACCGTTGTCACTCACCTCTGACGACAATACTTTGATTTCACTCACAAAAAGGCGACGCGGGCGGGAGTCACGCGGGTTTTTCTCAGCCCCACTCACGATCCAGTCAAATACGGCGCGATTTGCGGCACTTTACCAATCAATTTTAGGTGAAACACCTATTTGCGAGACATTCTCGAATTCAACGGTACATTCCGTTCGCTCAGCGCTTTGCTAATGGTTTCGCTTACTCGTTTTACTGCCTAACCCCTGAATTGGATGAGGGGCCGAAAGGCGATTGGCAAAGAAGAGGCGCTGACCCGGCGCGAAACGCAGGGATCGGTGCCTGCCCAATGCCCAGAGGTCAACCCGCGACAATCACGAAAAGCGCCAGTGCATAACCGGGCTCGGCAATTTGCCGGGAGCGGGAGGAGCTTGCCAAGCATCAGGAGACGGCGAGGACTCCATTGATGGGAGGCGCAAGCGCAGCGCCCCAGCACCGCAGCCTGCGGCGCGGGCACAGTCAATCGATACCACCGGCGAGCAGAGCAGGTTGCTCGCCGAACGCCAAAGACAGTATGGCGGAAAGGGTGGGATTCGAACCCACGGTACGGGAAGCCCGTACACCGGATTTCGAGTCCGGCGCATTCGACCACTCTGCCACCTTTCCAAGGCGGCGGATTATAGCCGATCAAGACACTCACGGCAGAATCGCCGATTGCCATTATCATTCGCCGTACCGCGCCCCCGTAGCTCAGTGGATAGAGCTACCCCCTCCTAAGGGGTAGGTCGCACGTTCGATTCGTGTCGGGGGCGCCATCATTCATCTGTTCACGCTCGTCGAGTGATATATTGGTTTATGGAACCCGGCACTGACGAACTGCAACGCCGAATAGAGGAGCTCCTCCTCGAACATCGCGACCTTGATCTCGCCATCCGCGTCCTGGCGGACACACCGGGACATGACGAACTGCTGCTGCGTCGCATGAAGAAGCGCAAGCTCTTGCTCAAAGATCAAGTCGCCCATCTTCAAGCCCAATTGGTCCCGGACATACCGGCCTGATTTGCGCCGGTCTGACCGTCTTGACTCGCGTCAATCGACGAGACGATGACGTGTCCATCGCCCCATGATTGGCGGGATAATGCGAGTCCAGTCAGATACTCAAGTTCTCCCATCATGAATCGTGTTTCCTTGGCCGTCGTCGTGTCGACATTGGTGGCGGTCTCTCTCGGCGCCGGCTACTGGTTCGGGCGCTCCCAGTCGAAAGCGCCAAGCCAAACCGGTGCGCCGGCGAACCAGACTCAGGCCAAGCCCGGCGGACCACCGCCTGGCATTGCAGTGGAAGCAACCAAGGTGGCGAGCATTCAACTGCCGCAGTCCATCTCTGCGGTGGGCACACTCCGCTCCGAAGAGGCTGTCGTGCTGCGCCCGGAGGTGCCCGGACGGATCGCCGAAATCACCTTCAAAGAGGGCCAGCGGGTAGAAAAAGGTCAAGTGCTGATCAAGCTGGACAGCACTGTTCAGCGAGCAGAACTGGAACAAGCCAAGGCGAATCTGTTTCTTAACAAGTCGAAACTCGATCGAGCCCTCGACCTCCAGAAGAAGGGCTTCATCAGCAGCCAAGCCAAGGACGAAGCGGAAAACAACTACCGCGTCTCGCGTGCGGCGGCGGATCTTGCTGAAGCGCGTCTAGCCAAACTGGAGCTCCGCGCGCCATTTTCCGGCATTGCGGGCTTGCGTCTCGTGAGCGTCGGCGACTATGTGAAAGACGGCCAAGATCTAGTCAACATCGAGGAAGTCGACCCATTGAAGGTGGACTTTCGCGTGCCGGAAATCTACTTGAGGCAGATCGCCGTAGGCCAAGCACTCCAACTGGGCGCGGATGCGTTTCCCAACCAGGCGTTCGAAGGCAAAGTGTTTGCGATCAATCCGTTGGTGGATGCGAATGGTAGATCGATCGTGATCCGCGCGCTGGTGAAGAACGCGGGCAATCGCATGCGGCCCGGCATGTTCGCGCGGGTACGACTCATCGTAGGCGGCGTGCAGGATAGTCTAGTTATCCCGGAGCAGGCCTTGATTCCAGTGGGCGATGACCTCTTCGTGTTCAAGGTTGTCGACAACAAGGCGCAGCGCGCCAAGATCGACATCGGCCAACGCAGGCAGGCGCTTGTGGAGGTGGTGCGAGGATTGGCGAAAGATGAGGTTGTCGTCACGGCGGGACATCAGAAGATTCGCGAAGGCAGCGTGGTGAAGGCGCAGTTTGTCCCGCCCGCTGGAAACGCGGTGGCCGCGCCGGCCACTCCGCCCGCAACCGGCGCGCCGCCGCCCGCGCCTGCAGCCGCCGGTAAGTCCTGAGGAGTCGGCCATGACGCTGCCCGAGATTTGCATTCGACGCCCGGTTTTCGCAACCGTGTTGTCGCTGGTGATTGTTCTGATCGGACTGATTTCTTACAGCCGCCTCCCGGTTCGGGAAATTCCGAAAATCGATGAGCCGATTGTCAGTGTCGAGACGAGTTATCGCGGCGCTTCTGCGGATGTGATGGAGTCCCAGGTGACGCGACCGCTGGAGGACTCGCTGTCGGGCATTGAGGGTGTGGACATCATGACCTCGGTGTCGCGCACGGAAACGAGCGCCATCACGGTGCGTTTCAAGCTGTCACGCGACCCGGATGCAGCCGCAGCGGACGTACGGGACAAGGTCGCGCGGGTACGCGGCCGATTGCCGCAGGGCATCGATGAACCGGTGATCGCGAAGACGGATGCGGACGCGTTCCCCATCATGTTCATCGGCTTTTCCAGCGATCGACACAGCCGTCTCGAAACGTCGGACTACGCGGCGCGAAACATCCGACCGCGCATGCTCACCTTGCCGGGCGCCGCCGACGTGCGAATATTCGGAGAGCGTCGAATATCCATGCGCGTGTGGCTGGATCGCGCCCGTCTCGCCGCATATCGCCTCACGCCAGCGGATGTCGAAGATGCCATTCGTCGGCAGAATGTCGAGATCCCCGCCGGCCGCATCGAAAGCACGAAGCGCGAGTTCAATGTGCTTTCGCAAACCGATTTGCAAACGCCTGAAGAGTTCGCGGCCATTGTCGTGCGTGATGTCAATGGCTACTCGGTGCGGTTGCGCGACGTCGCGCGCGTCGAAGTGGCGCCGGCCTCCGAGCGTGTGGTCTCCCGCTTCAATGGCGATCCGTCCGTGTCCCTCGGCGTGATCCGGCAATCGACGGCCAATTCCCTGGAATTGGCGAAAGCCATCCGCGGCGAAATCGCCGCAATCAACAAGTCCTTGCCGGAAGGCATGAAACTCACGCTGTCTTTCGACTCCTCGGTCTTCATTGAGGAATCCATCAAGAGCGTCTTCCGCACCGTGGTGGAAGCGATCATTTTGGTGGCTTTAGTCATCTTCCTCTTTCTGCGCGATTGGCGAGCGACCATCATTCCGCTCGTGACCATTCCGGTGTCCCTCATCGGCGCTTTCACGCTGATGCATATTGCCGGCTTCTCCATCAACACGCTCACACTACTCGCGATGGTGCTGGCTATCGGCCTGGTGGTGGACGACGCCATCGTGGTGCTGGAAAACATCTATCGCAACATGGAGAGCGGCATGCCGCGCTTGCAGGCGGCCCTGGTCGGAGCGAAAGAGATCGGGTTCGCGGTCATCGCAATGACTATCACGCTGGCCGCGGTCTACGCGCCGCTCGCATTCGCCACTGGCCGCACCGGACGCCTGTTTGTCGAGTTCGCGCTCGCGTTGGCTGGCGCGGTCATCGTCTCCGGCTTTGTCGCATTGACACTCTCGCCGATGATGTGCTCGCAGATGCTGCGTCATCAGCAATCCCATGGACGGATATACAACCTGATCGAAGGATTCTTCAGCGGGCTTACCAACGGCTATCGCCACAGCATCGACGTGGTGCTGCGTCATCGTATCCCGGTCATCCTCGGCTATGTCGCCGTGATTGGTGTCATGGTGGCGCTCGCGCTCACTCTGAAAAGTGAATTGGCGCCAACCGAAGATCGAGGCGTGATTTTCGGGCCGATCTCCGCGCCTGAAGGATCGACCGTGACCTACACCGCTTCGTATCTGGAACGACTTGAGGCAATTTACAAGTCGGTGCCGGAAGGCTCGCGCTTCTTCACCACGGCAGGCAACCCGACACCGGACAATGGCTTTTCGGTATTCGTGTTGAAGCCCTGGTCGGAGCGCAATCGCAGCCAACTCGCCATTGCCGACGAGTTGCGGCCCAAATTCGCAGCGCTGCCCGGCGTGAACGCATTTCCTCTGAATCCCCCCTCACTCGGCGGTTCGCGCGACAAGCCTCTGCAGTTCGTGTTGCTCACCCAAGCGTCCTATCCGGAATTGCAGCGCATGGTGGATCGACTGATGGATGAGGCGCGCAAGAATCCAGGGCTGGTTGCCGTTGACACCGACTTGCGCCTGAACCAGCCGGAAGTGCGCGTTCAAGTCGGCCGAGAGAAGGCTGCCGACCTGGGCGTGTCGGTGGACGCGGTGGGTCGCACGCTAGAGACGATGTTGGGCGGCCGCGTCGTGACTAGATTCAAACGCGACGGCGAGCAATATGACGTCATTGTGCAAGTGGAAAATGTGGATCGCGCCTCGCCTTCTGACATCGGTGACATTTTCGTGCGCGGGCGCAACAACGAGATGATCCAGCTCTCCAACATGCTCACCGTGCGTGAAGGCGTGTCCCCCAAGAACCTGAACCACTTCAACAAGCTCCGCTCCGCCACGGTCAATGCCAACATCGCGCCAGGCTACAGTCTGGGCGAAGCGATTCAATTCATGAACCAGGCGGCAGAGCGAGTGCTTCCCGGTGTCAACTATGACCTGGCCGGCCAGTCTCGCGAGCTACGCGATTCCAGCGGTTCCGCCTATTTGACTTTCGTGCTCGCACTGGCATTCATCTATCTCGTTCTGGCCGCGCAGTTTGAGAGTTTTGTCGACCCGTTCGTCATCATGCTTACCGTGCCGTTGTCGATGGCGGGCGCTCTTGGCGCGCTGCATTTGACTGGCGGCAGCCTCAATGTCTATAGCCAGATCGGTCTGGTGACGCTGGTTGGCCTCATCACCAAGCACGGCATTCTCATAGTCGAGTTCGCCAATCAGCTACAGGAACGTGGGCACAGCGTGCGAGACGCGGTCATCGAGTCTGCGGTACTGCGCATGCGCCCGATCCTGATGACGACCGGTGCCATGGTCTTGGGCGCCGTGCCGCTCGCCATCGCGACCGGGGCGGGTGCGGAGTCGCGCCAGCAGATCGGCTGGGTCATTGTCGGCGGCTTGCTGCTGGGGACCGTACTCACTCTGTTTGTCATTCCCACCGCATACACGTTGCTAGTCGGCAGACATCAAACCTTCGAGAGCAAGTTGGCAGCCGAATCGACCAAAGCCGGCGATGAAGACAGCCCGGTTCCATCCGAAGCCTCCGACTGACCGGCTGCGAATATTCGCAACGGGGAAGAAAGTAAAAAAGCCGCCCTTGGCGGCCTTTTTTTCCCGGTGAGAGGACACTCAGACCTTTGGTACACCATGCGTTCTGAGATAGCCCATGACCTTGGGTACGTACGCCATAGTCTCGGGATAATTTGGGATGCGCCGACCCGCTCGAATCACCGCGTTCTCGCCCGCGTTGTAGCCCGCCAGCGCCAGCTCGACATTGTTGTTGAACATCGCAAGTAGATCCTTGAGATAACGGGCCCCGCCATGAATGTTCTCATGCGGATCCCAGATGTCGCTGACACCATAGCGACGCGCGGTGTCCGGAATCAATTGCATCAATCCGGAGGCGCCCTTGATTGACAGCGCGCGTGGGTTGTAGCCCGACTCAGCGCGAATCACCGCATGCAGCAGCGCCGGATCAAGGCCGTTTTGCCGCGCCGCCGCTTCGATGATTGGCGAAACCTTCGCGATGGCGGCAGCGCTGATTCGGCTGTAGCCCGGCACACGCATGCCTCCACCCTTACCTCGATAAACGAGCTTGTAACGCTTGTCCAGGTGGGGCAAATTGGAAAAATGAACAACGCCTCGCTCATCGGTGAACGAGTAGATGTTGGCGCTCTGGGCATCGGCTGCCCTCGTCGCCAAGATCAAGGCAAAACCAAAAACCAGCAGGAAAGTGAATTTAAGTTGCATCACAAGTTTATTTCGGAACCTTATGAATAATAAGCACTTTACGACCCAATACGCAAGCACCCAATTGTCGCGGCAATGCGCTGAGAGCGGCAGCCAGGGTAGAGGTTCCGACACCACTTCGTCAGACGCTCATTATCGCCCGTCGATATCCGAACATCCACCCCTCACGCATGACCACAAGCGAATTCTCGCGAGGGGATCGTCAGCTCAATTCAAGGGTCTCTGACTTTGCGAGTCGCACAACTTGCGAGCGGCTGATTACGCCACAATCATGAGTACGGCTTTGCAATTGACCGTTCGAGTCGCTATAATGCGCGTCTTTCGTCGGGGGTATAGCTCAGCTGGGAGAGCGCTTGCATGGCATGCAAGAGGTCAGCGGTTCGATCCCGCTTACCTCCACCAACGAATTCAGTTGATTGAACCTCTGCAATCAACGCAAGTTTGTCCCCATCGTCTAGAGGCCTAGGACACCGCCCTTTCACGGCGATAACCGGGGTTCGAATCCCCGTGGGGACGCCAGACAAAAAAGCCACCGCAAGGTGGCTTTTTTGTCTGGCGGCACAGAAGTGGCCAAAAAACTGAATGGCAGGCTAAGTGGAATTTCTGCTGCAATCGAGCCTGAATAGGCAGAAGACAGGGAGCGAGAAGATGGCAAGACGACCCTGCGCTGCGCCTCGTGTCTGGGTTGCGCCTTGAACCGCTACGAGGAGATCGAGACTTCAAACCTTCGGCAGCGCCTGCGCCGGCCCGGCCTGGAATTTGGGCACGCAGCGCAACTGCACCTTGAACGTCGTGCCGGCGCCCAGTGACGATACGCAGCTGATCAAGCCGCCGTAGCGCTCCAACAACGCGAAACTGATCGATAGGCCAAGACCGGTGCCTTGCTGCTTCTTGGTGGTGAAGAAGGGATCGAATATTCGCGGGAGGTGATCCGTCGAGATGCCCGTGCCGGTGTCGGCGATGGAGAGTTCAACCCCTTCCGCGCCATCGTCTGCCGTCCAGTCGCGCGACGCGACGGCGAGGCGGCCACCGTCAGGCATGGCTTGCAGCGCATTGACCATCAGGTTGATCAGCACCTGCAAGAGTTCATTGCGGTTGATCTCCACCGCGCGCGTGGCGCGCATGTCGATCGCCGACTGCACCGAGGCTGCGTGGATCTGGTGGCGCACCAGCAAGAGCGCATCCGCCGCCGCAGCATTGACATCGACACTCTCGACATAGCCGGCGAATTCCTCCGGTCGCGCGAACTGCAAGAGCTTGGTCACGATGATGCGCACGCGATTCACTTGCTCGTCGATGAGTCGGATTTCGCCCATCACCGGCGCGGCCTGTTCGCCGAGTGTGGCGCGCATCAAGTCGAGATTGCCCTGGATGACCGCGATGGGATTGTTGATTTCGTGCGCGACGCCGGCGGTGAGCTGGCCGATTGCGGCGAGTTTCTCGGCCATGACCAACTGCCGCTGCGCGGCCTTCAGCGACTGGTTGGCCTGCTCAAGCTCAGCGGTGCGCTCGGCCACCTTGCGGTCGAGACCGTCGGCATAGTCCTTCAGCTCCGCGTTGCGTTTGGCGACAGTGTCGAGCAGCTCATCAAGATCGCGAGCGATAAGGCCGATCTCGTCGGTGCTGGCGAGCATGCCTACGCGCGCGCCCTCGCGACCCTGCTCCACCGCCTTCATGGTGGCGTTCATGCGCTCGAGCGGCTTGAAGATGCGGCGCGCAAAGGTGAGCGACAGCACGCTACCCGCGACGCTGATGAGCAGAAAGACGATGATGATGGCCGCCAGCCCAGCCACCTTCGCTTCCTGAAATGGCTTTTCCAGATAACCGACGTAGAGCATGCCCACACGCCGGCCCGCCGTGTCGAGGATGGGATCGTAGGCGGAGATGTACCAATCTTTGACCACGAACGCGCGATTGAGCCACGTCTCGCCGTCGCCGAGCACGCGGTCGCGCACGGCCTTGGACACGCGTGTGCCGAGGGCGCGCTCGCCCTGGAAAAGGCGCACGTTGGTGCTGATGCGCACGTCGTCGAGAAACAGCGTGGCCGTGCCATGGCTGCCGGCCGGCAGCGAGCCCTCGCGGTAGACGATATCGTTGATCCGGTCGACGAACGCGAGATTGCGGTTGAGCAACACACCCGCCTGCAGCACGCCGATGCGCTCACCCTTCGCGTTGGTGAGGGGCGCGGCGGCGTGGATCATCATGCCGCGCGTCTCTGCGGAGCGGTCAGTGGGCGCGGCGTTGCGCGTCTCCACCAGTGCCAACGCCGCTCGCTCCGCCAACTCAGGATGAAGCGCAGCGAGCGCTTCGGCCGAGAACACATCGATGCCAGTGCTCGGGGCGCCGGACCGCGCAGCGTCAACCACCTGCCAGTCGGCCTGGTCCATGCCGACGCCATGCCGGCGCGCGGCGATCCGCACCTTCCCGTTCATGTCGAGCAGGTTGAGAAAGTCAAGGCGCGCGTTGGTGCGCTCGGCTTCGAGAAAATCCGCCGTGTCGTTAGGCGAGGCGGCCCGGCTCGCAAGCTGCCGCTCGAACCGCGCCGAGGCGGCCAGCGCCTGCAAGTCGCTGCCCACCAGCTCGGTCACGCGCTCGAAGTACTTCTGAGCAGCGACGAGATCACCATTGATCTTGATAATGAGCAGGCGGTCGTAGGCGGTGTTGGCCCAGTAGATGACCAGCGTGATGAGGATGGGCAGGCCGAGCAGTAGCGGCGCCAGCACCAGCAAGAGGAGCTTGGCGCGCACCGATGAGGCGATGCGATGGCGGAGGCGTTGGATCAGGGGCAACTTGATTCGCCTTGCCACTTTCGAAAATTCCAGTGACGGGATGCGCATCGCAACTTGCTCCCCCTTCTTCTGACGGGGGATTGAGCGGATGGCGCCAGCTCAAGGTGATCGCATTCATCGGGCACGGGGGACAAACAGTCGCGACGGCGGCGGCCACACTCACCCATGCCCCTTCACTCCCCACTCCGCGCACTTGCGATCCAGGGTCTTGCGCGACAGGCCAAGCCGTCGCGCCGCCTCGGACTTGTTGCCGCCGACCGCCTCCAGCACGGCGAGAATGTGGCGCTTCTCCACCTCTTCCATGGTTTCGATGGGACCGGCGGCGGAGACCTTGGGCCTTGGCAGCCCGGCGGGGCGGAGCGTGTCGATCGGAAAGTAGCCCAGGATGAACGAGCGCTCGACAAAATTACGCAGCTCGCGCGCGTTGCCCGGCCAATCGTAGCTTTGCATGACCTCCAGGTCCTCGCGGGTCCAGTCGACCGGCGCAATGCCCAGCTGCGCCGCGAACTGCGCGCGAAAGTGCATGGCCAGCACCGCGATGTCCTCACGCCGTTCGCGCAACGGCGGAATGCGCAGCGTCAGCACATCGAGGCGATAAAACAGGTCCTGGCGGAAGCGGCCGGCCGCGACTTCTTCCTTGAGATCGCGATTGGTCGCGGCGACGATACGCACATCGACAGCGACTTCCTTCTCCGTGCCAACCGGGCGGATCTTCCGCTCCTCCAACACGCGCAGCATCTTGGACTGCAACGCCAGCGGCATTTCGCTGATTTCATCGAGAAAGAGCGTGCCGCCCTGCGCATAAAAGAACAGCCCCGTGTGATTGGCCGTGGCGCCTGTGAAGGCGCCCTTCACATGGCCGAAGAGTTCGCTTTCCAGAAGCTCCGGCGAAATCGCCGCGCAGTTGAGCGGCACGAAGGGATTGCCTGACTGCGGCCCCATGTTGTGCAGCGCTCGCGCCGCGACCTCCTTGCCCGTGCCTGACTCGCCCTGGATCAGCACCGTCGTGCGCATGGGCGCAAGACGCTTCACCACCTGGGTGAGCGAGCGCATGGAATCGGACATGCCGACCAGCCCTTCGATGCCTTCGGTGCCGGTGATCTCGGCCACCTCGCGGCGCAGCACGAAGTTCTGCCGCGCCAGCGCCGCGCGATCCACGCAGCGCTTGATGGCGGTGAGAAGCTGATCCACGCGAAACGGCTTCAGGATGAAATCCGAAGCACCCGCCCGAAGCGCGTCGATGGCCATTTCGATTGACGAGAACGCGGTGATGAGAATCACGTCTCCCGTGAAACCCTGCGCGCGCAGTTCATGCAGCCACTCCACGCCGTGTTTGCCGGGCAGCGCGATATCGAGAATGACGAGATCGAAGTGCTGCCGTTCGATGAGCCTTGCCCCCTCCTCCGCGCTGGCGGCGGACGCCACGACGCCGCAGCGCTCCTTCAGCGAACGCTCGATGAAGTTGCGCATGCCCGGCTCGTCGTCAACGACTAGCGCGGCAAGCGGCTGCCAGTTGCCAAGGCCAGCGGCGACGGATGAAGGCGGGGCTGCGGACATGAAATCCAGAGGACTTGAAATTCGGGGTTCTACAAACAGGTGACGCCATTGTGCCCGAAGCTCGGACGGGCATCGCTCATCGGCGGGCGCGTCGGATTCTCCGTTGCGAATATTCGCGGCACTGACACCCGCTGCGGCGTCCGTCCGCGCCCCGACCATGCAAAGTCAAAGCGAGTAGGAGATCGCACTCGGGTTAACGCTTTTTCGCGAGCGCGATTGAAGTAGGTGTGTTGCGTGCCTTCCACGCAGACAAACGTGTCGAGCAAAACCCTGACCTCGCACGCGAAGCCCCCCTACTTTTTCGCGGCTGCTTGGAGTCGTGGTTCTTCGGTCGGTAAACGAAATGCCTAGCCAGAATCGGCGAAACCCTGCCCCCCAAACCTATCAAGCATGGTGGGGTTTTTTTCGCGCGATTGAACTACTTTCATCCAACGACTGCTTGACCAGAAAAATAGTGATGTCGCCTTCCGGTTGGCGCACCGGTTGCGAAAAAAAGGGAGAAAGAATGAAGAAGAACTCGCGTACCCATCAAGTCGGCACCGATCTCACGGCGACCTCCATTCCGCGAATCGCGCGCAATGTGTCCGCGTCGGCACCAGCGTCGGCAAACCGATCCGCGGCAAGGCTGGCATAAGCCATGGGCAATCGCGGAGTCAGGCTCGCGCAGGCGCCTTACAAGTCGGTGCGCACCGTCACCCACCTCGGTCGAGTTGTCGGCTTCACCACCCGCCTCGACAGCCAGTCGGGGCAATACCTCATCGGCTACACGATCCTGTCCTCGCAATCGAGCAACCCTGACGAGGACTCGGCCTGGAAGGACTTCGAGCTGCTCACCTTTCCCAAGCAAATCCGCCCGGTCGGACACGGCGTGGTCACTGTCGAATTCAAGGATGGGCCGATTCCGTGGGAGGACGTGCCGATCCAGGTGGTCTCGGATGATCAACACATTTACGTATTCCGACAGTCGCGCAATCAATCCCTTTATGTCGACCGCTTTGTGTACGACGAGGTGCTGGGCCGTCTCGTCAACACGTGGGAGACGCGATTCAGGCGCAGCAAGAAGTACGACATTCCACTCGACCGCAAGGACACGTTTGGCTCCACCGACATGGAGGGCAAGCGCTTCGTCGAGCCCACCACTGATCTGACCTTCATTCGCAATCTCACCGGCGGATGGTTCACCGTCGCGATTCTGCCGACCGAACTGCCCGGCCAGACGCGCTGGCAAATATTCGCTTACGACTCGTTGGCGAAGACGCTCAACAGCTTCTCGATCCCGCGCTCGGCCAATGGCTGGTTCGATCTCAGCGACAGCCTCAACGAGACGGCGAGCGAAGTGCCCCCCGACGCGAAATTCACGCTGCAATCCGGCGACGGTACGGCGCTCGACGTCGCGACGGCGCCCATGTGCGTGTTGTACAACCGCCAGGAACGCCTCATCGACGACTACGGCCGCGCCACGCTGCAAAAGCGCGCCATGCGTCTCATGGTGGCCCTGGGCGTGGGTGCGGACAAGAAGATCGCCGTCACCGACTTCGGCATCGGGAAGGATGGGAAGCTGGCGCAGGTGGGCGATGTGCTGAAGCTCGCCGCCGCGCCACGCATCGGCACGGGCCTTGGCTTCGCGTCCCAGCACGGCACGCAGGTGGACGTACCCGCCTTCTCCGGCGCGCCCGCCACGGCCATGACGATCGAAGCATGGGTTTGTCCGAGAGACACGTCCGCGCCCGGCGCAGCCATCGCGAGGAGCGCCACCAACGCCGCACTCCCGTTCACGCTCTGGCTGGAAAAAGGCGTGCCCACCTTCGCTGTTGGCGCCACGCCGAAGATGGTGCAAGCGCCGCTCACGCTAGACGCCGAGTACTGGACCCACGTCGCCGCCACGTTCGACGGCACCGATGCCACGCTGTACGTGAACGGACAGCCTTACGTGGACGAGCCGGAGGAGGTCGAACCGCCCGCCAATCCGCCTGAGGCGGGATTTCGCTTTGGTGGACAGCCTGGCATCACCGGCGTGCTGGACGAGATCAGACTCTGGAGCGTCGCCCGCACGCGCGATGAAGTGCTCTCCAGCATGTGTACAAGCTTGAACGCATCATCGCCGGGCTGGGCCTCGCTGGCGGGCTATTGGCAGTGCGATGAGCCGGCGGACGACACCCGATTCTCGACCGTGGTCAACAGCTCCGCCGTCGGCGCCGCCGCGTCCGGCGCGCTGGTCGGCGCGACCTGGATGCGCACCTCGGCGCCCACGGCGCCTTCAATGACGCCCTTCGCCTGGGACCGGAACGGCCTCAACGCCAGCGGCATGCTCCTGGGCTTCGCGACCACCGCCGCCGCACCGGAGATCGTGGATGGCGGCGACTCCACGCTGCATCTTTATTTCACCAGCCCCGCCGACAACACGTTTCTCGCCGCGCACATGAGCACCGTGAACGCGCGCGCGAGCTACGCAGTCGACTGGACCGCGCCGGACCCGAAGAAGCCGGTCAATGATCAGTCGGGCCAGGTGGTCTTCATAGCGCGCAATCCCGGCGCCTGGTGCAATCCCGTCGCGTCCACACCACCACCGATCACCATCACGGTCGACAAGAAGGGGGACTTCTGCACGGTCGTCATGCGCTCGACGATGGGACTCACCGAGACCTGGACCAAGGTCCCGCGCGACTTGCTGTCGTTCGTGCAAGTCATCAACGGCGATGCGGAGCAGACCACGGACGACCCGGTTGCCGGCGAGGAAGGCGTCGTCATGTACGACTACCGGTCTGTCAAAGTGGCTGCGAGCGGCGCGCAGAAAGGGCCGCAACCGGCATCGGGAACCGGCTCGAACCTCTTCAGCGCGATGCCTGACATTGAGCCGGACAATGGCATGGTCGCGCGGGTCGAACCCACCGACAGCGATCCGGAACTGCCGGTGTTCCTGCGCGCTGGCATCGACTGCTGCTGGCTCTATGACCCGCCGCTGGCGCAGTTGAGTCTTGCGCAAGCGGGCCAGTACGTTGCGGTGATGGACGCGACCCAGATGGCGGCCTATTCGGGCGAGCTGGCACTGCCCGGTGACGCGACCATCGAGGCATGGGTGCGGCCGGAGCCCTTCTCCAGCGGCGAGAATTCGACCGTCGTCGTGTTCAACAAACCCGGCGCGACACCCGACCCGGATGACGGCTCGCGCTACATGCTGGCATTCGATCCGGGCGGCAGGCTGATCTGCGCCAAGGGGTCGGTGGTGTCAATGACACGCGCCGCGATACCGGCCGGCGCTTGGACCCACGTCGCCGGCTCCTATGCGAGCGACTACGGCATCCAGTTGGGTGGCCAGCGCTATCTGGACGCGGGCAATGCCACCACACTTTCCACCACCGACGCAGTCACGGTCGAGGCCTGGGTGCGCCTGGACAAGATCGGCCCCGCGCAGGCCATCGCGACCAAGTGGAACGAGTCCATCGGCCGCAGCTGGTCTCTCTATGTCGACGGTGGCGGCAAGCTGTGTTTCGCCGTCAATCAGGAAACCGACACCTCGCACAACACGCGCACAGTCGTGTCCCGCAACGCGCTCTCGACGGGGAAGTGGCAGCACGTTGCCGGCGTCTACACCATCGAGTTCACCAAGGAAACGGCGATCATGTTCGACAAGGGCAGCTATCTGAAGCTGCCGCAGTTGAGCAATCCGCCGGCGGACGCTGTGACCACGATGATGTGGATCAAAAGCGTGGGCGCCTTCAAAAAGGGCATCCAGATACTCATCCAGAGCGTCGATCCCCGGCAGCAGGTGCCGTTCCTGCTCTACCTGGACAACGGCGTGCCGACCTTCACCGCCTATGTCGGCGGCGAGGAAAAGACCAGGACAGCGCCCGGCGCGCTGCGCGCCAACGACTGGATCCACATCGCCGGCCGCTACAGCGACGCGCTGGGTGTCGAGCTGTACGTGGATGGCCAGGCCGTCGGCACGCTGCACGCGGCCAGTGCGGAGATCAGGAATCCGGCCAGCCTTGCACCGACGGGATTCGATACCGCGTACAGCGTGGGCGGCATGACCACGCAACAGTCCTTCACTGGGATGATCAACAGCCTCTCGATCTGGAATCGCGGGCTGACGGTCGACGAGATCCGCCAACGCATCACTCGCCCGCCCAGCGCCAGCGACCGCGGCCTCGCCGGCTATTGGCCCTGCTCGGACCTCTACGGCACGACGGTCATGGATCTCGCCGGCACCAGCAACGGCGAGCTCGTGTCGGGCAATTTCGTGCGCGTCGACAAGGGCCAGTTCGCGCACAAGGTGTTCATCGACGGCGTGCTGCAAGCCTTCGATCATGTGACCGATCCCATCGTCCCGTGCGAGTCGGCCATGATGATCGGCTCGGGCGCCTATGCGGATTACTTCCAGGGTGCGATCGGCGATATTCGGCTCTGGAAAACCGGCCGGATGAACTGGCAGATCGAATACTTCGCCAATCGGCGTCTGGAACCCAATGCCGAGGGGCTGATCAGCAACTGGACACTGGACACCGGCAAGGGCCGCGTCGCCTACGACGCCAAGGGCGACAACAACGCCTTGATCAACGACGCGGCGCTGGAGCTCAGCGCCGAGGCCGTGGACAAGATGTGGATCCACACAACGTTCAAGGCGGGGTGGACCCTCTACATCGATGGCAGCGAGGCACCCAGCGATCGGATTCCGCTGGATGCGCTCGGCTACGCGGATGCGCAACTCACCATCGCGGCCACGCTGTACCGTTCCGCGTTCGCGCGCCAATTCACCGGCACGCTGCTTGATCTACGTGTGTGGCGGCAGCAGCGCAACGCGCGGCAATTGCGGGAGAACATGTTCATCCAGTTGATGGGCGGCGAACCGGGTCTGGTGGGCTACTGGCCGGCGGACGATGGCTCGGGCGTCATCCTCGCGGATCGCACCGGTTACGGCGCGGATGGCGAATGGATCGGCAACGATCAACCCGTGTGGCAGCCGTCGCTGGCCCCCATCGGCATCGAGCTCCCGCAAGTGCGCAACGCCCTGGGTGGTCCGGTCACGCCGTACAACGTGGCGGGCCCTTCCGCACCCGGCGCGCAACAGTACGGCGTTCTGGAGACGGACGCCTATGGCGTGGCCCAGGCGGTGTACATGCGCGCCTACATGTATGTGGCGGCTGATCATTCGCTGGGCCTCTTCGGCAACTACAAGGTCGGCGACCTGGATGTGCAGTACATCGGGCAGGCGCAAATGGCGCCCACGCTCATCGGCTACATCGAGGGCGCGCCGCCCGTACCGTCGGAGAACCTGAAGGTCGATCCTGGCTTTCCAACCGGCTACAACGGCGTCAGCAGCATCTCTGTGGATGAGATGGGCGCGCGCACGCTCTCTTATTCCGCGACCCGCGACACGGGTTTCAACATGACGCTGAACACGCGTCTGGGCGCGAATTTTGAAACCGAGACCGAGGCGGGATTGGGTGTCTCGACCCTGCTCTTCGGCTTCATCGCCAACATCGGCGTCCAGGCCACCTTTGATCTCAATCTGGGTTGGCTAGCGGAAGCGCAGATCAGCAACGAGACGCAGATCACGGCGCGCAAGGTCGTCGAGGTGCGCGGCGCCTGGAAGGTCAACAACTATCGCATCGACAACGGCGTGGGGCAGATGTATTTCCCCAACAACATGGGCTACGCGCTGGTGCGCTCCGGCACCGCCGACATGTACGCGTTGCGCATCCAGGGGAGCGGCGCGTTGGTGTCCTACCAGTTGCGTCCCAACCCGGACATTCCCGAGGACATGAACATCATCATGTTCAAGCTGCGCGCCACCTATGTGAAGAACGGGACGCTGGACGGCTGGATCGGATTTCAGCCCGAGGAGTCGTACAAGAATCTTCAACCGGGCGAATACGGCAGCTACTTCAAGCCGCTGGAGGCCTATGCGCTGAAACAGTTGATCGAGCGCGAACACAACCAGCTGCAAACCTACTTCGACAACTTCGACGCGGGCAGCATCGGCCGCCGCCAGAACGTGGTGAATTTCCAGCCTGGCGACATCGGCGACGCGTCGAACGATCTTGGCAACATCCTCATGGGGGAACGCAAGCGCCAGGCCATCACGTCCGAGGAGTGGAGGCGGAAGATGGCCCGCCGCAACATGGTCAACACCTACGTCTGGACCTCCGACGGCGGGCTCTACGCCGAGGAGGAGCAGTACACCGCGATCCGCGAGGAACAAAGCGGCGGCTCGTACGACTTCAACGGGTTGGGCGGCTTCTACACCGAGATGAAATTCAGCGCGGGCGTGTCGTTCGAGCTCGACGCGCTCTTTGGCGGCCACATCATGACCCAGGCCACCAAGTCGAAGAACGAGTCGGAGTCGTTCATGCTCAATGCGCAGGTCAACGGCGAAAGCTATGTGGGCCTCATCAAGGAAGGCGAGAGCCCCGAGGACCTCATCTACACCGATGATCCGTCGCCGGGCAAGGTGAAGGGCTACCGATTCATGAGTTTCTATCTGGCGCCGTCCAAACGAAACTTCGACGACTTCAAGTCCGTCGTCGATGAAGACTGGCTGCAACGCCAGGGGCCGTACACAGGGACGTTCGATCCCGACGCGCTCGCCCTGCGGCAGTCGCTCGCCAACGTCAACGAAGTCTGGCGGGTGTTGCATCGCGTCACCTACGTCAGCCGCGTGCCGCCGCAATTCAAGGACCCCGGCGAATCGCTGCCCGCCGACGCCCGCAAACCGGATGCGGAGAGCATCAGCAACAACTACTGGCTGATCCAGGAGCTGCCGGCCGGACCGCCGCCCACCGTCATGCCAGCAGTGAGCGATGAGGCGGACAAATTGCTCATCGAGCTCGAAACCAACCCGGTCTGGGGACCGCTACTTGCGAAGAACCGGGCCGAAACCAAGCAGGACATCATGACCTACATGCGCTCCTATTACGGAGTGCCCATCAACTGAAAGGGAGAGACTCATGGCCGTCAAGTATTGCAGCGACACGATTCCCAACTACTGCGAAAGCCAGAAGGGCGACATCGATTCCACTTGCCATGATCTCGGCAAGTCGGCGGGCAAGGAAATCATGTACCACCCGCAAAAGGGCCTGACCTGCTACTGCATCTGCAGTTGCATCGGCGAAGGTTCGCTGGTGACACTCGCGGACGGCAGCAAGACGCCCATCGAGAAGGTCGAGACCGGCAAAACCCAGATTCTCGCCGCGGGACGCGCATTGAAATTCCAGCCCATGGTCGCCGGTCAACGATCCATGGCGCCGCGCGCGCACACTGACAACACGATCTATCTCACCTTCACGGTGGACGGGCAAAAGCAGACATTGGTCTGTACCCAAAGCCATCCCTTCCTGCTCGCCGAAAAGGGGCTTTGCGCCGCGGCGAACATCACGCCCGATGACAAGCTGCTCGACCGCAATGGCGCGCCTGTTCGCATCGACGATTTGAGATGGGGCGCCTACGACGGCGGCTTCTGGGAAATCGCGACCTCCATGACGCCGCCCGACCCGGACCTCAACGGCCATCTCATTCTCACCAACGGCGTGGTGAGCGGCGATTTCGCCGTGGAGACCTATGTCAACTATCCCATCGGCTCTGCCACGCCGATCGTCGATCTTCGTCGCGGCGCCGAGATCGTCGGCTCGCCGGAATGGTTGAAGAAGCATGGTTCGAAGGTCTCCGACAGCGACGAAGTCATCATGGTCAATGGGGGTCGATTCCATCCTCGCGCGAGCATGCTCGTGTCCGTGCCTTCGCACGCGGCGGATTTTCTGCCGTGGTGGCAGGCCGATTTCCTGCGCCTGGTCGCACCGAAGCGTCCCTACAACGACCCCTACGCGCTTGAGATGTGCGAGTGGCTGCTCGACCGCATCTTTCGTCCGATCTACAAGGACATCAACTTCCTCTTTGACTGGTACTCGGAGGACATCAATTCATCGTCGTGGGTCACGGACGGGAAGAAATATGTCTATCTGTCCGGCGGGCTGTCGCGAGTGGAGGGCTTCGACTATGAAGGTGTCGCCCTGGCGCTCGCGCACGAGGTCGGACACTTGAACGGCAAGCCCGACGGCTCCAAGTCCGGCGTGACCTGCGAAGGCGAAGCCGACTTCTACGGCGCAGGTGTCGCGCTGCGCAACGTGTGGTTCGGCGAGCAGTACTTCGAGTCGACCGAGAAAGCGATTGACCAGGTCAAGACGCTCTACAAATACATGGGCATGAAGGCGCCGGACGGCTCGACGCTGAACAACACCGCCGTGCGCAAAGACAAGGCCGGGCGCGGGTATCCCAGCAACGATTGCCGCATCTCCACCTGGGAAGCGGCGATGGCCGGGCCGAAGAAACCTGATTGCGCGCAATGCGCGCCGGCGCCGTAAATGCCCGTTACCTACTGCGGCAACTCCTTCTGCTACGGCAATGCGCGCTCCATCGAGTCCGCATGCCGGGATCTGGGGTTGCCGCCCAACAAGCAAGTCATGTTTCATGTCGACGGCAAGTACTGCTATTGCTTGTGCGGCGTGTGGTCCGGCGGTCAGAGCGACACTCCGATCGCCGTGCAAGGCTGGACGCAGATTCCGCTTTCCGCCGTGGTGGAAGGACAAACCAAGGTCCTCGCGGCGGGACGCAATCTCGTGTTCCTGGAACACGTCGTGGCGCGCAAGAGCGTGAGCACGGCGCAGAACGCGAACAACTTCACTTACGTGAGCTATTTGCTGAACGGTGCGCAGCGCAGTCTGGTCTTACCCGCGACGCGGATGCTGTTGCTGGACGACCATCGCCTGGTTGCCGCCGGCCTGTTGAAGTATGGCGACAGGCTCACGGATCACACCAGTGCCAGCGTCGGCATCACCCAGCTCAACACTGGCAGCTTTACCGGCAGTCTCACCGATGTCGCGACGAGCCTCACCCCGCCTGACAAGAACCTGAACGGCCACTTGCTGTTGCTCAACGGCGTTGTGGCCGGTGATCAGATGGCGGATGCCGCGCCGTCATCAATGGTGGATGCCCTCGATGGAGATGACGGCCTGGATCGCAGCACTCCAAACCGACCGTGGATCGGTTCGGAAGCGTGGTATCGATCCAACGGCGCACTGCACACCGAGATGAATCAACCCATTGAGGTTGACGGCGGCATCTTTGTGCCCGCTGCTCTCCACGCAGTCCGGCCACCCGAATGGAGAAGCGATTGATGGAAGAGTCACTCTTGCGTCTTGCTGCCGCCGAGTCGTTGCCGGAAATACGCACGCGTCTCGGAGCGCACCTCGGCCTGGAAGGTCCTGTCGACGAAGCGGTGGTGCGGGCCGCTGTCTTGCATCCCGACTTCGGGCGCCGGCTGATGGCCGCCGCCGGCTCACCTGAGCTGGTCCGGCATCTGCTCGCCGCGGCGCCCAAGGTTGATCCGGGACACCTCCGCTTTCGCGCGCTCAACACCAATGAGGCGGCCAGCATGTCGCCCGCTTCCTCGATTGAACTGGCCGCCCAAGCTTCCGCTTCCTTGCTGCGTTGGGCGACTCGCGGCTTCAAGCCCGTCGACGATCTCACCTATGCGCGACGCTGGAACGCCTGCCTCAACTGCGAAAACCTGGCCGAGCCACCGAGTCGCGCCATTCACAAGATCGTGGGCACGCTGCTTCCGGAGAAGCGGGTGTGCCGCCTGTGCGGATGTGTCGCCGCGAGCAAGGCGCGCATTCCCCACGAGTCCTGCCCCGGCACGCATGCCATCGATCCGACGCTGACGCGGTGGGGGGAAGCCAGGGTTTCGCATAGAGCAGTCGAAAGTCGTCAACCACCACAAATCACCACAAGGAGGCAACAAGAATGAGTCCCAGCTCTAGTTCCAACGCCAGTGGCATCCCCACCGGCATGCATATCTTTGAAGGTGTCGCCGATGAAGCCGAGCCAAGTGCCGCCGATTTGATTTCATCGCCCACCGTGACGCCGCTGCCCGAAGCCAAGGCGCCCGGCGCGCGTGACGCGAAGGGCAAACGCAAGGGTCCGCCGCCGCCCAAGAAGCCCAGCGGCACCACGGACGCGAAGCGGAAGAAGAAGCGCGCCGCCGACACACCGACAGCCAAGATCGCTGGCGCCCGCGATGCGAAGGGCAAGAAGAAGTTCGTCGAGGCGCCCGAGGCCAAGATCGCCGGCGCGCGCGACGCCAAGGGCAAGAAGAAGTTCGTCGAGGCGCCTGAAGCCAAGGCACCCGGCGCGCGTGATGCGAAGGGCAAACGCAAGGGCCCGCCGCCACCGAAGAAGCCCAGCGGCACCACGGACGCGAAGCGGAAGAAGAAGCGCGCCGCCGACACACCGACGGCCAAGATCGCTGGCGCCCGCGATGCGAAGGGCAAGAAGAAGTTCGTCGAGGCACCCGAGGCCAAGATCGCCGGCGCCCGCGATGCCAAGGGCAAGAAGAAATTCGTCGCCGCACCCGAGGCCAAGATCGCTGGTGCGCGCGACGCCAAGGGCAAGAAGAAGTTCGTCGAGGCGCCTGAAGCCAAGGCGCCCGGCGCGCGTGATGCGAAGGGCAAACGCAAGGGCCCGCCGCCACCGAAGAAGCCCAGTGGCACCACGGACGCGAAGCGGAAGAAGAAGCGCGCCGCCGACACACCGACGGCCAAGATCGCTGGCGCCCGCGATGCCAAGGGCAAGAAGAAATTCGTCGAGGCGCCCGAGGCCAAGATCGCCGGCGCGCGTGATGCGAAGGGCAAACGCAAGGGACCGCCGCCGCCCAAGAAGCCCAGTGGCACCACGGACGCGAAGCGGAAGAAGAAGCGCTAGGCGCAACGTCTGACTTGACGCACTGCGGTGGCGGGCGCTCTCAGGGCCGCCCGCCACCGCCCGCACATTGGATTCACGTCGCCAGCACAGGAACACATCATGCTTCGCATGACTTTGCACGCCCCCGATCTCATCCGCCGCCCGGTGAGGACAGCCTCGGGCTGGACGTTCGGCCGTAGCGTGATCGAACCGTTCGCGCACAACGCCTTGCATGCCGAGTGCATCGCTTCGGCCAAACGCACCCTCATCTCGGTGCGAGAGCGAATGCGTGGAGAATCGGTCAACCTGGAGCGCATCGGCCTGGTTTCCGAACGCGCGTTGGACGACCACCTCCGCGCGTTGCGACAGCGGCCGCTGGATTTCAATTATGTTGAAGTGGTGCATGAAGGCGACAGCGCCGGCGTGCGCCTGGGCTGCGGCCGCTGGGGCAGCGCGCCCATCTATTTGCTCGCGCGCAACGGCGTGTTGCACGCCCACTGGGACATCGCAGCCCTCTACGAAGCGCTGCCCAACGCAAAACTCGATCCCGCGTTCGCCGCGAAGTATCTGGTTGAACTCGACCACCCCTATTCCCGGCGCACGATTTTCCCGGACATTCATATGCTCACGGAACGTTCGGTGGCCCGCATCGGGCCGACGCTGGAACGCATCGCCATTCGCTACCCAAGCGCGGAGCGCCACGCCGAGGCGCGCCGGCTGAAGCCTGGCGCCCGCGTGACGGCCGCGTTCAAGGACATCCTGCAATCGGCGATGCACATGCGCATCCTCTCCGACGAACAGATTGTCGCGCTGGAACTGAGCGGCGGTCTGGATTCGACGCTGGTCGCCGCGAGCGCAGCGAGTCTGCGCGGCCCCGGCGTGCGCAGCTACGGCATGATCATGCCTGGCCCGGACGGCGAGTGGCAGCGACGCCGCCGAGACGACACCGTGCGCCGCTTCGGCCTGATCGACCGCTCGTTTCCCGCCGCCACCCAGCCGCCATTCGGGCCAACGAGCGCGCGCGTTCGCACCGACGGGATGATTCCGTTTGGCGAGTTCTATGACGAGGCAGTGGGCCACTTGATGGATCTGGCGCGGGCCGATGGCGTGGACACGATTTTCACCGGCATGGGTGGCGATGAGCTTTGCTCGCTGCAATGGGGCGAAGTGGACGGCGGGCCGGAGGCGTCCGACTGCGATGAAATGCCCGATGATTCGATGGACATCGACTCGAATTGCCGGGACGACACCCGCGAAGTGGCCGATAGTCACGAACCGGCCGCTCCCACCTTGACCCGTTACGCCGACGACGCGTACCACGAAGGCGTTGACGACCTCGACCCGGCACCCGAACCGCTGCTCTATCGCTCGGCGTTGGAGTCGGCGGCGGCCGTGTCGGCGCTTTATCTCAGGAAGGGCATCTGGCCGGTGAGCCCGCTTTGCACACCCGAACTGGTGGAATTCTGCCGCCGGCTGCCGTTTCTATGGCGCGAGGACCGCACCGTGCATCGCAAGGTGCTCGCGTCCTACGGCTGCCCGCGCCTCATCACCCGGCCCACACATTTGGAGACGTTTCTCGGCGTCATGCACAAGGCGTTGAGTCAGGACGCGGCGCCTCGGTTGCGCGACCTTTTCGCCGAGCCGCGCCTCGCCGACCAGGGTTTGGTCGATGCGGCGCGCTTGCGTGAACTGTATGGACAATTCCGGCAGGGGGATCGGCGGTATGAGGATCAGATTCTCGCCGCAGCCATGCTCGAATTGACCGTACGTTCGGTGGAAAGTCGAATCGCGAGTCGCCGACCGGACGCGCAGCGGGCGGCGCGGCGCTAGTCCCGCGCGTGGGTCGCTTGCGGCAGCGCCGGCTGATGGCTGTCCGCTGCTCGGGCCGAAGAGGCCGGCCTGGTGAATCCGCTGTCGCGAAGGCGGCGGATACGACTCGCGCCGCTCAGGCGAGACTATCCACCTTTGACCATGTACGCCACACGCCGCCGTTGCGTTGCTCGATGAGCGTGATCGCGGAAAAGGTCATGGTGAACGGCTGCGTCGCAGCGCGGATTTCGCCAAGCACGGCGTCATCGCACACGCCATTCCGCGGATGCACGAGCGTGATATGCGGCGTCTCGCGGCGGGGCGGTGCGCGGCCACCGCTCAACAATGCCGCGCGCAAATCGTCGAACTGCGCAACCGGCCCCGTCGCCGGTAAGAACACGAGATTGCCTTCACGCACCGGTGGGCCGAATCGCAGCGTGACCTGGATGGAGGGCAACGCACCGGCGCGCGCGGCGAGCTCGTCCCAGTCCGCCACCTCGCCTTCGCGACACAGGGTGACGTGCGACGGAATCAGCGCGGCCTGCGCGGGATTGAATCGCCGCCTCAGGATTTCGATGCGACGGCGCTCATCGCCGTCGGGCAAATAGAGGCTGGCCTGGCGGCGATACGGCGCCGGAAACTGGCCGGTCAGCGAATGCGAGCGGGAATCGTACGGCGGGGAGGATGGGGGCATGGTTCTGCGAGGTCTGACACGATTCGGGCACGGTACTGCGAATATTCGCAGTACCGCAGTTACTTTCAGATCAAGGGAACGCGAACCCTATCCGGCGGCGACAAGATCGCCGATCAGATCGCCGGTGTACGCATGGCGGGCGCTGCCGTTCTTCTCCAGCACAAAAACGCCGCGGCCGTTGGAGTACACCACCGTGCTGTCCGCCGCGATGTCGTAAGTCGCCACGCTCGAGGCCAGCACACGCTCCGCGCCGTCACGATCGCGACGCACAAGCTCCCAGCTCGTCGGCACCAGCGACGGCACGCCCTGCACCGGACGCTCGTTGCGCAGCGCCTGCTCGGCGTCGATGCGTTTTCCCTGCAGGAGGATGTTCTTCATGTCCGCCTGCACTGCGGGGCCGGATGCGCTGGTGAGCGGCTTCCTGGTGTACATGAGAGAGAAGAAATTCAGATAGTGGAACAACGCGCGCAGCAGTCGAAAGGGAAACAGCAGCGTGTCCAGGATCATGCTGCCGGCGCCGTATCGCGGCGCCTCGTAGGGACGGCGAATGAAGTGGAGGTTTCCAGCCGGGCAGACACGCGGCCTGAGATAGTCGAAGCGCGCATCCTCCAGCACTGTCGAAACGCTGCCCGAATCCATGTCCAGCATCTGGATGCTGGCATGGCCCTGCGCGACGATGTAGCCCTGCGGATCGCGTGCGAGGCCGGCTGACTGGAAAAGCAGTTTCTTCGGTGCGTCCAGCACCCAGGCGGGCGAGGTGTCGACCGTGTCGCCACCGGTCACTTCGCGAAATTGGTTGCCGTCGTCCTTGAACATCACGATGTTGGACACGCCATCGGACTGGCGCACCGACGCTGCCACCCTGTCGCCGAGCGGCGCGGGGTTGAGGTCGGAGAGATGAAGGTGTTGGCGCAGCATCACACGCAATTCATTGCCAGTTTCCGCCACTCGGCGGAACAGGCCGCCAACATGGTCATCGCTCATGAAGTAGAGCAGGTCGCCGTTGGCCGCCCGTGCCACCGAAGTCGCCTGCACCGGCTTGTCTGCGGCCTTGAAGCTGCGCATGCCGCCACCAGCGGCGATGTTGAAGCTCGTTCCCTCCTTCCAGCTATGCCGATCGCGCGCCCTTTCGCGCTTGTCGGCGGCCTCCTGCGCGTACAGGCTGTGCAACTGCTCGACGGCGCCGCCGGCGCGCCGCTGAAAAATGAGGCCGTTGGCCAGGAATGCGAATGGCCGGTCGCTCTTTCCGCCTGCGGGCGGCTCCACCGCGGCGCCGTTTGACGCGGACAGCTTGTACAGCACGAAAATCGCGACGCCGATGATCAACAAACCGATGATGAGATGCACGGGGCTAGCTCCAGAAATTTGTTTCCGCGCGCCATCGCGACACGCGTTCAGATGCAATTATCGCGGACTCGCGCCCTGCCGCAAAGCCGGCCGCCACTCGGCCGTCGCGGCCAGTCGGACTTTCAGACGGGCATCAGCCGCCATTCGGTTGAGATCGAGGAATCGCGGCATGCGGTCGTTCCAGCCGAAGCGGGCCAGCATCCCCCTCTTGCTTGGGCGTCTTGTGGAAAATGAACGCCCACGGGTGTGCATGTTTCTCCGTCTTTTCCAGGTAGCGCAAACGCGGCACCGCACGGCCACCTTGCGCTGGCTCGCGAATGCGTAGTCGGCCGGCTTGCCACGGCGCGCGGCGTCCCGCAGTGCACCTAAGAGAAGGCCATTGGGCCTTCTCTTGGGTGCCGCAGGCAGTCCCGAAGAGATTCCAAGATCGCTTCAGGCGAGTTTGGAACAATATTCGCGGCGCTCAGAAGGCGAGCGTGAGCACTCCTCCGACGGGCACACCCTGCCACGCGGTATCCAGCTCGGCAATGCGCTCGCGCACGGCGTCGATGTCGGCCGCGGTAACCGGCAGCATCGGGCAGCCCCGCGCGTCGCAGGTCACCCGATAGAGGTCGATCATGTCGGCCGCCGCGCTGCCGCCGCCCGACCAGCCATCGCCCTGAAACACCTCGACCAGCCGCTCGACGGCATCGCTCTCCGCCTCCGGAAGCATGGTGAACATGGCGCGCTCGCCGTCTTTCACCCGTCCGAGAAAACCGCGCTTCACCAGCGTGTGCTCGACGGCGTAGTGCACCATGTCGTGGGGAATGATGCGCTGCTTCGGGCACTGAATGGTCTCGACCGCCCCATCATCCCGATGGATGTCGAGGCGGTCGTTCTTGTCAGCGCCCTTGGTGAACACAAGTTGCATCTGGCGTTACCTCGCGTGTTGCGAATATTCGCATCAGACGTGCTGATCGAACAGCACAGGATTGCCGTCGGGGTCCACGATCACGAAGCTCGCCGGGCCGGTCGTGGTTTCATCCGCCTCCTGCGACAGCACACCGCCCTGCGCCTTGATGCGCCGCTGAATTTCGCGCACATCGGTGAAGCCGGGCACGAGCTTGGCATCACTATCCCATCCTGGGTTGAACGTGAGCAGGTTCTTGTCGAACATGCCCTGGAAGAGACCGATGATCGTGGTCTCATTTTTCATGATGAGCCAGTTCTGGGCCGCGTTGCCGCCGAATACGGTGAAGCCCAGCATTTCATAGAAACGCTGCGAGGCGGCCAGGTCCTTGACGGCAAGACTGATGGAGAAAGCGCCGAGTTTCATGGTGTGATCCTTTCAAGTTTTCGTTCGTGTGGATGCGAATATTCGCGCAGACTCAAGCGACAGCTTCCTTGCGTCGCCGGCTCAGAAACCAGGCCGAGCCCAGCGTGAACACGATGCCGACCGGCAGCGGTTCGATGAACGTGATGGCGACGTTGAAGAACGGGTTCTGATACATCACCAGAAACTTGTCCATCTCCGCCTTCATTTCCGCGAGCTTCGCCTCGGGTGCGCCGGCCTTGCGGGCTTTCTCCAGCTCATAGGCCACGTACTTCTGGCCGGAATCGGGCAGGAACTTGTAGTACACGACCTGCCACGTCGCGACGTAGCACGCGCTGGCAACCAGCGAGATGAGCAGGCCCACCTTGAACGCGCGGCCAAACGTGATGGTGCCGCCCGCCACGTTGTCGCGATAGGTGCGCACGCCGAAATACACCATCAGAAAGGCTAGCACCATGGTCGTGTAACCGACGACGGCGCCTTTGTCGAAGTCAAGGTTGTCCTTGAGGGGAATGGCCGCGACCAGCATGGCGGACATGATGGCGCCGGCGATGAGGCCGAAGGTGAGAACGATCTTTTTCATGAGGGCATCCGTTGGGGGTTGTTGGAGCCGCCATTCCAGCCAGCAGGACGGCGATTCGCGTCACCCGAAAGGATGATTTTGCCGAAATCCCTGAAAAATCATCCGAAAGTCTGACGGTTGCACCGTCAGGGGATCAGCCTGAGCGCCCTGCCCCGCTCCACCGCCTGTGTGCGGCGTTTGGCGCCGAGCTTATCGAAAATGCGGGCGAGATGGGTCTTCACGGTGTTTTCACTCACGAACACCTTGTCGGCGATCTCCTTGTTGCTGAGGCCCAGGGCGATGAGGACCAGCATTTCCAGCTCGCGCGGGGTCAAGCCCAGCTCCGCCACCTTCGCGTCATCGCGGATGAACTCGGCAGGGGCCTGGACTTCTTTCACCACCACCTTCTCGCGGGTGAGCTTGAGCCCCAGCCAGATGCCCACCGCCGCGAACACCGCCGCCACCAGCGCGCCGTAAATCTCCACCGAGTGCGCGACGACCAGCCAGCGATACTCGATGAACTTGAGGCAGGCGATGAGGAGACCGGCGACAGCGCCGAAAATCAGGGTGTGCTTGAGCATGGGCGGATTCTAGGTGGCGCAATCGAGAATTTTCGCGATCCGGTCAACGCGCAGTGGCGGCTTGCGCGATCCTCGCGCCATGCACCATGCGGATCAGGCGAATCAGATTCCCATCATCGAAAGTCTGACCTGTCTCGGTGTTCACGCGATGCACCAGCACCAGCTTCTGCCTGGGGTATACGCCCAACATATGCACGCCCAATCCCGTGTGAAAGAACGGCGGATATTCATCGCCGACCGCGGGGACCAGGACATCCCAGAGCATGCCGTACGCCAGTCCATAGCGTTCATTGAGAATGGACACCGGCCGGGTGCTCCGCGTGATCCAGTCCGCCGGCACGAGCTGCCTCCCTTCCCAGCGTCCACGTTGCAGAAAAAGCTGACCGTACAGCGCCAGGTCATGGGCAGACAGCCGAAAGTGATAGGCGGGAAAGCGCGACCGCTCTGGTTCATGCTTGTAGAACCCATCCGCATGCGGCGGAATCGCCGCCCCATCCGTCGGTTCCGCCACGATCCTGTTTGCGTAGTCCAGCATGCCAAGCGGGCGAGCGATGCGGGCGTCAAAGGCATCGTAGATGATCGCGCCGCAAGCCTGCTCGTAGACATGGCCGGCCACGTTGAAGTCCCAGTTGTTGTAGTAGTAGTGCGTACCCGGCCCGTGACTGCCGCGCGACGGTCGCCTGGCCGCCATGCCGTCGGACTCGGCGGCCGCGTCGTGATACACGCCCGAGCGCGACTGCAAGACCTGCTCAAGCGTTGCGGTCTTCTCCACCAAGGTCAGCGACGGTGGAATGTCATCGATGCCCATCTGGTCCAGTGTGAGCGAGAGATGCAGCCTGCCTTCCTCCAGGCAGATGCCGATCAGACTGTTCAGCAGCGCCTTGCGAATGGAATGCACCAGACGCTTTCTGCGGATGTCGCCCCATTCGAACAACACCTTGCCATCATGAAGCAGCAAGAGCGATTCGGAGCCGGCGGCCTCCAGAAAGGCCGGTAGCGCTGCCAACTTCTCTGACGAATAACCGGCCTCTTCCGGCGTGGTGCGCTGGAATCCATCGGCTGACGGCGGATTGGATGCGCAGCCAAACATCAATCCGGCGCAGAGCGCCAGACCAGAAAGCCGCGCGGCCAAAACGCAGCAGCGCAAGTCAGCGCACCCGATTGCGCCCATCCTGCTTGGCGCGATAGAGCGCCGCATCGGCCAGCGCCATCACCTCGGCGACGGAACTGCCGGCCGACGGTTTGACCGCCGCCACGCCAAGGCTGACGGTCACGAACTTGCCAGCCGGCGAGGCGGGATGGGGAATGGCCGAGGCCTCGCACGCGGCGCGAACACGCTCGGCGAACGCGGTTGCCGCGGCATGGTCCGCACCGGGCATGAGGACGACGAATTCCTCGCCGCCATAGCGCGCGGCAAGATCGCCCGCGCGGCCGGCCGCGGTCGCGATCACTTCGGCCACTTTGATGAGGCACTTGTCGCCCACGGGGTGGCCGAGCGAATCGTTGTAGGCCTTGAAGTAATCGATGTCGGCCATGACGATGGCGAGCGGCAGGCCGGCGCGTTCGGCGCGGCGCCACTCGGTCTCCAGCGTTTCGTCCATGCGGCGACGGTTGGCGAGCCCGGTCAGCGCATCGATGAACGAGAGCCGCGACAGATGCTCGTTGGCAAGCCGCAGCGCCTCCGTCTTTTCGGCCACCAGTTGCTCCATCTCGTCATGCCGCCGCTGCAGCTGCCGCGTGCGCAGCCGATACAGCCCGAACAACGCGAACGCGGCGCCGAGCAATGCCAGCGCGATGAACCAGGCCGTCTGCCAGAAAAATGGCGTGACCGTCACGCGCACCGGCGGAGAAGGCTCGCTCCAGCGCGTGCCGTCCAGAGACGCCGCCACCTGCAACTCGTAGCGCCCGTGGGGCAGCGCGGGGAACGTGGCCTCGCGATTGCGGCCGACCAGCACCCAGTCGCGGGTGAGTCCGTCCATGCGGTAGCGGAATTGCACGCGCTCCGCCTGATTGAGCGTGCGGGCGAAATAACGCACGGCCAGCGGCGCTGAGCCGGGCGGCAGCGACACGCCAGCGTCCGCGGAGACCGGCTTGTCGTGTACCAGCACGTCCTCGAGCACCACCTCGGGGGGCTCGCCCGCGCCCGGCAGGCGCGCGGGGTCGATGATGACCAGGCCATTGAACGACGGCAGCCACACATGGCCGCTCGCGTCGATGGCGCCGGCCGGCTGCACACCGCCGGCGAAGGTGGTGCTGCGCAGCGCGTCACCGGGTCCGAACGCCCGCGAGGTCACCCGCTCGGCCCGACCTTCGATGAAGGCGTCCAGTTCGGCGCGCGCGACGCGATAGAAACCCCGATTGCAGGAAATCCAAAAGTGACCGCTTTTGTCCTCGATGATCGTCTGCACGACGCCATCCCACAGGCCGTCGGCCGTCCGCACGCTGGCGAACTTGCCCGCCTTCAAGCGATTGAGGCCTTCGCCCACTGTGCCGATCCAGAGCGCGTCGCCGGCATCGACGTGGAGCGAGACGATCCAGTTTGACACCAGACCGTCGTTGCGGGTGAAGGTGGTGAAGCGGCCGTCGGCGAAGCGAACGAGACCGCTGCCGGTGGTGCCGAACCAGAGATTGCCCGCGCGGTCCTCGGCGATGGCGGCGACGCCTTCGCTCGGGGCGCCCTCGTCTTTCACCGGCACAAACACGCGGCCATCAAAGCGCGCGAGACCGGACTTGGTGCCCATCCAGACCGCGCCCGAGCGATCCTGAAAGAAAGCGCGCACATCCGCGCTGGCCATGCCCCGCGGCTTGCCGAAGCGCTCGATTCGCCCGGCGCCGGGCCGCCAGCGCGCGGCACCTTCGGTGTATGTGCCGATCCAGATTGAGCCGTCGCGGTCCTCGAGCAACGCAGAGGCTTCGAGGCTGGGCAGGCCCTCGCGCAAGCCGATCGCGCTCACCTGCCCGTTGGCGATGCGGTTCACCCCGCCTCCCGCCAATGCGATCCACACCGCGCCGTCCTTCGCGTGCAGGATGCTCCGCGCGTTGTCGTGGGTGAGGCCCTCGGACTTTCCCAGCGGAAAAAATGCGCGCTCGCGCAGCCGATTCAGCCCGCCGACCCAGGTGCCGACCCAGACGCTGTCTTCGCGATCCACGAGGATCGACCAAATCTGGTCGCCGGCCAACCCGCCGGCGGCATTCATCGTCGAGAATTTTCCGTCGCGCAGGCGCGCAACACCGGCGCCCCAGGTGCCGATCCAGAGTTCGCCGCGTCGTCCCAGTGCCAGCGCGGTGAGGTGATCGGTGGGCAGCCCGTCGCGCGTCGTGAACACCCGCATTTGGCCATCGATCATGCGCACCAAGCCGCCACCCGCCGTCGCCGCCCAGATGCCGCCCCTGGGGTCAGCCACGACATGACGCACTTCGTGATGAGGCAAACCATTGGCGGTGGAGTAGACGGTGAACTTTTCGCCGGCGAATGCGACCAGCCCGCCGCCCGAAGTCGCAATCCACAACGTACCCTGCCGGTCGAACGCGAGCGAACGCAGGCGGAGTGTCGGCAGCCCGTCGGCGACCTTATATATCTTGATGTCCGCCTTGCCGTCGGCGCCGCCTGCGCGCCAGCGCACGAGCCCGTTCTCGGTCGCGGCCCAGATGGTGCCGGTCTTGCCGACCGACCCTTTCTCCTCGGCAAAGGCCCACACCCGGCGACGCTCGGTGACCTCCGGGCCGAACACGCGCTCGAACCGTCCGTTCCGCCATCTAAGCGCGCTGTTGAAATTGCCGATCCAGAGCGCGCCTTCGCTGTCCTCCATGAATCCGAACACCGGGCGACCGGCCAGCTCCTGAAGCTCGGGTGGCTCGAACGTCGTGAAGCGCAGCCCATCGAATCGCGCAAGCCCGCCGGCCGTGCCGACCCAAAGATGCCCACTCTTCGTCTGGTAGACCGATTGCACGGTGTTGAGCGGGAGGCCCTGCTCCGTCTGCCAACCGTCGACGCGCAGCTGCGAGAGCGCAGCGAGCGAGAGATCCTTGAAGTCGGGCAGCTCGACCGGTGACGCCGTGCCACCCGGCGACGCGGGCGGGGGCGTCGGCGCGGCCAACGCAAGACCGCACGCGAAAAGGAGCAGCCCGCTCGCTGCATGGGCGCAAAGCAGTTTCCCCAAACTCACGAGAGGCAGGCGATCATCCAAAGTTGGACGGCTGGATTAGTTGATTCGGCATGTTACCGGGCGGCCGTGGGTTTGTGCGGACAATCCGGCGAACTTCGCGACGAACCAGACCGGATTTTCAGACTGGTCTAGCCAGCGGCCGGGTCCGCGAGCGTGGCCAGATCTCGCTCGTCGACAAACACCAGCGATTCCGAATTCACGCAGAAGCGCAGCCCGGTCGGGCGAGGACCGTCTTCGAACACATGACCGAGATGACAGTCGCAGCGCGCGCAGAGAATCTCTTCGCGGCGCATGCCGTGGCTGACATCGACTTCGGTCGTGACGTTTTCTTTCGCGACGGGCGCGAAGAAGCTGGGCCAGCCGGTACCCGAGTCGAACTTGGCGTTGGAACTGAAGAGCGGCAGCGCGCAGCACACGCAGGCGTAGACGCCCGACTTCTTGTTGTCGAGCAGCGTGCCGCAGAACGGCCGCTCCGTGCCCTTTCCGCGTGCGACGGCGAATTGATCCGGCGTCAGTTGCCGCTGCCATTCGGCGTCGCTTTTCACGACCTTGGCGCATTCCACCGGGCCGGCAAGCTGGCCTTGCTGGTTGAAGACATGGACTTTCATCGGTGTTTCCTTTTTCGACCGCAGCGGGAGTGCGAATATTCGCACGGGAGCATGGACAAAAGAATTTTTTCCTGCCGTGTGAATTTTTCCGGACCGGCCGCGAATAACGGGACTAGATCACCAGACGGAGTTTTGCATGTCCACCGCATTGTCGTCCCCCTCCCACCGCTTGCACGCGCTCGACGCCGTGCGTGGCGGCGCCCTGCTGCTTGGCGTTGCCCTGCACGCCACGCTCTCCTTCATCCCCGGCGCGCAAGTCTGGCTCGTTGCTGATCCATCGAGAAGCATGACCCTCGCCTATGTCTTTTTCGCCATCCACGTCTTCCGCATGACGCTCTTCTTCATCCTGGCCGGGTTCTTCGCGCACCTGCTCTTCCACCGGCTTGGCCTGACGGAATTCGTGAAGAACCGCTTCAAGCGAATATTCGTACCGCTGGTCACGTTCTGGCCCATCGTCCTCCCCGGCATCGTGGCCGCACTCGTCTGGGCGGCCCATCTCAAGTTCGGCGGCCTGCCGAAAGATGCGCCACCTGGGCCCAAGTTCACGCCGGGCGATTTTCCGCTGACGCACCTCTGGTTTCTGTGGATGTTGATGCTGCTTTACGCAGCACTGATCCCGCTCCGCGCAGTGCTGGTCGCGGCCGATCGCCGTGGATGGCTGCGCAACATCGCGGATCGCACGGTGGGCTTCGCGTTCCGCCCCGTGGGCCTGCTCCTCATCGCGCTGCCGGGTGCAGTCGTGCTTTGGCTCGAAGCGAAGTGGACGATGTGGACCGGCATTCCCACCCCTGACCGCACCCTTTACGCCAACGTGCCCGCCTGGGTGTGTTTCGGCCTCGCGTTCGGCTTTGGCTGGTTGCTCGACCGGCGGCGCGATCTGCTCGACGCCCTCGCCATGCAATGGAAGCGGCATGCGCTCATCGCCATCGTGTTGCTGGGCGGGTGTTTCGCAGCGATCAATGTTCTGCCGGCATCCAAGGCGCTGCCGGCCGACGGACTCAAGTTCGCCATGGCGCTCCTCTACAACGCGACCGCGTGGGCCATGAGCCTCGCCGCCATCGCGCTGGCGGTGAAATTCCTCTCGAACGAAAGTCCGACCCGCCGCTACATCGCCGACGCATCGTACTGGGTCTATATCATTCATCTGCCCATCATCCTCGCACTGCAAGTGGTGTGGTCGCAGCTCACATGGGCGTGGTGGATCAAGTTTCCGCTCATCGTCGGCCCCGGCCTCGTGATCATGTTCGCGAGCTACCACTGGCTGGTGCGGTCCACGGCCATCGGTGCGATGCTGAATGGCCGCAAGATGCCGAGGAAGATTTCGGAGACCACAACAACCATGCCCCAGCCACACTCCGCGCCCACCTGATGCCACCGCTGCCGCACCCGGACGACACCGCCTTCGCCGCGCTCGTCGACACGCACAAGGCCATCCTGTACAAGGTCGCCCATGCGTATTGCCGCGACCCGCACGCGCGCCGCGACCTGATGCAGGAGATGTGCATCCAGCTCTGGCGCGCGCTGCCGTCGTTCGATGCGGAACGCGGCGTGAAGCAGTCCACGTGGGTCACGCGCATCGCGATGAATGTCGCCATCTCCGGCTGGCGCGGCGAACGCGGCAAAGATGCGCACGAGACGGTGCTCGACATTGATCTCGACGAGACCGTCGCCGCGGAGGATGCCGGCGGGCGCGCTGATGACATGGCGGTTCTTCGCCGCATCATCGATGAACTGGACGAACTGAACAAGGCGCTCGTCCTCCTCTATCTGGAGGGCCACGACGCCAGCGAGATCGCCGCCGTGCTGGGCCTCTCGGCGACCAATGTCACCACCCGCATGACGCGGCTGAAGCAGAAACTCACGGCGCGATTCGCGGAACTGGAGCCTGATTCGTGAAACCTGAAATGAACATCGACCGTTTGCGCGATGCGTGGCGCGCGCAGGACAGCGCGCTGCAAGGCCACCTCAAGGTCAACGACCGCAAGCTCCGCGAACTGATGGTCGCCGAACATGGCAAGGACCTGCATCGCAAAGGCTGGCTCGCCAATCTGGAGATCATCGTCTGGCTGCCCTCGGTCTTTCTGATCACCGCATTCAATGCCACCCATTGGGGCTGGTGGGAATTCCTGATCCCCGGCCTGCTGCTGCAACTCTGGATCACCTTCATCCCCTTCGTCAGCATCCGCCAGCGCGCGAAGCTGCGCGCGGTGGATTTCAGCCAGCCGGTGCTCTCGTTGCAGCGTGAGATCGAGCGGCTGAAGATGCAGCGAATGACAATGCTGAAATGGGCGTTCCTGATCGGTCAGGTGATCTGGTACGTGCCGTTTCTCATCGTGTTTTTCAAAGGCGTGTTCGACGTGAATCTCTACCTCATGCCGAATTGGATCGAGAGCTTCATGTGGATCAATATCGCCGGCGGCCTCGCGTTCATCCCCATCGCTGTGCTGCTGTCCCGCTGGCTGGGGCCGCGTCTCAACGCGTTGCCGAAATTCCGCGCGTTCACCGACAACCTTGCCGGGCGGGACATGCTGGCCGCACAGGCGTTCCTGGAACGGGTGCGTCAGTTTGAACAAGACGGAGAACAAGGCAGCAAGCAAGACGGCGGCTGAATCCTGTGGCAGAGTCGGATTGTTCATCCTGTCCAGTGACATGTCCGCCCCGCGCATCTCTCTCACCCCCTGCCCTGGCTGCGGCGCCGCATTTCAGGCCCACGACGGCCCGGTGCATGCATACATGGAGTCGTCACCAGCCTGCTGGCATGCGTTCGGCCAGGTGATGGAGCGCGCGTACAGCCAACCGGACCTCTTCGCGGTTCACCGTCTCTCGGTCGACGCCTATGCGGTGCAGCATCCGGGTGGTGAATCGCGGCAGGCGATTCAGTCGGTCGGCATCCATCTCGCGCGTCTGTGCCTGTTTCTTGAGCGCGGTCTCGCTTCGGAAGATGCCAACGCGGCCATGCTGCGTATCGGCCAGGGCAAGGCGGGCATGGTCAAGCTCGAACGTCCGGCCAGTTTGGGAACGATCACCGTGGCGAGTGTGCTCGCGGCAGCCGATCCCGAGGCGCACGCGCAGATGTCGCGCCGCTGGGCGGAGTCGGCCTGGCAAGCCTGGTCGGCGCATCACCCGACAGTGCGCCGCTGGGTGGATGGCCAGTACTGACCGCGCTGGAAATTTGACCGCAAGATCAGGAGTGCCTGCGAGGTCGCACGTGGCGAGAATGGCGCGTTCGTTCAACGCCCAGGAAGCTCGTCATGTCCTTTCGCATTCTCGGTCTCGACACCACCCCGTTCCGCCCTCTCTTCCACCTGCATGACGACGCGCTGGCCGCGCATGGCGCGAGACGCTACACCGTGGATGCACAACCAGGGTTTCCCGACCGCGTCACGCTGACCGACCTGCCCAAGGGCGCCAAAGTGTTGCTGGTGAATCACACCCATCAACCCGCCCCAACGCCCTATCGCGCGAGCCACGCGATTTTCGTCGCCGACGATGCCGAAGCGAAGCCCGCTGTGCTGCACACCGTGCCGCCCATGCTTGCGAGCCGCCTGATATCGCTCCGCGCGTTCGATGCGCAGCACATGATGGTCGACGCGGATGTGATGGACGGCGCCACGCTGGATGAGGGCATTGCGCGCTTTTTCGCCAACCCTGCCGTGGACTACCTGCATGCGCACTTCGCCAAGCGGGGCTGCTTTGCCGCACGTATTGACCGGGCGCACGGCTGAAGCCGAAAACGCCTGCGTCGCGAGCCGATCAGAGTGCAGATTCGAGCGCCTGGCGAATGCGGTTTTCGCGAATCTCGCCTGACAGTCGCGCGGTTTCCTTCGCGCCCTTGAACACGATGATCGTGCTTTGCGCGCGCACGCCGAAACGCGACCGAATCTCCTTCGCCTTGTCGTAGTTGACCACGAGCACGGTCAGACTGGGCTTGCCCTCTTTGCGCAGAGTGTCGAAGACCATGGCCTGAACCTTGCAACTGCCGCACCAGTCAGCATGAAAATGCAGAGCGACGGGCTTGCCGGCTGACTGGGCGTCGGCCAGAGCCCTATCGGAATACGGCACGGATTGCAGCGCGAGGGCCGATGACGCGAGAAGGAGCGCGGCGAGGCCGGCGAGGCGGGAGAGCAGCGTTGACATGGATTCTCCTCCGAGATGCGATGAGAGGAACAGGGCGGACAGGACACCTCAAGAGCGGTAGTCACTACGCGCGCCGGCAGAGGCCGGGTCGCGCGCATACGCATGACGCACAAAGTGAGTCGGCGCGAGGCGCCTGCACCTTACAGGGCAACGCCCGGGCGGACGAAGGCCCGGACAAGTTCCCCACGCATGACCGGTGTCAATCCAGGTCAGCGCGCAGTCCGAGAGCCCGCTTCACCGGCGCGTCCTTGAACTCGCGCCAGGTCGCGGATGCCCTTGTCCTGCGAATATTCGCAATCGGCGAGTGCGCTCGTATGCGCCTGCGCCGCAGCGGCACCCGGACACAGCAGCGAGACAAGGAACACGATGAAACCGCAAATGCCGACGATGGTGAGGTCCAGCAGATTGATGCGGCGTTCAGAATCGGACTGCGCGGACGGCTGGGAAAGTGAGGGATGCATGGAGTAACCTTCCGCCGTTCGACGCGCCCAGCGAGCGGACTGGATGTTGCCGATTCCCAGACTCCACTCAGCGGTCGACCGGCCTCGGCGGTGGCGTCACATCCGCGCCCTCGAACACGAGCGCGGTCCGCGCCACGTCCACCGCCGGCCCCAGCTCATGCACGTTGGTGTAGCCATAACTGCGCAGCGATGTGTAGGTCGAAAGATTCAGCGAAGCGGTTATCGCCTTCACCCTGAATGCTGGCGAATCCCCAGTGAAATTGTTGTTGCAGTAAATGAGCACCTTGGTGGTCTTGGTCGGGATCACCCGGGCCAGCGACTCCGCCGTGAAGTCGGTGAACGGCAGGTTGACCGCGCCTTTGATATGCCGCAACGCGAACATGCTCGCGCTCCGCGCATCAAGCAGCACGACGCCGGGCTCGGCCAGCGCCTGGGCGAACTTCTCCTCGGTCAGGCGGCGCGATTCGCGCACGGTCTCGACTTCGGCCACGATCTTGCGAAAGCCGGCATAGTCGATCTGATCATTGATGATAGGGGTTTGCCCGAAGGCGGGTGAGGGCAAGACGGAAACCAGTAGCCCGCAGACAGTCACACCCGAAGCAAATTTCATGACCCGCCCCTCCCGTGAAGTTTTAGTGCTCGTCGGACAGGCCGGGCAGCGTGGAGTTCGCGGACGAAAAGTATCAAATCTTTTCGGTGGGCTACTTCACCACCGGCGTGCCCCAACCATCGTACTCGCCCCGCTCCTCGGCCGCGATGGCGTCAAGCAGCGTGCGCAGCCGCGCCATCTCCCTTTCGCGCGGCACCATCAATCGCGTACCGAACACCAGCCACGGTTTGGCGCCGCGTGATTCGCTCACCTTGACCTCCATGCCGAGCGCCGCGACCTTGACGGCCGCGCGGTCGGCGGCTTCGCGCGAGGGAAAGTAGAGGAAGAACTCGACCGGATGATCGCGTGCGAGGTTGGCGCCCGCGTGCTCAAGCTGGGTGATGACTCGTGCGTCCAGGCCTGGGCGGCGGCGGAGTGCGCGCAGCCACAGGAAGACCACCCATACAAAAAGCGCGGCGGCAATGGCGAGCAGGATCGATTTGATGTCCATGGTGCATGCAGGAAAGGCTGGCGTTGGTGTCCGTGAAGATTACGCGCTTGACGCGCGGCGGGCGGCCAGCACGGATTGGATGAACGGCGCCTTTGCGTCCGTGTACGCCGCTTTGTCCTCGGCGTGCTCACGCGCCAGCCGAAGCTTGAGCGCCTGGTATGCGTCGCACAGCGCCGCATCCTCGCGCAACGCGTCGCGGAACGCGAGGTGGTCCTGCCAGAGGTCGGCGCCTTCCAGCACGCCATGCACATGCACGCGCAGTCCGTCGGCGGGTTGCTTCACGAAGTAGCGGCGCAGCGGCAGCTCGTGCTCGTACTTCGACACATACTCGAAGCCGGCTGCGCCGAGCGCGGCAATGCGCGCCTCGATAGCCGCCAGCGACCTGGCACCCAGCAGCACGTCGATCACCGGCTTCGCCACCAGGCCGTGTACAGCTGTGCTGCCGATGTGTTCGATCACGAACTCAGCGGGTGCTGAGGCGGCCAGCAATTCGTCGCGGACGCTTGCGAATATTCGCGGCCAGTCTGCGGACCAGGGGGAGAGATGGACGGCGGTCATTGCGGCGCCGCCTCGTCGCGAAGCGGGTGCGACTTGTCGAGTTTGCGGTCGCTCATCGACGCACTGCCCGCCGACAACGCTTCGGCCTCGCCCTCGGTCACCCGCAGCATTCGCGCAAGCCCTGCCGCGCCGGCAGCGCGGTCGCGTGCCGGCAGGGTTTCACCGGTCAGCATCAAGGTGTAGCGGGTCATGGGCGTGTTCATCGATGGCGGCGGGCGATCTGGTGCGAAAGGTACGTGATGCCTGGGTGATTGCCAAGTTTCCAGTGCGCAGGGGGCACACTCGACCCGGCGTGGCTTTGACGGGGCGAATATTCGCAGACCGTCCGCCGTCGCCCGAGCACGGATTCCGGAATCAGGCCACACTGACACCCATTCCCCTTCAACACCGACCGGAGGTCACCATGTCGCACTCGAAATCGCTGCAAACCCGACGCAAGAAGCAGAAGAACAAGAAACGCATCGAAGGCGCCGCCAAGGCGGCCGCTCGCGCAGCGGCGGCGGCCTTGAAGGGGCCTGTGGTCAAGAAGGAAAAAGTGAAAAAGGAAAAGGCGCCCAAGGAACCCAAGGTCAAGGTCGAAAAAGTGAAGAAAGTGAAGCTGACCGCGGAAGAGCTGGGCAGGCAGGAATCCAAGGCCAGAGCGGACGCCAAGAAAGGCGCGTGAGCGTCTTCCCGCTGCGCGTGACGGGGGCGGTCCGATGAGCGTCGCACCGCCCGCTGACTTTCCGCCTGCCGCGGATGGACCGTTGCGCTTCAATGTCCGCGTCACCACCTCTGCGGGGCGATCTTGAAATCCGACACACCCGAATCCAGCCGCAAGACGCAGATCGACGCGCTGCTGCTGAAGCTTCCCGGCGTCACGGGAAAGAAGCTCAATCATCTCGACGCCTACTTCGTCAGCGACAAGATGTTCGCCTGCATCAGCGGCACCGGTCTCGGGCTGCGCCTGCCGGTGGCGATGGCGACCGATCTGCAATTCTCGCGGGCGAATGTCGGCCCGTTCTCGCCGGGCGGGTCGGCCAGCACACGGGAGTGGATTCAGATCAACCGCGACGATGCGGCGGATTATGAGAAGGACATGGAGCTCTTCCAGGCCTCGATCGACTTCGTGAAGGCGGGGCGGCGCTAGGGTTTGTTCACGCGCACCAGCCATGCCCAAGTCCCCACATCTGCAGCCCACCGACCTCCGCGGCTACGCCCGCCTCGCCTTCGACGCGACCAGCGGGCTCACTGATCTGGTCGAGGCCCTGCACGGCACGATCCTCAACCCGCTGCGGAAGAAGACGCCTGGCCAACCCATTCGCACCCATGGCATCACCGGCATGGTCTACCGCACCATCGGCGGGGTGACGAACATGGTCGGCAGCGGCGTCGACGCGCTGCTGGGCGCCCTGCCGCAAGCGGTGGAGGAAGGGGCCGCCTCGCCGGAACGCGAGGCCATCGTCTCCGCTCTCAACGGGGTGATGGGCGACTACCTGGCGGCGAGCGGCAATCCGCTGGCGCTCGCCATGACCATCCGCAGCGGCGGCCGGCCGCTCACGCTGACGCGCACAGCACTGAAGAAGACGCTGCCCGAGGCAAATGGGCGTGTGCTGCTCTTGATCCACGGCCTGTGCATGAACGATTTGCAATGGACGCGCGCCGGCCACAACCACGGCACGCACCTCGCGGCGAAGCTCGGCTTCACGCCGGTTTACCTGCGCTACAACACGGGCCTGCACATCGCCGACAACGGCCGCGAACTCTCCGCACTGCTGGAGAAGCTCGTGGCCGCGTGGCCGGTGGCGGTGCGGGAACTCGTCATCGTCGGGCACAGCATGGGTGGGCTGGTGGCGCGCAGCGCCTGCGTGGCCGCGGACCTGGAATGCAGACAGACGCCGCGCTGGCGCAAGCTGCTGAAGCGCATGGTCTTCCTCGGCACACCTCACTTCGGCGCGCCACTGGAGCGCGGTGGGCACTGGGTCGATCTCCTGCTTGGCGCCACGCCGTGGTCAGCGCCATTCGCTCAACTCGGCAAGATCCGCAGCGAAGGCATCACCGATCTTCGCCACGGCACGCTCGTCGATGCCACGCATCATCCGTTGCCGCGCGGCGTGCGCTGCCACGCCGTGGCCGCCACCACCAGCCGGGCGACCGACAAGCAAGGGCTCGTGCAGAAGAAGCTCTGGGGCGACGGGCTGGTGCCGATCGACAGCGCGCTGGGCCTGCACGCAGATCCCGCACTCGCGCTCAAGATTCCGGCCGCGCGGCGCATGGTCGTACACAGCACGAATCATCTCGATCTGCTGTGCAGCGCGCCGGTGGCGGAAAAGCTGGAGAAGTGGCTGAAGGGCTGACGGATTGCCGCCATCCCGGATTGCGAATATTCGCAGTCTAGTTTCGGCGCGCCAAACAGCCTGCGATGCGAACGCGGGATCAGCCGGCGCCCTTGGACAGCATCGCTGTCAGGCGCGGCTTGATCACGAATCGGGTTGTGGTGCCGGGCACGGTGTATTCGAACGAAGGCGTTCGCGACAGGTCCGCTTGCATTGACATGTCCTTGACCGGTCTCAGCGCACCGCTTTCAAACACGAACACTCTGACCGATGTCTCCGAGAGACCGTCCCAACCGGGTCTTGCCGCCTTGGCCTCGACCCTCATCACCTCACTCAGTTCGACCGAGCCCGTTTTGTCGAACTCGACAATCATGGATGGCGCGGCCACCAACTTGCCCGCCTGGGTGACAACGACCTCGAACCTGACGGCGTCCTGCCTCGCCGTGGCGGGCGAAGCGAGCGAAACGGTGAGCAGCGCGGCAAGAATTTGCAATTTCATGGAAGTCTCCGATCCAGGGCGTGGCGAATTCCCCAACAAGTTGCAGGTTGCCAACATTTTCGCGCCGAATCAATTTCTCCCGGCCGCCCTCGCGCCGCGCCTGCTCATGCCCGACCGCCACTCGACCCGTGCGCATGAATGCGATTTGACCGAGGTCAACATGAACCACCCACTCTGGTGTGACACTTTTGCGACATCCCGACTGAAGAGGAGCGTTGGTTCATGGCTCGCAAACCGCACGCAGGCAAGCAATTGGCACAATCCGCACCCACGGCCAGAAAGCGCGCCCGCTCGCGCGGCGCATCCGGGGAGAAGCGCCAAGACCTTACAGCGCAAGCAACCACTCGCCGCCAAAAAACGTCCGCGCGGCGCGTGATCGAAGGCGACGTCGTGGACAAGCCGAGCCTGCGCAACGTCGGAGCGGACCGCGTGGCACGCCGCACCGAGGCCACCGGCACCGCGCTCGCGCTGACCGCCGCCAATCTGCTCAGCGCGCTCGGAAACGGCAAGCCGAAAGACAAGCCGTTGCAGCAATGGCAAGCCCTGCTTTCAAGCGCCTCGCCGGATGAAGTCATGGCATTGCGCAAGACGCTGTTTACGCGCGCCGAGCGCCCGGAGAGCGGCCCCGACCCGGACCTTGAACTCAGTCCGGGTTGGCGCAAGGGCGCCTATCCCTACCGTAATCTGCTCTCGCGCAAGGCCTACGAGAAGCAGAAGTATCTTCTTCAGGTCGAGCTGCTCAAGTTGCAGGCTTGGGTGAAAGAGACGGGCCAGCGCGTGGTCATCCTCTTCGAAGGGCGGGACGCCGCCGGCAAGGGCGGCGCGATCAAGCGCTTCATGGAGCACCTCAACCCTCGCGGCGCGCGCGTGGTGGCGCTGGAAAAACCCAGCGAAGTCGAGCGCGGCCAGTGGTATTTCCAACGCTACATTGAACATCTGCCGACCCGCGGCGAGATCGTGCTGTTCGATCGGAGCTGGTACAACCGGTCGGGCGTCGAACGAGTGATGGGATTTTGCTCCGACGCCGAGTACGAGGAGTTTCTGCGCCAGACGCCCGAGTTTGAACGCCAGCTAGTGCGTGCCGGCGTTCATCTGTTCAAGTTCTGGTTCTCGGTCAGCCGGGAGGAGCAGCGCCGCCGGTTCGGCGAGCGCGAGGCCCACCCGCTGAAGCAGTGGAAACTGTCGCCGATCGACAAGGCCTCGCTCGACAAGTGGACCGACTACACCCGGGCGAAAGAAGCCATGTTCGTGCATTGCGATACGCCCGACGCCCCCTGGACGGTCATCAAGTCTGATTGCAAGAAGCGCGCGAGACTCAATGCGATGCGCTATCTGCTGCATCGATTGCCCTACGCCAAACGCAATGTGAAAACCATTGGCGCGGTCGATCCGCTGATCGTCGGCCGCCCGTCGCTCGTGGCGAGCGGGGCCGATGACCAGATTGCGGCGGGCAACGGCAGCGCCTGAGGAAGCGCCTCAGCATTCGCCCAAGGCAGCGTGGCAATCGTGGTGCGGTCACGCCCGACCGCACCGCTTCATCATGTATTGCCACACCATCGCCACACCCCGCCACGGCCGCTCTGATAGCCTGTCATCCATCCGATGACAGCGAACAGGCCGACCATGCCCCCGATCGATCGCCGCACCGTTCTCGCCTCTTCCGCCGCCGTGGCTGGCAGCGCCATCCTGCCCGGCTGGGTTTCGGATGCCGCCGCGCAAAGCGGCGACGCTTCCACCACCAAACCGGCCGCACCGGGAAAGAAGCTCAACATCCTCATCCTCGGCGGCACCGGCTTCACCGGGCCGCATCAGGTCAGGTACGCGTTGTCCCGCGGCCACACGGTCACGCTGTTCAACCGTGGCCGCCGGCCCAAGGAGTGGCCCGCCGCAGTCGAAGAGCTGGTTGGCGACCGCGACACGAATGACTACGCGTCGCTGAAAGACCGCAAGTGGGATGTGTGCATCGACAACCCGACCAGCGTGCCACACTGGATCCGCGATGCGGCGGCCGTGCTGAAGGGAAACGTCAACCACTTCATCTTCATCTCGACGCTTTCCGTTTACGCGAATGACGCGAAGGCGGGCCAGGACGAGTCCGCCGCGCGCCATGTCTACAGTGGCAAAGACGCGCTGGCCGAAACCACGGCGGAGCTCCGCAAGAACATGATGTTGTATGGCCCGCTCAAGGCAGCGTCGGAGGACGAGGCCAACAAGCACTTCGCCGGCATGACCACGGTCATCCGACCCGGCCTCATCGTCGGGCCGGGCGACGAGACCGACCGCTTCAGCTACTGGCCGGTGCGCTTATCGCGTGGAGGCAAGGTGCTGGTGCCGCCCGAGGCCGACCCGGTGCAGTTCATCGATGCACGCGATCTCGCCGAGTGGACCATCCGCGTGGCCGAGCAGCGCGCGCTCGGCGCGTTCAACGCCATGGGGCCGGCCGGTGAGCTCGGCATGGGCCGAATGCTCGCCCTGATTCAGCAGGGCATCCAGAGCAAGGCCGATCTGGTTCAAGCGAGCGCTGCATTCCTGCGCGAGAACAAGGTGGCGGCGTGGAGCGACCTGCCAGTGTGGGTGCCGGGACAAGGCGAGACCGCAGGCTTTCACCGCCGCAGCAATGCGCGCGCGATGGCGGCCGGGCTGACCTTTCGGCCACTCCCGGCCACGGCCGCTGACACGCTTGCCTGGTGGACTGCGCAGGATGAAAAGCGGCGCGTGCTGCGCGCGGGCCTCAAACCGGAGCGTGAGGCGGAGTTGCTGGCTAAATTGAAGGGGTGAGCAGCCAGGTGACCTGTTGCGAAAGCAGTGTCCTGCGGCGCACTTGGCAGAAATTAAATTAACCTATTGACTTGAAACGTATTATCCCGCACAGTCGTGGAAATATGATTGTTGCGGGATAAATCATGATTTTTCAAGAATTTAGGCCTGAAATGAACCGGGTTAGGGCCAATCTCTCCGGCTACTACGCTCAATGGCTCGATCTTCGTCGCAGCGCTGCGAATCGCAGCTATGGTCTGAAGTGGAAAGTTGTAGGCGGTCGGCGCTATCTGTACGAAGTCTTCGACCGCAACGGCAACGGCCGTTCGCTCGGCCCCGAATCGCCCGAGCTGCAAGCGCGCTACGAAAAATTCAATGCTGACCGCGCGAACTTCAAGCTGGACCTGGAAGCCATCACCAAGACGCTCGCCGAAACCGCGCAACTCTATGCGGCACTCAATCTGCCCATGCTCGACGCCAACGCCGCAGAAATCTTCCGCGAGGCGGATGTGGCGGGCATGCTCGGCACACAGCTACTCGCGGTGGGCACCAATGCCATGGCCGCGTACGAGATGGAAGCCGGCGGACGCTTTCTCATCGGCTTTGATGCCACGGCGGATTGCGATCTCGCCTTTCGCGGCACTGTCACCACATTCACCGCCGCCGCAGGCCGCCAGCTTGATCAGACCTTGCTGGGACTGCTGAAGCGCCTCGACAGCACCTACACCATCAATCAGGAGCGCAGCTTCCAGGCGCGCAATCGCAAAGGCTTTGAGATCGAGCTCCTGGCCGCCCCGTCCGTGCTACCCAAGCTGCCCGCAGGCGAACTCGTGCCGGTTGAAAACCTGATTGAACAGGAATGGCTGCTGCTCGGGCGGCCCGTGGATCAGGTTGTCCTCGGCCTTGATCGCAAGCCCGCACGAATCGTCTGCCCCGACCCGCGCTGGATGGCGCTGCACAAATCATGGCTGGCCATGCAGCCAAAGCGTCGTGCGGACAAGCGGAAGAAAGATGAAGAACAAGGACGGCGCCTGTTCAGCGCCATCCGCACCCACATGCCGCACTATCCGTTTGACGGCGTGTTCACCGCGTCGCTGCCGGGAGTGTTGCAGCCAATCTATTCGGCGCTCGTTGCCCAGGGCTGAATTCCCAAGCGCGCCTTCACGCGCTGGCGGCGAAAGAACAACGAGCGGACCATCGAAAGGCCGGCGCTTTCAGCCCCGGCGACGGCTTTCCGACAGTCAGTCCGTGCGGCATCAACCCATCGAATGCAGGCCGACCCTATTGCCTTCGGTATCCATGAAGTGCGCGAAGAAGCCGAAGCCGTTGCCGATGTCCGTTTTGGGCACGACCACGGAACCGCCCGCGGACGCCACACGCGCCAGCATGGGCGCCAGATCATCCCCCCCGTTCAGGTAGACGAGCGTCCCCGACGCGGACGGCGCGTTGCCCTCGCCCTGGATGATCGCGCCACCGACCGCGTTTTGGTCGGATGCCAGAAAGCCCATCACCATCGGCCCCATCTCCATCTTTTCGATGCTGCGGCCGAGCACGGCTTCATAAAACACTTTCGCGCGCGCGAAATCAGCCACGGGAATTTCAAACCAGTTCAACGCGTGGGCGGGTGCGGACATGCGGGTCTCCTTGGAGTGTGTGATGGGAAAGAGTCATTCGCTTTCGCGAGGGGCTGAGGATACGCCGGCGCGGGCCGTGTAGGAAGGGTTGGCCGCGAAATTCTGACTCTCTGACACACAACGACACATTGTGTTGCGGAGAGCGAATATTCGCGTCTCGCCTAGCGGCGATTGAGTGCCTTGGTCAATTGATCGAATTCTCGAAGTATGGCCGCCCTCTCCTGCTCCCCGCCAAGTCCGCCAAAAAACTTGTTGCGGACGGCCCGACACTCGTCCAGGACGCTGCCAAGCGTACTGCAGAGCGCCATGACCGCGCCAACGTTGGCATTGCCCGGATTTGCAAGCGCTTCATCCTTCGCGCTTCTGCACTGGGCTGCCAACAAATCGAGGACCGCGTCGTCGATGATCGCCACCGGATTTGCCGCGCCCTGCACGTTCGCAAGCATGATCTGGCCTCGGTCACTCAGAATCTGGACGACGGGAAGATCTGGCGATTCATTCATGAGCAATCTTTCTCATGGGGTCACTGAACGGTCACCAGGGGTTGCGAATATTCGCAAAGAAAATTCCGCAATCGCTAAGCGACGTAGTTGAATATCGCCACGTAATGCAGCGCACTCCCGCCCAGCACGAAGAGATGCCAGATGCCGTGCCAGTGCTTGAAGCGCTCGTCGTAGAAATAGAAGATGGTGCCGACCGTGTACACCACGCCGCCCGCCACCACCCACGCGAAGCCGGCCCAGGTCAGCGCCTCGATCAGCGGGATCACGCCGATCACCGCCACCCAGCCCATGCCGATGTAAAGATAGAGCGACAGCATGCGCTTCTTGCTCTTCAGCGCCAGCTCCTGGACGATGCCGAACACGGCCAGCCCCCACACCACGCCAAACAGCGACCAGCCCCAACCGCCGCCCAGCGTCACCAGCGTGAACGGCGTGTACGTGCCGGCGATGAGGAGATAGATCGCGCTGTGGTCGAGTTTCCTGAAGACGTCCTTGGCCCGGCCGCGCATGCTGTGATACAGCGTCGAGCTGCTGTAGAGCGTGATGAGGGTCGCGCCGTAGATGGAAAAGCTCACCACCTTCCACGCGTCGCCCTGCATGGCGCCCAGCGTGATGAGCACCGCCGCGCCGGCGATGGCGAGGAGGACACCGCAGAGATGGCTGTAACCGTTGAAGCGTTCACCGTGGTACATGAGCGGCCTTTCTCTGATGATTGAGCCAGGCTACCGCAGAACGTAGCTTGCCAATACCGCTTGTACCTCGTAGATGCTTAATTTCTTGTTGAACTGCTTCTGTAGCGGAAGCGGTGCACCGGTAATCCATATCTTAAGCTCTGCATCAAGGTCAAAAGTACCTGCAGTTTCGATGCTGAAATGAGTAATGCTCCTGTAAGGAATGGAGTGATATTCCACCTTGTTACCTGTGATGCCCTGCTTGTCTACCAGGACAAATCGTTTGTCGGTAAAGACGAAGTAATCTCGAATCAGTTGGTATGCGTGCTCAACTTTTTCACCCGGCGCAAGTATCTGACTGAATTCCGTTTGGACTTTGGCGGGATCAATCTTGGATGCATTACCGAGCATGCCGTCTAACAGGCCCATGGTCTTCTCCTAGCTGGTGAGGGTGGGATGGAGGATTGCACGTACTTGCATGGTTTAGTGTGCGAACAATGCAACCTGACTACCGAGATTTTTGCCCGCTGCCCAAGGGCCTAGCAAGCCTCATTGGACGGCACGATCCTGCTGCACGGGCTTGGAGGCGATGAGAAACGGCTCACGCGGCTTCGCCTTGCCGGTGACGAGCTCAGCCACATGGCTGCCGACTGCCGGCCCATGTTTGAACCCATGCCCGGAACCGCCGCCAACGACCCAGACGTTGTCGAGGCCCGGGTGCCGGTCGATCACGAAGTCGCCGTTTGCACTGTTCTCGTACTGGCACACCCGCGTTTCACTCAGCGGCGCCTTGGCCAGCGTCGGAAACCGTCGCGCGAGGAAAGCGCGCGCCGCCTCTTCGCCGGCAGCGCTCGCACGGCGGTCGCCGGTATCGGGGTCCATGCGCGGACCATGCGTATCGTTGGCCACCTTGAACCCGCGGCCTTCAAGGCTGGGCAGCCCGTAGAACGGCAGATCCGCCCACACCGGCAGCGCGCCGGTGGCGCCAGCGTCCACCGAGAAGAAGAACACTTCCTGCCGGGTGACAAAAAGGCGGCGCGCCATGGCGTCGGGGCAGACCCGGTCCAACCAGGGGCCGCAGGCGAACACGAATTGTTCGGCCTCGATGCGCTCGCCGCTCTGGGTGGTGATGGCGCGCAATGCGCCTTGCTCGCCCTGCTCCCGCCGGATCGGCGCGACGGTCCCTGACAGAAACGTGACGCCACTCGCGCGCAGTTCCGACGCCAGCGACTGAACGGCCCGCCGCGCCATCAGCGCACCGCCCGCCGGTTCCAGGAACCCGACCTCATTCGGCCCCACGCGCATGACCGGATAGCGCTGCCTCATCGCATCCGCGTCCAGCAAGCTGAACGGAATGTTCTGCCGCTTCAACACGCGCGCACTCGCGGTCACCAGATCGCTGGGCGGCGTATGCACCCACAGCACGCCCAGCGGATGAAAGATCGGCAGCCCGGTGCGCGCGGACAGCATCTGCCACTCGCTGATCGAGCGCCAGGCCCACTCCGAATAAAGTTCTTTGTCGCCGTAGCCGCAGCGGGTGACACGGCTTTCTCCGCCGGACGAGGCGTTGCTGTGCGCCGGGCCGACCGCATCAATAACCGCCACGCGCCGGCCCGCCAGGTGAAGTTTGTATGCCGTCCAGATGCCGAAGACGCCTGCGCCGATGACGACCACGTCGAAGCCTTTGCGCGGCGGCGGGGCAAGCGTGGTGCAGCCGCTTGCCACCGTAGCTATAGCCAGCGTTCCGAGAGAGCCCAAGAGTTCACGTCGGCCGGTTTTCCAATGAATACCTTTATGCTGTGGCAACTTTTTTTTTCATTGACGTAGTACTGAGAGGGTCTAGTGATTCAGGGCTCGAGCCAAATCGCGGAGCGGAAGAGACAATTCACCCTGGCCCCTTAAATTCGTCTATTTGCCACGATCCTGACGAACTAAAACAAATGCCTGGCCCTTAGATACAGGCCCCTTAGATTCATTCCGCAGCGGATGCAAGCAGTTCTCTAGCCGCACCAAGATCGCCGAGAATGGCGTCTCCTTCCGTCCAGAATTCTCGCCAGGACACGCCTCCGTCTATGAACACCTCGTGACGCTGCAGCGCTTTTAGCCTCCGTAGGCAATCCGCAAGTTTGTCCGAGATGCCGCAACTATCGTTCGTGATCATGCTTAGAAAATGCACTACCTCGTCGGCTGCTCTCGCCAGAATGTACTTTGCATCGTCAGTGCTATGAGGATCGCTATCCCTCTCAGCGCTCCATTCCGTGCCGGTGCGACGCAGGAAGGCATCGTAGTTCGCTAAGAATTGACTGAGGGCTGTGACTTGCGCATCTTCCGCGGCGTTGACCTTCTCTAGACTGAGTGGATTTCCGCCAGCCGCCTTGACAAGATCGATCATGTGTCCCGCGATGTGTCGCTGTAGAAGAGCTCGAAATTCCGCGAGTGACTCGTATCTGAAGTACAACCCTTGGTCCTCTAAGCTCTTCCGATATTCAGTCAGCGCCGCGTATTGGGCGCTGTCCAGGCTCTCAGGAACCACTGGGGCGCCCGAAAAATAGAGAAGAACCGGCTTTCCGGCTTCTCGAAAGTGTTCAATTTCTTCAGCTGTTCCTGATAAAGCTTCTCCTGTTGGTGTACCGAGCCTCGTCCAAAAAGCACCGATTAGCAAATCGCAATTTGCTACGAGTTGCTCATTGATAACTTCCTGTGGTCGGCCAGCAAGATCGGGGCGTGAGTGCGTTTCCCAAAGCACGGGTTCGATTACTGCCGCATTTGACATGGAATGAACGGCATTCCAATCAGCAATCACTTCCGGAATCAACTTTCGTTCATGCGTGCAGTCGCTCGGGGAAGCCACGAGGGCTCTAAAGATAAATCCACGTTGCGGCATATCGCTCCTTCATGAAACCAGATGTTGAGAATCTTCAGTGGCGGTAGCCTGCCCGACGGGGAGAAGTTAGCTGACAGCTCACCAGCGACGCTCCATCGAAAGTAAGTAGGAATACGGGCTCTCGATTCTTGCTCGACGTCGTTGATTTGCTAGCAGCACCGCTGATGCTGTAAGCGAAATCCCTGCGCCAGCAAGTAAGGCGACAGAACTAGGCATACCTGCGAGGATCGCCGCAGAGGTGGGAGCGGCGGTGAAAAAAGACACCTTCAATAGCCCATTGAGTCCTGCATCCCAACTTTGGGCTATCAGTGATTCTCGCAGGCTACGCATTGCTGGCAAAACATTTGCTTGGTACTGGTCTGAAACAGCCTGCCTTAGCGCTTCTACAGGCAAATCCCTAGGTAGGTCTGTTGTAAGGCGAGCTACTTCTCTACGGAAAACAGCCAGCTCTTCCTTATGGTCTGTTTTGAACCGGAGTATTTCCTTCACGGAAAGATGTTCCGGCAGAGAGACTCCTTGCACCATAAGATCAATAAGCAAGCTAGGCGCGACACTTGTTGGCAATGAACGCCTTGGCCCCGAGGCATCGAAATGGCGCCCAACTCGCCGGCCACCAAGTGCATCAAGCGGCTTTCCTTTACGCACTGCAATTGCCAACTGGTCCGCTGCGGATGACTCAGTGACCAATCCCAAACCTAGTCTTTCGGCCAATTGAGATGCAAGCAGTGTCATGTAGAAGTTAGCAAAGCCAGGCCCCACAAAAAGCCAGCCGTCGTCGTTTGGACCGCGCTCAAGTTCTGAGCGAATGAGGTATGGCAACTTTTCTGGATGTATGGAGGCCAGTTTGCGCAATTCATGCGACATCTTTTCTGAGTGAATCCTGCGACTTGCGTGTCCGTCCGCATTTAGAATCACGCCTGCCGTGGCAGGGTCTGTAAGGAAGTCGAGAACTTTGTCAGTAAGTTCCTCAACCTCCTCCATGCCTGATGACACACGAACAGGTTCAAGCACTCCTGCTTCACAAAGCGCTCGTGCAAAATCACTTGAGTAGGGATCCCGGTGTGAAGCCGGGACAATCGTTCGTATGGAGTCCCAGAACAACATAGCGCTTCGTAGCCAACGTTCATCCTTGATGTCGATATACGGGTAGTAAAGTGCTGAAGAGAACGCAGTGGGCACGAGAATCTCCCCTCAAATTGTGCATTCCCACTCTGCCACATCCAATTGCAGACCGCCCCACCAACCTTGATAGGGAATGCGATCTTTTTGCATCTGAATCAGCCCACTTAGCCGTCCTGTCACACACCCACCCGCCCTTTTCCGGCATGCTAGTGGCCTATACCAGCGAAATCGGAAGTTGCTGCCCACGCGATACGAGGCACGCTGCTGCGTTACGAATGCTCGCGATGCCTACGGGCATCGCTGTGCTTCGCGCCTTGCGTCGCACCCCGTCTCGCGTGTTCCTCAACTCCCATTTCGCTGTTACAGGCCACTCACCGCATGACCGCCGCCACCTCCCCCTCCCCCGCTTCATCTTCGTCCGCCCCGGGTTCAGCCTTGAACCCCGGCGTCCAAAAACGCGAACTCTTCGCCTGGGCGATGTACGACTTCGCCAACTCGGGCTACACGACGGTGGTGCTGACGGCGGTGTTCAACGCCTACTTCGTCTCCGTCATCGCGGGCAAGGCGCCGTGGGCGACGTTTGCCTGGACGGCCACACTCGCGGTGTCCTATGCGCTGGTGATGCTGGCGGGGCCGGTGATCGGGACGCACGCGGACGCGAAGGCGGCCAAGAAGCGCTGGCTTTTCGTGATGACGGTGGGCTGCATCGCCTCGACCGCCGCGCTCTATTTCGCGGGGCCGGGGATGCTGGTCTACGCGATGATCTTCGTGATCATTTCCAACTTCTGCTACGCCATCGGGGAGAACCTGACGGCCGCGTTCCTGCCGGAGCTGGCGCGGCCAGAGGCGATGGGCAAGGTGTCGGGCTGGGGCTGGAGCCTGGGTTATGTGGGCGGGCTGGTGGCGCTGGGGATTTCGCTGGCGTGGCTGATGACGGCGGAATCGCGCGGGAGCACAACGGGGGCCGCGGTGCCGGGGACGTTGCTCATCACGGCAGTCGTCTATGCAGTGGCGGCGAGTGCCACGTTTCTGTGGCTGAAGGAACGCGCGCAGCCCTCGAAGCCGCCGACGAGTTCATCCTGGTCGCAATTGAAGGCGGCCATCGCCGAGGCGTGGACGATGAAGGACCTGACGCGGGTGTGCTTCGTGGCGATCTGCTATCAGGCGGGCGTGGCGACCGTGATCGCGCTGGCGGCCATCTACGCGCAGGAGGTGATGGGCTTCACGACGCAGGACACGCTGGTGCTGGTGCTGCTGGTGAACATCACGGCGTGCATTGGTGCCTTCGCGTTCGGCTACGCGCAGGACAAGTTGGGCAAGGTGAATGCGCTCCGCGTCACCCTCTTCGGCTGGGTGGCGATGGTGGGCTTTGCGTGGTTCGCGACGGATCGCTCGCTTTTCTGGATCGCAGCTAACCTTGCCGGGCTGTGCATGGGCTCGTCGCAGTCGGCCGGGCGAGCGTTGATCGCGTACTTCGCCCCGCCGGCCAAGGCGGCGGAGATGTTCGGCGTGTTCGGGCTGGCCACGCGGCTCGCGGCCATCCTCGGGCCGATCACCTACGGGATCGTGAGCTGGGTGTCGGGCGGCGACCACCGGCTGGCGATGTTGATCACCGGGGTGTTTTTCATTGCGGCCATCGTGTTGCTTTCGGCCGTGGACGAGGCGCGCGGGCGGCGGCATGCGGAAAGCGTTGCGGCGGGCTGACGAGTGGCGTGACCGTTGGGGCGGGAGTTGCGGGATAATTCGCGCTTTGGTGCGAGTGAGTCCCGATGAAAGCGAAATGAAGGGAATTCGCCTTTGTCGCTAAGTCTCCACCCCCACCCCTGCCCTCCCCCCTCAAAGGGGAGGGAGTCGAATCGAGGGGGGAGGGAGCATAGCGAGGCTTGCGAATATTCGCACTCAGCGCGCCGCACACCGACTACCAATTCAGACATTCGCCATGCCCAACCCGATCACCCATTACGACACCCTGGACATCTCGCGTTCCGCGACGCCAGACCAGATCAACTTCGCCTACCGCCGCGCGCTGGAGGCCCTGGCCCGCGAGGGCAAGGACGGCACGGCCGAGGCTGCGAATATTCGCAGGGCGTGGGAGACGCTCGCCAATCCACTGTCGCGCATGAGCTATGACGCGTCGCTGCAAAAGTCCGAACCGGCGCCGCGCGGCACGGAGGACGTGTTGTCCGGCGGCGCCGATGGGCTCGCCAATGCGAAGCTGATCAAGATCGGCATCGGGCTTGTGGCGGTGCTGATCAGCGCGTTCTGGATGCGGCAGTACGCGGCCAGCAAGCTGCCGCCCAAGGCGGTGGAGGTGGTCGCGGCGACCAAGGCGGCCGAAGCGACGGACCCCGGCAGCACGCCGCTCGGCGTGTTGCCGCGCACGCCGGACGAGATCTACACCGACGTCACCAACAGCGTGGCCAAGGTGATCGTCTCGGACTTCAACGGCAACCCGGTCTCGACCGGCAGTGCGGTCGTGATCGCGCCCGGCATTCTCATCACCAACTGTCACGTGGTGAAGGATGGCCGCCAGATCCAGGTGAAGTTTCCCAAGGAGACGTTCAGCGCCTCCGTGCAAACGCGCAATGAAGAGCGCGACCTCTGCCATCTCTACGCGGGCAACATCACCGCGCGGCCGGTGCCGGTGTCCAGCGCCAACACGCTGAAGGTGGGGCAGAAGGTGTATGCCATCGGCTCGCCGCAGGGGCTGGAAAACACGCTCTCGGAGGGCCTGGTCTCGGCGTTGCGCGAGGTGGATGGCGGCAAGATCATCCAGACCAGCGCGGCCGTGTCGCCGGGCTCATCCGGCGGCGGCCTGTTCGACACGTTCGGCAACCTGGTGGGGGTGGTCACGTTCCAGGCGAGACAGGGCCAGAACTTGAATTTCGCGCTGCCCGCCGACTGGATCGGCAACGTGCCCAAGGTCGCGGGCGGCCCGCGCATCGACTTCAGCGCGCCCGCCGGCACCGTGAACGCCGAGCCCGCCGCGCCACCCGAGCCCGTCGCCGGCGACTACTTCCCGGGCAAGTGGACCTGCACCGGCGAAGTGGAGGGCATGACCGGCAACTGGACGGTGACCCGCTCATCGGTCGAGATTTCACTGGGCGACAAGTCGAAGAAGAACAGCTACGCGCTGCAGTCGAACAACCTGATGCTGTTCGACCCACGCGGCAACGTGAAGCTGAATGTGGACGAGATCACCGATTCGAAACTCGCGTTCAGCGATTTCAACGGGAAGAAGGTGAGTTGCACGCGGCGGTAGCCCTGCCGTTGCGACGAGCGACAGTCCGGGCGACGGTTCCTGGAGGCAGTTGCTGCAAGGGTGCGCCCGAAAAGCGGCTGGCGCGCGAAGTGACGAGCCCTCGCGCGCCACGCTCGTTACTTCTTTTCGCCCGTCTTCTCTTCCACCTTCACGTCCATCTGCATGCAGCCGTGCATGCCAGCCGCGTCGCGCTTGGCGCCGCCGTGCATGCAGCCCTTGCCGTTGCCGTGGCGCCCTTTGCCATGCGGGCCAGCGTGGTGCTTGCCGCCCTGGTGCTTGCCGGCATGCATGGGGCAATCGGCCTTGTCCGACTCATGCATGCAGCCGTGGGCCGGGGCGTCCTTGTGCGTGGGCGTTGCACTGGCGCCGCCCTGCGCGGCTGCGCCCAGCGCCAACCCGGCGCCAACGAGAAGGGTTGCGAGTGCGAATGTCGTGCGTTTCATGATGATCTCCTGATGCGGTTCGAGGGGTGACGGGCCGACGCACGAATTGCGCGCCAGCCATGCTGACGTGCTTTCGAGTGGCCGCGCTTTCAAGGGCGAATTCGCAACCAGTCATTTCAGCGCAGGGCCAAATGCAGCCGGTCTGACGCCGCGCAAATCATCCGCCCGGCCGGAAACGAGTGGCCCCGCTCGCTCGCCATCCGCGCTGCACCGCACAATGCGTTCAGGGATAATCGCGTTTTCGCTTCTTCCGCACGCATCATGTCCAACGGTCCCGCCGCGCCGGCCAACGAAACCGCGCACATCACCAATTTCATTCGCAACGCCATCGACGCCGACCTGGCGAAGGGCAAGTATGCCCAGCGCACCTGGGGCGGCGCGCCCGGGCCGGCCGAGAAACACCTGAACCAGCCGCGGGACAGTGCGAATATTCGCACCCGCTTTCCGCCTGAGCCGAATGGCTATCTGCATTTCGGTCATGCGAAATCCATTCTGCTCAACTTTGGCCTGGCCAAGGACTACGGTGGGATTTGCCACCTTCGCTTTGACGACACCAATCCGGAAAAGGAAGAGCAGGAATTCGTAGACAGCATCATCGACGCCATGCTCTGGCTGGGCTGCGACTGGAACGCGAACGGCACCGAGCACCTCTATTTCGCCAGCGACTATTTCGACTGGATGTACGACTTCGCCGAGACGCTGATCGAACATGGCGATGCCTACGTGGATTCGCAATCGGCCGAGGAGATGCGCGCCAATCGTGGCACGCTGACCGAGCCGGGCAAGAACTCGCCGTTCCGCGACCGCAGCGTGGACGAGAACCTGACGCTCTTCCGTGAAATGCGCGACGGCAAGCACGCCGAAGGCAGCCATGTGCTGCGCGCGAAGATCGACATGGCGTCGGGCAACATCAACCTGCGCGACCCCGCCATCTATCGCGTGAAGCACGCGCATCATCACCGCGCCGGCGACAAGTGGCACATCTATCCGATGTACACCTATGCCCATCCCATCGAGGACGCGCTGGAGAACATCACCCACTCCATCTGCACGCTGGAGTTCGAGGATCAGCGGCCGTTCTACGACTGGCTGCTGGAAAAGCTGGCGCAGCACGGCAAGTTGCAGCGTCCGCTGCCGCAACAGATCGAATTTTCGCGCCTCAACCTCACCTACATCATCACGAGCAAGCGTTATCTCAAGCAGCTGGTGGACGAGAAACATGTGGAAGGCTGGGACGATCCGCGCATGCCCACGCTGGTCGGTGCGCGCCGGCGCGGCTACACGCCGGCCGGCTTCCAGTTGATGGCGGATCGCGTGGGAGTGTCCAAGCAGAACAGCTGGATCGAGTTCACCGTGCTGGAAGACTGCATGCGCGAGGTGATGAACGAGAGCTGCGAGCGCCGCGTCGCGGTGCTGGACCCGCTGAAGCTCATCGTCACCAACTATCCGGAAGACCAGAGCGAGGAGTGTCTCGCGCCGAACCATCCGCTGAAAGCGGAGCTCGGCAAGCGCGCGATGCCATTCTCGCGTGAACTGTGGATCGAACGCGAGGACTTCCAGGAAGTGCCGGCCAAGGGCTACTTCCGATTGTTCCCGGGCAACCAGGTGCGGCTGAAGTACGGCTTCGTGGTGAAGTGCACCGGCTGCGAAAAGGATGCGGCCGGCAACGTCATCGCCGTGCATTGCGAATATTCGCCGGACTCGAAGAGCGGCACGCCAGGTGCCGACAATTACAAGACCAAGGGCGTGATCCACTGGGTCAGCGCCGCGCATGCGTATACGTGCGAGGTGCGACTGTTTGATCGCCTGTTCAAGACGCCGCATCCGGGCAAGGAATCCGGCAACTACCTCGCCGATCTCAACCCGAACTCCAAGCAGGTGATCACGGCCCAGCTTGAGCCCTCGCTGAAGTCGTCGAAGCCGGAAGACCGCTTCCAGTTCGAGCGTCACGGCTATTTTGTCGCTGATCGCAAGGATTCGAAGGACGGCGCGCCCGTGTTCAATCGAGCGGTGACGCTGAGGGATGCGTGGAAGGTGTAATGCCAACAAGAAAGCTCGTCGCTCCGGCGAAAGCCGGAACCTAGTGTTGTTCCCTTTGCGTGATTCGACGAGCGCCATTGGGCCCCGGCCCGTCATTCCCGCGAAGGCGGGAACGGGGCGACGGATTTCGCTTTGAACACGATGCATACCGCTGGCAAATGGCGGCAATTCATCCGCGCGCTGAACGACGGCGCGCGGCTTGCCGTTTTCCGCCGTCCGCACGACGGCGCGTTGCATGCGCCGTGGTGGTTGATTGGCGTGATGGCGGCACTGTCGTTAGCAGCGCCGCCTGTGTTCAACTTTGTCCAGTTTGATTTCGCGGGCAGGTTTGAGTCATGGTCGTTGCCCAGCGCAATGGTTCACTTACCATTGCTAGCTCTGGGCACCGGCCTGGTCGCCTATCTCACGCACACAGTCAGCCGCATGACAGAACTTCTACTGGCGGCGCTGCTCGTGTTTTTCTGGGTAGATGTAGCTATATATCTCACGTCGTGGCCCGTGAGCGAATTTCTCCTGCCAATTCACGGCAGATGGGTGAACCACGCGTACCACTCTGTCATACCCGCCTGGCCCGCGCTTTGCATGGTGTTGCATGCGACACGCCTGTCTCCAAAGCCACATTCAATTGCCATACCGGCACTCGCAGCCGCGCTGGTTGCATGGATCATTCCATGGATTGCGATGCAACCAGAGCGCCAGCTGTGGTATCCACCGACGTTGAAAGTTGCCGACACCGCCCCAACCACCACCCCCGCGGACGAAGTTCGCCTTTACGCGCATGGGACGCTGCTCAAGGACAGTCTTGCCGCGCTCAAACGCGAACGCCCCGGCGTGATCGATCTCTACAGCATCGCCGTGGCCGGCGACGCCAGCCAGGACGTGTTTCTGCGCGAAGCGCGCAAGGTCACAGCGCTGATGGAATCGCGGTTCGACGCGAAGGGCCGCGCGCTGGCGCTCATCAACAGCCGTCACACACACGACAGCGTGCCGCTGGCCAGCGTGACCAGCGTGCGCGAGAGCCTGCTTGCGGTGGCAAACCGCATGAACAAGGACGAGGACATTCTGCTTATGTTCCTCACGTCGCACGGCAGCGCGGACCACAAGTTCCATCTGAACAACTGGCCGGTTCGGTTTGACGACTTCACGCCCCAGGTGCTGCGCGAAATGCTGGATCAGTCGGGTATCCGCCATCGCGTGCTCATCGTGTCGGCGTGCTATTCCGGCGGCTTCGTTGAGGCGTTGAAGAATGACGACACATTGATCCTCACCGCAGCGGCCATCGACCGCACCTCGTTTGGCTGCAGCAACGAGGCGGAGTGGACGTATTTTGGCAAGGCGTATTTCGAGGATGCGCTGCCGAAGACGCATTCATTCATCGGCGCGTTTGAAGCGGCCAAACCAGAAATTGAAAAGCGCGAGCGCGCGGAAAACCATGAGCCCAGCGGGCCGCAGATTCATATCGGTGCGAATATTCGCACCCAGCTCGCGGCGTTCGAAAGGCAGTTCAAACGCTAGCAAGCCGCTACTGCGAATGTTCGCGATAACCCCATGCCCGTCACCGGACTCGATCACTACAACCTGCGCGCGTCTCGCGACATGCTGGAGACGCTGAAGGATTTCTACTGCGACGTGGTCGGCCTGACCCTGGGCACGCGACCGCCCTTTGCGAGCTTCGGGTACTGGCTCTATGCAGGTGACGCGCCGATCCTGCATCTGTCCGAAACTCGCGTAGGCGAGGTTCGCCCGGCTCACACGGCGAACACCTTCGACCATGCGGCATTCCGCTGCGAAGAATTCGACGCAACCTTAGCGCGCCTTGATGCTGCGAATATTCGCTACAAGGTGCAGACCGTGCCGGGCACGCGAGTGCGGCAGATTTTCTTCGCCGATCCGGCGGGCAACGGGGTCGAGCTCAACTTCGACGGCGATTGAGGCCGCCCTGCGCCGCGAATGTGCCGCGGCGCAGAACAAGCTGGCGATTCAAGGAAAGAACTCAGCGACGCGGGTCGTAGGGCCGGCGGTCCCAGCGATCCGGGCGACCATCATTGTCCCGGTCGTACGGATAGGGGTCACGATGGTTGGGGATGCCATCGCGGTCACTGTCGATGCCGCGCCGTCCGTGGCGATGACCATGATGACGACCCGGGTCGTGATAGGCGTACGGCCGGCCATAGGGATTGGGATCGCGATAGTTGGGAATGCCATCGCGGTCGCTGTCGCGATAGTCTCTGCCGTGGTAATGCACACGCTCCCAGCGGCCAGGCTGGTGATACCAGCCGCGATCACCGCGCACCCATTGCGGCGCGTACCAGTTGTGGCCAGGGCGCTCCTGCACATAGCTGCCGCCGATCCAGACGTAACTATTGCCGCGCCAGTCCCAATAACCCGGTGTCCAGATGAACCCGACGCGGGGCGACGGCACCGGCTCGTACCGCAGGGCCGGCGGGCCGAAGTTGAGAAACACATCGACATTCGGACGGGCCGCCGTCGGCAGCGTGGCAAACGCGGTGAGACCGGCGGCGATGAGCACGGAAATTCGTTTCATGCATGACTCCTCAAAGGAATGCTCCCTGTTTTGTTCACGCCTTGTTGTGTCCACCCAACGCGCGAGCATCGCGTTGGGTGGACAATGCAGCGTCAACGTCCGGGAGCCACTCATGCGCGCACTGAAATTGGTTTCGCCGTTCCTTGTCGTTCTGTCCCTGTCCTTGGCACTGGCGCCGGGCGTGGCGGGCGCCCAATCCGCGCAGGAGCGCGCGATGGCGCAAGTGCTGATTCAGATCGAACAGAAGACGGGCTTGAAGTCCGTGGAGATTCCCGAGGCGGACGGCGCCTGGCTCGGCAAGACGCATCGTGGCTATCAGGTGCTCTACACGGCGAAGGCGGGCAACGTGTGGGGCCGCTACGCCGCGCGGCTCACGATGGGCGAGATCGGCCGCGAGGTCGGCGGCGTGCTGGGCTGGCTCACCGGACAAAAACGACATCTCGGCGGCACGGTGGTCGGCTCGCCGCTGGATCAGTTGCTCGCCGCGCAGATCGGCCAGCCTCTCTCCGTGACCGTCGTTCTCAGACACGGCAAGCCCAACGCGCCGCGACTGGACGTGCTGTCGGGCTACGCCAAGGTGAAGCCCGACGTCATGCTGGCCGAGCGCGGCAAGGTGGGCCACAACGCGGGCTCGATCCATGCCGATGATGCCGCCTTCGCGGCGAAAGTGGCGGCCAATGAGACGCTGATGAAGCGCATGAAGAATCTGCGCACCCAATACATCCGGGTGGACGGCGAGACGGTGACGTTCTTCTTCTCCGGCAGCGAGACCGACTACAGCGGCATGATTCGCGATCACGGCGACTACTTCAAGATGCTGAACGACGTCATGGACAACCTCGCCGATCTCGCCGACGCGATTCCCGCCAAGTAGCGTGCGCGAGGGCTTGCCAGGTCGGTTGCGGTCGCCTCCACCGGCGGCGACAATGTGGCGTCCCCATCCGGAGCCACTCATGTCCCGAACTCACTTGCTGGGCGCGCTCGCCCTGGCCGCCCTCCTTTCCGCCTGCGCCACCACGGACTCCAAGTCCACGGTCAAGGCCGAAACCCGCACCCAGCCCAGACTTGTCGTGCTGCTGGTGATCGATGGTTTGCCTCAGTGGCAAGTCACGGCTTATCGCGATCAGCTGGCGCCCGACGGCTTTCGCCGCTTTCTGGATCGCGGCACCTGGTTTTCAAGCGCGCACTACAGCCACGCGCACACGGTGACGGCGGTGGGTCACGCCACCTTCCTCACCGGCGCACACCCGTCCGCCACCGGCATGCTATCCAACGAGTGGCGCGACCCTGCGACGGGCGCGTCGATCTACTGCACGCAGGACGAGGCGCACAGCTACATCGGCCACAAGACCAAAAAGCAGGACGGAACCAGCCCGAAGAATTTGCGCGCCGAATCGCTGGGCGATGTGTTGAAGCGCGTGTCGCCCGCGTCGAAAGTCATCGCGATGTCGGCCAAGGATCGCGGCGCCATCCTGCCGGCGGGCAAAGTCGGCACGGCCTACATGTACATGAGCGAGACCGGCCACTTCGCCAGCAGCACGTATTACATGAAGGATCATCCCGCATGGGTGACGGCGTTCAATGACGCGAGGCCCGCCGACAAATACTTCAAGGCGGTGTGGAAACCGCTGCTGGCCGAAGCCGCCTACAAGCAGTCCGTGCCGGATGGACAGCCTTGGTACTCCGGTGCGGGCAAACTGCCCATGACCATCGGCGCGGGCGATGCGCCCGGCGCCAACTTCTACGGCAGCCTCATCGGCAGCCCGTTCAGCGACGTGCTGACGCTGGACTTCGCGCGCGCCGCCATCGCGGGCGAGGCGCTGGGCCAGGACGACGCGCCGGACATTCTCGCCGTGAGTCTCTCCGGCCACGATTACGTCAACCACAGTCACGGCGCGGAGTCGCGCATCTCGCACGATCACACGCTGCACCTCGACCGCGCGCTGCAGGCGTTCTTCGCGCATCTTGATGAGAAGATCGGCAAGGGCCGCTATGTGGTGGCGCTCTCGGCCGATCACGGCTTCATGCCCGTACCCGAATATTCGCAAAGCCGCGGCCAGGGTGGCGGGCGACAAAACCCCGCGCAACTGATGGCGCGCATCAACGCCGAACTCTCGAAAACGTTCGGCGATGGCGCATGGCTGCGCGGCAGCTCGGGCAACGGCAGCCTCATCAACCATGCGCTGGTGAAAGAGAAAAACGTCAGCGCAGCCGCCCTCGCGGTGGCGGCGCGCGATTTGTTCAGGAAGGAACCCGCCATCGCGCACGCATGGCTGAAGACCGAGGTGAAGGCCGGGCTGCCCGCTGGCACGCCGTTCGCGGAGTTGCTCAAGAACCACTACATCGACGATCTCTCGCCGGACATCATCATCGTGCCTTCGCGCAATTGGCTCATCAGTTCCTGGGTCGGCGGCACCACCCACGGGACACCTTACGACTACGACACGCATGTGCCCATCATGTTCTATGCGCCCGGCTATGAGACGGGGCGCGTGGACACGCGAGTCAGCGTGATCGACATCGCGCCGACGCTGGCGAAGATGTTGGGCATTCCCGCGCCGGCGCAGTCGGTGGGCAACGCATTGCCAAAACTGCGCTGATGCGACCAAGGCGGATCGAGGGGCTCGCCTTGGATGCCGAAGGCAGTCCCGAAGGGTGCGGCAATGGTCCTGAACGATGGACGCACGACATTCGCGACACGACGACTGGGCAACGACGGGGACTCCACACATGAAACTCGACGACGAACGCGAAAGCAGCAACTTTGAAGACCGGCGCGGTGGAGGCGGTGTGCGTGGCAAGGGCGGGCTCGGGATCGGGGCGGTGGTGGTGATCCTGATCGTGAGCTACTTCCTCGACATCAACCCGTCCACGTTGATGGGGGTCGCGGAGCAGGTGCAGTCCGGCGCGCCTTCGCAAGCGGCCAGACCCCTAGACCCCGCCAACGATCCCCAGCGTGAAATGGTGAGCGAGTTGCGCAAGGTGCTTTCGAAAACCGAAGACACCTGGCAGAAGATCTTTGAAGCAGGCGGCGCGCAGTACCGAGAACCCAAGCTGGTCGTCTTCACCGGATCAACCCCCACCGCCTGCGGCACCGGCGACACGGCCAGCGGCCCGTTCTACTGCCCGGCCGACGAGAAGATGTATCTTGATCTCGCCTTCTTCACCGAACTCGAACGCCGCTATCGCGCGGCAGGGGACTTCGCTCGCGCATACGTGATCGCCCACGAGGTCGGCCATCACGTGCAGAAGCTGACCGGCGTGTCGCAGAAGACGGCGAAGCTCCGCCAACAGCTCTCAGCGAAAGACTACAACAAGGTGTCGGTGCGGGTGGAACTGCAAGCGGACTGCTACGCCGGCGTATGGGCGCATCATGCCCACAAGGCCAAACCCTTCATTGAACCGGGCGATATCGAGGAGGCTCTGCGCGCCGCGACAGCCATCGGGGACGACGCTTTGCAGCGCGCCGCATCAGGCCGGGTGGTGCCGGACTCGTTCACGCACGGCTCGTCCGAACAGCGGGTTCGCTGGTTCAAGACCGGATTCGAGGGCGGCAGCTTGAAGGCTTGCGACACGTTTTCGGCCGGAAGCGTCTGAAAAATCCCACTGTGACGCAACAGGTGTCGTAAAAGTGGAGGTTGTCGTGTTTCAGAGACAGCCCCCGCCCCATACGAATCAATGAGTTGAGCTTTTTCGGCCCTTAAAAGTGTCGCAATCTGGCGACACAAAATGAGAAAACCCGCCTTGCGGCGGGTTTTCCTTGTGGTTTTAGAGGCGCTGAAACTTGGAACTGCGTGTACCGCAACTCAACTTACAGGAACAACACGGCTTCACTCCGTCGGCTGAAAGTCGATCCCACCGACCAGGATGAATTGCTGCATCTGGATGTCATCCAGCATGGCGCGGTAGGCCGCGTCATCCATGGCGTCATCCATGAAAAATCCGTCCGGTGTCGCGACCGGAACATGCGTGGCAATCGCTGCGGGTTTGGCTGAAACTGTCTCATCCAAGGGCAGCACCACGCCGGCCACATACCCAGAAAACGCAATATCTTCAGTCACTTGGAAATCCTCCATCGGCTCCGCGCGTACCGCTGTGGCAGCCGTCAGACCAAACAAGGTCGAACCCAGAATCGCGCTCAAGACACGTTTCATCGGGCGCTGGTGAATCTGGATCGGCAGGGCGGTGGCAGTCATGGGATGCTCCGGATTGGGGAAGTGCTGAGGTTCGATAAAGCTGTGGTGGACGCCTACCCTTCTGCACGGACCGTGCCAACTCGACCAGCGTTGACGCGTTGAATTGAAGGGCGCTGGCGCGCGCCAGCGCCGCCATGCCGGACTTCCGTGGGTTGTGATACTTTACGTGCATATGCACATACCTTCCCCCACCCCGGACTCGCCCGCCGCGCCGCCTTTCAGTCCAGCGGCCCTGGCTGCGACCGGCGAGCCGCTGCCATGCACCGGCGGCCGGGTGAGAAAGCTCATGCGCCGCATGACCGTGTTTTATGAGTCGCACTTGCGCGCGGCAGGCGTGAAGCTCAGCCAGTACTCCCTCCTCGCCAATCTCTCCGACACGCCGCAGTCGGTGCTAGACCTCGCGAACCGACTAGAGATGGATCGCACCACGCTCACGCGCAATCTCAATCCGCTGCTCGCGGCCGGCTGGGTTGAGAGTTGCACCTGCCACGACGCGAGAAAGCGCGAATACAAACTGACCGCCGATGGAAACGCCGCCTTCGCCCGCGCGCGCGCCGAATGGGCCAAGGCGCAGTTGGCACTCGAAGCCCAGTTGGGGCGCGACTACGTGGCGCGTCTCAACCTCGATCTGGAAAACACGCTCGCGCAGCTGAAGCCCGCACTGCCCGACGACAACTGAACCCGCCGCCGAGGAATTCGCATGACCCAAGAACGCCCCCAACAAGCCTGGTGGATCGTCACGCTCATCGCCGCCGCCATTCTCATGGTCACCATGGGCGCGCGACAGTCGCTGGGCTTGTTCGTGTCGCCGCTCAACACGTCCACCGGGCTCGGCCTTGCGGCCATCAGTTTCGCCATCGCGGTGGGCCAGTTCACCTGGGGCGCCGTCCAGCCCATCGCCGGCGCCATTGCCGACAAGTACGGCCCGGCGCGAGTGCTGGCGGCTGGAATGATCATTCTGGCGGTCGGCAGTGCGATCACGCCGTTCATGGATTCAACCTGGGGGCTGGTGTTTTCCCTCGGCTTGCTTTCCGCCATCGGCTCTGGCGCGGGCAGCTTCTCGGTGCTCATCGGCGCCGCTGCGCAGCGTTTGCCGGCGGAGAAACGCGGCATGTCGTCCGGCATGATCAACGCAGGGGGCTCATTTGGCCAGTTCGTGTTCGCGCCGCTCTTGCAGAAGTTGATATCGGCCTTCGGCTGGATGGGCGCCATGTGGTCGCTGGCGGTCATTACCCTTGCCGCGCTGCCACTGACGCTGGGGCTGAAGCGGGCGGACGCCACCCAAACCGCGGCAGCCACCGCGGCACCGGAGCAATCGCTCGGCGACGCGGTCAAGCAGGCCCTGAAAGACCCGAGCTATCTCCTCTTGCACGCGGGTTTTTTCACTTGCGGGTTCCACATCGCATTTCTAGTGACGCATTTGCCCGGTGAGATTCAGCTCTGCGGCTTGCCGGCGAATGTCGCGAGCTGGTCACTCGCGATCATCGGACTGGCCAACATCGTCGGCAGCCTCGCCGCCGGCTGGGCGGTGGGCCGGTGGCGCAGCAAGTACATTCTGTTCTGGATGTACGCCTCGCGCGCGCTGCTCATCGGCACCTATCTGTTGGCGCCAAAGACGGCCCTGACGTTTTATCTCTTCGCGGCCGGACTCGGCCTCACCTGGCTGGCCACCGTGCCGCCGACGGCGGGGGTGGTGGGCAAGCTCTTTGGCACGCGCTACCTCGCCACGCTGTTCGGCCTCACGCTGCTGTCGCACCAGGTGGGCGGCTTCTTCGGCGCGTGGCTGGGTGGGCTCGCCATGGAAAGCTTCAGCAACTACAACCTGATGTGGTACGCGGACATGGCGCTGGCGGCCGCAGCGGCGGTGGTGAACCTGCCCATCCGCGAGGCGCGGATCGAGCCGAAAATGCAGACGGCTTGATTCGCAATCTGCGACCAGCGTTGGCGCCACAGCAAAAGACGTTGGACGCCGAAGGCGGTCCCGAAAGGATGGCTTGATCGCACAGGTGATCAGGGCACACTATTCGCAAATGCGCTACGCCGAATATCCCGCCCCGCAAGACTTGAACGACAGCATTCGTTGCGTCTGGATCTTCGAGGCCAGCTTCGACGATGCGCACGACGAGCGAATCGTGCCGGACGGTTGCCCCGAGATCATCCTGCACTTCGGTGCGCCCTACCGGCAGTTCGTCAGCACCGGCCGCTGGCGCAATCAGCCGCCGCTACTGCTCGCGGGCAATCTCACCCGCCCGCTGGTCCTGCGCGCCGAGGGCAAGGTGGGCGTGCTGGGCATTCGCCTCTGGCCGCATGCGGTGTCGCGCTTCACCGGGAATGATCCTGTCGAGGCGCTGGACAGCCGGCTGCCGCTACGCCATCGCGACATCCATTTCTGGCGCAAGCGCCTCGCCCACGCGTCCGACGCGGAGCGGCTGCAAGTCGTGCCGGCTATTGTGAGCAGCCTGTCACGCGAGCCATTCGCCCCGGACAACGCCGTCGCGTGGGCGGTGGCGGAGGTTTTCGCGAGCAGAGGCCAGGTGGATCCGGCGAGATTGGCGCAAGGCACGCAGCTATCCCTGCGCCAGCTCGAACGGCGCATGAAGGTCGCCACCGGCCTCAGTCTCAAGCTCTTGGCGTCGCTGGTGCGCTTTCGCGCGGTGTTCGATGAGCTCAAGGCCGAGGTGCCCAGCCCGTGGCTGACAGCAGCGCTGGGCGCGGGCTACTTCGACCAGGCGCACATGATCCGCGACTTCAAACGCTTCGCCGGCCAGCCGCCGCGCGCCTTCCTGGCGAACGCCGGACCGTTGTCCACCTCCATCGTGTCGGCCGTGACGCGATAGGTTGATGTGGCTGTCGTTTTCGTACAAGCCAGCCGCGCGTCAGATGACTAGCATTCGGTCATTCATCCATTCACTCAAAGGAAAAACAACATGACCGCACGCCTGCTTCTGACTGCCGCGACCACGCTTCTCTGTACGTTCGCCCAAGCGCAGGACATCGCTGCCGCCGGCTTCCTCGCCGGCAACTGGGTGGAGAAGACCGAGCGCGGCGAAACCCAGGAAATGTGGGCCGCCCCCCGCGGCGACATGATGGCCGCGGTGAATTCGTCACTGAGAGGCACGCGCGCCGGCTTCGAATTTCTGCGCATCGTGAAGCGTGATGGCAAATTGATCTATCTCGCCAGCCCCGGCGGGCGTACGCCGCCCACCGAATTCCCGCTGAAGGAAAATGGTGAAAACCGCCTGGTGTTCGAAAACCCGACCCACGATTTCCCGACCCGCATCCTCTATACCCGCGATGGCGACACGCTCATCGCGCGCATCGAGGGCACGATGGGCGGCAAGGAGCGGGCGATGGAGTGGCGGTTCAAGCGAGCGTCCTAGGGCGCATCTGATCGAATGGTCGCGCTCGCGCCGACACTGCGAATATTCGCAGTGTCGGATCGCAGTGCTTGCGCCGGCTTCATGCCGAAACACATTCGCAACCATCCCACCCTGCGGATGACGCCCACATGCAGCGCCCAGCAAGCCGCCACCGTGCCCGCGATGACGAGGAGGGGCTCGACCACCGGACCCAGCTTCAGCGGCAGCAGCCAGTACGCCAGCAGCACAATGACGCTCTGATGCAGGATGTACCAGGGGTACACGGCCTCGTTGGCGAAGGGCAGCCAGCGGAAGGGGCGATTGAGCAGCGCATGCGCCCAGCCCAAGATGGCGGCCAGCGCCAGCCAGAGGTATAGGTTGCGCAGGAGCCAGATGGGTGGGAGCCACGCATACGGCGCAGGGTTGGGCGCGATCTCAATGAGCAGATAGTAAAGAGCAAACACGAGCAGGGCTGCCGCCAGAGCCACCTTGCGCAGCCGTAACAGCTCCGCCCACAGCACATCCGATCGCGCCAGCCAGAACCCGATGAGAAACATTGAGAAGTAGCGCAGATGGAAATACCAGTCTTTCACGAGGTTGTGCGTCTGGGGAAAGAAAATCTGCAGAGACAGAGTGAGGCCGAAGAACAACACCGCCGGATAAACCAGCAGGCGCCAGCCGCGCAGGGATTCGAAGCGCTGCCGCAGTGCCTTGCCCGCGCGTGAATTCAGCACCGGCATCAAAGCCGCCAACAGAAAGGTATAGACCAGCAGATAAACCAGATACCAGAGGTGGTTCCAGGTGAAGCTGGACTTCCAGCCGTCAAAGGCGTCCTTGGGCCAGTCGTAGCCGACGAAGTAGCGGATCAGAAACTGCCCGAATCCCGGCTCCACCAAACCGTTGGCCACACCCTGGGCATACGGCTGGATGGGCACTACGAACAGCACACCGAAAAGCAGGGGAATGAAGAGTTTCGGTACGCGGTGCTTCAAGAAACTTCCCGCTGAGCGGTCCGCAAACAGGAAGGCCGTCGCGAGACCACTGACGAGAAAGATCAAATCCATGCGCCAGCGGTTCACGAACAGCATGGGCAGATGCAGCACCTCGGTCGTGTGCGGACTCTTGAGATGCCAGCCCCATTCGGCCACGTACAGCATGGCGAAGTGGTACAGGATGAGCAGCGAAAAGGCGATGGCGCGGAGCGCGTCGATGTCGTGGCGGCGGGTCATACGGGCGGCGATGCCTGGCGTGAAAGATGGACGCAGCCTGCTACTGAGATCGCTCGAAAAGCGAAAAATGGGTTGAAAATTCGGGACTTGGTGACGAGCGGTGGATGGCAGGGACGAATTTCGCCGCATTTGAAACCGCCGAACGTACAATCCGGCGCATGCAAGAATCGACCAGCCAGTCGTATCCCCCCGCTCGCGACCCGCGCGACTTCCTCACCCGCTACCAACCCTGGCGCCCGTTCGTGGAGATCGGGTTCTGGGTGTTCTTCTTCAGCCTGCATGCCACGTTCAACACCATCACGGTGATGATCGACGTCGATCGCCTGAAGCTGGGCTTTGCCGCCTGGGAACCCGCTGTCTGGGAATGGACCAGCAACCTCACCTTCGTCTGCCTGGTCCCGGCCATCATCGCGTTCGAGCGCCGCTTCCCGCTTTACATCGGCGTGATGCGCAAGCACCTGCCTTGGCACGTACTGGCCAGCATCGTCGTGTCGGTCGTGCATGTGGTCGTCATGGTGGCGTTGCGCAAGGCGATCTACGCCACGCAGGGCGCCAGCTACGACTTCGGCAACTGGCCGAAGGAGCTGGTCTACGAATATCTCAAGGACGGTCGCGGCTACGCCCTGGTCCTGGTGATTGTCAGCCTGTACCGTCTATTCATTCTGCGCCTGCAGGGCGAAGCGCGGTTGCTGGATGCGCCGGACGATGGCCCGGCCGTGGAGCCTGTCGAGCGGCCGGAACGCTTTCTGGTGAAAAAACTGGGCAAGGAGTTCCTGCTCCCCGCGCAGGAAATCGAGTGGCTGCAGGCCTGGGGCAATTATGTGAATTTGCGCGTGCGCGGGCATGACTATCCGCTGCGCTCCACCATGGCCGCCATCGAGGAACGGCTAGACCCACAGCGCTTCGTGAGGGTGCATCGCAGCTTCATCGTGAACGTGGCGGAAATCGTGGAAATCGAGCCGCTGGAAGCGGGAGACGCGCGCATCAAACTGAAGGACGGCGCGACGGTGCCGTGCAGCCGGCGGTATCGGGATGGGCTGCGACAGTTGGCGGCGTAGCGAATCCTGCTTGCGAGTATTCGCCGTACTCGTCGTCCCGGCGCAAGCCGGGACCCAAATTCGTCCGAATTGAGCAACCGCACCTTAGGCCCGGCCTTCGCCGGGGCGACGGCCCTCCTACTCCATCCGCAAAAAGTGCTCGCGGTAGTACTTCAACTCGTCGATGGATTCGTATATGTCGGCAAGCGCCTCATGCTTGCCATGCTTGGTGAGCCCCGCGAGCAACGTGGGCCGCCAGCGCTTGGCCAGCTCTTTCAGGGTGGACACATCGAGGTTGCGATAGTGGAAATAGGCTTCCAGCTGGGGCATCCAGCGAGCGAGGAAGCGGCGGTCCTGGCAGATCGAGTTGCCGCACATCGGCGAAGTATTGGCCGGCACATGCTGCTTCAGGAACTCGAGCATCTGCTTCTCGACATCGGCATCACTGAACTTCGACGCTTTGACTTTGTCGATGAGGCCGGACTTGCCGTGAGTGCCCTTGTTCCAGCTATCCATGGCGTCGAGCACGCTGTCGGGCTGATGCACCACCATCACCGGGGCTTCGGCCACGGTTTCCAGCTTCGCATTGGTGACGACGATGGCGACCTCGATGATGCGGTCGCGGTCCGGAACCAGTCCGGTCATTTCCATGTCAATCCACACGAGATTGTTCTGATCCTGCGGCATCCGTCTGCTCCCCAGATTTCATGCTTATTTTGATGGCGCATTCTCGCACAAGGTCCCGCCTGCGGAACCGCCGCTATCGCCGGAAACGCTTCTGGCCGCCCCCCTCTCCCCTGTAGAATGATGGACGTGAACACATTTACCTATGTCTTGGCGGGCTTCGTCGCCCTGGTGCTGATGTCCCGACTCTGGCTCGCGTTGCGGCAGCTGCGTCATGTCGCTCGGCATCGTGACTGCGTGCCCGAGGCGTTCGCCGCGCACATCGAGCTCGCCGCGCATCAAAAGGCCGCCGACTACACGCGTGACAAGACTCGGCTCTCCATGAAAGAGTCGGTGGCCGACATGGGCCTGCTGCTGCTCTTCACACTGGGTGGCGGCATCGCGCTGGTCGACCATCTTTCAGCCAGCGTGTTCGGAGGCGCCATCTGGCGCGACGTCGCCACCGTTCTAGCCGTCATGGCGATTTCCGGCCTCGTGATGATGCCGTTCGATATCATCCGCACCTTCGTCATCGAAGCGCGCTACGGATTCAACAAGCTCACCTGGAAGCTGTTCATCCTCGACGGCATCAAGGGCATGCTGCTCGGCCTCGCCATCGGCGTGCCGCTCCTGCTCATCACGTTCTGGCTGATGGCCCGCATGGGCGACTTCTGGTGGTTGTACGTCTGGCTGGTCTGGCTGGGCTTCAGCCTCACCATGATGGTGGCCTACCCGAAGTGGATCGCGCCGCTCTTCAACAAATTCACGCCTCTGGCCGACGAAGCTCTCAAGGCCCGCATCGAGGCGCTCATGCGGCGATGCGGCTTCCAGTCGCAGGGCTTGTTCGTGATGGATGGCTCCAAGCGGTCCAGCCACGGCAACGCCTACTTCACCGGCTTCGGACGCACCAAGCGCATCGTGTTCTTCGACACCTTGATCGAGCGCCTGTCACCCGAGGAGATCGAAGCGGTGCTGGCACACGAGCTGGGCCACTTCAAGCTGGGCCACATCCCGAAAATGATGGTCGCGCATTTTGGCATCGCGCTCCTCGTGCTGGCCGCGATGGGCTGGGTGATCGACAAGGCCTGGTTCTATCAGGGCCTGGGCTTTGCCGGCGTGCAATCCACCGGCGTCGCGCTGCTGCTGTTCTTCATGCTGCTGCCGGTGTTCACATTCCCGCTGTCCCCGCTCGCCAGCGTTCTCTCGCGCAAGCACGAGTTCGAGGCCGATGCCTTCGCGGCCGGCGAAACGCGCTCGCAGCATCTGGTCAGCGCGCTGGTCAAGCTGTATCGCGACAACGCGTCCACGCTGACACCCGACCCCGTGCATTCGATGATGTACGACTCCCACCCGCCCGCGTCGCTGCGCGTGGCCCACCTCGAACAACTCCACCCCCACACCGATTCCGATGCAAGCCTCCGACCTGCTTAATGAACGCTGCGCCCCTGGGCGCTCGAAACTGCCTGATGCCGATGCGGGTGTACTGATGAAGTGCCTGCCGGATTGGGAGATCAAGGGCATCGAGCTCACCAAGACGTTCCGTTTCGACAATTACCACGAGACGATGGCCTTCGTGAACGCCTTGGCCTACATCGCGCATCGCGAGGATCATCACCCCGATCTCTCCGTTCACTTCAACCGCTGCGTGGTGAATTGGTCCACGCACGACGCGGGCGGGCTGACGCTGAACGACTTCATCTGCGCCGCCAAGACCGAAGCGTTGGTCGCTTCCGCCACGCCTTGAAATACAGCGTCATTCAAGGCACCGTCATCGGCGACTTCGGTCGCGAGTTTCTGGTCGAACTCCAGAACACCAGCGAATATTCGCACATGACCTGCTCCCGGAAGGGCAGGAAACAGGATGTGGCCTGCGGCGACCTCGTTGACGTGGTGCCCACCTCGCTGACCCAGGCGCGCATCGAGAAAATCCATCCGCGCAAGAATGTGCTGTACCGCTCCGACGCGTGGCGGGAGAAGACGCTGGCGGCGAACGTGGATCAGGCCATCATCATCATCGCGCCCAAGCCCACGTTCAGCGAGACCTTCCTCAATCTCTGCCTCGTGGCCTGCGAGGCAGCCGGCATCCATCCCATCATCATGCTGAACAAGATGGACATGGCCGAAGAGCATGCGGCGGCGAGGAAGCAGATCAGCTATCTCGACCCGTTGGGTTACACGATCCTGCCGATGTCGGCCAAGTTCGACATTGCGCCGCTGAAGCCGCATCTGGAACACAAGGTGAGCCTGCTGGTGGGCCAGAGCGGCATGGGCAAATCGCGCACGGTGAATGCGCTGGTGCTGAATGAAGTCACCAAGGTGGCCGATTATTCGGAGACGCTGGATTCTGGCAAGCACACGACCACCTTCACGCGCATGTATCGCCTCTCCCGCGAAATGGGACGTGACACCGCCATCATCGATTCACCCGGCCTTCAGTCGTTCGGGCTGTTTCATCTGTCGGATCAGGACATCGCGCATGCCATGCCCGAGTTCCGCCCGCACATTGGCCGCTGCAAGTTCAACGACTGCACGCATACGAACGAGCCGCATTGCGCCGTGATCGCCGCCGCCGAAGCCGGCAAGATCAGCACTGCGCGCCTGGGCTTTTATCAGGCCCTCATCGAGCAACTGCAAGATTTGCACGCCGCGCATCCGGAGTGGAAGCGCGGTTCCACCTGAAAGGAGAGGCCGTGAAGACCGCAAACGCACTGTTCACCGCGCTCATCGCATGCGGCGTCGCCTCGCTCCTGCAAGCGCCGCACGCCGCGGCCCATCACGGCTGGAGCGAATACGACGCCACCAAAACGCTCAAGGAAACCGGCACCATCAAAGAATCCGGGTACGAACATCCGCACGGTTTCGTGAAACTCGACACCGGCGCCAAGACCTGGCTCATCATCCTGGCCCCACCCTCGCGCATGGAAGCGCGCGGCCTGCCCAAGGATGCGCTGAAGGTGGGCAACAAGGTCACCATCGAGGGCTATGTGAAGCGGAGCGACGCCAACGAAATTCGCGCCGAGCGCATCACGGCGGGGAACAAGACGGTGGAGTTGCGCTGATTGGTTCGCGTCCCCTTTTGCAAAAAGGGCGAATCGAGGGGAATTTTCTTCGTCAAGTTGCATTGTGAAATACCCCTTTTTCAAAAGGGGGAGAAAAAACCACGAGCCGCCGACAGGTCGCCATGAACCCCATCACCACCCTCATGAAAGGTTCGACCTGGCTCTTCCCGGCCGTCGAGACCTTTCACATTCTCGGGTTCGCGCTCTTGGCGGGCAGCATCGCCATCCTCGACATTCGCGTGCTGGGGGCCAGCCGCACGCTGCCGGTCACGACGCTCGCGAAGCACATCCTGCCCTGGACGCTCATCGGCGCGCTGGTGGCGGTCACGTCAGGCGCCCTGCTCTTCGCCGCGCAGATCGACGAGATGTTCGCCAATCGCCTCTTCATCATCAAGATGGGGCTCTTGGCGCTGGCTGCCTGCAACGCGGCCTACTTTCACAGCGTGCCGTGGACGCGCGTGAGCGGCTGGGACACGAACACGCCCGCCCCCACGGACGCGCGCGTGAGCGCGGCGATTTCGCTGCTCCTCTGGATCAGCATCATTTTCTGCGGGCGCTTCATCGCCTACGTTTGAATCGGCCTGACAGCTCCTGACAGGAAGTTGTCAGGAGACCCGGCGCACGATGCCGTCACTCGCCCATCGCGAGGAAAGGACGACACCCCGTGCTACATTGGTTCATGCCCGCCGCCTCACGCATCACTCCTGTTCCCCCCGTTGCCCGCGACGCCGCGCCCAGGCGCAGACCGCGGGCGAAGTCGCCACTGGAAGTCATCCCCGGCATCGGCCCCTCCATCGCGGCGGACCTCAACCGCATCGGCATCCACGAGGTCGCGGAGCTCAAGGGAGAAAGCCCGCAGCGCCTGTACGACGACCTTTGCGCGCACGACGACGTGAAGCACGACCGCTGCGTGCTCTACGCATTTCGCTGCGCGGTGTACTACGCCTCCCGACGCAAGCACGATCCGGAAAAATTGAAGTGGTGGAACTGGGCGGACCGATAGCCCGATCGCCATGCGCCGCGCCGACCGCCTTTTCCAAATCGTTCAGGTGCTGCGCTCGCGCAGGCTGACCACCGCTCGCCACCTCTCGGAGCGGCTGGAAGTGTCCGAGCGCACCATTTACCGCGATATCCGCGACCTCTCGCTCTCCGGCGTGCCGGTGATGGGTGAAGCGGGTGTGGGTTATGCACTGAAAAAGGGCTACGACCTGCCTCCCGTCATGTTCGACTTCGATGAGATCGAGGCGCTCGTGGTGGGGGCGCGCATGGCGGCCGCGTGGGGTTCAAAGCCGCTCGCGAAGGCCGCCAACGAGGCGCTGGAGAAAATCGCCGCGGTGCTGCCTGAGCCCAAGCGCGGCGTCATCGAGACCACGCGAATATTCGCACCGGACTATGCCATGACCGCCGACATGGCGGAGGCGTTCGAGGTGATCCGCCAGGCGGTGCGCCAGAAGCGCGTGGTGGCGTTCCGCTACACGGACGTGGCGGGCAGCGAGACCGAGCGCGCCATTCGTCCGCTCGGTCTGTACTTCTTCGGGCAGGGCTGGATGCTGGCGTCGTGGTGCGAGCTGCGTGATGACTTCCGCAATTTTCGCCTGGACCGCATTGCGAATATTCGCACTACGGACCGAAGCTACCGTGACGAACCGGGCAAGACGCTGGATGACTTCATTCGCATCGAGGAAGCCAAGTACGCTTCATGCGACAAGAATGGGCCGCATCGCGGCTAGGCCGCCTCTTCCGCGCCGAAGTCGGTCTGGGTCGGCAAGCCCAGCCACGCGCGCGCGGCCTTGATGTCGGTCGTGACGAAGGTCGACTGACTCTGGATCATGCGCATCAGTTGCAAGGCGCTTCTCAGCTCCACCGGCAATTGCTGCGCTGTCACGATGGCGCGGCGCGCACCAGGACGCATCAGGCCCTCGTAGGCGAGTTTCCAGATGGTGAATGCCGAAAAGCTCAGCGACTCGAGCCCGCGCACGTCATACAGTCGAAGCTCCGTGGCGGCGTAGCCCGGATTGGCATAGATGCACTCACGCAGATTGAAGAAATCAGCGTCGACCACCTGCCCCTCGATCTCGACGACGAGCAGTTTCCAGTCGGGGAAAATGGAGTAGCGGGCGGGCATGGCGGTCGGTTGAAGCGTGATTTTACGCGACGAAGCCGATGACCCACTTGCCAACGTACGGCAGGAGCAGCGCACCCAAAATGCCGTGCAGCCCCATCGCGAGGCTCGCGTAGGCGCCGGCGCGCGGATGCACCGACCACGCCCGCGCCGTGCCCATGCCGTGGGCCGCCACCCCGACCGCGTACCCGCGCGCAGACCAGTCCTTCATGCCCAGCGCATTCAAGAGCGGCGTCGCCATCAACGCGCCGCAGATGCCGGTCATCAACGTGAACACAGCCGCCAGCGTGGGCGAGCCGCCGATCTGCTCGGCGATGCCCATGGCGATGGGCGCGGTGACGCTCTTGGTCGCGAGCGAGGCCACGAACACCGGCGACGCGCCCAGCAGGGTGGCCGTGCCGACCGCGAGCAATACCGACGCGGCACCGCCAAGCGCCACTGCGCAAAGCAGCGGCAATGCGCGCGCCTTCAGCTCGCTCCACAAGCGCGCCAGCGGCACCGCCAGCGCCACGGTCGCCGTGCCCAGCAGGAAATGCACGAACTGCGCCCCCTCGAAATACGTTTGATACGGCACACCCGACAGCGTCAGCACCGCGACGACCCCAGACACCGAAATCAGCACCGGGTTGGCGAAAGGATGCTTGTCGAACTTCTGATACAGCGCATCGGCAGCGACGTAGGCCACCAGCGTCAGCGTGAGACCGAAGAGCGGCGTGGCGGCGAGATAGACCCAGATTTCGGCGAGATTGGGCAAGCCGGGCTTCATCGCCGGGTGCCTTCGCTTGATGTCGCGGATTCGCCGCGAGGTGTGTCGGGCTGATTGCCCAGCCAGCGTTTCAGGAGCAGCGCAGGCAGCAGCATCGCGCCCAGCGTGCTCACGACGATTGCCGCGAACCACGCGAGCCCCTGCTCCGCCAACGGCTTGGCATAGAGCATCACGCCCACGGCCGCCGGGATGTAGAAGATCGCCAGATGCGACAGCAGCCCATCGGCGGCTTGCACCAGCGACTCGGGCGGGTTCTTGCGCGCCACCAGAAACACGAACAAGAGGACCATGCCCACCACCGGCCCCGGCACGACGGTGCCGGTCGCGCGCACCGCGACTTCGCCGAGCGACTGGAACACCAGCAACAATGCGAGGCCGCGCAGCATGTCTAGGGGGCGGGCGAGAAGCGGATGGTGGACGCATTCATGGCCCAAGGATAACAAGAAGCGCGCAGCCACAATCTGGCACACACCGGCGCACAGCCGCCACCTAACATGACGGCATGAAAGTGGAACCGGCGCGGACACCGATGTGGAAATCCCGCGCCATTGGATTCCGCTCAACGAGGGACGACAACATGAATCACATTCAGCTCAGGTCATGGCGGGCGGGCGTGCTTGCGGCGGCGCTGGCCCTGGCCGCCTGCGGCGGCGGAGGCGGCGGCGGTGACGGCGGCGGCGTCACGACACCCCCGCCCGCCGCGACGTTCACCGACCCCAACACCTATTCCAGCGCGGCCAGCGCTTCGCTCTCGACACCGAACGAAAACGTGTCGGTGACCCAGCACACGATCACGCTGAATGGCGTCGCATTGAGCTACACCGCCACTGCGGGGCATCTCACGGCGCGCACCCTCGGGGCTGCCGCCGGCGCCGCGCAAGCATCGTTCTTCTACGTCGCCTACACCCTGAATGGCCGCGATCCAGCCACACGGCCGATCACGTTCTTTTACAACGGCGGCCCCGGCTCCGCGTCGGTGTGGCTGCACCTGGGCTCGTTCGGGCCGAAGCGGCTCGTGACGGGCATCCCGGCGACGACGGCAGCGGCGCCCTTCCCGCTGGTGGACAACACCGACTCGCTGCTCGACGTGAGCGACCTCGTGTTCGTCGATGCGGTCGGCAGCGGCTACTCCATGGCCATCGCGCCCAACACCAATCAATCCTTCTGGGGCGTGGACGCGGACGCGACCGTGTTCCGCGATTTCGTGATGCGCTACACCGCCGCGTTCAATCGCGGCACGTCGCCCAAGTTTCTGTACGGCGAATCGTACGGCGGCCCGCGCGCGGCGTTGATGGCGATGCTGCTGGAATCGGCCGGCACGCGTCTTGCCGGCGTCGTGCTGCAATCGCCCGCCATGGACTACAACGCCAACTGCGGCGTGGTGGCCACGCCCAACATCAGTTGCGCGCCCTACCTGCCAAGCTATGCCGCCAGCGGCGCGTGGCACAACGTCGCCACGCCCAGTCCCGCGCCCGCCGGCATCCCGGCGCACATGGTCGAGATGCGCCAACTCGCCACCACGCAATATCAGCCCGCCGTGCAGGCATTTTTGGCTGGCAGCACACCGTCGCTACCGCTGGTGAATCAGCTGGTGAGCGCCACGGGGCTCAGCCAGGCAAGCTGGCTCGCCCGATTCAACATGACCGCGCCTTTCTTCCGCACCAATCTCGTGAACGGGCAATTGCTGGGCCGCTACGACGCGCGGGTCATCGCCACCTCGACCAGCGCGCTCGCGAGCGAAGGCGACCCGTCGCAAACCTTCATCAACAGCTCTTTCGCCGCGGGCATCGGCAATCACCTCACCAACACCTTGCGCTTCACCACGCCGTCGGCCTATGTCATGTCCAGCGGCGCGATCAACACGTGGAACTTCTCCCACAATGGCCGCCCGGTGCCCGACACCATTCCCGATCTCGCCGCCGCCATCGCCCTCAATCCGCGCTTGAAAGTGCTGGCCGTCGGCGGCTATCACGACCTCGCCACCCCCTTCTTCATCACCGAACAGGACCTTGCCCGCCTCGGCAACAGCCCGAACGTGCAGGTGAAAACCTACATGGGCGGCCACATGACATTTCTGGATGACGGATCGCGCGTGGCCCAGCGGGCGGATCTCGTCCAGTTCTACCAATCCGCCCTGGCGCAATGAGGAACACAACCATGAATGCGAATATTGTCGTGCAATCGCTTAGAGCGATTACACGATCCCTTCGGGACCACCTTCGGTGTCCAAGCGGCGTCCACCGGACCCCGCTTAGTCGCACGCTCGGCACGATCATCGCGGCCACATTGCTGTGCTTCACCACCGGCGCCACCGCGCAAGTGACGCCGCCCCCTGTGTTCGAAACACAGCCCTGCGATCCCTGCGTGCCCGAGAGCGTGCGGCAGAAGGCGATGGCCGCGACGCCGCTGCCCACTCAAAGCGTGGCGGAAGCGGTGACCCGGCGGTTGAAGGCGCGGTTTGATGCGGCGGATGCGAATCGCACCGGCGCCCTCACCCGCGCGCAGGCAGAGGCGGGTGGGTTTGGATTCATCGCGCAGAACTTCGAGGCCATCGACCGCAAACGCGCGGGCGCGGTGACCTTCGAGGATGTGAAGGGGTTTCTGCTGGCGCGGGGAGCGAAGCTGGATTAGCGCCCACCTCAACGATTGACGTGCGCTGCCGGAATGCGCAGCAGGCGGTAAGGCCGATGGGCGGCGATCCGTTCCAAGGAAGGCGGCCTGGCCAATTGATCGATGTAGGCGGGAATGGCGCTGTCGGTGAAGAGCAAAGCGCCCTCTGGCGCGCGAACGACTCCATCAGCCCATATGACCTTGGGGTCGCTCACCAGTGTTTCGAGCCGGCCATCGTCAAGCCGGCGCATCAAACCTCCGTGCTCAACATCGGTCAATATCACGCGACCCGCGGCATCCAGTGTGATGCCATCGGAGAGCGGCTTGATTCCCCGGTCTTCGACCAGTTTCCCAAGCGCAACTTCGTCAATGGCCGGGTCGCTCAACGCCGCGAGCGGGACCCTGTACAAACGCTGATGGCTCATGGCCGCGTAGTACAACCATTTTTCGTCCTGGGATAGTTCAATGCCGTCCACACCGACGGCAAAGTTGACCAATCCGTATCCCAGCTTGTGGTAGCCGAACGGCGTGGCAATGGTCCAGTCCTGAGGTTGCGTGCTGGGATGCCGATCCAGTCTTTGCAGCAGTCGCCCCGTGCCAGGTTCAAACACGGCAATGGAAGGACGGGTGAATTTGAACAAGCCCGTGTCGGCAAGGATGACGCGGTGGCCGTCGGCAGTGACCCGCAGGTCTTGGGCGAAGGGCAGCACGCCTTTGGCAAACGAATGTTCAAAGACCTTCACATTGCTCGCAAGATCCCAGGCGGTCAGGCGAGTTCGATCATGGTCGAGTCCGGCGGGCTCGATCAACCAAAGTCGCTGCTGGGCGTCCACGGTCATACCAAACACGCCTTGCCAGTCCTTTTGCGCCTGCACGCTGGGCCATGGAACCAGGCGCCCGTCCAAGACCTCAAACATTGTCGGGCCAAACCGTTCCGCCTTTGCGAACGGGTGGTAATTGACAAACGTGCGGCCATCGGCGGCGACAGCGACGTTGCCGGGCGGGAAATCCAATGTCGCGACGGTTTCCATCGCGCTTGCCGGAATGGTTGGCTTGGTGGCGGCACTCGGATAGGGGCGCCCCCCGCCGTGGACGACCTTCAGCCAAAGCAGCCCAACTGCCAGAATCGCTATCAGAAGCGCGCCGATTCTCAATGTCCAGGTCTTCATGTTCTTTGCCTCCGATCCTCACGCAGCCGTCGGCCTTGACAGTTGCGCAACCAGCGCCGTGACGACTCCGCGTGGCGTAAAGCGCACGCTTTGCGCCATAACCCAATTCATGCAACCCGGGATGTAAACCCGTTGCCCGCGATTCAGCGCGCGATAGCCCTTGGCAGCGACTGCTTCGGAACTGGGCAGCTTCTTCCCCTTCACCAAAGCGGATGCGTGCATGTCGGCCTTGTCTTGAAACCCGCTGGCGGTCGGGCCGGGGCACAGCGCAGTCACTGACACGCCGTGGGGCGCCAGCTCGGCGGCTATGGCTTCCGAAAAACTCAGCACGAACGCCTTGGTGGCGTAGTACACGGCCATGTAGGGACCGGGTTGGAAAGCCGCTGTGGAGGCGGTGTTGAGCACCTTGCCGCGAGTGGCGATCAGATCGGGCAAGAACAATCTGGTGAGCGCGACCACGGTGTTCATGTTGAGTTGCATCATGGCCAACGCGGGCGCTAGCGCCGAATCCTTGAACTCACCGAAGGTACCGTAGCCGGCGTTGTTGGCGAGCGCATTGATGGTGATGCCGCGAGCTTTGATGTCAGCATGCAACTTCTGCGCACCATCACTGGTCTCCAGGTCGGCGCCGATGACGGTGGCCGTGATCTTGTGGCGCCGCTGCAAATCGTCGGCCAGCGCCTGCATCTGCGCCACGCCACGGGCAGCCAACACGAGGTTGTAGCCGTCTTTGGCAAATTCGCCGGCCAACGCCTTGCCAATGCCGGAGGACGCGCCGGTGATCAGGGCAGTCTTGTTCATGGTGTTCACTTTTCTAAAATCCTATTGGTTTAATCCATTCGACGGATTGAGGTTGAAAAAAGGCACCGCGGTGCCCGGGGGGGTGCTTGCTCGCTCAACTCAGGTGCAGGACACCTCAGCCTGTTCCACCAGCTTGCGCAGGTCAGCCAGGGCCGTATCCAAGGACAAGCTGTAGAAGTTTTCGCGCGACACTCGCTCCAATGTGATCAGGTTCGCCTGCATCAGCACTTTGAGGTGGTGTGAAATGGCGGGACGCGAGAGTGGCATGCGCTCGGCAATCTGGTTCACATTGAGGCGCTCATCCTGCGCCAGCAGCATCACAATGTCCTGGCGGAACTTGTCGCCCAGGGCATTGAACACCGGTGCACAAGCCCGAAAGCTCACTAGAACATCTTCCAGCGTCACGGCATTGGCACGTCGCTTCAAGATTATTGCGTCCATATGTTTAAATTTATGGACGAATGATAGCGTATCGATTTGCTTGCGGCAAGAGGCAGCGGACATGAAGCAGATCATGTCCGCTGTCCACACTCGTCCCACGTCCGTACCGGACGCGGGTTCAAATCCCGCAAACCGCAATCAACCAACACAAAGGCCACCCGAAAGTGGCCTTTGTGTTGGTTGGTGGAGGCGGCGGGAATTGAACCCGCGTCCGCAAGCCCTCTACAGACAGTTCTACATACTTAGCCTGGTTATTTGATTTAACGCCTCACCCGCCAACTGGCAGGCTGGTGAAACGCGAGTCACCTATTGTTTAGCCCCGTGCAAAGTAACCCTGCATGGAACGAGCCTTCTAAATGGCTCTGCTGTGGTTGCCCACCCGGCCCGAAGGCTGACCGGTGCAGAGTCCAGCCGGGATTAAGCGGCTAGAGCGTAGCTGTCGTCGTTTGCGACTATTGCGTTTTCGGTTGTATTTACGAGGTGTACCGACCCTCGGTATGCCCTGCGCTGCTTTGCAACCCACGTCGAAACCAGGTCGCCCCCATGTGAAATCGGTGTCAGCTCCGGAATTATCCCATACATGGGGATGGCGGCTCCGGATTTCAATGCCTGAATGACGGACCGACGCGCACCTATAATCCAGTCATGTCCCAAAGCCTGATCCAACGTGCGTGGCACGCGCCCTTTCTGCTGCTCACGCTCACGGCGCTCTTCTGGTCGGGCAACTGGATCATCGGGCGCGCCACGGTGGGTGAGGTGCCGCCGATCGCGCTGGCCTGGTGGCGCTGGGTGCTGGCGGTGCTGTTCATGCTGCCGCTGGCGCTGCCACAGATTCGCGCCTCATGGCCCGCCATCCGCCGCGACTGGAAGAAGTTGGCGGGCTTGGGCATCCTCGGCATGGGCTACCACAACATGTTTTCGTATCTCGGCCTGCAGTACACCACCGCCACCAACGGCGTGATGCTGAACTCGGCCATTCCGGTGTTCATCATGATCCTCGGCGTGCTGTTCTTCGGCCAGAAGCTGCGCTGGCTGCAGGTGACGGGTGTGGTGATCTCGCTCGCGGGCGTCATCGCGATCCTCTCGCGTGGCGACCTGGCCGTACTGGCGCGGCTGCAGCTCAACGTCGGCGACATCATCCTCTTGGCGTCGATGGTGCAATGGGCCTTCTACACGCTGGCGTTGAAGTGGAAGCCCGCCGATGTGCCGCCACTGGCGTTTCTCTGCGTGTGCGCGACGGTCGGTGTCATCGCGATGACGCCCGCCTATCTCGTCGCAATGGCGTTGGGCAGCGAGATCAAGTGGTCGTGGCCGGTGGTGGGCGCGCTGGTCTATGTGAGTTTCGTGCCGTCCTTCATCGGCTACATTTTCTGGAACCGCGGCGTGGAGCTGGCAGGCGCGGAAGTCGCGGGCATGTTCATCCACCTGATGCCGGTGTTCGGCAGCATGCTGGCGTGGCTTTTTCTGTCGGAACGGCTATACGGTTTTCATCTGCTGGGCATCGCGCTCATCCTCACCGGGATTTTCGTCGCCTCCAGACGGGAATCCACGAAGCCGCCCGCCCCGGCAGCGCCTGCGGATTAGAGCCACGCCGCTGGAAGCGGGCCGCCTTGAAATATGACAAATATGACAATCGCTTTCCGCGCCGCAGCATGCTCTAATGCCCGGCGTTGAAAAATTCACTTTCAATGCATCGACGTGAATCGAAGGGGATGTCAATGGAATTGATTTTGTGGCGTCACGCCGACGCCGAGCCGGGACGCGACGACGCGAAGCGCGCGCTGACCGACAAGGGCAAGAAGCAGGCGGCGAAAGTCGCGAAGTGGCTGAAGCCGCGCATCGATGACAAGTGGCTCATCCTCGCGAGCCCAACGGTGCGCACGCGGGAAACGGTGGACGCACTCGGCATGAAGTACGAGACCAGGCTGACGCTCGGCCCCGACTCCAGCGCGAGCGCCATTCTCCGAGAGGCCCATTGGCCCGACGGCGACCAGAACGTGGTGGTGGTGAGCCACCAACCCATCCTCGGCCACATCGCATCGCGCCTCATCACCGGCCACCCTGGCGACATGAACATCCGCAAAGGCTCGGTGTGGTGGTTTTCGACCAGAATGGTGGACGACGACGAAGCCGGCATCATCCTCCGCGCGATGATCGGCGCGGATTTGGTGGACGATTAGCCGCTTATTTCAAAGGCGATGCCGCACGCGCGCCACTCGTCGGCCTCGGCACGCAAGCCATACTCCGTGAGGCCGTGCTCGGCGAGCCAGCCGCTCGCGATGCCAAGCACGTAGCCGCCGGTCTCGCGGCGCACGCTGAAGAGTTTGGTCTCCAGCGCGCGCCGGCTGCGAAAAAGCAGCACGGCGAGCCTGAGGCAGCACACCAGGTCGCGAAAGTCGCGGTCATCCTGCAAGAGCGCCGCGACCTTGTTCAACTTTCCCCGCTGCGCCAGCACAAGCTGCGACAGCTCCGCCTGCTCCGACCGGGAAAATCCCGGCATGTCGGCGTTGGCGAGGATGTACGCGGAGTGCTTGTGGAACGCGCTCTGCGCGATGGATGTCCCGATCTCGTGCAGACGCGCGGCCCATTCCAGATCGCGCAGCAGGCGATAGTCATTGTCATCGCGTTTGGGGTCGAGGCCGGGCCGCATCTGGTGGAGAAACCTGAGGGCCAGTTCACGCACCCTTCCCGCCTGCACGGCATCGGCGTGATAGCGCTTGGCGAACTGCTCCACCGTCGCATCGCGCACGTCAGTGTGGTGCGCGCGACCCATGAGATCGTAGAGCACACCGGTGCGAAGCGCGGTGTCCGCCACCTGCATGCGCTTCAACCCCAGCTCCTCGAAAATGGCCGTCATGATGGCGAGGCCGCCCGGCAACACCGGCACACGCTCAGGCCGCACGCCCGGCAGCTCGAGATGGGCGAAGCCACCCGCCTTGCTGGCCTGGTTGCGCAACCACTCCAACCCGCCCGGCGTGATGGCGCCGTCGCTTTGGCCGTTCTCGTGCAGGATGGCGGCGAGCGCCTTGGCCGTGCCGGATGAGCCGATGGTCTCCTTCCAGCCGACCTTTTGAAAGCGCGTGGTGATGGTTTCGATCTCGCGCCGCGCAGCCAGCTCGGCCTGCTTGAACGCCTTCTTGTCGGCCCGGCCATCAGGAAAGAAGCGATTGCTGAACGACACGCAGCCCATGTAGAGGCTTTCCGTCAGCTTGGGCTTCAGCGCGTGGCCGATGATGAATTCGGTGGAGCCGCCGCCGATATCGATCACCAGCCGGTTGTGCGGCACGGCAGGCAGGCTGTGCGCGACGCCGAGATAGATGAGGCGCGCCTCTTCCCGGCCGGCGATGATCTCGATGGGAAACCCCAGCGTGGCCTCGGCCTCGCGGATGAAGTCCTTCGCGTTCAGCGCCATGCGGAGCGCATTCGTGCCGACCACGCGCACCGCCTCGGGCGGCAGACCGCGCAGCCGCTCGGCGAAAAGCCTGAGCGCGTCGAGCGCTCGCGCGGCGGTCTTGGCTTCGATACGCTTGTCCGCCGTCACGCCGCCGCCGAGACGCACCGTCTGCTTGTGCGCATCCAGCGGGTAAAGATGATCATCGACGACGCGGGCGATTTCCAGGTGGAAGCTGTTGGAGCCCAGATCGACGGCGGCGAGAATTTGTGGGGCGGTCATTGTTGTTCTGTGGTCGTGTTGCGGGTGGCAGGGCGTGAGCGTAGCACCGGCCGCGGCCTTGCGAATATTCGCATCCGCAGGCGACGGACCCTGGTCATGCACCCAAGCGGCGCTTCCAACCGGCACTGTCTCAAAACCGTAATATTGTGCCGATAGATTGCGACAACTTCCTGACAGTGAAAAGAACAAAGTCCTTGAGCGCACACGCTGATCGCTTTCTCAACCGCGAGCTGATGGCGCTCGCCTTCAATCGGCGGGTGCTGGCCCAGGCGGAGGACGTGACCGTTCCCCTGCTTGAGCGTTTGAAATACCTGTCCATCGTCTCGTCGAACCTGGACGAATTCTTCGAAATCCGCTTCGCCGGACTGAAGGAGCAAGTCAAGGCGGGCTCGACCACCACCGGCCCGGACGGACTCGCGCCGGGTGAAGCCATCCAGCGCATCGCGACCGAGGCGCACGCCATCGTGGAGCGGCAGTATCAGCTCTTCAACGACGAGCTGATTCCCGCCATGGCGGCGGAAGGCATCCGCTTTTTGCGCCGCGCCAGCTGGAACGCGAAGCAGCAGACCTGGATTCGCGACTATTTCCTGCGCGAAATGATGCCGGTGCTGACACCCATCGGCCTGGACCCGGCGCATCCGTTTCCGCGCCTGTTCAACAAATCGCTCAACTTCACCGTCGAATTGACCGGCCTGGACGCGTTCGGGCGCAACTCGGGGGCTGCCATCGTGCAGGCCCCACGCCTCCTGCCGCGCGTGATCAAGCTGCCAAAAGGCATCGCCGACGGGCCGAACGACTTCATCTTTCTGTCCTCGGTGTTGCACCAGCATGTGGGCGAGCTCTTCGCCGGCATGGATGTGCTGGGTTGCTATCAATTCCGCGTGACCCGCAACAGCGACCTCTTCGTCGACGAGGAAGAAGTGAAGAACCTGCGCACCGCGCTGCAAGGCGAACTGCCTCAGCGGCACTTCGGCGATGCGGTGCGGCTGGAGGTCGCCGACAACTGCTCGGAATCGATGGTCAAGTTCCTCTTGCAGCAGTTCGAGTTGCAGCCGGACGATCTCTACAAGGTCAACGGACCGGTCAATCTGGTGCGGCTCATCAACGTGCCCGACCAAGTGGACAGACCCGACCTCAAGTTCGGCCCATTCACACCGGGACTGCCGAAGTCGCTCGCGCGCGCGTCGGACACTTTCGAGACGCTGCGCAAGGGCGACGTGCTGCTGCATCATCCGTTCCAGTCCTTCGCGCCGGTGATCGAGTTCATTCGCTCCGCCGCCGTCGACCCGCAGGTGGTGGCGATCAAGCAGACGGTGTACCGCACCGGCACGGACTCGGTGATCATGGAAGCGCTGATCGAGGCGGCCAAGCGCGGCAAGGAAGTCACGGCCGTGGTGGAACTCATGGCCCGCTTCGACGAGGAAGCCAACATCAACTGGGCGCAGCAGCTGGAGGCGGTCGGCGCGCACGTGGTGTACGGCGTGGTGGGCCACAAGACCCACGCGAAGATGGCGATGATCGTGCGGCGCGAAGAAATGGAAGGCAAACGCGGCAAGTTCACGCTGCGCCGCTACGTCCACCTCGGCACCGGCAACTATCACCCCCGCACGGCGCGGCTTTACACCGATTTTGGCCTCATGACCTGTCACGAGGGCATTTGCGCCGACGTGAACGAAGTCTTTCAGCAACTCACCGGGTTGGGCAAGGCGTCAAAGCTGGCGCACGTGCTGCAATCGCCCTTCACGCTGCACGACGGGATTCTCAAGGCGATCGAGCATGAAATTCGCAACGCCAAGTCCGGCAAGGCCGCGGCGATCATCGCCAAGATGAATTCGCTGGTGGAACCGCAGGTGATCGAAGCGCTGTACAAGGCATCCAAAGCCGGCGTGAAAGTCGATCTCATCGTGCGCGGCGTGTGCGCGCTGAAGCCCGGTGTGCCGGGGCTCTCGGACAACGTTCGCGTGCGTTCGGTGATCGGCCGCCTGCTGGAACATCACCGCATCTTCTACTTCCGCGCCGGCGGCCACGAGACCGTGTGGCTCGCCAGCGCGGACTGGATGGAGCGCAACTTCTTTCGCCGCATCGAGCTCTGCTTTCCGATCCGGGATGAGAAGCTGAAAAAGCGCGTCATCAAGGAAGGCCTGAAAGCCTATCTCGCCGACAACACGCAAGCGTGGGACATGGGGCCGGACGGCACCTACGTCCGCCGAAAGCGGGGCCGGGGCGCGCGCCACTGCGCGCAGGATGAATTGCTGGCGCTGCTGAGCGAGCGCTGAGGCCTCATCACCCAGTGTAGCGCTGAAACCCGCGAAGTCTGCTGTGCCAACTGATTCCAGCTACCTCGTGAACAGACGCCTCGAACTGGAATCCCTCGCGTTCGATACCGATCTCTCGCTGCAGCCAGAGATCGGCGAAGTCGCCCATCACCGAACGCCAAGATCAAGCCTGGACGCGCAGCAATACGTCTGCCGAGAGTATTTGTACCTCAAACCCCACCAACCTTGGTGGGGATATCATTTGCGCAATCTGGGAGAATCCGAATAGTTCAGCTTGGCTGTTTGACGGTCCAAACTCAGCTTGGGGGGGGGCAGCATGCATATCAATGAGTTCTTGAATGCACGCCAGCGGGGGAGCTGTTGCACTCCTGTACGCTGGGGTCGAGTCGCAATTCTGCTTTGCGGCCTGTTGTTACTGCCTTTTTCAAGTGCAGGCTTTCCTAGCAAGCCGATCACTCTAGTGGTGCCATATCCGCCTGGTGGCCCCGCCGACGCAATTGCGCGCGTAGTTGCTCCCGAGCTTTCCATGCACCTGAAACGCGAAGTACTGGTTGAGAATCGTGGCGGAAGTAGCGGTTTGATTGGAGCGGAGTCAGTTTCGAAGGCGGCGCCTGATGGGCATACTTTACTTCTCCTGAGTACAGGCTTGGTAACGGCTTCCGAGCTTCCAAGTAACGCGACTGCCACTCCTTTCAGGCTGAAGCCAAAGCTACTGGGCTATGTTGGTTCAATCGCGACAACCCCTTACCTTCTGATTGCGGCTGAAAAGCCAAAGGTCAGGGCATTGGCTGATCTGCCAAAGCGAGATGGCAACGTGATCCTGGCCTATCCGGGAGAAGGCACACCATCAAAGCACAATGTGGATGTACTCACACGTACATTGCGCGAGAAGTGGACTGCCGTTCCCTATAGGGGACTGGGGCCTGCAATCAATGATCTTGAAAGTGGTCATGTTGCGGCAGTATTCTCCACATACTGGAATGCTGCACACAAGCTAAGGGAGGGCAAGCTGCATGCCATCGCCGTAGCGAGCGATTCTCGGCAACCTGCTCTGCCCGATGTTCCGACGCTCCGAGAGCGAGGGCACGCTGGCAACTACATCGAAGAGTGGTATGGCTTGGCTGTTGCTGCGGACACGCCGCCTGAGCTGATCAAAGCGCTGTCAGCAGCATTGGAGAGGGCCCTGAAGTCCGAGACTGTCAACAAGGCGCTCAAAGAAAACCGTGTCACGCCATGGAGTCTCGGCGGAGAGAAATTTTCGGAGTTTGTGGCGGGTGAGTTTCAAAAAGTAGCTCGCCCCCAACACAGTACTGGCGGCGGCGGAGGTGGAAGTACGTGCTCTGACGATTCGAAGTGCTACTGCGAAAGGCGGAGGGAGTGCCAGAACAAGCCATGTACGAATTGCAGCTAGTGAGACGCAGACATGTTCAAACTTCCTGACAAGCCCGATGAGGTCATTCGGTATGTGCTGCTATTTCTTCCCGGCTTCGTTGTTGTTGGCTTGATCACGCATATCACTGACCGCCAACTATCTGACTTTGCATTCATCTACAGCTCCGTCGCGATATCAATCGCCACCTACATTTCGACAGGCTGGCTGCTACAACTGTTGAGGCGGACGCCACGTCTACGTGGAGCGATTCTCGATAGCATCAGCGCACTCTTTGTCGCCATTGTTGCGCTCTCGACATGCATAGTGACTATCAGCGTGACGGCTATTGAGCGAGATTGGGCACTAGGCGTCTTACCTATGTCTGTCGAGAAGCGCAGCTCGCGTGATTTGATTCCTTATTACTTCTCGCAAGACCGCCGCACGCGCATGGCAATGCTGGATGAAAGACCGACCAGATTGCGGGCAATGTGTGCTGTCGACAAGCAAAAGTGCGAAGGCTATGACTACAACCTCTATGTGCGTGTGAAGATAGACAATCTCCACTTTGAGGGCAGGCCATACTTTTACAACATGGCTGCTGGCTCAGGTGGGTTTCCTTTTTCACTGTCCCCAGCATGCCGAATTGACGAATCAGGTGGCTTCGAAAAAGTAAGCCTGGTTCCAGGCCCGGCCTTGGTCGTGTTCAATAAGAAGCTTGACTACCTAGAATTCATAGAAATGTGTGCAAGTTCCTGTTATCGGCACATAAATCCTGATGAGTGCAAGAGTTCTGTGCCAGTGAAACCAGATAGAGAAAGATAGCGGCATGAAAGTGCAAAGTCCCCGGGGCTTCGTCGGGGCGACCGGCGCGGATTTCGCGTATCGCGCGAATATTCGCAGTGCAAAGGCCCGCCCCTGCGGTGGGTTCACATTGGGCTGGATTGTTGCCGCAAGCACCTACCGCCGATACGCCGAGGACACGCTGTTCCGCAATCCGCCGGGCAGGATCGGATACTGGCCTGGTCTGAATGTCTGGCAATTGCCTTGACCATTGGCGTCCGAACAGAGCCGCCACTCGCCGCCTTCCACGATCATGGACTCGGCCTTGTCATTGAAGTTGATCTGCTCGAAATTGTCGATGGCGTCGCGCAGCCAGATGGAGCGACCGCCGAAGTTGGGGTACTCGAAAAGCCGAATGCGCGGCGCGCCGCCGGATGAGCCGCCGCCCCAGCCGCCGCCCGGAATGCCGCCGCTTGAGCCGCCGCTGCCCCAGCCGCCCGAAACGGGCCTTGCGGAGGAGTACTTGTCATCCTGTCCGCCCCAGATTTGAGCGTACTCGCCAGGGCTGTAGACACGACAGTTGTTGCGATAGTTGGCATCGGTGCAGAACTCCCAGGTGCCGCGTCGGATGATGAGCGACGCCACGCGGTCGTTCAGCCCCAGCGGCTCGAAGTTGGGCGTCGGGCCACGTAACGTGCCGATGCGGCCCTGGAAATTCTGGCCGTCGTACAGCTCGGCCTCGGCCGCGCCGGGCGACCAGCCATCGCCGTCACCCCCGCCACCCCCACTGCGCACCGGGCGCACCGACGAGATGCGATTCTGCTGCCCGCCCAGCGACCGGTACTCACCCGGCGAGTAGACGCGGCAATTGCCCTGAAAATAAGGCTGGGTGCAAAACTCCCAGGTGCCTTCAAGAACGTACACCGACGAAGCGCGGTTCTCGAAGCCCTGATACGCGAGATTCGGCTGCTGCCGATCCACGGTCAGGCTGCGGCCGCTGAAATTCTGCCGATCGTAAAGAACGATCTGGTTGGCGGCCGCCGGCAAGGCGATGACCAGCGCGAGTGCGGTGAGCAGGGGTGAACGCATTGCGGACTCCAGGTTGGGGGATGCGGGTTCAACGCATGGTGTGGCGCGCAAGATGACGTGTCAATCGGACTTTCCCCGACGGCTTGCGAATATTCGCAAGCTGGCGAAAGGCTTGCGGCGTTCGGCAGACTCACCCCGCGCAGTGCGAATATTCGCAATCCAACACCGGAGAATTTTCCATGCCCAACCCGCACGTCAAACTCATCGGCTACGCCCCCTCCCGCGCCATGCGGACCCTCTGGATGCTCACCGAACTCGGCATCCCTTACGAGCACGACCCCATCGCCGCCGCGGCGCCCGAGCTGAAAGCGCCGCCCTACACCGACTGGAATCCCAGCGGCCGCGTGCCCATCGTGATCGTTGACGGCTTCCCGATCTGGGAATCGCTGGCGATCAATCTCTACCTCGACCGGAAGTTCCCCTCGGCCATCAGCCTCGTCACGCTGGAAGAGCAGGCGCAAGGCATGCAGTGGGCACTGTGGGTGATGAGCGACGTCGAGATGAACACCTTCGACTGGTACCTGAACAGCATCGGCAAGCCCGAGGCCGAGCGTGATGCGGCACTGGCCGCCAAGGCGTGGGAGAAACTGCAGAAGCCGCTGGGCGTCCTGGAGGCCTCGCTCGCCAATGGCCATCTCGTGGGCAATCGCTTCACCGTGGCCGATCTCAACACCGCCGCCGTGATGTATCGCGCGCGCTGGATGCCGCTCGACCACTGGCCACGCGTGAAGGCGTGGCTGGACCGCTGCTGGTCACGCGAAGGCGGGCTGGCGGCCCGGCGGGCGCGCGGCGAGCAGGTCTAGGGCCCAATCGGACATTTCGCGAATAGGGGAAAGTCCGAGTGGGTGTTGTTGTAGCATCAATGAGCGGCAGAAAATCGCCGCATCCACAACAATTGCAACAGCAGCACCCACAACAGCGACACCAGAACAACGTTTGTCCGCCAACCACAGGGAGGTTTAGCAGTCATGAAATTGCGACCCATTGTCAAAGCGTTACTCCTCGTCATTCCTTCGGGACTGGTCCTGGGCGCAGCCGGCTTCACCCACGCCCGGCAATCCCCCGCACCCGCGAAGCCCGCCACCGAGCAACCGGCCAAGCCGGGCTCGCAAGCGGTGGAACGCATCGTCGTGACCGCCACCAAGCGCGAGACACCTCTTCAGGACGTGCCGTTCTCGATCAACGCGCAGACCGAGGAGGACATCCGCAAGTCCGGCGCGGTCACGCTGGAAGACCTTTCGCGCAACGTCGCCGGTCTCGCGATCCAGAACCTTGGGCCGGGGCAGAGCCAAGTGTCCATCCGGGGGGTGTCCTCCGGGCAGATCGTTCGCGACCAACCCGGTGTGAAGGAACAGGTCGGTGTCTATCTCGATGAAACCGCGATCTCGATGTCGCTCTTCACGCCCGACCTCGATCTGTTCGACCTGAATCGGGTCGAGACGCTGCGCGGCCCGCAGGGCACGCTGTACGGCGCGGGCAACATCGGCGGAACGATCCGCTACATCACCAACGAGGCGAAGCTGCGCATCCAGGAAGGCGTGGTCGAAACCAATCTCAACAAGCTCGCGCACGGCAGCGCCGGCGGCGGCATCAAGGCGGCGGTCAACGTGCCGCTGGGCGACACGGCCGCCATGCGCCTCGTCGGCTATTCCACACACATGGGCGGCTGGATCGACGCGCTCGGCCCGGCCGAAGGCAAGGATGTCAACAAGGGCACGCGCCAAGGCGGGCGCATCGCGCTCACCTTTCAGCCGAGCGCGGACCTGACCATCACGCCGAGACTGATCTCGCAAAAGGTGACGGCCGACGGCTTCAACCGGCAGGAGGCCTACAACCTCTACGCCAATCGGTTCACCACGACGGTGCCGCCGGTCACGTTTCAGGATCATCAGCAATACCTGCTGCAGCGCGAGAAGTTCGAGGACAAGACCACCATCGCCGACCTCGTGGTCAATGCCGTGTTCGGAAGTTGGGACCTGACCTCCGTCACGACGCACACCGAGCGCGACATACTGGTGAGCCGCGACGCCAGCGCGCTGACGGGCTCGGTGTCCGTCGATCTGGGCTTCCCCGCCGCCGGCGTGCTGCTGCCGTCCCGCCTCAACGACACCACCGATCTGAAGAGCTTCACGCAGGAGCTGCGTCTTTCGTCCAAGAGCAAGGGGCCGCTGCAATGGGTGGTCGGCGCCTTCTTCGCCGACACCGACCGCAAGTACGCCCAGCGCCTGCCCACTCCCGGCTATGACGGCTTCACCGACACGGTGCTGGGCGCGGGCACGTCGGCGGCGGTCGCCAATGGCTACGGCGCCAACTCGCCGTACAACGCCGACCTGCCCTACAACCTGAAGCAGAACGCGATCTTCGGCGAGATGAGCTACGAATTGTCCAAGCAGCTCACCGCGACCGTCGGCGGCCGCTACTACGACTACGAGGAGGAACGCCGTTTCCGCTCCGGCGGCCTGTTCTCGGATGGCAACAACAACTTCGACAAGACCAGCTCGGACGGTTTCAACCCGCGCGTGTTGCTGGCGTACAAAGCGTCGGACAGCGTGACCGTGAACGCGCAGGCGGCGAAGGGCTTCCGCCTCGGTGGCGTGAACGATCCGCTGAACGTGCCGCTTTGCACGGCGCAAGACCGCGCCATCTTCGGCGGCTATCAGCGGTTCAGCGACGAATCGTTGTGGAACTACGAGGTCGGCGTGAAGATGCAGAAGCCGGGACTGTCGATCAATGCGGCGGCGTTCTACACGAAGATGACGGACTTGCAGGTCACGCTGGATGCCGGCTCGTGCTCGTCGCGCGTCGTGTTCAACGTGCCCAAGGCGCACTCGTCCGGCGTCGAACTGGAGATCATCGCCCGGCCCACCAACGATCTCGAACTGGCCTTCGCCGGCTCCGCGGTCAATGCGGTATTCGATTCAACCGTTCGCGATGGCACCGGCGCCGTGCTGGGCGGCATTCGCGACGGCAACCGCCTGCCCTCGGTGCCCAAGGTGCAGTTGACCGCCAGCATGACCTACAACTTCACGCTGGCCGGGCGCGACACCTACGTCACCGCCACCGCGCAGCACGTGGGCAGCCGCTTCACCCAGCCCTCGGACCAGGAGAACAACCCGCGCACGTTCACGCATCGGCTGCCGTTCCAGGGCGCGCCCGCGACCGCGGCCACGACGCTGGACCTGGAACTGCCGAAGTACAACCTGCTCAACCTGAGTGCGGGCATGGACTTCAAGCAGGGGCTCTCCGCCGTCATTTACGTCAACAACGTGACCGACGAGAAGGCCCTGCTGTCGTTCGACCGGGAACGCGGCGGGCGCGCGCGACTGGGCTACGCGACCAATCAGCCTCGCACCATCGGCGTGACCATCCGCAAGACGTTCTAAGCCAGTCACGGCGCACCATCGGCGATTCGCCGGAAGAACGCCGCAGGCAGCCGCCTGCGGCGTTCTTGTTTTCGCCGGCCGGCATTGCGAATATTCGCAAGCTCGCCGGTCGCCTCGCATCCACTACAATCCGAGCCATCATGATCGCTCTCGCCCGGCTCTGCATCCCGGCCCTTGTGGCCACCGTCTTTTTCGCATTGCTTCCCACCGTGTCAGCCAGCGCGCAGACGCGCGCACCGGTGAAGGCGTCCACCACGGCGGATTCACGCCCCCCCGTATCCTCCATCGCCGAGGCCGTCTACGCGCGGTCCAAATCACGCATCCTGCAAATCCGCACGCTGCTCAACAGCGCAGGCGGGAAGTCCACCATCGGCTCCGGCTTCCAGGTGAGCGCGGATGGACTCGCGGTGACCAACTACCACGTCATCGCGCAATACGCGCTGGAACCAAAGACCTATCGGCTGGAATACGCGGCCCCCGACGGCGGCAAGGGCGGAATGACGCTGCTCGCCATCGATGTCGCCAATGATCTCGCCGTGGTGCGGCTGGATCGACTCGGGCGGCCCGACGACGCCGAGCCGCCCCACTTTGAATTCGACAGCCGCGCACTGGCCGACGCGCTGCCCAAGGGCGAGCGTATCTATGCGATGGGGAACCCGTTGGACATCGGCTTCACCATCGTCGAAGGCACCTACAACGGACTGGTCGACAAGAGCTACGACGAGCGCATCCACCTTTCCGGCGCCATCAATCCCGGCATGAGCGGCGGGCCGGTCACCAATGCGGAAGGCCGCGTGGTCGGCATCAACGTCGCCAAACGCACTGACGCGGAACAGGTCGGCTTCCTCGTGCCGGCCAAGTTCGCGGCGCGCCTGGTGGAGTCGGCAAAGACGAACAAGCCGCTCGATGTCGGCCAGACACGTGCCGAGATCAGCCGGCAACTCGCCGCGTGGCAGGCGGGGTTTTACACCGAACTCGCTAAGCAGGGTTTCAAGAACGCCACGTTCGGTCCGTATCTGGGTCTGGAGAGTGCCGCGCGTTGGATGAATTGCTGGGCCAACACCAATGCCAACGCCGTGCCCCGGCCGCGCCACCTGCAAAGCTCGACCCGCTGCGACAGCCAGACCGGACTCTACGTGTCGAACCAGATCTACACCGGGCGGCTGACGCTCGACCTCACGCTGTACCAGGCCACCGATCTCAATGCGTTCCAGTTCGCGAATCTTCTGTCAGGGCGTGGCGCCAGCGGCACGCGCGGCAACCGGCGCATGACCGAACAGATCTGCCGCCACGATTTCGTGGCCGGTGACGAGAGCCGTCCGCGCCTGCGCGCCACCTGGTGCGCGCGCGCCTATCGCGAGTTCGAGGGCCTGTACGACGTGACCGTGATCGCGTTGACCCAGGACCGCGATCGCGAGGCGCTGCATGCGCGGCTCAGCATGCGCGGGGTGGGCTGGGACAACGCCAATGCGCTTGCCAAGCGCTTTCTCGAGAGCCTCCGCTTCACCACGGCGGCCGCCGACCCGCGCGGAGCCTTGAAATGAGCGGCGCGCTGATGTGGGTGGAGGTGCTGGACCGCCACGGGGAAGTCGCGGCGCGGCATCGCTTCGACGACATCGCGCGCTGGCCGGTGCGGGTCGGCCGTGCGCCGGACAACGACATCGTGCTCGACGATCCGTACGTCGCACCCCATCACGCCGTCATCAGCATGGACCGCGACGGCCATCTCTTCATTGATGACGAAGGCACGTTGAATGGCCTCGTCAACGAGTCGACCCGCCAGCGCCAGGCCCGCGTCGCCTGCGCGATCGCGCCGCTGGTGCGTGTGGGCCGCACGCGGCTTCGTATCCGGGATGGCCGCGAACCGGTCGCGCCGGAGCGCGCCCTGCCTGGCGAGGCCGGCGGCGCTTGGGTGGCGCTCGGTCTCACCATCGCGCTGCTGGCCGCGTCGCTGCTTGACCTGTGGCTGGGCTACACCGGCAACACGCCGACCAGCCACTTCGTCATGCCGATGATGCTGCTGGCGATGCTCACCTTGATCTGGACATCCGGCTGGGCCGTGATATCGCGAATATTCGCAGGACAAGCCTGGTACACGCGGCACCTCGTGACCGCGCTCGCCGCCCTGCTGGTCGCCATTTTCTGGCACGAACTCGCCGAATGGCTGGCCTACACGCTCGCGTGGCCAGCGTTCAATGAACGCGACATCGCGAGCCTGTGGGTCATCGCGGCGCTCGCTTGCTACGGGCATCTGCGCATCATCGCCGTGCGCCACCTGCGGCAGGCGGTCGCACTGCTCGTCGTCGCGGCGGCGGCCGGCATCGGCATGCAGTGGGCGTCGCAGCACGAGGGCCGCAAGTGGCACGGCGACAGCGCATCGCTCGGCAAGCTGAAGCCGCCCCTGTTCGCCGTGTCGCGGGGCGTGGAATTGCCGGCATTCATCGACACCGACGGCGGCATCAAGGCCCGACTGGATGCCGCGCGGAAGAAAACGCCTGACGATGGCGAGGACGATTCGTACGATTGATCGCCCGGGCCGCGCGGCGCGCCCGCGGCAGGTCGGAATGCGCTTGCGAATATTCGCAGCAGAAAAAAGCCCGACGGCTATGCACCGTCGGGCTTGAACCATGCCAAGGTTGGCACGGGGAGGAGAGGGTGAAACGCGCCGCCAGCCGAGCAGGCTGACGGCACGGAATCAGTGAGCGGCGTGGGCGGCGGCCACGGTGCGGCGGCGGCGATGCTCGTCCATGCCGGCCTTGGCCCCTTGCAGCGCGGCGTTCAGGTCACCGATCGTGGATACGGCGCGCGTCCAAGCGGCGGCCAGCGCGTTGCCGAGGAGCGCGCCCAGATACGCGCTTCGCTCAAGTTGGGCGCGGCGGATGTGATCTTCAATGGCGAGAAAGTCTTCGTGTTTCATCATGCCCTCCTGTCGGGGCGGGTAAGTGGGCCGGCAACCAGGATCACCGACCGTCGTGCTGCGATGCACAAGCTGAAGATAGTGCCTTTGCACGCCAACTTCCAATCGTTTGTTTGGATTCCTGCCATCAAATAAATTTATACTGACGGGACTCATGCTGCGCCGCAGCATCCGCACCCGCCGAGTACCGGCGGAGGACCCCGTCAATGGAGCTTTATCAACTGCGCAGTTTCGTGGCCATCGCCGAGGCGGGGCGGCTCACGCGCGCCGCGGATGCCTTGCACGTGAGTCAGCCGGCGTTGTCAGCGCAGTTGCGAGCGCTGGAGGATGAGCTGGGACTGACGCTCTTTCGGCGCGGCCACGAAGGCATGCACCTCACCGAAGCCGGGCGACATCTGCTGGCGCGCGCGGAGAAAGTGCTTTCCGCCGCGCAAGCGCTGAAGGACGAGGCGGCGACGTTGAAAGGAAAGCTGGCCGGGACGGCGCGCATTGGCACGCTGTCCGATCCCGCGTTCACGCGTGTGGGCGAATTCATCAGCGCATCGCTCGGCCGCTATCCGCTCCTGAAAATCGAACTGCATCAGGGCATCACCGGCGAGTTGCTGGCACAGGTGCGCGATGGCGATCTTGACGGGGCGTTCTTCTACGGCGAACTCCACCAACCGATGGTGACGGGCCTGGCGCTGCGCCGATTCACCTATCGCGTCGTTGGTCCGCGCGACTGGGAGGCCGAGCTTCGCGATGCCGACTGGCCGCGACTCGCCGCGAAGCCTTGGATCATCACGCCACCGATCAGCTCGCAGCATGAATGGGTGACGCAGCTGCTCAAGTCGCACGGCGTGAAGCCGGCGAAGGTGGTGGAATCGGACAGCGAAACCGTCATCGCGACACTCGTGGTGTCGGGCGTGGGCATGGCGCTGATGCGCGAGGACCTGGCTCATGACCGCGAGGCGCGCGGCGAAGTCTTCATCTGGTCCGACGTGCGCCACGAGACGACGCTGTGGTTCGTGCATGCGCGCGACCGCGAACGCGATCCGACGCTGCGCGCGCTGCTCGATGTGTTGAAAGACCTCTGGGCGCTCCGTCGCGAGGCGCCCAAGCAGGTCTCGAGGCGCCGAGCCGGTGAGCCGGCCGGCGGCGACAAGACGGCAGGCGAGCATGGCCGATTTGCACCTCGCCGCCGGTCACAGTAGGCTCCGACCCATGAACGACTCGCAACTTCCGGGCTGGATGCGTTCGCTGCTCCTTTGCCTCGCCATCGCCTTGCACGCCGACACGGCGTCGGCCCTCATTGAAGTCCGCGAACCGACACAGAAGCTCCTGCGAACCGACGTGTACGTGCTCGATGACCGCAACCGCGCCCTGGATGCCGAAGCGGCGTTCAATGCCTGGCGCGAAGGTCGCTTCAGCGCATCGAAGGACGGCTCGAGCGACATCAACTTCGGTTATTCGGCTTCCGCGTTCTGGGTCATGCTGCCGCTCGCGTGGCGCGGCGACCGCGAGGTTGAATATCTGCTGGAGATCGGCCATCCGCCGCTCGACCGCGCGGAACTCTTCGTGCCGCGCGGACGGGAAGGCGAGAACGGCGCCGAGCGCGGGTTTGTGCGCATGGTCGCAGGCGACGTGTTGCCGTTCGCAAGCCGACCCTTCGCTCATCGCAACCTGGTGTTTCCGGTCGCGCTGAAGCCGGGCGAAGAGAACCTGCTGCTGCTTCGCATCACGTCCGAAGGCTCACTCACGCTGCCGCTGGCGCTGTGGACCCCGAAGGCGCTGGCCGCGCACGACCAAAAGGTGTACGCACTGGTCAGCCTCTACTACGGCATTCTGCTGGCGCTGTTCCTGTACAACATCATGGTCTGGGTCGCCATCCGCGATCCGCTCTACCTCGTCTACGTCGGCTGCGTGATGTTCATGGGCATCGGCCAAGCGGCGCTGAACGGCTTGGGCAACCAGTTCCTCTGGCCCGGCGTGCCGGCATGGGGCAACGTGTCGCTGCCGGTCGCGATGTCGGCGAGCGGCCTCTTGGGCGCGCAGTTCGTGCGCATGTTCCTCACCACACCGCGCGCGTTTCCGCGGCTCGACCGCGCGCTGGTCACCTGCATCGTCAGTTTCGCGCTCGCCATCGTGTGTTCCGCCGTGATCGACTATCGCGTTGGCGCGATCCTCACCTCGCTCGCCGGCATCCTGTTCGCGGTGACCGCGTTCGGCGTGGGCGTGTATTGCCAGATCAAGGGCCATCGCACGGTGCGCTATCTGCTGCTGGCGTGGTTCGTGCTGCTGGTCGGTGTGGCGATCCAGGCCATGCGCAACCTCGGCTGGGTGCCGACCAATCTCTTCACCCAATACGCGATGCAGGCGGGCTCGTCGCTCGATCTGTTGTTGCTCTCTTTCGCGCTTGCGGATCGCATCAACCTGCTCCGCCGCGACAAGGAAGAGTCCGATGCGGCGCTGATCGCGAGCAAGCAGGAGCTGGTCACCGCGCTGCGCAAGAACGAGGCGGAATTGGAGGCCAGGGTGGCTGAGCGCACGCGCGACCTGCAGATGGCCAACGAGCGTCTCGTCGAAAAGGAGCGCCAGCTTGAGTACATGGCGCGGCATGACTCGCTGACCGGTCTCGCCAACCGCAGCCTGCTCGCCATCCGCATGGAACACACGCTGGCGCGGGCGCGGCGGTCCGGGCGGCTCGCCGCCGTGCTGCTGGTCGACGTGGACAACTTCAAGCAGATCAACGACCGCGAGGGCCATCTCGTCGGCGATCAGGTGCTGGTGAAGCTCGCCTCGCGATTCTCGGACACCGTGCGCATGACCGACACCGTGGCACGCTATGGCGGCGACGAGTACGTCGTGGTGCTGGAAGAGGCGGCGTCGGAAGACGTGGTGCGCCAGGTGGTGCGCAAGCTGATCGACGCCTCGGCCGAACCGGTGATGATGCCTTCGGGCAAGTCGATCACGGCGACGGTCAGCATAGGCGTGGCGCTCTTCCCGGCCGACGGCGACAACGCCGAGGAGTTGTTGCGCAAGGCCGACAACGCCATGTTCGGCGCCAAATCGGCCGGCCGCAATCGCTGGCTCGCGGCCGGCCCGCTCGGCCAACCCGGCTGATCGCGTAGACTGGCAGCCATGGACGCGAGCATCCAATCCCCCATCCCCGTCACCTGTGACGGCAATCTGGTCGAAATCCGCGACCTGCACTTCGCCTACGGCAAGCACACCATCTTTCGCGGCATCAATCTCGACCTGCCGCGCGAAAAGGTTGTCGCCATCCTCGGCCCCTCGGGGTGCGGCAAGAGCACCTTGCTGGGTCTGATTGGCGGACAGTTGAAACCGGCGCGCGGCACGGTCACGGTGTGCGGCCGCAACGTGCATGCGCTGGAGACGGAAGACCTGTACGCGCTACGCCGCGAAATGGGCATGATGTTCCAGCAAGGCGGATTGTTCAGCGATCTGACCGTGTTCGAGAACATCGCGTTTCCGCTGCGCGAACATACCAAGTTGCCGGAAGACATCATTCGCGACATCGTGCTGATGAAGCTGAACGCCGTGGGTCTGCGCGGCGCGCATCCCATGCGCACCGGCGACCTTTCCGGCGGCATGTCGCGCCGTGTGGCGCTGGCGCGGGCCATCGCGATGGACCCGCAGCTCATCATGTACGACGAACCCTTCGCGGGGCTGGACCCGATTTCGCTCAACGTGGTGGCGCATCTCATCCGCACATTGAATGACGCATTGAATGCGTCCTCGATCATCGTGACCTACGACGTGCCGGAAGCGATGAAGTCGGCGGAGTATGTCTATCTCATCAACGAAGGCGTGGTCGCGGCGGAAGGCACGCCGGAATCACTGCGCGCGTCGACCGATCCATTCGTGGTGCAGTTCCTGAATGCGCAGCCCGATGGTCCCGTCGGATTCCACTGGCCGGCGCCGCCGATCGAGAAGGACTTGCGGCTGGCGTCGTAGTTGCGAATATTCGCAATCAGCGGGGTCACGAACACGACCTAGCGAATCGACAATCGGAGCAACGCCCACACACCGGGGTCGCATCCCCGCGAGCGGGGCACCTGCTCTTCCCTTGGCGGGCGTTACTTCAACGCTTTGTAGCGCAACCGATGCGGCGCAGCACCTTCTTCGCCGAGGCGGCGCTTCTTGTCGTCCTCGTATTCGCGATAGTTGCCGTTGTAGAACACCCACTGCGAGTCGCCTTCGCAGGCGAGGATGTGGGTCGCGATGCGATCCAGGAACCAGCGGTCGTGCGAGATCACCATGACGCAGCCGGCGAACTCCAGCAGCGCATCTTCCAGGGCGCGGAGCGTTTCCACGTCAAGGTCGTTGGAGGGTTCGTCCAGCAGCAGCACGTTGCCGCCCTTCAGCAGCGTGATGGCCAGATGCAGACGACCGCGTTCACCGCCGGACAAGGCACCCACAAGCTTCTGCTGGTCACCGCCCTTGAAGTTGAAGCGGCCGATGTAGGCGCGCGACTGCATCTCGAATCGGCCGACGGTGAGAATGTCCTGTCCATTGGAGACGGCTTCCCACACGTTCTTGTCGTTGGGCAGCTTGTCGCGGGTCTGGTCGACAAAGGCGAGATTGACTGTCGGGCCGATGACCACTTCGCCGGCGTCCGGTTTCTCGCTGCCGTTGATCATGCGGAACAGCGTGGACTTGCCCGCGCCGTTGGGGCCGATGATGCCGACGATGGCACCGGGCGGAATCTTCATCGACAGGTTGTCGATGAGCACGCGGTCGCCGAAGGACTTGGTGACGTTCTTGAACTCGATGACCTCGTTGCCCAGGCGCTCGCCCACGGGGATGAAGATTTCCTGGGTTTCGTTGCGCTTCTGGTATTCGTAGCTGGACAGTTCCTCGAAGCGGGTGAGGCGGGCCTTGCTCTTGGCCTGGCGGCCCTTGGCGTTCTGGCGCACCCATTCCAGTTCCTTCTTCAAGGCCTTCTGGCGCGCGGATTCGCCCGACTCTTCCTGCTTCAGGCGCTTTTCCTTCTGGTCCAGCCAGTCGGAGTAGTTGCCCTTCCACGGAATGCCCGCACCGCGGTCGAGTTCCAGGATCCACTCGGCGGCGTTGTCAAGAAAGTAGCGGTCATGGGTCACGGCAACCACCGTACCGGGGTAGCGGGTCAGGAATTGCTCCAGCCAATCCACCGACTCGGCATCCAGGTGGTTGGTGGGTTCGTCCAGCAGCAGCATGTCCGGCTTGGACAGCAGCAGGCGGCAGAGCGCCACCCGGCGCTTCTCGCCGCCCGAGAGATTTTTGATGACCGCATCCCAGGGCGGCAGGCGCAGCGCGTCGGCGGCGATTTCAAGCTGGGTCTCGGTGTTGTCGCCGCCACCGGCCGCGATGATGGCTTCCAGCTCGGCCTGCTCGGCGGCCAACTTGTCGAAATCGGCGTCCGGCTCGGCATACGCCGCGTAGACGGCGTCCAGACGGGCCTTGGCCTGCAGCACGCCACCGATACCCTCTTCCACCGCCTCCCGCACGGTCTGCTCGGGGTTCAGCTGCGGCTCCTGCTTGAGGTAGCCGATCTTGAGATCGGGCATGGGCAACGCTTCGCCCTCGATCTCCTTGTCCTCGCCGGACATGATTTTCAGCAGCGTGGACTTGCCGGCGCCGTTCAGTCCCAGCACGCCGATCTTGGCGCCGGGGAAGAAGGACAGCGAAATGTCTTTGAGAATCTGGCGCTTGGGCGGAACAATCTTGCCCACGCGGTTCATCGTGAATACGTACTGAGCCATGAGGATTTCTTCTGGGAAAACAGGGGTGGAACGGAACTGACGGAAACGCGGATCCGCAGGAAGACGCGAAGCTTACCGGAATTGGCGTCCGGCCTCCCGCTTATCAGCCCTATTCGCAGGCCGTCGCCAGCATTGGCTTGTCATCACATTGCAACAATGTGACGGTATTTTTCCCCACAATAAATAGAAAAAGATCACAACAACAAGAAGAAAGGAAAAACCATGAAATACCTCAACATCCTTATCCCCGTCGCTCTCCTCCTCGTCGTCATCCTTGCGGTGATGGCGGCGGCCTGGTGGTACCGCGTGAAAGCGCGGCGCCGCACCTTCATCGAGCAATACCGGTTCCCCGCCCTGCTCCGCTCGAAAATCCTGTTCAAGCATCCCGACCTCTCCGAGAACCAGATGTTTCACGTGCTGGAAGGGCTGCGCCAGTTCTTCCTCATCTGTGCCATCGCCAACGCGGTGCAGCGCAAACGCAGCTTCGGCATGCCCTCGCAGATCGTCGACGACGCCTGGCACGAGTTCATCCTCATGTCCCGCGAATATTCGCGGTTCTGCGACCAGGCCTTCGGCGGCTACCTGCATCACACGCCGGCCGGCGCCGGTGACGAGCCGCCTGAAAAGGGTCTGCTGCGCACACTGCACCAGCTCAAGTCCGAGCATGCCAATCACGCAGGCTGGGCCATGCTGGGCGGCATTCCCCTGCTCTTCGCGCTCGACAAGGCGATGGCGGTCGAAGGCGGGCAACACTACGACCAGGCCGCGATGAACGAACTGGAGCAGAAACGCCAGCAGTGGCTGCAGGCCGGCGGTGACGTCAGCATCGAACTGGGCGGTCTGCACGGCGATGGCGACGGCTGCAGCGGCGGCGATGGTGGCGGGGGCTGCGGCGGCGGTTGCGGGAGCTAGGCGAGGGCCTGTTAGGATTCGGCCTGCGCCGCGACGCATGTGCGGCGCATCCGAGGTATCAAGGGGTGCGTAAGCATTCCGAACCGTCCACAACCGGAGCACCCATGCCACATCGTTTTCTTGTTGCCGCATTCACCCTTGCCATTGCCCTTGCCGGTCTGTCCGCAAACGCTCAGACGCTGCGCTTTGGTGTCGGCCTTTTCCAGCCGGACAAGGAAAAGAATGACGCCACCTACAAGCCGCTGGCGGACTACCTTGCGAAGAAGTTGGGCCGCGAGGTCAAGCTCTACACGGTGGATAGCTGGGAAGGTCTCGCCAAATCGCTGGCCGCCGGCGAAACCGACATTGCGCTGATGGGCCCGTGGGGCTATGTGCTGGCCAATCATCAGGCCGGGGCTGAGGCCGTCTCAACCATCCTCTACGAAGGCAAGCCCGAGTACTTCGCCATCATGATCACGCACCCCAAGTCGGGCATCAACAAGATCGAGGACATGAAGGGCAGGACGTTCGCGTTCGGTGACAAGGGCTCGACCTCGGGCTATCTCATCCCCTTCCACGAGTTCCAGAAGCGCGGCATTGATCCGGAGAAATTCTTTTCCAAGGTGCTGCACACCAAGCACCAGGCCATCGAGACCCAGGTCACGCGCGGCGAGCTGGATGCCGGCGCGGACTACAACCGCAATCGCGATGCCATGATTGATCAAGGCCTCATCAAGGCGGCCGACTCGAAAATCATCTGGACCTCCGCGCCGCTGCCGAATGATGCCGTGGCCGTGAGTGCGGACCTCTACAAGGACAAGGCCTTCGTCGCCAAGCTGCAAGCCGCGCTGGCCAGCGTGGGCGAGGCATTGAAGACGCAGCCCAATCTCCTGCCGAAGAGCTACACCGGCTTCGTCACCCAGGACAACCGCTTCTACGCACCCATCCGTGACGCCGGCCTCGCGACGGGCAAGCTGACACCGGCCAAGCGCTGAAGCGGTAGCGCGAATATTCGCAACGCCCAGCGTCGCCTCAGCACCAAGCAATGACCTCTTCCCGGCGGCGCCTCTACCTGGCCGCCTACGCCCTGCTCCTCATCGCGTGCATGTGGAGCCTCGTCGCGGCGGGCGATCTCTCGCTGGGGCGCAAGCCCTGGGAGAACTTCGCCCGAACCGCGAGCGAGCTGTCGCGCCCGAGCTTCGTGGACCTCTGGTTCGGCAATCCGGCGCTGGAGTTCAAGTCCGATGACGGCCGCGTGCTGCGCGTGGAAAATCAGCAGGAGAGCGAAGCGCGTTTTCTGAAAGGCCTCGCCCGCGCCGTGTGGGACACGCTGAAGATCGCCACACTCGGCTCGCTCCTCGCCGCGCTGATGGCCGTGCCCTTCGGCATCGCGCTCGCGCGCAACATGAAGGCGCCGCGACCCGTGGCCATCGTCGCCAAGTTCATCCTGGACGTATGCCGCTCGATCCACTCGCTGGTGTTTGGTCTCATCTTCGTCGGCATCGTGGGCCTGGGGCCGACCGCCGGCATTCTCGCCATCGCGGTTCACTCCATGGGCACCTACGGCAAGCTCTATGCGGAAGCCATCGAGACCATGGACCAGACGCTTTACGAAGCCGGACTCGCCATGGGTGCGACCCCCATGCAGGCGCTGACCGGCGCGCTGTGGCCGGCCGTGTTGCCGCAGTGGCTGTCGTCGCATCTCTACATCTGGGAATACAACGTGCGCGATTCCACCGTGCTGGGCCTCATCGGTGCGGGCGGGCTGGGCTTGCTGGTGAGCGAAGCCGTGTCGCTCTTCCAGTGGGGACGGCTCGCGACCATTCTCATCGCCATCGTCGCCATGGTCATCGCCTTTGACGCGCTTTCTCGCCGTCTGCGACGCGACCTGCTGGGACGGTAAACTACGCATTCAACAGGAGAAAACCCATGGCGAATATTCGCAAAGTACTCTTTCCTCTGCTGCTGTCTCTCGCTCTGCCAGCCGCTGCCCAACTGGACTTCTCCAAAATTGAAGTCAAAACCACCAAGCTCAACGACACCACCTACATGCTGATCGGCGAGGGTGGCAATCTCGGCCTCTCGGTCGGCCCGGATGCCGTCTTCCTGATCGACGACCAGTACGCGCCGATGACCCCCAAGATCACCGCCGCAATCAAGGCCATCACCGACAAACCGGTCAAATTCGTGGTCAATACCCACTGGCACGGTGACCACACCGGCGGCAACGAGAATTTCGGCAAGGCCGGCGCCATCATCGTGGCCCATGACAATGTGAGGAAGCGCATGAGCACGCAACAGGTGCTGGCCTTTTTCAACATGACGGTTCCGCCCTCCCCCAAGGAGGCGCTGCCCGTCATCACCTTTGGTCTGGACACGACTTTCCACCTCAATGGCGACGAGATCAATGTCTTTCATGTTCCCAACGCCCACACCGATGGCGACGCCATCGTGCATTTCCGCAAGGGCAATATCATTCACATGGGTGACCTCTACTTCAACGGCCTGTATCCCTTCATCGACTCGGCCAGCGGCGGCAAGATCGACGGCGTGATCGCGGCGGCGGACCGCGCCCTGGCGCTGGCCAATGATCAAACCAAGATCATCCCTGGCCACGGCCCGCTGTCCACCAAGGCGGAACTGAAGGCCTATCGCGACATGCTGGCCACGGTGGCCGGCCGGGTGAAGGCGCAGATCGCCGCCGGCAAGAAGTTGGAAGAGATCATCGCCGCCAAACCCACCGCCGACTACGACCCCCAATGGGGCGGCGGCTTCATCAAACCCGACAAGTGGACGGAGCTGGTGGCGCGCAACCTGCTTCCTTGAGCGCTCCACCCTTTCGCCTTCGAGCACGCGATCGCGGCCCGCTTCGAGCGGGTCGCCGCATTTCAGGGATGCCGCGCTCGGCCCAATTGCGGTAAGGTTTTCTCCCATGGATACCCTGCCCCTGCTGGACGTCCGCACGCTGTTTTTCGTCCTGATCATGCTGTCGCTGGTGTTGGCGCTGTCGCTCTGGATCGGCGTCGGTCATCGTTTTCGCGCCGGGCTGGGCTTGTGGGTCATTTCGCTGCTGCTGCAATGCGTCGTCTTCGCGCTCTTCGCCTTGCGCGGCCGCATCGGCGAGCTGTGGACGGTCATCCTGCCCAACGGTCTCTTTCTTGTTTGCATCACCCTGAAGGCCGCGGCCATCATGCAGTTCTACGGCCAGCGCATGGCGCGGAGTTGGCACGTGTTGCCGCCGCTGGTGCTGATGCTGCTCTTCGCGCTCCTGCTGAATCACATCGGCCCGCGCGTGCTGATCGGCAGCATCGCCTACTCCGCCGCGCAATTCGCGCTGGCGTGGCTCTCGCTGCACCTCGCCACGCCGGCCACCGTGCAGGCCACGCGGCTCATGGTGATCGGGCTTGTCATTGGCGCGCTGGCCTTCTTCGCCCGCGCGATGATGGCGCTTCTGAGCCCGCAAGAAGTGAACGACTTGCTGGGGCCAAGCCAGATCCAGGCGGTGAGCTTTCTCCTCGGGCTCTCGGTGATCCTGATGACCTCCATCGGCTTTTTGCTGCTCTACAAAGAACGCGCGGAGGACGACGCCCAGCGCCAGGCCGCCACCGATCCGCTCACCGACACCTTCAACCGCCGCATGTTCCTCGAACTCGGGTCGAAGGAAGTCGCGCGAAGCCGCCGCTCGCTGGTGCCGCTCTCGCTCATCATGATGGACCTGGACCACTTCAAGAAGGTCAACGACAAGTATGGCCACGCGGCTGGCGACGACGTGCTGCGCCGCTTCGTCGATGTCACCAACATCTGCCTGCGCCGCGAGGACATGCTGGTCCGCTACGGCGGCGAGGAATTCTGCGTGCTCCTGCCCGAGGTCTCGGACCTGCAGGCCGAGGCGCTGGCCGAACGCATTCGCTACGCGGTCGAGCACGCCATGTTTCGCTGGCGCGATCAAGCGATTCCCGTGACCGTGAGCATCGGCGTCGCCAGCCTGCGCGGCGAGGAGGATGAAACCCTGGCGGAGCTCCTGCAACGCGCCGACGAGGCCCTGTACGCCGCCAAGAACGGCGGTCGCAACCGCGTGGTGGTGTGCCCGGAGAACTCGACGCTCGCCATGCTCATGCGGAGCCGCGCGGAGTGAGCAATCCGCTGACCTTGCGCGAAGGCGGCGTCGCCGATATCGATGCCGTCGCCGAACTGCACGCCCGCTCTTGGCGGAAGACCTATCGCGGACTATTCTCCGACGCGTTCCTCGATGGCCCCGTGTTCGCCGAACGACGCGATCTTTGGACCCGACGGTTGCGCGGCTGGGATCGCGAACGCAACGCCGTGCTGCTGGCGGAGTCGCAAGGCGCCCTCGCCGGCTTCGCGGCGATCATGCTCGACACCGAGCCCGAGTGGGGCGCCAGGCTGGACAACCTGCATGTCGATCCCGACGGCCAGGGACGCGGTGTGGGGCGGTTGCTCATGCAGGCGGCCGGTCGCTGGACGGTCGGCAAGGCGCCCCGGCTGCATCTCATGGTGTTCGACGGCAACGCCGCCGCGCGCGGCTTCTACGACGAGATGCAAGGCGAGTGCGTGGAACGCCGCGACGTCACCGTGGAAGACGGCACGCGGCTCGTCGAACTTCGCTATCTGTGGCGGGACTTGAAAGTGCTGACCAACACCCGACGCTGAGCGTGGCTGCGAATATCCGCGACTACCTCGCCAGAAACGCCCGCACCGCCGGATACTGGGTCGCCGTGGAACACGCGGGCAGGCCGTGGTCGCACTCGGGAATATGCAAGACCTCCGCGTTCGCCAGCTTCGCGAACTCACGCGCGGGCTGCGGCGTGACGATGTTGTCCAGACCTCCCGTCACCACCAGCATCCGCCCCCGCACCCGCTTCGCCGCGGCGGCGAGGTCGCCCGCGTCATCACGCGCGACATCGAGGTCGATCATCGCCTTCAGTTGCAGATTGCTGTTGAACGCCTGATCGCGATTGAGCTTCTGGTTGGCGATGTTGGCGCGCACCTGATCGAGTTTCTCGCGCGGCGCGTTCCGGGCCTGCCACTCTGGGCCGCGCAACAGAAAGCGCAGACCCGCCAGCACCTCCAGCGGCCGCTGACATTGGCAGTCGAGATATTCCTGATGCAGCTTGACCTGCGTTTCCCACAGCACGATGTCGTACGGCGCCAGACGCGGTGAGGCGGCAATGGCGACGTAGCGTCCCGCGAGTTCCGGATACGCCACCGCCGCGGCGAAGGTCTGCATGCCGCCCATCGAAATCCCGGCCATGGCGTGCAGTCGCGTGATGCCGAATTCCTTCTCAAGCAACCGGCGATAGGCGGCGACCATGTCCAGCAATGCGGGCTGCGGAAACTGCGCCGCCGGTTGCTTCCGGCTATTCGACGGCGAAGACGACACCCCATTGCCGAAGCTGTCCGCCAACACGATGAAAAATCGATTCGAGTCGAACAGCTTGTCCGGCCCGACATAGCGCAGCAAGTCCGCGCTGCGTCCACCCAGCCACGTCGGAACGAGAATGGCGTTGGTCTTGTCGGCATTCAGCGTGCCCACGGTGAGGTAGCCCACCCGGCAGTCTTCAATGACCTGGCCGCTCGCCAGCGGACAGGTCACGAGATCGGCGATACGCGGCTCGTTGGCTCGTGCGACGAGTGCAACGAAGGCGAACGACAATAGTGCGAATATTCGCAACAGCGTTCCCACCAGCGTTCCCACCAGCGTTCCCACCAGCGCTCCCATCAGCTTCAAAGCAGCTTGATCTCGCGCAGTCGCTCCTGCAAATAGTCCCACGCCGTGATCGGCTGCGGATAGCGGCTGGGATTGTCCGGCGTCACGCAGCTCGGCAGCACGTCGATCAGAAAATCCGGATTGGGATGGAGGAAAAACGGCACGGAATAGCGCGGCTTCCGCGCGTTCTCGTTGTTAGGGTTCACCACGCGATGCGTCGTCGATGGATACACGTGATTGGTGAGCCGTTGCAGCATGTCGCCGATGTTCACCACGATCACATCACCCTGGGTGGTGATGGGCAGCCACTCGCCGTCGCGACGCAGAAGCTGCAAGCCTTCCGCGCTGGCGCCCACGAGCAACGTGATGAGATTGATGTCTTCATGGGCGCCAGCGCGCACGTTGGGCACATCGCCGTTCAGGATCGGCGGATAGTGGATCGGCCGCAAGATGGAGCTGCCAAAGTCGGTCTTGTCCACAAAGTAGTCGGCCGGCAGATTGATATGCAGCGCCAGCGCGGAGAGCACGCGAGAGCCCAGGTCGTCCAACGCCTGGTACAACGCGTAGCCGTGCTCGTGAAACGCCGGCACTTCCGCGGGCCAAAGATTCTCCGGCGTTTGCGGCGCATAACGCGAATCACGTGGAATCTCCCGCCCGATATGCCAGAACTCCTTCAGGTCAGGGTGCTTCGAGTCCTTGGCCGTCTCGACCTTGAACGGCGTGTAGCCGCGCGCGCCGCCCGTGCCCGGCAGGTGGTACTTCATCTTGACCTCGGTGGGCAGCGCGAAGAACTTCTCGAACGCGGCATAGGCACGGCTGATCAGCGCTGGATCAATGCCGTGCCCGCTGATGCCGGCGAAGCCGAATTCGCGATAGGCGGCACCGAGGTCGGCGACAAACTGGTCGCGGTCAGTGTCGAAGCGGCGGATATCGAGAGTGGGGACGTGGGCGGTCATGTTCAGTCTCCAGGCGCGGGGTCGCGCGGCGAGTCATTGCGAAGTTCGAAAGCATACGGCAAGTGGCACACCGGGAGATGATCCCGATCAAGGCCCGAGCGAGCGGGCGTGGCCGGTGGGTTCACCGCGAATATTCGCGGATGGTCCCAGGCGAAAAAAAGCCGCCCTGAGGCGGCTTTTCTGGCGGCGGAAAACCAATCAGATCTTCTTGATCGTTTCCAGCATCTTGAACACGCGCTTCGGCGAGCCGATGAAAAGGCGCTTGAAGCTCTTGCCAAGACAGCGGCGCTCAAGGGTGTTGCGGCGGGTGCGGGACCGTTCGGCCATGGTGATTCTCCAATGAGTGGGTGGGGTTCAAATTCGGGAGCGCGGATTATAGCTTAGGAACCCATTGATTTGATTGATCTAGACGGCGCCCTTCCGCACCTTCGCCTGCACCCGCTCATCAAACTTCGCGACATTGACCACCACACGCTCATGCGTGCCGGCGCCGATGATGTCCTGCTCGTCACGCGCGACGACCTCGAAGCGGATGTTGCGCCCTTCCACCGCCGTCACCTTGACCGTCGCGGTGACTTGCATGCCGACCGGCGTGGCCGCGACATGGCTCACGTCGAGATGCGTGCCAAGGCTTTGGTGACCCGCGGGCAGCAGATGCTCGACCGCCGCCAGCGCGGCCGCCTCGATGACATTGATCATCACCGGCGTGGCGAGCACACCGACGCGTCCACTGCCGACGCGGGACGCCGTGTGCTCCTCGCCCACGACGAGCTTCGATTCGCCGGTCTGACTCAGCGGAATGTCCAACACGAGCGGCACAGTCACCCTTTCACGAACTTGACTTCGCTGTCGACCATTTCAGCGTCGCTCTTCTTGCCGTCCTTGTCGATATAGGCGCCCTTGGCGCGCTTCATGCCGTCTTCAAACACGCCTTCGAAGCGGGCGTTGCCGTCACCGAACCAGAAGGTGCCCTTGCCCTGCGGCCTGCCGGCGACCATGTCGCCTTCGTACTTGGCGCCGCTCTTGTGGAAGTACACCCCGCGTCCGGTGAGCGAACCGTTCTGCATCTCGCCCTGATAGCGGTCGCCGTTGGTGAAGTGGTACACGCCGCCGACGGGCTTGCCGTCGACGAAATCGCCTTCGATGCGGTCGCCGTTGGCGGCGAAATAGACGCCCTTGCCGGTCAGCTTGCCTTGCACCATCTCGCCTTCGTAGCGGTCGCCGGAAACAAATTTGTAGACACCCTTGCCGGTCGCCTTGGCCTCGATGAAGGTGCCGTCGATGGTGTCACCGGCCTTGGTGGTGAAGAGGCCTCGCCCGTTGATGACACCCGCCTTCATTTCGCCGATGTAGCTGTCGCCGTTGGCGAATTTGTAGACACCTTTTCCGTGCGGCCGGTTGTCGGCGAACTCGCCTTCATAGTTGTCGCCGGACGCGAACGTGAGGTTGCCCTTGCCGTGCATGTTGCCGTCCTGGTATTCGCCCCGGTACTTGAAACCGAGCGCCTTGGATTCGTACTCGCCCGAGCCGTGCAGACGCGTGCCGCGCAAGCCGCCGCGATAGATGCTGCCGTCGTCGTAGGTCACCTCGCGCACGCCGGGCGCGATCTCGCGGCCGGGCGTGAGGTCGACCGGTGGGCGCACGACCACAGTGGGCGGCACCGGAGCCGCCGTCGGTGCGGCAGTGGCCGGCGCCGCGCTGGCCGGCGCGAGCGCCGCTTTAGGCGCGCCATCGGCTTTGACGGCGGGCGCGGATGCGGGAGCCGATGTCGTGGTCACGGCGGGCGACGCGGGCGTGCCCGTCGTTGCCGCTGAGGGAACAACCGGGCTGGCGGACGCCGGCGACCCGGCGACCGCAGCGGGGCGAGCTGTGGAGGCCGGCGCGGGACGCGGTTCAGCCTTGGCCACGACATCCGGCTTGGTTTCGGCCGGGCGCGTCGCGGGCGGCGAGGCTGCGGTCGTTGCCGGGGCCGGCGCTGCCGAGGCAGGCGGGGGCACGACTGCGGTCGCGGGCGTGGCGCCGGCGGGCGTCGCAACCGCTGTCGCGGGCTCCGCTGGCGGCGGCTCGGCCTCCTGACGCGCCTCCGGCCGGCGGCCAGGGCGCAGCAGAGACTGGATGGCGTTCTTCGCCAACACCACGTACTGGCCCTGCGGGTACTTGTCCAGGTACGCCTGAATGTCCTCGGCGCGCGTCGAGTTGCGCACGCTGACCCAGAACTCGCGCTCGATGGCGAGCTGAGCGTCCGACGACGGGCCGCTGGCGGTCGCCCCCGCCGTGCGCGTACCGGCGCCGGAGCCGTTGAACGCGAAGTCACCTTTCAGCGACGACACGTCCCACGGCGTCTGCAGGCGGCGCGTCTCACGCTCCACCGCCTCGCGCACGCGCTTGAACATGATTTCCACCGGCAGATCGGGCACCTTGATCTGCGAGAGGATGTGCTTGGTGTAGACACCGTTGCGGCCATAGCCGTCGGCGGCGACCGAGCCGGGCGCGGTGGCGTAGGCGACCAACGTGCCGGACGGCGCGTTGGCGATTTGCGCGAGACCGGCGGAGGACACCTTGAAGGCGGACGCGAACGGGTTGTCGCGGCACGCGTCGAGCACGATGAAGTTGAAGCGCGTGCGCGCGCGCTCCATGCGGTCGAACACCTGCGAAAGCTCCACCGACGAGAACGTCACGTCCTCCTCGGACTTCATGTCGGCGTCGACCGGAATCAGGAAGTTGCGATCTTTGAATTGCATCGCGTGGCCGGCGTAGAAGAAGAGCGCCGCTTCAGCCCCGTCCAGCTCGCGGGCGAAGTCGCGCAGCGCCACGGCGATGTCCTGGCGCGTGGTGTTTTCCTTGATGATGGTCTTGAACCCCAGCTCCTTCAACACCTCGGAGAGGTCGCGGGCATCGTTGACCGCGTTCACCAGCGGCGCGGTGGCGTAGTTGTTGTTGCCGATGAGAAGCGCGACGCGCTTGCCCTGCGTCTGCGCGAGCGTGTCCCCCGGCCAGGCCGCGACAGCGGCGAGCGCACCGGCGAAGACCATTGCGTGGACGAAGCGAATATTCGCAAGAAGCGCGAGAAGGCGAGTCATGCCGGGATTATCGCCGATGCGACGCGGGCAGGCACAGCGCGCCCGGCCGCCAGGGCTTGGCGATGCACTACCGAGCGAGATTGGCCAGCTCCGGCAGGTCTGGCCGTTCCGCCGCGAGTGCGGCGAAGGCGGCGCGCGCCTCGCCCATGGCGCCCACACTTTGCAGCGTCGCGGCGCGCAACACGCGGTCGCTGAAGGTGCGCGGCGACGGCAGCCCGCTGAGGCGCTTCAATGTCGCCGCATCGGCGACGCTGAAGCTCGCCGCGCTTTCATCGCCGCCTGCGGCAACGACCCAGCGGTAAGTGCGGCCGGGCTCGAGCTTCTGACCCACCACCCACTGCCGGCCCTCGGTTTCGGTCTGGGCCACGGTCTTGCCGTCGCTTTCGACGCGCAACTTGACCTTGCCGTTGGGCGCCTGGAACAGAAGCATCGGCTGCAACGCGGTCACGACAGTGTCCACCGGCTCGACGGCGCGCGCCTTGCCGCCTGGCACCGCCGCGGGTGGCGGGAGGCTGCGCATGCGCAGGCTCGCCGTCGCGCTGCGGGACACATTGACCATGCCACCGGCGTCGGGCCGCCAGGGGGTGATGCGGCGCGTGGCCTTGCCGGTGACCCCGCCTTTAATCGGTGACGGCGTGACAGCGCCGCCCGCGACCTTGTATTCGCCCGGCGTCAGGCTGTACTCGTGGCCGGTGTGGATGAACATGATCACCAGCGCGGCATCGGCGCCGACTCCGAGCGACTGGCCATCACTGATCTCGGCCATCAGCGCGGCGCGCTTGCCGTCGATGGTGGATTCGCCCTTGACGTCAGTGATGAACGCGGACCCTGCGACCGGCGCCTTTGCCTGGGCGAAGCACACCGTGGCCGCCGCGACCGCGAAACAGGCGGCGAGGCCGCGCAGCCAGCGCACGCCGTGTGCGGAGACCTGCGCCGCGCCCGTCACTTGATCTTGCCCAGCGCGGCCAGCTCGGGCAGGTCGGCACGCTCGCCGGCCAGCTTGGCCCAGACCGCCTGGGCGTCCTGGGTGACGCCCAGGTCGTTCAGCAGGATGGCGTAGAGCAAACGGTCGCTGAACGCCGCCTTGTCGGCCGGCTTCCGCTTTTCGACATCGAGGATCGCGTCCGCGGCGAGGGTCCGGAATTTGCCGCGCCCGAGCTCGGTGCCGCCGGCATTGACCGTCCACACATACTCGGTGTCCGGCTTCAGCCTGGTGGAAAACTTGTGGGTGGTGCCGTTGGCCTTGCCTGCGGCCAGCGGCTTGTCCGGCTCGCTCGCCAGCGCCAGCGCGACGTCGTAGGCGTTGGCGCCGGTGGACTGCCACGTGAAAACGGGCTGCAGTGCGGCGATATTGCCGCGCACGGGATAAGTGAGCGCGCCGATCTTGGTATCCGGATTGCCGGCCGAAGGATTGAGGCTGCGCATGCGGATCGACGCCGACGATGTCTGCGACACCTTCACCAGCGCTTGCGAACTGATTTTCCAGTCGGTCTTGCGGCTGGTGATCTGGCCGGTCTGGCCCACCTTGTTGATGGCCTTGCCGGGCTTGTCGACTTCGAAGTCGCCAGGGCCTTTGATCAGGACTTCCTCTCCCGACGCGATGAACATGACCGCCACCGCCGCATCCTTGCCGAGCGCCAACTTCTGCCCCTTGGCAAGCTCGCTCATGAGCGCGGGGCGCGGGGCGCCGTCGATCTTGACCTCGCCCTTGATGTCGGTGAGGAATGCCACGCTGTCGGCGGCTTGCGCCAGCGGGCCGAAAAACGAGGTGATCAGAAAGCCCGCGAGGGCCAGGCTGCGTGCGAATGGTTTCATGTTCCGTCTCCCGATCTATGCACGGCTTTCACACCGTCGCGCCGTTTTGCGAGCCGCCGGCCGTTTCATCCGGGGCGTCGCCTGTTGCCTGCGGAGCCCGCGTGGTCCGGGTGGCGCGTATCCCCCAGACCTTGACGGGGCTGTGTCCCTTCACCAGCCGCTCGCCCAGCGGCTCGAAACTGAAGTGGTCGCCAATGCGATCCACCACCGATTCCGTGATGAGAATTCTACGCCCCAATTCCTTGGTTTGTCCCTCTATCCGGGCTGCCACATTCACGGCATCGCCGATGGCGGAATAGTTGTGCCGCTCGGTCGAGCCGATGTTGCCCACAACCACCTTGCCGTAGTTGATGCCGATGCCGATTTCCAGCTTCGGGAGGCCCTCCCTGACGAATTCCTCGTTCAGCTCATCCAGCGACTCCAGCATGTCGAGCGCGCAGCGCACCGCGTCGGTGCAGGGGTCCTTGGTCGGCCGAGGCGCGCCGAACAAGATCATCATGCCGTCGCCAATGAACTTGTCGATGGTGCCGTCGAAGCGATGCACCGACTTCACCATGCGGTCGAAATAGCGCTGCAGCACGCTCATGACCTGGTCCGGCGCCATGGCCTCGGAGAGCGTGGTGAAGCCGCGAATGTCGCTGAAAATGACGCACACCTCCGCCGTCGTGGCGGCGTCCGGGTCCAGCATGCCGGAGTTGATGTCCTCGAACACGGCCGGGCTCACCATGCCGGAAAAGCTCCGTTTCAAGCGGGTGCGCTCGACCACGCTGTCGATGGCATCCAGAATGGCACGAAGGAAAAACGCGAGCCAGAGCGTGGTCGTCACGGCGGCGATGGGGAAAAGCCACTGCGCTTTCAGGATGAATAGCAGGCTCACCAGGAGCAGAAGGAGTGGAAGCAGCACCATCCCGATCACGGCCCGGCCAAGACTGAAGCGCAGGAACACGCAGCCGGCGGCGGCGAGGCAGAAGAGCGCCGCGAGCCAGGTCGGCGCGGGCGTCAGCAGACCGTGCGCGAGATGGCTTCGGATCACCTGCGCATGCAGCAAGACGCCGGGCTGGCCGAGGTCGAACTCCTTGCCGTGCTTTTCGAAGGCGGCGAGATTCACCGGGAGCTTCCAGCGGTCGCGCTCGATGGTGAATGTGCCGAACAGCACGATGCGCCCGCCGAAGCGGGACTTCAGCGCCGCTTCGTCGCCGCGTTGCAAGAGCCCGATCACGTCCTGCATCAGCATGAAGTCGACCGGGCCGCCGACGCTGTAATCGATGTAACCCTCCCCGACCGGCCGGCCGAGCAGGCGCAGGATCTGCCCGGTGAAGGTGTTCACCCGCCCAGCCTGGGCGAGGTCACGTTCACTGAACCGGCGGGCGATTTCATCGTCATCGCGCAGTTGCTGATCGGTGCCGAAATTGACCGCCGGGTCGAGGAAGCGCATGTGAATAGCCAGCGGCTGCACGGCCGCCCCCTTGGCATCGGTGCCGCTCACATAGACCAGCTTGGCGACCTGCTGCAGCCGGAAGATGCTCACGGCGAGCGCCTGGTCGGACCCCGGCAGAAACTCGTTGTAGGACTGGGTCGGCAGCACGATGTCGACACCCACCGCGGCGGGCTTCGCGATGCGCATCGCGTCCAGCACCTTGGCGTAGTGGATGTGCCAGAGCGACAGCGGCTCGCTGAACACGGCCTCGGTGCTCTCATCGATGCCGACCAGCACCACGTCGTTGGCCACGGGCCGGGGCGAATATTCGCGGAGCAGCCGCATCTGCTGATCGAAGGCGCGCCGTTCGAGTTGGGCGAACAGCGCCTTCGGTGGCTCGGGCAGCGACAACCCCGCCAGCGCGAGCACGGCGACCAGCACATAGATCGCCATCTGGCGATAGCGCGCCGACTGCAACAGCAGCAGCCAGACCGGCGAACGCTGCGGGGCTGCCAGGCCGGGTCGGGCGGGCGTCGATTTCGGATGGGGTGAGCCGGGGGCTTGCAAAGGCGTTGGGGGGTCGAGGTCCTTGCGAATATTCGCATTCTGCCTGCCGCGTCCCGAATCCACCAATCGCGCGCTTCGGGCATGATTACGCGCTTCACCGCACGCAGCACTCGGCAGGGCCCAATGGGCGGCATTCCCTATATCGTCGCGCTGACCGTCCTCGGTCACATCGCTTTCACCGGCAGCCGTCTTGCCGTCTCGCTCACCGCCATCCAGCAGAACGCGTCGGCACTGTCCATCGGCGTGTTGATGAGTCTGTTCGCGCTCCTGCCCGCCCTGCTTTCCATCCAGACCGGCCGCTGGGTCGACCGCGTGGGTGTGAAGGGGCCGCTCATCCTGGGGTCGCTCATCGCCACGGCGGGCTGCCTTGTCGCGGCATTCGCGACCGGCCTCACCGCGCTCAAACTCACCAGCGCGCTCGTGGGCACGGGTTTCATGATCGTCGGCATTTGCGTCTACCAGGTGGTGGGCGACCTCGCCACCGAAGACAACCGCGCCACCCAGTTCAGCCTGCTCGCCATCGGCTTCTCCGTTGGCGGATTCACCGGCCCGCTCGTGGCCGGCGTCGCCATCGACCTGTTGTCCCACCAACGCGCGTTTCTGGTCTTGGCGGTGTTCGCGATCTTGCCCGCCATCGCGATGGTGATCCGGCCCATCCAGCTTCCGGCGAAGCACGCGCACCGCGAACGGCCGGACGACGCGGCGGTGACGGACCTCTTCCATCAGCCTCAGCTACGCCGGGTATATCTGTCCGTGTTGATCTTCTCGGTCGCGTGGGACGTGTACAACTTCGCGCTGCCGATCCACGGTGTGCGCATCGGCTTGTCGGCGTCGCAGATCGGCATCGTCATGGGCACCTTCGCGGCCGCGACGTTCTCCGTGCGGCTTGCGATGCCTTGGATCGCCAGCCACATGCGGCCGTGGACAGTCATCATGGCCTCTTGCGGCGTGAGTGCGGCGGCCTACCTCGCCATGCCGTTCGCGAGCAGCATCATCCTGCTCATGCTGTTGCTCTTCGCCCTCGGCCTGGGCCTGGGCGCGCCGCAGCCGATGGTGCTCGCCATCCTGCACAAGGCCGCGCCACCGGGCCGCGGCGGCGAGGCGGTCGGCGTCAGAATTCTGCTCATCAACGGCTGTCAGACGTTGATGCCGCTTTTCTTCGGCATGATCGGCACGCTGGGCATGCTGCCCGTGTTCTGGGCCACGGCCGCGTTTCTCGCCGGCGGCGGCTGGCTTGCGAGACAGTCCCGCGCCGCGTTCGCATCCAAGGAGGAAACCCCGTCATGAACATCGCTGATCTGCGCAAGGACTACAAGCTCGCCTCGCTTGCGAAGGACGATGCCAATCCCGATCCGCTGAAGCAATTCGACCGCTGGCTGGAAGAAGCGATCAAGGCCGACATGCCCGAGCCCACGGCCATGTCGCTCGCCACCGTCGCGGAAGGTGAGGACGGCGTGTGGCAACCGTCGTCGCGCATCGTGTTGTTGAAGGGCCGCGACGAAACCGGCTTCGTCTTCTACACCAACTACGAGAGCCGCAAAGGGCGGGAGCTGGCGGGCAACGAGCACGCGGCGCTGCTCTTTCACTGGGTCGAGCTGGAGCGCCAGGTGCGCATCGAAGGCCGCGTGGAGAAAATCGATCCGGCCGAATCGGACGCGTATTACAAGACCCGGCCGCTCACCAGCCGCCAGGGTGCGTGGGCGTCACCGCAGAGCCGGGAGATTCCCTCGCGCACATGGCTCATGGCGCGCGTCGCGGAGGCCGTGGCCGCGCATCCCTTCGATCCACCGCGTCCACCGCACTGGGGCGGCTATCGCGTCGTGCCGCACGCGCTGGAATTCTGGCAAGGCCGCCGCAGCCGGCTGCACGATCGGATCAAGTATCGGCGGGTGGACGGCCAGTGGGAGCGTGGCCGGCTGGCGCCCTGAAGGGCCGCTTTCAAGACGGAGAAGCGCTTTAGCGAATCACTTCTCGAACTGAATGTCCCCATAGTGCGTCTCGACGCGGATGCCGGTGTTGTCCGTGTCGGACATGATGCCCACCGAAATCACCTTGCCCGGCAATTCGCCGAACGCGCGTTTGAAATCCTCCAGGAGATTCCACCGCTCCTTCACCCAGGTCTTCAGCTTCTCGTGGCCGCTCTCGGCGACGATCATCTTGATGCGCGACGTGTGCTTGTTGTCGATGACCGTGCCGACGGGGTCCTTGTTGCTCCAGATGTACATGAGCGTCGCGTAGGGCACGTCGTTGCCCGAGAGCGCCTTGATGCGGTCGGCGAACGCGCGGTCCTCGAAGTCGAGCTTGTCGCGGTCGCCGTCGAAGGCCACGACCACACGCGCGGCCGCGTCGTCCGGGCCAAGGCGATTGTTGGCTTCCGCCGGCACGTCGGACACCTTCCAGCGCCAGCTGATGAAGGGCGTTTCGTCGACTTTAAGCGAGAGCCGCTGCGAAAGTCCGGACGCGGAACTGTCCGCGACCGCCTTCACCACCACCGTGCCGTCGTAGTTGATGGTGGTGAAGTCGGTGCTGCGCTTCAGCCGCGAAAGGATGTAGGGCCGCCATTGCATCGGCACCTTCAAGCCCTCGGGATTCGCGGAAAACGGATGCACGGTGGCGCCTGTCGGCGTCTCGCCGTACTTCGGGCCGTGCAGCACCGAACAACCTGTCAAGAACGACAGCACCAGTGGCGGAAGCCATCCCCGAATGCGCATGTGCCGTCTCCTTTAGGAATCGTTGTATCGGCGGGCGGATTATGCGCCGGGATTGCTGACAAAAAAAGGGGCGGCGGGCCGGCCGGACGCCGAAAATTGACGCAGAACAATCGTGGCCGCCATCACCCCGGCCGCGGCCGAATTCGCGACAGGACGGTGCTATTCTTTCCCCGTGGAAAAAGTCATCCCCATCGTCCCCCAAAACCGTCTCGCCATCCCGCCTTTGCGGCAGGACGCCGGCCTGCCGCTGGCCGATACGCTGGGCCGGGGTTTGCGCGACTTGCGCATCTCCGTGACCGACCGTTGCAACTTCCGCTGCACCTATTGCATGCCCAAGGAAGTCTTCAACGACGACTACGAATATCTGCCGCAGACCGAAATTCTCACCTTTGAAGAAATCGTCCGTCTCTCGCGAATATTCGCAAGCTTTGGCATCCAGAAAATCCGCCTCACCGGCGGCGAGCCGCTGATGCGGAAAGGCGTCGAGTCGCTCATCGCGCAATTGCGCGCGGCGCTGCCCACCATCGACATCACGCTCACCACCAACGGCAGCGCGCTCAAAGCGAAGGCCAGGGCGCTGAAGGACGCCGGTTTGTCGCGCATCACCGTGAGCCTGGACTCGCTCGACGACGCCACCTTTCGCGCGATGAACGACGTGGACTTTCCGGTCGGAAAAGTGCTGGAGAGCATTGACGCCGCGCGCGACGCGGGCCTCGGGCCGGTCAAGGTGAACATGGTGGTGAAGCGCGGCGCCAACGATCACCACATCATCGACATGGCCCGGCACTTCAAGGGCACCGGCCACATCGTGCGTTTCATCGAGTTCATGGACGTCGGCTCGACCAACGGCTGGCGCATGGACGATGTCATCCCATCGCGCGAAGTCGTGCACCGCATCCACGAGGCGTTTCCCTGCGAACCGTGGAACGCGCACTACAAAGGCGAAGTCGCGAAGCGTTGGCGCTATCTCGACGGCGGCGGCGAGTTCGGCGTCATCTCCAGCGTCACCGAGGCGTTCTGCTCGACCTGCAATCGCGCCCGGCTGTCCACGGATGGCGCCTTGTACACCTGTCTGTTTGCGCAGCAGGGGTTTGATCTGAAGTCCTTGCTGCGCGGCGGTCAGGATGACGTGAGTATTCGCGATGCCATCGCCGCCGTGTGGCAGCACCGCACCGACCGTTACTCGGAGATTCGCACGGCTGAGACGGCGAAGGCGCGGAAGGTCGAGATGAGTTTCATCGGAGGTTGATCGCGATGCCCTGGCAACGTCTGCTCACCGGCCTGCTGCTCCTCATCACGCCCTGGCCCATTTTCCTGCTCTCCGCGAAGACGCCCGGCCCGATGGTCGCCGCAGCCCTCATCCTCACGCTGGCGGTGTCGGCGTGGGGCCTCATGATCCTCATCGGTGGAAGGAAGAAATAGTCATGCACGTCCCCGCCCTCGTCCAGTTCCTTGAAGGTCTCGCCGAAAACAACAACCGCCCCTGGTTCCTGCACAACAAGCCGGCCTACGACATTCTGCGTGAGGAGTTCCAGACGCTGGTGGGCGAGGTCATCCAGAAGACGGCCAAGTTCGACAAGTCCATCGAGCACCTGGACCCGAAGAAGTCCATGTTCCGCATCTATCGCGACACGCGCTTCTCGAAAAACAAGGACCCGTACAAGACCCACTTCTCCGCCGTGATCGGCGACAAGAAGACCGGCGACCCGTGCTACTACTTCCAGATCACGCACGAGGGCAAGCTGGGCGGTGGCGGCGGCATCTACATGCCCGAGCCGCCGGCGCTCAAGAAAATCCGCGAAGCCATCGTGGAGGATTCCGCGAGCTTCACCAAACTCATGAAGAACAAGAAGTTCACCGCGCGCTTCGGCGGGCTGATGGATGAAGACCGGCTGCAGCGCCCGCCGAAAGGTTTCCCCGCCGATCACCCGCACATCGAGGCGATCAAGAACCGCCACTTCTTCGGCTGGCACGAACAGAGCATCGCCAAGCGCGCGCCCAAGGACTTGGCGGGAGAAGTCGCCGCGCAATTCGCGGATGCCGAGCCGCTGGTGACGTGGCTGCGCGGGGTATTGAAGCGGTGAGTGGCACGATCCACGATCCCTGGCTGGGCAAGCCGCACACGCGCGAGCAATGGGCTGCGCTGCGCGAACGCGGGCTTGCGCGCTACCTCGTCACCTCGCCAACCACCTGGATTTTTCTCCTGGCCTTTGGCGTGGCGAGCCCGATCGGGCTGCTGCTGATCGCCGGCCTCGGTGCATGGCGCGCCGCGCTCGTCAATTTCGCGCTGGGTACGCTCATGTCGCTCGCGATTTCTTGGGCGCTGTACCGCAGCTGCGAAGCCGCCTGGCGCAAGTCCGGCCAGCCCTGAAGACGCCGCATGCCGCGCCGCCCGCAACTCTCCAACGCTGCCCGACCCTCGACATTCACGGTTGAAGCGCGCGACGAGTCGGGCGAAGCGGTACCCACCCCCGTTGCCGGCGAGCACCCGCTGACGGTGTATGTGGACAAGCAGGAAATCCTCACGCTGATGACATTGGGCGCGGCGCCGGAAGCGCTCACCATCGGCTGGCTGCGCAATCAGCGTCTGGTGAATTCGCTCGACGACATCGTCGCGGTCAATGTCGATTGGGAGGTCAACGCCGTGGCCGTCACCACGCGAAACGGCCTCGTGAACCTTGAAGAGAAAATGCAAAAGCGCACCAAGACGACTGGCTGCGGACAGGGGACGGTCTTCGGCGATCTCATGGCGGACCTCGAAGACATCAAGTTGCCGGCGGACGCGCGGTTGAAGGAAGAAACGCTCTTCGGCCTGCTCAACAACGTTCGTCTGCACGAGACCATCTACAAACAGGCGGGCGCGGTGCATGGTTGCGCCTTGGCCCAAGGCGAAAACATCCTCACCTTCGTCGAAGACGTGGGCCGGCACAACGCGGTCGACGCCATCGCCGGCTGGATGTGGCTGGAAGGCGTGGACGGCGCCGACAAGATTTTCTACACCACCGGGCGGCTGACCAGCGAGATGGTCATCAAAGCGGCGCAGATGGGTATTCCCTTCCTGGTCTCGCGCTCCGGCCTGACCCAAATGGGCTACGAAATCGCCAAGCAGGTCGGCATCACCATGATCGGCCGCGCGGTCAATCGCCACTACCTGCTCTTCACGGGCACGGATCGCTTTGTCAAATAACGCGAATATTCGCAAGCACATGGACAAGATCAATCTCGCCGACAAGTTCTCCCTGTTCAGCGAACACTGGCGCCCCAAGGTCGTCGGTGAATTGAACGGACAGGAAGTGAAGCTGGTCAAGGTGCAAGGCATCTTCCCCTGGCATCACCACGAGACCGAGGACGAACTGTTCCTCGTGTGGAAGGGCCGCTTTCGCGTGGAATATCGCGACCGCGTTGTGGAACTCGGGCCAGGTGAATTCACCATCGTGCCGCATGGCGTGGAACACCGCACCGCGGCCGATGAGGAAGCCGAGGTGCTCATCTTCGAACCCGCGGCCGTGGTGAACACGGGCAATGTCCGGGACGCGGTCTACACCGCGCCCAATGCCGTGAAGATCTGAGCGCGCATTCAACACGAGCTGCCGCAATGCGTTGCGCCCATTGACGGCTCGAAACCTTGCCCGCATCCGGCGCCGAGTCGTATCATCCCGCCACTTCAACAGCAAGGAGATTGGCAATGGGACGCGTCATTCACTTCGAGATTCACGCCACCGAACCGGAAGCGCTCATCGGCTTCTATCGCGGCTTGTTCGACTGGACGTTCACCAAATGGGAGGGCCCCATGCCCTATTGGATGATCAAGACAGGTGAGCCGAATTCACCCGGCATTGATGGCGGCCTGCTGCCGCGCCAGGGAGGCCGCGCCGCGCCCGGACAGGCGGTCAACAGTTATGTTTGCACGGTGGATGTCGCCGACCTGGCCGCGTCCATCGCAAAAGGTTCTTCGCTGGGTGGAACGGTCGTTGTCCCAACCATGGCCATACCCGGCATCGGGTGGCTTGCCTACCTGACCGATCCCGACGGCAACATTTTCGGAATGATGCAGATGGACGAGAAAGCGGCATGACCAGGGGATGATTCGGGACGGCCATTGCGAATATTCGCAATGGCCACTCTTGGGCGCAGCAGCTCTTCAGTTCCCCGACCGCATGCACGACATGTTCTGGCAGCGATACAACTCACTCGTCGTGGTGGTGGTCGGTGTGGTCGATTCATGGATGCGCGCGGCGATGATCTCGCGCGGATGCCAGTCGCCCCAGTGCCCCGGCGCCGGCGTGGGATCGAGGCGACCCTCCACCTCAAGCCCCAAGCGGCGGCCATCGGCGCCTTCGCACCAGCGCGAGTATCGACCGGCCTGACTGCTCATGCGTGGCCGCGTGCCCGGCGCGCACTGGCAAAGCTCGTCCATGTCGCCCAGAAACTGCTTCACCGCCGCCGGCAGCTCCGCCGCCGGGCACAGCATGAGCTTGCTGTAGATATCTGGCACGCCACCGCGCGTCACCAGCCTCTGCATGATCACGTCGTCGCGCACCTTGGCGGTCCAGTACATGACCGAGCGGCCGTACTTGTCCACGGCCTGGGGGTTGGCGCCGATTTTCACTAGCTGGTCGGCCGTGTCGCGGCGCGAAGCCGCGTTGCCGGCGTGGCGGGAGATGGCGAGGATGAGCGCCGAGTCCACCGACTTCGCATCCACGCTGCTGAGAAACGCGATGTGCTTGGTCATGCCGTGGATGCCCGCATGCTCCAGCGGCGTCAGCCCGCCGGGCATCAGCGTCGCATCCGGGTCAGCGCCCTGCTTCCATATCTTCCACGCCTCGACGAACTCCGCCTTGTTGTAGAAGTCGACGAACTTGCGATCCAGGTCGGGCCGCTTTTCCTGCTGGGCGGCGACAACGCCGGCCAGCATCATCGCCATCACGCACAGCGCGCCGTCGAGGGCGCGACGAATATTCCACTTCAGTTCAACCATGCTGCTTGACTTTCAAGAAAGAGAATTGAGTCAGACGACGCGGATTTCACGCATCCACGCCCTTGCGAATATTCGCACGCGCCCGCCCTGCTTCGCCTCACAACAACTCGATGCCAAACGGCTTCACGGCCCAGGCGAAAAGCGCGAAACACACGACGGTGATGACCACACTCGCCAGCAGCGTCGGCCAGAAGCCGAGGCGCGGCAGCAGGAACGGAAAGGCGAGAAACATGGGCAGCGTCGGCACGACGTACCAGAACGTGTAGCGCGCGTGGTTGGCGATCTTTTCCAGAGGCTGCTGTTCGACGTGCAGCCAGATCAGCGCCAGCACGGTGACCAGTGGCAGCGCCGCGATCAACCCGCCCAGCCGGTCACTGCGCTTGGCCGCCTCGGAAACGATGACCACCACAGCGGCGGTCATGAGGTATTTGGTGATGAGCCAGGTCATGCATGCATCCTTCGCCGCTCAGTACGGCTCGCCGTTCTTGTTGAAGAATCGCCAAGCGCCATCGACAAAGCGCGCGGCGAGGTCGTCGTCGGGATACGTCACGTCGTCACCGGCCGTGCGATCACCCACTTCGAGGTAGACGACATCGACAGTCGTCTCGTTGACGAGACAGTGCGCGTCCCCCGTGCCCGCCTTGAAGCCCGCGCACATGCCGGGTGCCAGCCTGGTGCGGCCGGCATCGGTGATCAGCGTCGGATGGCCCAACAGGATGTGAATGAACTCATCCTGCTTCGTGTGCGCATGACGCAACGCGGACGCGGCGCCGGGCGGCAGCGTGGTGAGATTCACGCCAAAATTCGTGAGACCAAACTGTTCGCCCAGCTGCCGCTTCACCCGTCCGGCCACGCGCGCGGCGAATTGCTCGGGATAGAGGGAAGGCTTGGCGCGCGGCGGGACATCGAGTGCTGCGACAGCCAGCGGCGCGGAAGTTGAATCGTTTGTCATGCTGCTCATGGCGATCTCCGGTGTCACGATGGGCGGGGCTCGTTGATTGGGGTCATGCTTCAGGTGGCATTTGCACAGAAACCCTGCTCAGCTCGTGGGCAGCGTCGCGCCGATGCTGAAGCCGTTCGGCGCGTGTTCGATTTCGCCCAGCTTGGTCCACGCTCCCGCCCCATCGAACATCCGCACCTTGAGCGTACCCAGCGCTGCCGCATCGAAGTTGCGCAGGTTGATCCCGGCGCGGCTGTCCGGCTGAGGTTCGACCGGCTCCCAGTGGGTCACGCAGCCACAGGTCTTGCAGCGCACGAAGTAAAGCCCCTTGTCACCCCAGCTATAACGGTCCGTGTGGCCCGGGTGCCCCGTGAAGGTGACTTCGGCCAGCGGGAAGTAGGCCCACAGCGTGGCGTAGCGGCGGCAGACTGAGCAGTTGCAGTTGGTCGCCGCCTCCGGGCGGCGCGGCAGGGTCACGGCGACGGCGCCGCAGTGGCAGGTGCCGGTGAGTGCGGTATCAGCATTGGACATGGGTGGCGGCGCGGCTCGAGTGGATGAGTGCGAATATTCGCATGATCGCGCAGCCCGGCCCAGCGAGCGGGCTGAGGGTCGTTGGCCGCGTCTTCGGGCAGATGCCGCGACTCGAAGGCGGCGCCCGGTCAGAACACCGCGAACTCCCGATTCGTCATATCGATGACCAGCGTTCGATCAAGGAAGAGCTTGTTGCCCACCATGCCGCCCGCGCCCAGCATGCTTACCGACATCCGCTGCATGAATCCCATGCCGTCGATGCGGCTCACCTCGCCGATGGGAAAGGTCGTGCCACCGATGGTGACAGTGGCGGCGGTCGGCGCGGTCACCGCGGTGACCATCTTGTCCCAGGAGCGAACCGGGTAGCTCTGCACTTGCGCACCCGGGGTGGCGAGGCGCGCGAACTCTTTCTCGCTGGTGAGCCAGGCGAAGGCGCTGGACCCCGAGTCGTACATCACCTCGAGTTTCTTTCCTTCAAACTCCGCCGGCAGCAACAGGCGCCGGCCTTCGAACTTGAATGGCTGGAAGCCCGTGGTCCGGGCCGGGTCACGCGCGGTGGCGAGCGCCACCCGGCCACGCTTGAAGTCAAGGGTGACCACCTTGCCATCGATGAAGTCCGTGCCGATGGTGCCGATGACTTCCGGGCTGTCGTTGTCCCAGTTGATGGGCGCCCCCTCTCGCTGCATCACCTCCACATCTCGCGCAGTGACGGTGACACTTCCCAGGGTGAAGGTGAACATGGGCACCGACGCCTCCGGCGTGCCGGCACCCAGGCGCCGGGCCATATCGGCCCACTTCTTCGAGTACAGCACGGTCTTGGTGTGGCCAAGGTCGAACTGCATCAACAGCGGCTTGCCCTGGATGCCCTCGACGCTCACCGGCAGCAGCATCGCCGCATGCTTGAGGGGCGGGAGCGGCGCGGGTCGCGGCATGCTGCCCCACTCTATTTTCACGTCGCCTTCCGCGGGCCGCAGGGTGAACGTGGCCGCCAGGGAGAGCGGCATGGACAGGCTGGCGAAGGCAAGCGCGAATATTCGTGAAGTGATCATGCGGGTTCCCAATGTCAGGAATCGAAGGCGGCATCCGGCCAGGAAGACTATCCTGCCACCCGAACAAAGCGCACCGTCAGGCGACCAAACCCGGATTCGGTGGTATGGAAAGCACTGGGTCCCGATGGTACTTCGACAACTCGCCATCACCCCAGAGGCTGGCAACAGAAACGGACCGGCCGGCGGTCACGGGCGGGTCGCCGAAGCAGACTTGCCAACACGCGCCACCACAAATCCCTCACCGCCGGATCGCGCCGTCCCGCGACACCATTCTCGGCACTCAGCCGATAATGCGCCATGACCCGACCCGACTCCTGGACCGACTACAGCGCCGAGGTGAACCACCACCGTTCACCCGCGGTGCGCGCGTTCTTCTGGATACTGGGCACGGTGTTCGTCGCGCTGGGCATCGCGGGCGCGGTGCTCCCCGTGCTGCCGACGACACCGTTCATGCTCTTGGCGGCCGCCTGTTACGCGCGGGCCTCGACCCGGTTCTACAACTGGCTGCTGAACAGCCACACATTCGGGCCCACCATCGTCGAATGGCGTCGCCACCGCAGCATTCCCTGGCGCACCAAGCTCACGGCCATCGCGCTCATGGCGACCACTCTGACTGTTTCGATCGTGTTCTTCGTACCCGGCAATGCGCTCAAGGCGGCGCTGGCCGTGCTCGGCGTGCTGCTGGCGATTTGGATGTACCGGATTCCCTCGCGGGATCGGCCATAGAGCTTCAACGCGAGGCACCAACGCGAGCGGCGCCGGCGCGAACCCGCGTCAGTAATTGCGCGGGACAGGCTGCGCGGACGGTCGATCCGCCGTGAGGGCTTGACCGGAGAGGGCCGCCGCCGACTCCGGATGCGCCGCGACGAAGCGCTCCCAAATGGCCTCGGCCAGCCGGCTCCGCGCGGCGCTGGAGAGCTCGCGAAAGTCCGGCAGATCCGGACGATGCTCGGGGCGGGAGAAAGGCTGCGACTGGGACATGAAAAAAGTATAGACCCGCGATTTGCGGCGGGCCAAGCACCTTTCATTGTGCGGTGAACAAATTCCGGCATCGGCTTACGCCGCCCTGCCGGAGAGGCCGACTACGATTTGCGCTTTGCAACAAAGCCGCGCTCGGCATCCCCCTGAAAACCCACCGACTCGTACAGGCGGTGCGCCGCCGCGCGCTTTGTTCCGGAGAGCAGCATCACCTTGCAGGCATCGCGCGACCAGGCGAACTCAAGCGCGTGCCGCAGCACCGCCCGCCCCAGCCCGCGCCCTCGCTGCGCAGTCAGGGTCACCACGTGTTCGATCACCGCGAACGGCCGACCGCCGCTGGCGAGGTTGGGCACCAGCACGATCATGCAGGTCGACGCGAGCTGCCCCGCGACCTCCGCCACGACCACGCGAATATTCGCATCGGCCAGCACGTCCGCCCAGCGCGACGCCGCCACCTTCGGCGGCAACGCCGGGTCCTCTGGTCGCAGCTCGCGATACAGCTTGAGCATCTCGGCGAGATCGTCAGCGCCCGCGAAGCGAATGAGGGCGTGCGTCGTCATGATGGGTTGCACGCCGGTCACGCTCGACAGCCGCCCAACTTCGTGGTCAGCGCGGCGATCTCCGGCAAGTGCTTCTTGCTCGTCCGCATCACCAACCGGTGGCGCCCGCCGCCTCGATTGCCGCCCTGATGGGCAGCGAGAACGCGAGCAAGCAGATTCGACTCATGGTGAGCCGCCATGCAGGCATGAAGGGAGGGAGCGAATATTCGCATCGATGCGCGGCACGCGCTCGCGGCTATTTCGGCGGGTCTCCGACGCGCATCGGCCGCAAGTACTCCGCCGCGACGAATCCCTCCCCACCCGATTGCACCGCGACGCGGCACCACTCGCGACCCTCGGCCGCCTGACACGCGCCGCGCGCGAGGCGCGTGCCGGCATTCAGCACCATCAGCACACGCGACTGGGTGGACGGCTGCTCACGCAGATTGACCCGGCGAGTGACTTGCCACGCTTCCGCGTTCGTTCGCGCGGCCGGCTTCTCCGGCGCCTGCTTCGGCGCGGTCGGCGTCGCGGCCGCCGCAGTGCTGTCGCGCGACCACACGTAGACGCCCCGGTCCGCAATCAGCCCGAGATGCAACCGGCCCTGCTTCAGCGTGAACGAGCGCACATTCGGCAACTGGCGCAGCATGCTTCGCTCCATGCCCGGCGTCGGGCAGTCGGCGGCGCGCGATGGCATCTGGCCGAACTCGAAACGGCCGCCCGCGTCGCGGCCCGCAGCCGGGCCCACCGGATGCGCGAGCCAGGTGCCGGTGACCCGATTGCAATTGAGCCAGATCGTGGCCACGCCATCCGCATCCAACCGCAGCACATAGCGCGATGGCGTGTCGGGCCGCTGTGTGCCCTGCGCGTCATCCATGGACTGATATTCCACCAGCCGCCACTGCGTGTTGGCGAGAACGTTTGACTTGAGCGCGGCGGGCGCACTGCCGGGCTCAGCCGCCAGCTTGATCGCGTCGCAGAGCAACGCGCCGGCGAGCACGCAAGGCAGGAAACGAGGCCCCAGACGGTGATGACGCATCGCGTTCTCCTCAATGTGGTCCATGCCGCCGCCGTTCAGCGCGGCAGTCGGCGTCACTTCTGATGGGTGACTGGCTCGGGCGCGTCGTTGGCAAATTCGCGGCGCGCAGCATCACTCTATGGAAACGAGGGCGAGATGGCAATGACCTGATTGGTCATGCCGCCGTATTGCGAATATTCGCAATCCATCAACGCGTCACGCTCACAGTCCCGTCGGTCGCAATCCGGCCACGAACACCGTGAACGACTCCGCCAGCCGCACGATGTTGCCCGCGCTCTCGCCATCGCCATCCCAGTCCTCGTCGGGCTCGGCCTCGTGATCCCACAGCACCACGGCGCCCGCGTGCGCGCCGCGCAGACCGAGGCAGATCGCGTCGCCGCCCGGCGTATCCATGATCCACAGAAGTTCATCGGGAATCCGCCCCGCGTAGATCGACCGCGCCCAAGCGAGCGAGAAGTAGCTCTCCTCGCGAAAACCGCCGATGTGGTGGACGCTCGCCCGCACCATCTCTCCAGTCGGCCCCGCGCCTTCGAAGCCCAGCTTGCCGGAGACGTAGCCGCCGTTGCACGCCACCAGAAAAGTGCGGTAATCGGCCGGCAATCGGCAACCCAGTGCATCCTCGAACGCGGCAACCGCCTGCTCGGGCGCGGGGGGCTGCTTCATGTTCACCGCCTCGATGAACGCTTGCATCGTCATCGGTAACCGGTCTTCCGTATCGGCCGCCCCCTCTGCCGTCTCTCCCGCCTCCTCCGCCTGCAGCGTGGCGGCAAAGGCAATCATCTGCGCGTCATCGACCGGCGCATCCAGCAACGCGACCAGCAGCGCGGCGGGCAATGCATCCAGCGGTGATGCCGGCTCGGCGGGCGGCACGATTGGCCGCACACGCATGCGCACCGCGGTCGGGCCGGGGATGGCATCGACGACGCGGTCGATGTCCTGTTCATTCGTGATCCGACGAATCATCAGCTCGCCGCCGCAGCGTGATCCGCCCACCTCGCGCCAGCGCAACAGCGAGAGCCGCAGCGACCATTCGTCCGTTGCGGCACTGCCCATCGCACCGGCGCCCATGCTGCTGGTGACACCAATGATCTCCATCTCCGGCTCAGTGACGAGTGCGGCGAGCTGCGCCTTTTCGGCAGCGACGCGCTGAGCGACGGGGTCTTGCGGCATGGGTGGAAGAACATTCACGAGACATGACTCCATGTGTGCGTGGATCTGGGCAAGCCATAACAGATGGTCTTGAACGTGGGACCGAATGCCGCAAGCGCGGAACCACGTGGCAACCCGCATCCTTTTAAGCGGTGCCGGCGCCCCGCAAGTTAGCACCACAGACTGCGCTCGCCTATTGGCGGTTTCCATGATTCTCAATCGCTGGCTTCCCGAACACCCCGGGCTGCCGCCAAGGGAGTCCGCGCGAGCACGTTTTCGTCGTGGTCGAAAGCACTCGTGACCAAAGAGCGTCCCGCCGCGCATCGACCACAGGTGCCCCTTGCATCAACGGCAGACTCGCCGTATGGTCCTGCGAGCCGGTTGACCTGACTCGACCTGGGGAGACATCCATGCATCGACGCCGCGTGATCGCACTCATCGCCGTACTGCTTGCGGCCGCCTGCGGCAAGCCCCCGTCACCGCCCGCAGACCTCGAACAAGCCGTCGCTGTGGTGGGCTACCTGGCCTCTTCGCGCTACATCAACCGCTCCATGTACTCGGCCACGTTCGAGACCGGCACACCGTCGGAGTTCATCTCGTTCCTGTTCTCCAGCCTCGGGGCGGCCGAGCGACCTGAGCCCAGCAGCGCACGGCAGCCGGGCGCCAGCGGTCCGCCGACCTGGCCGGATGATGTCGGCTTTCACGCGCTCACGCCGCGGCCGGGTGGCGGCAAGCAGGTGGTCGTGACCGCGGATGACGCGCGCGGAAAGATCATCGCTGAAGGGTATGTCGACCCGACCGCCAAGCCCGTCTTGCGTCGTGAGTTCGACATGGCGAAGCCAAAGAAGCCGCAGCGCTGACTGTCCGCGATTCACTCCGCCGGCGCATTGTGGAGTGATCGACAACACGGCAACACCAGATCGCGCCGTGCGTACGCCGCTCAGGAGATCACGCGTCGGAGCGACCCTGCTTGCTCGCGCGCGGCAGCCGGTACGTGTGCGCCACGCAGGCCTCGCCGCGAAACACCGCCTCCGCCGCATTCGTCAGCACCATGCTGACACGCCCAAGCAGGCGGATCGAGGCGCTGTTGCGCGCGTCCGTCACGGCGATGAAGTCCCCAACGGGCGTCTCCTCAAAGAGCATCGCGCAGGCCTCCCCCACAGCCAGTGAGGCGAGGCCCGGGCTCTGGTCGCCGCTGCCACCGTGAATCCAATTTCGGCGCGGGCTTGCGCCGCATCGATGAAGATGCCCACGTCCCCCAGCAGGCTGTCATCCGCCACGCGGGCGATGGCGATCTGCGACCACTGGCCCGGCTGCAACAGCGGCACCGACGCCATTTCTTGAAAGAAAAAGGGGGCCGAAAGAAAGAGAGGGCCGGCTCTCATGGCACTACCTTAAGCGTATTCCAGCGCAAACTCCCTCTCCCCTCGCGGGAGAGGGTTGGGGAGAGGGGCTGACTCGCGGCGATTGACACCCCCACCCCGGCCCTCCCCCTCAAGGGGGAGGGAGAAAATCACCACTCTGACGCTTAAAGGTAGTGCCATGAGGGGCCGGCTCATTTTTTTCGCAGCACATCAGCCGAAATATCGAACCCTGCCCTTTCTTCTTTTTGCCCCTTTTATCTTTTATCGGAGACTCGATGTCGGAGAACGGAGTCGATGCCGGCGCCGGGTCACATCTCCACCAGCTCCACTCGCCGGTTCTGCTTCCGTCCGTCCTCGCTCTTGTTCGTGGCGGCAGGCGCGAGCGGCCCCACGCCGTGCGCAGCCAGGCGCTCGGCGGCGATCTTGTAGTCGCTGATCAGCGCCGCCATGACTGCCGCCGCGCGATTCTTGGAGAGCTGCAAGTTGTAGGCAAAGTCCCCCGAGCCATCCGTGTGGCCGACGATGTGGGCGCGAATCGAAGCATTCTCGGCAAGGAACTTCGCCAGTGTGTCCAGCGCGGGCTTGGATTCGGCCTTGATCGTCGCCTTGTCCGTATCGAAGAAGATGCCATCAAGCACGACACGCCCCTCTTTCCGCAAGCCTTCACCCAGCGCCTTGGCCGTCACCAGGTCTTTCTGCATCTGGCCGACCTCTACGATCTCCACCTGATGGCGCACTTTGGCGATCAGCACCGCAACGTACATGTCCTGCCCGCCACGCGTGGCCTGGGCGGCGAGATAGTGCATGTCCGACGACGCGTAGCGCATGCCTGTGACCCGACCCCAGCGACTGCTCGCGTAACTCGGTCCGCAGGCGTTCGTGGAGCAGGCGAACAGGATCTTGAAACCGCCCTTCTCCAGCGCCTCACGGTAATTGGTGAAAATCTCGAAACTGGACCTACCCTTGGGATTCTCATAGGCCAGCCGGGTGACAATGCCTTCGACTCTCAGCGTGCGCAGGCCGTCATCGTCGGACTTGCCCTTGTCGTTCACGCCGGTGACAAGCGAGTAGGGTCTGAAGCCGTCCTCGTCGCGGCGCGTGGCGACGCTCCCTGCGTAAGGTGTCACGGCCGGATGGTCTTTGAGCGGCGCCGCGACCGCCGGTGAAGACGAGACCGCACAAAGGGTGATGAAACAGGCAAGCGCGACACGCATCGTTTTCTCCTCATGGATTTCCAAGCATGCAACTTCAAATTCCGCTTGGTGACTTCTTGCGCAAATTCTGCACGATTTTCAGATTGGGGACGGCTTTCACTAGTGACGGCGGATTCAACTCGTATGTGCGACAACTGAAGCGTGGTGATTGGGGTGGGAAGATGCGTGCTCGCATCGCGCTACTTCAACCGCCAAGCCAAGAGAGTCGCACTTACGAGTTGAATCCGCCGCGCCCGCGGAAAACAAGTGAGCCTCTCCAATCCGCAAGGCAGCAAGTCGGCGACTGGCCGTCGGGCGACAGGGTCAGCGTCTGGACACTCGGGGCTATCTTGCAGAAAGCGAGCATGTCACTTTCTGCCTGTCCGAATGACCTTGGCGCCGCAGGTCCAAATATTCGCATTGCAACCGCCCTTTCATTGAATCGGGCGGATTCGATCCAGCGGCCCCAAGATGGCATCAATCGGGAGCGGGTCGCGTGCCAAGTCCGGTCTTTCACGCAATCCGACACGCCCCCAGGCGGTGGCTCGAGCCCAGTCCGAGCACAGGGCCATGCCGCACGCACGCATTTCCACGGTGGCAAAATCGAGCAAGGGGACAGCTAGTTGCGCACTTGTCGCGAACGCGGGCAATGACGAAGGCCCAAAAACCGATCGACTGCTGATCACACCAGCCCGGGTGCTGCCCACTGCAGCCACACGGACATCAAAGCGATCCGGTCGCGGTCCGACCGCTGCTGCGCGCCAACGAACCGTCATTCCGCCATCTTCATAGCGAGCACTCAGGCTCTGGGGCGGCAGCGGCAGCTCGTTCGACAACATCACGGGTTCCGACCAAGCGGAACAACTCATCAGGGTACAAGAGCGCACGGCAAAGACTTCTGTGGCCTGCGACACAGACATGCGGACATGTTCCAATGCGGTGCCGGGTAGATTCACCACACGCCAGTTTGAGTCTGACGCAGTCCAAAACGGTGCTGTAGCTGTGCCAGAGGCTAGAAAAGGGCTGCTGGTGACACCGTGGCAAATGCCGTGTCTTGCAGCACGCGCGGCCATGTCGCAGTAGCAGACACCTGGCGCACCAGCATGGTTGGTGAGTCGCCTTCCAGACCAGGCGGTCTCGGCAACGGAGTCGATGTACCATCACCCACGGTGGTTCCCAAGTATGCGACCTGAATCATACTGGCGTCGCCGCGCAGCACCCAACGGGGGCGTAGCGTCGAGGCTGTGACAGAGGAGGCAGTTCCAAGCGGACAGCTCTGACAGCCGTTCAGCATCACCGGCGCAGGTGGTGAAGCAAGTTCCTTCAACTTGTCCGATATCGCAACCCCGTAGGCCCTGTATCCCTCGTCGTTGGGATGCGCAACAGCGCAAATCTGACCCTGTCGATCCATTGCGCTCTTCAACGTATGCACCAGGCGCGCCTGCCCTGCGCAGTATCCCTTGTTCACAAATGCGGGCATGCGCATCCACGAAATGCCAGCCACGACCCAGCGCCTGCTGACGGGCTACGAAGTCACGCAGCATCTTGTTCAGCGCAGGAATGAACCGCTCGGACATGTCCCGCGTTTCATTGCAGTTGGCGCCATCCGCCAGATCCAATATCCGCCCGCGACACCTGTGCGCCTGACCGGGCGCATTCGGCCCGCAGTGCCTGCCTTCCTCATCGAAAGTGGGGTCGGGATAGGCCAGCACGATCATGTTGGCTGCGCGGCCACGCAAGCTCGTGTCAATGCTGTTCGCCAGCGTATCCAGGCGATTCGCAATGGTGCTACCCGGGCCAAGCAATGCAGCCAGGTTGCCTGGTGTGACGCAGGTACTGCCTGGTGTGTTGAACATGCACCGCGAAACCATCGTCGCAAACCCGGCGTCGTTGCCGCTGATCGAGATCACTGCGGCGTCGATGCGCCTTGATGTCGCTGTTGCCTGATCCACCAAGCCGAGTTGCGCCGGAACTGCTGAGCGACGATCCGGCAAGCCTGCCGCCACCTCGCCCATCCCGCAATTCGCCCTCGTCGCAAGCCCATTCGGCCTGCCGGCAAAGCCAGATGGAAAGTCCAGGTCAGCGATTGACGCGCCCGTGCAAGCCGCGCTCACGAAGTCCACGCTACCCACGGCGTTGCTGTCCCGCAGCATCTGCACACCCTGCGCAGCCCCGGACTTTCCAGAACGATGGCAAGCGGTATCCGAAATGCTGAGGTCGAGCCCGTTGCGCATGACACCGGCCGGATTGGCTGACCAGACCGCCGGCACTGCGCAGCTGATCTGACCCGCCGCAGAGAAGAACTCTTCTGCGCTGCTGAACGGCCCGGATAGGTGCGCACAAACTCGCGCTGCCGTGTCAGGGGCTCCCTCCCCCGACCCATACGAGTCGCCCACAGCAACGATCACTTTCTGAGCATGACTCACACTCGGATCTGACACCACCAACACGAGCCCCAGAAACAGAATTCTCATGATCATGATCAGCCTCCCTTTCCGCAACAGCGAAACCGGTTCACATTGCATCAGCAAATTTCACACCATCAAGCACTGCACTCGCGCCCAACAACGCCTTCGCGCCCCTGCTACTTCACCCGCTTCAACACCGCCTTGAACCGCGGCTTGTCGTTCCGCTCAAGGTAGTAGGTCAGCGACTGGCCATCGGGAAACAGGGTCAGCGTCCACACATTGGTGGCCGCTTCGGGGATGAGCTTCGCGGTGTGCGCGTCGGCGGCGAACGCCTGCTGGTCCGCGCTGCCGCCCGCGCGGGCGAGGCCGCCGTACATCGTGATCTTGTCCGGCGTGCCGTCAGCGTGGCGATGGTCGTGCTTCAGTTGCAGGCCGTTGGGCGTGCGGGTGATGAGCCAGGTACGGGAGCGATCCTCGCCCACCGCGAACGGCACGCGGATCTCGCTCTCGCCACAGGTGGCCAGCGTGGCCACGAGCTTCTTGCCGGCGAAGCTGTCGCCCGGGTCGCGGGGCAGCACCGACTCCCCCTCGAAGCGCGCGCCGCAGAGGCTCACGAGTTTGGACCAGAAGGCGGATTGGTCGGGGGAAATGGGTTGGGATTGGGCGGTAGCTGGGAAAGCAATTGAAGTAGCGAAGGCGAGGGCTAGCGCACCAACGCTGCGCACAAGGTGGGATGCGTTCATGGATTCAATCTTGAAAAAATGAGCCCGGCCCCTTTTGATTGCGAATATTCGCGTTGCCCGACTTCACACTTGAGATGTGGTGAGCCTAGCCGCTTTGATTGCTTCTCCAGGTAACCGAGACCGACCACTCCCATCGAAACTACTCCTCACCTTCGTTTAGATCAGGCAGTGTTGGTTCCGAGAAGAGCCAGAAAAGGCCTACCATCACAAGGAAGGCGACACCGATGAACGCGCCCATGCGAAGCGCGAGATCCCAATTCAATGCTTTTTGGCCCTGAGCAGCCAATAGCCACAGCGCAAATGCGGAAATAGAGGAGGAAAGATAAAGAGTCGGGAAATTCAATTGATTGACTTCGCCAAGAAGTGCGCACCAAGACAGCATGAAGACCAATTGCAAAAAACCCATCACCAAAGTGGCAGCAAGGACGGCAACTAAAAAGTATGGGCCAGGTCCCCGGCCCATTGCCTCTCCAATCAGCACAAAGAAAAGGCCTGACAGCGCACTGGACATGAGCCAGCCTTTTCGCACCTCACGCGTTTTACTCACTGCCTTATGCGACTCAGTTGTCATAGTTCTCACGGTGCCTACGTGACAGGTGGACTGATTGACAGCTTATCCGAGGCAACTGAACCACTCAACACTGGCAACAGAGACGACACAACTGAAATCAGTTTCGAAGATAGGCGTTCGTCTACGCCTTGCCCACTGCGAGTAATCGCAGGCAAATGCTGAGAAATGGTGTCTGACCCCATTTATGCTGGAAGCGAAGATCCGACTCTGGCCAGCGCACTGAAGTGGCTGCACGGGAATGCGTGCGCCTCGATCCTGCGCTGAGCAACAGCTTGGCGCCTGCGAATATTCGCAGTGGGGGTGCAATGGTGTCTGACCCGCATATGTTGAATATGCTGAATATTCGCACCGCCAGATTTGTCCCGATAAAAATCGAGCTCGGACCCTTAAACTAAGGATGAGCCCTATACCCGGGTATGACACTGGCCACGGAAATTGTGGTCTTCCGGATTGGGTTACCGCACCTATGGAACCAACAAGCAAGCCTATCGCCAACCTCGCAAACACCGGTCACTTAGCTTCCTACTTTCAATGCGCCCTGATTCGCGACCACTTCAAGTCTATTTGGACAGCAGCGACTTTTCTCGCTTCGGCGACTTTCTGGAAGGTAAAGGAAGACCGGAAATTGGGGCGTTGCTAACGAGCCTTGAAGCGCTCGTTGCGTCAAAAGCTATTGAATGTCGATTCTCGTACATTCACGTTGTTGAAGCCGCGCCTACTACTGAGGTTGCGCTGCATCATGCACGTGGAAGGGCGCGTGCGATTGAACGCCTCTGTGGCCGCAAAGCACTGGCACCCTTTACAGAGCTACCCGCTATCGATGCATCCGGAATATTGAAGGGCGATTCACTAGGTACTTTTCCAAGGGACAGAAGTAGATTCCACGGAAGGAGTGATATCGGGCAGTGGTTCCCTTCATTTGACTCAACGATGGTTGAGATCGCTGAGATGATGACTGCGCTCTCTAACGATGTGTTGGGCGCGGTTAAAGAGTCTGATCCGGAGTTTGCGGCAAACCGTGCAATGCGCCGCAAGTTGAAGAAGAAGGCGAAGCCAGCGAAAGTATCGAAAAGCATCAGGGAGATGATGCCGTCGGCTTGGCCACAGTTCGAAGCAAAGATTCGCACGCAGTTTCCGTTGACGAAGGAAAGTTCGTCGACTTGGCAGCGCTTCATACTTCGGAAGGCAGATCTCTCTGAGGTGTCAACGGCAATTGCTTCAGACTTAAGTGATCTTCCCGAGATCATGAATTGGATGAGCCCAACTGCGACAGGGCATCTTCGAGAAGCAGCATCTTGGCTTCGTAGCAGCACTTACCAATTCTCGGATTTGATCGCAGCTTCTTTAGAAAAGATGCGCGAACTGCAGGAAAGGAATTCGACGATCATCGATGAAAGCCAGCGGCGAGCCTTATGGGAACAAGGAAAAGTGGAAAGACGACGGAAGTTTGAACAGCAACTGCTGGATAGCGCCCTGAAATCAATAGAAAAGGATAGAGAGACGCTCCAGCTCCAGGGAGTTGACCCGAAAGAGTTGTACGACCTCGTCCAAGAAAAGGGGCTCGATGTACTGCCCTCCCAACGGACCTTGGTTGCGGTGTGGGCCGCCAATTTCGAGAAGAATATTTCTCCATTCGAGGCAAAGCGCAAGGCGGAAAAGGTAGCCAGCGATGTTGGAGACATAATGCACGCTTGCTACATGCCCTATGTAGACATCATGCGTGTCGATGGATTTGCCTATCAGTACATGCTCAACGCCGCGAACAGTGCGCAGACAATTTTGGTTGATAAGTTGGAACGTCTTGTTCCCACAATTCACTCTTTGATTTCCGATGATCCTTGTTAGCTCTGTGTTCGACTCCAAGCGAGTTTCGGGTGTCTGGAATGTACTTCCAAGACCTCAATTATCTCCACCGCACTAGCCAATAATGAGTAATGACGACTGGGTTCCAACTGACGACCACTCCTTAAGGCGAGGCGGGCAGGGAGCAGTCGTCCAAGTACGTCACACCAGAACGAACGTACTCGGCGCAAAGAAATCTTTGTTGCCAGTCCATCTCAGGTCACAAGAGCGCCGTGCTCGCATGGTCCGCGAGGTGATGTCGTTGAGAGAACTGTCTGGCCTCGGGACACCCAGAGTACTGGACGAGAATTCCGAGGCTTGGAAGCAAGCTGGTGAACCTCTCTACGTGGTTATGGAGTGGATCGACGGGAAGACACTCTCAGAGCGGTGCAATGGCAAGCTGCTGAGTCTTGATGCGGCAATGTCAATCGTCTGCCCTCTCCTCGAAACGCTGTGTGCAGTGCATGACAAGGGGATCGTGCATCGAGACATCAAGCCGGACAACGTCATATTGCGTGGCGATGCCGAGAATCTGCCTTGTCTTGTCGACTTTGGCATGTCATGGACTGAGGTCGAAGACAGTCTTCTGTTCGAAACTGAAATAGGACAAGAGCTAGGAAACCGGTTTCTGAGACTTCCGGAACATGCCCCTGGCCAGCATGTACGCGATCCGAGATCCGATGTGACGATGGTCGCCGGCATCCTCTTCTATCTTGTTACTGGAAATGCCCCGCGTGTTCTGACGGATTCAGCTGGAGGACCTCCGCATGAACGAGGTGAACTTCCGGCTGAGCTGGTCGCTGATCCGAGATGGGTGAAGGTTCGTCGGATATTTGACGTCGCATTTCAACAAGCTCTTGATCGCCGATTTAGAACGGCGTCCGACCTTCTTGCAAGACTTGGGGATTTGGGATCACAACCTTCACCGCAGGCTGGCCTTGCAGACTCCTTAGCTCGATTTCGAAGTATCGTTCAGTCCAATCAGTACACCGGACTTATGAAGGATGTGTCGAGCGCAAAATCAGCAATGGATTCGCTCACAAAGCGTATTCGTTCAAAGGCTGTCGAACAAGGATTGGTAATTTCTGTGCCAGGGACAATCGTGCGGTCAGACATCAATGCTGCTGTATGCACCCTCTTCCTATCGACGCATGAAGTCGAAGACAAATTGGCTGGCGTCGATCTTCAAATCAGCTATGACTTGAGCAGACTTGTCGCAAGCTACCGCATTCGAGACACTGATATTCGGAAAACGTACTTTGATTCTTCCGCAGCCGACTTGGAAGCGCTAATCGAGGCTGGGGACCTCGAAGCTGAGGACATACTTAGGCACCTCGTTGAACGGCTCGCATCTAGGTTAGAGGAGCGAGCTCAATTCCCAGCTGTTCGTGAGCTTGGCTTGTCAAAGAACGCGGTTCGACTCGGCTTGCTCCTTTCGGAGCGATCTCAGAATGCGTTGGAGTGGGATCCGCAAATCTCAGTTGATGATCTTCAAGTGGAGCTAAGTATTGATGAGAATGCATGTTCCGCCGCCATCAAAGAGATGACCCACCAAGGATTTGTTCAGCAATCGTTGTCCAATTCTGTTGGCGCGAGAAAGCCAGTATTTTGCTTTTTCGACAAGTACGTGAAGGACTGGAATCCTAAGCTAGATGCCTTGACAATCGCGCGCATCATACTGGAAAGCAAAGGGCAGTCTTCTTCTTGGTCATGCGAAAGCATGGGCAAACATCTTGGCTGGGATCCCCGTCGTCTCAATCCTGCTGTTATGTACTTGGTCATAAAGGGGGCGTTGACTCCAGATACAAATGCAACCTCCATTTGGACAATGCACTGGCTGCATCCTGGATCTTCGCTTCATAAATTCGTTCATCTCGAAGGAAATATGTCCTGAGTTGTGCAAGAAGGGTCAATCAACTGACGGACATTGTTGAGATGGAAGGATCGCAAGCTGCTCTCATTACAAATATCTAGTTAGGAAGTGCAAAGAATTCGCAATAAATAAGGGGCCTGAACAGGCCGCTTCTCTTTCCGCCCGCCAAATCACCCCCGCGAATATTCGCTACCCCCTCCCCTCCAACTGCGCCTCCACCCGCTCCACCAGCTCCTTCAGTATCTTCACCCGAGCAAAGTACTTGTCATTCGCCTCCACCATCACCCAGGGCGCGTGCTTTGTGTGGGTACGCTCGATCATGTCGCTGGCGGCGCGCTGGTAGGCGTCCCACTTGTCGCGGTTGCGCCAGTCTTCGGGGGTGATCTTGAAGTTCTTGTGCTTGATCTTTTCGCGCTCCTTGAAGCGGCGGAGTTGCTCTTCCGGTGAGATCTGCAGCCAGAACTTGGTGACGATGCCGCCGGCCTCGGCGATCTCTTCCTCGAACTCGTTGATCTCGCCGTAGGCGCGCATCCAGTCGGCCTCGCTGCAGAACTTTTCCACGCGCTCGACCAGCACGCGGCCGTACCAGCTGCGGTCGTAGATGGTGATGCGACCTTTGCCGGGCAGGTGGCGCCAGAAGCGCCAGAGGTAGCTCTGGGCGCGCTCTTCGTCCGTGGGGGCTGCGACGGGGATGATGTTGTAGAGCCGCGCATCGAGCGAGCCTGCGATGCGGCGGATGGCGCCGCCCTTGCCCGCCGCGTCCATGCCCTCGAACGCGCAGATGATGGAGCGCTCGGCAAACTTGGGGTGGCGGGTGAGCTTGCCGATCCGCGCCTGCAGCTTGGCAATCTCGGCCTCGTATTTTTCCTTGGGCACGGATTGCTTCAGGTTCAGCGTGTCCAGCGTGTGCAGGTGGTCGACCGGCTCCACCAGCGGCGGCGTGGCGATCTTCACCGCGGCTTCGCCCTTGGGCATGGCGAGGCGCTTGTTCATCGCTTCCAGCAGCACCTTGCCCACCATGACGGCGCGGTATTCCGGGTCGCTGCCTTCGACGACGAGCCAGGGGGCGTGGGCGGTGCTGGTTTCTTCCAGCACTTCGCCGCTGATGTCGGTGAAGCGGCGGTAGTGCTTGAAGAACGACCAGTCGCGGTCGGTCACGCGCCAGCGGGTTTTCGGGTCGGCCTGCAGCGCCTTCAGGCGCTTCTTTTGCGCGGTTTCGGAAAGGTGGAACCAGAACTTGATGATGAGCGCGCCATCCTGCGCCAGCATGGCCTCGAACTGGCGGATGCGCTCGATGGATTTGGCGAGGTCGCGCTTCTTCGACATCTTGAAGACGCGGTCGATGATGGGGGCCGTGTACCAGGAGCCGAAGAGAATGCCGATCTTGCCCTTGGGCGGCAGTGCGCGCCAATAACGCCACATCGGCGGGCGGGCGCGCTCTTCGTCGGTGGGCGTGTCGAAGGCGATGGTGCGGATGTGCCGCGGGTCCATCCATTCGTTGAGCAGGTTGACCGTCTCGCCCTTGCCCGCGCCACGCACGCCGGAGATGAGGATGATGACCGGGAAGTCACCGCGCTGAGAGAGCTTGACCTGCGCTTCGAGCAGGTCGGTGCGCAGCTTCGGCTCGATGGCCTTGTATTCGCCCTTGGAGAGTTTGTGGCCGATTTCAGCGGATTCGAACATGCGTGGGTCCCCTTGCAAAAAAATGCAGTCATCCCGGCCAGGCTGCGTAAACCCGCCGGGATCCAGTGGCTTTCTCTCCGCCAGCGAATACCTGTTGAGTCTTTCAGAATTCACGACAGCCATGTTCCCGTTCGCCCTGAGGTATCGAAGGGTGAATGGGCCACGGAACCGGCAAACTCGCCGCTGAGATTAATTCTGGAATTCTCAACAAACCCACCTGCTGGATTCCAGCGTGGTTGCGTAATCTGGCCGGAATGTCGGGTGTTTTCTTCTTGCTGCGCAAAAAACAGGCAACGACGCTGGGTCCCTGCGGGGCTGCATCAACTCGCAGGGGCGGCCACCCGCAAATCACCTCCGCTGCGGCCCGCTCATCCTTCGATACCTCAGGACGAGCGGGAATGAGGGTGGCGCGAAGTCCTGCAACTTCTCAAGCCTCAAATCGCCTGCGTCGCCTTCTCCAGCCAAGCCTTCGCCGCCCCGTCCACCAGCGGCGACAAGCGTTCGCGCACCATCTGGTGATAGTGGTTCAGCCAACGCCGTTCACTGTCGTCCAGCATGCTCTGTTCGATGAGCTGGGTATTGATCGGGCACAAGGTCAGCGTTTCGAATTGCAGGAATTCACCAAATTCGCCCGAGCCTGCGGAAACATTCAGCACCAGGTTCTCGATGCGCACGCCCCACTTGCCCTGGCGATAGAGGCCGGGCTCGTTGGACGTGACCATGCCGGGCTCCATCACGGCGAGGGGGCTCGCGGCATGGGGGGAAATGCTCTGCGGGCCTTCGTGGACGTTGAGGAAGTAGCCGACGCCGTGGCCAGTGCCATGGCCGTAGTCGGCAAGTGCCGCCCAGATGGGTGCGCGGGCCAGCGTATCCAGCGCGGCGCTTTTCACCCCACGCGGGAAGATGGCCATGGAGAGCTGGATCATGCCTTTCAGCACCAGCGTGTAGTCGCGGCGATGCTCTGCTGTCGTCTTGCCGATGGGCACGACGCGGGTGATGTCGGTGGTGCCGCCCAGATACTGGCCGCCGGAGTCGATGAGCAGCATGCCGTCGCCTTCGATGGCGGCATGGCTCTCCGGTGTGGCGCGATAGTGCGGCATGGCGCCATTGCCGTTGAAGCCGGCGATGGTGGAGAAGCTGCAGCCGACGAAGCCGGGGCGCTTGGCGCGCGCGGCGGTGATCTGGTCGTCGATGGTGAGCTCGGTGATGGCTTCGTTCTTCGCCACGGCATCTTCGAGCCAAGCGAAGAATTCGCACAGCGCGGCGCCATCCTGCTCCATGGTCTTGCGAATATTCGCAGCTTCGTCCGCGTTCTTCTTCGACTTGGCGAGCATGGAAGGATTGGGCGCCTCCAACTTGGTTGCGCTGGCAGGCAGCGCGTCCACCAGCGCCAGCGTGATGCGGGCCGGGTCGATCAGCACGGTCTGGCCGTCCAGCTTCGCCAGCGCGGCGGCGGCACCTTGGTAGTCGGCGAGTTTCACGCCATCGGCGCCCAGTTTGGCGGTAAGCGCAGCGTCCACCTTGCCAGGGGCGAGGAAGAGCGTCACGTCATTCAGACCGATCAACGCGTGGCCGACGAACACGGGGTTGTATTCCACGTCGCTGCCGCGCAGGTTGAAAATCCAGGCGAGGTCATCCAGCGTGGACACGACGTGCCAGGCGGCGCCGGCTTTCTTCATGCCTTCGCGCACGACGGCCAGCCGCTCGGCTCGGCTCGCGATGGCGTGCGGCGTGACGTGCTCGTACACGGCGGCCGTTGGCAGGCCGGGACGGTCGCGCCAGACTTCATTCAGGAGGTCGAGATCCGTGCGCAGCGTCACGCCGTTGGGCGCAATTGCGGCGCGGAGCGCGTTGGCAGCGGCGAGGCCCATGACCTGACCGTCCACGGAGACCACCCCGCCCTTGCGAATATTCGCAGCCAGCCAGTCGAGATGCGCAGCGCTGGAGACGACGGGGATTTTCATCATGGCGATGCCGGTGCCGGCGAGCTGGGTCTCGGCCTGCACCCAGTAGCGGCTGTCGACCCAGAGACCGGCGAAATCCTTGGTGACGATGAGTGTGCCCACCGAGCCGGTGAAGCCCGAGAGCCACTGGCGCGCCTGCCAGCGGCCCGGCAGGTACTCGGAAATGTGCGGGTCGGAAGACGGCACGACGACGGCATCGATGCCGTGTTTGGTCATGACGTTGCGGAGGTCGGCAACGCGGCCGACGGCGGGAGAGGTGGCGATGTTCATGGATGGGAATCTGCGCTAGGAGAGAGACGATGAGAGAAATGATACGCCTGCGCCCCGATGCTCGCCTCCCCCTTTGGAAAAGGGGGATCGAGGGGGATTTGCCTTTCACGCAAGACCGAGAAATCCCCCCAGCCCCCCTTTGCAAAGGGGGGTTCTTCAGTACGTCAGCACTCCACCTGCGCAATCGACGCCGGCATGCTCACCGTGATGGCGAGGCCGCCGAGCGCGGTTTCCTTGTACTTGCTCTGCATGTCGGCCCCCGTGCGGCGCATGGTCTCGATGGCTTGATCGAGGCTCACCAGATGCGTGCCGTCGCCGAGCATGGACAGCGAACACGCGTTGATCGCTTTCACGGCACCCATCGCATTGCGCTCGATGCAGGGCACTTGCACCAGCCCGCCGATGGGGTCGCAGGTCATGCCGAAGTGATGCTCCAGCGCAATTTCGGCGGCGTTCTCGATTTGCTCATTGCTGGCGTTGAGTGCCGCGGCGAGGCCAGCGGCGGCCATGGCGGCGGCGGAGCCGACTTCGCCTTGGCAACCGACTTCCGCGCCGGAAATGCTGGCGTTGCGTTTGCAGAGCGAGCCAACGGCGGCGGCGGCGAGGAAGTAGCGCATCACACCCGCGTCATCGCCATTGCAAAACCGGCGGTAATACTCCAGCACGGCAGGCACGATGCCGGCGGCGCCGTTGGTGGGTGCGGTGACCACGCGCGCGCCGGCGGCGTTCTGTTCATTGACCGCGATGGCGAAGGTGCTGACCCAGTTCATGGTGTCCTGCCCCGCCATGCCGGCGCCGCCGGACAGGCGCTCGCCCAGCGCCTTGGCGCGGCGCTTCACGGCGAGGCCGCCGGGCAAAATGCCGTCGGTCTCGAGGCCAAGGCGGATGCACTCGTGCATGACCGCTTCGACACGGGCAACGAACTCGCGCGTGTGCGCTTCGCCATGCAGCGAATATTCGTTGGCGGCCAGCATGTCGGTGAGCGGCTTGCCGGTTTCCCGCCCCAGCGCGAGCAACGCCTCCATGGTCTCGAAGGGATACGGCACGGCCGCTTCCTCGCCGCGCGGCGTGCCGACAAACGCCTCTTCCGCATCGACCACGAAGCCGCCGCCCACGGAGTACATCTCGCGCTCGCCGATCAACGAGCCGTCCGCCGCGAACGCGCGGAACGCCATGCCGTTCGAGTGAACCGGCAGCACATCCTTGAAGTTGAACGGCAGGTCTTTCGCCTCGTCGAACGCGACAACCTTCCTGCCCAGGAGATTCAGCTCGCGGCGATCGCGAATATTCGCAACCACATCCGCGATGCCTGCCGTGTCCACACTGTCCGGCACCTCGCCCATGAGACCCAGCAGGATGGCGAAGTCGGTGCCGTGGCCACGGCCCGTGTGGGCGAGCGAGCCGAAAAGCTCCACCTCCACCCGCGCGACGCGGGCGAAATCGGCGTCACCCAGCTCGATGAGAAAGCGTCGCGCCGCGCGCATGGGGCCGACGGTGTGGGAGCTGGAGGGGCCGATACCGATCTTGAAAAGGTCGAAAATGCCAATGTACATGGGCTTGGGAAATGAGGGCGGTGAAAGGTTGCGAATATTCGCGTGGCGCGTGCGGTGAAGACGCTGATTGTCGCACGGCCCGCATTGACCAGACGGCGGCCACCCGGTGCGCGGGGTACACTGCGCTGAGCGTGCGGCGGAGGTGGCGCGCTACACATTCCATCGGCCCCTCTGCGAATATTCGCAGGCGCGTTCCCACCGTCTCGCCGCTCCCGCCCCGCCGCCATTGCGTCACCTGAACACCATGAATTCCTCACCCACCGGCACGACCGCGGCGACACCGGCGACGCGCCACGCACTCAGCCTGCGCGCGCGCATCGCGCTGCTCATCGTGCTGCTGCTCGTGGTTGTGCAGGGTGCTGCGCTCTTCATGGTCACGCGCACCAGCGACGACATCGCGCGCTCCACCGCATCCGACGCGCTCTTGCGCGGCGAGCGCATTTTCCAGCGGCTCCTCGCGCAGAACCAGGCTCAGCTCACCCAGGCCGCGTCGGTGTTGGCGGCGGACTTCGGCTTTCGCGCCGCCGTCGCCACGCGTGATCTGGCGACCATCGAAGACGTGCTGCGCAACCACGGCTCGCGCATCAGCGCGCAGGCCATGTTTCTGCTGACGCCGGATCACACCATCCTCGTCGACACCCTGGAGGGCGAAGCGACCGGGCGCCACGGCCGCGATCTCGCCCCGCTGGTGGCGATGACCAAGGACGGCCAGACCGCCAGCGCGCTGGCGCTCCTGGACGAGAAGGTGCATCAACTGGTGATGGTGCCGATCCGCGCGCCCGATCTCGTGGCCTGGGTGGTGATCGGGTTCCATGTCGATGACGTGGATGCGAATGAGCTGAAGTCCGTCGCCGGCATGGACGTGACCTTCGCGAGCCGTAGCGCAAGCGGGCCGTGGCGCATCCACGCGACCACGCTGGCGGACACGGTGCGCGCCGAGTTCACCGCGCGCATCGACGGCGGCGAGGCCCCCGGCCCAGGTGGTGATGCGGACCTCGCGCTGGACGGGCAGCGCTGGCAGGTGCATCGCACCGACCTGGGCGCGCTGGCCGGCGGCGGCACAGGCATCTCGGTGTTCCTGCAGCGCCCCCTCGCCGAAGTGACCCGCCCGTTCGAACGGCTCAACATGGCGTTCGTGTGGCTGTCTCTCGCGGGCGTGCTGCTGGGCGTGGTCGGCAGTGTGGCCATCGCGCGACGCATCGCCGCCCCCATTCGCGTGCTGGGCGAGGCGGCCGGCCGCATCCAGCAAGGCGACTATTCGACACCGGTTGCGCCGGGCCCACCAGACGAGATCGGCACCCTCGCCGCCGGGCTGGACCACATGCGGGTCGGCATCGCCGAGCGCGAGAGCCGGATACTTCGCCTGGCCTACGAGGACGGGCTCACCGCGCTGCCCAACCGCACGATGTTCATGGAGCGGCTCAACCAGTCGCTGAAACTGGCGCGCCGCGACGGCCCGAAGCCGGCGGTGATGCTGCTGGATCTCGACCGCTTCAAGATCATCAACGACACGCTGGGCCATGAGGTCGGCGACTTGGCCTTGCGCGAGGCCGGCCAGCGCATCGCGGCGACCCTGCGCGAGGCCGACAGTGTCGCGCGGCTGGGCGGCGACGAATTCGCCATCCTGCTGACCAGCACGGGACCCGGCCAGGCCGAGGCGGCGGCGCGGCGCATCGTTGACGCGATGGAACAGCCCTTCTCCGTCGGCGGCCAGTCGATGGACATTTCCACGTCCATCGGCATCGCCTGCCATCCCGATCACGGCGTCGAGGCGAGCGAGTTGATGCGCGCGGCGGACGTCGCGATGTACGCGGCCAAACGCGCCAAGATCGGCTTCGCCACCTACGACCCCAGTCTCGACGACGAGCGCCAGTCGCATCTCACGCTGCTCGGCGAACTGCGCCGCGCGATCGACCAGGGGCAGTTGCATCTGTTGTATCAACCCAAGCTCACGCTGGCCGATGGCCGCATCGGCGCCGTCGAAGCGCTGGTGCGCTGGCGCCACCCGGAGCGCGGGATTGTTCTGCCCAACGACTTCATCCCCTTCGCCGAGCAAACCGGCTACATCACGCGCATCACCCGCTGGGTGGTGGGCGAGGCGGTGCGCCAGTGCGGCGTCTGGCGGCGCGAGGGACTCGATATGCGCGTGTCCATCAACGCGTCCACCCGTGACCTGCAAACGCGTGAGAATCTGCCCGGTCTGTTGCGCGCGGCGCTGGCGGAGCACGGCGTGCCGAGCGACCGCATTTGCGTCGAAATCACCGAAGGCGCCCTGATGGAAGACCCCGACGGCGCCCGGAAAGTCCTGCGCGAGCTGCACGACATGGGCGTGGCGCTCTCCATCGACGACTACGGCACCGGCTATTCCTCGCTCGCGTATCTGAAGGCGCTGACCGTGAACGAGCTGAAGATCGACCGCTCCTTCGTCATCGACATGCATGACGACGCGCAAAGCCTCGCCATCGTGCGGTCCACCATCGAGCTGGGTCACAACCTCGGCTTGAAGGTGGTGGCCGAAGGCGTCGAGTCGGACGCCGACATCGCGATGCTGCGCGCCGCCGGATGCGATGCCGTGCAGGGCTATGGCATTTCGCGCCCGGTCGACGCGGGTCGTGTGCCAGCGGAAGTGCGGACGCGCACGGCGGGCGGCGCGGAGTTGTAACCGCGATGTAACGGCCTTTGCATCGCGCACGGCGGGCTGCGACACTGCCGGCCATGACCTTGACTCACCGATTGACTCTCCTCGTCGTCCTCGTCGCTCTCTCGAGCGTGGCGCCGCTTTCACTCGGCGCGGCCGCGTCGACGACCTCGGCGCACTTCGCGCCTCCCGCCACCCTGACCCTGCAAGGCGTGCCGCCGATTTCCAAGCGCATCGTCGAATCGGCCAAACGCTACGCCGATCTGGAAGGTACGCGCTTCGTCGCCTGGCATCCGCAGGAGAAGACGATGATCGTGAGCCAGCGCGCCGGCGACACCCATCAGCTCTTCCTGCTCGACGGTCCGCTGGCGACACCCCGGCAGATCACCTTTCACGCCGACCCGACGCGCAGTGCCGCCTTTGAACCGGTCAACGCGCGCTATCTGGTGGTGGCGCGGGATCGCGGCGGCAATGAGGCGCATCGGCTCTATCGACTCGATCTCGCCGCCGCGCTGAAGGACGGCGCGATGCATACGCCCGTTCTGCTCTCGGAAGCGGACTTGAAGGCGGAGCACTGGTCGTTTTCGCCTGACGGCAAGACGCTGCTCTACGCGACCACGACACTGGACCAGAACGAGAACGACGACGACGGCGACGACGCGCCGCCGGACACGGCGAATCTCGTGTCGGCCGTGCAGGTGGTCAACCCGCTGGACCCGAGCCAGCGCAAGACCTTGCAGACGCTGAAGGGACGGCGTGTGCTGGGCCTGCGCCATGTCGCGGGCGGACGCGAGATTGAAGTCCGCGCATCGAACGGCGGGCGGGTGATGACCTGGCGCATCGACCTCGCGGGCAAGAGGCTGGGCGAGGAGAGACAAAGTGCCGCGACCGCGGTCTCCGACCCGGAGCAGCCTCAAGAGGAGGCGGCGCGTGACGAGCGCGACAGCCCCTCACGTTGGCGGGTCGAAAGCGACGGCGAGTTCCGTCGCCTGGCATTGCGCGGTGACCGCGGCGGCGGCGCGCGCGAATTCTTTCTGACGGAATTTCCATGGGACGTGGAGCGCATCGCCGTGCCGCCGCGGACTCAACTGCCCATGCCGGTGGTCATCAACGAGGCCGGCGTGTCCCGGTTGATGTGGTTCGACCGAGAGACGCGAAAGCTGGCGGCCGACCGACCACTTGATCTCGACGGCGGCATCATCGGCGCGCTCCGCTGGCATCGTCGCCTGCCGCAGCTCGCCTTCACGCATGCGTCCGCGCGGTCGCCGGGCGACGTCCACGTGTACGACGCCGCGGCCGGGACCTTGACACGCTGGACGCGGGCAGCCATCGAAAGCGCGGCCGGCGCGGAGCCGGCCCGCTTCGCCCGCGCCACGCTCATCAAGTGGAAGAGCTTCGACGGCCGCGAGATCTCCGGCTTCCGCTACGACCCGCCCGCCCGATTCGCCGGCCCACGCCCGGTGCTGGTGGTGCTGCACGGCGGCCCGTCGTCGCAATCGCGTCCCGGCTTCCTCGGCCGCAACAACTACTTCATCAACGAGCTGGGCATGACGTTGATCTATCCCAACGTGCGCGGCTCGACCGGCTTTGGCCGGCGCTTCACCGATCTGGACAATGGCCGCGCCCGCGAGGATGCGGTGAGGGATGCGGCGGCCCTGCTGGACTGGATCAAAACCCAGAAGGAATTGGATGCCGCGAAGGTGATCGTGACCGGCGGCAGCTACGGCGGCTACATGTCCAACGCCATCGCGACCCGCCACCCGGACCGCATCGCGGCCAGCATCACCCTTGTGGGCATCTCGCACTTCGTGAGCCTGCTTGAACGCACGGAGAGCTATCGCCGCGACAATCGCCGGCGCGAGTACGGCGACGAGCGCGATCCAGCCATGCGCGAGTTCCTGGACCGCATCTCGCCGCTCACCAACGCTGCGAATATTCGCAATCCCATCCTCATCGCCCACGGCCGCAACGATCCCCGCGTGCCGCACACCGAGGCGTTGCAGCTGGCGGAAAAGGTCCGGGTCAATCGCCAGCCGGTCTGGCTCATCGTGGGCGAGAACGAAGGCCACGGATTCTCCAAAAAAGACAACAGCGACTTCCTCTTCTACGCAACCGTCGCGTTCATCGAGGCGGTCATGAATCGCGACAGCCCGGCAGCCACGTCCAAGGAAGCGTCGCAACACTGATCACGTTGAAGCGGTTTTGTTGCGCCTGTGCGACAGTCAGTGGCGCGCGAGTGCAAAGCGTGTGCTCGTCCGTGCATTGAAGTTCTTCATTCAATCAATGAGTTGCGCGCGCGCCAGGCGCCCGATTGCGAATCGACACATACCGCGACCGAAGCCACTCAAGCCACTACAAATCGCCAGAGTTCCCTGATGCAGCATCTGCCCCGCGTGTAATCGGGCCGGTGCGCCTCATCGCATCCGGTCGCGATGCGCTTCAACCATTCTCTCCATATCAGGGAGCACTCAGAGACATGAATACCCCCAAGACCAAAACCTTGGCCGCGTTGATCCCGGCGCTGCTGGCTGGCGTGATGAGCGCCGGCGTCGCGCTCGCGCAGCAGACGCCGCCGCCACAACCCCCGCAGGCCCCGCAACAAACACCGCCGCGCACCGAGAAAATCGAAGTCACCGGCACCAACATCAAGCGCGTGGACGCGGAGACAGCTTCGCCCATCACCATCATCACCGCCGAAGACATCGCGCGTAGCGGCGCGAACAACGTGGCCGAACTGCTGCGCACACTGCCCGCCGCCAGCGCCGGCGGTCTGCAGGACTTCGACGCCGGCACGGGCTTCGCGGCCGGCGCGCAATCAGTGTCGCTGCGCGGCCTGGGCTCGCAAGCCACGCTGGTGCTGGTGAATGGCCGTCGCCTGGCGCCCGCCGCCTACGCCGACCCGAACGCCGGCCAATCGGTCATCTACAATCTGAACTCGATTCCGATGGCCGCCATCGAGCGCATCGAAATCCTGAAGGACGGCGCGTCGGCCATCTATGGCTCGGAGGCGATGGCGGGCGTGATCAACATTCTGCTCCGCAAGGACTTCAAGGGCGCCAGCGCAACCGTGTCCGGCGCGCAAAACGAGCGCGACAACTTCAGGAGCCGCACCGCATCGGCGACCCTGGGCTTCGGCGATCTGGCGAAAGACCGCTACAACGCCTTGCTGAACGTGGAATACAGCAAGCGCGAGCGCACCGGCATCCGCGAAGTGGATGATGTGAACAACGCCGCCTATTCCGCGCTGGTGGGACGTCTCACCACGCTGTCCTCGCGTTCGTATCCCCCCAACCTGCTCCGGGAGCGGACGCCAGGCTCGGGCGTCTTCAATCAGGTGGCAAGCGTGGATCCGCGCTGCCCGCCCGAGCTGCTGCAAGGCGGCCTGTGTCGCTACGACCAGTGGAACAACTTGTCGGCGCAATCAGAGAACGAGCGCAAGGGCATTTTTGGCCGCTTCACCTACGAAGCCAGCCCCACGCTGACCGCGTTCGCCGAATTCGCGTATTCCAGCACCGAGTCGGAGTTCACGGGCAGCCCGTTCCTGGCCGATGAATTCACGACCACGTGGTTCTCGCAAAACGGCACGCGCTTCCGCTACGACGGCTTCATCCTGCCAGTCGGCCACCCGGACAACCCGCACCCGTTTCGCGTGCTGCTGCGCTATCGCTTCGCCGATTTCGGCACGCGTCTGCAAACGGTCACCAATGACTCGACCCGGGTCCTGGCAGGTCTTTCCGGCACGGCCGCCGGCTGGGATTGGGAGGCCGCGTTCCTCTACAACAAGTCCGAGCGCGAGGACCGCTACAACGGCTTCCCGGTGTTCAACGAACTGCTGGCGGCGCAGAACAACCGCACCTATCGCCCGTTCGGCAACAACGATCCGGCGCTGATCGCGCGGCTGGTGCCCTTCATCACCGACCGTGGCGAAGCCGAAACCACCATGGTCGACGTGAAGGGATCGCGCGAAGTGTTCCGCGCACCGGGGGGGCCGGCGATGATGGCGGCTGGCCTCGAGTATCGCCGCGAAGAGCTCTCAGTGACGCCGGACAGCCGCATCGTGACCGGCGACTTCGTCGGCCTGGGCGGCTCGCAAGTGTCGGGCGCGCGCAACGTGACCTCGGCGTACGGCGAACTCTCCATCCCGCTTCAGCGCAACCTGGAAATGCAGTTGGCGCTCCGTCATGACCGCTACAGCGACTACGGCAGCTCGACCACGCCCAAGATCGGTCTCAAATGGAGTGCGACGAAGAGCTTCGCGCTGCGCGGCACATACGCGGGCGGCTTCCGCGCGCCGTCGATTTCGCAGATCACGCAGTCGAACGTGCAGGTGTTCAACACCATTGCCGATCCGGTGCGCTGCGGCCAACCAGGCGCGGACCCGGAGGATTGCACCGGACGCAGCATTTCCAGCCTGATTCGCGCCAACCCGGATCTGGAACCCGAGGAGTCGCGGGGCCTCACCTTCGGCTTCGTGTTCTCGCCGACAGACAACACCAATGTCATCGTGGACCTGTACGAAATTCGCCGCGAAAGCGAGGTGGGACGCTTCAGCTCGCAGTACATCATCAACCGGGAAAGCCAGTTTCCGGGTGCGGTGATTCGTGACACCAACCCGGCCACCCAGCTCGCGGGCATCCCCAACTCCGGGCCCATCCTCTCGACCATTCGCCAGTTCCGCAACCTGGGCGAGACGCGCACCTCGGGCATCGACGTCGACGGCAGCTACCGCATGAGCCTGGGCGGCGCGGGCCGGCTGACGGCGACGGTGCAAGCCACGTGGCTGCGTTCCTACAAAAATTCGTTCACCGCGGGCGACCCGCTGATCGAATACGCGGATGCCTACGGCCCGGCCGGGGAGTTGCCCAAGTGGAAAGGCAACTTCAGCCTGAACTGGGAACGCGGCGCGTGGAGCGCGTTCGGCCGGGTCAATCACGTCAAGGGCTGGCTCTACGGCGACACCACGTCCGGCTGCGGCTCGGCCTCGTTCCAGGCGTTGGAGCCCAGCTGCCGCGTCAAGCCGTGGACGACGCTCGACATGGGCGCATCCTGGCGCGGCATCAAGAACCTGACCGTGAGCGGCGTCGTGCGCAACATCGACGACAAAAACGCGCCCTTCGATCCGGACAACACGTCGCTGGGATTCAATCCCGAATTCCACAATCCGTATGGACGGTATTTCTCGTTGAGCGTGAATTACCGGTTCCGCTGATCCACGTTGTACCCCGCGGCCACTTTCTGGCACGTCGCCCGCGATGTGTCGGAAAGTGGCCGTGTTTTTTCATGGGCCACTGTCATCGACACAGGCGGCGGCCGCGAGCCTGATGAATTCGCGCCGCCGGGTGAAACGAGTGCTCAAGTGTTGCAGGCGCGCCACAGGAGCAGAGTGTCCGCGTCAGATCAACAACAGGCTAGGACGAAAATAATACTTTCATGTCAGTAGGTTGTGAGCACTCCGCACACCGTGCTGCGAATCGCCATCGACCGCCACCAAAAGCACTCAAGCCAATACAAATCAGGTCGAATCGGTGATGCAGCATCGCATTCTGGTGTCGTCGGTGTCGCCTGCGCAAAACCGGGTGAATTGTCATCGACGCCACCGCGACGGAAATCACAGTCCGTCGCGAGGTGTCGCGTTACGCGCGCGACGATGCGAATTTCACACAGGGAGTCCATCCACACATGAAAGCCCCACCCATCAGAACCATCGCCGTGCTGGTACCGGCGCTTATCGCCGGCATGGTCAGCGCCGGCATGGCATCCGCCCAGACGACCGCACCGGCAACCCCGCCCAATCAGCCCAAGCCCGAGAAGATCGAAGTCACCGGCTCACTCATCAAGCGGGTCGACACCGAGACGCCATCGGTGGTGCAGATCATCACGGCCAAGCAGATCAAGGAATCGGGCTACGCGACGATTGAAGAATTGATGCGCTCGCT
>JAEUMY010000010.1 GCA_016791265.1 Betaproteobacteria bacterium
GTTGCACCTTTATGTTGCAGATGGCGTGGTGCGGGGCATTGCTAATATTCGCAATGCCGCGCACCACACACTTCAGCGAGTCCCGAGGATGTCCTCAAGCAGCTTGCGTTTTTGGGCGCAACGCGGCTGATCCCAACACGACTTGAGCTTGAAGCGGATCTCGCCCTCTTCAGTGACGCGCACTTCCCACGGTCGTTTCATCAGCACGGTGTGGACGTAGGTGACAAAACTCTCCGCGAAATCGTCGCCGGGATTGGTGGCCGCGTAGAGCGTGGGGAAATTCGTGGATTCGATCCAGCGATACGCGTCGATCATGCGCCTGCCTTCCAGATTCGCGCCGAAGTAGTAGCGCACCTTGCGGCGCTCCGGAAACGCGGCATCGAAGAGCGACACGTGACCCAGCTTTTCATCCCACGTCCATGACAGGTCGTGAAAGGGGTAGGCGCCGCTCTTGAGTTCCTGGCCGTTTGGCCGGTCCCAACGCGAATGGATGCCGCCCTGGGTCGCGAGCGCGTGGCCCAGCTCGTGCAGCAGAATGTACTGGATGGCGTTGACGCGACTGTTTTCCTGATCCCGGCCACGTCCGATGCCAGTCCCCTTGCCTTCCGGCCCCGCGATCACGGCTTCGATTCGCCAACGAGGATCGTCGCGGAAGGGCGTGTTCTCCTTCCAGCTTGCCCACTCGTTCGCGCGGCGGTCTTGCAACTGACGCGGGTCCAGCACGATGAAGCCGACACCTTCCGCAGGACCCCAACGAATGATGTCTGCGAACCCGGAGCCGCCGATGTCTTCGATGAACCAGATTCCGGCGAGGCGCCGATCCAGCAAGTTGCGAATATTCGCCGGAATGCCGTTCAATGCGGCCCGCACGTCGGCCATGAAGTCTGGAGTCAGCGCGGGTGCACGCGGTCTTGCGGGAATACCGAGCTTGATCACATCAAGGGTCAGGTATTCGATCAATTCCGGCGGCGCGGCGCCGATGCGCTCGACAAGCGGTTTCGCCCGCACCGCGCGCCAGAATTCCAGAGTGCGCACCTTGTGCGAGATCGCCTTCTGATAGGCGCACTCCTTGTCCGTGCGTGCGCAGGGCAAGGCGGGCTCCTGCGCAATGGCCGCACGCGCGATCATAAGCAGCAGCGGGAGCAGACAATGGCCGAGTGCGAACGCGGCGGCTTGGCGCGTCACAAATGCGCCCTCTCACCGCTCAAGCCGACTTCCGTCCGAACTCCAGATCCACCATGAGATCGTTGGCGAGGCCTTCCAGCCCGCGCCGAATGTCGCCCAGCGCCACCCCTTCAGGCACGTCGATCTCGGCGTTCATCTCGAACAATTGCTCGCCCGACATGGCGCCGCTCACGATGGCGGTGGTGAGGGTTGCGATGCTGACACCCTGGCGCGTGAGCTCGGCCGAAATGGTCTGGATGATGCCGGGGCGGTCGTGACCGACGAGGCAAAGCGCCATGCGCCGCGTGGGCGCGGGTTTGGGGCCGCCGGCCACGGCGACGACGACCTGCATGCCGGGTGCGGCCAGTGCGCGCAGCTCCGCTGACAAGGCCTCGATCTCGTCTGCGTCCACCTGCAAGTGGACGATGCCGGCGAACTGCCCGGCCAGATTGGCCATGAGGCTCTCCGCCCAATTGGCGCCGTGCGCCAGCGCGCGCTCGGACACCGCGTTGACCATGCCGGGCCGGTCAGGCCCGATCAGCGTGACCACCAGGGATTTGTTCATGTCGCTGTTCTCCTCGCCGGTTGCGGCCGGGTTGCGTTGTTGCATTTCCGTGACCGCGCCTCGGGCGCGCGCCACGTCCGCATCTTCCGCCGCTTTGCGCGCGTTGTCGATGACGTGTCTGCGCCGCGCCGATCAGCGACCGATCTTGCGCGGCAAATAGGCCGGCGGATCGCCTTCCGCCAGGTTGCGCTTCGCGGCGATGCGCAGATTGGGCGAGCGAAACATCTGCCGCTGGCGCTTGCGCTCCTCCGCCAGCGCGGCCCACTCGCTGGATGGCCACGCGCGCTGCAACAGAAACTTGCCCGCCGCGACAGCGTCCGGCGAGCGCTCGCGAATATTCGCAATCAACGGTTGCACCGCCACGAGTGGATCGTCGGCGACTTCGGTCACCAGGCCCAGCGCGAGCGCATCCGCGCCCGAGATGACCTCCGCCGTCAGCGTCAATCGCTTGGCGATGTCGATGGGCACCAACTCGCGCAGGAGCACCGTGCCGCCCATGTCGGGCACCAGCCCCCATTTCGCCTCCATGACGGCCAGCCGCGCGTCGGGCGTGGTGATACGCAAGTCGGCACCCAGCGCGAGCTGCATGCCGGCGCCGAGGCAATTGCCGTGAATGAGCGCCACCACCGGCACCGGCAGATCGCGCCAGCCCAGGCTCCACTGTTGGAAGATGTTGCGCGAAGGTGCGAAAAGGCGCACGAATCCCCACAGGGCGGCGCGCTTGTCGCCCAACACGGACTTCACGTCCAGCCCGGCGCAGAAGGACGGTCCCTCGCCTCGCAGGAGCACCACGCGAATATTCGCGTCTCGGTGAATGCGCGCCTGCGCCGCGACCACCGCCTTCAACATGCGAAAGTCCATCGCATTGTGCTTGTCCGGTCGGGCAAGCGTCACGTGGGCGATGCCGTCGGCCACATCCAGGCGAACGCGCTCGTCGATCAATTCAGTGGCTGCATTCATGTGGCGGGATTTTTCTTGACTGGAACCGGCACACCAGCGTGCCTCGCCGCGAGTGTCGCACAATCCCCCGCTCGCGCATAATGCGAGACGACAGTCCATGACAACATCACACGCGCCATGCTCGACCTCGACGACAACCATTCGCGGCTGCTCCGCCGCACACTCATGTGGGCCGGCTTCAGCATCGTCATCGTCTTCCTGCTCTACCGGGGCGTGGCGAGAATGACGGTGGAAGCCACCGCCGACTGCCTGGAACGCAAAGCGCACGTCGAGCAGTACCTGACCCGCCTCGCGGCTGTGGAAGGCTACGCCCGCTGCGTGGCGAAGAATGAGAAGCGGCCGGCCGCGGGTAGCGGGACGCCGCATCCGCGCTGCGCCTATGCAGGCGTGTGGAGTTCCAAGCGGCGCGATGTCGAGTACTTCATCACCCTCAACGCCGACGGCACGTTCGTGGCGGAGCCGGGACCAGGCGCATCGTCGAACGCGCAACCTGTGACCGGCGCCTGGACCGTTGCCAACAACAAGATGGTCTGGGCCTATGACAGCGGGCCAGTCTGGCCTCCGGACATCAATCCCATTTTCGACGAGCGCGCATCGGCGCTGAAGCTGCGCGAAGTCGACGGCCAAACCACCGAACTCATCCGCCTACCCACCGAAGGAGCCCTGAAATGCTGAATACCCTCGCGCGCCGCGTTGGCATCGCCACTCTGCTCTGCGTTCCCTTGATCGCGGTCGCGATCGAGCCGGGCGAGTACACCACGGAGAAGTCGTGGGGCACGCTCATCGTGAAGCGCGACAAGACCGGCAAGCTCCTCTTCAACATCGACAGCGTGGGCGACAACGGCCATAGCTGCACGCTGGAAGGCGAGATCAAGCAGGGCAAGGCGACCCTTGAGGGAGACGAGCCGAAGCAGCCGTGCGTGGTGTCCTTTGCCCAGACCAAGGAGGGCATCAAGGTCGGCCGCAACGAAGGCATGGCCTGCCAGTTCTACTGCGGTGTGCGGGCCATTTTTGAAGGCGTGTACATGAAGGCCCCGGCGGCCTGTCGCCCGGAGCCTGTCGAGAAGACGCGCGCGGCAGCGCGCAAGGCCTACGACGGCAAGAACTACGACAGCGCGCGCAACCTCCTCGGCACGGTGCTGAAGGACTGCAAGCCCTTTCTCGGCACCTTCACCGAAGGCTGGCTACGCAATGATCTCGCCATCACGTTGCACAAGCTGAAAGATCTGGCGGGCTGCCGCGAAACCCTGAAGCCGCTGGCGGCCGATGCGTCTCAGAAGGACGCGAAGATCCGCGAAGACTATGCACCCACGGACGCGGATACCTACCTGCCCATTCTCAAAGCCACGCGCGTCAACCTGAAGCTTTGCGCCGCGCCGAAATCCTGAACACTCGCCTCCGCCCGCACCCTGTGCGAATATTCGCACTCGCCGAGCGCGACCCAGTGCGCGCCGGCGAGACCACGAGCTAGAAAGACAACAACAGAAGGATTGGGGACATGACATCACACGCGCGCACCTTCGGCTGCATCCTCCTGGCCTGCCTGTTCGGCCCGCACACCGCGCTCGCCCAGGCACCCGCGACCACGGTGAAGATCGGCAAGGAGACCAAGAACATCTTCGGCACCGTCGTCAAAATGAGCATGGGCGACATTGCCTGTCTCGTCGAATTCAAGGACGACAAGGGCAACGAGTTTTTCGAATCGGCCGACTTCGATCTCTGCACCGACCCGAAGAAATACACCGGCAAGCGCGTTGAACTGGCCTACAAGCTCTCCAAGGTGCAGGCCGAGTCTTGCCAGGGCGATCCCAATTGTTCCAAGTCCGACATCGTGCCGCTGGTGGTGGGCATGAAGGTTGTGGGGAAACCGGCCACCTTAGCCAATCCCGTCCAACCCGCCAAGCCAGCCACGTCGGCGAAGGCGACCCAGCCGGGACAGACCAGCTTCTGCACCAGCATGGAGGAAGTCGTGTTCGCCTGTCGCACCGGCAAGAAGATGGTGTCGGTGTGCGCGGACAAGAAGTCCACGAAGACGACGGGCATGTTGCAATACCGCTTCGGCACCCCGGACAGCCGCGACCCGCTGGAACTGATGTGGCCGGAGAACTATGCCGCGCCCTCCAAGGTGGCCCACGGCGAGAACGTCCCGTTCGCCGGCGGCGGCGGCGCGTGGCTGCGCATTCCCAAAGGGGACCATGCCTATGTGGTCTACACCGGCATCGGCAAGTGGGGGCCGAAAGGCGAGACCCGCACCAAGGCCGGCCTGACGGTGGAGAAGAACGGCAAAGCCATCGCGCAGCTGAAATGCAATGGCGAACCCATCAGCGAGCTTGGGCCGGACTGGTTCGAGAAGCTCGGCGTCACCAGCGCCGGCAAGGACTTCGAGTTCCCGGATTGAGGCGAACATGCGCGCCTTGAGTGTCCCCAGGTTTCTCGGTTTGCGAATATTCGCTTGCGCTGTCGGCGCGGTCGCGGTCGGCGTCCTCTTCTCAGGCTGCGCCACCACCACCCGCCCTGGCGAAGTGGGTGTTGAGCGACAGCAATTCATGCTCGTGTCCGCGGCCGAAGTCGAGCGCATGTCCGCGACGTCCTACAACAACCAGGCCAACCAGGCGCGCGCGCAAGGCAAGCTCATCAGCAGCGGTCCCGAGTACGACCGGCTGAGAAAGATCGCCAACCGCATCATCGCGCAGGCCGGCGTGTTTCGCGACGACACCAAGCGCTGGAACTGGCAGTTGACGCTCATCGACTCGCCCGCGCTCAACGCATCCTGCATGCCCGGCGGGAAGATCACGTTCTATAGCGGTATCATCCGCAGACTGAAGCTCACCGATCCCGAAATCGCCGCCATCATGGGTCATGAGGTTGCCCACGCGCTGCGTGAACACGGCCGCGAAAAAGTCTCTCGCGCCATGGGCCAGCAATTGCTGCTGGAGCTGGCACTGGGCGGCAAATCCAACTCGGCCGAGCAGATCAAGTTCGCGCAGCAGGTCGGCAATCTGCTCATCACGCTGCCCAATTCCCGCGAGAACGAATCCGAGGCGGATCGCATCGGCATCGAACTCTCCGCGCGCGCGGGCTACGACCCGATGGGCGCCGTCAACGTCTGGCGCAAGATGGCCGCGGCCGGAGGCGGCGGAACACCCGAGTTCCTCTCCACCCATCCCTCCCACGCCAACCGCATCAACGAGCTGACCCAGCTTCAAACGGTGGTGCGGCCGCTGTACGAAGCGGCACCCAAACCGTAGACGTCACACCACCGCCCTGACAAGCTGTCGGGCGGGATGCGTGCCGTTTGATGCCAATCAAAACGCCCGTTGAGAATCGGCGCAGGATGGAATCATCCATCCCTGCCGAGAACTCGCCATGCCACCTCGCACCACGCTCATCGCCGAACCCGATCTCGACTCACCGTTGCGAGGTCATTGACATGAATCCCGTGCGGTTTTCGGAGGAAGCGCTGGCCGGTTGGAAGAGCATTCTGCTGGCTGAAGCCGCAGGGCTGCGCAAGGCCATTGATCTGGATCGTCAGCAGCTGGATGGCCGTGCAGACAGCCTGCCGCCAGCCTTTGATGACGGCCGCGATGACGCGGCCATCGACGCGCTGCGCGATATCGATGTGGCGGAACTTGAACGGCGCTCCACCCAGCTCGCCGAAGTCGAGGCCGCGTTGCAGCGGGTCGAGGACGGCACGTTCGGTGTGTGCCTGAGCTGTGGCGAAGCCATCGACAGCCAGCGCCTGCACGCGGCTCCGCAGAGCGCCCGTTGCATCGGCTGCCAGTCCGCCGCCGAGCCCGGTCGCGCGGAGTTCTCGTCGCTGTAAACCTGCGCCTCCGCGCGTGTCAGCGCTCTCCACCACTGCCACCATCCGCTCCAGATCACCAGCGCAGTTCGCATTGCGAACGATCTTGACCGAATATGGACGGTCGGCGCATTCTCAGAATGAAACGACCACGCTGGCGACAGCGGCGTAGAACACGACGCCGATGATCGCGGCGATGAGGAGGCCATGCGCGGTTGCGTAGCCTTCGCGAAGCGTGGAGAGGTAAATCCAGGTGGCGGCAGGGAGAACGAGCGCGATGGCTGTCGCCACGCCGGGAACATAGGCCTGAAGCGCGACCGCGGCTGCAATGTGAGGGAACAGGGCATTGCTTGCGAAGACGGCAAGGACGGCCAGCAGCGCGTAGACAGCGACGCTACGCCGGCTTGCGCGAGCGGCCAGGACCGAGAGGGCCAGCAAGGCTAGCGTCAGGCAGAGCAAGGAGAGACGAAATGCTGGTCCAGCCCAAATTGCAGCGAGGTCCATTGTGGCGTAGCGCTTCAAGAGGTCCACATTCGCAAGAGCCCAGTCACGAGCGAAAAGAGCCTCCTCCGCGTTGTGTGCCGCAAGCGCCAGGAATGCGACGGAACTCCTGAGCGGCTGGCGGGAGGTCAAGGGCGGCTCTTCTGACACCTGCGAGTGTAAGGGCTGATTGCGTGTCATCCTGGCTACGCGCTCGGTGGATGGCTACCGTGCTTTGCCAGATCGCAAGCACGTTCAATCCAGGTGATGCCCTCTGCGAACTGAATTGAAATGCGCACAGGCAGGGTGCCTGGTTCGTCGAAAAATGCGCTTTGCAGGTCATTCATGCCGGGCAGAACAGCGGCGTCCGCATACAAGAGTCTCGTTCCGTAGTTCGGAACACTGCCGCCAGCCATGCTGCGTTGACTCGCACGTCCAAGGCTCACCCAAAGTGTGACGCCCAACCCAAGTGCTGCCGGCAAGCACGCGCGACAACAGCCCGAAGCGCGCGTAGTCAACCCGTCACAATCGCGCCGGAGCCGCTGAGCGTGTTGCGAATATTCGCAAACACTGCGGCCAGCGCAATACACGGCAGCGCCCATCATGCGGTTCCCTCTGGCTGAACGTGGCCAGTCTGCCACACAGCCCCCGCTTCCGCCTCGCGCCCTGAGCGGAAGCTGGCAGATGAGCCTTCGCGTCCCCCGCGACCAGTTGCAGGCGGTCCGCGAGTCCGCGGTTCCTGGCAGTCTGAAAAGCCTGCTGAAACCCCGCGTCGCTCAAGTCGAGGCCGATGCCAGTGATGGCGCCGTTTGCCTCAAGCAGTCGGGTTAGCAGTGCTGCCCAGCCGCAACCCACATCCACCACAGTGCCGTCTGCGCGGGCGGCGACGAACTGTACGAGTTCACTCGCACGTTGCCCCGAAAGGGGCGACATGAACTCCAAGTAGCGATGGAAGGGGGCGAAATCCGCAGGCATGATTGCGGCGTGTTCCTGTGCGGCCTAACGCCTGAATTAGGCCGACCCGCGAAGCGGGTTCGGCTCGAATGAATTGTTAGGCCTCTGAGTCATGACTGGGGTCATCAAGGCATTCACAGCACATTGCTTGGCCACCACATTTTGGACAGCGCTCAACGTCACAGCCAGGATCATGAAGTTGGCCCTTTAGCGCGAGGCAATCGTGGCAAGGTCCATCATTGGCGCCCCAGTCCTCTTCTTCTGAGCCAAATGGTATTCGCTTGTACTCTAGCCCGCCGATGGTGTAAGTCGTTTCCTCTTGGGCGGCAAGTAATCTCTCGCGTCTGCCGTGCTCAATTCGTTTGCGAAGCCAGTTCAGCATGTGAGTTTTCCTTGAGGCCTAACGGCTTAGGCCAAAGGTGGCCGAAGGCCATCAGCTCTGGGCCGACGAGTCATGCATGAAATTCTCCGATGACTTCAATTTCGCCAACAATATGGGAATTGAGCATATCTAAGTCTTCGGCAGCACCCACCACTCGCTGTGGTGCGATGCACCAACTTGCTCAATCTTGTAACGGTCCATGAAGTCTTTTCGCACTTCAAAGCGGGTAACGAAGCCAGAGCCGCTAACCTTTACATTCCAATCACGCGCAATCTCGGTTGCATATTGCTCATTCGTGACGGGATAGAAGATAGGTTGGCCCGGCAGTCTTGGCGGCCACTTCTTGAAGCCGCTCTTCCGGACAAGATCCAGCTCTTCAGGCCCGGTGGGTCTAAACAGCGTGACTGCGGCGTGATTGGATTCAGGCATAGCGCCTGAGCCAAGCGGCCGCCTCAATCGCGCAGCGATTGATTGGTCCGCTTGAGCGAACTGTTAGGCGCACTTCACCGCGGCTACTCATTGGCTTCCGCCGGACAAGAAAGTGCTTTGCTGAAGTAACCGGACGGGTCAAAACAACAGACCCGCTTCTTTCCTTTCTCCAGCATGTCAATCGCAGTCGTTGCCCGTTCCTTTCTCGTGGCTTCTTGCTTCGCCGACTCCATCCAATGCACCCAATCAATCTTTGCCAGCGTGCTCGTACTCTCCCAAGTGGCTTGAGCACCTGCACTCTTGCTCAAGAGCGCCTTGAAGCTCTTTGGGAGTGGCGGTTCGGGTTGCCGCTCCAACTTACTCAGAGAAAATGCCGACCGCTTTCTAGCCGAAATCTTCTCTCTTTCCGCAACGTCGGGCGGGACCACGAACCAGTGCCCGAGCTTTCCGTCCGGCTCCATCTGAGCATCGAAGCTGCTCTCGCCAGTGGCCAAGCGTGCGGTGATTCGTCCCCGCCTCAAGTGCGACTTGCTTAGCTCAGGTGGAACTCTGGCAAAGAGAAACTTTTCTGCCTCGGCGACGAGAACCTCGCTTGAGAAATCGGCAGCTTGGTACTCTTTAGGCATGCGTTGTGGCCCTGTTAGCGAGCCTAACGTTTGACATGAGTGGCGGCCAAGGGCGATAGCCCTTGGACGTCGCCCTCGATGGGAAGGTTAGGCAGCGCCGCGCTCACTTGGCGCCTTCTACCCACTTGCCCTCAAGGCCGGTGCATAGCTGCTTGAGGGACTGCTCACTGTCTTTGAAGCCGGAGCCGCCGTAGTAGAACGTGTTTGCCTGGCCACCCGCAAGAGGCGGCTTTACGCCAAGGCATCGAGCGACAACAGTTCGGGTGACGACTTCTGCGCCTTCTTTGGCTTTTACCGTAGCAGGGCACTTTGGCGCTGACTTGGGAACATCACCTTTCACATGCGACTTGCAGAACCCGCGCTCGAAATCGGGAATGGATACGTTCTCGCTACAGTTACTTGCGCTAATGAGCATCTGGCCCTTGTATTCCCGTTCGTTCCAGCACGCCTGCGAGAGCGCGCTGGTGGACACGAATACTGAAGCCAAAGCGACGAGGATCTGTTTCATATGACTCCGATCGGTTCTGTGATACCTAGCGTTCGAAATGAGCGGCATCCAAAAGGCACAGCCATTTGGACGCCGCTCGATGGAAGGGTTAGGCCGCACTGCGTGCATGAGGCCAGAGCAATGCATGAAACGCACTTGCGACTACGGGCCGACGCAGAGATTCGGCACCGTGAGTCGAGTGAAGAGGTGCGGTGACGCCACGGCGGAAGATGGGTAGTGAGCCAGAGCCTGCTTGAACTCAGGATGGTTGAACGCTGCGCGGAAGTGCGTGGAAGACTCCCACAGTGCGTAGTTCAAGAAGGTCGTGCTACCAGCGATTCCTTGATGAAGCTGAGTAGAGATATACCCTGGTTGCTTCTTCATCCAGTTCGCGTCTGCCTCCCAGGCCTCCAGCAGCGCGGGAATGTCTTCCTTCGCGACCTGGAAGACGTTGATGAGTACGACGGGCGAAACCTCGGCGCCGAGCTGCTGAAAGATAGGAACGTGTTCGTCGAGCGGCTTAAGTTGAAGCATGTGACATCTCCTTTCGGGCTAATGTGGCTGTGAATTGCCGAGGTACTCGTTCGTGCGGCCTAACTTAACTTAATCCGCGTTTGCGCGTGATAACACCCCGCGACGCGGGTTATCAACTTGTCACAATCGCACCCAAGCAACTAAGTACATTGCGAATATTCGCAAACACTGTATAGGTTTACACGTACAACAACACACACGGTGAGTCTCCTGCTTTCAGGATGGCCCAAAGTCTGCCACACGGCCAGCGCCTCCGCCGCGAACCCTCCCCCGATCCCGTCATCCCACCCCCGGTGACACCCGGCCCGCAATCCCCCACAATGCGCGCTCAGCCCGCCGGGCATGGCCGCATCCACAGGTGGCCGGCATCCGTAGCGGACTGGTGCAAGTCCGGAGGGACTGGCACGACTCACCGGCAGGCCGTCCCGCCCGAGCTGAAGCCATTGCGAATATTCGCAGCCGGCTTTGCCCGGGCAGGCAGAAGCAACAACAGGAAGTCGAACACGGCGGCCGCCAGACTTCTCCCTTACAACAGCCATTTCAGGAGACTCCATGAAGCGCATGTCCAAACCCTTGCTGACGGTGCTCGCCGCCGGCATTCTCGCCGGTCTCGCCGGCCCGGTCGCCGCCCAGACACCCGATCCCGGCCAACTCGTCGACGCGCTGGAAGGCGTGTTCGGCAAGCAGCCCGGCGCCCGCCGTTCCGGCGCCAAGGGCGTCTGCGCCACCGGCTTCTTCGTCGGCACGCCGGAAGGCCGCGGCCTCTCCACCGCCGCCGTGTTCAAGGGCGCGGAAATCCCGACCGTGATTCGTTTCTCCGTCGGCGGCGGCAACCCGAAGGCGCCGGACAAAGCGAAGTCGGTGCGCGGCCTCGCCATCAAGGTGAACGGTCCGGGCAAGGAAAGCTGGGAGCAGGCCAACATTTCCGCCCCGGTGTTCTTCGTGAATTCGCCGGCCAATTTCGTGAAGTTCTTCGAAGCCCGCCGCCCCGTTCCGGGCACGGGCGGACCCGACCCGGCCAAGGTGAAGGCGTTCAACGACGCGCATCCGGATGTCAAGCCGCAGATCGCGTATCTGGCGTCGGCACCCGTGCCCGCCTCCTACGGCGCGGTGAACTACTGGGGCACCAACGCCTTCATCTTCACGGGACCCGACAACAAGAAGCGCGCCGGCAAATGGGTGTTCGAGCCCGCGCGCGGCGTGGAAGGCCTGACCGAAGATCAGCTGAAGGCGCTGCCCAACGACTTCCTGGTCGATGAGTTGAAGGCCCGCTTGGCCAAGGGCAACGTGGCGTTCAATTTCAATGTGCAGATCGCGGATGCCGGCGACGTCATCAACGACGCCACCGTGCCGCTGCCCGCCGGTCGCAAGGTCGTGAACGCCGGTCGCCTGGTGGTCGAGAAGCTGGATGAATCCGGTGCGAGCTGCGACAAGATCACGTTCAACCCCCTCGTGCTGCCGAAGGGCATCGCCCCGTCGGACGACCCGGTGCTGATGGCGCGTCCGGGCGCGTACGCGGTGTCGCTGGGACGGCGCTTGCAGAAGTAAGCGACGCCTCTGCTGAAAAGAAAACGGGGCCGTTCCGGGAGGAACGGCCCCGTTTGCATTCGTGGTGGTGCGGCTGGCGGTGCGACGGGCGGTGCGACTGTTGCGAATATTCGCGACAGGGCTGTCACTTCAGCGCTTCGCCTCCAATAGCGCCGCATCCCCGTCCTGCGTCGCGAACACCTCCGCCGGGGCGTCACCTTTGCGAGCCGCGGGCGCACTGCCGCCGCCACGCAGCTTCGGCGCTTCGAGTGCGGCCGCCCCCTGCTCGCCCATCGCGAGATCGACGTTGGAGCCGTCCATCCCGGTCAGCGCGACCGCGCCGCTGTTGACTTTCACGTAGCTGCCGCCAGGCGCGCCGCTGCGGGTGCGTGGCGCGTGGACGAGCTCGATGTCGGTGCCGCGAATGCCAATGGTGAGCGCGGGCGTCTTGAGCCGCACGCCCTTGGGATTCCGCTTGCCGACATCGCCGGTGATGTAGCGGATCGCGCCAATGACGAGCTCGATCTTTTGCGCCAGCGCCGCGATTGGGCCGGTCGCCGTCGACTCCGAAATCGTGACCGTCGTGCCGGGGCGCACCAGCACCTTCGCACCATCGTTCATGCCGACGACGACGGATGCGCCGGGCGCGGTGCTGATCGTGTCGCCGGCGCTGACGATATCGTCGTCCTTCAGCATGACTTCGCTTGCTTTGCCGTCGCGGCTGCGGCCGATGCGCGCATCGCCGACCAGCCGCGTGACCTTGCCCGCCACGCGGGGCGGGCCGGCGGTCGCGGACGCGTCGACGGTGGTCGTCGGGGTCGCCGCCACGCCCGCGACCAGGCCGACCACGCGCACGCGCCGATTGACCGCCGCCTTGGGATCGGCGGCATCGATGAGCTGCGAACTGCCCTTGCCCTCGGCGGCCAGACGCGCGCCGTCCACGCCTTCGGCGACCAGAATCTGTTTCACGCTGGCCGCGCGCCGCTCGGACAGGTTCTGGTTGTAGGCCGCCGTGCCGACCGCGTCCGTATGGCCTTCAATCAAGAATCGACCGGTCGCGAGATCCGGCGTCTGCATCGCCGCAGCCAGCTTCTTCAATAGCTCGGTACTGGTTGGTGACACCTTGGCGGAGTTGAACTCGAACTGCACCGAGAGCTGCAATTGTCCCGGCTCCGGCGCGGGCGTGGGCTGCCCGGGCACGAGGCTGCGCGAACGGCCAAGCGCCGGCTTGGGCTTCAGCGCGTCAACCATATCCTGCACGGACGGATTGGCGTTCGGTTGCGATGCGGCTTGGCCGTGGGCCAGCGTGGCGCCGAGCGCGAACACGGCCAACAGGGATCGGAGCATGTGAGAGAGCGGAATCATGGTGGTCTGCCTGCCAGGTGAAGGTGAGACGATGCGAATATTCGCATAGACGGCGCACCAAGACTGCGAACTCAAGCACAATGCCGGCTTTCGTCCCGCGGAGTCCGCCATGCGCGCGCTGCTGTTCTGTCTTGGCTTGCTGCTTTCACCGATCGTTGGCGCGGACACCCCCGCACCCACGCCGCCACCGCCCGCCGCACCACAGGCCGCAGCGTCCGCCGGGTCCAAGATGGCCGTCCAGACCGCGAAGCTCGACCCCGTCGCCGCCACGCGCGAATACATGAACCGGCTCACCGGCGAGAAGCGCGCGAAGTCGAACGCGTATTTCGAGGGCCGCTACTGGCTCTTGCTGTGGAATCTCGTCTATGGTCTCGCAGTCGCTTGGCTGCTGCTGGCTTCACGCGTGTCGGCGCGCGTGCGCGACGCCATCGAACGCAAGGTGAATCAGCCAAGCGTCAGGGTGCTTCTGTACGCGCTGTTCTACCTCGCGATCGTCACCTTGCTGTCGCTGCCGCTGACACTGTACGAAGACTTCTTCCGCGAGCATCAATACGGACTCTCCAACCTCTCACTCGTCGCCTTCCTCGGCGAGGCGGCCACCGGGCTGCTCGTGAACCTGGTGCTGGGCGGCGTGGCCATCACAGGCCTCTACGCGCTGCTGCGCCGATTGCCGAACACATGGTGGGCGTGGGGCACGCTGGCGGGCTGCGGCTTCATCATGCTGGTGATCATGGTGGCGCCGGTGTTCATCGCCCCGCTCTTCAACACCTACAAGCCGCTTCCCGACGGGCCGCTCCGCGACGACATCCTCGCCATGGCGCGCGCCAACAACATCCCGGCGGACAACGTGTACTGGTTCGATGCGTCCAAGCAGACCACACGCATCAGCGCCAATGTGAGCGGCCTCTTCGGCACGACGCGCATTTCACTCAACGACAACTTGCTGAACCGCACCTCGCCGGCGGAAATCCGCGCCGTGATGGGCCACGAGATGGGCCACTACGTCCTGAATCACGTACAGAAGTCGGTCATCTTCTTGTCGCTGGTGCTGCTGGGCGGCATGCTGTTCCTGCGCTTCGGCTGGGCCTGGGCGCATGCGCGGTTCGGCGCACGGTTCGGAGTGCGCGACATCAGCGACCCCGCCGGCTTGCCGCTCTTGGCCGCGTTGTTCTCGGTCTACTTTTTTTTCGCCACGCCGGTGACCAACACCATCACCCGCGTGCAGGAGATCGAAGCGGACTACTTCGGCCTGAACGCGTCACGCGAACCCGATGGCTTCGCCGAAGCGATCTTCAAATTGTCGGAGTACCGCAAGCTGGAGCCCGCGCCACTCGAAGAGGCCCTCTTCTACACCCACCCCAGCGGCTACAACCGCATTCTGGCCGCCATGCGCTGGAAGGCCGAAGTGATGAAGTGAGTGCGGGACGCCTGCGAATGCTGTCCGGTGACGCTTAAGGCGGCCTCCGCTTCCCTTCGGGGCCGCCTTCGGCGTCGATGCAGGCGGCAGCCGGTCAGAACACCAGCAGAAATCCATTGGCGGTGAAGGCGATGCCGACGATACCCAGCACGCCGGCCGCGGCGAATAGCGACTTTCTCAGCGTGATGATGGCCACCGACGCCAGCACGATGCCGATTTGCAGCAGCGCGCCCGCGTAGTCGAACCACGGGTCCTTCTTCATCGCCGTGTCGCGTGCCGCCTCGTGCGCCTTGGCGGTGGCCATCAGCTCCTTCTTGCCTTCCTTGGTTTCCGGTTCGCTTTCATAGCGCGCGATGGTCTTCTTGTAGTCGGCAAGCTTCTTTTCCAGGAACGCACCGTGCTCGGGCTCAAGCTTGCCGCGCTTCAGCTCGGCCTCCAGATCGTCCGCCGCGATCTTGTACGCGGTCTGGCGCACATTCTTGGCCTGGTAGAAGTTGTAGGCATTGGCGGCGAGGATATTGCTCATCGCCGCATCTTTGCCGGCGTTGCTGCCACCGAGCCCGGAAATGGCGAGCGCGAGCGCCAGCACCGAGATCAGTAGTGCGCAGCGGGTCTTGAACGGGTCGTCGTTGCTCTCTTCAACGCTTTCGTGCGGTTCCACATTCACTCCTTTCTGGTTGGGGACTGAGACAAACGAATGTCCGCGCCTACTGCGAATATTCGCAACAGGATTTCAGCGCGTCAGCGCACGCTGAACCGGTAAAAGTACGGAATGTTGTTGGTCGCGAATGGTGCCGTCACGTTCTGCTTGAACGCCCAGGCCGTCACCACCTGCAACAGCGGCAGCACGCCAATGTCATTCCGCTGAATGGCAAGCGCCTCCTTGATGAGCGCGTCGCGCTTCTTCATGTCGGCCTCGGTCTTGATCCGGTCGATGAGCGCGTCCAGCTTGGTATTGCTGTAGCGGCCAAAATTGGCGTCGCCGTCGCCCGACTTTTCCACGCCGCGAGAGCGCACCAGCGCCTGCATCACATAAAGCGAATCCACCGTCACCGAGCCCCAGCCCCAGATGTAGAAGCTGGAATCGAACTTCTCCAGTTTCGGGCTGTAGCTCGGGTTGGGAATGATGTTGGGGGTGACCTTGATGCCGATCTGCGCCAGCATCGGCGCGATGGCTTGCGCGACCTCGCCGAAGGGCACCTGGTTGGTGCTGTCCAGCGTGACCTCGAAGCCATTGGGATAGCCGGCGTCGGCGAGGAGCTTCTTCGCCTTGGCAACGTCCACCTTGCGAATTGCGTCGAGGTCGGCCGACCAGCCCTGCACTTCTTTCGCGACGATGAGCCCGGTCGGGCGGCCATAGCCGCGCATGACCTTGTTGATGATGCCGTTGATGTCGATGGCCAGCGCCACCGCTTCGCGCACCCGCTGATCCTTGAACGGGTTCTTGCCCTTCACGTTGCCGTGAAGCAGCTCGTCGCGAAACGCGTCGAACGCGAGGTAGTACACACGCGGCTCGTTGCCGATCTGCAACTTCACGCCCGCTGTCTTCTTCAACCGCTCGCGGTCCTGAATGGGCGGATCGATGACCATGTCCAGCTCGCCCGACAGCAGCGCGGCGATGCGTGTGGATGGCGCCTTCACCGGCGTCCAGATGACTTCCTTCACATTGCCGCGATCGGGTGCGGCCTTGTTCCACCAGTCGGGGTTGTCGCTGAGCACCGTCTTCACATCCGGCTGGCGCAGCGTCACCTTGAACGGGCCCGTGCCGTTGGTGTTCCGCGCGGCGAAGGTCTCTTCTTTCTCCTTGTGATTCTGCGGGGTGAGCACGTTGTGCTTGGTCGCCCACGCCTTGGACATGATGCGAAAGTTGACGAGGTGCAGGATCAGGACCGGATTCGGCTCACCCATGACGAGGTCGACGGTGAGGTCATCGATTTTCTTCGCCGAACCGACCCCCTGCACCGATGACTTCAGGTTGGACAGTGGATGCAGCACCCGCTCCAGCGAAAACACCACATCGTCCGCCGTGAACGGCGAGCCATCGTGGAATTTCACGTTCGGCCGCAGCTTGAAGCGCCAGGTCTTCGCATCGGGTTGCGACCACGACAGCGCCAGCGCCGGCGCGATTTTGAAGTCCTTGTCGCGCGTGACCAAGCCCTCGTACACGCTGTGCAGGATGCGCGAGTTGCCGAGGATGTTGGCCGAGTGCGGGTCCAGCGTGGTCGCGTCGTCGGCAATGCCCATGCGCAGCGTTTTCGCCTGTGCGGAAAAGGCGGCGGCAACGGCGAAGCACAACACGAACACCGTGGCGATGCGGGAAAAGCAGGTGGGAACGCGCATGAGTCACTCCAGAAAATCGGGACCACGCATTGTGCGCCAAGTTGGGGCGCGACCCGGTTGGCCGGACGCCAACCTGCCGCCAGACCACCGCCGCGCCATTGGTCTTGATTCGCGTCATGGAAGAGCCAATGCCACTTCCGCGCCACCCCGCCGTTCCCTCTCAAGCAGCCACACCGGTGCGGAATTCAGCGCGCGGTCATGGGACGGAAATATTTCTTTCGGATCGGCGCGATCCCTGATTTACAAGCCGGAAACATTTCACTAGCCTTCGCCTGGTCTTGCTTTGGTATTTGATTGGTATTTAAGGAAACGCTAATGGATTGATGGGGCCGCGCCTGGCGAAAAAACCGCGCGGCCCGCATGAAAAGGACTACAGCGCAATCACGACATTCGGCGCCTCACCCAGAAGGAGGCCCGCCCAAAAAGAGAGAGGAGACTTCGATGTGGCATGACTCGGCTGTCCAGTCGTCAGGTGCGCGGACCTTCCGGTTTCGCGCGATGGGTGTGTGGATGATCGGCGCCATCGCGCTGCTGCTCTGCGCGACGCGTCCGGCGGCGGCGGCGCTGCTCTCGGCGCCGGCCAACGGCGCCACCGTCGTGAACGGCGTGACCTTCGCCGGCACACCGCCCGCCAACACCCAGCGCATTGAACTCACGGCCAACGGATTCGCGTTCGGCACCCTGAACGCGGCCAACAGCTGGTCGACCCGCTACACCTTCACCACCATCGGCCAGCGCGCCCTGGTCGCCACCGCCTATGACGCCGGCGGCGCGACCCTCGCCACACAAAACCTGACCGTCACCATCGTCGAGGTGCGTCTGCTCGACATCGCAGCCAGTTCGAATTTTCTGAACGGCACACCGGTCGCCATCGCGGCCGGGCCCGCGGCCACGCGCGTGGTGCTGAAGGCGGAGACGTTTGAAATCGGCCGTAGCGATTCGCGCGACATTTCGGGCGAATTCGACGTGACACCCGCGATCATGGGCACCCTGGGCAGCCGCACCTTGGTCGCGGAGGCGTACAACGCGGCGGGCACTTTGCTCGGCAGCCACAGCGTGCCGGTGAGCGTCGTCAACGTGGACTTTGTCACCCCGCCCACCGGCGCGCACTTCACCTCCGGCGCGGAAATCACGGCCCAGGTGCAGGCCGTTGCCGGCACGGCGCGCGTCGACTATCTCGTCGACAATGTCATGATCGGCAGCGCCACTGATGCGACGAGCCAGTTCCGCCGCATGTTCACATTGGTCAACAGCGGCACGCGCAATCTGAAGGCCATCGCCTACACCGGCGGCGGCGCCAAGCTGGGTGAAGACGCGAGCAGCATCGTCATCGACGCCGTGTCGTGTACACCGCCCAAGGTGTTGCAAAACGGCCAATGCGTCGACCCGCCACCCGCGACCTGCCAGTTCGGCGCGTGGACGAGTTACAAGGGCGTCGCACTGCGTCGCCACGCCAGCGGCGCGTATCTCTACAAGACCGCCAACAAGCACATCGACGCCGACGGCGCGCCCAACGCGTACCACCCGGCGGATGTGGGCAAGCCCTGCTCCGCGAGCGCCGGGCTGAAGGGTCTCGACTGCCCGGCCAATGCGGGCTATCCCAGCACGAGCTGGTGGCCCAGCGTGCTGGCGGTGGATCCCGCCAACACCAGCAAGCCCTATGTGCAAAAGACGGGGGCGTACGCGGGGTACTTCGTGTCGATGACCTCGCTCTTCGATGCGAGCAAAGCCAGCACCGACCCCGCGCGCTACGTGAGCTCCACCGCCTTCCCGTACATCGTGTTCCCCGGCAACTTCTACGCGATGTCGGGCACGGGCAAGCGCGGCGATCTGGGCTACGCCATCAATCTCGGCAACAACAAGAAGTCGCACTTCGTCGTCGCTGAAACCGGCCCGGCCAATGCCGACCTGGGTGAAATGTCCATCCAGCTTGCGACGGCGATGGGCGGCACCAATCCCAACCCCATCAATGGCGCCGGCGCCCCGTCGGGCACGATCCTGTACGTGTCGTTCCCCAACTCGACCTCCACCTATCCGTGGCCGATGAGCAACGCGCAGATGGCCGCGAACGCGCAGCAATTGCTGGCGGGCGTGGGCGGCGAGGCCGGCATCCTGGCCTGCAAGGACCTCTGATCTCACGCGGCGCGGAGCACGCGCATGCAACCCGACGTGAACAGTGCCCCCGCCGCGCCGCGCCTCCACGCGCGGCGGGCGGTGATCGGCGTCGCCATCCTCGTCGCGCTCGCGGCAGCGGGCTATGTGCTTTGGCCGCAACCGCCAAGACTCGTTGTCGACGCCCCCAACGCCGCGGCAAAGGTGCTGGCGGATGCGAAGACGAAGGCGGCCCAACCCGCGGCCGCAACGAAACCGGCCGGCCACGCGCACAGCCACGATCTGCCGCCATCGCTGGCGACTGACGCGCCCAATGCGCTGAAACTCGCCAACCACTGGTGGACCGGCGCGAAGCCCAACGCCGATGGCAAGTTCGAGGCGAAGGCGACACCGCTGGATCGCGCGCCGCAATGCGTGAACCATCCCCTGCTTCGCGCGGCGACACTGGAAGACGCGGTGAAACGCTCGGCCGGTTTCGATCCCGCGCAGGCCACACCGGTCGATGCGCAAATCCAGGACATGGCGCAGTTCTGGCGGCTGGGCAACACCCATTACAAGTTGACCGGCCGCTGGGAGCGCGACCAGCCGGCGACGTTTCGCGTGACGCTCTTCAGCGCGCGCGAGCCGGACTTCACCGGGACGCTCCGCGTGCTGCCGCTGCCCGAGGGGCTCTCCAATCCCACCGACGCGATGTCGCTCGGCGACGCGATGGATCGCGAAGTCGCCAAAGTCGAGGCGGCGGGCGGGCAACGCGGCGCACGGCTGGTCCAGGCTTTTCACGCGAGCGCGGACGGCAAGACCACGCACGAGGTGCGCACCCTGAACGGCCAACTCGTGTCCTGGACTTTCGGCGACGGCCGCTGCCAGACCCTCGCCAATGGCGTGGCCAGTTGCCGCTGCCAATCGGAAGACGATTCCCACCCCCAAGCCGCCGGCCAGAGCGGTCATCAACATCCACACAAGGAGGAGCACCGTGTCAAAGACTAGATTCTTTTCGCACTGCATCCGTGGCCGCTTCATTCAGGCGCCCGCGCTGCTGGCCGTGTCGCTCGCGTTCGCGATGCCGCCGGCCAACGCCGCGCAACTGCTCATCGACGCCGACACGTTTCTGAAAAGCAGCACCGCGCAAGCTTCCACGCTGCCGGCGGCGAGCAAGTGCGCATTCACGCGTGGCCAGTCGTTCGAGATCACCAGTCTCGTCGACGGCGGCTCGGACCATCACAAGGTCACGCTGCAACGCGCCCTGCCCGGCTGCGCCCTCACAGTCGGTTACGTCTACAAGCCGCATTCATCGACCGAGGCCAACGTGCTGTCGGTGCGCGTGGCGACCCTGTTCAAGCTTTCCACGGCGGATTCAAGCACGCTGCCCGCGTCAAGCAAATGCGACATCCCCGCGGGCGTGTACGCGTCGTCGGCCGCGATCAGCACCAGCACCGGCCACTTCAAGGCGACCTTGAAGACCGCGCTGCCCGGCTGCGGCTTCACCACCGGCTACGTGTTCGACGATTTCGCCGCCAGCGGCATCGTGCAGGTGAGCACGTCGGCCGACACCTGGTTCAAGAAGACGACCGCCGACGCGGCCACGCTGCCGGCGGCCGACAAGTGTCTCGTCGCCAAGGGCAACTACACGCTCACCCAGAAGGCGAGCATCACCGGCACGCACTACGCGATGACGTTCGTCGCCGCACCGGTCGGCTGCGGCTTCACCACCGGATACATGAGCCACGAGCTCACCTATCTCTCCGGTCCCGCGTTCAATCCGGCCAGCTACACCAAGCCGCTTGCCAGCGGCATCGCGGGCGGCGGCGGCCAGGCATGGTGCGTGTGCCGCGACGTGGGCACCAGCCCGCACGTGGGTCAGGACTGGAATGCGAGCGGCGCGGAGAACTCGGTGGCCATCGCCAACGGCAGCATCGTCGAGAAGACCTTCAGCTCCACCTGCGGTCACGCCGTGAAGCTGCGCGATTCCGGCGGCGCGGATTGGATCTACCGCCATCTCAACTCCAACAGCCTCGCGGTGGGACAGAACGTGACCAAGGGCCAGTTCCTTGGTGCGCACTCGGCCTATCCCACCTCCAGCTGCGGCACCGGGCCCCACCTGCACATCGAGCGGCGGAGCGCTGGCGCGTTCGGCGACAGCGCGCGCTTCAAGTCGTGCGAAGCCGGTCCCGAGGCGTGCAACTTCAATCCCAACTCGCCGTTCGAAACGACCGCGACGATGAAAGCGCCGGTGGAAGACATGACCGTCACCGGCGAGATGACAGGCAACAGCGCAGCCGACAGCGCCTGCCGCGTGGAGCCGGCCCGCTTCGGCCGCGTCGAGGCCGCGCAGCTTGCGCGCTGGCCGGTCACCGCCGCGTCGCGCGGCCTCATGCTGGCCGGTGAAGTCGTCGCCCGCGATGGCGCGCGCGTCGTCGGCATCGCCGCGAGCGCGGGCGCCAACGGCGACAACGTCTGCGCCGGCGATGCGGGCTGCCTCACCTCGTGGAGCCTGGTGGTGGAAACCGCCGGCGGCGATTGGGTGCGCGTGTTCCATGACGGCGCGCTGCGCGACCGTCCGGCGGCGGTGCTGGCCGATGAAGGCCACTGCCTGCCCGCCGATGCCACGGGCCGCGCGCTGCTGCTCGTCACCGATGCGGCAGGGCAACGCTATCGCAAGGCGTTCAGCTTGAAGTGATGCGAGACTGAGTGCGTTGCCGCGCGCTTGCGAATATTCGCAAGCGCGCGGCAAGCCTCAACGCTTTCCGCCCCCGCCCGGCGCGAACCGGGCCAGCCAGGCGAAGAACTCGCGATACCAGAGTCGCGAATTCTGCGGCTTCAATATCCAGTGGTTCTCATTGTCGAAATGCACGAGCCGCGTGGCAACACCCTTGGCCTTCAGCGTGTTGTAGTACATCAGGCCTTGCGCATCCGGCACGCGGTAGTCGAGCAGGCCGTGAATGACCAGCGTTGGCGTCTTCATGTGCTTCACGTGCGTCACCGGATTCTGTTCAGCGATCTTGTCCGGATCGTCCCAATAGAACGCGCCGAGCTGCTGCGCGCGCGCCAAGAAGGCGTCGTCGGAAAACTTGCCGATCCAGTCCAGGATGCCGGCGTGGCAGACGTACGCCTTGTAGCGGTCGCCGCCGCGCTTGGCGCCGTTGCGGCCGTTCATGAAGGCGACCATGAAGCCGCCGTAGCTGCCGCCGGTGGCGACCAGGCGGTCCGGGTCGATGAAGCCACGCGTGAGCATGAAGTCGGTCGCGGCTTCGATGTCGGCGTGCTCCTTCATCCCTCGGCAGCCGTGGATGGATTCGGTGAACGCGGCGCCGAAACTGGTCGAGCCGTGATAGTTCACATGCAGCACCACGTAGCCTTGCGCGGCGAAGACGTGATTGTTCCAGCGATAGCCGATGCCATCAGCCGCCGGCAGATGCGGGCCGCCGTGAATGACATGCAGGAGCGGCCATTTCTTCTTTGGATCGAAGTTGGGCGGATAGAACACCCAGCCATGCACCGGTTCGTTGTTCCAGCCCGGAAAAGTGATTTCCTCGACTCTGCCCAAGCGAATATTCGCAAACGCTGCATCGTTGAATCGCTCGATGCGCCGCGGCGCGGACTGCGTGTCAGCGAGATCGGCGGTCACGATCATCTGCGGCGTGCTGACAAAACTCAGCGTCGCGACGACCGTGTCCCCCGCCACCGCGAAATCGCTCACCGTGCCGCCACGCACGACGACATCCGGATTGCCGCCCCCCAGGGGCACGCGCACGACATGCGTGCGCGCGTTGTCCTCCGCCGTGGTGTAAAGGCTCGCGCTGTCATCGGCCCACACCAGCGGCGCATTCACCGAGCGATCCCAGCGTTTCGCCAAGCGCCGCTTCTCGCCCGTGGCACGGTCCACGATCACCGCGTCGGTCGGCGCCATCGGATTGGCCACCACCTCCTGCTCGATGCAAGCCAGCCAGCGGCCGTCCGGCGAATAGCTGGGTGAGGCGAACGAGCGCGATGTCGCCGGCGCCAGCGTGCGCGACTTGCCCGACTTCAACTTGAGGACAACCAGCGACTCGGCGTCGATGAGGCGCGGGTCCGGGTTCGGATTGAAGCCGAATGCGATCTCGTCCCCGGCCGGCGCGATGTCGTAACTTGTCTTGCCGGGGTCCGCGAGATTCAATTGAAGGCGCGTCCCCTCGAAGAGGTCGTGAACCTTGCCGCTTTCAATGCTCACCGTGAAAAGATGCGGCACGCGCCCATCCGACAACCAGTGATCCCAATAGCGATACGTCGTGTGTTCGACGACATGCGCCTTGACCTTGGAGTCGTTCAGCGCCTTCAAGCGCTTCGCCTGCGCTTTGGCGCCCTTTTCATCCGGCCAGACCCAGGAGATGAACGCGACGCGCTTCGAATCGGGAAACCACTTGATGCCGGCCACACCGGTCGCGAGATTTGTGACGCGTCTCGCCTCGCCGCCATCCGGCGCGATGAGGTGGAGCTGCGGCGCGGCATCCTTCGCTTCCGCTCCTTCGCGTTTGGCCACGAACGCGATCCAGCGGCCGTCGGGTGACCAGACCGGCTCGCCGTCGCGTTCGCCGCACTGGGTCAGCCGTCGCGGCGCGCCGCCCAACGTCGACAGCAGCCACAGGCTGGCGCCGCCCTGGTTGGCCGCCATGTCGTAGGTGGTGACGGCGCATACCGCTTGCGCGCCGTCGGGAGACAGCGAGAGGCTGGTGGGCCGGGCGAGACGCCAGAGATCTTCATCAGTGAGTGTGCGCATCGTTCTACTTGGCTCCGTCCGTGTTCCATCCCATCAGCACCGCGCCCCAGCGCTGGCCCTTCACGAAAAGCGGCACGGTGAGCGCGGTCACGATGGCGCCGGTGTCGCGCGCGTAGGTCTGCACAAGGAACTCCGCCGCATCGCTGGCGCGCTGGTTGAGCTCGCAGCCGGCGCGAGCGAAGTCCGCGCGGGTGGCTTGATTGGGCAGGCGCTCGGCCTGCCGCAACCCGACGCGCGCGCCGCGCACCAGCACTCGCTGGTCGGTGAAAAAGCGCTTCACGCGATTGCCCACCAGATCGTCGGCCGCCACACCCGTCCAGTCCTTGCAGTACTCGCGATTGTGGATGGGGCCATAGGAATTGAGATCGATGACCAGCGCGAAGATCAGCGCCGGCTCGCGCGCCCTGGTGGCGTCCATGGCGCGCATGAGATCGACGTCCACGAGATGGTCGTAGCGGGTGCGGAACTTGGGCGGCGTGAAACCCGAGGCCGGCACGCGGCTCACATCGAAGAGATGGGCCAACGTGCGAATCTCGGCGCCCTTGATTTCGCGGTATTCCAGCGCGAGCACGTCATCCAGGGTGCCGCGCCGCGTGTCGATGACACGCTCGAAAATCGCGCCGCTCTCCTCGGCCAGCTCGCGCGCGAGGCGGAGCGTGCGATGGAACACGGTGCCCGTGTCGACGGCCACGAAATGATGAAAGGTGTGTTCGGTGAGTTCGGACAGCGCGAATGTCGCGGCGGTCATCGCCTCCGCGTCACCGCTGATGGTCTCGGAGGACTCGGTCGCAGCCTTCAATTTGGCGAACACCTCGGCCACGCCCTCGCGCTGCTGCTCCACGGCGGTGGTGATGGACTGCATGTGCGACTCCACCGAGTCGGCGAGATCGGCCAACCGGTTCATCGCCGCACCCGCCGCCTGCACCTGCTCGGCCGTTGCGTCGACCAGCGTGGCGCTCTCCTCCACGGCCTTGCGCGCCGGATGCAACTCGTCGGTGACACGGTTGAGCAGCGCCTTGATCTCGCTGGTCCGTTGCGCCGTGAGCTCGGCCAGCGTGCCGATCTCCTTGGCGACAACCGCGAAGCCGCGCCCCTGGTGGCCGGCCCGCGCGGCCTCGATGGCGGCGTTGAACGACAGGAGCTTGGTCTGGCGCGCGATGTCGTCGATGATCTGGCTCACCTGCGAAATCGATTCCACACCCTGGGCCAACCGGTCGATGCGCAGCACCGTCTCCCGCATCTGCGACTCCAGCCGCGCCGCCGAGTCCGCGCCGCGCGCGCTGAGCGCGCGGCCTTCGTCGGTGACCTCGTTCATCGCATGCGCCGCCTCGCGCGTGTGCGCCGATGAGGTCGCGATGCGTTTGATGTCGTCGTTCAAGCGGCCGCTGGTGCCCAGCATCTCCGTGAGCGCGGTGTTGATGCGCTTCAACTGCACCGTGACCGAGCCAAGACGCAGCGACGTGCGCGCGGCGCCCACCGCGGTGCGCGTGATGGCTTCCTGCAGCGCCTTCAGCACGCCTGTCGATGCGCCGGCGCGGCGGGACACGTGAAACAGCAGGCGAGAGAGCCAGCTCGGCGCTTCGTTCGACTCGGCGCGGGACTCGTCGACGACTCGCGCCGGCGACGCGGCCGACGGCGCCACCGTCGGGGCGGCCTGCGCAGGCCGACGCGCGGGCAAGTCGCGGCGGTCGCTCATGGGGACAGGGGTGGCGAGGTCGGCATCAGCCGAGTGTAGGCGCGACGCGTCGCTTTGTCATGATGCGGTGCGAATATTCGCAAACGCAGGATCCACGGCGCGGGCTCAGCGTGTCATCCACCGTCGCGCGAGATAGCTCGCGATGTCGACCAAAGCCACCAGCGCGATCATGGCCATGAGAATCGTGGCTGTCTTGCCCATGTGGAAAAGACCCATGTGAAACGCGAGCAACTGCCCCAGGCCGCCCGCGCCCACGACACCCAGCACGGCGGCGGCGCGAATGTTGTTCTCCCAGCGATAGAGCGAGTACGACATCACCTGCGGCAGGATCTGCGGCAACGTGGTGTAAAGAAACACGCGCACCGGGCCGACGCCTTGCGCGCGAAGGGCGAACGCAGGCGCCGGGTCGGCGTTCTCGATGGCCTCGGCAAAGAGTCGGCCCAGCACGCCGGTGGTGTGGAACGCCAACGCCAGCGTGCCGGCAAAGGGGCCGAGGCCGGCGGAGATGAGCAGCAGTGCCGCCCACACCAGTTCCGGAATCGAGCGCAGCGCGTTCAGCACGAGCCGCGTCGGCGTGCGTGCCAGCGCGGCATCGCCGGCATGGGTGCGCGCGGCGGGCAGCGCCAAGAGCAGTCCCCAAACCGCCGCGATCACCGTGCCCAGCAGCGACATGGCGAGAGTTTCGAGGGTGCCGATGGCGACCTTTTTCATGAATGGCGCCGAGAAATCCGGCGGAAAGAATTCGCTCACGAACCGCAGCATCGATTGGCGCGAGTCGGCGCTGAACAGGGCGGCGAAGTCGAGATCGAGGCTCCAGAAACTGGCGATCGTGAGCAGGACTAGCCCGGCCACCATCCAGCAGGCGCGACAGCGCGCGTCGAAGAGCGCGGGCGGCAGCGGGGGCGCTGTCGTGTTCGCGTCTGGCCGCGAGTCCATCAGCCCAGCTCCTTTCTCAGCCACGCACTCGCCGCATCGGCCAAGGCCACCAACGCGATGAACACCAGCAGCATCGTGGCGACCTCACCGCCATTGAACATCTTCATCGAGTTGTCCATCTGCTGACCCAGCCCGCCCGCGCCGACGAAACCCAGCACGACCGACGAACGGATGGCGCACTCCCAGCGATACACGGTGTAGGACGTGAGCTCGGCCGCGTTTTGCGGGAGGATGCCGTAGAAGAAAGTCTGCAACCGCCCCGCGCCATTGCGCAGCAGCGTCGCGGAGGCATGGGTCTCCGAACTCTCCAGGATTTCGCCATACACCTTGCCCAGCATGCCGGCGTAGGTGAGCGCGATGGCGAGCACGCCTGCCGTGGGGCCCAGCCCCACGACGCGCACGAAGATCAACGCCCAGACCAGCTCGGGAACGCTACGCAAGACCACCAGCGCCATGCGCAGTGTCTGCCGCAGCACGAACGGCAGCGCGGCCATCCGCCCCGACAGCGCGGAGATCGAGAGCACGCGTGTCGACAGCAAGGTGAGCGGAATCGCCAGCACCAGGGCCAGCGCGATGCCGGCCGTGGCGATGGCCACGGTGCGCCAGGTTTCCTTCGCCACCATGATGAGGAATTCACCTGACGCGACCAGGGGAAAGAAATCAGCGAGGAATCTCAGCGTCGACTTGCGGCTCTGTTCGTCGAACAGCAACCACGGCTTGAACTCGGTCGCCACCAGGAGTGGGTAGAGCATCACCACCGCCGCCAGCGTCCAGAAGACGCGCGGCATCCAGGCGGGGTCGCGGGTGGCGGGGTGGGCCGTCATCTCAGACGCAGCCAAAGCGAATATTCGCGACCCAGGCAGACTGCACGTTCCCCCCTTTGCAAAGGGGGGCAAGGGGGGATTTCAGTCGGCCACAGGCGCGGAAAAAATCCCCCTCGATCCCCCTTTTTCAAAGGGGGAGGACCACCGGAAGAGGCCCGTGGCGTGCTCACCGGCAGTGCATCACCGCCGGCTGCTTGGCCGGCACAGGATCGATCAACTCGGGCGCCGGCCCGCCCAACTCTTCGGGATGTTCGGCATAGAGGCGCTCAAGCATCTCGCGGGTCACGTCCTTCGCCGGCAGGTCGAACGTGAGCTTGCCGTTCGCAAGGCCGATGATGCGTTGATAGCGGGTCAACGCGACATCAACCTGATGCAGCGTGGTCACCAGCGTCACCCCGCGTTCACGGGCCTGGCCGGTGAGCGTGGTGATGGCGAGCTCGGCGCGGCGCGGATCGAGCGCGGACAGCGGCTCATCCACCAGCCAGAGCGATGCTGGCGCGAGCAGCGCGCGCGCCAGCCCGACACGCTGGCGTTCGCCTCCGGACAAGCGATCCACGCGCTCGAAAATCTTCTCGGCGAGATCGAACGCGGTCAGCGCATGATGGGCGGCGGGAATGTCATACGGATAAAAAAGCGAGGCGACGCTTTTCCAGAATCCAAGCGCCGGCAAGCGCCCGGCGAGCACAGCCGTGACCACGCGTTGGCGCGGCGGCAGCGGCGGCACTTGCGGCGCCAGGAACAGCTGGCCACGCAGGCGCTGCAGTTCGGCTCTCGGCAATTGCCAGGGTGCAACACCATCCAGCGTGACCGTGCCGGCGGCCGGCGGCAGCGCGCAGGCCAGCGCGTGCAGGAGCGTGGTCTTGCCGGCTCCGGACGCACCGATGATGGCCACCTGTTCACCCGGTTCAATGGTGAAGCTGGCCTCCGCCAGCGCAGGCGGCGCGTCGGCCTTCGCCGCGGGATGGCGGGCACTCAAACGCTCAGCGAATATTCGCAAAAGAAGACTCCTGCCCGCCGCGCGCCGTGCCGTTCGCCCTGAGGGGTATCGAAGGGCGCGTGCTTCGATACCTCAGCACGAACGGTGCCGCGCGCGGCGAGACGGAACAGTTGTCAGGCGATCAGATCAGACCGGCGCTGCGGCCCGCGGCTTCCAGACCCTTGTAGTTCTCGGGCTTGGTCGGGATGTACTTGGTCGCGCGGTTCAACTGCAGGATTTCCTTGCCTTCAGGCGTGGCGGGGTCAAGATCGAGCAGCGCCTTGGTCACCTTCTCACGCAGTGCCGCCGGCATGTCGGCATGCACGGCCCAGTTGTAGTTGAAGAACGTGGGCGTGGTGTAGAAGACATCGACATCGTTGGTGTCGACCTTCTTCTCGTTGACGAATTTCTTCCACACGGTGATGTCCAGCGCGGCGGCATCAACCTTGCCGCTCACCACCGACGCGATGGTCGCGTCATGCGCGCCGGAGTAGGCGACGCGCTTGAAATCCTTTTCCGGGTCGATCTTCGCTTCCAGGAGGAAGTTGCGCGGCATGAGGTGGCCGGAGGTCGACGACTGCGAGCCGAACGACACCTGCTTGCCCTTGAGGTCCTGCAGCGACTTGATGCCCGAATTCTTCTTGGCGATGAACACCGACTGGAAGCGGGTGTCCTCTTCACGCTGGGCGATCGGAATGACCTTGCCGCCGGACCGCAGCGACGCCTGCACGAACGTGAAACCGCCAAACCACACCAGATCGACCTTCTTGCCGACCATGGCTTCCACCGCCGCCGGGTAATCCGTCACCGGCGTGAACTCCACCTTCATGCCCAGCTTCTTTTCCAGATACGCCGCGATGGGCGTGAACTTGCGGATCTGCTCCGTCGCCGCCTCTTCGGGAATGGTGGTGACGCGGAAGGTTTGTTGCGCAGTGGCCGACAGGGCGGTCAGGCCGGCGACCAGTGCGGCGCAGGACATGAGGCAACGCACGGTTCGGGAACGGGACAGGCTGATCATGAATGTCTCCAGGGATCGAAGGGGTTGGGAAACGGCAAGGAAGCCGGCATCGCAATCGGGCAGTACCCCGGTTCGATGCTGTCGGCGTAGTTTAGTCGAGCTTTGCCGGTGAGACTTTCAACTCCCCGGCCGGCCGGACTTAACCGCGAGTGGACACCACGCGATAAGCCGCGTTCGCGCCCGGCGGCGTGATATCCAGCCGCTCGAAATCCACGCCGGCCAAGCCGCCCGCCACCGCCCGCACGGAATCGGTCACCAGGATTTCCCACGAGTCGGCGCGATCCTCGCCCAGCTTGCAGGCGGCATTCACCTCCGCGCCGAACACATCCTGGTCCCCGATGGTGAGAATGCGGCCGTAGCCGATGCCTACGCAGAGCAGGATCTGGTCCTCCGGCGCCCGGCCCGCGTTGTATTCACGCGCGCAATCCTGCATGTCCAGCGCGCACTGGATGGCCTTGGTCGGCTGGCGGAAGAGGATGAGCATGCTGTCGCCCTCCACCTTCACCAGCACGCCATCATGGTTGTCGATGCAGGGTTCGAATATTCGCTGCGATTCGAGGATGTTCTGCAGGAAATGGATGATTCCGTACTCGGCCGCGAGCCGGGAGAAGCCGGAGAGATCGGTGTACATCACCGCCCAGCTCTCGCCGAAAATGTCCCAGATGCGCGCGTCGATGGACGCCTTGTCCGAACCGGGCTTCAACCGCTCGTTGATGAGTGACTGCAGGCGCTGCATGTAGGCGGAGGAATGGACCTTGCTGATGGGGTGCATGGCGGCGCGTCCGGCGGAGGGAATGGCGACATGCTAAACAAAGTGGGCGCGCAGTGTTGAGCCGAGAACTCAGAAATTCAATTGGTGACCGTGGGAAGCCCGCCTTGACCGCGAGCGCCCGCCAAAAAACAAGGGAGAACGATGGCGAAGCCGACGACCTGGGTCAACACCGGAAGCGGCGAACCGATCACGCCCAAGTAGGCGATGGCGCCGATCAGGATGCAGATTCCACCGCCGGCGGCCGCATGGGCCATCGGCCTCGACGGCGCCAGGATGGCTGCGAGTCTGCCGCCGAAAAAGAAACCTGCGGCATTGAGGACAACGACAATCAGATTGAATCCGAAAGCAGAAAACATCAATTGATATAGCTGATTCTCATCCGCAAGGCCTCGCGCATAGAAGCGTTGGATGAGGGGGCTGAGCAGCATTCCTGCGAGATATGACGAACCTGTGCCAGCGGACGCGACCACGAAGGCAATCGACCAGGAAAACTCCTCCTCTCTGGGATCACCCACCGGTGAATTCGGCGGCGCATAGATGGAATCAGACATTTTCCGGCCCTACCTGTCTTGCAAATGATCACTCAACGCAATACTCCTATTTCAAATGCTTCTCAAAAAACTTCTCCACTCTCGTGTAGAAGTCCACAACATTCTCATGCTTGTTGAACCCATGCGCCTCGTCGTTGTAGACGACATACTCCACCGGCTTGCCGGCGCGCTGCAGTGCATCGCGCATCGTTGTGCCATGGATGATGGGCACGCGAATGTCTTCAGCCCCCATGACCAGCAGCACGGGCGCCTTGATCTTGTCGGCATTCTTGGCCGGTGAGGTCTTCTGGAACTGCTCACGGTCCGCGTCCTTGTCGCCGACGCGGCGCTTGAAGTCGGTTTCGTAAAAGTCGGTGAAGCGCGCCGTGTCGGACCACTGCACGGTCTGCATCAGTTCCAGGTCAGTCACGGCCACGTAGGCCACACCGCAGCGCCAGAGGTCGGGGTCCTTCACCAGTCCCTGCAGCGTGGCGTAGCCACCATAGCTGCCGCCATAGAGACACATGCGGTCCTTGTCGACCAGGCCTTCCTTGACCAGATGCATCGCGCCATCGGTGATGTCGTCCTGCATGGCGAGACCCCACTGCTTCATCGACGCCATGTAGTGCTTGCGACCGAAGCCGGTTGAGCCGCGCGGCTCGGGCTCCAGCACGGCATAGCCGCGCGAAGCGAGGAACTGCGCCACCGGCCATCTGCCCCACGCCGTGCCGTGATACGAACGCACCCAGGGACCGCCATGGATATGCACCACCAGCGGCAGTTTCTTGCCCTCGCTGCCGCGTGGAATCGTGACCCAGGCGGGAATCTCCAGCCCGTCGCGCGCCTTGTACTTGATGAACCGGCGCGTGGCCATCAGCTCGGGTTGGATCCAATCTCGCGTGCGGGCCACGACTTGCAGGTTCTGGCTCTGGGCATCGTAGAGGTAGTAGATGCCCGGCTGCGTATCGGAGTGTGAATGGATCAACGTATAGCGCTCGCTGTCCGGTGCGTAACTGATCGAGTTGACCGCGTTGGGCAGCGTGCGGTCCATGGTGGCCTGGAAGCGCGCCATGTCCTCGTCAAACCACGCCGTCTGCTCGCTGTCCGCGCTGAAGCGGATGCCGACCAGCGCCTTTTTCGCGCGGCTGAACACCAGACCGCCTTCCAGATCGATCAGCGGGTGGGCCACCAGCTTTTCGCCGAGCTTTTTGCCAGCGATGTCGTATTTGAAAATCGCCCGTTTGTCCAGGCCGATGTTGCTCGACACGTAAAGCGTTTGGTTGTCGTAATCGAAGCCAAGCGGCGTGATGCCACCGGCCACATCGGAATTGGAGGCCGCGCCAATCTGCTCGTAGGGCTTGCCCTCGCCAGGGCGATGCCACAGCGTGCTTTGGCGCGGCTTGGTCGGGTCGGTGCGCTCTTCAAGTCGGACGGCGATGCGCGGCACCAGGTCGCGGTCCACCACCCAACGGATCACCTTGCCTGGCGTGTCGAACGTGAGCAGCTTGCCCGCGCCCGTCTTGGTGTTGTAACGATACACGTCGGCGGAATCGTTGCTGCGCCCGTAAATTTGCGCGATTACATCGCCACTTTCATCAAGCGTCCGGGAAAGAATGGTCAGGGTCGCGCCGCGTCCGCTCAGGCTGACAGAGTCGCGCCGCGCGGCGCGCGCCATGCCCCGCTCAAGAGGCCATGACATGTCGCGGAGGTTCGTCCCATCCGCGTCCACCGCATAAACGCCGCGAAGCGTGATGCTCCCCGTTGCTTCAGAGAGATCGGCCGTGGAAAGGTAGATCCGGCTGTTGTTGATCCACTGGAAGTTTGAGACATCCATTTCCTTGAAGGAGGAAATGACCGTCGATTTCAGCGTCTTCAGGTCGATCACCACCAAATTGCCCCGGCCGTGCAGGGGCACCACCGCCGCCAGCTTCGACCCATCGGGCGACAGCGACACGTCGGCATACTGCGCCCGGCGGAAGAAAACATCGACCGGAATGTCCGCGGCCTTTTCAAATTTCTTCGCCAAGGCGGCAGGCTGCGCAGCGACTGTCGACATGGAGAGAAAACCCAGCAGGGTGGCTGCGGCGAAGCGGGCGAAGGTGAGGTGCATGGTGCGTATCCTGTTCACTGATAGTCAGTCGCCACCGGCGGCGAGATTGCGAATATTCGCACCGCCCGGAAGCGTGCGGAGTCTGCCACAAACCGCAAAGGGCTCGCAGCGCCCGCGGCGGCCGACACCCGCGCCCAGCCGCACAGTGAAAGAGCCGCCTATGTCGACGCGCGCGCGAGCCGCCAGAGCGACGTCACCTCCGCCGCGCGTGCGGCGTGCAGCGCATCGGTGCTGTCGCACGCTCGCGGATGGCTGGGCCGGGCATCGATGCGGTCCAGCACGATCAATCCGGCCGCCGCGAACTCACCCAGCAGCGCCGCGCGCGAGCGCAACCCGAGATGCTCGGCGAGGTCGGACAAGATGAGCCAGCCTTCGCCCTGCGCCGTGAGGCGCGCGGCGAGCCCGGACAGAAATCCTTTCAGCATCCGGCCGCCCTCGTCGTACACCGCTCGCTCCAGGGCGGAGCTGGGCCGCGCAGGCAGCCACGGCGGATTGCACACGATGAGCGGCGCTTTGCCGAGCGGATAGAGATCGGCATTGACCAGCTCGATACGATCGGCGAGACCGAGCCGCCGCGCATTGTCGGCCGCGCAGGCGAGCACCCGCGCATCCAGCTCCGTCGCCACGACCCGGCCGATGCCACGCCGGGCCAGCACGGCCGCGAGCACGCCCGTGCCGGTGCCGATGTCGAACGCGGTCGCGTCGGCAGGCGCTGTCGCGACGACCGGTGGCAGGGGCGCCGTGGCCACCAGGTCCACGTACTCGCCGCGCACCGGCGCGAAGACACCGTAGTGCGGATGCACGCTGGCGCCGAGTGCCGGCACCGGCACGCCCTTCTTCCGCCATTCATGCGCGCCGATGACGCCGAGCAGCTCGCGCAGCGTGACCACGTAGGGTTCTCGCGCCGCGCCATACGCTTCAGTGCATGCGAGCTTCAAGTCCGGCGCGCGCGGGAGCGGCACGACATGCCCCGCATCCACCGGCAGCAACACCATGCCCAACGTGCGCGCACGCTGCGCCTGCGCCTGACGATGAAGGTGAAACGCCTGCGCCGGATCGGTGTTCTCGGCGGGCTTCACCTTGCCGCGATGGGCGCGCTCATCGATCCGCTTCGCCAGCGCGACCAGCAACTGCTTGGCCTGGTGATAATCGCCGCGCCAGAGGAGCGCCGTGCCTTCGCTCGCGAGCGGAAAGGCCTTGTCCGCCGTGATGGCCTCCACCACCGTGACGCGCTTCGGCGGCGGGAGGCCGGCCTCGGATTGCCAGCGCGCGCGCCGCGCCGCACCGCCTTCTTCCCATTGAATGGTCGCTGGCGTCATCAACTACTTCGCGTCACGTTTCGTGAAGCTGCCACGCGACGTCTCCACCGGGTACTTCTCGGCATTCAGTTTCATCTTCTCCAGGCCGGCGGCGAAGAGGTCCACCTCCAGCCGGTCCGCCAGCCGCACGAGGTAGAGCAGCACATCGGCCATCTCGTGCGCCGCCTCCCGCTTCGCGGCCGCGGGGAGCGCGAGGCTCTGCGCCTCGGTGAGCCACTGGAAGTGCTCCATCAACTCGGCGGCCTCGACGGCCAGCGCCATGGAGAGATTTTTCGGGGAGTGGAATTGTTCCCACTCGCGTTCGTGGGCGAATTGGCGCATCGCATCGCGCAGCTGATGAAGGTCGGACATGGATGCTCCCGTTGAATGGACCGGATGGTAGCGCGATTGCGAAGGCGGGATTGCGCCGCTGCGAATATTCGCAAGCTCACCTGGCCGCCGACGCGATGCGCCCTCATTCGCCTTCCCGCCTGCCGACGCGCGTGATAATCTCCCGCCCCTGACCGTGACGCGGCACAAGGCCGCGTCACCCTTCGTCGAGGGGCGCTGCAGCGGATGTCCATCCGTCACGCTCGACGCGGGTCTCTCATGCAAGGGCGCCTCCCCACCAGGAGGATGCTCTCATGCATGACTCTCGTTCAAGCTCGTCCGCAAGTTCCAATCCGTCCCCATCCACCGCCCACCTTGTCGGCCGCGTCGTGGGCCTGTGGCGTTATCCGGTCAAATCCATGGCGGCGGAGCCGCTGACGCGCATCGACGTGTCCTGGCACGGCTTCGCGGGAGATCGCCGCTGGGCCTTTGTCCGCGATGGCACGGCGCAGAGCGACTTTCCCTGGCTCACGCTGCGCGAGCGGTTTGACCTGAACCACTTCAAGCCGTCGTTCGTCGATCCCGCGCAACCCGACAAATCGAGAACGCTGGTCCGCACACCCGGCGGCGCGGAGTACGACGTCACCGACCCGGCGCTCGCCGCCGAGCTCTGGCCGCAGGGCGCGCGGGTCATCCGCCAGCAGCGCGGCGTGTTCGACACGTTTCCCCTGTCGCTTGTCAGCGTGCAATCCATCGCCGCGCTCGGCGCGCGCGTCGGCAAGCCGCTGGCGATGAATCGCTTCCGGCCGAACCTGCTCATCGACACGGGCGGCGGCGCGCCGTTTCAGGAAGACGAGTGGGTGGGGCGCGTGCTGTCAGTCGGCGGCGTGCGAATGCGCGTCGACAAACGCGACGGCCGCTGCGCGGTGATCACCGTCGACCCACTCACCGCTGAACGCGACGCGGACGTGCTGCGTGTCGTGGCGCAGGAACGGGCGGGCTGCCTTGGCGTGTATGCGTCGACGGTGCTGCCGGGCCGCATCGCGCTCAATGATGCGGTGACCGTCGGCTGAGCCGCGCGACTTCGCGGCGATCCGCGGCGGCGGATCGCCACAACGGGACCGCAACGCACTGCGGCAACCACGGCGGGGCGTTCCATTCGGTGTCGAGGAAGATGCGGCGGGTCATGGACTGTGTGCGAAGAACGTCAGCGCACGAGTCAACCCTACAGCCGATGGAGCGGCGTTTCCAGCGCCCGAGTCAGCGGATGGTCGGGGCCGCCGTGCGCGAGGGCCAGTTCATGCAGACCCGCGAGATCTTTCGTATCGATGGCGATCCAGTATGAGCGGCCCTGTGCGTCGCGCAGCCTGAGAGAAGGCTGCACCCAGTACATCCGGCCAAAGACAACCGACTGCACGTCCGTCCAGGCCAGAAGACGACGGAAGCCCCACGAGTTCATCACGTTCAATCCGCGTTCGCCCGCTTCAGTCGGCTGCAGGTGGTGGACGATCAGCACCATGATCGCCGTGGCGGCCATCGTCTTCAACGTGCCCGGCGTGCTGAAGGGTTGTCCCTGCATCCAGTGCAACGCCTGCGCTAGCAGCCCCCCCAGCATGGCGGCGGGAAACATCTGGCGCCAGAGCGTCGGCAACTTGATCGGGAAGTCCTTCATCGAGAATCCTCATGTGGCAGTCGGACAGTGCCGCGTTGGAGCGGTTGGACACGCCGGAGGCACTGGGAGCGAATATTCGCACACGGGGCAGCGCTGCGATGTCGGATAGCGAATATTCGCAGGCGGGGCGGATGCACCCGGCCGGCAACCGCTCAAGTCAAAGGCGAGTCCGGGCTCAGGCCCAGCCCCAGCCCATCACCCGTTGTCATATTCCGGCGGACGTGCCACGCTAAAGCCCATGCCGGTAGCAGATGCGTCCACGCGAACCGGCTGGCGATTGTCGATCCGGTCAATGTCTCCGGCCTCAATCGAAGATCGCACGACAACAACACAGCACAGGGGGAAGTCCGATGAAAGCAGTCATCTTGACGTTTGGCGCGATGTTTTTCCTCTCGGGTATCGGCGCGATCGGGGGGGCGATCATCAGCGACGACCCCATGTTCTTCCGTGTCGTGCAGAGTATTTTCGGGCTTCCCTTCGCCCTCGTCGGTGGCGGCCTCCTGTGCTACGCCATCGGCTGGCTGCCTGAATCATGGCTCAGCCGTCTGCCCGCAGGGTCGGCCACTCAAGCGTCCGATCCGCAATCGGACCACAGGGACGCCTACATCCGCATGCGCATTAATGAGAGCAACAACACCCATGCGCCCGCGCCCGCCTGTGACCCCAGCCCGCCCACATTCAGCGGCGCGGACAGCTGCAGCGTCGGCCCCAGTTCCCCCTCGAACGACACCTGAAGCGGCACCGGCCGATCCGGTGCTAGGTGCCTTTAACGCCTGCCGGCACGAAGCGGAAAACTGACTTTCCGTCCACGACAATCGTCTCGCAGAACATCGCATACGGCCGCACCCATAGGCCGCCTTCGCCATACAGCGCGCGGTAGACGACGACGGGCTCCAGCGTCTCGCTGTGGCGGGCGACGGCGATCACTTCGTACTCACCACCCTTGTAGTGGCGGTAGCGGCCGGGGGTGAGTTCGGGCAGCGGGGCGAGATCGGACATGAGCGGTGCGCTATCAGACGGTTGAGGAGATTGCGAATATTCGCATGCGCCGACGGATCCGCAATAACGTGCCCAGCGCCTTTGATCCTCAATATGATGGACGTCCGTTCACGAGGTCCTGACCATGTCCCTGCCACCCGCCCTCCTCTTTGACGCCTACGGCACCTTGTTCGACGTCCAATACGCCACGGCACAACTGAACGTCCACTTTCCCGGCAAGGGCGCGCAGTTGGCGCAAAGCTGGCGCACGAAGCAGCTGGAATACACCTGGCAGCGAACACTCATGGGCCGCTACGCGGATTTCGAGGAAGTCACCGCGGAGTCGCTGCGCTACGCCTGCGCGCTGCATCAATGCGAATATTCGCCCGCACTGTGGGCGACGCTGCGCGAACTTTATGGTCGTCTCGCGACCTTTCCCGAGGTGCCCGCGACCCTTGCCGCGCTGCGAGACCGAGGCGTCCGGCTGGGCATTCTCTCCAACGGGTCGCCCTCCATGCTCGACGAACTCATTACCCATCACAGCCTCACGGACACCTTTGAAGCGGTGATCAGTGTCGACCCGCTGCGCCGCTACAAGCCCGACCCTGCCGTGTATCAGCTGGCGGTGGACCGCCTCAAGCTGGGCCTTGAAAGCATCGGATTCGTGTCCGCCAACGGTTGGGACACAAGCGGCGCAAAGTCTTTCGGGTTTAACGTGTTCTGGATCAATCGCGGCGGACTGCCTGCGGAGACCTCCGGCTTTGCACCGGAACATGTGCTGAGCGATCTCTCCGGGTTGTTGTAGCGCGAAGGCATGCGTGGGTGGGAGCAGCTCGATTTGATCGGCCAGGGCTTTGGCGAGGGTTGAATCGGGATACCTCACCAAAGTCATTGCTGCCTTTGGCGATCCGGAAGCGGGGGCGAATATTCGCATGCGGACGGCGGCCGTATGAAAGATTGTGGTGCGGCCCCTGTTATTCGAATACTTGCATGGGCTCGCCGTTCACGAAGCGCGCCCCTTCTTACCGGCTCCTCTTTTGCGACCTGGGGGCCGGGACCGGCAGCTTCACTGCCTTGAGCGCAGCAATGGTGGATTTCAAGGCGTCATTCCCGTTGGCGAGCGCCTCTTCCACCGTCTCGCCGTCAGACAGGCAATCCGAAAAGTCCGGGTATGAAATCAGAAACCCGCCACCTTCTTCAGGCGAGAGCGGTCTGAGTTCAAACGGGTAGTCAATCTTCTTCGACATGATTCAGACTCTTCCACGACAATGAATTTGTGGTGCATCGCCTATTGACTATCGGGTGGCGCTGCACGCAACTGGCGTTTGCGGCAACCGATGCGAATATTCGCATGGCTTCACGACCGCGTGAAAGCGAGCCCCGCCCCTCGCAGCCGCCGCGAACCCGACAACACACTTTGAGCAAGGTCAAGTCCGCCCCGCGGCGCGGCGATATGCTTGATCCATGAGTACTGAGGCCCTTCTCCAACTCCCACTCAGCCTGCACCTTCAGGTCGCCGCGGCGACCCCGACAGCGTCGGCCGCGCAGCCCACCTTGTCCAGCCTCGCGCTCTACGCCAACTGGCCGGTCAATCTGGCGGTGGTGCTGGCAACGGCCTGCGCCGTGATGCTGGCCGTGCTCATCCACTACGAGGGCCTGCAATTCTTCACCTCGATGCAAGCAGCGAAACGGGAATCGTCACGCCCCGGCCGGCGCACCGTGCTCTATGTCGTCTTCTGGCTGCTCGGGCTGCACATCGCGGAAATCTGGACCTTCGGCCTGGCCTACCACTTCCTGTTGCAGTGGCCGGAGACGGGGCGCATCGTCGGCCTGCCCAGCACGCACATCTTCGATCACATCTACTTTTCCGCCACCGTCTTCACCACGGTCGGCTTCGGCGACCTCTCGCCCGTCGGCCCCATCCGCTTCATGGCGGGCACCGAAGGGCTGACCGGCTTCCTGCTCATCGGCTGGTCGGCCTCATTCACCTATCTGGAGATGGAGACGCTCTGGCGGAGGCGGGGGTGAGGCGTGTCGCGCGGCGTTGCAATGCGTTGCGCGGTGTCGCGGGTTGTTAAGGCATGGGGCAGATGGCCTGATGCGGTTGGTTAGAAGATGCGGGTGCGAATATTCGCGCACAGTGGCTCGACCTCAAGTTGTGCAATCCAAATCAAGGCGCGACGACGTCATAGCCCAACAATTCACCAACTCGGAGGAGACCTACATGTTCAACGCACATTCGGCACTGCGTGCTGCAACCGGTTTTGCCTGCTTGCTCGTGATCAATGCTGTGCATATGGCTCACGCCGCGGCTGCGGACATCGAGGTGATGGTGCTCGGCTCTTACCACATGGCGAATCCAGGACGGGACGTTGTGAACTCGAAGACAGACGACGTCACAACACCGGCACGCCAGCAGCAGCTGGCCGATGTGGCGCGCCGCCTGGCAGCATTCAAGCCAACCAAGATCGTCGTCGAGATGGTGCCGGACGGGGAAGGATTCACGGTGCCTGCGTACCGCGACTTCACGCCCGAAAAGCTCATGCAGGACCGCAGCGAGATCACGCAGATCGCCTACCGCCTCGCGCATCAGCTGGGCCATCGCGAGGTCTATGCCATTGACGAAAAGAGCAAGACCATCGACTACTTCCCGTATGGGAAAGTCCAGGAGTACGCGAAGTCGACCGGCCGCGATGCAGAATTGGGTGCACTCATGGGCGGCGCAAGAGTCTTCGCAAAAGACCTGGAAACGCGTCAGGCAACCCAGACCGTCGCACAGTTGCTGGCCCACATGAATGAACCCGCAACCATTCGTGGCGCGCAAAAGCTGTACACGGGAATGCTTCGCTTCGGCGGTCGGGAAAGCGGAGAGCGCTGGCCCGGGGCTGAACTCAATGCTGCGTGGTATCTGCGCAATGCAAAGATTTTCTCGAAATTGACACGCATCGTCGAGCCCGGTGATCGGGTCGTGGTGCTCTTCGGCGCCGGCCACAGCTACCAATTGCGCGAGTTTGTGGCTTCGACAAACGGATTTCGCCTGATCGAACCGAATGCCTTCCTGCTTCCCTGACCCGACCGGGGATTGAAAGTGGCGCACAAGTCAAAGGGCCAATCCAAGGGGCCGGGTTTGTACTTCTCCCGAATGTCGGCCCCGGCCGCCTGGATTTTCGCTGATGCCGCTTTGCTACATTGCAAGACCTGACCGCGCTTTGTGCTGCTCTGCCTGCACATCGCGGAGATCTGGACCTTCGGCCTCGCCTACCACTTCCTGCTGCAGTGGCCGGAGGCCGGGCACATCGCCGGGCTGCCCAGCACGCACCTCTTTGACCGTGTCTACTTTTCCGCCACCGTCTTCAGCACGGTCGGGTTCGGCGACCTGTCGCCCGTCGGCCCCATCCGCTTCATGGCCGGCACCGAAGGGCTGACCGGCTTCCTGCTCATCGGCTGGTCGGCGTCATTCACCTATCTGGAGATGGAGACACTCTGGCGGAGGCGGGGGTGAGGCGGGGATGAGCAGGCGGGGATGAGGCGTGGGTGGCGAGTGCGAATATTCGCAGGCGTGAAGTCGCCGCAATGGAAACAGCGGCAAGTACCCAATTGCTCGTCCCCGATTGCCGCGACCGGATCAGCTTGCGTCTTCGATTTTGCTGACCTTGTGGATGCCGACGATTTCGATCACGGCTGCCGGGTCCAGAATGATTCGGTGATTGTCGAAGTGGCCCGTCGTGACCTGGACGTCTGTCACAGTGCCTGAGGCGCCGGCGGGCACCTCAATCGATTGCAACGCGCAAATGACACAGCGCGCGCGCCTGCCATCGGGGAAGTCGAAAATCAGCGTCGCCTCCCCCTCGACATCGTCGCGCGACCACTCCACGAAGCGGCTGCCGTGCAACTCGTCCCAGGTTTTCATCATGCGCGACGCGGGGCGCGGCTTCTTGGCTTTCTCGGGCGTGGTGAAGCCCGCGTCCTGCGGGTCCACACAGCGACAGCCCTGGGATTCGAACCACGTCACGACGCGCTGGATGGCATCCATGTCGTAGTCACCGCCGTGCAGGCTCCAGTAAAGCTCTCCCGGCCGCACGTCCAATGAGCCGGAGGGAAAGTCCTCGAAATGGCCCTGGCCCGGCTGGGTTGAGGAGGACACCAGCCGCGCGCCCTTGAACTTCGCCTGGATGGCCTCGTGCAATGCGGCCTGGCTGCGCTCGACAGCCTTGGTCGGGACATAGTCTTTGCGCGCTGCCTTTTTCGGGTCAGCGCCTTTGGGGTAGAAGAAGAGGTCGAATGCCATGGAAGTGGATGTGCCCTGAAACGGTTGGATTGTGGGTTGGTGGATCGCCGATGAGCCGCGTGCAGATCCAATCGGCTCAGCAGGGTGATGCGCCCTGCCCCTGCCATTGCCAGACGTTGCCAGATGCGAATATTCGCATGCGCCGACGCATCAGCAATATCGTGGCAATTGAGTTTTCCGGAAATCACGTCAGCCATGTTCCCGTTCGCCCTGAGGTATCGAAGGGTGAACGGGCCACGAAACAGCCAAACTTGCCGGTGTCATCAATTCTGGAATTCTGAATAGCCCCCTTGATTCCCAATATGATGGACGACCGCTCACAATGACCTGACGAGGTCCTGACCATGTCCCTGCCACCCGCCCTACTCTTTGACGCGTACGGCACCATGTTTGACGTGCAATCCGTCACCGCAGCACTGAATGCGCACTTTCCCGGCAAGGGCGCGCAGTTGGCGCAAAGCTGGCGCACCAAACAGCTGGAGTACACCTGGCAACGCACGCTCATGGGCCGCTACGCGGATTTCGAGGCCGTCACGGCGGAGTCCCTGCGCTACGCTTGCGCGCTGCATCAATGCGAATATTCGCAAGCGCTGTGGGCGACACTGCGCGAACGCTATGGGCGTCTCGCGACCTTTCCCGAGGTGCCCGCGACCCTTGCCGCGCTGCGTGAACGCGGCGTCCGGCTGGGCATTCTCTCCAACGGTTCGCCCGCCATGCTCGATGAACTCATTGCCCATCACCGCCTCACGGACACCTTTGAAGCGGTGATCAGCGTCGACCCGCTGCGCCGCTACAAACCCGACCCGGCCGTGTATCAGCTGGCGGTGGACCGCCTCAAGCTGGGCAGCGATGGGATTGGATTCGTGTCCGCCAACGGTTGGGACGCGAGCGGCGCAAAGTCTTTCGGGTTTCGAGTTTTCTGGATCAATCGCGGCGGACTGCCTGCTGAGACCTCCGGCTTTGCGCCGGATCATGTGCTGGGTGATCTCTCGGGGTTGTTGTAGCGCAAAGGCGCGCGTGGGCGAGATTCGGGCTCGGCTTGATCGGTCATAGCCCTAGGCATCTTTGATCAACTCGCTCGCATCCCGGATGCAGGCATCACACATCGATGCGGTCATCGACGCGACCATCCTGTTCACCTCCAGCCTGCTTCGACCACAAAAGGAACAGCACTTGGTGACTTCATCATAGGGATCACTCGGACTCAGTTCCCCCAATTGCTCCGCAGCTTGCTGAAGCTCGGCAAGTGCCACCTTCCGATGATGCGCAGCCTGCTGATCCTCCAGTTGGGCCAACGCAAGCGCGAGTTCTGACTCGCCCTCCACACTAGGCAAAGGTACCGCCGCATCGGGCGGATCAAAGCGATCAGTCAAGCCCGCATTGGTCATCGAGATCATCTCGATGGTGGAGCCCACTGGCAGCTCGTTGAAATCCCAGCGTACGTGGTCAATGACTGCGTGGCCCCCCTCCAGCTTTGCCTCTGCACTGAGTTGCAGGGTATCTCGCTGGTTGTGTGCCTCCAGACGAATCACAAGGCTTGAGCAATTTGGAAGTCCGATCATGCGGACCTCGTCGGGTGTTTGCACGCGTATGCGGGGCATATTAGTGTCTCTGTGACTATCCAATGAAAAGGAACGAACCTGGCCCCTTAGATTTTGATTTTTGCTATTACTACATTGCGAAGGCCAACCACCATGTTTCTTTACATTTTGGGAACATAATTCAGAACTAAGAAGAACTCCTGCATCAGTTCTTGCACATGATGGCTCAGAGTATTTGGGAGGCCCAAGGTGACGAAAGTACCTCAGATTCAGGCGAGCGAAGCTCCAACTACCAACTCAGTTCTTTCATTCATTACCGCTGATCGAGCCATCGATTCTCGTTCCAATGACCGCTTGAATCGGGCTGTCTTCGCAAGCCAGCTAGCAACCGTAATTCAACGGTGGCGCCAAAGGGACAGTTTGGTCATAGGACTATGCGGACCTTGGGGTAGCGGTAAATCATCAGTCAAGAATATGGTTCTTGAGTACTTGAGGGAAGGCCAAGAGCAGCCCTTGATTATCGAATTTAACCCTTGGCAGTGGGCAGGAAATGAGCAGCTAACCGTGGCCTACTTCAACGAGGTCAAGAAAATTGTCGGGGTGAAGGACAAGAGTAAAAAAGCCAAAAAGGCGGCCCAACTACTAAAGGCCTACTCAGCGTTCCTGTCAGCCACTCAAGAGGTAGTAAAGGGTATCCCGGATGTACTGTTTGGCATATTGGCAATCCTACTAGTTGCGGGTGCGGCCTCACCACTTCTTCCTCTGCTAGCTCAGTACACAGACATTCTGACTCCCCTTGCGGGGGCAGGCGCACTCATTGTCTTACTGCTCAGCAGATCTCAAAAGCTCTTGGACGCGCTAGCGAAGCGGAGTGAGGAACGTGCTCAACTTGAACTGAAGACCCTAGTTGAAATAAAGAACGAACTATCTAGCGCATTGCGCCAACTCGATCGGCAACTCCTAGTAGTCATAGATGATATTGACCGCCTCTCTCCGAAGGAAATGCGGGAAGTATTTCAGTTGGTTAAAGCTAACGCTGACTTTCCGAACTTCATCTACCTACTTCCCTTTCAGCGGTCTTCTGTCATTGCCGCAAATAACGCCTTGGACTCTGATGGTGATGCCTTCCTAGAGAAGATCGTCCAAGTTACTTTCGAGATTCCCCCCTTAGATAGTGAAGCCGTTGTTACTCATCTTACCGAGCATCTGAACGCGCTATTTGCGCCTGAATTGGCACGCGGAGATTTTGATCACGAAAGGTGGTTCGAGGTGCTGCACGCTGGATTGCAGACCCATTTCCAAAACTTGCGGACGGTAAATCGTTTTGTTGCCATGCTGGCTTTTCGTGTGGAAGCGTTGCGGAAGCATGGAATGCTGGAGGTAAATTCAATTGACTTCATTGCGCTGGAAGTTCTGCGAGAGTTTGAGCCTCAACTTTTCTTAAGACTTAGAAACTCAAAGCAGCTACTAACGCACTATTCATCTGGAGACCAAAAGGACCGCGATCGCATTCAGCAAGAACTGGAGCAGCTACTCCAATTCGTCACAGAAGAAAAGAGAGAAAGTGCCAAGGCAGTACTTAGAGAACTTTTCCCAAACCGGGAATGGGTGTTTGGCTGGGGGAGCAGCTCCCACAGTCGCACTGAGTGGCAGAAGACGCTAAGGATATGCTGCGGGGAGTACTTTGACCGGTACTTCCTGCTTCAGCTAGCCACCCAAGAAATTTCTGCTGTGGAGGTTGAAAGACTGTTCATCGCCACATCAGATATATCAAAGCTAAAGCAGATCTTTATCTCTCTATCGGAGCAGGGTCGACTTATTGCAATGATGAGAAGAATCGAACCTAAGATTGATCAGATTGCACCAGAACACCTGCCAGTGATGCTCACCGCACTTTGCTCATGTAGCCCCTTACTCCCGGAAGAATTGCCTGATGCTCTCTCAGAGCGCTCAGACTGGATATTGACTCGCTTGGTCCGAATTCTTTTGAAGAATGCGCCAGATTCTACGACCCGCTTTCACGCACTGAAATCCGCAATCTCAGATGCTAGTGAAGTGAGCCTCCCGGTAGCAGTGGTCGCCGGAGAGAGTCGTCGCGCAGAGACAGGCGATGAAAACGAACTGATTTCGGCTACTGAGCTTAGAAAGCTAAAGGATGCGTGCATTGGCCGAATCAGAGAATTTGCAAACAACGGGCAGCTGCATGCGGAGGTCCAATTGCCGCACGTGTTGTATCGATGGAAGGAATGGGCATCTTTGAGTGAGGTTCAGGCTTGGGCTTTGCTATGCATGATCAATGCAAAGCAGTTTCTATCCCTAATTGTTGGGTTTACACACCGATCTACCGTATTCAGCTCCGCATCAAGGAAGCCCCAAATTCGCAACTTCATCACTTTGCACGAGATTGAGAGTTTTGTTGCGTTGTCAGCTCTTAAGGAGGCATTGTCTCAATTCGAGCATGTCGCAGAGCAAGGGAGCGAACTGGTTGCAGTTGAGTGCCTGTATCGAGCAATTGAACGAAGAGAGGCAGGAAAGCCCGACTATTCAATTCCATTTGATGAATAGACTGATTTCTTGCTGCAACTCTTTTATGTGCCGTTCTTATGTGATTGTTCGAATCTCCCGTTTCCTGCCCCCACCCCCTCCCGTGCTACTCTTTTGCATTGCAACAGACCCGTCCGAGGTCTGAGCCAAATCTTCCCCCTCTCGCTACAAGGATTTCGCCATGCCCGGCCTGCTGCCTTCCGTCGATCCGGACGGACTGCTTGAATATTCCGTCGTCTACACCGACCGTTCGCTGAACCACATGTCGCAGCGGTTCCAGGGCGTGATGCGCGAGATTTCGCGCATCCTGAAGACCGTCTACCACGCGAAGTCGTCCATCCTGGTGCCGGGCAGCGGGACGTTCGGCATGGAGGCGGTGGCGCGGCAATTCGCCACGGGCAAAAACGTGGTCGTGATCCGCAATGGCTGGTTCAGCTATCGCTGGACGCAGATTTTCGAGCAGGGGAACATTCCGGCGAAGTGTACGGTGCTGAAGGCGCGGCGGGTGAGTGATGCGAAAGATGCGCAGTGGACGCCCTGCCCCATCGCCGAAGTCGTTGCCACCATTGCGAGCGAGAAGCCGGCCGCGGTGTTCGCGCCGCATGTGGAAACCTCCGCCGGGATGATCCTGCCGGACGATTACCTGAAGCAGGTGGCCGACGCGGTACACGCGGTGGGCGGCCTCTTCGTGCTGGACTGCATCGCGTCGGGTGCCGCTTGGGTGGACATGGCCGCCACGGGTGTGGACGTGCTCGTGTCCGCGCCGCAGAAGGGCTGGTCGTCCTCGCCCTGCTGCGCGATGGTGATGCTCTCCGAGCGCGCCCGCGCGGCCATCGACGCGACGCAGAGCACGAGTTTCTCCTGCGACCTCAAGAAGTGGCTCTCGATCATGGAGACGTATGAAGGCGGCGGGCACGTGTACCACACGACCATGCCGACCGACGCGCTGACGCGGCTTTGCGCCGTGATGCAGGAAACGGAGTCACAGGGCTTTGCGAATATTCGCGATCTGCAATGGGAGCTGGGCAAGAAGGCGCGCGCGCTGCTGGAAAGCCGCGGCTTCAAGAGCATCGCAGCCGAAGGCTTCCAGGCGCCGGGTGTCGTGGTGAGCTACACCAGCGACCCGGAGATCAAGAGCGGCAAGAAGTTCATTGCGGTGGGCATCCAGAGCGCATCGGGCGTGCCGCTGCAGTGTGACGAGCCGGCGGATTTCTCGACGTTCCGCATCGGGCTCTTTGGCCTGGAGAAGCTCTCCAATGTGGACCGCACGGTGAAGAATCTCTCGGACGCGCTGGACAAGATGGGCGTGTAACGCGGGGTCTCACCTCGCGCACGGTGCTCACATCCCCCCTTTGACAAAGGGGGCTTGGGGGGATTTGGATTGACGGCAAATTCGTAGCGAAATCCCCCTCGATCCCCCTTTTGCAAAGGGGGAGGCTGTTGCCACTCATCGCTGGCATGCGCAGTGCGACGAGCTGGAGCACGTCTCGACGCTCCACGTCGGGCTATTCGGGCTGGAGACGCTGCGAAATGTGGATCGCAAGGTGAAGAATTTCTCGGACGCACAGGACAAGATGGGTGTGTGAAGGTTGCGCAATGCGGGCTTGCGAATATTCGCAACCCACGAGCGATCAGACCGCGAACAACTTCACCGATTCCGAGCGCCCGCGAATATTCGCAACCCCCTTCTCCGCATACGGCCCGCAATCGGGCGCCAGTGCGACCGTCGTCCCGGTGAGCAGAATCGCGGTGCCAAACTCCTTGTTCATGCCCTCCACCCGCGCCGCCACGTTCACCGCGTCGCCGTACACCGTGTAGCCCATGCGGTCGGCGCTGCCGACGAGGCCGGCGCACACGGTGCCGGTGTTGATGCCGATGCGGGTGGGCAGCGTCGCGCCGTGCGCGAATATTCGCGTGGAGAGCGCCGACTGAATGGCGCGCGCCGCGCGGATGGCGCGGGCGGCGTGATCGGCCTGCGGCGCGGGCACGTTGAACACCGCCACCACGGCGTCGCCGATGAAGTTGTTGATGTAGCCGCCTTCGGCGTGGATGGCCTCGTTGACGACGGCGAAGTAGTCGTTCAACAGCTTCACCGTGTCGTCTGGCGAGAGCTTTTCCGAAATCGCGGTGAACCCGGTGATGTCGGTGAACATGACGGTGGCTTCCAGCATGCGGCTATCCAGCTTGCCGCCGCCCTTGATGAGCTCGCCCACGACGTCGGGATTGAGATAGCGGCCGAAGGTGTCGCGGATGAGCGCCCGTTCGCGCAAGCCCACGACCATGCCGTTGAAGCTCGCGGTGAGGCGGCCGATCTCGTCGTTGCTCACCACCGGCACACGCGCGTCGAGGTCGCCTCGCCCCACGGCTTGTTGCGCGCGGTCCAGGAGCGCGACCGGGCGCAGGATGCTGCGCGCCGCGAACGCGAGCGAGATGCTGATGGTGAAGAGGGACGCCACCATGTCGAGCGCGATGGTCTGCGTGGGGGACAGACCCTGCACGCGGCGGAGCTCGGCGAAAATCGACAGGTCCAGCCCAACCAGCGTCGCGGGCAGGAAGGCCAGCACGAAGAAAATCGCGCCCAGCTTCACCTCCAGCCGTGAATCCAGCGGCGGCACGCTGATGCCGGCGGCGGCGCCGTCCTTCGCGCGAAAGCGCGCGACGACATCATCGACCAGGAAGTAGACGCAGAACGCGTAGTTGGCCGCGTAGACAAAGCCGTACCACGGCAGCGCCAGCACGCGAACGGGCAGGCTGATGGCCTCCATGTTGGCGTCCTTGGGCGAGAAGACGCCGCTGTAGAACGCGGCGAAGCAGTAGATCAACGTGACCACGAACGCCCAGCGGCCCGACATCGCGGGCAGGCGCTGCAGCCGCGTGATGCCGCGCGGGTCGGCGGTGGCGCGGGCGAGCCGGGCCACGGGCGCGAAGAGGAACGCGGCGGCCGCGAGATTCACCAGCCCCAGGATCAAGATGTTCAGCGACACCGCCTGCAAAGCCACGTCGCCGCGGCCCGCGACAAAAATGAAAATGCCGGTGATGCCGGAGTCGATCAGCATCAGCATGCCCATCGCGATGAGGTAGCTGCGGCGCAAATCGCCGATCGCCGACGCGGCGTCCGCCGCGCGAGGCATGGCGTGGGGCGCGGAGTGCGGCGTGGATGGCGTTGGAAGAGGCGTGGACATGGCTTTCATTCTAGGCGCTACGCAAGTCGCCAGCGAGATGGATGTCCCCGCCCCCGGTTCCGCTACACTCGTGCCCATGACTGCCCACGCCTCCACTGGCGCCCCGCCCTCCACCCCGCCTGTCGGCAAGCCGCTGCGCCTCGCCGCCACACTGCTCACGGCCGCGCTGCTCGGCGTGCTGGCCTGGCGCGTGGCCGGCGTGATCTGGAGCATCGCAACACCTGCGCCGACCGCCACCGCGCCCGCGACGCGTGATGCCGCCGGCGACTGGGAGCGCGCGCGCAACCTGTTCGGCGACGCCGATGCCGCGGCGGCCACTCCCACCGCCACCGCATCGGGCATCCGCCTGCGCGGCGTCTACGCGGTGGATGGCAAGACCCTGTCCGCCGCAGTCGTGAACACCGGCGGCAAGCGCGACATCGCGGTGCGTGTCGGTGATGAAATTGAAAAAGGCGTGACGCTGGCGGCCGTCGAGGCGAACCACATCGAGGTGAGCCGTGGCGGCGTGCGCGAGCGCATCGCGCTGGATCGCCGCGTCGCCCTGCATTCCAGCGGCGCGGGCGGTGCGAATATTCGCGGGTTCAAGCTGAACGTGACCCGCACCGGCCCCAACGCGGTGAGCCTCTCCCGGAGCGAGCTCAACACCACGCTGCAAGACCCTGGTCAGCTCGCCTTCACCGGCCGCATCGGCGCGGGATCAGGCGGCGGCGTGCGCATCGACAGCGCGCCGACCGGCAGCCTGCCGCAAAAGCTGGGACTGCTCGAAGGCGATGTCATCAAGAGCCTGAACGGCCAGGCTGTGAATTCGGCGGGCGATCTGGCGCGGCTCTACGGTCAGTTCGGCACCCTGTCCAGCCTGCGCGCGGAGGTGTCGCGCGGCGGGCAGGTGGTGGTGATGAATCTGCAGATCACGCCGTGACGGCACCCGCCGATCCGCAGCTCCAACCGGCTCAAGCCACTTCCACCTGACCAGCCTCCGCAAGCATCGGCCACGGCTCGGCGAACATTGCCGCCGTCGCGTGAATGGCCATGCGCAACCGTTCCGACGGCGAACCGTTCATGAGCTGAAATTTCAGCCCGCGCTCGGCCAGCACATCGAGAAACCGCTGGGTCATCCAGGCGCGAATGTGTTCACCGTCGCGCACGCCATCCTGTTCGAACGGCACGCCTTCGTGGTTGGTGACCAGATACAGCACCGGCGGTCGAGCGGCCGCGATGTCCAGCACCTCGGGCGACACGGTGCCGACATAGCGCTCGTGCCAGATGGCGGTCGCCAGCGCGTCGGTGTCGCAGATGAGGAGCGGGCCGCCCTGGCTCGCCGCGGCCTCCTCCCATGCGGTCTGCACGTTCGCGATGTGGATGAATTCGTCGGTGGCCCACACGAGGTCGCGCATGCCCGGCGTGGGCTTGCCGTCCAATTGCGCCTGGGCGCGCGCCTGGGCGAGCTTCTCGACGGTGAACGCGCGGCCGTATTCGCCGATCCAGCGGGTTTCGTGATGGGGCGGCCCCTGGCGGCGCCAGTAGTCGGCGAGGCTTTGCGACAGCGTCGTGGTGCCGGTCGACTCGGCGCCGACGACGATGACGCGCCGGGCGAGCCCCGCGCGAACGGGCGGCGCGAGATGATGCCAATAGCGCACCGGGTCGCCGCGCACCAGCGTGCCGGAGATGGGAAAGCAGTCGCGCGCCGGATCCAGGCTCACCGGCGTCGCATTGAAGTGCCGGGCCAGCTCCGCGCCATAGGGCTCGGACGTGAACACCGCGGTGACGGGGCCGGCGTCGCTCTGTCGCAGCGCCTCCCGCATCAAGCCCACATGCTGGCGCCAAATGTTGGCGTCCTCATAGTCCACCGGCACATCGTCGCGGATACCCAGGACGTCCACGTTCGCGAGATCGTGATGCACCGCCTTCAGCCAGGCCACGCGCTTCGCGAGCGGCAAGGCCTCGTGCGACGCCGCCATCACGATGACGCTGACGCGCGCCGAGACGGCGGCCGCGGTGCGAATGAGGAAGTGATGACCCTCGTGCGGCGGATAGAACTTGCCGATCACAAGACCGTGCGCGCTTTTCATGCCGCCACCTTCGCCTTTCTTGCGGGGTCCGCGAAAGCGTCGGGCGAAAGCCGCGCCCGCCACTCGGCAAGCCCCATGATGCACATCACGAGAAAAATCGCGTACAGCACGCTGGTGAGGCCGAGGTCGCGCGACCAATAGAACGGAATGGAAATCACGTCGACCAGGATCCACAGCCACCAGCATTCCAACACCTTGCGCGCCTGCCACCAGAGCGCCCCGAGGCTGATGGCGAGAATGGCCGCGTCGATCACCGGGGCCGGGCTGTCGGTGAAATGCTTGAGGTAGAGCGCCACGGCCACACCACCGGCCAGCACCATGATCAGCACCCCCACACCGCCGCGCAGCGTGGCGCGGGTGACGCCGGCCGCCGCCTCGGTCTCGCCCCTGCGCCAGCACCACCAGCCATACAGCGCGAAGGCGAAAAACACGCCCTGCAGCACGGCATCCGCGTAAAGCTTGGCGTTGAAGAACAGCACCGAGTAGCAGGCCACGCTGACCATGCTCATCGGCCAGTTGGCGATGTGCATTTTGACGGCCAACCAGACGCAGGCGAGGCCGGTGACAAAGGCGGCGATTTCGAGCGGCGTGACCGGTTGACCGAGCAGCGTGAAGGCGGGTAGAAACAGGACGTTGACGGGCATGCTCGGGATGAAAGGCGGGGCGATCCGGCGGGCGGTGGCGAGGAGAATCAGCCGGGAGTCTAGCGCACCCGGTTCGCCCGGATGGCCGGGGCGCTTTTGCAACACCGGATTCACATGCGCCTGTCATACTTCCGTCATTGCCAACGACCCCGGGGCCAGCAGGTAGAATCCCGGCACACGCCGGCCCCCCCACCAACCCGCCGAATCGATTTCCCGCCAATGCCCGCCAACGCACCCAGACTGTCCCAGCTCTCCCTTGCCTGCGCACTCGCCTGCTCGCTGGCCCTCGCCTCGCCGCTGACGACGCTTGCGCAAGGCACCGCGCCCGCCGCCCCGGCTGCCAAGTCGGGCGAAGACCAGATCACGCTCAACTTCGTCAATGCCGACATCCCGTCCGTGGCCAAGGCCATCGGTGGCCCGCTGGGCAAGACGTTCATCTTCGACCCCAACGTCACCGGCAGCGTGAACATCGTGTCCGACAAGCCGGTATCGAAGGACCTGGCGTATCACATCTTCCTCGCCGCCATTCGCCTGCAGGGCTTCACTGCCGTGGAAGGCAACGGCTTCGTCAAGATCGTGAAGGAAGCCGACGCCAAGCTGACCGGCGGGGCAAACGACGGGAAGGATGCCAAGTCAGCGAGTCAAGTGATGGGCGACCGCATCATCACCCAGGTCTTCCAGCTGCAGAACGAATCGGCGGCGCAACTCGCCACCGTGCTGCGCCCGCTCATCTCGCCCAACAACTACCTTGCCGCGTATCCCGGCAACAACACGCTGGTCATCACCGACTACGCCGAGAATGTGCGCCGCATCAGCCGCATCATCGCCAGCATCGACGTGCCCGCCTCGACCGACGTGCAGGTCATCCGCCTGCAGTACGCCTCCGCCGTTGACGTCGGCAACCTGCTGCAGCGCCTGATGCCGGAAACCAACGTCAATCCCGCCTCGCCCGGCACGCCACCCAAGCTGGTGATCGGCGTCGATCCCCGCTCCAACAGCCTGCTCGTGCGCGCCGATTCGCCGGCCATCACCACGCGATTGAAAGCATTGGTCGCGGGCATGGACATCCCGACCGCCGCCAACGGCAACATCCACGTCGTGTATTTGCGCAATGCCGAGGCCACCAAGCTGGCCGAGACGCTGCGCAGCCTCATGGCTGGCGAACAGAAATCGGTGACGCAGCCCACGACCACGACAGCTACCGCCGGCACCGCCACGGCCAGCGGCACCACCCAGCAGACTGTCGCCGCACCCGCCAGCACCATCCAGGCCTATGCTGCGACCAACTCGCTCGTCATCACCGCGCCCGACCATGTGTACAACTCGCTCCGCGCCGTGATCGACAAGCTGGACACGCGTCGCGCACAGGTGGCGATCGAAGCGCTCATCGTCGAAGTCAGCACCACCATGGCCACCGAGTTCGGCATCCAGTGGCAGGATCTGTCCGGCTTGAACCGCACCAACGGCGCACAGATCATCGGTGGCACCAACTTCGGCGGCCCGGGTCAGAACATCATCTCGTCTGCAGCCAACCTGGCCACGCTGGGTCAGGGCCTGAATCTCGGCATCGTGCGCGGCACAGTCAAGATCGGGGACACCGAATTCCTTTCGCTGGGCGCTCTGGCACGCGCATTCGAAGGCGACACTCGCGCGAACATCCTCTCCAAGCCGGTCATCACCACGCTGGACAACGAGGAAGGCAAAATCATCGTGGGCCAGAACGTGCCCTTCGTCACCGGCAGCTTCACCCAGACCGCCAACTCCTCCACCAATCCGTTCCAGACCATCGAGCGCAGGGACATCGGCCTCACCCTCAAAGTCACGCCGCAAGTGGCGGAGGGCGGCGCGGTCAAAATGAAGGTGTTCCAGGAAGTTTCCAGTGTGGCGCCGGCCAACAACACTGTGAAGTCGGCCGACCTCATCACCAACAAGCGCTCCATCGAGAACACGGTGCTGGTCGACGATGGCGACATCGTGGTCATCGGGGGGCTCATTTCCGATGACACCAAGAACAACGACACCCAGGTGCCTATCCTCGGTGACATCCCGGTCCTGGGCAATTTGTTCAAGTACAAGTCCAAGTCACGCGACAAGACCAACCTGATGGTGTTCCTGCGGCCTGTCGTCCTGCGCGACGGAAAGGCTGCCGCACAGCTCACTGGCGAGCGATACGAGTACATCCGCAACCAGCAGGGCGCGTTCAACAAGGAAAACTCGGGCGTGCTGGCCCCGCTCGGGGGGGCTGAACTGCCGGCCTTCACGGCACCGGCTGCGGCCTCCACTGCCCCTGCGCCCAAAGCGGGCGGCAAGTAATGGATCTGTCCGGACTGACCCCACCCGTGCAGCTTGATCCCCGCATCGTCCGCCTGTTGCCCTACCACTTCGCGCGCGCAAAGGGAGTCATTGCAGCGCGCGAGGTGAGCGGCCTGCACGGACCGGAGATCGAAGTCTGGCTGCGCCCCGATCCGGAATCCGCCACGTTGGCCGAAGTGCGCCGCATGGCAGGCAAGCCGTTGAAGACGGTGCTGCTATCGAAGGAAGAATTCGAGAAGCGCCTCGCGGCCGCCTACACCGGCGATGAAATCGTTACCGAGCAGCTAATTGACGACATCGGCCAGGACGTGAGCCTCGCCGAGCTCACACAGTCGCTGCCGGAAATCACCGACCTCCTCGAAACCGAGAACGACGCGCCCATCATCAAGCTGGTCAACGCGCTGCTGACCCAGGCGGTGAAGGAAGGCGCCTCCGACATTCACCTCGAAGCGTTCGAGCGCCGCTCGCTGGTGCGCTTCCGCATCGATGGCGCGCTGCGTGATGTGGTCGAGCCGAAGCGTTCTCTTCATGCCGCGCTGGTATCGCGCATCAAGGTGATGGCGCAGCTCGACATCGCCGAAAAACGCCTGCCGCAGGACGGCCGCATCACGCTGCGCATTGCCGGCCGCCCGGTCGATGTGCGCGTGTCCACGCTGCCCACCGGCCATGGCGAGCGCGTGGTGATGCGTCTCCTCGACAAGCAGGCGGGCCGCCTGTCGCTGGATGGTCTCGGCATGAGCAAGCCGACGCTGGCGCAGCTGGATCAACTCATCCAGGCGCCGCACGGCATCCTGCTCGTCACCGGCCCCACCGGCTCGGGCAAGACGACGACGCTGTACGCCGCGCTCTCCCGCCTCGACCACCGCACGCGCAACATGATGACGGTGGAAGACCCGATCGAATACGACCTGGACGGCATCGGCCAGACCCAGGTCAACCACAAGATTGAGCTCACCTTCGCCCGGGCGCTGCGCGCCATCCTTCGCCAGGACCCGGACGTGGTGATGATCGGCGAAATCCGCGACCTGGAGACGGCGCAGATCGCCGTGCAGGCCTCACTCACCGGCCACCTCGTGCTGGCCACGCTGCACACCAATTCGGCCGCCGGTGCCGTGACCCGATTGATCGACATGGGCATCGAGCCGTATCTGCTCTCGTCCACGTTGATCGGCGTGCTGGCCCAGCGCCTGGTGCGCAAGCTCTGCCCGGAATGCAAGGCGCCGCACACGCCGGACGATACCGAGCGGAATATCCTCAACGAATCGCTGTTCCCGGTGTACGGCCCGGTCGGCTGCGCCGCCTGCGGCTGGAACGGCTTCAAGGGCCGCACCGGCATCTATGAACTGCTGCCGGTCGATGACGGCATCAGGAAGCAGATTCACGACGGCGCATCTGAAGCCAGCATCGCCAAGGCCGCGAAGAAAGCCGGCATGCTCACCCTACGCGAGGATGGACTGCGCTGGGTGAATGACGGCGTGACCTCGCTCGATGAAGTGCTGCGCGTCACGCGGGACTGAAGGCTAGTCATCGCAGACACTCGCAGATGAGCAAAGCGCTCGATGCTGAACGCATGGCGCATATAAACAATATTGCTTATACTGGCCCATGAACAGCAAGGCGTTCAAGCGCTGGTTGACCAAGCAAGGCGCCACGTTTGGCACCATGCGCGGTTCGCACCTGAAGGTCTATTTAAACGGAAAGCAGTCCATCCTGCCCATGCACAACACCGAATTGAAGACCGGCACGGTGGAAGCCATCAAGAAGCAACTGGGCCTGAAGTAGCAAGGAGACTCTCATGCGCTATCCCGTGACCCTGACGCCCGACAAAAAAAGTGGAGGATTTGTCGTCACCTTCCGCGATCTGCCTGAAGCGATCACCCAGGGCGACACCTTCGAGGAAGCCTTGGCGATGGCGCAAGAAGCGCTGGAGTTGGCGCTCGAATTCTATTTCGAGGACAAGCGTCTCGTGCCCGAGCCATCACGCCCCAAGCGCGGCCAGCACGTGGTGGAACTTCCTGCGAGTCTGGCGGCGAAAGTATTGCTACTCAACGAAATGATCGCCCAGAACGTGCGTCCGGCCGAGTTGGCGCGGCGCCTCAACACCACGCCACAGGAAGTGAACAGGCTCACCAATCTGCGTCACACCACCCGCATTGACGGCATCGAAGCGGCGCTCCGCGCGCTGGGTCGGCAATTGGAACTCCGGGTGGCCTGATGCGAATATTCGCAGTGGCTTAACTCCATGCCCGGATACCGCTACAAAGCCGTTGATGCCGAGGGCCGCGAAACCCGCGGCGTGCTCGAAGTCGACAGCCCACGCCAGGCGCGTGCGCAGTTGCGCGAGCAGGGACTGTTTCCCGTCGACGTCACCGCGATTGAAGCGGCCAACGACGCCAGCTCGCCGCAGCGCACCTTGCGCATGGCGAGCGCTGACCTCGCCAACCTCACCCGCCAACTCTCCACGCTGCTGAACGCCGGCCTCACGGTCGAGGCCACGCTGTCCGCGCTCATCGAACAGGCCGACACCGACCGCGACAAGCAGATCCTCGCGGGGCTGCGCGGTGACGTGCTCGCGGGCCAGTCGCTGGCGACCGCGATGGGCCGTTTCCCGCGCGTGTTCGACGAGCTCTATCGCACGCTGGTCAATGCCGGCGAGACCTCCGGCAAACTGGCTGAGGTGCTGTCCCGCCTCGCGGATCACGTCGAGGAACAGCACGCGCTGAAGCAGAAGCTGATGATGGCGATGATCTATCCCGCCATCGTGCTGGTGGTGTCGCTCGCGGTGGTGCTTGCGATGATGGTGTACGTCGTGCCGCAGGTCGTCGGGGTGTTCGACCGCACCAGCCAGACCTTGCCGCTGCTCACCCGCGCGCTGCTCGGACTCTCCAAATTCATCCAGGCCACCGGCGTGTATTGGCTCGTGGCTGGCGTGATCGGCGTGTGGTTCGCCCGCCGGTCGCTCAAGAACGAAGCCGTGCGCCGCCGCTGGCATTTCTGGCTGCTCGGCCTGCCGCTCATCGGACGGCTGGAGCGGTCACGCAATGCCGCGCAGCTCGCCTCGACGCTGGCCATTCTCGGCGGCAGCGGCGTGCCGATTCTCACGGCCATGGATGCCGCGGCAGGTGTGGTGTCCAGCCTGCCCATGCGCGATGCGGTCGAACGCGCCGCCAAGGCCGTGCAGGAAGGTGCTGCACTCTCCCGCGCGCTGGGCGCATCCGGTCTTTTTCCGCCGGTGATGGTTCACCTGATCGCCTCTGGCGAAGCCAGCGGCCGCCTGCCCGAAACGCTGGCTTCCGCCGCGCGCCAGCAGCAAAACGAGGTCAGCCTCAAGGTCGCCGCCTTCGCCGCGCTGGCCGAACCGGCGCTGATCCTCTTCATGGCAGGTGTGGTGCTGCTGATCGTGCTGGCGGTGCTGCTGCCGATCTTCCAACTCAATCAACTCGTGGGACGCTGAGCATGACCTTTACTCGCCATCCATCCATCCGTCGCAGTGCTGCATGGTTTGAACTTGGGCCCCGGCCCGTCATTCCCGCGAAGGCGGGAACGGGGCGACGCTGCGCGCGCGCACTGCGCGCTGGCAGCGTCGGCTTCACGCTGATCGAGATCATGATCGTGGTGGTGATTCTCGGCATTCTCGCCGCGGTCATCGTGCCCAATGTCATGGATCGACCCGACATGGCCCGCGTCGCCGCGGCCAAGCAGGACATCGCACAGATCAGCCAGGCGCTGAAGCTCTATCGCCTCGACAACCAGGCCTATCCCAGCACCGACCAGGGCCTGCAGGCGTTGATCGCAAAGCCCGCCACCAATCCGGTGCCCGGCAACTGGCGCAAGTATCTCGAGCGCCTGCCCAAGGACCCGTGGGGCAACGACTACCAGTACCTCAATCCCGGCGTGAAGGGCGAGTTCGATGTCTTCAGCCTCGGCGCGGACAAGGCCCCAGGTGGTGAGGGCAACAACGCCGATATCGGCAACTGGAATCTGTGAGGGATGTCGTCTCGCTGAGAGAACTTGGGCCCCGTTCTCCAACGGGGCGACTGCGCATGACGGCGCTGCACGCCGAATGGTTTGAACTTAGGCCCCGGCCCGTCATTCTCGCGAAGGCGGGAACGGGGCGACGCTGCGCGCGCGCACTGCGCGTGAATGGGTGTCCGGAACTTGGGCCCCGTTCTTCAACGGGGCGACTGCCCGAGCGGGCAGTCGGCTTCACCCTCATCGAACTCCTCGTCGTCACGGTCATCATCGGTATCGGGCTGGCACTGGCACTGGCCAATCTGCAACCGGATGACTCGCAGGCTGCACGACGCGATGCCCACGCACTTGCAGGACAGCTCGAACGTATCCAGGAGCGCGCGCTCTTCGGCGGCCAGGCCATCGGCGTGACCTTTGGCGCGGACGGTCCGCAGACCTGGCAGCGCGATCCCAAGGGCGAGTGGGTCGCGGTCACGTTCGATGCGAATATTCGTAAAGCGGACATCGCGGTGGAAGCCTTGAAGCTCGGCGCCAAAGTGATGGAGACCGATGCGCGCATGGTCTTCCTGCCGGACGGCATGAGCCTGCCCTTCGAGCTCACCGTGAGTCGCAACGGGCATCGCTTCCTCATCACCGGCGACCCGCTGGGGCGGATCAGCGTGAGCGCGGTGCAGTCATGAAAGTGCTTGCTCGACATTGCTGGCAGTCGCGCACTTGCAAACGTGCTGCAACTTGTCGTGGCGAACTTGGGCCCCCGCCTACGCGGGGGCGACGCTGCGCGCGCGCACTGCACGCTCACAGCGTCGGCTTCACCCTCATCGAAGTGCTGGTGGCGCTGGCCATTCTCGGCATTGCGTTGGCGGCATCGATGCGCACGCTGAATCTCTCCATCGATACCGCGCGCGAAACCCGAGAGCGCCTCGCCGCCACCTGGGTGCTGCAGAACCGGCTGGCGGAGATCGAGGCGCGACGGCTCTTCCCCGAAGCCGGCGAGACCCGCGGCGAGCTGGTGTACGCCGGTTTGCGCCTGCAGTGGAAGCAGCGCGTGGTGGAGACACCCAACGCCGCCTTCCGCCGCATTGAACTCTCCGCCGCGCTTGCAGACCAGCCGGACTATGCGCTGGCCAAGTTGAATGGCTACGCGGTGCAGACGCCATGAGGAACCCATTCGTTCGCAGCGGCATGAAGCACCAACAGGCCTTCACCCTCATCGAAGTCCTGGCCGCCATGGTCATCTTCGCCATCATGGCGGTGATGTCCTATCGCGCGCTGGCCGGCGTGCTCGACTCACGCGAACGGCTGGAGGCTGAAGCGACCAAATGGCGCAACCTCGCCATCTTCTTCGCCCGCCTGGAGCAGGATCTTGGCGCGACGCTGAATCGCCCGGTGCGGAGCATCGACGACATTTTCCAGCCCGCGCTGGCGGTGAACCCGGATACCGGCGCCGAGGCCGCACTGGCGTTCACGCGCAGCGGCTACGTCGGTGCCGAGGGCACGCTGGCCGCGCCGCAACGCATCGCTTACCGGCTGAAGGACAACAAGCTGGAACTCATGGTGTGGCCGCATCTCGACATGCCACCGCGAGGCAGCGCCACGGCCTACGCCGCGCTGGATGGCGTCACTGCCTTCAGCGTGCGCGCGCTGGACGCTGCCGGCAACTGGCAGCCGATCTGGCCGGTGCCCGGCACGGCGGCACAAGGCGGCGCCACCGCTGGCGCACTGCCCAACGGTATCGAGGTCACCGTCACCCTGGAAAGCGGCGAACTCTTTGCGCGAATATTCGCGTTACGGGGGCAGTAAGCATGGAGACCGTTGCCATGGGAGGCGGGAGGCGGAAGGCGGGAGGCGGTTGCTTCGCAATCGATCCACATGCGCCGAAGCCTCTGTCACCAGCGCTTTCCGCCTGCCGCCTACCGCCTGCCGCCTGCCGTCAGCGCCAGCAAGGCGCGGCCATCATCGCCGCGCTGCTCGTCGTGGCGCTCGTCGCCATCACCGCCACCACCCTGCTCGCGCGGCAATCGCAGGCGCTGACCCGCGTCGAGGCCACGCTGTCGCGGGCGCAGGCGACAACTTTCGCCAACACCGGCATCCACTGGGCGCGCGGCATCCTCGCCGACGACGCGAAGCGCAATGCCGTCGATCACCTCGGCGAATCCTGGGCCAAACCGCTCGCCGCACTGCCGGTGGATGATGCGGTCGTGAGCGGGCGCATCACCGATGCGCAAAGCCAGTTCAACCTCAACAATCTGGTGCGCAACAACCAGGCGAGCCCGAATGACATCCAGCTCCTGCGCCGTCTGCTGGACAAGCTGGAACTGAATCCCGAGCTCGCCTACGCCATCGCCGACTGGATCGATCCGGACAGCGAGGTGAACACGGCGGCCGGTGCGGAGGACGCCTTCTACCTCGCGCAGCGCGATCCCTACCGCGCCGCCAACCGCCCGCTGCAATCGGTGGACGAGCTGGCGCGCGTGCGCGGCTTCACGCCGGTGATGGTGGCAAAACTGAAGCCCTACGTCACAGCACTGCCTGCCATCACCCGCATCAATCTCAACACCGCCGACCCGCTGCTGATCGAGGCCACGCTGCCCGAGCTGGATGCGTCCGAGCGGCAGAAGCTGGTGAAAGAGCGCGAGAGCAAACCCTTCGAGCAGCTCGCCGACATCGCGGCGCGCTACCCCAAGGCGCCGCCCACGGTGGTGAACAACGACCTCGACGTGAAGAGCCAGTTCTTCACCGTCACCGTGGCCATCTCGGCCGGCACGCGCGAGCATCCGGTCACGCTGGCGTCCGAGGCGCTGCTGCGCCGCGATGGTGGCGGGGCCAACCAGGGGTGGCCCGCTATAATTCGCGTCAATCCTTTCTGAGTCTCCGATCGCGGCGCGTCGTCAGTGCGCGCAGCCTTCCACCACCACCTTGCACCTCATCCTCCAACTCCCGGACAGCGTTCCCGGCAGCACCCCGCTCGGGGCCTGCCGCTGGTGGCTGCTCGACCGCAGCGGCGCGTTGCTGCGCGAGGGCACGAGCGCGCCCACAGAGGCACCGAAGGGGGAGCGGGTCACGGTCACTATTCCCGCCAACCGCGTGCTGTTCACCGAGCTGAAGCTACCGCCGGTGTCGGCCGCGCGGCTGGCCACGCTGCTGCCCTTCGCCATTGAAGACAAACTGATGAGCGACCCGGTGACCATTCTCGCGCTGGCTGGCCCGGCGAGTGCATCCGGCGAGCGAACCGTCGCAGTGGTCGACAAGCCCTGGCTCCTGCAATCGCTCTCCGCGTTGAAAGCGGTCGGGCTCAACCCCGATGCCGTCGTGCCGCAAAGCGAGCTGGTGCCGCGCACGGCAGGCGCTTGGTCCGCACTGCTGCCGCCCGGCGGGCGCGAAGGCGTATTGGTGCGCGAGGACGGATTCGCGCTGGCGTTCGATGTGTCGTCCGATCCCACGCCGCCGCTCGCTGTCGTGCTCGCGGTGAAGGAAGCCGGTGACAAGGCGCCGAAGAGCATCCTGGCGCTGGCCGCGAGCGAAGCCGAGGTGAGCGGCTGGAGCGCCGCGCTGAACCTCCCCGTCACGTGGCGCGCGCCGGCCTTGCGCGTCGACCAGAAATCCAGCTTCGATTTTCTCGACCACGATGCCTTGCGAATATTCGCGAAGCGTTCCGACTGGGAGACGCTGTGGCCCGTGTTCAAGCCGGCCGCCGTCGTGGCCGGCCTCATCGTGCTGTTCCACTTCGCCTCACTCGGCGTGTCCGTGTGGCAACTGAATCGCCAGGATGCGGCGGTGCGCAAAGAGATGGTCGCGACATTCCAATCCGCGTTTCCAGATGCCAAGGCCATTGTCGATCCGGCATTGCAGATGTCGCGCAACCTCGCCGATCTTCGCCGCGAACGCGGCCAGGCCACCGATCCCGTCGTGCCCGGCCTCGCCGCCATGCAGGGCTGGGCGCGAGCCGCGGGCGGCGAGGTGCGGCGCGTGCAGTTTGATGGCCGCAAACTGGTGGCGGAGATTGCATTCGCTTCCGGCGCGCCGAGCGCACCCGCGCCGGCCGGTCTCACCTGGGCGGCGAACGCAGATGGCAAATCCGGCCAACTGAGCTGGGAGGCCGCAAAATGAGCGCGGCACTTGCAAGCGTCACCGCACGCTGGGCTGCGCTGAACACGCGCCAGCAACGCATGGTGATCGGCGGCGGCGCGCTGCTCGCGGTGGCCCTGCTGTTCGCACTGGTATGGCTACCGCTGCAGCGCGCGGAGCGGAGTCTCGCCGCGCGCCTGCCCACGCTGCAGGCGCAACACGCCGCCATGCAGCGCGACGCAGAAGAAGTGAAGCGACTGCGCAGCCTGCCCGCGACGCTGACTGCGTCAGGCAACGCCGGCGCGCGCGCGCCCGATGCCAATGCATTGCGCACGCTGTTCCCGGGTGCGGAAGTCACCGCGCTCGGCAACAACCGCTATCGCATCGTGCTGGCCGATGGCCGGTTCGGCCGCTGGCTGGATGGCGTGCGCGGGTTGAATGGTCAACTGGTGATCGCGGAGCTGAATGTCGTGCGCACGACAGGCGAAGCGCTGCGCATCGAGGCTGTATTGCAGCCGCCGAAAGCAGGCACCTGACCATGTGGCGCTGGGTTCTCTTTTTCCTTGCGGTGCTACTGATCGCTTTGGCCGCACGGTTGCCGGCATCATGGGCCGTATCGCAAGTACAAGATCGACTGAAGGCGAAGGTCGACATCGATAATGTGAAGGGAACAATCTGGCAGGGCAGCGCCGACCTGAAGCTCCCACAAGGCATCGTTATTGAACAGGCAACCTGGGAAGTTGCCCCGATTCCGCTGCTGTTCCTTTCACCGCGATTTACCTTGCAGTCGGCCTCGCCGGACCTCAAGGGCCGGACCAGTGTCGCGCTTGGATTCCGAAGTGTCGAGATCAATGAACTTGATGCAACGGTAACCGCAAGACTGGTCAGCGCCATAGAACCAAGGATCGGGGCGCTGGCTCCGGAAGGCAGCCTGCGGATCATGGTCTATCAGATGGACTGCTTCAATGATGGCTGTGAAGGCCAGACTCGACTGCAGTGGGAAAACGCTGCGGTTGCGTTGAGCGAACTGCGCCCCTTGGGGGACTACCTCGGGATTCTCGATCTGAAACGCACCAAGGCTCACTACGAACTTAAGACGATGAAAGGCACGTTGCGTGCAGCGGGCCGGGGAAACTGGGAGCAGGGCAAGCTACCGACCTTCACCGGCGAACTCTCCGCCCCGCCCGATCAACTGTCGAAGGTGCAGGGCCTCATGCGCCTGCTCGGCACACCCGACGAACGCGGCGTGCTGCGCATCAATCGTTGACGACGACACCATGAGCACCGTTCCCACCGACGCGAATATTCGCAATGACAACCGCAGCGAGGAATCGCCGCATGCGTACCGCGCGCCGTGGTGGCTGCCGGGCGGCCATCTGCAGACGGTGTACGCCTCTCTGTACGCCCCCAAGGCCGAGACCACCTATCGCCGCGAGCGCTGGGACTGCACGCCGAACGGCCAGCCGGATGGTGATTTCATCGATGTCGATTTCGTCGATGGCGATGCCGACAAGCCGGTGCTGGTGCACTTCCATGGGCTGGAGGGCTCGTCGCAAAGCCAATACGCGCTGGGCTTCATGGCGCGTTGCAAGGAGCTGGGCTGGACCGGCCTCGTCGCGCACTTTCGCGGCTGCTCGGGCGAGCTGAATCGCCTGCCGCGGGCGTACCACTCGGGCGATTCGACCGAGATCGACTGGATCGTGCGGCGGGTCGCGGCGCGCTATCCGCAACAGCGAATATTCGCAGTCGGCGTGTCGCTGGGCGGCAACGCCACGCTGAAGTGGCTGGGCGAACGCAACAGCGAGGCCGCAGGCTTGCTTCATGCTGCCGTCGCCGTCTCCGCCCCTGTCGACCTCATGGCCGCGGGCGAGGCGCTGGGCCGCGGTTTCAGCCTCAACTACGCGAAGCATTTCCTGTCGACCATGCAGGCCAAGGCCGAGCGCATGCACGCCAACCATCCCGGCGTGTTCGATCTCGCCGCCATGCGCACGGCACGCAACCTGCGCGAATACGACAACGTGGTCACCGCCCCCGTGCACGGCTATCGCGACACGGACGATTACTGGACCCGCGCCTCGTCCAAACCCGGTCTCGCCGATGTCGCCGTGCCGACGCTGGTGCTGAACGCGAAGAACGACCCCTTCCTGCCTGCCAGCGCGCTGCCGACCAAGGCTCAGGTGTCGTCGCACGTCACCCTGCATTTCCCTGAGCACGGCGGCCATGTCGGCTGGCCCGCACCCGCTTTCCCCGGCCGCACCACCTGGCTCACGGATCGGGTCTTCAACTTCCTGCAACACGGCACCTGAACATGACCATTGCTCCTGAAATCTTCAAGGCCTACGACATCCGCGGCATCGTCGACACATCCCTCACCGAGGACGCCGTGCGCGACATCGGCCGCGGCCTGGGCACGCTGGCGCTACGCAAGCAACGCGACTCCATTGTGGTCGGCCGCGATGGCCGCCTCTCCGGCCCGCGTCTCGCGAAGGCGTTGGCTGACGGCATTCGCTCGACCGGCTGCCACGTGATCGACATCGGCCTCGTCGCGACCCCGCTCACCTACTTCGCCGCCCACCAGCTCGGCACGCATTCCGCCGTGATGGTGACCGGCAGCCACAACCCGCCCGAGTACAACGGCCTCAAGATGGTGATCGCGGGCGAGACCTTGTCGTCGGACGCCATTCAGAGCCTGCGCAAGCAGATCGAGGCCAAGGACTTCCTCTCCGGCCAGGGCGAATATTCGGAGAAGAAAGTCGCCGCCGAATACCTCGACCGCATCGTCGGCGACGTGAAGCTCTCACGACCCATGAAAATCGTCGTGGACTGCGGCAACGGCGCCGCATCGCCCTTCGCACCCGAACTCTTCAAGCGGCTGGGTTGCGAGATCGTTCCGCTCTTCTGCGAGGTGGACGGCAACTTTCCCAACCACCATCCCGATCCCTCCAAGCCGGAGAACCTGCAGGACGTCATCCGTGCGCTGAAGGAGACGGACGCCGAACTCGGCCTCGCCTTCGATGGCGATGGCGACCGGCTGGGTGTCGTCACAAAGGATGGCCAGATCATCTTCCCCGACCGCCAGCTCATGCTCTTCGCAGCCGACGTGCTCACGCGCAACCCGGGCGCGGAGATCATTTTCGACGTGAAGTCGACGCGCAACCTGTTCGACTGGATTCGCGGTCACGGTGGCAAGCCCACGCTGTGGAAAACCGGCCACTCGCTCATCAAGGCCAAGTTGAAGGAGACCGGCGCACCGCTGGCGGGCGAGATGAGCGGGCATGTGTTCTTCAAGGAGCGCTGGTTCGGTTTTGACGACGGCATGTACGCCGGCGCGCGCCTGCTGGAGATTCTCTCGCGTAGCGCCAATCCAAGCGCCACACTGAACGCGCTCCCCAACTCGCTCTGCACGCCCGAGCTGAATCTCAAGATGGCGGAAGGCGAACACCACACACTCATCGCCCGCATGCAGAGCGAGGCGAAGTTTCCCACTGCGAGCGAATGCATCACCCTGGACGGCCTGCGCGTGGAGTACGCCGACGGCTTCGGCCTGATGCGCGCATCGAACACGACACCCGTGGTGGTGCTTCGCTTCGAGGCGGGGAACGACGCCGCCATGGCGCGCATCCAGGCCGAGTTCCGCAGCGTGCTGGGCGCGGCACTCCCGGGCCAGGCACTGCCCTTCTAGCGATGAAGTTGCCCGGCCTCCGCTGGCTGATTTTCACCGCGGTGCTGGGCAGTGCAGGCTGCGCGCAAACCACGCAGCCCGGCGCCGTCGGCGTGGACCGGCCGCAACTGGTCGGCATCCCGGCGGGGCAGATGGAAGCGCTCGCCGAAGCCGAGTACGCGAAACAACTGGAGACGCTGCGCACCGCTGGCAAGCTGATCGAAACCGGCAGCGACATCGAGCGGGTGCGCGCCGTGATGAACCGGCTCGTCGGCCATGTCGAGGCGTTCCGCGAGGACGCGACCGCTTGGAACTGGCAGGTGAAACTCGCCGACCGCGCCGAGCTCAACGCGAGTTGCCTGCACGGCGGCCGCATATTGGTGAACACCGGCATCCTCACCATGGTGGGCAGGAGCGACGACGAACTCGCCGCCATCCTGGGCCACGAAATGGCGCACGCGCTGCGCGAGCATGGGCGGGAGAAGACGACGCTGGCAGCTTCAAAAGAGCTGCTGAAGCTCGCATCTCGCACCATCGTGAAGAAGTACGAAAATCCGCTGATGCGTTCCTCGGAACTGCATGACAAGGCCATAGACCTGCTACTCACATTGCCCCACTCGCGAGAGGCCGAACTCGAAGCCGACCGCATCGGCCTCGAACTCATGGCCCGCGCAGGCTACGACCCGGCCGCCGCCCTCACTGTGTGGCGCAAGATGGCCAGCGCATCAACCGCAAAGTCGCCTTGGCTCTCGACCCATCCCGCGCCGGATGCGCGCTTGCAGATGCTGGAGTCGCTGCAGCCGGTGGTGCGGCCGCTGTTTGAGGCGGCGGGGCAGCCGTAGATCGCAGTTCGCCCCGAGTCGGCAGTGCGAATGTTCGCGGGCAGTTCTCGATAGCGCTCGCAGTACCGCCTGTCGAGCTCCGGCTGAAATGCCATCCAAGCCGGATCGCTCTCCCCAGCCTCAAGTCATTCACTGATCTCAGAACGCCAACCGAGAGATGGACTTGGTCTGGGTCACCCCATCGACCGTGTAGCTCATCGTGGCATTGGCCGCGTCCGTGAAGGTGATCGTCACCGTCCCAGCAGTGCTCGCATTGAGGAGCGAAGGATTGTAGGTCGCACCAATCAGCGGTGAACCTGTCGCCCGAGTCAGTGGCGCGGTGAATACGTTGGAGTTGGTCCACGTGCCGCCATTGATGAGGTACCAGACAGGCTGGTTCTGCTGGTTGTAGGTGTACCACGCACCGGCCAGGACACCGCCTTGCTGCAGCAACGCGACGCCCCAGCCATTCTGGGACGCTCCGCCCCACCAGATGTCCGTGTAGTCGATGCCGGATGGCGATACACCCGAGGCGTAGTTGAGCCTGCTGATCGTCTTGGTACCCGGCACGCCGCCAATGCTCCAGTTCATCGTGCCCGTTGTCGGCCCAGTAAAACTGAAAGTGAACGTGCCGATGACATTCTGCGACTGGATGCCTGTGTAATTGCCCAGCCAGGATCCGGTGGAGGTGGTGACGTTTCCCGTGCAGACGGTGTTAGTGGTATTCCAGCTGCATCCCGGAACAATCGCCCAGGTCGGCTGGCCTTGAGCGTTGAAGTAGTACCAGCCGGCGGCCAATGTCTGACCGTGCTGAATGAGCGATAAGCCCCAGCCGTTCTCGCCTGCGCCCGCCCACCAGGCGCCCTGGTAATTGGATATCTGAGTACCAGTCGTCACTTTGCGGATGCGATGGTTCATCGTATCTGCTATGTATATCTGGCCGATGCTGTCGACGGCCACGCCGAAGGGACTATTTAGCCAGGCGCTGGACGCAAGGCCACTGTCACCAGTGAATCCAGCGATGCCACTGACTCCATTAAGGCTGCCCGCCACTCTACTGATGACACCACTTGTGTTCACCTTTCGGATAGTGCTGCCAAACTCATCCGCGACATAAATGTTTCCCACACTATCGACGGCCACTCCCGAGGGGCCAGCCAGATAGGCGCGGGTGGCGGCTCCACCGTCGCCGTTGTCGCTGAACGAGATTCGAGAAGTGCCAACGCCAGCGACCGTGCTGATCAAACCACTCGTGTTGACCATTCGGATGCGTTGGTTGCGGGAGTCGGCGATGTAGAGATTCCCGCTTCTATCGAGGGCTACGCTTGAGGGCAGGTCCAAACTTGCGTTAGTGGCTTGCTGGCCGTCGCCATTGAAGAGTGGCAAGCCATTGCCCGCCACCGTACTGACAACACCAGTCGTGTTGACCTTGCGGACGCGTAAGTTGAGATAGTCGGCGATGTAGAGGTTCCCGGCGACGTCCAGGGCTACGCCTCGGGGATGGAACAGACTGGTGCTTATCGCTTGTTGTCCGTCGCCGTTGAAGCGTGACAAACCATCGCCGGCTACGGTGCTGATGACACCAGTCGTGCTCACCTTGCGCACGCGGTGGTTAAGCTCATCCGCGATGTAGAGATTGCCGGCGCTGTCGACAGCCACGCCGCTGGGATTGAATAAACGGGCACTCGTGGCGGCCCCGCCATCGCCGCTAAAGCCTTGCTCGCCATCGCCCGCCACGGTACTGATGATGCCACTGGCGCTCACCTTTCTGATGCGATGGTTCTCCGAGTCCGCGATGTAGAGATTGCCAGCACTATCAGCGGCAATGCCTTTGGGAAATCTCAAGCTTGCCTTGGTGGCGGCTTCGCCGTCGCCGCCGAAGCCCCCTGTGATGCGATTGCCCGCCACCGTGCTGACGATGCCACTCGCGTTCATTTTTCGGATACGGTGGTCCTGCGGATCTGCAATGAAGAGATTGCCAACACCGTCAACCGTGATGCCAAATGGATTGAGGAGAAAGGTCTCGGTGCCGGCCCTGCCGTCGGTGTCATTACTCCCTCCAGCCACGGTGCTGATGACGCCACTCGTATTAACTTTTCGTATGCTGCGGCCTTCGGGATCCGCGATGTAGAGATTGCCGGCGCTGTCGACGGCCACGCTGCTGGGACGAATTAGACGGGCACTGGTTGCAGCCCCGCCGTCACCGCTAACAGCTGCTCCCAAGCCACTTCCCGCGACCGTGCTGATAAGGCCGCCCGTACTCACCTTGCGGATGCAACCGTTGCCGGAATCCGCGATGTAAAAGTTGCCGGCGCTGTCGACGGCCACACCGCGGGGAGATTCCAATCTTGCGCTGGTGGCGGCTCCACCATCACCGCTAAAGCCAATTAGACCATTGCCCGCGACGGTGCTGATGACGCCGCTCGCGTCCACTTTTCGGATGCTGTGGTTGTATTCATCCGCAATGTAAAGATTCCCGACGCCGTCAGCGGCCACGCTGACGGGAAATCTGAGGCTGGCGCTGGTGGCGTCCCCGCCATCGCCGCCAAATTCCCCTCCCAAGCCATTGCCCGCCACCGTGCTGATGACGCCACTCGAGTTCACCTTACGTATGCGACGATTGCCGGCATCCGCAATGTAGAGGTTGCCGGCGGTATCAAGGGTCAAGCTTTGAGGGAAGTTCAAGCTGGCGCTCGTGGCGGCCGCGCCATCACCGCTAAAGCCTGGTGAGCCATTCCCCGCCACGGTGCTGATGACACCATTCGTGTTCACCTTGCGGATGCGGTGGTTCCTCTGGTCCGCGATGTAGAGGTTGCCGGCGCTGTCGATGGCCACTGCACTCGGACCGTTGACGCTTGCCAGCGTGGCCACCAGTCCATCGCCAACCCCACCCCCCGCGACAGTGTTGATGGTCTGCCCGGCCACGGCCGGGGCGCAGCATGCGATGAGCACAGTGAGAAAAATGGGCGCTGCAGACAACATGCGGCGCGCCGCGATTGGCGAGTTCATGTACATATTCCTGGATGCTGACTATTCTGTTTTTGACTGATGGGAGATTGCTGCTTCTCAGCCGGATGCAGACCACTTCTGCACGGCCAGCGTGAATGCAAACGGCGCCAGTATTCGCCATCAAGCCGACTCGATTCTGTGTCCACGAATCACGGCGACGCATCCGTTTGCGACGGGATGATAAGAAATTCAGCAGCAATTTGCACTCAGGCGAACGACCGCCATACGCAACATCCAATTTCTCACCCCTCCCCCAACTCCAACTGCGCCGGTCCCTCAGGCTTGGGCGGTTTCTCCACCTTGGCCTTCACCACTCCCTTCGCCGCCACCCTCCGCACCCGCGGCGCATCCGCCGCCGCCTCGGCCACCAGCGCCTCCGCCGGATACTGCGTGAAAAACGACCGCGCCTCATCGTGAGTTGCTGCGTTCAGCCACGCCTCCACATCCTCATCCCTCAGCATCACCACTATGCGCTTCTCGTCATCGGGCGCGTGCATGCGGCGGAAGAGCGCGTGGTCGTCGGCGTTGATGGTGAGCATGGAGTAGGTCTCGAGGAACTTGCCATCGGGCAGTTTGTACGCCCAGCGTATACCGGCGATCCAGAGCGGCTTGCCGTCGGCGCGTCGGATTTTCCAGGGCACGGGGCGGCCAGACTCATAGCACGGTTCGTAGATCGCCTTGGCGGGGATGACGCACCAGTTCATCTGCTTCCACGCCGTGCGGTAGCTGGGCTTTTCGTGAACGGTCTCGGTGCGAGCGTTGTAGCAGGCGCGGGTCATTTTCTTCACGCCGTCCGGCCGCACCCAGTGGGCAATGAGGCCGAACTGGCCGGCGACGAGCGCGAAGTGTTTGCCCAGCTTCGGATGCCGCTCGACCTTGATGAGGGCACCCAGTTGCGCGGGGAAAACGTCCTTCTCGACGAGCGCTTCAATGTCACCCGCATCGGCTTCCGACTCACCTGCGGGGGGCGCCTCGGCAGCGCCGGAAGGGTCCGACCACCAGCGCAACGGTTTGCGGTTGGAGACGGTCCATGCGTATTCGATCTCGCGCTGCTCGGGGCTGATGTAGCGGGTACACATGGCCCGGATGGTAGTCGCTCCGTTCAACCGCCGCCACCGGCAGCCGCCACGGCCGACCGCCACCAAGGGCGGCCACTTTGCCCGCCGTATCGCCGACGCTTACACTATAGGCATTCAACAACAGCCGCGCCCGACAACAGCCGCAATAGCGCGCACAGGGAGTCCAGATGAATCCGAATCCTCACGATCCGCAAGACCTCGATTTCTCCAGGCATTTCGCCAGCGACACGGCGCTGCCCGAGCCCGCACACACGCCGGAGCAGTTGAAGGAGATTGACGATCTCGGCAGCATCGGCGCGAACGTGCTGAAGGATCAGGGCTTCTACGTGCGTATCGTCACCGCGCGCGGTGGCGGCACGACGCTGCCGGCCAACCCGAGCGTGCTGGTGGTGGAGGACGATCCGGGCACGTCCGCGGTCATCGTGAAGGCGCTCGGGTCCTATGGTTACCGCACGCGCACGGCCAAGGATCGCGGCGGCATCGTGGCCGCGCTCTCGGCGCCGCCGGTGCCAGACCTGATCCTGCTGGATGTGATGCTGGAGGACATCAACGGCTTCGACGTGCTGAACCGTGTGCGCCAGCATGGGTCCACGCGCTGGGTGCCGGTCATCATGCTGACCTCGCTGTCCGAGCCCGCCGACATCGCCAAGGGTCTGGCACTGGGCGCGGACGCGTACTTGTCCAAACCGCTGCTTCCCAGCACGCTCATCGACGCCGTGCAAGCCGTGCTCGGCGGTTGATCCGTGCGCGCGCTGCCGGTCATTCTGGTCGCGGACGATGTGGTCGAAAATGTCCGCCTGCTCAAAAACGCGTTGCAGGAGTTGGGCGACGTGGTCTTCGCCCACAACGGCGAAGACGCGCTGACCCAGGCCATACGCCACCGGCCGGAGATCATCCTGCTCGATGTCGGGATGCCGGTGCTGGATGGCCGTCAGGTGTGCAAGCGCCTGAAGGCCGACGAGGGCACGCGGGACATCCCGGTGATATTCATCACCGCGGCGGGTGCGGAGGAGGACGAGGAGCGCGGTCTCGCCGCGGGCGCCATCGACTACATCACCAAGCCGTTCGCGCCAGCCATCGTGCGGGCGCGGGTGAAGAACCATCTCGCGCTGGTGAAAGCCAACGCGGCGGTGCGCGAGGCCAACGACCAGTTGCGCAAGTACAAGGCCGCCGTCGACGCGAGCAGCGCGGGCATCGTCATCACCGACCGTCAGGCCGTTGTCGAATACGCCAACACCGCGCACGCCGCGCTGACCGGCACGGACCCGGCGGCATTGTTGGGCCGCGCCCTGCCCGTGCTCGCCGAGCCGCCGTCACCGGCCGCCGCGAGCGAATATTCGCAAGGCGAACTGTTGGCCGCGTTGCGCGCGGGCTGCGCCTGGCGCGGCGAGGTGCCCGCGCGACGCCGCGACGACACCACCGCCTGGGAGGATGTCTCGGTCGCGCCGGTCAAGGACGCGCAGGGCAGCGTCACCCACTTTGTCACCATCACCACCGACATCAGCGAACGCAAGGCGATGGAGGAGCGGCTCCGTGAAATGGCGGTGACGGACCCGCTCACCGGCGCCCTGAACCGCCGCCGCTTCATGGAGTTGGGCGAACAGGAATTCCACCGCACCCGCCGCACCGGCGAGCCGCTGTCAGTGCTGATGCTGGACATTGATCACTTCAAGCGCGTCAACGACACGCGCGGCCATCCCGCCGGCGACGCGGTGATTCGCGCGCTGGCGGATATCACGAAGCAGTCGCTGCGCGCGCTCGACACCGTGGCGCGGCTGGGTGGCGAGGAGTTCGCGGCGCTCCTGCCCATGACGCCCCTGGCTGCGGCCGCCGAGGTGGGTGAACGCATTCGCGCGGCGGTGGCGGCCAGCCCCGTGGCCTGGGAGGACCGCCCCATCGCGTTCACGGTGAGTATCGGCGCCGCCGAACTTCAGCCAACCGGTCAACACTTTGAAGCGTTGTTGGCGAGTGCCGACCAGGCGCTGTACGAGGCCAAGCATGGCGGCCGCAACCGCGTCGTCGCGCGCGCGCCAGATTGAGAAACTCGGAGAACTTCATGCGCACTTCGCGAAATGTGTTCGCCCGTCGCCTGAGCCGACCGGCGAATTCGATCAAACCCGCCCGCAGCGACTCAGCGAAGCCCCCCGGACTTCGCTGGGCCGCGCCACTGGTTTTGGCGCTCGCCGTCCATGCGGCCACCGTCTGCGCGCAGGACACTCGCATCGAGCAACTGCGCGGCATGTCGCTCAACGATCTGCTCCAGGTCGACATCAGCACCGGCACGAGCAAGCTCATCCATCAGGCGCCCGGTGTCGCCTATGTCATCACCGGCCCGGACATCTCGCGCATGGGTGCGCGCAACGTGCGCGACGTGCTGGAGAGTCTGCCCGGATTCAACATCCATCTCTTTCAAGGCATCGTGAACGCCCCGCTGGTGGACCTGCGCGGCGTGGTGAGCGAGCGCGGCGGCTATCTTCTGTTTCTTCGCGACGGCCGGCCGCTCAGGTTGCTGTCGAACAACACGTTTCCGGAAATTTTCCGGCTCCCGGTGCATTTCATCGAGCGCATCGAAATCATGCGCGGGCCGGCCTCGGCGGTCTATGGCGCCGACGCGCTGGCGGGCGCGGTGAACATCATCACCAAGAATCGGCCGGATGAAGCCGGCCTGCGCATGGGTGAGCATGAGCTCGCGGCCGGCTGGGCGGGATTGCACGGCCAATCCCGCTGGTTTGACTGGTCGCTCGCCGCGAGCAGCACGCGCTACGACGAAGAGACACCCACCCGCCGGCGCCAACCCGCGCTGCAGTTCACCCAGAACTTCGCGCAACGCTACAGCGACATCGACGCCAAGCTTTCGGCCGGGCCGCTCAAGCTTTCGCTGTGGGCGCTCAACTCGGGCAAGGACGAGACCGGCAACCCCGCCAATCCGCTCGGCTTCACCACCGTCAGGACCAAGCATCGCCACGCCGACATCGAATACGGCGCGAAACTCTCGCCGACGATGGAGCTGAAGGCGGACGTGTTCTACACCTATTTTCGCGGCACGCGGTTCAACGAAATCATCCAGGGCCGGCCCGTCAGCGGCGACAACGGCGAGGAGCGCTCAACCGCCACCGTCTCCGTCACCGAGTCGCGCTTCGCCAATCATCGCATGCGCCTCATCGCCGGACTGATGCGTGAGCGGCGCGGCAATTTCAACCCGGCCTCGTCAACACCGGGCGCCGCCACGGACCGCGCCTTCCGCAGCTCGCGGTTTGTCTCCGTGCAGGACGAATTCGCGTTCACCGAAAACTGGGAGCTCACGGCCGGCGTGCGCGTGGATCGCTTCGACGACCTCGGCAGCATCACCAGCCCGCGTGCGGGCTTGGTGTGGACGGTCAATCCCCGGCTCACGGCCAAGCTCTTGCAGTCGCGCGGCTTCCGCGTGCCCGGACCCTCCACCACCAACACCGCCTCCACGCGCCCCGAGGACATGAAAAACGTCGAGCTCGCCCTCGACTGGAGGCCGGTGCCCGAATGTCGCGCGGTGTTCAATCTCTTCCGCTACACCACCAACAACCTTTTGTTGAGCGGCCAGCCCGGCCAGCAGCCGGTCTCGAGCGAAGGACGCGGCGGCGAGGCGGAAGTGTCCTGGTCGCCCACGTCGAAAGTGAAGCTCGATGCCGCCATGACCCTGCTCGACGCGGAGAATCGCGCCACCGGCGCGCGCATCGCCTACACCCCGAAGCGCTCGGCCAAGGCATCGGCGACCTGGCGGCCGCGCGACGACTGGAGCGCCACCCTGCGCTACGAAGGTTATTGGGATCGCGTGCGCCCCGCCAACGACCCCCGGCCGGCGCTGGAGGACATCCAGTTGGCCCATGCGACCTTGCGTCACGAATATTCGCGTTCGGTGTCGCTGATGCTGGCGGTGCATAACCTCGCCGACCGCCGCACCTGGGTCCCGACGCTCTCCGGCGCCAACAACGACGACTACCGACTCGGTCCCCGCCAGGTGTTCGCCCAGGTGGAAGTGCGCTTTTGAAGCGGCGACTCGCTCTGCGTGCGGCGCCGCTGGCCGGGGCGCTGCTCTGGGGGGCGCTCGCGGGCGGGCGGGCACTCGCGCAGGCGCCCGCCATCGACAAGGCCGACCTGGTGAAAGTCTCGGTCATCGAAAAAGTCGTGCGCTTCATCGACTGGCCGCCGATGCGCGAGGCGCAGTTCTTCCTCTGCGCGCCGGCCGAACATCCACAGATGTCCGCGCTGAAGGCGTACTACGAAAACGTCACCATCGGTGACAAGCCGGTGTCGGTGCAGGCGGTGAAGCGCGGCGACCGCGTGCCGTGCCGCGTGTTGTTCATGGCGCCGGCCGACCTGAGTCAGCCCGAGCGCATCCGCGGACACCTTGAGCGGGGGCAGACATTGCTGATCGCTGAAGGCGCCGACGCCGCCGCCAAGGGTGTGCATATCGCGTTCTACATCGACGCCGGCCGATTGAAGCTCGAAGTGAACCGCAAGTCGCTGGAGACGAGCGGATTGAAGGCGAGCTTCCGCTTGCTGGAAGTCGCACGGGTGGTGGACTGACATGAAACGACTGCTCGCTGATCTCTCGCTCGCGCGCAAACTGATGCTGGTCACCATGACCATCGTGCTCGCCGCCACGGTCACGATGCTGGTCTTCGTCGAACGTCAGGCGCGGCAGACGCGCGCGGAGCAGTTTCGCCAGAACGCGCTGGCCCAGGCGCGCCTGGTGGCGGAGTACTCCGCGGCGCCCTTGGTGTTCGAAGACGCGAAGGGCGCCACCGAGTTGCTCGCCAAACTCGCGCAGGACCCGGATGTGCGTTACGTGCGCCTGCTCGACACGAAAAGTCGGGCGCTGGCGCGCGTCCCGGCCGATGCCGCCGAGCCACCCGCGCTGAACGGCGCCGACTCGCTTTTGGATGATGCGGGCACGCTGCACGTGGCCGTGCCCATCGCGCTGCAAGGACCGCTCGGGCGGCTGGAAGTGGGCTATCGCACGCAGCAATTGGCGGCGGTGTCGCTGCGCGACCAGCGCTTTCTCTTGCTGCTGCTCATCGGCGTGATGGTGGCGAGTTATCTGCTGACGCTGCTGCTGCAACGCTTCATCACGGAGCCGTTGCTGAAATTGGAGCGCCACGCGCGTCAACTCGCCGAATCGCACGACTACGGCGGACGCCTCGAACCGCCGGGCAAGGACGAGGTCGGCAGCCTCTACGAAGGCTTCAACCATCTGTTGGACCGCATCCAGGCGCGCGAGGCCGACGTGCTCGAGCTGAACCGGTCGCTGGAAGACAAGGTGGCCGAGCGCACCCGTGATCTCGAGGAGGAACGCGACCGCGCGGACAAGGCGAGCCTCTCCAAGAGCGAGTTCCTGGCCAACATGAGCCACGAGATTCGCACGCCCATCAACGCGATCACCGGCTTCACCGCGCTGGCGTTGCGCACCCCACTCAACGCGAAACAGACGGGCTATCTCGAACGCATCCAGACCGCGTCGCAAGGCCTGTTGCACATCGTCAACGACCTCCTCGATTTCTCCAAGATCGAGGCCGGGCAGATGGACCTCGAGACGATTCCGTTCACGCTCTCCGAAGTGATCGACACCGTCGTCGCCTATGTCGGCACGCTCGCCGAAAAGAAGGGGCTGGAACTGCTGGTGCATGTCGCGCCGGATGTGCCCGCGCGGCTGGTGGGCGACCCGCTCCGCGTGGGACAAGTGCTGACCAATCTGGCCAACAACGCGGTCAAGTTCACTGCGGCGGGTGAAGTCGAGCTGAAGGTGGTGGTGGCCGAGTGCCACGATGACACGGTGACGCTGCGCTGCTCGGTGCGCGACACGGGCATCGGCCTCACACCCGAGCAGGCGGGCAAACTGTTCCAGGCGTTCACCCAGGCCGACACCTCGACCACGCGACGCTTCGGCGGCACCGGGCTCGGTCTGGTCATCGCGCGGCGATTCACCGAACTGATGAAAGGCCGCATCTGGCTGGAGAGCGCGCCCGGCACGGGGTCGGTGTTCCACTGCACGATGACCTTCACCGTGGCGGGGGCGGACCCGGCGGCCTTGCCGCCCGCGGATGCGGCGTTGCTGAGAGGTGTCGCAGCGCTCGTGGTGGACGACAACGCCAACGCGCGCCAGATTCTGCTTGCGCAATTGCAGGCGTTCGGCATGCGCGCCAAGGCGGTCGAGAGCGGCGAGGTGGCGCTGGACGCGCTGCGCGCCGCGTCCGAGGCGGGTGACCCGTATCCGCTGGTGTTGATGGACTGGAAGATGCCCGGCATGGATGGCATCGCGGCGACACAGGCCATTCGCGCCGACGCAAGGATCGCGGGCACGCCCGTGGTCATCATGGTGACGGCGTTCGGCCGCGAGCAATCGCTCTCCGCGCCGGAGAACATGGCGCTCCTGGACGGCGTGCTGCTGAAGCCGGTGACGCCATCGCTGCTCGCGGAGACGCTGGCGCGCGCCATCTCTCCGGCCGGGCGCGGCACGGGCGAGGCCACACGCACGCCACTCGCCCCTGCGGCCGCGGGCGCGCGCGCGCCCCGTCTCAACGGTCTCTCCATCCTGCTGGTGGAGGACAATCCGATCAACCAGCAGCTCGCGCAGGAACTGCTGGAACAGGAGGGTGCGAATATTCGCGTCGCCGGCGACGGCGCGGAGGCGCTCGCCGCGCTCGGCGGCGCGGGGACCTTCGACGTGGTGCTGCTCGATCTGCAGATGCCGGTGATGGACGGTTACGAGGCCGCGCGCCGCATCCGCGCCGAGGCGAGGTGGAACAGACTGCCCCTCATCGCCATGACCGCGCACGCGATGGCCGAGGAGCGCGAGCGTTGCCTGGCCGCCGGCATGCAGGACCATCTATCCAAACCCATCGATCCCGATCTGATGGTGAACAAGATCATGCGCGCCGTCGGGCCGGCGGCGCTCGCCGCCGCCGCCGAGCGCGGCAGCGGCCCGGCGCCCACGCGGCGTGCCTCGCGCGACCGACCCGACCGGTCCATCGACGCCGCCGCGCTGGCGCCCGCCCACCTGCCAGGCGTCGACGTCGCCACCGGGCTCGCTCGCTGCATGCACGACGCGGCGCTCTATCGCGACCTCTTGCGCCAGTTCCGCCAGAACCACGCCGATGCGGATGCGCGCATGACCACACTCCTGGCCGAAGACCGGGACAAAGCCGCGTTCCTCGCTCACGCGTTGAAGGGCAGCGCGGGCAATCTCGGCGCGGATGCGCTGTCGCAGACGGCCGGCGCCATCGAGGACGCGCTGCGCCATGCGAAGACGGCGGAACTCCCGGCGCTGGTCGAGCGATTCAACGCGGCGTTCCGCGAAGTGCGTGATGGCCTCACGCCACTGCTGGATGCCGCTTCACCCGGCGCGGCAACGGCCCCCGCCGAATCGGCCAAGATGCCGCCCGATCCGGATGCGCGCGCGGCCATCGAGGCGCTTGGTACCCTGCTCGCCCGAAACGACACGCGCGCGGAGCAGGCGCTGGTGGCATTGCGCCAGCTATTCGTCGACGGCGAGCCCGCGTGGGTCGCGGCGGTGGCGGAAGCGGTGGCGCAGCTCGACTACGCGAAAGCGGCGAGGCAGTTGCCCCGGCGCTGACCGATTCAGCGTGATGCGAATATTCGCATCGGTCCCAATTGCTCCGATCGCGGTGCGAATATTCGCATTCAAACAAAACAGGCCGGCACGCCCGCCGCCGCACGTCGCCCAACCGGCAGGTCGGGCGTAAACTTTCGAGATGCTGCTGTACGCCCCTGAAGACCACGTCATCAGCCTTGAAGCCCGGCTCGCCGCCAGCGACGGCGGCGCGCGCCCGGCTTTGCTGGTGGAGGCGGCATGGTTCCTTCGCGAACGCGACAGCCAGCGCGCGCTGGCGCTGGCGGACGAAGCCGACCAGGCCCTGCTGATCTCGCCGGATGCGGCCCTCTCCGCGCGACTGGCACTGACACGATCCGACATCAAGGCCCTGATCAACGACTTGAACGCGAGTCACGAGTGGCTCGCCCGCGCCCACGCGCACTATGCCGCGACCGCCGATGCCACCGGCCTTTGCGACGTGTGTGTCGCGCAAACAGTGCAGGCCGTCATGGCGGGCGACACGCTGTCCGCGCGCGCGGCCTGCGACCGGGCGCTCGTGCATGCGGACGCGGCGGGCGACCCCGTGCGCAAGGCGCTGGTGCAGGGGTGGAATGCCTATTTCGTCGCGCTCTCCGATCCGGTCGCGGCGCTGGACGAGATCGACCGATTGCGCGCCGCGCACCCCGAGGCGGGCGCGCCGCTCTTCGCGCTGCTCAACGCGACGGAGGCGGCCGCCAGCTTCTGGCGTGATCCGACCCGCTCGTTGGCGGCGGGGCTGCGCACCCGCGAATTGGCGCGCACGGTGGGCATGCTGCGCCTGGCCATCATCGCGTCAGTCAATGGCGGCTGGGTGCTGGAGGTGCTGGGCGACTACGACGGCGCGCTGGAATGCATCGAGTGGGGCGTGACCCATGCGCGCCAGGCTGGCTGGCCCACCGTGATGGCGACGGCGATGGTTCGACTGGGCGCGGTGCTGTGCGAGCTGGGCGATCTCGACCGCGCGCACGATGTCATCCGCGAAACGCTGGCCTGCCTTGACCCATTGCCGCGCAGCATGCATCGCGGCATCGCCTTGGCGTCGCTGGGACAGGTGCTGCTTCGCCAGGGCCGCGCGACCGAGGCGGTGGCCGCATGCCGTGACGCGGTGCGCATCTGCCGCGATCTCAACTCGACCGACAACCTCGTCGACGGCGCCTTGCAACTGGCGCGCGCGCTGTCAGCCGCAGGTGACGCCGACGGGGCCCTCGCTTCACTGGACGAGGCGAGACAACTCATCGCCGCGCATGGCTACACAGAGCGCGGCGTCGCGCTGCATCAGGCGCTCGCGGAAATGCACGCGGCCCATGCGCTGGCCCCGCCACCCGGCGTGCCGCCCGCCGCCGTGCGCCTGCACTTTCTCGAAGAAGCGCTGAAAGCCGGGCGCGCCGTCGAAGGCTGGCAGCCCAACGCATCGCTGCTCCTGGCGCTGGCGGACGCGTGTCACGCGAGCGGCGACACTGAACGCGCCTACGACTACGCGCGGCAGGCGCTGAAGAGCGCGCAAAGCCATGCCAACCGCCAGGCGGCCAATCGCTCCCTTCTGCTCGAGGCGCGGCACGCCACGGAGAAGGCGCAGGCCGAGGCGGCGCATCACCGCGCAATGGCCGCGACCCTCACCCAGCAATCGCGCACGCTGGAGGAATTGGGCCGCATCGGTCAAGAGATCACCGCGCAACTGGACGAGAGCGCCATCATCGCGACGCTGGGCCGGCACATCGGCGCGCTGGCCGACGCGCCGCACCTGGCCGTGTGGCTGCTGGACGCGGATGGAAAGCACCTGAAGCTTCGCCACGGCATCGAGGACGGCCGACCGCTGGCGGTGCATAAAGTCGCGCTGAACAACGCCGACTCGCTGTCCGCCGCGTGTGTGAACACCGGCAAGGAAATCCTGGTCGAGGAGGCGCCCGGCAGCGTGGTCGCGACGCTGCCCGGCACACGCGCCATGCTCACCGCGTACTTCGCGCCGCTTGCCGTCGCCGGCCGGGTGCTGGGCGCCATCACGCTGCAGTCCGCGCTGCCGCATGCCTATGGCGAACGCGAGCTGCTCATCTTCCGCACGCTGGCCGCATACACCGCCATCGCACTGGACAACACCCGCGCCTACGACGAGCTGCAGCGCGCCCGCGAGCGGCTGGAAGAAGCGAGCCTCACCGACCCGCTCACGGGTTTGCGCAACCGCCGCCACCTGCAGCAGCACATCGACGCCGATGTGGCACTGGCGCTGCGCGCGCACCAGCAGGGCCAGCCCGACAACGCCGACCTGATTTTCCTCTTGGTCGACATCGATCACTTCAAACAGGTGAACGACCGACATGGACACGCGGCGGGTGACGCGGTGCTGATCGAGATGCGCGAACGCCTCGCCCCGCTGTTTCGCGCGACCGATCACCTCGTGCGCTGGGGCGGCGAGGAATTCCTCATCGTGGCGCGCGCCACGCACCGCTCCCGCATGCCGGAGCTGGCCGAGCGCATCTGCGCCGCCGTGCGCGACCAGCCCATCATGCTGCCCGATGGCACCGCCCTGCCTCGCACCTGCTCCATTGGCGCCGCGTGCCTGCCATTCGACCCGAAATGGCCACGCACTCAGCGCTGGCAGGACGTGCTGGAGCTGGCCGACACCGCGCTCTACGCCGCCAAGAACGCCGGCCGCGACGGCTGGGCCGCGCTGGTGGCGCCCGATGGCGGCGTGCCGGTGGGTGCGAATATTCGCAATGTGACTGAAGCGGTGCGTGATGGCGCCGTGCTGCTGCAGGGCTCGTTGCCGCGCGAACGATTGTTGGACGCATTGAAAGTCGCTTTGGGCGGCCCGCCTGCAACGCCGAGTTGACCACCCGATCTTGAGAGCAGAGTTCTTGCAGCAACCGCGGCACTTGCGTCCGAGCGGTCCGGCACGGATTCCCCAGTCGCCTCCGACGACCGGGGAACCCTGTTCCCGGGGTTTTCCGCTTGTCCGCGCTTATCCGAGCTTGTCCTCGCTTATCCCCGCTTATCCCCCGTCCCATGACTCGCCCCATGAACGCGGCATGAAACCGGGCATGCGAGTTGCTCGTATGATTCGAATCGAACCAGCCCCCGCATTTGGGGAAGAAGGCTTGCCATGAATAGTCAAAACACGCCGCAACATTGCCAACTGTCGGAGTCGAGCGACACGATCCGTTCGCTGCCGGGCCCGCTGGCCATCATGGCGACGGCGCTGTGGGTGACGCTCATCGGCGCGACAGGCACGGCCAAATCCGCCGAGCTGCCCTTGCTCAAGCGACTCACCGCGCCCCAACAGCCGCAGGCCGCCAAGATGCCGCCATCGCTCGTGGCGCCCGAGGCACCCGAACCCTCTGATCAGCGCTTTGTGGACAACCAGGGACGTACCGTCTACAGCTACCAATTCCACGACCCCCGCAAGTTCCAGCTCTACGACCCTCCCAACGGTGTCAAGCACTCGGGCAACAGCATGAGCTGGGCCTACAACGATGCCAATCGGCCTGCCGGCGCTCCCAGCAAGGCCGCCGTGATCGCCCAGATCCAGGCGAGCATGGCCAAGTGGTCTGCCGTCTGCAACATCAGCTTCAATTACGCTGGCGAGACGACCAACGTCCCCAACGCCGGCAGTGGCGGCCAACCGTATGACGGCGTCAATGTCATCGGCTGGGACCCCAGCGGCTTGACCGCACCGACCACCGGCGTCGCCAACGTGTGGTTTTTCGGTGGCAGCAATGGTCAGCGCGGCAGTTTCGTCGACGCCGACATTCGCCTGAATGCCGCCTATTCGGTCACGTACACCGCGCCCTTCCTTGACGGGACCATCACGCATGAGGTGGGCCATGCCATCGGCCTGCAGCACTCCGATGTCTCCGGACAACTCATGTCCGGGCCGCCATTGACCACCTATGACAACGGCAGAACGGCGCTCGCCGCGGACGACATCGCCGGCTGCGTGGCGTTGTATGGCGCGGTTGGCGGCGCGCCCACCTGCACGCCGCCTCAGCCAGCGAATGAACAGCAGGTTCTCGCATGCCCTGCCGGCCAGACAGGCGCCATCACCCAGCAACGCAGCTACTCGTGTGTCGGCACAACATGGACAGCCGGCGCATACGCCACGATCTCCAATACTTGTGTCGCGGCGACCTGCACGCCGCCACAACCCGCGGCTGAGCAGCAGGTTCTGGCGTGCCCGGCGGGGCAGACGGGCGCCATCACCCAGCAGCGCACCTACACCTGCGTCGGCACCACCTGGACGGCAGGCGCTTACCAGACAATTTCCAATACATGCGTGCCGGCCACATGCGCCGCGCCGCAGCCACCTCCTGATCAACTCATCGTCGGCTGTCCCGCAGGTCAAACCGGCAGCGTCACTCAGCAGCGGACCTACACCTGCGTATCCGGCAACTGGACGCCGGGCGCGTATCAAACAGTGACCAATAGCTGCACCGCGATTCCTTGCGCCGGGCCACAGCCCCCGAACGATTCACAGACCCTGACATGCCCAGCCGGACAAACGGGCAGCATCACGCAGCAACGCAGCTACACATGCATCGCCGGCACGTGGACACCGGGTAGCTATGCGACCACCGCAAGCACATGCACCAGTTCCAGCCCGCCCGCCGGCATTCCTGGCGCGTGGTGGGCCGGCCAAGCGGAGAACGGCTGGGGCCTTTCGTTGATCCAGCACGCCAATGTCCTCGTCGCGGGCTGGTACTACTACGGCAACAGCGGGCAACCGACATGGGCCATCATGCCCGGCTGCAACTGGAATACGAGCTTCACCACCTGCTCGGGACAGGTGGTCGCCTCCACCAGCGCGTGGCTCGGCAACTACTCCGCCACCCCCTTCCAGCAGACGACCACCGGCACGGTCACCTTCGGCTTTGTCTCGGGTCAGAGCGGCACCATGCAATGGAACATCGGCGGCATCCCGGGCTTCAAGAACATCACCAAGCTGCCGCTCGGCGGATCGGGCAACTCGCCCACGGGCGTGGACTACACCGATGTGTGGTGGGGCGGCCAAGCGCAGAACGGCTGGGGCCTCGCGCTCGCGCAGGAAGGCAGCGTGCTGGTCGGCGCGTGGTACACCTACAACCAGCAGGGCCAGCCGGTGTGGTACCTCGTGCAGCCCGGCCAATGGACCGGCGCAACAACCTACAGCACGACTCTGTTGCGGGCGACCGGATCACCCCTCATTGGTGCGGTCTACAACCCGGCATTGATGAATGGCGTTCAGGCAGGCACCATCGTTCTCAACTTCAGCTCCAGCAGCACTGGCACCATGACCTACACTGTAGATGGCGTGAGTCAATCGAAGCCGATCGCGCGTCTGCCGTTCTGACATTCGCTGTCTCCGCCATCGGCCCTGCAATCTCCAGGCCCGATGGCATGGTGCAATCCGGTCAAGATGTTGTCGCATTGGCCTAGCGAGACAAATCGATCAACGTGCAACGTATCGGGCAAATGGTGTGCGATGAAAAGCATCGACACCCGGCCGCGCAGGCTGACGGCGAACCCGTGCTACAGTCCGGCGGTCATCCTCCGCAAGGTAAGACGCCCGGACGGTAGATGGACAACAACAGGGCAACTGCCTGAAGAAAGATGAGATACACCACCGATCACACGCCACCTGGCACCAGCCTCGTCCAGGTCCCCTGATGATGGCGGCATGGAGACTGCGCCAGTGCGCGCGCGCCGCTGCCGGACTGCTGCCGGCCATGCTGCTGGCAAACTCTGTCGACGCCAACGACATTCAGGCCACTGTCCGCGATGCCACCGGCCAGCCGTTGGCGGACGCGGTCGTCTATGCGGAGCCGGCGCGCGGCGGCGGCGCCGTGAAGTCGCGCAAGGAAGCGCTGATCGAGCAGATCGACAAGACTTATGTGCCGTACGTGACGGCGGTGCAGACGGGGACGTTCGTGAACTTTCCCAATCGTGACAGCGTGCGCCATCACGTCTATTCGTTTTCGCCGGCGAAGACGTTCGAGATCAAGCTCTTCTCCGGCGTGCCGGCCGCACCCGTGCAGTTCGACAAGGCGGGCGAGGTGGTGATCGGCTGCAACATTCACGATCAGATGATCGCGCACATTCTGGTGGTGGATACGCCGCATTTCGCGAAGACGGGCAAGGACGGCGTGGCGAAGTTCGACGGGCTTTCAGCCGGTGACTACACGTTGCGGGCATGGCACCCCACCGCCGCGCCGGCGAGCGAGAAGGTGGCGTTGACAGCGAAGGGCCACGCGACGCAGTTTCGCCTCGCACCCCGCACGCAGGCGGCGCCGCGCAAGTGACGAACCGTCCCGAGCCGGCGGAGGCGCCGGCCCGCAACCGCTGGCGGTTCGAGCCGCTGCGCCTGAACAGCCTGGAAAACCGCATCGTCGTGTTTTTCGTGGTGTTGCTGATGGTGGTGCAGCTTGCGGTGTTTCTCTCGATTCGCGCCGCCATCGAGCAGGTGGCGCTAGGCAAGGTGCGGGAGGAATTGCAAGTGGGCCAGCGGGTGTTCAAGCGGCTCCTGGACCAGAACAGCCAGCAGTTGGTCGAGGCGACCAGCGTGCTCACGTACGACTATGGTTTCCGCGAGGCCATCGCGACGCGCGATCGGCCGACGGTGCTCTCGGCCCTGGCGAACCACGCGCGGCGCATCAGTGCCGACGGCATGACGCTGGTGGGGCTGGACAACATTGTGGTGGCCGACACGCTCTCGGCCGACACCGCGAGCAAGCCTTTCGGATTCGCCGATCTCATCGCCGACGCGGAGCGGTTCGGTCGCTCATCCGGCATCCGTTACTTCAGCGGCAAGGTGTATCAGGTCGTGGTGGTGCCGGTGCTGGCGCCGTTGCCGATCTCCTGGGTGGCCATGTCGTTCGTGATCGACGACAAGCTCGCGCGCGAATTGCAGCGCATCACCGGGCTGGATGTTTCGTTCGTGGGCTTGCCCGCGTCCGGCCCGCCGAAGGTGGCGGCGAGCACGGTGGGCCAGTTCCTCCGCGCCAATTTGCTGTTCGACCGCGACATCTATCGCGGCGACGCCGCGAGCTTCACACGCTCGACCGCCGGGGACGCTTTCCAGATGCTGACGGTGGAGCTGGTGAAGCTTCCTGAGATCAGCGTGCATGCCGTGCTGCAGCGGGCGATGTCCGAGCACATGGTGCCGTACGGGCGGCTGCAGGTGATTCTGCTTTTTCTCTCCGCCTTGAGTCTCGCCATCACGCTGGTGGGGGCGCTGCGCATCGCGCGCCGCATCACGCTGCCAGTGACTCAGCTGGCCGATGCCGCGCGGCTCATGACCAAAGGAGAGTACATCCATACCATCGAGGTGAAGTCCGGCGACGAAATCGGCGAGCTCGCTTCCGCGTTCAACACCATGGCCAAGGGCATGGAGGAGCGCGACACCGTGCGCGATATTCTGGGCAAAGTCGCGTCGCAGGCGGTGGCGGAACAGCTCCTCACCCGGCAGATCGAGCTGGGCGGCGAGGAGCGTGAGGTCACCGTGCTCTTCGCCGATATCCGCAGCTTCACCCATCTGTGCGAATCGCTCACGCCGACGCAGACACTGGCGCTGCTGAACCGTTATCTCACCGAAATCAACACGGTCATCGAAGCCAACGACGGCGTGATCGACAAGTACACGGGCGACGGCGTGATGGCGCTCTTTGGCGCGCCGATCGCGCGCACGGACGACGCGGGCCGCGCGCTGCAGGCCGCGATGACCATCGTGGCGCGCATCAGTCAGCTCGGTCACCAGTTGGCGGAGGAAGGTCTGCCGCATCCGGACATCGGCATCGGCATCAACACCGCGCGCGTCATCGCCGGCAACATCGGCTCGGCCAGCCGGCTCAACTACACGGTGCTGGGCGATGGCGTGAATCTGGCGGCGCGGCTGGAAGGGCTCACCAAGCGCTACCAGGTGCCCATCGTTGTTGGCGAGGCCACGCGCGCGCGGCTGGATCGGCTTAGCTGGCGCGAGCTGGACAAGGTGCGAGTGAAAGGCAAGACCGTCCCCGTGCGCATCTATCAACCGCTGGGCACGAAGGACGCGTTGTCGAACATCGAGGCGCAGCTTCTGGACCAGTATCACGCCGCCGTGAACGCCTATCGCGAGCGGCGCTGGATGGAGGCGCGCTCGGGCTTCAACGCGCTCGTGAGCCAGCCCTATTATCGGCGCCTGGCGGAGTTGTATCTGGGTTACCTGGATGAAGCCGAGCGGACCGCCGCCCCCGACCCCTGGGACGGCAGCTTCACGCTCTTCGAGAAGTAGTCGCGTCGGTGCGAATATTCGCAATGGTCCGGTCTTGCGAATATTCGCGATGACCGCGTGCGTTCAAGTCTTCGCCTGATCCACCGCCGCCGCATCCGATCTCGGCGGTAGAAAAAAGTCACGCGGGCGGGCGCGAAAGCGCGCCCAGACGAGACGAATGAGCTCGCCCGAACGGTCGAAACGCACCTGCCGCGACTTGAGCGCCACGAAAAGCGCGAGGCCGAAACTCACGGTGAGATTGGTGAGACCCACCAGCGCGACGCCGAGCGAGCACAAGAACACCGTCGCCAACGGCACCTGGAAGTCCAGCCCCACCACCCCGTAGGCGAGATTGGCGGCGGAGAAGGTGACATGGCGGATGTCGATGGGCAGCCCGAGGATCCAGCCGACCAGCCCCATGCACCCCAGCATGAAGCCGAAAAAGAAATTGCCGGCGAGACCGCCGAGGTTGTTGCCGAGATAAATGGAAAGCCGGTGCGACAGCGATTCACCCAGCACCGCGCGCAGCCAGCGCAACTGACGGATGCGTTCCGGAATGCGGTTGTAGCTCGCCTTGTTGTCGTAGTAGCCCGAAATGAGGCCGGCCAGAAACAGGCAGACACCCGCGATGGCGGCATGGAAGAGCGCGAGGCTCTCGAACGGATGGATGTCGTGCAACAGATGCGCCGCCTTCTCCGGCCCGGCGGGTGGAACGCCCTGCCAGTGCAGCAGCGCGAACGCGATGGCGAAGGACACCGGAATCGCCAGCAACACGTTGCCGAGGATGGCCACCAATTGGGTGCGCATCACCACGGGAACGACTTCAACGAGGGCATCCAGCGACGCGCGCTGCTTTCTGCCGCCCTCTTCCGCGCTCTGTTCGACGGTGGCCGCGATCATCGCCGCCGTCATCGCCGGCTGCTTGGTGGCGATGGTGAAGTGCAGCACGTGGATCAGCATGAAGCCCAGCGCATAGTTGAGGCTGTAGGCGATGGCCTGCCACAGCGGGGCCAGCGCCATCTTGCTCGCGAATATCTTGATGAGCGCCATGAATCCCACGATGACGCCCGCGCCGGCTGCGGAGCGCGCCATGACGAAATACTCGCCGCGCGTCGTGGCCGCGTAGTGCTCGCCGGTCTTGCTCGCGTTTTCGGTGACCTGCAACGCCATCAGATCGGTGGCGCGGCGCCACACGTCGCGCAGGCTGTACTTGCGATTGTCCTCGCGCACCAGCTCGCGGAACAACGCCAGCGCCGCCGTGCGATGGTGCAGGCGCTCTGCCGGATTGGCGAGTGTCAGCACGGTGCGCAAGCGTTCAACGAGCTGGTTGCCGCGAAGCAGTTGATAGGTGAGGCTCACACTCGCCCCGGTTTGTCGCGAAAGGCGGCGGATGCGCTCAAACACCTCGGCGCATTGATCCAGCAAGACACGCACGTGGCCGTCGTCAAGATGCGGTGGATCGGACGACCCCTGCCGCAAACGCGACAGCGCCTCGTGCAGCTCCGCGCTTTGCGCGATGAAGGGCGACTCGAAGTCCTCCAGCGCCGGATAGACCCGCACCAGCTCCGCATCCAGACCGACGGCGGCGATGCGCGCGGAAAGCATTTGCGCAGCCGACAAAAGCTCGGCCTTGATGTGGCCGTGCGCGGGATGCGACGCGGCGCCGAAGTCAAGCGCATCGATGAGTTCGCCCCAGATCGCATCGGGAATCGCCGCGATCCACAGGTGATCGGTTTCGCGGTCGAAGACTTCTCCCAGCAGGTCGCGCAAATAGTCTTCGCGCCGCACCTCGGGCAGCAGGCGATGATTGAAGCGCTCCCAGAGCGTCGAAAAGAAGCCGTGATGCGTCAGGATGCCGGTATCGGTATAGAGCCGCACATGGCGCCGCGCAGCCATGAGATCCAGCAAAAGGTCGCGTAACCGCGCCGCGTCGGCGGGCACATGCTTGAGGTGCAAGGCGAGATTCTGCAGCGCGACGATGGCGGTCGCCGGGTCGTCTGGATCGCGCGGCCGGATGCCCGCGACCAGGTTCGCCAGCACCTTCGCGCCATCGCGCGCCGCGGCAGCATCGGGCGCGATCTCCTGAAGACGGCGCAGGGTCTCGACCGGATTCATGAATCAGCCTGCCCCGTTTGAACGGCCGGCACGGGCGCCGCGCCGATCCAGGTGCAGGCTGATCCAGCCCAGGGCCAGCAGCACCATGAAATACAGCGCGTTGGCCGGAATCTGCAGGTTGAAGTCGACCCAGCTGTGAATCAGGATCGAGAGAACGCCCATGAGACTCGCGAAGCTGATGCCCCGCATCAGCGGATCGCGGCGGACCCATTGCGCTCGCAGCGCCATCGCCAGCGCCCACAGCACCATCAACGCCAGCATCACGAACCCGATCACGCCGTACTCCGCGAGAAACTCCGCGTAGTCGTTGTGGGCATGCTCGAAAATGCCCTCGGCCACCATTGGCCCGCGATAGTTGAGAAAACTCCCCGCCCAGCCGCCCGGCCCCACGCCCAGCAATAGATGGTCCTGGATCATGGGCAAGGTGTCGACGGCGGCGTCCTGCCGCTGCTCAAGCGACTCTTCCTGGCCCGGCGCCAGCGCGGGCACGGGTGTCTTGCCCACCTCCCGCGCGAGCGTGGTCTGCTCCAGGCGCTGTGCCAGCTTTTCGACGCCGAACCACGAGCCGACAATGAAGAGGTCGATGGCGATGAGGCTGGTGAGCAGGATCATCGTGCCGCGCGGCGCGTGGCGAGACAGAACCAGCCCGACGATGCCGGTGATGAGAAGCGAGGCGAAGAACGCGGTGTTGCCCATGCGCGAGCGCGTGCTGACCAGCGCGATGACCAACACGCAGAGCATCAGCCGCAGACGAAACTTGGGGCTGAATATCCACTCCAGCACGTTGCGCAGACGCTTCTTCCAACTGTCGGCGTTGCGATCAACCGTGTCGGCAATGAGGAGGCCGATGCCCAGCGCCAGCGTGATCTCCAGAAATCCCGCGAAGTGGTTGCGGTTGAAATACGTGCCGATGGCCACCGCGCCGTGATGCATCGGCGTGCCCAGCCAGTCGATGCGACCGCCCACCAGGTGCATCATGATCCCGTAGACCGAGATCAGAAAGGCGAGGAACACCAGCGTGAAAGCGAGCTGGCGCACGCGCTTTCGCGTGTTCACCAGGAGCAGGGTCAGCGCGAAAGCCGCCATATACGTCGCCGACTTGAGCCAGTGCGACTGCGCGGCGAAAAGATCGATGGCCAGCGTGCGCGCGCCGGGCTGAAGCGCCAGCGTCTCGGCATGCAGCGTGGCCACGCGCGGCGACAGTGCCGCGATCCAGTCCAGCGGCAACGGAATGAGATACAGCGCGCCGTACCCCAGCCACAGCACGCACAGCAGGACATACCAGCGGGCCGCGCGAAAGGTCTTGCTCACCTCCAGGCGCCCCAGCATGCACCCCACGCACCACGCGGCGAGGAGGCCGAAGACCATCGCCTGCAAGGTCGCGAGCGCCCACGCGTCGACACTGCCAATGGGCAGCGGCGCCCAGAGGAGCGCCACGATCCACAGCCGATACAACCAGTCATCCAGCATAGATGCAGACCCAGAGTGCGAATATTCGCGGGCGGGGCCTGTCGAGCGCTGGGCGCCACGCCAGAAGCCGCGTGTACTGCCGTGGCCACCGATCATTGCGGCGCTCCGGCGGCGGGTGTCTGGGGTTCCGCCGGCTTGGCGCAGGCGCGATGGCTGGCGAAGGGCGCGAGACCACAGGCGTCCGCGAGACGGCCACGGCGATAGGCGATCCCCAACGCCAACTCGCGGCGCGCCGCATTCAATCGGCCGATGGCCTTCGCCAGCGCGGCGCGGGTCGCGGCATCCAGCTCGTCCCAGTTGCGAAAACCCAGGTCCACCATGCCCAACATCATGTTGGGTTCACGCGGACCGAGCGTGAGCGCGCGGCGGATGGTCTCGCCGAGTCGCGCAGAACCGCCGGGGAGGCGGCCTTCACTCAACTCGCGGTCGGCGAGACTGGCGTACTCGGCCCATGCGACGGGATCGTGCGGCAACCGGGCCAGCGCGGAGTGGATGGCCGCCTCCGCCAGCCCAGGGTTCTCGACCACGCTGCCGTCCGCGCCCTGACGATAGGTGCGCGCATTGAGAAGCTGCGTAATCCACAGGTGGCCATGGGCGGGGGTGAGCGCCAGCGCCTTCGCCGTGTCGCGCTCCATGGCCGCGAGGGTCTCGGCGGCCGGTGCGCGGCCAGTGCGTTCCGCGTCCCTGCGCACCGCCCACACGTCGCGGCCGCTATCGATGAATTGCTCGCCCGCCACCCCTCGCGTCACCGCCCAAATGCCGGCCAGCAAGGCCGCGAGGGCCGTGATCACGCTTACGAATATTCGCATGGGAAGTGATGATACGGGAGGTCTCACAAAAAAAACGGGCGACCGTTGGGTCGCCCGTCGACTGCACGTTGCGCTGCATCAAGGTCTGCAGTTTCCTCCGGGATTCTGCGCGGTGACCGGCGAAATCGTGCTGCAGGATGGCAGCGTGGAAGTGCCACCGCCACTGCCTGATGGTACGTTAACTTTAGCCGTACCCTCGCCCAAATTAGTAAGAACTAGGGATACGCCACTAGTTGCGCGCTGAGTCGCCCGGACACTCGACACCGCATTGTTGATGAACTGCTGCAACTGCTGATCAGTCAGTCCTCGGCGGATATTCGCAAGCGCCGGCGAATTCAGGATGAGCTGACGTACCTGCTCCGGCGTGGTGCGGCGGCTGATTCCCAAGATTCTGACAAAGCCGGTTGTCTTGTTGACTGTTGCCCTGAGCGCGGCGAGATGCAGCGCGTCCGTCGGCAGAGGCAGGGGCATGCCAAACATGTTGCCGGAAAGCGGCACCCAGCCCGTCAGGGTGCCGGGCGATTCCACTTCCGCCTCACCGTCGTTGGCGATGACAAAGAGGTCTTCACCGTCTGCCCCGATTTCCAGATCCGTTCCGCGAATCCCGATGGTGGCATTGCCCGCGCGGTAGGCCACGTTGCTGGGCTTGGCCTTGCCGATGAGGCCGGTGATGGCACGCATGCCGCCGGAAGCCAGATTGAGCAGGACATTGCTCTCGGCCGGCTTCTCCTTGTTGTAGCTGTAGGTGTTGATGGCGAGCCGCGAGTTGGCCGTGAGGGCGACGATTTGACCATCATCAAAGGTCATGACGATGGAGGAGCCGGCGCCCGTGCTGACCGTCTCGCCCTGGTTGACCCGGTCGCCTTGCTTCAGCGCGCGCGGAGCGCCCGCCCCCGGAATGGCTTGCGCCGTGCCGGTGAGATTGCTGACCTCGGCCGCAGCCCATGCGATTTGACACAGCAGCGTGGCCGCGAGCGCCAGCGCGGTGCGTTGGAGAACGTGCTTGAGCGGGTTCATGGTGACTCCCTCCGGGGGTGAATGATTGGAAATCGCGATGAGCAGGCTTGGTCAGGCAGGCCACGCATCGCCTCATCGTAACGGCGATTCATTGCACTAGAAAGAATGCTAGGCGTCCTTCTCGGCGCAGGTCAACCCCCTTGCGAATATTCGCAAGCGTGGTCGGCGGCAGCTGCCCGGTCGTCCCGCCCGGTCAAGACCGGATTTTCCGCCTGCCGGCTCACCCACCCGTCCGAACACGTCCCGAAAAAGAAACGGGCGGCCTGCGATGCAGGCCGCCCGTGAGGTCGATGAAGCTGCGCGAAATCGCGCTAGGTCTCGTTCCTGCAGTTGGTGCCCGGCAATCTCGCGCTGACCGGCGAGATTGAGCTGCATAGTGGCAGCGTAGATCCACCACCGCTGCCAGAGCCCGAACCCGCACCTGTTCCAGTCTGACCCGACGTAGGCCGCTGGAAATCGATGGCCGGCGGCGGCGGCGGGGGGGGCGCACCAGCCCCCGAGGCCTGCGAAGCCCTAACCGTATTCACAATGGAATTAAGGATCTGCTGCAACTGGGGCGCGCTCAGCTGTTGCGCCGCGGGCGCCAGGTTGTTTGCCTGGACCACCGCTGCGCGTATCTGTGCGGGGGTCAAGTTACGGTTGATACCCTGGACCCGGACAAAACCCTGATTCACGGTCACCGAGAATCTCGTCGTGGCCTGAGCGAGTTGGATGGGCTCGGCCGAGGCGGACACCGGCAGCGACATGCCAAACATCTGGCCAGAGAGTGGCAGCGAGCCGGTGCGCGCAGGGGCCATCTCTACCTCCGCAGCGCCTTCATTGGCGATCACGTAGAGGTCATCTCCACCCGCGCCAATCTCCAAGTCGGTGCCACGGATGCCGATGGTGGCATTGCCCGCGCGGTAGGCCACGTTGCTGGGCTTGGCCTTGCCGATGAGGCCGGTGATGGCGCGCATGCCGCCGGAGGCCAGGTTGAGCAGAACATTGCTCTCGGCCGGCTTCTCCTTGTTGTAGTTGTAGGTGTTGATGGCGAGCCGCGCATTCGCGGTCAGCGCGACGATTTGCCCGTCGTCAAAGGTCATGACGATGGAGGAGCCCGCACCCGTGCTGACCGTCTCGCCCTGGTTGACCCGGTCGCCCTGCTTCAGCGCGCGCGGGGCGCCCGCCCCCGGAATGGCTTGCGCCGTGCCGGTGAGATTGCTGACTTGAGCCGCAGCCATGGCCCACTCACACATCAGCGCCAGGACCACGGCGCCCAACCAAACAATTGCCTGTTTCATGTTGCCCCCACTGAAATGAATAAATCGATATTAGGAGACTGCCGCATCGTCAGCTTCCGCACAAGCGAAACCGCAGAGCATGCCGACACCTTTCCAACAAAAATCTACACCCTCAGACTCATCCGAAACATCCTGCAAAGACGTGATGCCTCCCGGTCAGACCTTTTCCTTCACCGGCTCACGCCCATAGGCATACCCGTAGGCCGCGCCCTTGTATTTCTTGTAACCGTAGCCGCCGTATTCGCCGTAGTAGCGCGACGCCTTTTCCAGATCCAGCTGGTTCAGCACCACGCCGGCAAGCGGCGCATCGATCATGCGCAAGCGCTTGATGCACGCGCGCGCAACCTGATGCGGCGTGGAGTCGGCCTTGACGACATAGATCATCGAGGTTGCATGGTGCGAAAGCACCAGTGAATCCGACACCATCTGCAGCGGCGGGCTGTCGATGATGATGACCTCGAACATCTCGCGCAGCTTGTCCAGCACCTCGATGAAGCGCTTTGAAGTAAGCAGCTCCAGCGGATTCGGCGGCACCGCGCCGGCGGTCATGAAATAAGCGCCAGACTTCTGATCGTGGAAAATGCACTGCGAAGCCTGTGCCGTGCCCGCCACCAGCGCGGAGAGCCCCGGCGCGCCGCTGTCGCGGCCGAGCAGCTTGCCCACTTTCGGACGGCGCATGTCGGCGTCGATCAAGAGTGTCTTCTTCACTTGCGCCATCGCACAAGCGAGGTTGAACGAGATGGTCGTCTTGCCCTCGCCCGGCACCGAGGAGGTCACCACGACCACCTTGTGAGGCGTATCCAGCGCGGTCATGAGGATGCCGGTGCGAACCGTGCGGATGGACTCGGCGAAGAGCGACTGGGAATCATTGAAAAACGCCAACTCCGAATGAAAGCCCTTCTTCTCCCCACCCGGGAGCTTCTGCAGATAGCCAAGGAGGGGCAGGCCCAGCCTGCGCTCGACTTCAAACGTCGTGTTGACGGTGTTGTTGAGCCGGTCCAGAAGCAGCGCCATCATCACCGCCAGCACCAGCGCAACCGCAGCGGCTATGCCCACAATCTGGGTCTTCTTCGGCGCGTAGGGCAGATTGGGCACCACCGCCGGGTCGATGACACGCGCCACGGTGGACTGCAGGTCACCAGCGACATTGGTCTCCTTGAAGCGGGCGACGAACATATCGTAGAGCTGGCGGTTCTGCTGTGCTTCACGCTCCAGCACGCCCAGCTGGAATTCCTTGCGGTTCAAGCTCTGAATGTCGCCTTTGCTCTGCGCCAGCGCGTTGGCCACGGCCTGCTCGTTGGCACGAGCGACTTCGTATTCCTTGCTGATACCGCTCACCACGACCTCGATCTGGCGGCGGGTGTTTTCCTTGGCTGAGGCCATTTCCGCATTCGCCTGGATCATGCGCGGGTGCTCGGCGCCATAGCGCTTGCTGGCATCACCGAGCTTGCGCTCGGCTTCCGCTTCCAGCTCCTTCAACTTCTGCACCAGCGGGTGGCGCAGCACGGCGGGCACTGATTCGTAGCCCGCCTGCGACTTGCCCTGCTTGATGACTTGCACCTGATTGAAGGCCGCCTCGGCTTCGGCGCGCTTCTGCCGCGACTCCACGAGACTCCGGGTCAGCTCTTCCAGCTGCTTCGAGGCACCGGAGAGCGCCACCCCTTTTGCATCCACGATGCGCTCGCGGTCACGATAGTCCTGCAACGAGCGTTCCGACTCATCCAGCTTCTTGCGCAGATCACCCAGGCGCTCCGTGAGCCAGTTACTGGCCTTCTGGGTCATCTGCAGCTTGGCTTCAAGATCCGACTCGATGTACACCTCGGCCAGCGTGTTGGTGACCTTCGCGGCCAGTTCCTTGTCATGCGCCTCGAAGTGGATTTGCGCAAGCTGCGAATTGCGGATCGGCTGCACTTGCAGTTCCTTGCGGAACTTGCCGACCACGCTCTTGAGGATGCGATCTTCGTCGGGCGGCGCGGCTTCGGTGAAAAGCGGCGCGATGTGCTTCGAATAGAGTGACTGATTGTCGTCCAGGCGCGGATCAAAGTCCGGATGCTTGGTGAGGTTCAGCCGCTTCACCACACGCTCGGCGACTTCGCGCGACTTCAAGATTTCCACCTGCGTCTGGAAATACTCGCGCTGCGCGCCGGCGATCATGTTGTTGTAGACCTCCTCGATGCTCACCACCTTGTTCTTGCCCTGCTCGATCAGGACGGTGGTGGTGGCGCGGTAGGTCGGGCGCATGGCGTAGACCACCAGCGTGGTCAGCACGGCGACCAGCACCACGAGGCCGAGGATGCCCCACTTGCGCTTGGTGATGGACCGCCAGTACTCGACCAGATCGAGTGTTTCTTCCTGAGGCTCGGGCTGGAAAGCGTTCAGCGCGCTGATCCGCTCGTTGATGGTGAGATCGTTCATGCCGCGCCTTAAAAGAAGCTCTCTTCGATGGTGAGAATGTCACCGGGATACACGGGGCTGTTGAGATCGACACGCTTGGGTGTGCCGCTCTTGTCGTCTTCGCGGACGACATTGATCTTTTCCCGCGAGGCGCGCTCCTTGAAACCGCCGGCGATGGAAATGGCCTTGCGCACGGTAAGCCCCGGCGTATACGGATAGCCACCCGGCTTTTCCACCATGCCGTTGACAAAGAAATTGCGATACTCGTCGATGGCTACCGTGACCTGCGGATTGACCAGGTAGCGGCCTTTGAGCCCGTTGGTGATATGGTCACGCAGGCCGCCCACCGTCATGCCGCGCACCTTGATTTCGCCCAGGATGGGAAATGCCACCGTGCCGGCATCCGAGAGGCGCACTTTCTCGCGCTTCAGATCGTCCTCGCCCAGGACGATGATGGTGATGGTGTCGCCCGCACCCAGCTTGTAGCTGGAGAGCTCGCTATCCTGCGCGGCCGCAGGCTGGCTCAACGTGAATCCCGCCAGCGCACTGGCGATCATCATAAAAAACGCCGCGAATATTCGCATGCTTCCCCTGCAAAGATGTGGGACCAAACGCTCAACTTACGGTCGAGCGCCCGATCCGGATGAAGCGATGAAGGGCGCCGGGGAGGCGCCCTTCGCGATGGTGTGTCAAATTACAGTTTCGCGCCGACCGTGAACATCACCTGATTGCGCTTGTAGACGAAGTTCGCCTGGTTCGAATCGCGATCCGAGCGGGTGAAATCCGCGCCCAGCTCCAGCATCCGGCCCAGCTTGTAGGTGAGCTTGATGCCGAACGTGTCGGTTTCGTCTTTGCGGCTGGCGCCCGCGCCGACGAAATCATCCTGCGCGAATACATAGCGCGCCTCGGTCGCGATACGCGAGTTCCAGTTGTGCGTCCAGGTGGCGCCGGTGCGCTTGTTGATGATGAGATCGCCCACGCCGGACGATTCGCCAAACGACTTGTTGGAGAACAGATCGACCTTGGCGTAGCTCATGGGCTTCCACTCCACACCAATTTCCCAGCTCGAGCTGGAGTTGCTGGTGCGCGAGCCGGCCTCGAACTCCTTCTTCTGGCGGCCCAGCTTGATCGTGCCGGAGGTCGCGGCGGTGGCTTCCCAGGTGATACCGCCGTAGTAGCGCTTTTCTTCGCTATCCAGCGTCGAGCCGGAGGTCACATAATCCAGATTGGATTGCTGCACTTCAAACAGCACCGACGTCTTCGGCGCGACGCGCATGAAGAACGTGCCGCGCAGGCGATCGGTATCGCGATCTGCGGCAGCCGTGGTGGCGCGGTTGTTGCGATAACGCTTGTTGGCGCTGGACGCAGCCAGCTCAAACCGGCCACGGGCCTCGTTGCCGCCGAACGCATAGAGCGCGTCCACGGTGTTGTCGCGGTACACATCCGGACGCTCGGCGACGCCACGATCGGTCGAGCCGCGCGGATCATGACCGCGGTCATAGACCGCGCCCAGCCGCAGGCCGGACCGAGCGGAGAACTGCAGGTCGGCGCCACCACGCAAGGAATAGTCGCGGTAGTTGTCGGCCGAGCTGTCGTTGTAGTTGGCAGAACGCGCGTCCAGTCCCAAGGTGAATATCTGGTTTTGGCGGCGGGCTTCGACCAGCGCACCGGCTTCCAGCGAAATCAAATCAGAGCTTTTCTTGTTGGTGTTGGCCAGAAAAAGGTTGTCGTCGCGACCGAAACCCAGCTTCGCCGTCGGGAAAAGAGTGATGCCATCGCCAAGGCTCATGCCCTTCGGTGCATCGTCGCCCGGCTTGGCGCCACCGATCTGATACTGAGGCTTGACTGAGGCCGAAGTCGGCGCCTGCGCCAAAGCTTGACCCGACATGGCGACAAGGCTGCCCACCAAAACCGCAATGTGTTTGTTCTTCATGGTCGTCACGCTCGTTAAGTTATTGAAATTCATGAGAGGAGCAAGGGCGACATTATCGCCCAACTGCCCTCAACGCATCCAGTACTTTCCAGCCCGGCCCGTCATCAGCCTGTCACTTCGCCGTCGGCTTGAAAGTTGATTTGAGCCTCATTTTCCCCTGCATGGCCGCTGCCAGCTTACCGCCTGTGACGGGCCGCGAGCCGCTTTGTCAAAGAGACTTACACATTCCTTCTCCCTTGGGTACTACCAACCTTGATAGGTTTGACTCGAGTTGGACCCGCACATGGATGACCACTGAGCCACCCTTGCACCGATGTTGCCGCGATTGGCCGAGCGGGGGCAAACTCGGTGTTGCAAAAACACAACATAATGCATTTCCCCGCGCGCCGAATCGCCTGTCCGCCGGACAATGCGCGACTGAAATCCACCCTTCAACCATCACGCAGTTCATGCCCCATTCATGTCAATAAGAGCAGTCGCAGTGGTCCTTGCAGGTGGATCCGGCACCCGGCTTTGGCCGCTCTCCCGGCTGCAGATTCCCAAACAGTTTCTGGCCGTCGTGGGCGACTGCACCCTCTTCGACGCGACGGTGAACCGGCTCGCCCCGCTCATTGCCCGCGACGATGTGCTGGTCGTCTCCAGCCGCGCCAACGCCATGGGTGAGGGCCACGCCACGCTGGCGCCGTTCAGCAAACTGCTGGAGCCCGTGGGCCGCAACACCGCCCCGGCCATCGCCCTGGCGGCGGCCCGGCTGGTCGATGAGGGCGACCCGATCATGGTGGTGCTGCCCGCCGACCACGTCATCACCAACGTACCCGCGTTTCATGACTGTCTGAAGACGGCCATCGCCTGCGCGGAAGAAGGCCGGCTGGTCACGTTCGGCATCCGCGCGCTGCACCCCGAAACCGGCTTCGGCTATCTCAACGCACGTGGCGACGGTCACGGCGCGCGCCCGGTCACCCGCTTCAAGGAAAAGCCTGACCGCGCCACGGCGGAGCGCATGCTGGCCGAAGGCGGCTGGTACTGGAATTCCGGCATGTTCGTGTGGCGCGCCTCCACAATCCTGGCCGCCATAAAAAAATACGCACCTGACGTTCACGCCGCCATCGCGAATATTCGCAGTGCGGCCAAGACACTCGGCTGGCAGCCTGCCATCGAAGCTCATTTCGCCGCCGCGCCATCCATCTCCATCGACCACGCCGTGCTGGAGAAATCCGCCGATGTCTGGGCGGTCCCCGCGGACATTGGCTGGTCCGACGTCGGCAGCTGGGATGCGGTGCATGACATTGCGCAAAAGGATGATCACGGCAACGCCTTGCAGGGGGCGGTCATCGCGCTCAACAGCCAGAACACGCTCGTGCGTGGCGCCAACCGGCTCATCGCCACCATCGGTGTCGCCGACCTCACCATTGTCGACACCCCCGACGCCCTGCTCGTCGCCGGGCGCGGCCACTCGCAAGACGTGAAGCACATCGTCGCCCAGCTGCAGCAGCGCGACGCCCGCGAGCACATCGAGCACCTCACCGTGCAGCGCCCCTGGGGCACCTACACTGTGTTGCAGGAGACGCCGGGCTGCAAGATCAAATCCATCGTCGTCAAACCGGGCGGGCGGCTCAGTCTGCAAAGCCACCAGCATCGCTCCGAGCATTGGGTCGTGACCCAGGGCGAGGCCACTGTCACGCGAGAGGCCGACACCTATGCCGTCAAGATGAACGAAAGCACCTTCATCCCCATCGGCGCCAAACACCGCCTCGAAAACCGCGGCGCCACGCCGTTGGAAATCATCGAGGTGCAGGTCGGCAGCTACGTGGGCGAAGATGACATCACGCGGTATGAAGATCAGTACGGCCGCGTCCCCGGCAAGTCGGAAGCGAAACAGTGATCCATGCGAATATTCGCGACATGTTCACACCCTGACCGAACGACTCGCGCCCTGCGCCGTTCGGGATGAGGTATCGAAGCCCCACCCGACTCAAACCGACTCACCGCCCATGACCCAACCCAAAGTCGCGCTCATCACCGGCATCACCGGCCAGGACGGCGCCTACCTCGCCGAGTTTCTGCTCAACAAGGGCTACATTGTCCACGGCATCAAACGGCGCAGCTCGCTCTTCAACACCGACCGCATCGATCACCTCTACCGCGACCCGCATGAAAGCGGGGTGAAGTTTTTCCTGCATCACGGCGACATGACGGACTCCATGAGTCTGACCCGCGTCATCCAGCAGACCCAGCCTGACGAGATCTACAACCTCGCCGCGCAAAGCCACGTGGCCGTGAGTTTTGAAGAGCCGGAATACACCGCCAACAGCGATGCACTCGGCACACTTCGCGTCCTCGAGGCAATGCGCATCCTCGGGCTGGAAAAGAAAACCCGCTTCTATCAGGCCTCCACTTCAGAGCTGTACGGCCTGGTGCAGGAAGTGCCGCAGAAGGAAACCACCCCCTTCTACCCGCGCAGCCCCTACGCCGCCGCCAAGCTTTACGCCTACTGGATCACGGTGAACTACCGCGAGGCGTACGGCATGTTCGCCTGCAACGGCATCCTGTTCAATCACGAATCCCCCATCCGTGGCGAGACCTTCGTCACGCGGAAGATCACCCGGGCGCTGGCCCGCATCGCGCTGGGACAACAGAAGTGCCTCTATCTCGGCAACATGAACGCGCTGCGCGACTGGGGCCATGCCCGCGACTATGTGGAAGCCCAGTGGCTCATGCTGCAGCAGGACAAGCCGGAGGATTTCGTCATCGCCACCGGCAGGCAATACAGCGTGCGCGACTTCGTCAACGCCGCCGCCGCAGAGCTGGGCATGACCTTGCACTGGGAAGGCGAAGGCGTGAACGAGACTGGCATCGTGGCCAGCGTGGACGCCGCACGGGCCCCAGCCGAAGCGCCAAAGCCGGACACGGTCATCGTCCGCGTTGACCCCAAGTATTTCCGTCCCACTGAAGTCGAAACCCTGCTCGGCGACCCGACCAAGGCCAAGCAGAAGCTAGGCTGGGCGCCGAAGACCTCGTTCGAAACACTGGTACAGGAAATGATGCAGGCCGATCTGGCGGAAGCCCAGCGCGATGTGCTGGTGACAAATCACGGTTACCCGGCCCGGACACCTCATGAGTGATCTGGCGACAATGTTGGCCTGAACTGCATTGCAGGTAATCGCGCCTAAGATTGACTTAATTCATATACAACAAAGACTTGAATATAATTTTTGATCGGACTAAACTAAACCAACTGCAGGCAGCGATTCGCGGAGACACCATGGCCCAGCCGATCAATATTCATGACGCGAAAACCCAGCTTTCCCGCCTGGTTGAAGAAGCGGCCGCTGGCAAGGAAATCATCATCGCGAAGGCTGGCCGCCCCATGGCCCGGCTGGTGCCGCTGGTCAGCGCGCCGAAACCGAAAAAGCTGGGCCTGCTGAAGGGCGCACTGGACATTGCTGCAGATTTCGACGCGCCCCTGGCAATTGATTTTCTGATCGCTGGCAAGGTCTAAGCGTGCGCATTCTGCTGGATACCCACGTGCTCCTGTGGGCGCTGAACAACCCTGCTCGTCTCGGCAAAAAAGCAGTTGCACTGCTCTCCAGCTCTGAAGTTTTTGCCAGCACCGCCTCGATGTGGGAGATCAGCATCAAGGTCGGGCTGGGAAAGTTGAAGGCCCACCCGCAACAGATTCTTGACGCCATTGAGCCCGCCGGATTCGACCTGCTTCCCGTCCAGGCCGAACACGCTGTCGAGGTATTCTCTCTCGGCGCGCTGCATGGCGATCCGTTTGACCGCCTGCTGGTTGCGCAGGCAAGAGTTGAGCGAATGGAGCTCCTCACATTTGATGAAGCCTTGCTTCAATACGGCCCATTCGTACGCTCAGTGGACGCATGATGCATCTGCGACTACCCGCCCTTTCCGGGCCAAACTCACCCTCTTCCCCGTTCGCCCTGAGGTATCGAAGGGCAACCGGGCCACACCGCCGCACCCATGAGTGAACTCACCCACAAATCCGCAAAAATCTACATCGCTGGCCACCGCGGCCTGGCCGGCAGCGCCATCGTGCGCAAGCTCGAGGCAGAGGGCTACACCAACCTGCTCACGCGCACCCACGCGGAGCTGGACCTCACCGACCAACGCGCCACACGCGAATTTTTCGAACGCGAAAAGCCAGAATACGTCTTCCTCGCCGCCGCCAAGGTGGGCGGCATCCTGGCCAACGACACGTGTCCCGCCGAGTTCATCCACCAGAACCTCGCCATCCAGACGAACGTCATCCACGAGAGCTGGAAGAGCGGCGTGAAGCGGCTCATCTTCCTCGGCTCGAGCTGCATCTACCCGCGCGACTGCCCGCAACCGATCAGGGAGGAGTACCTCCTCACCGGCCCGCTGGAAAAAACCAATCAGGCCTACGCACTCGCCAAGATTGCCGGCATCGAGATGTGCGGCAGCTACAACCAGCAATACGGCACCCAGTTCCTCTGCGCCATGCCGACCAACCTCTACGGCCCCGGCGACAACTACGATCTCAGCACCTCGCACGTGCTGCCCGCGCTCATCCGCAAGGCGCACGAGGCCAAGCTGGCGGGGGCCGATAGCATGACGGTGTGGGGCAGCGGCACGCCGCGCAGGGAGTTCCTCTTTAGCGGCGATCTGGCCGCCGCGCTTCTCGTGCTGGTCACCACACCATGGGATGCCGTGCAGAAGGCGCTGCCCTCAAACCGCCTGCCGCTCATCAACGTCGGCTGCGGCGAGGATATGACCATTCGCGAGTTGGCGGAGACGGTGTGCGAGGTGGTGGGATTCAAAGGCGAGCTGAAGTGGGATGCCAGCAAGCCGGACGGGACACCCAGAAAGCTGTTGGATACTTCGCGAATATTCGCGTTGGGGTGGCGGCCGCAAATTGAGCTTGAGGCAGGCATTGCCAGCGCCCATCAAGAACACCTTTCCCGCGCCTCATCACAGCAAAAGGTCGCAGCATGAAAGCAGTCATCCTCGCCGGCGGCATGGGCACACGCATCAGTGAAGAAACCTCCGTGCGTCCCAAGCCCATGATCGAAATCGGCGGCAAGCCGATCCTTTGGCACATCCTGAAGATCTACGCCGCCCACGGCATCAACGACTTCGTCATTTGCCTCGGCTACAAGGGCTATATCATCAAGGAGTACTTCGCCAACTACTTCCTGCACATGTCTGACGTGACCTTTGACATGCGCGCCAACAAAATGGAAATCCACGACGCCAAAGCAGAACCTTGGCGCGTGACGCTGGTGGACACCGGCGAAAACACCATGACCGGCGGCCGATTGAAGCGGGTGAAGCAGTATCTCGGCGACGAGGACTTCTGCTTCACCTATGGCGACGGTGTCGGCAGTGTGGACATCACCAAGCTCATCGATTTCCACCGCGCAGCAAAGCGTCTTGCCACCGTCACCGCCACCCAGCCTCCCGGTCGCTTTGGCGCGCTCAAGGTGGAGGAAGGCCGGATCGCCGGATTCCAGGAGAAACCGCAGGGCGACGGCGGGTGGATCAACGGTGGCTTTTTCGTACTGTCGCCAAAGGTCATTGACTACATCGACGATGACGCAACTGTGTGGGAGCGCGAGCCGCTGGAAAATCTCGCCCGGGACAACCAGATGTCGGCGTATCTGCACGAAGGTTTCTGGCAGCCGATGGACACGCTACGCGACAAGATGCTGCTGGAAGAACTGTGGGCCAGCGGCAAAGCGCCCTGGAAGTGCTGGTGATGCAGGTGGCAAACACAGCGTTCTGGCGCGGCAAGCGCGTCTTTGTCACCGGCCACACCGGCTTCAAGGGAAGCTGGCTGACGCTTTGGCTGAAGCAATTGGGTGCCGAAGTCACCGGCTACGCGTTGAGCCCCAGCACCACGCCGAATCTGTTTGATCTCGCCCGTATCGCACAGGAAGACTGCCGCTCCAATGTCGCCGACATCCGTGAATATCCCAAGCTGCGGGAGGTGCTCGGTGCCGCGACACCCGGCATCGTCTTCCACCTGGCGGCCCAGCCACTGGTGCGTCGCTCGTATGCCGACCCGCGCGAGACGTACGAAACCAATGTGATGGGTACAGTGAATCTGCTGGAAGCGATCCGCCACACGCCCAGCGTGCGCGCGGCCGTCGTCGTCACCAGTGACAAGTGCTACAAAAACCGCGAATGGATCTGGGGCTATCGGGAGAACGAGTCCATGGGCGGCCACGACCCGTATAGCAACAGCAAGGGTTGCGCAGAACTGGTGACCGCCGCGATGCGTGACTCGTTCTTCGGACCAAATGCCAACACCCGGCCGCCAGTCGCCATTGCCTCCGCCCGCGCAGGCAACGTCATCGGCGGCGGCGACTGGGCGGAAGATCGCCTGATCCCCGACATCATTCGCGCCATCGCTGCAGGCAGGCCTGCGAATATTCGCAACCCTGACGCCATCCGCCCCTGGCAACACGTGCTGGAGCCTCTGGCCGGCTATCTGCAGCTCGCCGAGCGCCTGCACGAGCAGGGCAATGACTTCGCTTCCGGCTGGAACTTCGGCCCCAGTGACGACGAAACCCGTACCGTGCGCTGGATATGCGACCACATGGTGCAGCGCTGGGGCGCGGGCGCGGCGTGGCAGCAGGACGGGGGCAGCCACCCGCACGAAGCCCACTATCTCAAGCTGGATTCTTCCAAGGCCCGCATGCAACTCGGCTGGCGTCCGCGTCTGACACTGACCGAGTGCCTGGACTGGCTAGTGGATTGGTACCGCGCCCACGCGACCGGCCAGGACATGCGCGCAACGACGCTTCAACAGATCAACACCTACTCGCAGACAAGCACATGAATGCCCCCTCCAAAGAGTCCCAACTGCGCGCGCAGATTGCCGACCTGGTCGCCCAATATGCCGCGATCGCCCACGCCCCCAAGGCATTTGAACCCGGCGTCACAGTCATTCCACCGTCTGGAAAAGTCATTGGCGAACGCGAATTGCAATTCATGGTGGAAGCGTCGCTCGATGGCTGGCTTACCACGGGCCGATTCAATGACGCCTTCGAAAAGAAGCTGGCCGAGTTCATCGGCGTGAAGCATGTTCTGACCACTAACTCAGGCTCGTCTGCGAATCTGCTCGCGTTCACTGCCCTCACCTCGCCCAGCTTGGGCCTGCGCGCACTGAAGCCGGGCGACGAAGTGATCAGTGTTGCAGCGGGGTTCCCCACCACGGTGAACCCGATCATCCAGAACGGATGCGTGCCGGTGTTCGTGGATGTCGACATTCCAACCTACAACATCGACGTGAGCCTGATCGAGGCCGCCCTCTCCGAAAAAACCAAGGCCATCATGCTGGCCCACACCTTGGGCAACCCGTACAACCTCAAGGTCGTCACCGAGATCGCGAAGAAGCACCGGCTGTGGCTGATCGAAGATTGCTGCGACGCGCTCGGCTCCACTTACGAAGGCCAGATGGTGGGCACCTTTGGGGACATCGGCACACTCAGCTTTTACCCCGCACACCACATCACCATGGGTGAAGGTGGCGCCGTCTTTACCAACAACCCCGATCTGAAGCGCATCCTCGAATCCTTCCGCGACTGGGGCCGTGACTGCTACTGCGCGCCGGGCAAGGACAACACTTGCGGAAAGCGCTTCGGCTGGCAACTGGGTTCATTGCCAACAGGCTATGACCACAAGTACACGTATTCACACGCCGGCTACAACCTGAAGATCACCGACATGCAGGCAGCGTGCGGCCTTGCGCAGCTCGAACGGGCCGACGAGTTCATCTCGGCCCGCAAGGCCAACTTTGCATACCTCAAAGAGCGGCTGAAGTCGGTGGAGGAATTCCTGATCCTGCCGGAAGCCACGTCTGGCAGCGACCCATCCTGGTTTGGCTTCCCGATCACGCTACGCGAGGACGCGCCGGTGAACAGGGTGGACCTGTTGAAGTACCTGGATCAGAACAAGATTGGCACGCGCTTGTTGTTCGCGGGAAATCTCACGCGGCAGCCCTACTTTGAAGGGCGCAATTATCGCGTGGCGTGCGATTTGGAGCGCACGGATACAGTGCTCAACAAAACTTTCTGGATTGGTATTCATCCAGGACTTCACGCTGAAATGCACGACTATGTATCGCAGACAATTGGCACATTTCTAGGCGTCGACTTCTAGAGCGGCGCGCCAACGGTTCCACTGCCGAGCCTGTTCTCAACTAAATATGACTCCAAAACGTGTCCTATTAACCGGCGTAACCGGATTCATTGGCTCGAACCTTGCACGCTGCATGATTGACCGAGGCATAGAAGTTCATGCGCTGGTGCGACATAGAGCCGAACCAAGAAAACTGCCGACTTCGCTGACGAAGCTCGTCATGCACGAGACGGACAGCGCCACTGAGTCCGTAGTCGAACTTGTGATGAAAGCGTCTCCGGAAGTAGTCTTCCATTTGGCAGCGGCCACAACGGCCAGCCACGAAGCGAGCGACGTAGATGTCCTAGTCGAGTCCAATATTGCCCTGACCTTACGATTGCTGGAAGGCATGAAACGCTCAGGCTGCCACCGGTTGGTCAACGCGGGCTCATACTGGCAGCGCTACAACAGCACTGAGTACGAACCACGATGTCTTTACTCGGCAACTAAGCAGGCTGCACAAGACCTCATTACGTACTATACGTGCGCAGAGGGCATAAGTGCGGTCTCGCTGTTGCTTCCGGACACATACGGACCTGGTGATGGTCGACAGAAGGTGCTGCAACTACTCATAGACTCACTTACTTCGATCAATCCAATTGGCCTAACACCTGGCGATCAGTATTTGGATCTGGTACACGTCGAAGACGTAGTTCATGCCCTCTTGCTAGCCGCACAGATAACCAGCGAGCAGCCCGGGCACCAAGTTAGGTCCATATCGTCGAGTGCTCCAATTACTCTCAGAGACCTGTCAATGCTGATTGAACAACTGGCGGGCCATCAACCAAACGTACGTTGGGGTCAGAGGACCTATAGACGGCGAGAAATATTAGTGCCACAGGTCCCCGTTTCATTGCTAAATGGCTGGTTTCCTACGATTCGACTTTCTGAAGGGCTAGCGCAGCTAATAAAGAAATGAGATGCCGCCCTCTAGATAGTTGCTTCCAAGGTTGCATATCTTCCTTCTTTGGCGACATTCGAATGAGCGAGAAAGGCTGCACATGCTCCTGTACTGAAAAATATTGAGGCATTAAGAATTGAGAACAGTCATTTTGGGCGCAGGAGTAGCTGGCCTCTCATGCTCCTACCATATTGGTCACGAACGGTGCCTAATACTCGAAGCGCGTCCTCATTGGGGCGGCCATGCTGCAAACATTGAGCGCAATGTGGAGCGGGCCAGATGGGATGTCGTTCGTGGGCGATAATCGCAAAGCAGAAAAGTAGCTTCAACTGGTCGTCGCAAAAAGTCCTCACATCAAGGCATTCAGGGCATGTTCAATCGGATTTGAAAAAAGTGACCTACACAGGACCGACCGGCAACAGGCGCCGCTGAGCACGCGAAGTCTTGAGAGCTTAATGCTGGCCGAGAGCGGCCCATAGGCGAGTCACCGGATAGATATTTGAGCATTCAGGACCAAGATTGTGGACGCACCGAAGGTGCCAAAAGCATCTCCGAGACACCGCTTTCAGACCAGCCACTTGATAATCAAACTTCCGAGAATGAAACTCTCGGTCTTGAATTGATACAGATATCTATACCGCTGTCAGTGGCCAATATGTAGGGCAAAGCGTATTTCTAAATTTCGAACCTGGTCCCCGCCGCCAATATGGATTGCAAAAAGACTCAAGTTTGGTACATCAAATCGCAGTCGGAAAACTCTTACCACAAGACACTAAGCTTACTTAGCGCTCTAAGCAAAGCGGTGGACCTTCGAATCTATCAACGTCCGCTGAGCAATGGAAAGCAACGCTTTGCCCATCTGCTCCAGTTGTTTGCTTGGTATGCGGATCTACGGAGAGAAGCAGCTCGAAAGGGCGCGCCTGAGATAGTTTGGATTGACGAGTTTCTATTCAATCCCGCAGATCTGCTTCTCGCAAAACTAGCTTGCATAGGCTCGCGTTCATTAATCGTGAGCGGACCGCATGTATTGCGACAAGATCATCAGTACTATTCTTCTCTGAAGTACGCACTGGGTAGCCCCCCCATCCCTGTGATGCGATCCATCAAACACGCGCTCGTCGATTGGCTATGCTTAGCCAGCGTTGATGTTGTCCAATCATATTCCACGCAATATGCCAACAGACTTAAAAATTTTCCACTTATGCGATCCAAACCATCGGTGCTATGCCCAATTGGTCTCCCCGCCGAGCTTGATCGCCTGCCGGCTTGGTCTTTCCCGAAAGAAGACATCAACAGCGTATTAAAGGTCGCGTTTTGGGGGGGAGCTAGCCCGCTGCATGGACTAAGCCTACTGGCGATCGTCGCGGCGCAACTTCGCGACAGAGGCATACACGTTCACTTTTCTTGCTTGACCCCAGAAACAGATTGTGTGGCGCGGCTTCGCCAAAGGATTGCAGCACTAAAAGTCGAATCCTCATTCGCGATCGTGAACATTCGAGCAGCTAGCACTAGTTTTCAAGATGTAATCGATTCGCATATTGCAATAAGCCACCTAATTGAACCCGATGTCAGCATGGCAGCGATAGACGCCTTTCGTGCTGTGACGACAAACAAGATGATGGAGATCCTTGCCCTCGGAGTGCCGCTCTTAATTGCAGACACCGAGGCGACTTGCGAATTCGTCAACGGCTCTGAGGCCTTCCTTGTTCCTCCAGGCTCTGCTGAGGCGATTGTAAATGTGATCGAATCAATTCTGCGAAATCCAGCAATACTGAATGAACGCGCAGATGCCGCAGGCAAGATGGCGCGAAGAACTCTCACTGCCGAGGCGGTTGGCACAGGGATTGCTGACCAACTTAGGCAACTTCTGGCGCCTAGGGACAGTTCGAATCACCTATGACTCTAGGTGCAAAAGATCTAGCTTTTGATGTAAGCCTGGGACTGGTAGCGAGACTCGTATCACTGGTTGTGGGAGTCACTAACCTTGCAGTAATTGCACGAATCCTCACACCTTTGGAGTACGCAGTTCTTGGAGCGCTCAGCAGCCTCGCAATAGTCGTTCCTTGGTGTGATATCGGGCTTGGCGCTGCAAGTCAGAATGCTGCTAGTCGGAAGCTTGCAAAGAGCCTCTCGATCACAAGGCTAGTCTTGTGTACTCGGCAGTTTGTAGTTTGGCTTGGGGTGCCAATTGCAGGGCTAGTCTTGATCTCAATACAGTTTGTGCTTCCCCTACTTATTGGAAACGAGTCAATTTATGGAGGTGTGACATCTAATCCTCTGATGCTCCCCGTCGCTGTTTTCATATTTTCCGCAATTGGCCTAACGTCAATTGCAAATAGAATGCTTTTCGCCCTTGGACTGGCGCGCGTCGTCTATTGGCTTAGCATCTGCGCCTCAGTCGCAACTCTCGGCGCCGGAATTGCGTTGCGAGAGGACCCAGGATTCGCAAACTCTCTTACCGCATTCTTGGTTCTTCATGCCCCCTTGGCGCTCGCCGGAGGCGTGGGCTGGTTCTCTTTGATTGCGCGCACTAAGGGAACCACTGTCGGCAGGAAGTGGATTCGAGTAGTTGAAATACTCATAGCTCGCGGTCGTCAGTATTGGCTCATATTGTTCGCTGGAGCTTTGATTTATGGGACAGACTTCATCATCCTGTCTCAATCGGCTTCAGTTGATGAGCTCGCAAGTTACGCCGCACTTCAACGATTAATTGGTTTGGCAGTGGTCAGCTACGGTGTTTTTCTGGCTAATCTTTGGCCTCGCCTCACCCTCAAATTCTCCACGGCGCAGCATGGCTTAGAAATGCGCGCCGCAGTGGATGAATTGCTGCGGACCGCTTGGATTGCATCGGGGTGTACTCTGCTCACAGGAGTCTTTCTCTGGCCAGTGTTCGATGACGCGTTTCGCATCATCTTCGGAAACGCCATTCAGATGCCGTCCACCGGTTGCTTGATCGCAGCATTGATTCACTGTGCCGTGAGAGTGTGGACTGATACATTGGCAACAGCGCTCTTCGCAATCAGCGACTTCAAATGGTTTTTGAAATGGGTCCCAATTCAGATCGCAGTTACAGTTGGTGCGGGGCTCTTGCTGGCCGCCCCATTTGGCTCTACCGGGGTCGTCCTCGGAATGCTGGTTGGTTCGGTTGCAACAGCCTGCTGGCTGTTACCGCTTCGACTGTTGAAACTCGCCAACGCCCCAATTTTGCAATCCAAGCCAGGGTCTTAAAAGAAATGTGCAATTCACCAGCTACAATCAAAGTACTACTTTGGCGATGAAGTACATCTTCACCCGAGTGCCAGGCTACTCGGATCTGTGCATGTGCGCTGCTACGGAAAAAATGATATCGAAGAAGATGCCCTCTTCACGGGAGCCCTGCGCTACAACCCTCTTGGTGACGCTACATTGTCCTGCATTGTTTCTCATGAAGGCGCCGCGATCAGAATTTGCCCCCTTTGCACGGCAGTGTGGCTTCTGCCGTTACAGCTTTGGCAGGAAATTAGCCGCAAGAGTACACCCTAGCATTTGGCATTGACGCTATTCGTGAAGCGCACCATTTTTTTGACGACTTGAGTCGGAAGTGAGAAGCCTGCGTCTTTCATGTTCCACCGTTGAAATGGGAAGGTAGATTGGATGATCAGGTTCGGGAAAGGCATTGTCAAAAGCACGCTAAGAAAGTTTGGAGTTGATATTCACAAGCATGCGCCGGATGTATCGCCAAGCGCCCAAATAGCTGCTGCATTACGCAAGTTTGAGATTGACCTTATTCTTGATGTTGGCGCCAACCAAGGCCAATTTGCATCGGAGACGCGGGCATGTGGCTACGCAGGGAATATTGTTTCATTTGAGCCACTTTCTGCGGCACACGCCGCATTGCTCCAACTTAGCGCTGGAGACCCAAAATGGAGTGTGCATCCAAGGTGCGCATTAGGAGCGCGGAACGGCGAAACTGAAATCAACATCGCAGGCAACTCTGCGAGCAGTTCTTTGCTTCCTATGCTGGACAGCCATATTCAGGCTGCGCCATATGCCGCGTACATTGGAAGCGAGTTTGTTACGTTGCAGACCTTGGATTCTATTGCGCTTGAACATGTAACAAAATTCAAGAATCCATTCCTCAAGGTTGACACCCAAGGCTTTGAGTGGGAAGTTTTAGACGGTGCCATGAATGTCCTTCCACACTTGCGGGGCATACTTCTGGAATTAACTCTAGTCCCACTATATCAAGGCCAACATTTGTGGAGAGAATTGATAAGCCGTTTGGAAGTGGAAGGATTTTCCCTTTGGGCATTACAGCCTGGATTTACGGACCCTCGTGACGGAAGAACTCTCCAGGCAGACGGATTATTTATCCGCTTGTGATCACTCGACAAGCCTTCGCTCATGACATCGCATCGAAGTTAGTTCATGCATGCCGTTTAAGTTGAGACCTTTCTTAGCACGACTAAATCGTTTAGGTTGTCAATTACACCGACTTGAATGTCTTCGACTTGCATTACCTTGCTCCACTCTCTTCTCAGGTATTCCGGGGTTTGATACGTGGCGCCGTATTTATTGCCAGTTCCCGGAGACTTAAAGTGGGGCGGATATTCGGAGTATTGAAAGCCGGTAGATACAAGCTCATTCAAGCCAAAAGACACCGCTTGGAGATGAGTGCCGCGCTGGTAGCCGTATGGTCCAATCGTAGTGATCAAGGCTATCCCTCCTGGCTTTAGAACTCGCTTGACCTCTCTAAGCCAGGGGATTTGTAATTCGGGCGCTAGATGTGTCCAGACAGATACCGCGTATACAACGTCGAAAAACGAGTCTTTGAAACCAAGCGGGGGGGCAAAATTGTTAGACCCGGCGTGGACGTCCGGAAAATTCTTGGCAATGTATTCTCGGGCAGTTTCGTCAACATCGCTGGTATAGAGCGTCACGGGGTCACTAAGGAAGTACTGCATTACTCTTCCGACGCCCGCGCCGAGATCCAATACGCGCGTCTCGCCCTTTGAAGGCCCGCCGAACTTTTGCATCGCCTGTTTAATTGGCAGATAACAGCGCCGACCGGCAGCCATGAATTTCCAAACACTTCGACTTCCTACGCGCATTCTGTTTTCGGCCGGCGGAATGGGCAAACGGTATCCTGCAATAAGTCTGTAAAGGAAAATATTCAACGGGTCAAAAAGGATGTACGCGCGTCCAAGCATTTTTCGAATCGTTATCTGTGCCATTCATTGCTCGCATTGGTATGAGGCTGAAAAGTATAGCCCCGCTTGAAGTTCACTTTAGATTGCTGCCAAATTCATGCTGATTAGAAGACTTCGTGATGTTCACAATCATTATCGCCACCAAGAATAACGCGGACAACTTGGACCGATGCCTAACCCATCTGGCGACCATCACGGTTCCCAAGCAAGTGATCGTCAAAGATGCGAAATCGACCGACCATACTGACGAGATAATTACGAAGAACGCTGCGGTGGTGTCTAAATTCATAAGTCTTTCCGATAAGGGCATTTACGATGCCTGGAACCAGGCATTGCCGTACGCTGCGGGGGAATACATTTGTTTTTCGGGCGCAGACGATCTTATTGACCGAGGTTGGATTGCAGCTGCGCTCTCGTACGCCTCCGAGGTGCAAGTGAAGCCTGCACTGATTTATGGAAATTTGATTCGGCGCCTCGGCGACCGCGAGAGGCTCTACGCACCACCGGAAATGACCGAAATCTACCCCACAGACTTGCGCCGGTTTTGGATTCCTCATCCGGGGTTGCTCCACCATCGCTCGCTGTTCGATGGGCGCACATTTCGTCAAGACCTTCAATTAGCAGGCGACTACCACTTCATACTGAGAGCTGTACTTCTAGCTGGGCGAGTCACATGCAAAAAAATTGTTGGCACACAATGCATCATGGGTGCCGATGGCCTGAGCCACAGTATGAAGGGAGTTGACCTCAGCGAGCTCGATTTTGAGAAGATCGAGACTGAGTTAGGATTTCGTCCAGCCCCTCCACGGATTCGCGTACAGTTCTTGCGCCTGGTATCTAGTTGGTGTCCTGTGTGTGCTCTCAGGCTGCGCAGGCTCTCTTGGTGGTTGCTCGGAGAAAGAAAGCTTCGGTCGTAGCCGCGATGATGTTGAGCCCATCAAAGTATTCCATTGAGGACCCTTGCAATATCCAAGCAATGCCCTTTACTTCCTTGCTTATTGTATGAGCAGCCAAGCGATTGGCTCTGATTCAGTCCCGTTAGTGGAATTTCGCCTAGATTGGCCTGATCCCTTAGCAAAACAAAGACGAACATAACCTCATGCAGCCAGCGTCAAAGAATAAGTTATCCGTACCTGTCGTAATCACGGCGAGCAGCTTGCTAGGCCTGACCTCCGCATATGCAACGAGCACTTGGTTCACTCTATCCGTGGCCGGCAGTATTGCAATCGGGCTGGTCGCTGCGGTCAATCTGTTTCTCCAAGGCTCCCGGTCCGTAAAAGTCACTTGGGCGTTTGGTCTTGCTGTCGCGATGTTGATGGTGGTCGCAATCTCCGCAACGATTACATCTTTTGGCCACTCTGAAAAACTTTGGAACCACACGTTAGCGCGTGTATTCACGATCGTCGTGATGTTTTGGCTTCCGCTTGCTCTCTTGGAGTCCAATGCTGATATCGCTGAAGCATTTCGAATGGGCTGCATTCTTTCAGCCGTCGCAGTGATCGCTCTTATATTCAACGACTTCCTTAGGCTCAATGGGATGCCCAACTTCCTGACTGTGCCCCATATCGAAATAGACGAAGAGTTCTCTGCGATAGTTCGGGGCTTCATTTTCAGGGCCCGGGGTGGTGGCTATGAACCAACTCACGACGCAGCAGTGATCGCCGCAATTCTTCCTCTCATGATTAGTCGGCTATCACACTGGTGGCGAATCATTTGGGCAACAGGAATCGTGGTGGCTGTTTACTTCATGGGCTACAGCGCAGCACTGGTGTTCTGGTTGATCGCTTTCTTGATCTGTTACAGCTTCTTGCATCGCAAGACCCGCCTTAGCACACGGCTCCTCTCCGTAATAAAGATGGCTGCATCTGTTGCCCTGGCACTAGTTATTCTCGATTCACTTGATATTCTCAGCGACCTCAATATCAAGCTCGAGAGCGCTAGCTTTGAACAACGGCTGGTATCACTACAATCCATTGTTGAAGGCAGTACTCAAAGTGCCACTACATTTCTCTTTGGGTACGGCCCTGGGGGATATATCGCCCTAAACGTAGACGCAGTCACGAATACCTACGCCAGCTTCCTCTTGGATCTTGGTATAGCTGGCCTTGTTGTCTACCTTTCGCTCATCGCTACCACCTGCTACCGCCTTGTAGCGCTCTCAAACCCTCTTTACCTCTCCGCATTCATAGCGTATGCCTTGGTCATATGCGGCTCGATCGGTAATTATTGGTTTCCAACGCACTGGCTAATTTTCCTTTATCCCGTATTCGCTCAGCTGGACCATCGGCGGGCTGCTGGTTTCGCCTTATCTGAAAAACAGAATGCCCCATTTGGCAGCAGGTGCGATTTGCCAGGCCTGACAGTTCCCAAAACGAGTCCGATGAGGATTCAACAGAAATGAACGCTATCAAGCGAGTCATAAAGTCCCTTTTGCCCGCACTCGATGCGATTGCCGCAGTGTTCACACTGCCAGCAGCAGCCTACATGTTTTGCATCCGCCGAATTGGCGTCCAGCATTTGCCATTCAGCCGGCGAATATTCGCGTTTGTGGGTTTTTTCCCAATCCGCGACCACTACTACGAACCACTCTTTCATGCTGGCCAGTTATCCAAACCACTCAACTCCAATCGCAGCTTGCCGGGATTGCAGATGAACGTCGGCGAGCAACTGTCGCTCCTTGAGCAGTTCAGATACAGCGAAGATATTCTTGGACTCGAAGGTAGGTGTATTTCGGACATCAGTTTTCGAGCTGACAATGGTTCCTTTCTTGAGGGCGATTTTGAGTTCTTGTACAGCTTAATTCGCGCCAAAAGGCCAAAACGAATCATTGAGGTGGGCAGTGGAAACTCTACGATTGTGGCTGCGTTAGCCATTATCGACAACAAGAGCGAGACGCCAAATCATGAATGCACGCATATCTGCATTGAGCCTTATGAGATGCCTTGGCTCGAGAAATTAGGCGTGACGGTATTGAGAGAGCGAGTCGAAACACTCTCGCCTGCTTTCTTCGCCCAGCTTGGCGAGAACGATCTGCTGTTCATAGACTCATCTCATGTCATCCGCCCTCAGGGTGACGTTTTGCATTTGTATTTGGAGGTTCTTCCGACACTTGCGCCGGGTGTCATCGTACACATACACGACATATTTACACCGAACGATTACCTCAGCCGTTGGGTAACCCAGGAGGTGAAGTTGTGGAATGAGCAGTACTTGGTCGAAGCTTTTCTGTCCAATAATGCCGCCTGGCGAATAATTGGCGCCTTGAACTTTCTGCACAAGGCGCATTTCAACGAACTGAAGAGCGCCTGTCCCCTGATCAGGCCGACCAGTGAACCTGGCTCTCTATACATACAGCGATGCGCCTAGCGTATTGCCCAATCTATGAGGCCGCCCATGACGCAGGCCTCTGACTTAGCCGATCAGAGTCCACACGCCAAACTGGCGCGACCAACGGTCTATTACGTCCTGCCAGGACTGAGCGTCGGAGGAGTCGAGACTGCGCTTGGAAAATCCTTCAACCAGCTACTCGACGATGTCGACCTGCGAGTTGCAACTCTAGATCGCACTACCCCGAACTTGCAGGGTATTCCGAGTAGACGGCTCGACTTTCTGCTGCTTAGAGAAATTTTTGCAAGTCGATCAACCTCCATCTTGCTTACTTCGCTTTGGCGAGCGCATCTACTGGGTCTTCTACTCTGCCCTTTCGGCGTCAATTGGGTTGCCTTCTTTCACAACGCCTTCAGAGCAGGACACCCGCTAGACAGGATGGTTTGCTATTTGGCAGCGCGCTTTGCATCACACTGTCTGTTTGACTCGAAGCAGACCAAGCAGGATTTTGAGACTTTAGTAGGCAAGCCACTGGGAAGTATCGTGCCTTTCCTAATACGCCCCCCAAAAGAGGCGGTCGCGTCACGAGCTTTCGCTCCAACTCCGCGTCCGATAGACATCATCTACGTAGGAAGACTTGTTCCAATCAAGCGCCTGGATTTATGCGCATCGCTCGTCGAGGCCGTTGTTGCCCGCTCACCCCAAGCCAAGTTCAGCTTCATAGGGCAAGGACCTGACGCTGTAGTCTTGAATCAACTAGCGCGGCGATTTCCCAATAATGTTGATGTTCTAGGCATGCTCTCCAATCATGAGGCCCGATCTGCAATGAGCAAGTCGAAGTTCATTGTCTGCCTCTCGGATTTTGAGGGAATGGCGATGGCGCTAATCGAAGGCATTCAGGAAGGTTGCGTTCCAATTGTACGGTTGTCAGGCGAGATTCCCAACTACGTTGACAATGATTGCGGCGTCATTTGTGCCGAACCGTTCTCGCCCAGCGAGATCGCTAGCGAATTGGCGATACTGCTGAGTGACCACCGTAAGCTCGCGATGCTGAGCGAGAGGGCGCAGTCGAATATTCGCCAGTACCCTGACTACGCTTCCACCTTGAGCTCGGAACTACATCAGTTCGCGAAGAGAATCAGCGCTAAATGAGCATCTCTGCTACCAGCTTCGTACCTAACCGAACCCTCACCTCTTGCAGCTACCGCTTGGATTGGGAGGCATGACTCAATGTGTGGGATTGTCGGGATTCTCTCCACGCCTACTTCTAGCCTACATCAGGTAGTCGATGGCATGTCTGGAAAAATTTCGCATCGCGGCCCTGATGCTGCAGGTGCATGGATAAACGAAGCGGGAACAGTTGGGCTAGGCCATCGCCGTCTATCGATCATTGATTTGTCGCCAGCCGGCGCACAGCCGATGCACTCGGCCTGTGGGCGCTACGTTTTAGTTTTCAATGGTGAGATCTATAACTTTCAGGCACTCAAGGGCGAGATTTCGCGCCTGCATCCCGGGCAACCTTGGCGCGGAAGATCGGACACTGAGGTCGTTCTTGCAGCCATAACACATTGGGGCGTGGACACAACGCTCACCAAGCTGGACGGAATGTTCGCTCTTGCGGTGTTCGACAAACATTCAGAGGAGCTTTATCTCGCAAGGGATCGGATGGGCGAGAAGCCGTTGTACTTTGGGTACGTTGGCGATCAGTTCACGTTCAGCTCGGAACTAAAGGCACTTAGGTCACTACCCGGCTGGACAAGCAGGATCAATAGAACCGCGCTCACCGCATATTTTCGTTACAGCTACATTCCTTCGCCACTCTCCATTTACGAGGGAGTATCGAAGCTCTTACCAGGTCATTGGCTCAAGCTTTCGCCAAGCGACTTCTTAAGTAGAAAGATTCCTGCGAGCACTTCCTTTTGGCAACTCGATGACGCGATAGCGATTGGCCGTTTGCACCCCTATACCGGGTCTGAGGAGGATGCGACAAACGACTTGGAGTCCCTACTTATGGAAACGATTCAGAAGCAAATGGTTTCTGACGTGCCAATAGGGGCCTTTTTGTCCGGCGGCGTTGATTCTTCGACCGTTGTGGCAATGATGCAAGCACAGAGCGAGAAGCCGATTGAAACCTTCACGGTCGGATTTGTGGACACAGATTTCAATGAAGCCTCGCATGCCAAAGCTGTGGCACAGCATCTCGGCACAAGTCACAACGAGCTATATGTTTCGCCCACTGACAGTCTTTCAATCGTTCCGGATTTACCACGCCTGTACGATGAGCCCTTTGCCGACTCTTCACAGATTCCGACATATCTAATTTCAAAACTGGCGCGCACCAAGGTCACTGTTAGCCTTTCAGGTGACGGCGGCGATGAACTATTCTGTGGCTACAACCGCTACACGTGGATGTATAAAATCTGGGGAGCAATGTCCCCTTTCCCATCTGTTGCTCGGAACGCCCTCGGCAGGATTGCTGCCGCGATTCCACCTCCCGCAATCGATAGCGTTTATGGACTACTGTATCCAGTCCTACCGCATTGGCTACAGTTTTCCAATGCCTCGGACAAATGGACAAAAGTGACGGGGCTCATCGGAGAAACTGATTCGGGCGCGCTATACAAGCGAATTGTTTCGTCTTGGCAAGATCCTTCAGGGCTTGTTTTGGGCGGGAACGAACCACTCAGCATCTTTGAGCTAAGCGAACCACAGTCGCACAAGTTGGACTTAGGTGAGCAAATGATGCGCTTTGATGCCTTAACCTACTTGCCAGACGATATTCTCGTGAAGGTTGATCGCGCATCTATGGGAGTTAGCTTGGAGGCGCGGGTTCCCCTTCTGGATCGTCGTATCGTTGAGTTTGCATGGCATCTTCCTATGTCCATGAAACTCCGAAATGGTGTTAGCAAGTGGATATTGCGAGAGGTGCTCTATCGGCACGTCCCCCAAAGCTTGATTGAGCGTCCCAAAATGGGATTTGGCGTGCCGATTGATCGATGGCTACGCGTTGAACTGAGGGATTGGGCTGAAGAGTTATTGGACGCACAGAAAATGCGGGAACAAGGTTACCTAAACGTTGAATTGGTGCGTAAAGCATGGGATGAACATCAGTCGGGACGGCGAAACTGGCAGTACCAAATCTGGACAGTGCTTATGTTTCAAGCATGGTTAAAAGACCAATCCGACATCAATGGCTCGACCACACATGACCGACATTAACCTCCACTACCAACACGTGCGGTCACGGGTCTTCAAGGAATATCGCTTTAGTGCCTATACCTACAGACTGTACGACAGCAAGCTTCGGTTCATTCATGCATATCGCTACCGCTTTTTCTTTAGTCGATTGCCGCAACATGCCGATGCTATTCGCGGTTGCAAGATGCTCGAGGTGGGGTGTTCGGACCTTTTCACTCTTGCCATGTTGTCTGAAGGCGGGCTCTCACCGCGCTCCTATCTTGGAATCGATGTTTTCTGGGAGGACGCCGAGCGTTACGCCAATTCAAACGCCAAGGCCCTTGCGCAGAAATTTCATATCGACATTGAGACCATTAATCAGTCGAGCGATCAACCTGTTCCTGATACTGATTTCGACACTTGCTTCTTGCTGGAGACCCTTGAACACCTGCCCAACGAGGATGTTGCACTCGAAAACATCAAGAATGCGCTTAGACCTAACGGACTTCTTTTCCTTGCGGTGCCAGTTGAATTCGGCGTGCTCTTTGCTGCCAAAGAAACGGCGCGGTTCTTCTTGTCCGGGCGCTCGGACTACACAGCTTCTGAATTTTTGAACGCAATGCGAGGAAGACTAGATTCGGTCAGCCGCGTGGTTGGAGACCACAAAGGTTACGACTTTCGTCGGACAACAGCGCGATTGTCGAATCTTGGTTTTCAGCTTGTTTCTCAAGCAATTTTCCCCGGCCCAACTGCGACGCTTGGCTACAGCCCTATTTCAGTTTGGCGCAAGGGTGGCCAGGAAACGCCTGCCATCGAATCGATTTCAAGTCAGCGGCACAGTACCTCTGGATGAAGCTGCTCTTGTTCGCCAACACGGATTGGTATCTGTATAACTTCAGGCTGCCACTGGCACGACGGCTTCGAGACCTGGGGCATCAAGTCATTTTGGTCTCGCCCCCCGGCGATTTCAGCTCCCGCTTGGTTGCAGAGGGGTTCGATTGGATTGAATTCCAGCTCTCGCGAAAGGGGACCAACCTCCTTGCGGAGATATTCACCGTTCTCAGGTTGTATCAGATGTATCGGGCAACAAAGCCCGACCTTGTCCACCATTTCACAATCAAGTGCGTGCTCTATGGCGGGATCGTCGCGCGAGTGCTCGGCATTCCACAAGTAGCAGCGATCACTGGTACTGGGCACGTGTTTACCTCGCCCTCACTAACCAATTCATTTCTGCGGCCGCTCGTTTCTGTCGCCTACAAGATTTCACTGCAAAGATCAGATGTGATTTTTCAAAATCCTGATGATCAGAAAGCATTTATCAACCTCGGATTGGTCAAACAGTCGCAATCCCACCTGATAAGGGGATCAGGTGTCGACGTTCTCAAGTTTAGGCAAGCGCCCCCTTCGAGTCTGACTGAGAGGCCAACCACCGTCGTAATGATCTGTAGGCTGCTAAGGGAAAAGGGAGTCGCTGAGTTCGTTGAGGCTGCTCGAATTGTGAGGCGCAGGATGCCGAAGGTAGCGTTCAAGATTGCTGGCGAAGTCGACCCCGGCAATCCTTCTTCAATAAGCACTGACCAAGTCAGCGAATGGGCAGCAGAAGGAAATGCACAGTTTCTCGGACACGTTGACAATGTAGCCTCACTTCTCGAGGCCTGTGATGTTGCAGCCCTGCCAACTTACTATGGAGAAGGTGTGCCACGAGGACTAATTGAGGCCGCCGCCGCCGGTTTACCAATCGTTACGACCGACATGCCCGGCTGCCGTGAGATCTGCCGGCACGGAGAGAACGGGTATCTCATCGCGCCAAGAGATCCAGAAGCGCTTGCTGAAGCAATATTTCGCCTCGTGGGCAATCGGCCGCTCGCCCAATCGTTTGGCGCGAGATCGCGCGAGATCGCGGTCAGCGATTTCTCGGAGCCGATTGTGCTTGAAAGAACAATTGACGTTTATAGCAAAGCGCTTGCAGATCTGAATTTCAGTTTAGGTGCTGGCTCAGAACTATCAACAAGACTTGGCGACGTCCGGTACAAAGTCAATCACCCAAATGGCTGAACAATGATCCAGAGAGGCCGACTCACCAGATCGCACCCACAATGAAATTGACTTTGCTCGCAGTGCTTAGCTTTTTCACGTGCATGATCGCGGTGAGTTCCCTACGTTTGCTCGCCCCACGCGTGGGTCTCATGGATCATCCTGGCGGCCGCAAGGATCATGCTGCGTCCACGCCATTGGTGGGCGGGCTCGCAATCTTCCTGACACTCTCTACCTCGCTGATCTTTCACGGATGGACACCGTGGCACGCCGGTTTTCTGGTGGGGATCTCGATTATCGTGGCCTGTGGCGCCCAGGATGATCGCCATGAAATCAGCTCTGTTCTTCGACTGGTTTTCCAAGTCCTTGCGGGGCTGGTCATGGTCAAGTTTGCGGGCGTTAGGTTGGGAACGGTCGGCGATCTGGTCGGTACCGGCCCGATCGGTCTATGGGTGTTCGTTGTACCCATGACCGTGTTTGCAGTGTGCGGTGTCATCAATGCCTTCAACATGGTTGACGGAACCGATGGCGCCTGCGGGACGCTCGCGTTCATTGCATTCGGTCTTTACGCCTGGGTAGCCTTGCAGTCTGGACTGAACACACAAGCTGCCGTGTTGGTTGTCTTCGCCGGCGCAGTTTTGGGGTTTCTGCTGTTCAACCTGCGCTTTCCATGGCAGCCCCGCGCTAGGGTCTTTCTCGGCGACGCGGGAAGCACGCTGATTGGCTTTGCATTGGGTTGGTTCGCGATAGACCTCACGCAGGGAACGGGCCGGACATTTCCACCCATCGCGGCACTCTGGGTGGTCGTGATTCCGCTATGCGACACGGTATCGCTGATGGTGCGCCGTTTGGCTGCGGGTCGCAGCCCGTTTTCAGCAGACAGACAGCACTTGCATCATCTCCTGCTGAATCTTGGCCTGTCACCCGGTCAGGTGACGCTTGTGTTTGCCGGATTGGGACTCGTGACAGGCCTTATCGGTGTTGGTGGATGGCAGCTCGATGTACCGGAGCCTGTCCTGTTTGGGCTGTTTGTTGGGCTGTTTGTGGTGTATCACCTGTTCATGCGCGTCTATTGGGCGAGACACGCACGGCTCACTTCGGTCCGCCCGGCAAATGATTCGACATTCGCGGATGGGGGCAATCACTCCGTCGGCAAGTCTTCGTCGCTTCGCCAGAAGCCCTGACCCGAAATGAACCTCCTCATCACCGGCGGCGCCGGCTACATCGGCTCCCACATGGTCAAGTTCGCGCGCTCGCGCGGACACACAGTCACCGTGCTGGACAACCTCTCGACCGGGTTTCGCGATGCGCTGCCGACGGGTGTGCTGCTTGAGGGCTCGTTGCTCGTGCCGGAGGACATCCGTGCCACGCTGGCGTCAAGCCGCTTCGATGGGGTGATCCACTTCGCAGGATCGATACAAGTCGGCGAGTCAATGCGCCTGCCGCTCAAGTACTACACTGAGAACACGATCGGCACCATCAATCTGCTCGCGGGATGTGTGGAGGCTGAGGTGAAGCACGTGGTGTTCTCGTCGAGTGCTGCGGTGTATGGGCAGCCGATGGTGGATGTCATCGACGAGTCGTGCCCAACGGCACCGATCAATCCTTATGGCCGCACCAAGCTGATCGGCGAACAGATGCTGGCCGATTGCGCCGTGGCGCATGGTCTTACCAGCGCTAGCCTCCGCTACTTCAACGCGGCGGGGGCGGACCCGGCGGGCGAGCTGGGCGAGCGGCACGACCCGGAGACACACCTCATCCCGCTGCTCTTGCAAGCTGCGAGCGGGCGGCGGAAGTCGTTCACCATCAACGGCGACAACTTTCCCACACCCGACGGCACCTGTGTCCGCGACTATGTGCATGTGTGGGACCTCTGCGCGGCCCACTTGCTGGCTATGGACTACTTGATGGCCGGCGGCGCGACCACGGCCTTCAATCTCGGCTCGGGCGCGGGCTTCTCCGTGGCGGAGGTGCTGGCTGCGGCGAAGCGCATCACCGGCATCGATTTCCCTGTCGAGTGGGGCCCGCGCCGCGAGGGCGATCCCGCGCGTCTTGTCGCAAGTCGATCCAAGGCGGAACGAGTGTTGGGGTGGCGGTGCGAATATTCGCAGATCGAGACGATCATCGAACATGCTTGGGCATGGGAGCGAAAGCAGACGGGACTGGGTTGAGCGGACCGCTGGCGAGCAGCCTGGCCCAGGCGCGCTGTTAGAATCCGGGCTTTCCAGCTCCGCCACACGCCCTTGCGCATCCTCGTCACCGGCGCCGCCGGCTTCATTGGTTACTCGCTCGCAGAGTCCCTGCTCGCCCGCGACCATGAGGTCGTTGGCTGGGACAACCTCAACGACTACTACTCGGTCGCGCTGAAAGAGGCGCGGCTTGCGCGGCTTGCGCGGCATGCGGGATTCCGGTTCGAGAAAATCGATGTGGCGGATGCGGCGGCGGTTGGCAGCGGCTACGCGCATATTCGCGCAGACGCCACCGTGCATCTTGCCGCCCAAGCCGGTGTGCGCTATTCCATCCAGCACCCGGAAGCCTATGTGCAGGCCAACCTGGTCGGCTTCGCGAACATGCTGGAAGCGGTGCGTGCCACGCCAACGAAGCATTTCGTCTTCGCCTCCACCAGCAGCGTGTACGGTCTCGGCAAACAGTTGCCTTTCGCCGAGGATATGGACACGGATCACCCGATGTCCTTCTACACGGCGACGAAGAAGGCGAACGAGGTGATGGCGCACAGCTATGCGCATCTCTACGGCATCCCGACCACGGGGCTCCGCTTCTTCACGGTGTATGGCCCGTGGGGCCGGCCGGACATGGCGCTCTTCAAGTTCACCAAGGCGATCCTCGCCGACGAAACGCTGCCGGTGTTCAACCACGGGAAGATGGTGCGCGATTTCACCTACATCGGCGACATCGTGGAAGGCATCGCCCGCGTGATCGACTCACCCCCCGCCGCCAACCCGGCGTGGGATGCGCTGCACCCCGGCTCCGCGACCAGCTCGGCGCCGTATCGCATCTTCAACATCGGCAACAACCACCGCGTGGAACTGATGACTTACATCCGCGCCATCGAAGCTGCGGTGGGCAAGCCCGCGAAGCTGGAGCTGCTGCCCATGCAGGCGGGCGATGTGGAGGCCACCGAGGCCGATGTGTCTCGCCTCGCCGCCGCTGTGGGCTTCCGCCCGGCGACTTCGGTGGAGGATGGCGTGGCCCGGTTCGTGGCGTGGTATCGGGACTATCACGGGGTGTGAGACCGGGTTTCAGGTCGCGTATGTGCTGGGCACGGGGCGTACAAGTCCGGCCATGAAACCCATTGATCCCACGGTTGGCAAAGTGGTCGCAGCGGCTTGGGCGAGCTACCAGGTGTTCGCTGATCGCGAGCGAGCGCAACGCCCGCGCGCGATGACCGAGTCCGAGGCCGCGCAGGAGTTGCTGGCCTTGTTCCGTGGCCCACTGCCGCCGCCCCCGGAAACTGCGCCTGACTCGGCAGGAATCATCGAGATGAGGCGACTGTTTGATGCCAGCGACCAGTGATCTTGGCGGCGCGCTGGCGGTGCAGCCCATTCTCGAGGAGCTCGGTTTGCCGTTCTGTTTCATCGGCGGTTTGGTGGTCGGCCGCTGGGGCGAGCCACGCTTCACGCGCGATGCGAATGTCACGCTGTTCTGTCCGATTGGCGATGAGGCGGAGGTGATACCGAAGCTGGCCGAGCGGCTGCCCGGCCGGGTTGAAAGTGCTGTGGAGTTCGCGCAACTCCATCGCATCTACTTGGCGAAATCGCCTGCTGGAACGCCTGTCGATATCGCGCTCGGCACGCTGGATTTCGAATATCGCTGTGTCAATAGGGCGACAGACTTCATGATTGGTCTCGACCAGCGGCTTCGCACCTGTTCCGCTGAGGACCTGATCGTGCTTAAAGCGTTCGCGGGTCGCCCACGCGACTGGCTGGATATCGAGGGTGTGATTCTCAGCCGAGGTCCGAAACTGAATTGGCCCCAAATCCTCGAAGAACTGAACCCCCTCGCCGCGCTGAAGGAAGCGCCCGAGCTGGTCGAGGGACTGGTCTCGCTCCGCGACAAGCTGGGCTGATGCGCAACATGCCGCGACCATTCAAAAATATCGGAGCGCTCGGCCCCATCACCCATCCACGGCACCCGCGCCCTCTCATGACGCATTCGCGGTACCTTTGAGGCTGGCGCCCCTCAGGGCGCGGTCCTATCATCTCCACCATGCGAAAAGTACTCATCGTCGAGGACGACGCGGCGTTCCGCAGCCGCTTCGCCGACATCATCCAGAGCGATCCGGAATTCACCGTTTCGGCTGCCGTCGGCTCCGCCGGCGAGGGCATTGCCGCCATCGACCGCGCGGCGCCCGATGTCTTGCTGGTCGATCTGGGCCTGCCCGACAAAAGTGGCATTGATGTCATTCGCCACGCGGCCAAGGTGGCGCCCCATTGCGAGAGCATGGTGGTCACCGTGTTCGGCGACGAGGCGCATGTGCTGGCGTCCATTGAAGCGGGCGCCACGGGCTATCTGCTGAAAGACGCGTCAGCGGACCAGTTCCTGGCCAGCATTCGCGAGCTGGTGGCGGGAGGCTCGCCCATCAGTCCGGTCATCGCGCGCGGCCTATTGCGCCGCTTCGTGCCCAACCCGGTTGTCGCGAACAACGAATCAAACCTGTCGGATCGTGAGCGTGAAATCCTGAAGCTGGTCGCCAAGGGATTCAACTTCGGCGAGATCGGCGGCATCCTCGGCATCTCGCCGCACACTGTCACCAGCCACATCAAGAAGATCTACCGCAAGATGGCCGTGCATTCTCGGGGCGAAGCGGTCTACGAGGCGCAGCGCATGGGCCTGCTGGATAGCTGGCCCGCGGTGCATGTCAGCCAACTGGGCAACGTCGGCCCCAAGCCCGCGAACGGCAAGAAGACCTGATCACTTGCCTTCGCCCGCGCGCGCGACCTGCTTTCGCGCCAGCAGGTTGAACACCAGCGACACCGTATGGCCCTCATCGTGCTGGCCACGCTCGATGCGCGCGCCCAAAGCCTGCGCTCGGGCCTGCATGTTTGACAACCCCCGGCCACGCCGCAGCGCGGTGGCGGCATCCGGCGCCACCGAAACCGGCTGGCTGCGATCACCGCGCTTGCCGTTGTCGGCAACGATGAGCCGCGCCTCCGCGGGCGTCTCCCGCGTCTCCACCCGCACGCGCGTGGCGCCGGAATGCTTCAGCACGTTGGTGAACGCCTCCTGCACGATGCGCATCACCTGCAGGAGCGCATGCGGCCCCGCGCCCACCAGTGGTGACAGCTCGCCCACCTTCCATTCAAGGTCAATGCCGGCCGCCTTCAGGCGCGGCTCCAGGCGATAACGCAGGTTGCCCAGCAGGCTGGCGAGATCGTTGTCGTCTGGTTGCAGCGAGTCGATCGTGAGCCGCATGTCGTCGATGCAGCCGCGCAGCGCCTCGGCCACCTCCTGCTGGTTGAGTGAGCGATTTTCCACCAGCGCCAGCGTGGTCATCAGTTGCGAGCCCAGACCGTCGTGCATGTCCTGCATCATGCGGGCGCGTTCGCCGGCGACGGCGGATTGGCGCTCGATGTCGTTGATGCGGTTGTAGTTGTGCTCCAGCTCGCGGTGCTTCTCCTCGACCCGCGCTTCCAGACTGCGGTTCAAAAGCTCCGCCTCTTTCACCGAATCGAGCAGCCGCTTCAGGAGCGCCCAACCCATCGTGAGGAAGAGCGGCAGCGCGGCGTACTGCAGGAGGTAGATCGCCTCGAAGCCCAGCTTGTTCTGCACAGCCAGCACGTCGCGCGCGCCGATCACCACCATCGCGGTCGCCGCGAGAAACAGCAACACATGCTCCGGGCGCCGCCCTCGCCAGGCGTGCAAGCCCAAGAGCACGCATACGCCCACCCCCATCAGGTTGGCGAATTGATAGGTGAAAAAGCGCACCCAGCCCTGGGCCGAAGCAGGCAGCAGCCATTCCAGCAACAGCGGCACTGTGAGCAACGCCACCGCCGCGGCATCCACCCAGCGCGACCGCGCCTCGATGTAACGCACCGAGAAGAGCGCCAGCAGCGCGAACACGCCGTTGAACAACTGCATCTGCAGCAAGTCCAGGGTGGCATCGTCCATCGGCGGCGCGTGCCATTGCAGATAGAGCATGTTTCGCGCCGACCAGCAGAGGAGCGCCAGCGCGAAAAAGAGATGCTCGGCGCGGTCCGGCCGAAGTATCCAGTACAGGGTCAGAAAGACAATGAGAAACGCATTGATGCCGTTCTGGATCCAGGGAAACGTGAGCTGGTGGAAGCGCCGAAGATCGAATTCGGGCCTGAGATCGGTATCCGCACCGAAGAAGACCCGCGACAACCCGTCCTTGCCCACCGCGGAGGTGACGAGGCGTATGTCGATCACGTTTTCGCCGGGCTTCAAGACCGTTTCGGACACGGCGAAAAAATGCGCCCGGTTCCAATTGCGATAGTGCGGATTCTCGATGGGCCCGCCGCTGCCCACGAATACCCCATTGACATAGAACGCCGCGTTGCGGCTGGCGCGTGGCACGTACAACGCCTGTCCGGCCACGGGCGTCGAGACGAGCTCGAAACGGATGCGATACCACCCTTCGCGGTACGCGGTGCGACGCGCCTGAGACCACACGTCGGGCAAGGTCACGTCCGTACCCCGCCCCATCGGCCCGCCGGGAACGAAATCCGCGGGCGAGCCGAGAAACTCGGCGCGTTCGAACGGCGGCGTTACGTGGGTCGCGAACGCGCCGGTCGCCGCGGCGATGAGCGCCGCGGCCAGCGCGAGCGCGGCGAAGCGCCAGCGACGCGGGCGCACGCTCGCGCGCCTATCGCTGGGTGACCACGAAGCCCTTGGCACGCAGTCCCTCCACGATGCCGCGCTTGCCCACCACATGCAGCGCGCCAACGGCCACGAAATGGGTCTTGCCGCTCGCCAGCATGGTCTCGACCCGGGCCTGCATCGGGCCGTTGCGGGCGTGCAGCAGGATCTCCTCCAGCTCGGCCGAACGGAGTTGGCCCTTGGTCGCGTCCAGCGCGGCGCTTTCCAGGCCCGGCCCGTCACCAGCGCGCCAGGCGGCGACCAGCGCGCTCATTTGCGCGCCCGCTTGGCCGGACTCCAGCGTCATCACGCTGTTTTCCAGGAACGCCGCCTGATCGGGATCGGACAGGCCCGCCATCAATTTCATCTGCTGCTCAACCCCTTCCAGCTCGACGATGGCGATCTTTCGCGCGACGGCCTTGCCGATGAGATGGCCGTCGACGCCGTAGTGCTGGTCGAACCCCTGGCGGCCGTACTCGGACACCGCCAGCAGGCCGGCGATGATGAAAGGCTTGAGCGTCTTCACCGCGTCGTAGGGCACGCCAAGCCGTTCCAACTGCGACTTCAGCCGCTCGACCAGCGGCGCGGCGAGCTTGCCCTCCACAGTCTCAGGGGGCGTCAGCAGCATCAGCGGCGCGGACGCCTGCATGGCCGCTTGATTGGTGATGTCCGCTTCGACGGCCAGCACGCTCGACTCTGCGAAGGCCTTTTCCACCACGGCCGGGAGGGGATAGAACTCGGGCTTGCCCACGTGCATGGTCCCGAAGAGCCAGAGGCGCATTCCGGCGAGCTTCTTGTCCGTGGCTGGACCTTTCACTTCCCAGAGCATGGCAGTCGGCGTCGCGGCGGGCTTGGCGGCGGCAGCCGGGGCCGCGACCGCTGCCGGGGCGGCGGCCTTGGCCGGCGGCGCTGGCTTGGTCACGGCCGGTTTGGCCGGTGCAGCCTTTGCCGGGGCGGGTTGGGCGGCGGCGAGCCCGCACCCCATGAGGCCGACGGAGAGCACGGCGAGCCAGAGAGGGATCACGGCGAGTACCAGGCGGGCGGTTCGGGTCAGTTCGGTCATGCATCCTCCGTCTTGCGAATATTCGTAAGGGTGGGATTGATCCCCACCGGCGCCACCGGCTGAAACGCCGGCATGTCGATGTCCGCGTAGCGCACTTCAAGGATGTCCAGCGACTCCACACCGCCGGGTGCGACGAGCTGCACCGTGTCCCCCTCGCGCGCCTTGATGAGGCAGCGGGCCAGGGGCGAAATCCAACTGATGTGTCCGCGCGCCGTGTCGATCTCGTCCACTCCGACGATGGAGACCGTCTGCTCGCGACTGTCGGCATGGGCGAAGGTCACGGTCGCGCCGAAGAAAATCCGCGTCGGGTCGTCGCGGGGAATGCGCGGGTCCACCACCTCGGCCGCATCCAACCGCTTGTTCAGAAAACGAATGCGGCGGTCGATCTCGCGCAGCCGCTTCTTGCCGTAAAGATAGTCGCCGTTCTCGGAGCGGTCGCCATTCTTGGCTGCCCACGACACGGTCGCGGTGACCTCGGGCCGCTCGCTGTCCAAGAGCCACCTGAGCTCATCCAGCAGTCGCCGCTGGCCGCGCGGCGTGATGTAGTTCTTGCTGCCGGCGGGAACGGGCGGCGCGCCAGACTCCAGATCGTCATCCGGGTCCTGATCGGATTCCTTGGTGAATGCCTTGCTCATGACTCATCAATCCAGGTGCCGGCCCCCAAGTGTTGGCATAGAATAGACCCACGCACTTGTCCGCCCGCCTCACCCTGACAGCCCAAAGGAGGCCATTGTGGCACGAGACCTCTTCGATATTCTCGACGTTCCCGAAACCGCGCAGCCGGCCTGGATCAAGCGCGCGTATGAGCTGCGCAAACAGGCGGTGGCCGCCGACGCGATGCTGTCGCCGCAGCAAAGGGCGCTGGAGCTGGGCGCCATCGAGGAAGCCTGGCGGACGCTGTCCAACGACACGTTGCGCGAGGCCTACATCGCCCGCCTGCACCCGACGCCGCGGCCGCTGGTGCCAGCCTCCGCCGTGAACCTGTTGCTGTCGCCCGGCGTGCTGGCCTTCGCTTTTCTCTGCCTGCTGTCCGGCCTGGTCTACGCCTATCAGGCCAGTCAGGATCGCGCCAAGCTGCGCCTGGAGGAAGAGCGCATCGCCGTCGAAGCCCAGCGCGCGGCCAAGGAGCTGGAGAACCGCGCGGAGCTGGAGCGCGAACGGATCGCCCGCGCCGCCGAGAACGAGCGTCTGCGCATCGAACAGCGGCAGCGCGCGCAGTTCGAACGCGAACGCCGCAATCTGGAGTCGTCGCAGCGCCAGGCCCAGTACGTCGCCCGCGCCGAGGAACAGCAACGCATGTACATGGAGCGGCAGCAGCAAATCATGAGCGAGCAGGCCGAGCGCCAGTACAACATGGAGCGCGAAGCGGAACGCCGGCGTGCGTTGGCCGATCTTGAGCGCCAGAAGCGCTACTTCGCGGAGCAGCAGCGGCGCTGACTTCGGCTATTTAAGCTGCTGCACGAATTTCTGAATCCCGCCCAGCAGCATCTCGACCGCGATGGCGGTGAGAATCAAGCCCATCAGCCTCTCCAGGGCCTGAACGCCCCGCTTGCCGACCAGCTTCTCGATACGGTCGGCGAGTGCCAGGATCACCGTCGTGGCAATCATCACGACCGTGAGCGCCGCCACCCAGGTCATCGTCTTGGCCGGATCGCGCGACACCATGAGCATCACCGTCGCCAGCGCCGACGGCCCGGCGATGAACGGAATCGCCAGCGGGACGATGAAGGGCTCCTTGTCGAGTGAGTCGCCAAACGCGCCCTCGGCCGTGCCGAAGACCATGCGAATGGCGATCATGAAGAGGATCACGCCGCCCGCGATGGACAGCGAAATCTCCGATAGATGCATCAGGTCCAAGAGCCGCTGGCCGCCGAACATGAAGAGAAGCAGGATGAGGTAGGCGATGGCGCATTCGCGCAGCACCACCTTGCGCCGCCGCGCGGGATCGACCTTGGACAAGAGCGAAGACACCAGCGGCAGGTTGCCCACCGGATCCAGCACCAGGATGAGCAGCACGACAGCGGAAAGGAATTCGGGACTCAACATGCGATCATTCTAAGCGACCTCCCGAATCCAGCCCGCCCATGCCGCCAACCGCGCGCCCTGTCACGCCGCATCTTGCCCTGCTCACCGCCATCGTCGCGCTGGCACTGGTGGCATCAGGCATCAAACCCTTCGACCGCACCACATGGGCGCTGGAAGTGGCGCCGGTGATGGTCGCGCTGCCGCTCATGTGGGCCACGCGTCATTCGTTTCCACTGACCGCGCTCCTGGCCGCGCTGATCGGGCTGCATTGCCTGGTGCTGATCCTCGGTGGCGCGTACAGCTATGCGCGGGTACCGCTGGGTTTCTGGTTGCAAGACCTGTTCTCACTCTCACGCAATCCGTACGACAAGATCGGTCACTTCATGCAGGGCTTCGTGCCCGCGTTGCTGGCGCGCGAGATTCTGCTGCGCGGGCGGCACGTGAACGGGCCGAGGATGGCGGCCTTTCTGTCGATCTGCGTGGCGCTCGCGGTGAGCGCGATGTATGAGTTGATCGAATGGTGGGCGGCGCTGGCCCTCGGTCAGGGCGCTGACGAGTTCCTCGGCACGCAAGGCGACCCGTGGGACACGCAGTCGGACATGTTCCTGGCGCTGCTGGGCGCCACGACGGCGATGGTGTCGCTGGCGCGTTGGCACGACCGACAACTGCGAATATTCGCCAGCCGGCCCTGAACCGGCGGCGCGCGCCTAATGCGTGTGATGCGCGTAAATGGCCTTCAGGCCATCGATATCCTTGATGCGCACGTACTTCTGGTCGACTTCGATCAAGCCTTCGGCCTGGAAGCGGGAGAAAAGGCGGCTCACCGTCTCCAGCTTCATGCCGAGGTAGCTGCCGATTTCCTCGCGCGTCATGCGCAGATGAAACTCCAGCGCCGCGTAGCCGCGTGACACCATGCGCTGGGAGAGGTTGAGCAGAAAAGCGGCCAGGCGTTCCTCGGCCCGCATGGTGCCGAGCAGCATCATGACGCTGTTTTCGCGAACGATTTCGCGGCTCATGACCTTGTGGAAATGGGTGCGAAGCGACGGCATTTCGCCAGACAGCGCCTCCAGTTTGGCGTAGGGAATCATGCAGACCTCGCTGTCTTCCAGCGCCACGGCGTCGACGGTGTGGGCCTCGGTGCCGATCCCGTCCAGACCGATCAGCTCCCCCGCCATCAAGAATCCGGTCACCTGATCGCGGCCGTCCTGAAAGGTGAGCCGGGTCTTGAAGAATCCCGTGCGCACCGCGTACAGCGCCTCGAACGGGTCACCCGTCCGATAGAGCGCATCGCTCCGCTTCACCTTGCGCCGCGCATAGACCAGTTCATCCAGTTGATCCAACTCGGTGCTGGAAATGCCGGCCGGCATGCAGAGCTCGCGCAGGTTGCAATTGGAGCAGGCCGCCTTGAGTCGGGACACGGTGACGGATTCGCCTTCGACCTCGGCGATGGGGGTGATGCGATGCGAAGTGATCATGGCCGGACGGGAATGAATGGCGGAAGGATCGCGAAAAGGGTCGCAACGAGGCCGCAAATGGGTCGCGTTTGATCAATATCAATAGCCGGATTGATCAGGCGGTCAAGATGCGGCAACGACCCTATTGTAACCGCAGCCATGCACGCGACCCTCATTCCGGCTTCCGACCTCGCGATCGACACCGACCTCATCCGGAAGCACGACAAGGCCGGGCCCCGCTACACGTCCTACCCCACGGCTGACCGCTTCGTCGAAGCCTATGGATCGGCCGAACACGCCGGCTGGCTCGCCGCGCGCAATATCGGCGGGCGCAACCAGCCCCTGTCGCTCTACATTCATCTGCCCTTCTGCGCCAACATCTGCTACTACTGCGCCTGCAACAAGGTCATCACCAAGGACCATGGCCGCAGCGCCAAGTACGTGAAGTACTTGAAGAAAGAAATGGATCTCGTCGCCCGGCAGCTGCAGGGTCGCTCACCTGTGACCCAGTTGCACTGGGGCGGCGGCACGCCCACCTTCCTGTCCGGTGACGAGATGACCGAGCTCATGGCCATCACCCGCGACCATTTCGAGTTCGATCCGCAGGGCGAATATTCGCTGGAGATCGATCCGCGCAGCGTCTCGCGCGAAACCTTCGACCTCTTGGGCCGGCTCGGCTTCAACCGCGTCAGCATCGGCGTGCAGGACTTCGAGCCGACCGTTCAGGAGGCCATTCATCGCATCCAGTCGCGAGATGAAACCCGCGCTGCCATCGAGGCCGCGCGCGCGGTGGGCATGAAGTCGGTCAATCTCGATTTGATCTACGGCCTGCCGCGCCAGACGAGCGAGTCCTTCGCCCGCACGCTGGACGAGGTCATTCGCCTCGAGCCGGACCGCATCGCGCTGTACAGCTACGCGCACATTCCCACGCTCTTCAAGCCACAGCGCCGCATCCTGCCCGCCGACATGCCGAGCCCGGAGGCGAAGTTGGGCTTGCTCGTGCAAGCCATCAACACGTTGACCGCGGCAGGCTATGTGTACATCGGCATGGACCATTTCGCGCGGCCGGACGACGAGCTCAACATCGCCCGCCGCCAGGGCCGGCTGCACCGCAATTTCCAAGGCTACTCGACCCGCGCCGAGTGCGACCTGGTCGCGCTCGGCATCTCCGCCATCAGCCAGGTCGGCCCCGCCTACGCGCAGAACGTGAAAACGCTGGACGAGTACTACACGCTGCTGGACGCGGGCGAACTGCCCATCGCGCGCGGCGTTGAACTCTCCGCCGACGACGCGCTTCGCCGCGCGCTGATCCAGGCGCTGATGTGCCACTTCGAAGTCTCCATCGAGTCCATCGAGATCGCCCATCTCATCGACTTCAAGCGCTACTTCGCCGCCGAGCTGGAGTTGTTGGAGGTGTACTGCGCCGATGGCTTGGTGACACTCGACGCGCAGTGGATCACGGTGACACCGAAGGGTCGGCTCCTGGTGCGGTCCATCGCGATGGCATTCGACAAGTACGTCCGCCAGAGCGCGGAGCGCCAGCGCTTCTCAAAGGTCATCTGACGTGGCCGACGCCTTGCCGGTGCTGCTCGGCGGCGCCTTGCTGGCCGGCATCGTGTCGGGCGCGCACTGCGGAGCGATGTGCGGCGGCATCGCCGGCGCGCTGCAGGGGGATGCGAGTATTCGCCTGCACCGTTCGCGGCGGATGGCCATATGGGCCAGTCTCGTCACCGCCTTGCCCCACAACGCGGGCCGCATCGCGAGCTATGCGCTGGCCGGCGCCGTCGCCGGCGCCGCGGGCAGCGGATGGATCAGTGTTCACGACAGCGCGTGGCTGCGCCAGTCGCTGTTCGCACTCGCCAACCTGCTGCTCATCGCGCTTGGTGTGTCGCTGATGTTTCGCCGCCAGCTCGCCAACGCGGCCGAGCGTTGGGGCGGCGGGCTGTGGCGCTGCGTGCGTCCACTGGCCGCGCGCCTGATGACGAACCCCCGACCGTCGCGGCGCGTGCTCCTGGGCTTTCTCTGGGGCGCGATGCCCTGCGCGCTCATTTACGCGATGCTGCTGTCGGCGCTGGCTTCGGCCTCCGCCGTCGATGGCGCGCTCTTGATGCTGGCGTTTGGTGTCGGCACACTGCCCAACCTGCTTGCCATCGGGTTGGCGTGGTCGCTGCCGTCATCAGGCGTCTTGCGAATATTCGCAAGAGACGGCGTGGCCGCGATTCCGTTCAAGGCGCTCGCCGGCGCCGTCATGCTGGCCTTCGGCGTTGTCGGCTTGTTTCGCCTGCCGGCACTGGTGCAGTGGCACGGCATGACGACGCTGTGTCATCCGGGGTTGCTGTGAGCGGCGCCTGCTTCCACTGCGGCGAGGCCAACCCGCCCGGTGCGCGCTTCAGCTTCGCGGTCGATGGCGCGCCGCGACACTTCTGCTGCGTCGGGTGCCAGTCGGTGGCGGAGACCATCGTCGAAGCCGGCATGGCGGATTTCTATCGCCGCCGCGAAAGAGCCGGCGTGCGGCCGGGCGCGCGGATCCCTGCCGCGCTGGACCAATACGACGATCCGGCCGCGCAGGCCGCCTTGGCGGTTGACCAGGATCGCGAATATTCGCAAGCCGATCTGCTCATCGACGGCATGACCTGCGCCGCTTGCGCGTGGCTCGCGGAACGAAGCTTGAAGCGCGTGCCGGGTGTCAAAAGCGCGACGGTGCAGTACGCCACCGGTCGTGCGTGCGTCACCTGGGCGTCGGCGCAAACACCGCTGTCGTCGCTCCTTGAAACGCTCGGTCGTGTCGGCTTCGATGCCCGCCCCGCCGACCGCGCGCAAGACCCTGGGCTGGCCCGCCGCGCCGCCCGCCGTGAACTGCTGGAGTGGCTCGTGGCCGGGCTCGGCATGATGCAGGTGATGATGTACGCCGTGCCGGTGTATCTCGCGCCACCGGGCGAGATCAGCGACGAGTTCCATCAACTGATGCGCTGGGCGAGCCTCGTGCTCACGCTCCCGGTGGTGTTCTATTCCGCGCGCCGCTTCTTCGCCAACGCATGGCGCGACCTCCGCGCCGGGCAGATCGGCATGGATGTGCCGGTGGCCTTGGCACTGGCCCTCACCTTCGCCGCGAGCACCGTGGCGACTCTGACCGGCGAGGGTCATGTGTACTTCGACTCGATCACCATGTTCGTGTTTCTGCTGTTGGGCGCGCGCTTTCTGGAGGCCCGCGCGCGACGCCGCGCCGCGCGCGCGATGGAGCGCCTGGCCCCTGCGCTGCCCCCGCTCGTGGAGCGGCTCACCCGGTGGCCGGCCAGTGAAGCCAGCGAACGCGTCGCCGGCACGCGGCTCGCCATCGGCGACATCATCCGCATCCCCGCGGGCGGCACCGTGCCCGCCGATGCCGTGGTGCTTTCCGGCACGGGCTTCATGGATGAATCGCTGCTCACCGGCGAAGCGCGTCCAATCGAGCGCGCACCGGGTGCTGCTGTGCTGGGCGGCAGCCTCAACACCGGCTCGCCGCTCATTGCCCGCGTCACGCGAACGGGTGAAGCGTCCACGCTGGCGCAGCTGGCGCGTCTGGCGCGGCGCGCCTTGTCAGCGCGCCCGCCGGCGGACGCCCTCGCCCGCGGCCTCGCAGGCGGATTTTCCATCGCCGTGCTGGCGCTGGCGGCACTCACCTTGTTCCTCTGGTGGCCCGGTGACGCCGCGTTTGAACACGCCGTCGCCGTGCTGGTGGTGACCTGCCCCTGCGCGCTGGCGCTGGCGCAACCGGCGGCATGGGCCTCGGCTTCGGGCCGGCTTTCGCAATGGGGACTGCTGACCGTCACACCGCGCGCGCTCGATGCATTGAACGGCATCACCGATGTCGTCCTGGACAAGACCGGCACGCTCACCGAATCGCGGCTCACCTTGGCGGCCGTGAGCGCGACCGGCGGATCAAGCGCCAGCGAGTGCATGGCGCTCGCGGCGCGGCTGGAAGCGGGTTCCACGCATCCCATCGCGCAAGCCTTTCTCCGCAACGCCGCAAGTTCGCCTTGCGAATATTCGCACGCCCCGATACAGATCACGCACGTTCCCGGCCAAGGCGTGGAGGCGACAGTCGACGGCGAACCGGTGCGTCTGGGCGGCGAGCGCTTTGTCGCAGCCATCGCCGGGCCCAGCCCGATGACGCCCATCGCGGACAAGCTCGCCATCCGCATTCACCTCGGCAGCACCAAGGGCTGGCTGGCGAGTTTCGTACTCACGGCGCCGCTCCGCGCCGATGCTTCCGCCGCCGTCGCCGCGCTCGGCCGTGCCGGCATCGACGTTCACCTGCTCTCCGGCGACGACGACCGCGTTGCGCGACAGGTGGCCGGCCTTGCGAATATTCGCAATGCGCGCGGCGGAGTCCTCCCCGATGAGAAGCGCGCCTACGTCGCCGCGCTGCAGGCGAAAGGAAAGCGCGTTCTCATGGTTGGCGACGGCTGCAACGACGCGCCCGTCCTGGCCCAGGCCGATGCGGCCATCGCGCTGGCCGAGGGCCGCGATGGCGCCGATCTGGCGCGCGCGCAAGCGGATCTGCTGCTGACGTCCGGACGGCTCTCGCGCATTCCAATGGCGCTCAGGCTTGCGGACGCCTCGCGCGGCGTGATGCGCCAGAACCTCGCCTGGGCGCTCGCCTACAACCTCTGCTCGGTGCCGCTCGCGATGGCAGGGCTGATTCATCCCTGGGTCGCGGCGCTCGGCATGTCGGCGAGCTCGCTCCTGGTGGTCATGAACGCCGCGCGCCTGCTGGAGTTCTCACCGGAAGGCGACGCAGTCCACCGGGCGCCTGACACCCTGCTCGCCGCCGCGGTACCCGCCGGCGACGACTGACGAGACCGGGCATGGAGTCGCTCTTTCTCCTCATCCCCCTGTCGGTGCTGGCCGTGTTCGGCATCGGCTGGCTGCTTTGGCGCGCGGTGGACGGCGGCCAATTCGATGATTTGGACACCCCAGGCCAGGCGATTCTCATGGATGACGATCGCCCACCGCCGGTCAAGCATCCCGGTGATCCGCCCGCACCTTGACCCATATCAAATTGCCGCGCCGCAGCACGTTCATCATTCCTTTCAACATCCTCCACCACTCCCTCTCGCCCATGCAAACCGCCAACACCTACAACTACAAGGTCGTCCGGCAATTCGCCGTGATGACCGTCATCTGGGGCATCGTCGGCATGCTGGTCGGCGTCATCATCGCCGCCCAGCTGATCTGGCCTGACCTCACCGCCGGCATCTCGTGGCTGTCCTACGGTCGCCTGCGTCCCCTCCACACCAACGCGGTCATCTTCGCCTTTGGAGGTTCGGCGCTGTTCGCGACGTCGTATTACGTCGTGCAGCGCACCTGCCAGGTGCGATTGCTGTCCGACGGCCTCGCCGCCTTCACCTTCTGGGGCTGGCAGGTTGTCATCCTGCTGGCGGCCGTGACCCTGCCGCTCGGCATCACCAGTGGCAAGGAATACGCCGAACTGGAGTGGCCGATCGACATCCTGATCACGGTGGTGTGGGTGTCCTACGCGATCGTGTTCTTCGGCACCATCGCCAAGCGGAAGACGCCGCATATCTACGTGGCCAACTGGTTCTACGGCGCCTTCATCCTGACGGTCGCTCTCCTGCATCTGGTCAACAGCGCCGCGATGCCGGCGAGCTTCTGGAAGTCCTACTCGGCCTATGCCGGCGTACAGGACGCGATGATCCAGTGGTGGTATGGCCACAATGCGGTGGGCTTCTTCCTCACCGCCGGCTTCCTCGGGATCATGTACTACTTCGTGCCGAAGCAGGCCGACCGTCCGGTGTATTCCTATCGCCTGTCGGTGGTGCATTTCTGGGCGCTGATCTTCACCTACATGTGGGCCGGCCCGCACCACCTGCACTACACGGCGCTGCCTGACTGGACGCAAAGCCTTGGCATGCTGTTCTCGCTCATCCTGCTGGCACCCTCCTGGGGCGGCATGATCAACGGCATCATGACCCTCTCGGGTGCGTGGCACAAACTGCGTGACGACCCGATACTCAAGTTCCTCATCGTGTCGCTGTCGTTCTACGGCATGTCGACCTTCGAGGGCCCGATGATGTCCATCAAGACGGTGAATGCGCTGTCGCACTACACCGACTGGACCATCGGCCACGTTCACTCGGGTGCCCTGGGCTGGGTGGCGTTCATCTCCATCGGCTCGATCTACTACCTGCTGCCGCGCCTCTTCGGCCGCGAGCAGATGCACTCGGTGAAGGCGATCTCGCTCCACTTCTGGATCGCGACCATCGGGGTGGTGCTGTATATCGCCGCGATGTGGATCGCCGGGGTCATGCAAGGCCTCATGTGGCGCGCCATCAACGCCGACGGGACGCTCACCTACACCTTCGTCGAAAGCGTGAAGGCGACCTATCCCTACTACATGATCCGGCTGCTGGGCGGCGTGCTGTTCTTCGCCGGGATGCTGATCATGCTGTGGAACATGCTGAAGACCATCGGCGCCGGCAAGGCCTACGACGCACCGATTCCGGAACTCGCGCCCGATCACTCCGCGCACGGCGGCAGCACCGCCGCACCGGCCGCCCAGGGAGCCTGAGAACATGAAATTCACCCACGAAACCATTGAACGCAATATCGGCTGGATGGCCGTCCTGGTGGTGCTGGTCGTCAGCGTTGGCGGCCTGGTCGAGATCGTGCCGCTCTTCTTCCAGAAGTCGACCACGCAACCGGTCGCCGGTTTGAAACCCTACGGCGCGCTGGAGCTGGCCGGTCGGGACATCTATGTCCGCGAAGGTTGTTACAACTGCCACTCGCAGATGATCCGGCCGTTCCGCGCCGAGACCGAGCGCTACGGCCACTACTCGGTGGCGGGCGAATTTGTCTATGACCGTCCGTTCCAGTGGGGCTCCAAGCGCACCGGGCCGGATCTGCACCGAGTCGGCGGCCGCTACAACGACGAGTGGCATCGCCTGCATCTGCGCAACCCGCGCGACCTGGTGCCGGAGTCGAACATGCCCGCCTATGGCTGGCTGCAGCGCACGCCGCTGGAGCCGGACTCGATCACGCCCAAGATGCGCGCGCTGCAAACGCTGGGCGTGCCCTACACCGAGGCCGACGTCGCCGGCGCCGCCGCGCTGCTGAAAGGCAAGACCGAGGAAGACGCGCTGGTGGCCTACCTGCAGGGACTGGGCACCGCGCTCAAGCCCGCACCGAAACAGTGAGGACAGGAACATGGATGACATCAATTTTCTTCGCACCCTGGTGACCGTGGCGAGTTTCATCGCCTTCGTCGCGATCGTGGCCTGGGCCTGGTCGCCGAAGCAGCGCAGCCGCTTCAACGAAGCCGCGCAGCTTCCGTTCGCCGATGACGCTCGGCCGGATAACGACACCGCACGCATGGAGAACCGGTCATGAGCGACTTCACCAGTGATTTCTGGGGCCTCTTCGTCGCGGCGGCCACGCTGGTCAGCATCGTGGGCTGCGGCGTGTTGCTGTGGACGCAGACGACCAAGCGTCCGCCCACGGGCGTCAAGGCTGAGCTGCACGGCAACGTGTGGGACGGCGACCTTCAGGAGTACAACAACCCGCTGCCGCGCTGGTGGATGTGGCTCTTCTACATCACCATCGTGTTTTCGCTCCTCTACCTGGTGTTCTATCCGGGTCTTGGCTCGTTCGCGGGCAAGAGCGGGTGGTCGTCGGCAGCCGCCTATCAAGCCGAGATGAAGGCGGCGGAGGCGCAGTACGGTCCGATCTTCAATCAGTTCGCCGGCATGGATCTCGCGCAAGTGGCGAAGGACCCGAAAGCGCGCGCGATGGGCGAGCGCCTCTTCCAGAACCATTGCGCCCAGTGCCACGGTGCGGATGCGGGTGGCGCCATCGGCTTTCCCAATCTGCGCGACAACGACTGGCTGTATGGCAGCGACCCGGCCATCATCAAGACCTCCATCGCCGAAGGCCGCAACGGCATCATGCCGCCACTGGGCGAGGCGGTCGGCGGCGAGCCCGGCATCGCGCAAGTGACCCACTACGTGCGCTCGCTGTCCAGCCTGCCGCATGACGCCTCGCTCGCGAAGGAAGGGGCGACGAAATTCGCGCTCTGCGCCGCGTGCCACGGCGCCGACGCGAAGGGCAATCCGGCCATGGGCGCGCCCAACCTCACCGACGGCGTGTGGCTGTACAGCAGCTCCGAAGCCAGCATCGCCGAGTCGATCCGGCTTGGCCGCAACAACCGCATGCCTGGGCAGAAGGAGTTCCTCGGCGAAGCCAAGGTGCATTTGCTGGCGGCGTACGTGTATTCGTTGTCTGAGAAGAAATGAGGGGTAGGCGGGAGGCGGAAGGCGGGAACTGGGCGGGTCGAACGCTGCGAATATTCGCGAGAATCCTTGGCCCGGTGAACCGGAAGCGGTGGAACCGCTAATGTCGGCCCTCCGCCTACCGCCTCCCGCCCTTCGCCTCCCCAAACACCCATGTCCACCCCGCCCAACAAAGTCATCCCCCTGATCCAGGCCGCGGCAGAGCCACCCGGCCAGGATGACGCCGACCAGTCGCTCTACGAAGTCCGCAAGAAAATCTACCCGCGCGCCGTGCATGGCTGGTTCGCCGGCTGGCGCTGGGCGCTGGTGTGGGCCACCCAGCTGGTGTATTACGTCACGCCCTGGCTCACCTGGAACGAGCGCCAGGCGGTGCTGTTCGATCTGGGCACACGCAAGTTCTACATCTTCGGTGTCGTCTTCTGGCCGCAGGACTTCATCTACCTCACCATCCTGCTCTTGATCTCGGCGTACTCACTGTTCCTCTTCACCGCCGTGGCGGGGCGATTGTGGTGCGGCTACGCCTGCCCGCAGACGGTGTACACCGAAATCTTTCTCTGGATCGAGCGCAAGATCGAGGGCGACCGCGTCGCGCGCATGAAGCTGGATGAGGGCCCGCTCACCGCGCGCAAAGTCGGGTTGAAGGCGGCCAAACACGGCGTGTGGGTCGCCGTGTCACTCTGGACCGGCTTCACCCTCGTGGGGTACTTCACGCCCATCCACGAACTGGGCGGGCTGGTGATAAAGCTCGGTACCGGCCCGTGGGAAACGTTCTGGATCCTCTTCTACGCCTTCGCCACCTATGGCAACGCCGGCTGGATGCGCGAACAGGTGTGCAAATACATGTGCCCCTACGCCCGCTTTCAGGGCGCGATGTTCGACAAGGACACGCTGGTCATCACCTACGACGAGGAGCGCGGCGAGCCACGCGGCGCGCGTGGCAAGAAGGTGGACTACAAGGCCAAGGGGCTGGGCGCCTGCGTCGACTGCGAAATCTGCGTGCAGGTGTGCCCCACCGGCATCGACATCCGAAAGGGCCAGCAGTACGAGTGCATCGGCTGCGCGGCCTGCATCGACGGCTGCGACCAGGTCATGGACAAGATGGGTTACGCGCGTGGCTTGATCCGCTATGCCACCGACAATTCCGTCAAAGGGCATTTCGGCTGGCAGGAAATGATGAAGCGCGTGTTCCGCCCCCGCGTGCTGGTCTACACGGCCGTGCTCTGGATCATCATCATCGCCACGCTGGTGTCGCTCTGGATGCGTGTGCCGGTGAAAGTCGATGTGGTCCGCGACCGCGCCATTCTCGCCCGGGAAGTGGAAGGTCAGATCGAGAACGTCTATCGCCTGCAGGTCATGAACACCGAGGAAGTCGCGCGCCACTTCACCGTCACCGCAAGCGGCATCCAAGGCATCGGCATCGCCGGCATCGAGCAGCCCACCGCCATCGGCCCGGCGGCGTCGAAATGGCTCACGGTGCGGTTGCGCATCCCGCCCGAGGCCGTGAAGAAGGGCACGCACCGCATCGAGTTCCACATCACCGCGAGCGACGCTGGCGGACAACCCCGTCCGGACGTATTCTCGCTGCATGAAAAATCCGTCTTCTACCGGCCCTGAGGAGTCGAAGGCCATGACCGCACCCACCATCACCGCCCAACCATCACGCCCCTGGTACCGCGAGACCTGGCCTTGGCTTCTCATGCTGGGGCCGGCCATCGTCGTGGTCGCGGGCTTCATCACCCTGTACTACGCCATCGTGAGCTTTGACGGCATGGTGGCCGACGATTACTACAAGCGCGGCCTCACCGTGAACCAGGACATCTCCCGCCTGGAACGCGCGAAGGCGCTCGGCATCACCGCCCAGCTGACCCACGAAGCCGCGGTCCGGCAGGTGCGAGCAACCGTCGCGGGCAAGGCCGACTTCCCGGCGACGCTGACGCTTCGCTTCATGCACCCCACGCGTGCCGGCAGCGACCAGCGCCTGACCCTGAACCGCGTATCCCCGGGCCGCTACGAGGCTGCCCTGCTGTTGCCGCCGCTCTCGAAGTGGAACGTGCAGCTGGATGGCGCCGACTGGGCGCTGGCCGGTGAATGGACCGACACGGCGCAGCGCGCGCTGACCCTGGGCACGCAGCCATGAAGCAGCGCCTGATGTGGGTGCTGTGGCCGGCCTTCCTCATGGCGGGCGCCGCCGAGGTGCTGCTCTTCGCCTTCATCGATCCGCAGGACATTCACGTGCATGGCGCGCCGCTGGCGTGGAGCCGTGAGGCCATCTACACCGTCTCATTCTTCGTGCTGTGGGGCGTCACCACCGCCTCCAGCGCGCTCACCGTGTTTCTCTCGGCCTCGCCATTCGAAGTGAATCGCTGCCCGCTGCCCACCGACAACCGGCCCGACGGCTGCCCCAAGCAGGCGTGCGCACCGACTGGCGAAAGCAGCGCCTGAGCGCGACCGCGTGACCCGAATTCTCGTCATCGACGGGCATCCTGATCCGGCGGGGGGGCACTTCATTCAGGCGGCCGCCGACCGCTATGCCGCGGGCGCCCGCGATGCGGGGCACGAGGTGCGATTGCTGCGCGTGGCGGAGCTCGACTTTCCGCTCCTGCGCGGCAGCCAGGATTGGGAGCAGGGCACGCCCTGTCCCGACATCGCCCGCGCGCAGGCGGATCTCGTCTGGGCCGAACACATCGTGATCCTGCATCCCTTGTGGCTGGGCTGCATGCCGGCACTGCTCAAGGGCTTTCTCGAACAGGTGCTGCGTCCGGGAGTCGCCGTGCCGCGTGATCGCGCCAGCCCCATGGGCAAAAAGCCCTTATCTGGCCGCAGCGCGCGCATCGTCGTCAGCATGGGCATGCCCGCGTTCTTCTATCGCTGGTTCTATGGCGCGCACAGCGTGAAGCTCTTGAAGCGCAACATCCTGGCGTTCTGCGGCATCGGTCCGGTGCGCACATCACTCATCGGCATGATCGAAGGCAAGGCCCTGGCCCGCGCCCGCTGGCTGGAAAAGCTCGGCCAACTCGGCCGCGCGGCGCGCTGAACGCGACTGCGAATATTCGCGTCAGCGTCCGAGATAGCGCTCCGGCACAGCGATGCCCTGCTGCCGGAAAAACGAGAGCTGATCGAAGTAGCCGCGCTGAAAGACGATCCGGCCATCGCGGACGTGAAAGAAGCCAGAGCCTCGCAAGCCCTTCGGGTCGCTCCATTCGAGAATGGCCCATTCGCCATCCTCGAACACGTTCTCGACGATACAGACCATTTCCGCGCGGCCGAACTCGACCTCGAACATGCGCCGAATGGCAGCGCGACCGGCCAGCGGGTCCATGACCACTTGATGATTGACCGCGTCGTCCGCGTAGAGCGATACGAGCCCGTCGATGTCCGCGGCATTGAAGCGCTTGACCCATTCCAGAACGAGTTGCCGGGGAGCCAAGTGCATGCCAGCGTCGATGCCCACGCCGGGTCTTCCGCCGCGAAAGCGCGGATGATCCGGCGCCAGCTGGATCAGATCCCAAAGGTTGCCGTACAGATCCCGGAACACCGCCACCTCGCCGTAGGCCTCGGTGCGGGCCTCGCGCACAAACACAACACCCCGCGAGCGATACGCCTCGTAATCCCGCCGGAAGTCGTCGGTGTAGAGGAACAGGAACACCCGGCCGCCCGTCTGCGCGCCGATGCGGCTTGCCTGCTCTGGTGTCGATGCACGCGCGAACAAGAGCTGACTCTCCGTCGCACCGGGCGGCGACACGATCACCCAGCGCTTGTCCTGCTCGGGAACGTGCGTGTCCTCCATCAGATGAAAACCGAGCGTCTCGACAAAGAACTGGATGGCTTCGTCGTAATCGCCAACGACCAGCGAAACGAGTCCAAGGGATTGCGTCATGTCATTGCTCCGACTGCGCAGCCGAATGTGCTGCCCTGCGCCACGAGAAGATCAAAGTATGCGCCCTTGACCAGCTGCTCCTGCGCGATGCCCAGCGTCGCCATGATGCGGGCCGCCTCCTCCATGCCGGCTTCAAGCGATTCGTCCTCGCGCAGCACCACTTCCAGCTCCATGAAGTCACCCAGGCCGTCGACTCGATCCACATGCACCCGCGTTCGTCCGACGAGATACAGCGTGCGCTGCTTGACGACCCGGCCAAGCTGGCCGTGCGCCCGCGTCAGCGCGTCACGCAATGTGTCGGGCTCGTTCGTCTGCGACAACACGTAAAACGATTCTTTCGGCCCTGTGGCATCCGGGCGGTCGTAGAAAACCAGCACGCCGGTGCCGTCGCCGAATTCACGCAGCTTCAGGCGTCCGTGCGTGGCGTGGAAGAACGTGTCGACCTGCGCGATTTCGGTCGGGCCTGATGTGGCGATGGCCTGCACGCGCGCGATCAGTGCCGCGCGATCATCCACTCTGGCCTTGATTTCAACGTTGCTTGCCATGCGTCGGCCTCCCCACTGCCGCAAGATTCTGTTGGTCGCCCCGACAGTTGATCAGCGCGTGACCCGGTCCCCGCGCACAGTCAGGGGCGAGACCGCAACGCGGCATCAGCCCGCGCGCCCCCGATCAGCCCGATCGTCTGGAGACAGCATGCGCGGCGCCCCCGACGACAAGAAATCCGAGCGCGACCACATCGGCCGCAAAGACCCGGCCGATTTGGGCGTTGTAGCCGCCCACGCCCCAAGCCAGACAGAGAAGCGACACCACGCTGACGAAACCGCCGATCAGCGCCACCGTCCGCCAGGCCGGCTTGAATGCGGCGAACAGCATGAACCCACCGAGCAAACCGAACAGCACCGCCCGGTGCCGCATCAGTATCTCGAGGTTCGGTTCATTGAACGGGATGCCGTACAACACAGCCAGTCGCTCGCCGCCGAACACACCGACCAGCGGCAACAGATGAATGACGCCCACCACCACCAGCGTCACGGGAACCAGGTATTTCATTCAACGCTCCGGATAACCCACATCAGAAAGAGGTCGGACATTCGCAATGGTTGCCAGCGGCACCGGGGCCAGCCCGCCCGACAGGAGGCGATGCGCTCCACCCGCCCGAACAGTACACCTGACGCGCCATCCATCACCGACAAGGTCGGCACCGAACCGGCACTGCATCGGGCAAGGCTCAGTCCGCATCAAGCCAGGCAAAAGCCTGTTTCAGCTTTGCAGCCGCTTGGTCGTCAATGATCTGATCGTGCGCGACGATCACCCGCTGCACCCGCAGCGCAAGCAGTGGGCGCACAGACCGTGCCAGCGCTCGCTTGTCCCGGGTCATGAGCTTCATCGTTCTTGACATCCCCAACTTGCCGCGCACCCCCAGGAGACCTGACACCAGTGCCGCGAACCCGCGGTTCTCGGCACCGAAGCAGAACAGCAGGTCGGTCACGATGAGCGTGCCGGTGGCGGGATGGAACCACACGGTCTCGTTGATGATGGGCAGCCCTTCAATGAAAAAGCCCTGGAGATCCGCACCCCATGGGGCGTCAATCGGCAGCGGCTGAACATGGCCAAGGTCTGGCCGCTTGGACTGCAGGCCGGGCGCGATGAAGCCCTGCGCTGACGGGTGGGCGTCCAGAAACGCGGCGAAGAAGAGGTGGTGGCTCTTGTTCGGCGCGACCACATAACGGACGGGCCCAAGCTGCCTCAGGTCGGCGACCCGTTCCGGCGTGGGAGTGATCGGCGAATGTACCCACAGTGACTCGTCGCTCAGGCGAACCACCGTCATGCGGGTCGTGAGCGCGATCGGGCCGAATTGCAACGGCTGCTGTGCGTGCCAGATCGAGTTGGGAACAATGCAGGTGAGTGACATGGCGAGAATCGGAGGAGCCGACACTGATTGGTAATCGGATGCGCGCCGTAAGCGCACATGATATCCATCCCCCACAGGCACCGACAAATTTCAGGACGGAGCCTACCCACCGCCTGACTGCGAATATTCGCACCTGTTGTGCGCCCATTCGCCCGATGGCGAGTTCCGGATTGATGTGCTGCCCCGGCTATTGCGGACAGTCACACCTGCCGAGTTTGTGCTCCAGCACGCTCATGAGCTGCTCGTGATGGCGAATACTGTTCACGTCAATCGTGTCGGAAAGGGCGTGCTCACCAAGAATCGTGCTGGCGCCAGAAACTTGTATCCGCCGCATGTACCAGCGTTGAGCGCGCTCACTTCTTTGGCTTCGGCGGCAATGTGGCTGCGAAGTCCATGGAGCGCTTGACCCAGAAGCGAAGCGCCTCATCGGTCGAGGTGCCTCGCTCGTCGATGAAGACGTAGCCAGCCATCGGCTTGCCCGTGAAATCCATGACCCTGACGTGCTTCCTCGCCAAAGAGTCTTCATACAGCGCCTTCCCGACCCGGGCCATCAGCGCCGAGTCCGAGACACCGACGAACATATGGCCGTGGCGGAGGAAGGCGACACCTCCGAACATCTTCTTCTCGGAGATGCCGGAGCCACTTCCGAGTACCTTGCGGATCCTTGCGGCCAGATGTTCGTCGTATGCCATGGCGTGCTCCTTGTGTTGCCTAACGATCCTGCTTTGCAGCGATGGGGCGAGCGCGTGATGCGTCACGGAGAGCTGTTGATCCCCGCCGTCCGCTGGAGCGCCCGGTTCGGCGTACGCTCAATTTGCGGTCACTTCGTCACCGCAGCCCGTCGACGGGCGTAGACGCCCGCCGAGTATGGGCTGATACCGCCGACCTCGGCAAGAGCGGCCTCCCAACCGCTGTTCGCCCCGAAGACGTCCAGCGATTCCGTCAGTGCCACGAGGGCGCTGACTTGATTCACACCGCCATGCCGCAAGATGTCGTCGACGCGGGACTGAACTGCGAGCTTCGTCTTGTCCCGAATCATGTTTCGATCCGGATGATCCGCCGGCAAGACGCGAACGAGTTCGACCAAACCGCGAACCATGATCCAGTGGTACACGCTCTTTGCGTTGTGTTGATCCGACCAACGCCCCGATTCCATCTGACCGGGAAGGATGCCCAGCTTCGCGATGCGGATCGCTCCGTCGACGTATCTCCGCTCGCCGGTGACGCCACCGATCTTCGCGAGCTGCCACACCGAAAACGAGTTGTAGTTCCAGTTAGGCGAGAGGGAAAACGTCAGCGCCCAATCACCGGCCTTACGGGCTGAGTTGAGAAACCGCTCGTCCTTCAAAACTTGGTATCCATAGGCCAAGGCGTAGGCGGCACAGCCGGTGTCGAACTGCGTGCCGTCGGCTTGGACGTAAAGAAAGCCGTCCTTCACCTTGTCCGGATGATCCTTTGCTACCTTGGCGGCTCGCCGTTGGAGATGTTCTGGGGCCGCCGGGCTGGCAGGATATGGGAAGTAGCCCTCCGCAGCTTGCTTGGAGATCAGATAGTCCAGCTCCACCGCCGCCTGAGTCCGATACGCCGCCGCATCTGGGAGCCTGGCCTCCGCCATCGCCAGCAAGCCGATTGCAAGATACGCCGCGTCACGCAGTTCCATCTGATTGTTCTTGGCCTTTTCGCTGCCACTACCCAGTTTGAACATTCTCTCGGACAACTTCCGATAATCCGTGACGGAGGGACGGGAGGCCTTCTTCCCTTTTTTGTTCAACGACTCGGCCGTCTCCGGGACGCCAGCGAAAGGGCCGAGCACTTTTCGCAAGTCGGTCTCGGCTGCGGAGATCGCGTCCGCGTTGGCGTTCCACAACGCCGTGGCCAACTTCTCGCGTGCGAGTTTGATCCTTCCCAGCTGAATTGGATCCGTCGGCGTCTGACCAGCCTGCGGGTGACGCGCATCAGCCAGACCGGAAGCAGTGGTCGAAGCAGCAAACGCAACACAGCAGACTAGGAGTGGGGCCAAAAGTCGCTTCATCGAACGTCTCGTTTTTCGCTCGCGCAGCGTGCCAGTGCAATACGTGACGAAACAGCGAGCGAATCTTGTTGGCGGGGCGACCCAATGGAGCGGGGGGTTAGAGGGGTTAGGGCGCTTTGCATGCACTTGCAACCCTTTGACTAATTTTCTCAGCAAGTTCCTGCGACTCACGCACAAGAAATTGCACACGTTCCCAGTTCTGCCAATGCGCTGACCAAGCCTCTTCTCCGATGACAGCCTCAAAGTCAATCTTGGTTGGGACATTCCATTTTTCGTAAGCCTCCAGACGCCGCATTCTTTCGGCGACGTCCCGAACTCCGCGCGCGGTTGGTGACAGCTTGGCTGTGGAGGTCATCCAAGATTTCCACTCCCTGTTCCCCTTTGATTGGTTGCACTTGCCGCAGGACGGGACCAGGTTGTGGATTTCGGAGATGTAGCCAGTTGGCTTCTTGTCTTTGACGAGCGGTCGAAGGTGGTCCCATTCGGATGCGACCGCACCACAGTAGGCGCACTGAAGTGTGTCTGGTGTCATGCCGAGAATTTCCAACGCTTGTTTCACGTCCTTGGCGGTTGGTGGGACAACTGGAATGATCGAGTTGATGAAGGCGTTCGTGATGCTTGATGATCGCCCGGTGATCTTCATCGGAGTTGGCATCCAGAAAAGCGATAGATAGTTCATTGGGCCGCCTCTCGTTTGAGAGCAGGCTGCGGCCCCTTAGGGTCGTCGCGCCTGCGGTGAATGGTTATGCACTAACGCGCCAGCCCCAGAAACACCCGTAGGGATCAGCATTGATCTCCGCGACCACTTCTTCGATTGAGCGGACCTCTCCGCTGCCGCGCCACACCGGCCGAACTTCGAATATCTCAACGCTCTGGCCCTTAACCCGAAAGCCCAGGTCGACTTGTTTTCGGATATTCGGTGGTGGCCGTCGATTGGCAACGAATGCACCCACAACCTTCTCCACCCGCTTGGCTTCAAATTCACTTAACACGATGCGTCCTTTGAACATAACGCGCAGGTTCAGCAGCGGACCGTCCGCTGCAACGGGTTGTCCGGCCGCACCGGAAAACTCCAGTCGACCCAAAGGCAAAGCCCGCCACATCAAGTGTGTCGGTCAGATGCAACGCCAGATTCGTCCCGACCCGGACCCGAACGGTGTCCCAACCCCGGCGACACTGCTGTCCGACTCCCTTCCACCGCTTTGCCGTCCGCCAATCGCTCGCGCAGCACCAGCCACGCCATGAGTCCGTTGGCGAGATCCACCAAGGCATGGAGCACTATCGCCGGCCAGAGGGAATCGAAGGCCGCCACGAGCAGCGTGAAGATCGCGCCGACGATCCCCGTGCGGAGAATGCCTCGCCATCCCTGGTATGCATGACAAAGCGCGAACATGAGAAGCGACAGTGCCGCAGCGCCCCACCAACCGAGCCAAGGAGCCAAGACCCAGATCAGGTAGCCGCGCCACAGAAATTCTTCGCAAAACCCCGCAGTCAGCGAAACCAGGCTGAACCAGTACATGTCCGTCCGACTTGCCGGCAGCACGGCAGCGAGCTCTCCGGAGAACTGCTGCCGCACGCTTGCCCGCGCATCGGCGCTGCGGGCAACGACTGCGACCGCGTAGGCGAAGTAGCCTGCGACCAGCAGGCACAAGGCGATAGCTGCCCACAAGCGCCAACCATCGGGGACGACAAATCCGAGCGACGTCCACGACCGGCCTGCGGCCATCCAGATCGCCGCTCCGAAGCCGACCAGCATCCACTGCTCCGCCGTGTTCGACGCCCAGAGCCACCGCCGTGCCCAAGCCGGATCGGCTTCTGACAAGCGTCGAAAAGCCGGCCAATAGACGGAGTAGCCAAGAAGCGGCCCTGCGACCGCCGCCAGCGCCACGAAGAGCACGTCGGGGAGCGTCGTCATCGATTAGTTCGCAGTCGGAGACACGACCATTCCGTGCCTCGGGGCGATGCCTGCAGCGGACAAACGAACCTGCCCAGTGGCGGGCTGCTTGGAGACCGCCCGCTGCAACGATGGGATGAACGTCCCCTGCTTGAGATCGGCATCATCGTTCCAGCTGGCGGTCATGTGGTGTGGGCAGTCCGGTATCCATTCACGAGAGGAGTCCGAGATGCATACTACTACCGTCGCAGCGGACCCGGCAAAGAACGTCTTCCCGCTCGCGGTCGGCGATTTGCGGCGGAAGAATGTTGGAACGCAACGGCTCACTCGCTCTCAGTTCGAGCGCTCCGTGGCTTGTCCCGACATGGGTAGTTAGGGCACGGTGGGGGCCGTGTCACCCGCTGCGACGAGCGGCGCATCACCGTCTCGAGAGGTAGGCATGCCGCACCCTTGGCGTTGCCGCGTACGCGAGGACCGCCCCATTGACCGCTGCTGCAATCCAGCCCTGAGGGATGCCCACACTGACTTGCCAAAGACTCCCCAATACGCCGATGCCGTACACGACGAGCGTCATGTGCCATGCCCATGGACGCATTCGCCAGGATGCATAGGCGAGAACTGCCAAGACAAGGCTGACAAAGGCAAGGAACACCCATGTTTCCGAGCCGAAGAACTCGACCATGATCGTGCTTCCGCCGGAGACGGCGAGCCCTTCTCGGAATTGGTCCGAGATGGCGCTTCCAACCGCCATGGTGAAACATACCAGCGAGCCGAGCGCGTGAACGACTGTCAACACATGCACGAACAGGAAACGTGGGGTCAGCATCCAAGAGTTTTCCGAGTGGGCCGGCAAGGAGATAACCGGGCGACGACAGCCGGACGCCCCTTCCGCGTGGCGCAGCACAGACAGCGGGCGCCTTGCAGGCAAGTCAACCGGCCGGAGTTGCGGCGGATGAATGACGGCATGGACGCCTTCCGCTGCCGATAGGTAGCATCGTGCCGGCTTGCGCTCATCGGGTGTGGGTAGAATGCAGTGCAAATACCGTTCGTGCTGTGTTCCAGCGACGCGACATCCGAACTAGCAGCCCGTGATCTCGGCCAGTATTGGTCGCGCCGGATCAATGCCTTGACTCAACACCTGCGCTGAAAAGCGCATGCGGATCGAGGCGCAACCTGTGAAGCGACCGTCGTGTGCTCTTTCGAAACTGGGGACACACGCCATCAACTCGCGCGGCGTCCGCACACTCTCGAACCAGTGAACAGTGGCAAGACGAGTCCCGTGCCCCCTTTCAAAATAGGCGTGCAGCGTTGCGGCCTCGGGCGGCGGTGCGGACAGAAGCCGCCACACGGCGGGTTTGACATCACACTGCGCCGCAATGGTGGCAGGGCCGGTTGTCGTGCAAGCTGACAGCACTGTCAGCCAACCAAAGAGCGTGAGCAGGATAGCGAGCTTCATCCAAACCGCCGCGCCGCATACACCCCCAACCCACTCACCACCGACGCGAAGCGATCCCCGGTGACGCGCTCGGCAGCGGGCACGACGCCGGCCAGCGCATCGGTCAATGACCGCAAGCCGGTCGAGCCGCCGGTGAAGTAGAGCGCCCCCACTTCATCATTGCGAATATTCGCAAGGCGCAAGGTCTCCTTGGCGGCGTCAACGATCTTGGCGAGCTTGTCAGCCAGCGCGCGCGCCTGGCGCGGCTCGTCGAAATCGGCGTTGAGATCGGCCTCGATGTGCGCGAGATCGATCTCGGCCTTCGTGGTGAGCGCGACATCGATCTTGGCCTGTTCCGCGCGCGCGGCGAACTCGTGGCCGAGCTTCCGCTCCAGCACGCGCATGAGCCGCTCGTGATGGCGAATATTCGCGTACATGTTCACCATCTGGCGAATCTCGATGATGCGGTTGGGTGCGTAGACGGTGTTGATGAGATGCCAGGTGGCGAGATCGAAATACACCGCGCCGGGGACCACGGACTGCTGGCGGCCGGGTGAGCCGAAGCCGATCGCCGGCATGATCGCGGCGAGATTCACCTCGCGGTCGAAGTCGGTGCCGGCAACGTGGACGCCGTGGTTGGCGAGGATGTCGTCGGCGCGTTCCAGCTTGGCGTGCCGCGTCGGGCCGACCCGCACCAGCGAGAAATCCGAGGTGCCGCCGCCGATGTCGGCGACCATGACCAGCGTTTCCTTTTGGCAGGTGCGCTCGTAGTCCAGTGCGGCCGCGATGGGCTCGAACTGGAACGCGACTTCCTTGAAGCCTGCGATGCGCGCGGCTTCGGCCATGGTCGTCTGCGCGCGCGCATCGCGCACCGGCTCATCATCGACAAAGAACACCGGCCGGCCGAGAATCGCGCGCTCGATGGCGTGGCCCGCATGTCTCTCGCTCACCTGCTTCAGCTGCTTCAGGTAAGCGATGACGACATCGATGTACTTGATGTTCACGCCCAGCCCGACTTCGGTGGCGCGGTCCATGAGGTCCGAGCCGAGAATGCTCTTGATGGAGCGCATGAGGCGACCGTCGTAGCCATCGACGTACGTCTGCACGGCCTCGCGGCCGAACGCGCGCGAGCCATCCTCCGCGCTGAAGAACACGGCGGTGGGAATGGAGGTGTAGCCCGGCTCCAATTCAACCAGCTTGATACCGCGCTCGGCCGGCAGCGCTACCGCGGAGTTGGAGGTGCCGAAGTCGATGGCGCAGTAGTCGTGGGGTTGGGACATGCGTTCTCCGGGTCGTGACAGGAAAAAAGGCAAATAGAGACCCTCCGTCCACGCCATTCTGGCGGGTCGGGAAGGGTGTTGCACAGCGCCTCGGCATGCTGCGGAACGAGGCGGGGCGCGGAGTATACGCGCGTGGCGTGCAATCTCACAAGTGGAATGCCATGATTGGACGCTCGTCGCCGGGGCGACGGGCAATCATTGCCACCGGGACATAGCTGCCATGGATGACACAGAACTACTTGCCCATCTCGCCGATCTTGAATTGCGTGCAATGCGCGCAGCCGGTGCCGACAACACCGTGATTGACGCCCTGCTGGCGGATGACTTCTTCGAGTTCGGTCGATCAGGCGTGCGTTGGGATAAAGCGGGCATTCTCGGCATGACGCGCACTTCGACCACGCACGCCGATGCGACAGAATTCGCGTTGACCCGGCTGGGCCCGGATCACGCGCTGCTCACCTACACGAGCACACCCCCGCACGGCACGCAGCACACGCTGCGGAGCTCCATCTGGTCATTGCGCGATGGCGCGCGGCGCCTGGTGTTTCACCAGGGCACGGCCGCAGCCGGATGAAGACCGACCTCCCCCTTTGCCAAAGGGGGGGCTGCCTACTTCGCGGGCTGCGCGAACAACTCGTCTTTCAGCGGCACGTTGATCGCCAGCGTCTTGATATTGGCGCGCCACGTGCCATCAGGGCTGGACACCCAGAGCGGATGGCGGATGCCGCCGTGCTCGAAGTCCCACGGGCCGGACAGGGTGCCGGCATCGTTCTCATGCGCACCGAAGTTGTACGGCTCGCCGCGCGGGTCGAGCTTGAACCAGGCGATGCGCGCCCCTTTTTCCACGACCTCCAACCGCCCATCCTTGCCGAGGCGGAGCGTGATCGCCGGATCGCGTGCGGCGATGCGATGGATCGTGCGGTAGACGTGGCCCGCGTACCACTTGCGGTCATCGGCCAGCACGTCGTCGGGAATGGGCGCGATCTTGCCGTCTCGCATGCGCCGCCAATGCTTGTCGCCATCGATGACGCGCACCACGTCAAGGTTTGTCCCCCGGGTTTCGATGCGCACACGCGGCCGCTCGAAGTCGATGGTGATGACGGCGCGCACCACGGCGAGCTCGCCCGTCGCCCGATTCTGCTGAGAGTCGTTGACCGTGTTCTTCACGCCCGCCCAGGCGGCGCGGCCACCGAGTGCTGCGAGCATGCGCTCGGCTTCACCTTCGGCCGTGGGTACAGCGGGCACTGCCGGCGCCTGAGCAAAGACCGTGGCGCCCGCCAGCAGCCAACCAGCCAGCAACGCGCGCGCGGCGTTCACTTCTTGGCCTCACCCGGCTTCGCTTCCTCTTCCAGCGTCTTCAGGCGCGCTTCCATCGCAGCCTTGCGTCGCGGGTTTTTCTCCGCCTCGATGAGCGGCTTCAGCGCCAGGCGCTGGGCGACGTTGAGTGCCTGCTCGGCGGTCGCCGGCACATCCGGCGTCACCCCCGTGCCTTCCCAGTTGGTCTGGGTGATGGGGCTTCGCGCGCGGCCGGTGGCAATGAAGGCGCCGAAGTTCTTCGACAGGCGAAACCGCCTGCCCGGATGCGCGCCGCCGCGCGTGGTTTCGCCAACGACGGTGGCCCGTTTCAGGTTCTTCAGGTTGTAAGTGAATTCCTCGGCAGCGGAAAACGTGCGCTTGGCAGTGAGGATATACACCGGCTTCTTGCCGCCGAAGCGCGCGCCGCTGACCGAGTCGGTCGTCCAGAAGTGCTCCACGCGCTCCTTGCCCTCTTCCCGCATGACGAGATCATTGAGATGCGTCCGGCTATCGAACAGGTAACTCGATATCAATGCGACTGCGGCCGGGTCGCCACCGCCATTCTGGGTCAGATCGATGATGAGGGCATCAGCATGGGCCAGCAGATTCATGGCGGCAACGATGGTGTCGCCTCCCAGCCCGGCAGTAGCGAAGCCGCGCAGATCGAGGTATCCGATGTTGCCCGGCAGGCGCTCGATCTTCTCCACGCCGAAGTTGATGGAACGAAGGAAGGCACGCTGCTCATCGACTTCCTGCGGGGTCGGCTCGCGGCGCGCGGGGGGCACGTTGACGTCGCGCTCGCTGAAGTTGACGCGCAAGTGCTTGTCGCCGGTCGGCCCCTGAATCTGCTCGGTGAGCGCGCGTGCGAACGGCAAAGCGCGATCAAACTGGTCGTATTCGCCTTTGGCCAGGCGGCCGCGCAGATCAGCCGCCACCTGCTTCCCCTTGTCGGCGTATACATAGGCCGCCTCCATTTCCTTGGCCAGTGTCTCGACCACTTCCTTGCGAATATTCGCGTCAACGGGGCCGTCAGGCGGCGGCAGGTCGGCGGGCGGCGTCTGGGCCATGACGACAGAGGCGGACAGAACAGCCAGCGCGAAGAACGTGGCGCGAAAGATGCAAGTGAACATGGACATTCCTTTATGCTTGCGGGCGGTGACGATGCGCTGCACTGTAGGGCAGCACGCAAGCGCGCACTGTAGCAATGCCTGACGATTTTGCCGAAGTGCGACTTGCCGGGCGCTTTCGCCGGAAGTATTTTGCGAATATTCGCCAGATGTGGCCGGCTTGCGGCGGACTCATTCAATGCGTGTCATGACTGCCCTTCCTTCACCCACCTACGCCCGCTGCCCCAAGTGCGACCACGCACCGCTGCCGCACGATCAGAGCTTCCCGGCCGCTTGCCCGGACTGCGGGCTCATCCTCGCGAAATTCTCCGCGGCACCGACCGCCGCCGATCTGCGCGCGCAGAACGCAGCAGAAGATGAGGCGGAGAAGGCCCACGGCTGGCGCGCCCGCGCGATGGCCGCCCTCACCCACGTACCCGACCGGGTCGACCCGATCACCTTCTGGACGCGCGTCGGGGTGCTCGTGCTGTTCACGCTCTGGAGCATCAGCCTCATCGGCGCGAATATTCGCACTGGCGAAATCTTCAACACCTTCCTGCACAAGCCGCTGCTGGTCTTCCATGAAGCGGGCCATGTCATCTTCATGCTCTTCGGCGAATTCATCTCCGTCGCCGGCGGGACGCTCGGCCAGCTCATCCTGCCGGTGGTGCTGATGGTGGCACTGCTGAAGAAGGGTGACGCATTTGGTGGCGCCATCGGCTTCTGGCTGCTGGGCGTGTCGGTGCTGGATGTGGCACCGTACGTGTATGACGCGAAAGAGCCCTATCTCGTCCTGCTCGGCGGCCACACGGGCGAAGAAGGCGGGCATGACTGGATCTATCTGCTGTCCCACATCGGCCTTCGCGAATATTCGCAGTCGCTTGGCTGGTGGATTCACAAGCTGGGTGCACTGATGGTACTGGCCGCGCTCGGCTGGGGCGGCTGGCTGCTCCTGCAACAGAAATCCCGACTCGGCGAGACCCCGGAGGACCGCCCATGATCACCGCACGACGATTGACCCGCGACGATTTCGCGCTGATGCCTGGCCTCGTGGCGCTGCTGCAGGATTCCGTGGATCACGGTGCGTCCGTGGGCTACCTCGCGCCGCTGGACAATGGCCCGGGCTGGGACTACTGGCTGGGGGTCATGGACAAGCTGGAATCCGGCCTGCTCTGCTGGGTGGCGCTTGAGGGACAGACCATCGTGGGCACCGTGCAGCTAGACCCGTGCACCAAGCAGAACGGGCGACATCGCGGTGAGGTGTGCAAACTGCTCACCCTGTCATCCCACCGCCGCCGCGGCGTGGGCGCGCTGCTCATGCAGCAGGTGGAGGCAGAGGCCCGGCTGCGCGGCATGAAGCTGCTCTTCCTCGACACCGAGGCACAATCGCCAGCGGAGAAGTTCTACCAGTCACAGGGCTGGGCCCGCTCGGCGGAAATTCCCTGGTACGCCCTCACTGCGCAGGGGCAACTCTGCGCAACCGTCTTCTACTACAAACAACTGCCATGACCACACCCCAGACACCCGCAATCGTCCCCGAGATCGTCTTCACCGGCACGCCACGCCGCGCGGCCTTCAATCCGCTCATTCGCCCGTATCTGCTGATCACCATCGGCTTCACGCTCTTCGTCACCATCATCGGCATTCCGCTCGCCATCATCTGGTTTCTCGGTGCGGGACAGTGGTGGACGCGGCATTACTTCGATCGACTCGACTGCACGCTCGACGACAAGGTGCTGCGCTTTCGCAAGGGCATCCTGTTCCAGGTCGAGAAGACGATTCCGCTGGAGAACATTCAGGACGTGGCCTTCATCGAGGGGCCGCTCCTGCGCCACTTCAATCTGTCCACGCTGAAATTTGAAACTGCGGGCAGCTCGCACGGCGAAGCCGCGAACATGATGCTCACCGGCATCATCGATGCGCACGACTTTCGCAACGAGATCATGGCGCGACGCGATGCGCTGAAGAGTCGCAGTGCGGCCGGCAATGTGAACGCCACCGACGCGCAGCTCGCCGTGCTGCAGGACATCAGCGCCAAGCTGGATCAACTGCTGGCGCTGGCCCGCGAGAAGCCGCCCAAGCCCTGATCAGTCAGCCGCCGCGCTCACGGACTCGATGAGCGCATCATCCGCCTGGCACACCGCGTCGACGGGATCGAGCCAGATCAGCAGCGGGTCGGCTGCCAGCGCCACCTCGATGAGCGAGGCGTAACAACCTTCCATGACCCAGCGCTCGTGCTGCGAACAGAACGTGCGCACCATCGCCGCCGCCTCGGCCGGATCACGCGCGACAGCGTCCTGTCCGGGCACCCAGGCAACGGTGTCGAGATCGAGCGTCGCAAGCTTCAGCTCACGCGAAAGCCGCGCGGCCAGCGTGGATTTGCCGGAGCCGGAATTGCCGAGGATGGCAATGCGCATGCGGGCTCCCGTCATTTGGCCGGGCACTGCTCCAGCATGATGCGGGTGAGCGTGATGATCTCGATGATCATCTCGGCTTCGGCTTGCGGATAGCGCCTGCGAATATTCGCATCGCTCTGCTCGGCGTATTCATTCAGCGGCGCCAGCACATCTCGGCACTGGCGGAAGTCGCCGATGCGGAAGTGCGTCGCGGCCAGATCGTTGCGCAGCTTCGCCTCGGTCCACGGGTCCAGCGTCTTCTGGCAATCGCGCAAGAGCGGCCGCAGGCGATCGCGCGCGGCGATGAAGGCTTTGTTCTCGATCTGCACCTTGGCCCGATCCTGCTCCTTCTGGATCGAGGCTGGCTGGCAGGCGTTGCTCACGCGAAAATATTGAGCGGCAAATTGCGCATCCGGCCCGCAGAACTCGCGGCAGACATTGTTCTTGCTAGTCTCGTCCAGCTTGAAGCCTGAGCCCACGCGCGTGAAGCGCAGCTCGCACGGCTTGCCGCCGGAGAGGGTTGGTAGCTTCGCGACACGACCGGTGAGATCGCCTTTCATGAGACAGGCCTGGGCCTCGCCGCCGGCCGTGACCAGGCGGAATTGCTGCGCATTGCCGGTGCCCGTGATCTCCACCGTGCCCCAGCCGCGCTCGGTGGCGTAGCTGCCGGACGGAATGGCCGGGCCCTTCGCCTTCGCCTGCGCAAACGCAAGCCCGGCGGGGACGAACAGCATCAACAGGGCCACCCGGGCCATCGTCTTACAATACGGCATCAAACTTTCCTCCATTCACATGAACGCTCCCGGCAACTCCGCACCGTTGGCAACGCGCATCATCGTCACCGGCGGCACCTTTGACAAGCACTACGATGCCATCAAGGGCGAACTCACGTTCAAGAACTCGCACCTGCCGCAGATCCTGGAACAGGCGCGCATCACCATTCCGGTCGAGATCGTCATCAACCAGCTGATCGATAGCCTGCACATGACCGATGAACATCGGCAGAACGTGCTCGCCGCCTGCCGTCACGCGCCGGAAGAACACATCGTGGTCATCCACGGCACCGACACCATGGCGGAGACGGCGCGTGTGGTGGGGGCCGCCGGGTTGGCGAAAACCGTCGTGTTCACCGGCGCCATGATTCCCTACTCGGTCGCCGGTTCTGATGCGTTGTTCAATCTGGGCTTCGCCATGGCTCAGGCGCAGGCCCAGCCTCCCGGGACCTACGTCGCCATGAACGCGCGAATATTCGCGTGGGATGCGGTAAAAAAGAACAAGGGCGACGGGGTGTTTGAGGCGGTCTGACCCAACCTGCGCGAATCAGGTTCTGAAGAACGTGTAAAAAATATAGAACGCCAGCCAGATGGCGGCCGTGACTGATGCGTGCGCCAGCGCGCCCGCAAGGAATCCCTTGAACCACAGCCACCACCGATTGCCCGAATGGAACTGGGCGCAGGCAATGCCGAAGTAGATGAAAAAGGCCAGCATGGACAGGCCCACGGTCAGGGCGTAGTTCCACTGGGTGAAGTACCAGAGCGGCGCAACGACCAGCGTGGAGAAGACGGAGCGGAATCCGGTCGCGTAGCTCGCCAGCACCAGATGCTCGGCAAAGTGCAGCTTCTCCGAGCGGAATAAGAGCATGGAAAACAGGCTCAGCATCGGCAGCTGTGCCAGAACGATCAGATTGATGTTCCGCTGAAGAAAGGCACCCACGGGATTCCCCGCCGAGTAGGGCGTGAAGTCCACAAGCTTGGTGAAGGCCATCACCAGTGACGTCACACCGACCACCACCAGCGCGAATGTGAACGGGTTGAAGTATTTGCGCCGCTTGCCCTCGACATAGTCCCGCGCCACCCGCCCCGGCTTGTACGTCAGGTCGCGCACCAGCGAAAACACACTGTGGTCGGCGTGGGTGAACACATGCACGAGCGCGTGAGTGATGTCGTGCAGGGTCAGCCGCTTCGTATCCGCCTTCTGGCCACAGACGCTGCAGTAATGCTGCGTGGGAAGGAGCGGAGTTTCGCAGTTGAGACAGTGGCGGGTTTGATCGACGGCGGCGGCTTCCATTTGCGAATATTCGCATATGCTTGACGCTTCACACCACCCATCGGGAGACGTTGGATGAGGCTTGTCCGTCTGCTTGCCACCTGCTGTGCTGTCCTCGCCGTCAACGCCCACGCCCAGTTCCTGAGCTTCCGCGACGTGCTGAGCCGCCCGGACCGCCCGCAGCCCGATCACAAGATCGCCTATGCCGCCGGGCCGCAACAGTACGGCGAGTTGTGGCTGCCGAAGACTGGCGCGGGGCCGCATCCGGTGGTGCTGATGATCCATGGCGGCTGCTGGCGCGCCGACCTGCCCGGCCCGGAGCTGCTCGCGTGGCAGGCAGATGCCATCCGTGCGCAGGGCATCGCCGTGTGGAGCATCACCTATCGCCGCCTCGGACATGAAAGCGGCGGCTATCCCGGCACGTTTCAGGATGTCGCGGCGGGTGCAGATCATCTGCGCAGCATCGCCGGACAGTACAAGCTTGATCTCGGGCGCGTCGTGACCACCGGCCACTCGGCGGGCGGACATCTTGCGCTGTGGCTGCCTGCACGGAAGAACCTGCCTGCATCCAGCCCGTTGAAGACCGCCAATCCGCTCGCGATTCACGGTGCCGTGCCAGTGGCGGGGGTGGGTGACCTCGCCTATGCCTCGGCCTTTGTCGGGGCCGCATGCGGCGCGGACACCATCACGGGGCTCGTCAAGGAGAAGGAGCGCGGAAAGGATGCCTGGGCCGATACCTCACCCGCGGCGCTGCTCCCGTTGGGCATTCCCCAAACCATGATTTCCGGGATGTACGACGCCGTCGTGGCGCCTGCCCACGCGAGACGCCACCAGATGCTGGCCGAGCGCAAGGGCGACAGTGTGAAACTGCTGACGCTCGACGAATCCGCTCACTTTGAAATCATTTCGCCGTGGACGGGACCGGGCAAGAGCGTGGTGGACGCGATCGTGGCGGCGGTGAAGGCTTTGCCCAAGTAGGCTGTGCGAGACTGACGATCCCATGACCCCGCACACAACGCTCAAAGACCGACTCCGCCGTATCGCCATCGCCGCGGCCTGTGTACCCCCTGCGGTGTTGCTGCACGAACTCGGCCACTGGGTCGGGAACACGATGGCTGGCCTCCCCGACGCCACGATTCACTACGCCTCCACCGGATTCCGCAATCAACCTGCGTTCTGGAGCGCCCTCAGGGCGGGTGACATGGCGCTCGCCGAAACCATGGGCAGCGTCAGCGGCGCAGGCATTGCCGCGTTCCTGGGCATCGCGATGTCGTGGGTGCTGATGATTGGGGGCGCGTGGCTCGTCCGGCGACCCTCCATCAGGCCCATTAGGATCGTGGCGGCCGCCATCGTTCTCGCCTCGGCCGTACGCTTCCTGCCCGTCGGGGTGATGTTCTTCCGGGGCGCGGCAGAACACACGGACGAAGCGCACGTGGCCCAGGCGTTTTCCGTGCCAGCGCTACTGCCGGCGTTGGTGCTGTTCGGCATCGCGCTCGCCATCACCAGCATCATCGCCATGTTCCGGCGGCTTCCCGTCGACGGGCGGCGCGCCCTCATGACCGACTTGGTTGTTGGCGTCGTGCTGGGAACGGTGGCGTGGTTGAACTTCGTGGGCCCGGCGGTGCTGCCGTGACGCGGCTTCAGGGCACCAGTTGCCCGGGCTTCACAATGCCTTGTGGCAGCGCTATGGCTTGCAGAAAACCAGATGATCGTCGGGTTGCCAGACATGCGTCGCATCCGACACATAGCCGCGCAACCACGGCACACCCTTGATCTTTCGGAGGTAGAAGCCCTTCGGCACAGCATCATCCTCGGCCGGTGGCGGCGATATGACGGTGAGCGAGCCGGAAGGCCCGGCAGGTGCGGAACACTTGCGAATATTCGCAGAAAAGTATCGGCTCGATCTCAATCGCGTCGTCACCACCGGGCACTCGGCAGGTGGACACCTTGCGCTGTGGCTGCCCGCGCGCAAGAACCTTCCCGCAACCAGCCCGTTGAAGTCGGCCAAATCCGCTCGTCATTCACGGCGCGGTGCCGGTGGCGGGCGTGGGCGAACTCGCGTGGGGCGCGGGCTATGTCGGCGGCGCCTGTGGCACCGACACGGTGACAAAGCTTGTCGACGAAAGGACGCGTGGCAAGGAGGCGTGGTCGGACACCTCACCCGCAGCGCTGCTGCCGCTTGGCATTCCGCAAACGCTGGTGTCGGGCGTCTACGATCCCATCGTCGCGCTGGCGCATGCGGGACGCTGGCAGAAACTCGCGACCGACAAAGGTGACAAGGTGACACTGCGCACCTTCGATGCTGCGGGACACTTCGAGATCATCGCGCCGTGGACAGAGGCGGGCCGGAGCATCATCGACACGGTCATTGGGATGATGAAGCGCCTGCCCAACTAGCCCGACCGAGTCGAGTCATCCGGTCATCGGCGCAGGAGCGCGACGCGCTCGACGAAGAGCTGATACGGGTCGCCCTCTTTTCTGGTCGCCGCATAGACAATCGACTGACCATCCGGCGACCATGAGGGTTCGGTGACACGAAAATGGCCGAGCCCCAAACGCGCCACTTCCCGGCCTCGACCATCGAGAATGCGCAAGGCTCGCGTCCCGGCGTTGTCCACGCTGGCGACCACCATATTTCCACCAGTCGGACTCCATGCCGGACAGAAGTCATGCCCCAGGTGCTCTGTGACCCGCGACAGGGCGCCTGAGCGCCGGTCGATGGTGTAAATCTCATCGTCCTTGCCCTCGGTATCACGGCGAGAGAAGAATGCGAGATGCCGACCATCTGGTGACCACCGAGGCCATTTCGCATCCTCAGCCAGCGTCACCGCTCCACCCGCGACCGACCCATCAAATTTCACGACTTGCAGATCAAAGGCTGTGCCGCGCTGTCGGGTGAATGCGATCTCGCTGCCATCGGGCGACCACGCCGGCCAAAGCTCATCGCCGGGCGCTTGAATCACTGTTGCCTTATCGCGGCCGCCGACCTTGCGCACACACAGATCAGTCTGGCCGGCTTGGGTGCAGACGGACACGAGGCGCAGGCCGTCCGGAGACCAGGCCGGATATCGCTCATCCACATCTGTGTCTGAAATGCGCTCAATGGCACGTGTTTCCACGGTCAGCACATGAATGCTCCAGCGGCCATCGCGGTTGGCTTCGAATGCGATGCGTTTGCCATCCGGACTCCATGCGGGGGCTCGACCGGAAAGCGTGCTCGGCGTCAGCGCGACGGGCCCCGAATCCTGTGCCGCCGATGTGGCGGAAAGCGGCAGCAACAGGCTGATCAGCATCCATTGCAGGGCAAGTCTTGGCATTGGCGATCTCTCCTGTTTGAGGACACGTCTGGCGAAGGTGCGAACCCGCCTTGCGCACAGTGTCACCTCGGTTGCAACGTCAACTCAATCGGGGCGAGGTTCAAAGTCTGAGAATATCGATGTTGGCGCTGGTGCGCCAGCGGACTTGCGATTCCCGCAAGGCTCTGGTGAACGACGAAGGGTTCGTCGCCTATTTAGCAACCGAGAGTGTCTCAAGGAATCAAACAGGCGGGCGGCGGGCGACTCGCGGACGTATTCGTATTTCGCAACGGCCGGAGGGTGGAGTACGGAACGATCTGGAAGCGGGCGGAGGTGGCGGAGTGGGCAAGGTTGTTGAGGAAGGGGTGGAAATTCAAACCCTGCACTCTTCCACATCACTCCACAAGTTGATGATGCTGCTGGCCGCCAGCGAGTGGCACTCTTCCTCAACCGATTCCAAGCCACTTGCTTGGCAAGCACTTAACGCTTCACTCTCCACCTATCCCGCGCTGCGAATATTCGCAGCGCCACACTCCACCCGGTAGACGATCTCCGCATCCCCCGGCGTCAAACCATCGATCCACCCGCAAGGTTGGAAGCCGGCGCGAATGAACAAACGTTCCGCGGATTCATTGGATGCGTTGGCTGACGTGAGCAATTGCGCTGTCTGACATTGCTCGATGCAGGCCTGAAGCAGTGCGAGCCCAACACCCAGCCGTCGTAATGCGGGATGCACCATCAGCACCTCGACGAACTCGAATCCGAAGAAGTCATGCCTCACCAGCGCATAGCCGGCGGCTTGAAGTCTTTGCTCGGCGATCAGGCAATCGCCTGCAAGCAGTGCCTCTTCGATCCGACAGCCGCGCTCCGGGTGAGCGGGCGCATAGTCGTCGCAGGCGATCATCGCCTTGAGGTCCGCCGCGTTCGCGCAGCGAACCTTCAGCACCACCTCACCACTTGCACTTCCGCTCCTCGGCCAACGCGCTCGCGATCAGCGGCGCAATCGCCAGCAACCCCATGTCGGCATAGGCGTTCTTGCAATCCTTCTCCTTCAGCGCCTTGTCGAAAATCTCCTGCTCCTTCGACTTCGGGGGAAGCTTCGGCCCGGCGAAGAGTGAGCTTCTGCGACTGGCGTCGCTGTCGATTTCGCGGGCGCGCTGGCGCAGCGCATTGGGGTCCAGGCGGGGCGTCGCGCGCGGGTCAATGGAAGGCGCGGGGCGCGTGCCGCCGGCGTCCGGCAGGCCGAAAGGCAGATCGGGATTCACCGGGCCGGAAGGCGCTGCGCGCGGTGACGGCACGCTGTCGGGAGCCAAGTCCTGCAGGCGATTGATGGGCCGGTCGCCGCGCGGCTGGATGGGCGCCATGGGGGCCAGCGTTTCGGCGGGCACGTCGACGCGCGAGGGAATTTCATCGGGCAGCCGATTGATCTGGCGCTGCGCGGCGGGCGACGGCGGTTGCAGTGGTTGCATGGATTGCACGGCGGGCGCTTCGACGCGGGTGCTGCTTTCGATGGACTGCGGTGACGGCAGCGTGCGCGCAGGCGTCGGCGTGAGCGGCGCCATCGGCTGCGCAGGCGCGATCTCGACGCGCGACGCCGGCTCTGGCAACGGTGAGATCTGCGCGGCGGGTTGCGCGGGGCGCAGGGGCTGCAACGCCTGGGTCGCGGGCGCCTCCACACGCGACGTGGATTCCGGCAGCGCCTCCACACTGCGCAGGGCGGCGGGCGTGGCGGGCACGAGCGGCGTCATCGGCGCCGTGGGAGCGGGCTGAAAGCGCGTCGGGACATCCGACGGCATGGTGAGCGGCGCCTCGGTCTTGGGCACCGCGATGGGGGCCAGCGGCGTGGCGGCTTCCGTATCCACCCGAGTGGTGGCTTCCGGCGCGGGCGCGATGGTGGATGCGCTCGCCGTGGGCAACGGCTGTAGTGGCACCGCGTCGAACGTGGCGGGCTTTTGCAGCAAGGGTCGCTGAACAGGCTCGGCGGTTTGCACGACGGATTGCGGCAGCGCCTCTTGCGCGGGTGACGGCGCGGGCTGGGGACGCGTCACGGCATTCGCTCGCGGCGCCGGTCTGCTCGCGCCACCCAGCTCGGTGGAGAGCTTGAGACTGGGCGCTCGCGCGCTGACGGCCGGAGGTGCCGTGTCCGTGGGCGCCAGTTTTTTCAGTGCGACATTGAGTTTGCCCCACAGCACGCCAGCCTGACGATCCGAAGGCCGGCTCGCATCGGCGAACAGCAGCAACAGCCAGATATGGAGCAGCCCCGACAGCAGCACGAAGCGCCAGAAGGGGAAGCGCTCGTGCGCCGGCACTTCGACGAGATAGCGCGTGTCGCGATAGGGCGCGATGCGCTCCGCGATGGCGGCGAGTTTGCGCGCTCTGGCCGCCTCGGCACTCTCTTTTGCCGGCGCTCCCGCAAGACCCGCCGCCTTTTGCGGGTCATCGCCAGGAAACGGCAGCGCCTGTTGCGCCGCTGGCGTGTTCGGCTGCGGCTCGTCCGGTGCGGGCGGATTGGGCGCGGTGGCCATGGCGCTTTAAGGTTGTTGCGTCATTGCGAATATTCGCAATGACGCTGCGGGTGAAAGTCAGCGCGCCGGGATCAGGCGGCCGGCTCCAGGCGCAGCAGTTCCGCGTCGGGCGAGTCGATCAAGAGATAGACATTGCCATCCGGCCCCTGACGCACATCGCGAATGCGGCCCAGCTCGCCTTTGAACATGCGCTCCTCACCCGTGACGGCATCGCCATTCAGCGAAAGGCGCGCGACGGTCTGACCCGCGAGCGCGCCGACCAGCAGACTGCCCTTCCACTTGGGAAACTTGTCGCCAGTGTAAAACGCCATGCCCGACGGCGCGATGGAGGGCACCCACTTGTGGATGGGCTGGGCCATGCCGTCCTTGGCCGTGCCTTCACCGATCTTGGTGCCGATGCCGTATTGCACGCCGTAGGTGATGACCGGCCAGCCGTAGTTGACGCCAGGCTTCATGATGTTGACCTCGTCGCCGCCCTGTGGGCCGTGCTCGTGCGTCCAGAGAATGCCGGTGACAGGGTTCAGCGCCGCGCCCTGCATGTTGCGGTTGCCGAGGGTCCAGATTTCCGGCTTGGCGCCTGCGGTCTTCACGAACGGATTGTCCGGCGGCACGCGGCCATCGTCGAAGAGGCGAATGGATTTGCCGGCATGGTCACCGAGATTCTGGGAACGCTGATCCTTGCCCTTGCCGGGGCTGTCGCCGCGGTCGCCGAAGGTCACGAACATGTACCCATCGCGATCAAACACGATCCGCGAACCGAAGTGATGGCGCGTCGGGCCTTTCGGCGCCAGCTTGAACAGCACCTGCACATCGGTCATGCGCGGCGCGTCCTTGGTGCCGCCCAGCTTGCCGCGGGCAACCTCCGTACCATGCTGGCCGCCCTCCTCGCCGTTGAAGGTCAAGTAGATCCAACCGTTGTCCGCGTACTTCGGATGCAGCACCACATCCATGAGACCGCCCTGCCCATGGTCAGTCGACTTGGGAATGCCCTCCACCGGCTTCGCCACCAGCTTGCCACTGTCGATCACACGCAGCGTGCCGCGCTTTTCGGTGACGAGGATGCGGCCATCGGGGAGGAACGCCATGCCCCAAGGATGGTGGAGGCCGGTGACGACGGGCGTGACCTTCACGTTGTGGAGGTCGGTCTTCAGGACTTTCTGGGCGTGGGCGGCAAAGGGCGCGAGCGCGACTGCGCAGGTGGCGGCGATCAGTGACAGCTTCTTCATGGGGAGCCTTTGGGTTCAGGACGAGAAATTATAGATGGACATACTGCGATGCCCCTGTGACCGGATGTGGCTGGCACCGGTTCCGGCCGCCGGGTAGTGAAATTCGCCGTTCCCGGTGCTAACGTGCCCAGCCATGACCCAGCGCGGACGCCCACCCCATGACGACCAGCTCACCCCCGCCGAATGGCGCGTCGCCGAGCTGGTGCGCCACGGCCTCACCAACCCGAAAATCGCGGCGCTGATGGGCGTCAGCGTGGATGCGGTGAAATTCCACGTCGCCAACGTGCTGGTGAAACTCGGCTTCAAGTCCCGCAACGACATCCGCCACTGGCAGGGTGTGGCCAAAACCAGCCCCCTGCATTCACCCGACAGGAGACACGACATGAACATGGCCCTCGGCCCCATCGGACAAATCGCCCGCAGCGTGAAAGACATCAAGGCCGCTGAAGCGTGGTATCGCGACGTGCTGAAACTGCCGCATCTCTTCACCTTCGGCAATCTCGCATTCTTTGACTGCGGCGGCGTGCGGCTGTTTTTGTCGCAGAACGAATCGGTATCAGATGGCGAGTCGATTCTCTATTTCCGCGTGCCGGACATTCATGCCGCGCACGCGGAATTGAAGTCGCGCGGCGTCGAGTTCACCGATGCGCCGCACATGATTCACAAGCATGCCGACGGGACGGAGGAGTGGATGAATTTCTTCAAGGATCTTGAGGGAAGGCCGCTGGCGATCATGGCGCAGGTCAAGGTGGAGTAGCGAGGTCGCCGCCAGGCGTTCGAGTCAGGCCTAGCGCGCAGCCGGCGTGAACAGCTAGGTGCACTGGTTAGTGGCATGAACGAGGTGCGTGCGATAGGAGTAGCGGAAGATGATTTGTACAGCCTCGTCGTCCCCGGAGCGGCCCCACATGGAGACGCCAAGACGTGCGATTGCAGGGACAACTACAACAAGTTCGTCACCAGTGAAGCCCTCCAGACCCTGCCAGGTGTATTGCTCAGAGAATTCTTCTGGTGCTACCTGTCTTCGCGAGTGCTCCTTTAGCGGGATGTACGGAAGTAGCTGGGGGTAGCCCGTGTATGGCCAATCGGGGCTAGATTCAGTGGGCGAGATGTGCTCGACCAGTACAGACTGCGAATAGTCCTGAACGTATTGAGCGTTGACTCCGTCCAAGACAGGAGCTTTGTAGCAAAGGTCGCAACCGCTGAAGCGGAGCCCATAGAACAGGGACAGCTGACCTTGAAGATTGTGGCCGCTGGGCTGAGGAAGGCCAGCAGGCGAGAAGGTAAACACGCGGTGGAGAGGCTCTGGCCCAAAAGGCTGGCCAGAAAATGACTGCTCCAGAGGGCCGCCGAAGTAGGCGCCTCCGAAGTCATCTGCTGGTGCGTAGTGGAGCACTTGGCCGCCAGTGTAGACGACGGGCCAGGAGAGATCGTCTGGGGTCATTTGCGAGGCCTACCTAGGTTTATGCCGCAAACGCGCGGCATAACATTCCTGACGATCAGATTAACGCCTAGTTCCTGCATGCCAATTTCCTCTACTTGCTGCATAACACACCATAAAAAGGGTGCAAAAACTGACCTTGTCTCACCCCATACCTCCATTCTCGCAATCAACGTCAATTCAGACAAATATCCGAACAGAACATAGCCGAATCGAATCCGACAACTGCACAAGACCTGCGCCGGTGCTGGATGAACAGTACAGCGTCAAACCGCGAGAAAGGATTCCGGGCAGAGAGACTCCCCCACGCGAATATTCGCAATGGGACAATCAGGGCCGCTTGCTATTCGTCGCGCACAAACCCGATCGGTCGCTTGGGTTTCCGGTCGGGCGGCTGCATCAATTGGCGAATGGTGTCGATGAGTCCGGCAATGGCCTGATCGTGGCTCTGTAGCTTTTGGCCTACTCGGCGCTCAAGCTCATCCAAGCGCGCAGCCAAGTCCCTGTGTGACAGGACCAGCGAGCGCAGATGGACGAACGCGCGAACGACGTAGACACCCATCTCGGCGGCCTGTGGGCTGTTCAGCACATTGGCGGCTTGAATGGCGCCGTGCTCGGTGAAAACCCAAGGCAACTTGCGGCGCCCTCCCCAACTTGAAGTCGCAATTTGCGACTTCAAGTTTTCCTCTCTACGTACAGGCCTTGAGGTCGCAAACTGCGACTTCAAGATTTCCCATTCCTCTGCCGTCAGCTGGAATGCGAAATCCTCGGGAAAACGCTCAAGATTGCGGCGAACTTGCTCGTTCAGGCGCTTGGTATCCACGCCATACAGTTGCGCCAAGTCGCTGTCGAGCATCACGCGCTGTCCACGCACGTCAAAGATGCGCTGACTGATCTGACTCGCAATCAAAACGCCGGCTTTGCTCATCGGTGCTCTCCATCCAAGACTGGACTGAAGATAGCACCGGCCGCCAAAAATTCTGGTTACCAGCGAATATTTGCACCTGCGCTGATACCCCGCCCCGGCGCACTCTCGAAATACCGCTCATTCGCCTCATTCACGATCACGCTGCCTGCAAAGCGCCGATCGGTCAGATTGTCCGCCCGCACGTACCACGTCACCTCGGCATTCAACGCCTGCACGCGCGAGCGATGCGACACCCGCGCACCCAACGTGGTCGCGGCCGGAGCGAATGCGGTGTTACGGTCATCGGCCCACATGCGGCTGCGATGGTTGGCTTCGATGGCGGCCGACCAGCCTTGCCGCCCCTCACGCCAGTTGAGTTGCGCGTTCAAGGTGCGCGACGGGACGCCAGGCAGCGCGTTGCCGGCGGCAACGGTGCGGGTCGTGGTGACGCCGCTCACGACCGTCGTGGTGCTGAACCCGTCATCGAACTTCGCGGTGAGCCAGGTGCCGGCGAGCGCCAGTTGCCAGTGATCGTCGGGCCGCCAGCGCAGCGACGCCTCCAGCCCGCGCCGTGTCGTTTCGCCGCCATTGCGGAAGGTCGTGCGGCCACCGGCATTGCTGGCGGGCACGATCTCGTCGTCGGTGCGCACGGTGAACGCGGCAACGTTGGCACGCCACGCGCGACCCTGGCGCCACTTCAGGCCGGTTTCGGCATGGCGGCTGCCACCGGCGCGAAGCTCGGTGTTGAGGCCGCTCGCCCCATCGTTGCGATAGGCGAGCTCCACCGCAGTCGGCGTCTCGAAGCCGCGTCCGATGCTGGCGTAGAGGTTCAATCCCTCGCTCAGCGAGTGCAGCACGCCGAATGTGGGCGTGGTCGCGCGCTGGGACAGCGCGCCGGAGTCATCGGCATTGCCCGCTGCGATGAAGCGGTCGGTCACGCGGAACTTGACGCTGGAGGTGCGCAGCCCCGCCATGACGCGCCATGCTGGCGAGGCAATCCACGTGGCCTGCGCCCAGGCATCAGCGCCGCGCACGCGCGTGTCCTCGTCACGTCGCAGGCGACCCGTCACACCTAACCTGCCCGAATCATCGAAGTTGTTGAAGCCGCGACGCGTCTCTTCCGATTGCTCCAGCTCCACGCCTGCCAGCCACTGCCAGCTTGCATGCGACTGCCCGACGCGCAAGGACGCACCCGAAAACCCGCGATCCAGATCGACCACGCCACCGCTGCTGGTTGCCGGCGTCTGCGCGCCGACGGGTGTGGCGAGGAACTGCACCACGCGCCGCGCACCGCCATGCGCGACAGCCGTCCATTCCCATGTGCCGCCTTCGCTCCGCAGCACCGCACCCGCCTGCTGCTGGCGCACCGATTTGCGCGTGTTGAACTGCTCCGCACCCGTGCCGGCCTGACGCGGATCGGCATCGAATTGCGCACGCGTGAGGCCGAGCGGGTCCTGCGTGTCCGGCTGCTCCAGTGCGTTGAGGATCAGCGTCAGCGAAATCTTGTCGCCGAGATCGGCATCGGCGCGGAGCGCGAGCTGGCTGCGCTCCACGCGGCTGTGCGCACGGAAACCGTCCGCAGCGAAGCGGCTCACATCCGCACGCACGCCCCATTCCGCGCCACCCAGCCTGACATTGCCTTCCCCGATCACGCCCACACGCTGCTGGCGATAGCGCCCGGCATACGCATCAACCCGCACGCCCGGGTCCCGCCCCGCGCGCGCACTGAACGCGTGAATCACGCCGCCCGACGCATTCCCATACGCCACCGCCCACGGCCCGCGCAGCACCTCGATGCGCTCCAGCGACGCCAGCGGCACGACCGCGCCCTGCGCCTGACCATCGGGAAACGTGGCCGGCAGTTCATCGACCAGGAGGCGCAGCCCGCGAATGCCGAACGTCGCGCGCGAGCCGAAGCCGCGCGAGCTGATCTGCAGGTCCTGTGCGTAGTTCTGGCGGTTGTTGAGCGTGAGGCCGGGGACGACTGCTAGGGATTCCGTGAGATTCACCATCGGTTGCGCGTTGCGAATATTCGCAGCGTCAACCTGATCAATGGACGCAGGGGTGTCCGCTGTACGCGCGGCGCGGCGCGTGGCGGTCACGACGATTTCCTCACCGGCCAATCCCGGCGCCAACATCTGCGGCACGCCAATAGTTGGCACAGCGAACACGAGAATCTCAAGCAGCGACACGGGATGCATCGACCGGACAATCAGGGTTGGAGGCGACGAAGTATGCCCACCTTGCACCCAGTGCGCCGAGCCAGACGTTGTGGCGTCATCGTTCCGACAGAATCTCCGTGAGCGGCTTCCTCTGGATCGCGGGCACGCGGCAGCCCTCCGCCGGATACCCCGCCACCAGCAACAGGAAAGGCCGCTCGTTGTCCGGCCGACCCATCAGCTGATTGAGAAATGCCATCGGGCTTGGCGTGTGGGTCAGTGTCGCGAGACCCGCGTGGTGCAGCGCCGCGATAAGCATGCCAGTGGCGATGCCGGCCGAGTCCATGGGGTAGTAGCGCTTTTCCTTGCTGCCATCCGCCGCCACACCATGCGCTTCATAAAACACACCGATGAGCCAGGGCGCTGTCTCGAGAAACGGTTTGTCCGCATCCGTGCCCAGCGGCGCCAGCGCGGCCTTCCACGCGTCCGTCGCGCGACGCTCGTAGAACTCGCGTTCCTCGGCCTCCGCCGCGATGCGGATATCCCGCTTCAGCGCGGGGTCGCCGACCAGGACGAAGCGCCACGGCTGCTGATTCGCGCCGGAAGGCGCCGTGCCGGCCGTGGCGATGCAGGTATGCATGATCTCGCGGGGCACCGGGCGGGTGGAGAACTCGCGCACCGTGCGCCGCGTGGCCATCTCGGCATGAAAAGCCCGGGCGCGGGCCAGCATGTCATCTTGCGAATATTCGCAATGGTCGAGGGGAATGCTGTCGTGCGGTTTCACGTTGTGGACAGGCCCGTCGGCCCGTTGCGGTTGGAGACAGCGCAATCATGCCGCAAGCGGCGCGGCAGGGTTCAACGATACGCGGCCGCCGAAATGAACTCGCCAAACCGCTCGCACCAGATCACCACCGCCTTGTAGCGGGTGATGTCCGTGCCGGCCGGCAGGTTCACGATGAACCCGTCGTAGGACTTGATCTCGCCCACGCGCAGCGACTGCTGCTTGATCTTCAGAAATGTTGCCTCGTCGTCCACGAACTCGGGCGCGAGATACAGCTTGTAGTCCGGGCCCGGCGCCAGCTTGCCTTCATGGGTGACCGCATTCGACGTGACCGTGATCCGACCCTCGCCCCAGTGAAACGTGTCGCTGCCTTTGAGGTCGCGGCGCAACCGCGCCTCAAAGCGTTGCGAGGCCGGCGCCGCTGTGGCCGCCGCGACTTCAGCCGCCGACGGCCCGCGCTCGGCGACGATGATGGGCAGGAAGTAGACGCCCAGGGCGAAGCCTAGGGTCAGGACGAGGGTGTGGGAAATCGTGAGGAAGAGGATTTTCATGGGCGGCACCTCGCATGGGGAGGTGCCGGGTTGGTGCGGTTTGAAGCGTAACCCTTACAAAGCTATGTCACGGCGAACTTCAAGATGAGGGACAGCCGGAGCGCGAAGCACGGAGGAACCCCATTCGTGCAGCAGTTGGCGTTTTCGCTCGTGACCGCCACGTTATGCATCGACCAACTTGTGCTCAATCGCGTAGAACTTGCCTTTCTTCGTTAATCGAAGATCTCCATCCGAGTCTTGTCTGATCAATCCCAGCTCTTTGGCTTCTTCAATTAGCATATCCAGCATGATTCGAGAGATACTGATTCTGCGCAGTACTGCGCCGTAATCCGAATAGTTTTCTCCTTCCTCAAAATCTGCGACAACAATGGCCATGACTTCCAGAAGGGCATCGGCCGTCTTCTCTGGCTGACTGCTCTCGATAGATTGAAATGGGCTATTCCCAATTTCAGGTTTCTTATACAGAGGTGCGTTGAGAAGGGTTCTTACTAGTTCGTCAAAGCCAAACTCAAAATCGTCTGACTTGGACAAATCAATAAATAGCTTGGTCTTGAGGAAAGTTGGAACGTCGCGAGTCCCTTCTTGCCGAATCAGGGGAATTACTTTGTTTGAGCTAATTCCTTTCATCAACTCTGACGTGACAATCATTTTTTCGTAGCCGACGCCGCCGAGTCCGCCATTAGCTCTTTGAACATATTTGGCTGTGCAGACCATGAGCACGTAATCACACGTAGCCAGATTGTGTTCCATGAACTGAGGAAGGTCATCACCCGGTCTTAGTTCCCATTGGTCAATGACCGCGTCGACTCCGGAATTGCATAGCCGGGTCGCCAAATCGAGAACCCACTTCTTATGGGCTTGGGAATCATGTGAGTACGAAACAAATACCTTCGGAATCTTCATTGCTGCCCTTCGGATAGTTGCGCCTGGAGTGCGGATGCAAAACGTGCTTGGTCAGCTGCGCGGCTTCAAGCGCGTCGGCTAAACAAAGAGGCTAGACCTTCTTGATTTCACTGCCGAACCTGCTTGAAAGCATCTTGGCGACTTCCACTGCAATCGCAAGGATTTGTGGGTCGAACTCGGCGCCGGACTGACCGATGAAGTAGGAACCCTTGTCTATGTTCCAGTTCTGAAACGCGTCTTTGACTTCCTTCCACTCCGCAGTGGAACCATAGGCGCGCAGGTAAAACTCTCCAAAAGAAATTGCGTGTCGGCGGTCGGCGTTTCGAAGCGCCTCGACCATGAACGACTTGCCAAGGGTAAAGGCGTACTTCGCGAGCGCGATGAGCAGGCCGAGGACTAAGATTCCGGAAATTGCAAGTTCGGCCAGGGGGATCCAATCTTTCACTGCCGGCGGATGTAGAAGAGCCTTCCAGACCCCGAAAGCGGCGCTCCCAACAAGGGTGGCATATGCAACGCTGTACCAGAAGTAGGCCAGTCGTCGATATGATCTCTCTCGTTCCGCCAGCTCGCTGAGCGACTTCTGAATGAAATCTGCTGCACTAACTTCAACCTTTTTCTGGTTCTCTCGCTGTTCCTCGACTCGAGCTTTCAGGCGCCCAACCTGCTTCTCGACGGCCTCCGAAATAGTCCGCGCGATCTCCACGACAGGCTTCTGGCCGACTGCAATTGCAAAGTAGCGCGACAACGGTATCGAGAGTCTCGTGTCGTCAAGAACAACAGGAATGATTGCCGGTGACCCACGTTCCTCCGAGTAGGCTAGTGCCGCGCCAAGCTCGTGGTTTACCCAGCTACTACGTAGTGACGCTTCCGACACCAAGATGATTAGCGCATCGACCTTCTTGAGTTGGTCAAGGATGGCTTCTTGCCACTTCTGCCCTACGGTCACTCCTTCATCGAACCACCAAGGAGTGTGTCCTAGCGCTTGAAGCTCGCTCTTCAACTGCTCAGCGAAGTTACGGTCCTGCGACGTGTAGGAAATGAAGAGCCTAGCCATAGGAAGAAGCTTGAGAAGGTCCAACCAGATTTATCATGCAAAGATGCATGATAACCACCCTTCACGCGTGATAACAAACTACCTGAAAGCTACCCCAAGCTATTGAGTTGACAGCGAATACTCGCGGGAGCCGCAATTCATTTCTTTGATAACAACACGCGCGCCGGCAAATCATCTGCCGCCTCAACCCCTCACCACGGCTCCACACTGAACAAATACCCATGCGGCCGGATCGACTTGATGCGCCGCTGCACGTCGATGCCTTCGGGAAAGCGCTTGCGCAGGCGATACAGCCGCGCATCGACCGAGCGATCATCGTGCGCTTCGGCGAGGCCGCGCAGTTCGCGCAGGAGATAGTCGCGATGCGTCACATGGCCGGCACGCGTGGCCAGCAGCCACAGGAGATCGAACTCCGCCGCGGTGAACCGCAGCGGCTGGCCGTCGAGCATGGCGTCGCGCGTCGCGCGGTTGATCACCAATCGACCAAAGGTGAGCTGACTCTGACTCGAGTTCGTGTCCAATGATGCGCGCCTGAGCATGGCCTTGATGTGGGCCAGCAACACACGTGGTTGCACCGGCTTCACCAGGTACTCGTCCGCGCCGATTTCAAGGCCCAGCACGCGGTCGAAGTCTTCATCCTTCGCGGTCAGCATGAGCACCGGCAGGCTGGCATTGGTCGCGCGGAGCTTGCGGCAGACTTGGAAACCGTCCATGCCCGGCAGCATGATGTCCAGCACCACCAGCGCTGGCCGCACCCGCTCAATCTCGGCGAGTGCGGTGTCGCCGGTGTGCGCGACGTGGGTTTCGAACCCGTGGTGCGTCAGGTACTCCGCGACTGCGGACACCAGGTCCTCGTCGTCTTCCACGAGGAGGATGCGGGGGTTTTCAGTCGGGGTCATGTCAAGCATGAATCACTCCGGTCAGTATTGATTTCAGTCATTCAGCGCCGCTTCGCGAACCGGCCAGGTCAGCTCGATGCATGCCCCGCCGAGCGGAGAAGTCAGAACCCTGGCCTCACCGCCATGCCAGCGCGCAATGCGCCGCACCAATGCAAGCCCGATGCCGAAGCCCCCGGTCTTGCGGTTGCGGCTCTGGTCGCCCCGCCAGAAGGGCTCGAATACGCGTTCGCGATCCGCCTCGGGCACGCCCGGTCCGTCATCTTCGACGCGCAGGACATGCCGGTCGGATTCGCGAATGATGCTGAGCCGCACCGTGACGGCGGCGTAGCGCACCGCGTTGGACAATAGATTCGACAGCGCGCGCGCCATGAAGACGGGCTCGATCTCGATGCGCTCGGCGATTTCGGCGACTTCGATCTTCACCGGGCTCCCCTGGGCCTGCGCGAGCGCCCGTGCGCTGCTCTCCACCGGGGCCAGCCAGCCGGCAGTTTCTATCGGCGCGATTTCGATGTCCTGGCCCGGATTCTTGGCGCGGGCATAAGTAAGCATCTCCTCGACCAAGAGATCGAGTTCATCTAGCGCGACGGCCATTTCGTCCAGACTGCGGTCCTTGTCGACAAGGTTGTCAGCTTCGCGCGCCAGCGACTGGCGGAAGCGCAGCCGCATCAGCGGGTTGCGCAATTCGTGCGATACGGCCGTCGTGAGTTGACGATGCGAGGACAGAAGCTCATTGATGCGCGTGGTCATGCTGTTGAATCCGTCCGCGACGTGCTGCAGGGGTGAGAGCGCGCCGACCTTTGCGATCACGCTGAAATCGCCCGTACCGGCGGCCTGCGCGGTGGCGTTCAGCCGATTGAGGTCGCGCCAGAACGGGCGGATCCAGAAGCCCAGCAGGACCGCGACGATGACCATTTCGACCGCCCAGTTGAGCATGTTGAAAAAGCCCCGCTGGCTTGGCGGGCCGGGCATTTCCAGCAATGTCGCGCGATCACTGTCAGCGATGCGGCGCGCCATGAAAAAGCCGCCAGCCTCGCGGTCCATGGACACGACCTGATTGCGCGCGAGCTTCTCGCGTTGCGCCGTCGTGAAATCGAAGCGCGCCGCGAGCACATCCAATGGCTCCAGCGTCACCGGCGTGCGAAACCCCTTTTTCAGTTCGTCGAGATGCGCGCCCCACTCCGCCGGCGGCCGGCTCGCCAGTTCACGGTCGATGAGATGAAACGTGGCCGTGAAGCGCCCGGCCACATCGGCCTTGGGCATGCTCATCCACACCCATTCCATCACCTGGAGCTGGGTCACGAACGATGCAGCGAGGATGGCGATGAGGACGCCATACATCTTGAGAAACAGTTTGATCATGCGCGGTGGGCCGGTGAGGTGCTGGGAATCCCTCTGAACCGCCATGATAAGCAATCGACGGTAACGCATTGCGACGGACTGCAACGGGCGTGACCGCGGTGTCCGCCCCGACTGCGCCCGACAAAACGGCCGACACCCGAAAGGTGCCGGCCGGGGGGGCTGCGCAGATCAGTGTGAGTCTGATTGCTGTCAGTCAAGCTCCCGGAGTGACTGGCGGAGACCTCATCAGAACAGGTAGGTGGCGGAGAACTGCCAGAGGCGTCCGCAGTTGGTGTGCAGCTCCGCGAAGCCCAGTTGGGTGAAATTGTTGTTGGTGGCATTGGTGGCGCTGAAGGGCGGCATGTAGTCCTGCGCGTTCTTGACCGCGGCCGAGGGCGTCAGGCTCTTCATGCTGCGCCGGGATTGCCAATGAGCTGCTTCAGGGTCGGCATCTCGAACGACTTCGAGTACGAGGCGCGCATGGCGAGCGAGGGATTGAGCTCTCACTCGGTGCCGATCTTGGGGGTGGACAGGCGGCGGAGTCGTACTTGCCATAGCGCACTGCGGCCTGCACCTCTGGGGCGCGCGTTGCGGTAGTTGCGATCCTGGTCGGTGACCTTGGCCTCGCTGCTGAAGAGTCCCACTTGGTTGATGGTGCTGGCACCACTGCGGCGGATGTCTTCGCGGGTGATGATCTCGATGGACGCGGGGCCTTCGGCGCCGACGCAATCCCCCGAAAACGGGGCGGGCCCGCGACCGCCTCAGGCCCGTGAGCGAGCCGGGTCATGCTAAATTCGTCTGTCGATGTGGTTCAGGGAGGCTCGGACGTGCTGGACAAGCTGAAAAAGGTCATGAATGCCGATGTCGGCAAGGTCCTGAACGCCGACGTGGGCAAGGTGCTCAAGACGGACGTAGGCAAGCTCTTGAAGACCGACCTGGCGGACCTGTTCGCGGACGAGGCATCGGCTGCGGAGGAAGCGCCGAAGAAAGTCGCGGGCACCATGCCCAGCAAAGCTGCGGATGCCCCCAAAGCTGATGACGACAATGGCCCGCCCACGGTGCCCGGCGATGGTCCAAACTCGCAAATGCCGGGCCAGCCGGCGCAGACCCGCCTCACCGAGGACATCGCTGTCCGCAAGGACTATGAGCGCCCCTACGGCCAGGAAATTTCCAATCTGCTGCCCATCAACGTGGGCGAATTCTCTCGCCCGGCCAACGAGCCTGCCGGCGCGCTGGCCACCGACCCGGCGCGCGCGTTCTACGCCGGCGGTGGGGCGAAGCTGGAAGTGGAGGTCGGCAGCTATTGGGACGAAGACGAAGCGCTGGCTCGCATTCGAGTTCTGGAAGAAAAGTGCGCGTCGTCCAAACCCTCCCCGGACGGCACGTGGATGGTGGGCAAGTCGGACAAGGGCATCACGTTCGCCTGGCTGCGCGAGCACTACGTGTTCGCTGCGACCACGCAGGATGCGGCGGCGCTGATCCGCTTCCTGAAAACGTTTCCGTACTGATCGGTGGAGTTCAGCCGAGTTCGGTGAGGCGCAAAGCGACGAGCCGGATGCCGGCTGGAACGAGTTGTCGGGCATCAGTGCCACAACCCAAGCACTAAACCAAAAAGCAAGAACTGCCCAACGTGATAGCCGCCATCGACGGCCCACAGCAACACGCTTCGCTGCGCGAACTGATAGTTGATCCCGAAGCACGCGGCCACAAAACCCAAACCGGCCACGAGTCCATAACCCAGCGCCGATGACAGTGGTGGATTCGGGCCGAGCCAGTAGGCAAAGGCCGCTGCCGCAACGACTGAAAGGACAAGGCTGACGCCAAACACGCGGGCGGAGTGCCCGCGCTGCCCCTTGGGGTCCGACCCGTTCTCACGGTTCCAGAGGTTTCCGAACATCGCTGGCGAATACCATAGCCCACCGAACGCGAAGCTCAATGCGGCAGCGACCAAGACGGCCCAGTAGTTGATCTCACTCATTTGCTCTCTCCTGATGCCCAACCATGTCACTGCCGGCACAGCGAATATTCGCCGTGCCGGCTCACGCGAGAATGCCCATGCCCGCTGCCGCTTGTTGGAGCGAGCCCCTCAGCGCGAAACCAGGGAACTACAGTGACGCTTCACGAGGCTTGGCCGCAGCTCGCCAGACAAGTGCGAGAGACATCACCAACAACATGCTTGCGGAGATCGCAGCGGTCAAAAGCTTGACCTGGGTCGCGGTGCTGGCAACCACCGCATAGAACGGATTGAAGTTCTGGTCCAGCACCGTGATCACCGCCAACAAAGCGTTCTCCATCCACTCCATGGAGTACATGACGCACGGCGCGATGGAGAGCGAGATCAGGGACCTCCTTGAGAGCCCGAGCCGGGATGCGAGCCAGCCAACGCAGAGCACAACCGCCGCGAAACCCAAGCTCGCTATCACCAGATCCAGCGCCTGAAAATGCAGGTACTCCAAGCGGCCAATCGGACCCAGCCGGGCCGACTGCGCAGCAATGTCCACCGCTTCATAGCCAAAGCTCTCTTCGACCAAGGGCTTTCCGGACTGGATCCGAATCGACGAGTAGACGCCCCAGTTGAAGGCCGCATAGGCGGCGCCGATCCATGCGCCCAGCACGGCCAACACGACCGCACCCGACGGTCGTCGCGCATCGACCGCGCTCACGCGCGCCTCACCAGTCGCTGCGGGGATCCGGGCAGGCGCCGCACCAGCCCCCGGACCTCCAGATCAAGCTTGACCGTTGTGGCGTACCAACTGAGCGACCCCAGTTGGCCAATTGCGTCAGGCGCCATCTGCGAAGCAATCAGACCCGGCAAATCCTGGAAGCGCACGCCCGGGCCATCAACGGGAAGCACTGCGAGCACGGCGTCGCGGACGACCTCGTACTTCCATGCATCAATGCTCACGGGTTGCTTGCCCGGAGTGGGGGTTTGGCACACGACCCGGTCGCGTCCGGGGACGGTGGCGAATTTCTTGCGAATAAAAGGATTGGACGACATCGGGCGCCTCCACATGGCTCAAGCGGGCTCCGCTGAGCTGACATCGGAATTGATCACCGCACTGCACGGCTTCGGTAGTCCACACCGTAAGCCGGCGGCATTGTTGAATCAATCGCAATAAAATGCACGTTTATGCTGAAACTCTCAAACAATGTCACGCTGCGACATATTCGCGCCTTCGAGATGCTGGCGCGAGAGGGATCGTTCGTGGCCACGGCGCGCGCGATGAACATGACGCCTTCGGCACTGACGGCGTGCATCAAGCAGTTGGAACACGCGCTGTCAGTTCGTTTGTTCGACCGCACCACCCGAAGCGTCGCGCTTACCGCGGCAGGGCGAGAGTTTTGCGGCGACGCGCTGCGCATTCTGCGCAGCGTCGATGAGTCGGTGGAGCGGGTGCGCGCGATAGGCCGCGGCATGCGTGGCAGTGTGCGCGTCGCCGCGATCCCGTCGGTGATGCACGTGCTGGTCTTGCCAGCCGTCGAGCGTCTGGTCCACGGGTATCCCGAGATCAGAGTGGAGCTGCTTGAAATGCGCGGCGCGGCATTGAGCGAGTCGGTACGCGACGGCGTGGCGGACTTTGGAATCGCCGGCATGATGCAGCCTGTGCCAGGCGTCGAAGCCCAGCACTTGTTCACGGACGTCCTTGGCCTGATCGCGCCAGCCACACACCCGCTGTTCCGCATGCGTCGACTGGGGTGGGAGGCGTTGGCGGGGCAGCGTTTCGTCGGACTCACCGGCGATACCGTGACGCGCAGCCTTTTGCGCCAGGCAGCGAACGCACCGGCCTCGTTGTTCTCGCCGCAATTCGAAACGGACAGCAATTTGGCGATGGCGCGCATTCTGGAACGAGGACTCGCTGTATGCGTCCTCAGCGCGATGTCATCGCATCACCCTGCGTTCGCGCCGTTCCGCTTCCGGGTGGTCGAAGGTCCCGTCATTCCGCGCTCAATGTGTCTGCAAACGCGCGCGCAGCGCTCAATCTCCCCGGTCTCGCAGGCACTGTTGGCGCAGATACGGCATGAACTCAAATGCTTGTCGCTCACCCGCATGGCCCGCAAGAGCGACGTCTGTCGAAGTCCGATTGAGTGGACGCCTCGTCGCGCACCGCAGCGCCACGAATGATGCTCGCCGAACCATGCCCCGCGATCACACCGGATTGCGGGCGCGCTGATCCAGTGCCTGACCAACACTTCCCTACGGATCGTCCCGTTCGTTAGAGTCGCGGCTCATGTGGCGCCACGCCACGAGACAGCCGCCCACACCCAGCACCAGCATGAATGCCACGCCGAGAAGAAAGAGGCCGGGCTGATCGCTGAAGCTCACGAAGAAATCACGGTGCTTGTCGCCGAGATTGATGACCCCGGCGAACATGGACTTCACGGCGTAGCCGATGGCGGCGACACCGAGAGCGCCAAGCATGAGCGCAGGGAAAGTCGTCATGGTCGATGCGAATATTCGCTAACGCTTCGGCACCACCAATATCTTGCCGTCACGCTCGCCCGCGACCGCCGCAGCCACCGCCGCCTGGATGTCCTTCACGTCGAACGTCCGCGCCACCTTCGCGTGCAGCTTGCCCTTGGCGATGAGCGTGGTCAGCTCGCCATAGAGCGCCATTTGCTGCTCGCGGGTCGCCAGCTTGAACCACTTGGCCAGCCAGAATCCACGCAGGGTGATGTCGTTGAACACGAAATTCTTCGGCGACACCTGGCAGGGCTCGCCACTCATCATGCCGTAGTTGACCAGCGTTCCGCCGTTGACCAGGCAGCTTGCCAGGCGATCCGTGGCGCTGCCGCCGACGGCATCGATGCCGAGGCGAATATTCGCACCACCGGTCGCCTCCTTGACCCGCTTGGCCAGCCCCGGCCCATCGACCAGCACCACGTCGCCGCCCTGCGCCTTCACCCCTTCGACGGCCGACTGGCGCCGCACGATGTTGACCGTCTTCCACCCGCGAATATTCGCAAGCTGGATGAGATAGGACCCGACGCCGGAATTGGCCACGTTCTGGATGATCCACTCGCCCGGTTCCAGCTTCACGAACTCGGTCAGCATGAGCGATGCGGTGGGCGGATTCACGGTCAGCATCGCGAGCTGCTGCGGATCGGCATCATTGGGCAGCGGGATCAGCTTCGCTGCGGGCAAGACGATATGCGTGCTCCAAGTGCCGCTGCTGACCGGCAACAGAACAGTCTGGCCCACCGGCAGCTTGGTCACGTCATCAGCCACCTTCGCCACCCGGCCGACACCTTCGGCGCCGCCGATGGCCGGCAGCGGCGGCAGCATGCCGTATTCACCCGTGAGCGTCAGCACGTCGGAGGGATTGATGGGCGCCGCCAGCACCTCGACCAGTACCTGGCCGGGTTGCAGATCAGGGATCGGCATCTCGACCGGGGCGATCACATCCTGCGGCACGGGGCCGCGTTGTTCGTATTGCGCGCGAATCATGGTCATGTCTGGTCTCTTGCGAACGGGTTCAACATCGTAGCCCGGATGGAATGCAAGGGAATCCGGGGGGCAGTGCGGTCCCGGATTCCGCTGCACTGCATCCGGGCTACGCCTTTGCGATTATTCGCAACCTCACTTCAGTCCGTAGAACTTTTTCTGTCCCGCGATCCACTCCTCGATCAGCTGATCCAGCACATCCAGCGGCAGTGAGCCGTTGTCGAGTACCGCGTTGTGGAACTTGCGCAGGTCGAACTTCTCGCCCAGTGCGGCCTCCGCCTTCCTGCGCAACGCCTTGATGCGCAGTTCACCGATCTTGTACGAAAGCGCCTGGCCCGGCCAGACGATGTAGCGGTCAGTCTCGGCTTCCGCAAACGCACGGGTGATGCCGGCGTAGTCGACCAGGTACTGGATGGTCTGCTCGCGTGTCCAGCCATAGGCATGCAGGCCGGTATCCACCACCAGACGTGCCGCGCGATGCATCTCGGCGGAGAGGCGGCCGTAGTAGGAGTACAGGTCGTCGTAGAAGCCCATTTCCTCGCCGAGATACTCCGAATACAGGCCCCAGCCCTCGCCGAACGCACTATAGCCGCCGTACAGGCGCTGGTTGGGCAGGCCCTTCAATTCCTGCTGGCGGGCATTCTGCAGGTGATGGCCGGGCACGGCTTCATGCAGCAGCACGGCGGCCATCCAGTGCTTGGGCCGGGTGCGTGGATCGTTGGTATTCGCCTCGAAGTAGCCCGCGCGTGAACCGTCAGCCGCGCCGGAGTTGTAGCGCTCCGGGTTGGCGCCCTCCGAGGCATCCATCGGACGGATGCCGTACGGCAGGCGCGGCAGCTCGGTGAAGTACTGCGGCATCAACGCATCCGCGCGCTTGGCGAGATCGCGGTAGTAGCCCAGCATCTCGGCCGCCGTCTTGAAGAAGTTGAAGTCTGCTGTGTTGAGGTGCTGGTTGAAGGCCACGCGATCACCTTTGAAGCCGATCTTGGCGATGGTTTTGTCCATCTCGGCGCTGATTCGCTTCACTTCAGCGAGCCCCAACTCATGCACTTCCTTGGCAGTCATGCGGGTCGTGGTGGAGTCGGCCACGAGCATGTCGTAGTAGCGCGCGCCGCCCGGCAGCTTGCCAGCCGCCAGTTCGGTGCGGGCACCCGGCAGATAGGTGTCACGCAGGTACTTCTGCAAGCGCAGAAAGGCAGGATTCACCTTTTCCCCCACCGCAGCCCGACCCTGCTCGGCCAGACGCTTCCTGTCCTCCTCGCGAATATTCGCAGGGAAACGGGTGAACGGCGCGAACATGGGATGCTTGTCCACATCGGCCGAGATGAATTGGTTCAGCATGTCCGGCACGCGGAGCATCGCCGCGCGCGGCGCGACCCAGCCGGATTTCAAACCGAGTGACAGCCACGCCTCCGTTTGCTGCAACTGGGTGGGCAGGGCATTCAGGCGCTGCAGGAAATTCTCGTAGTCCGTCACATTGCGAAACGGTGTCGTGCGCAACAGCATGCCCCACGTGCGATTGGGACCGTGCATCGGCGAGATCGGCAGCCAGCCGTCGCCGAATCCGCCGGCGAAAGGCAGATCGCCGAACATCGCGCCCTGCTCGATCTGCCGGCCCCAGCCGTACATCATGATGTCGTACGAGATGCGCTCCTGACCCTGCAGCTCCTTGGCGTCGATGGCTTTCAGACGCTCGTGGAAGCGCTTCATCTGGGCCTTGCGCGCCTGCGCCGCAGCGACACTCATGTCGCGTAGTTGATCGTTGTAGCGATGGTCGCCACGCATGGTCGCCGACTCGGGACTCTCGCGGGTCTGCCATGCCCAGTGCTCGTTCAAGAGCGTGTGAAGCTGCAGGCTGGGGGTGTTCTTCACCACGGGCGACAGCGCCGGGGCAGCGAGCGACAGCGACAGCAAGCCAGCGGCGAGGCCGGGCAGCATCAGTTTGCGCAACATGAAACGTCTCCTCGGTGGATCACTGAATGGCCGATTCCAGCGCTGAAATCAGCCGATCGATTTCCTGCATCGAATTGTAGTGGGCGACGGATACTCTCACGACCCCGCCATGCGCCGCATTGATCCCGAGCGCCTCGCACAAATGGCGCGCGTAGAAATCGCCGAAGCGGATGCCGATCCCGTGCGGGTCCACGGCGCGCACGATGTCTTCGGAGCGCCTGCCGTGGACGACGAAGCTGATGGTGGGCATGCGGTCGCCGTCACGCACTTCCGGGCGGCCGATGACGCGAATATTCGTCTTTGTCGCAAGCCAGCTCAGCAGCCGCTCCGCCAGCACATCCTCATGCCGCGCAAAGACGTCGAACGCATGCTGCATGCGCTCGCGCCGCGACCCGCTCGCGCCAAACGACGTGCCCATGTCCACGAGATAGTCCGCGATGCCGGCGCAGCCATGCGAGAGCTCGAAGTTCACGTTACCCGGCTGCAGCTTGTAGGGCAGCACGTCGGACCCGATGAAAAAGTGGTTGATGCCGGGCAGCGATTTCAACAGCTCATGCCGACCCCACAAGAGCGCATAGTGCGGCCCGAACACCTTGTAGAAACTGAACACCACGATGTCCGCGCCGCTCGCCTGCACGTCCACCAGCCGGTGCGGCGCATACGCCACGGCGTCCACCGCCAGGCGCCCGCCCACCGCATGCACGCGCTTCGCCACCTCGGCCACAGGGTTCACCGTGCCCAGCACGTTGGACGCCCAGGTCATCGCCACCCACTTGGTGCGCGGTGACAGCAGCTTGTCGAGTTCAGCCAGATCGAGTTCCAGCGTCTCGCGATTCACCTTCCACATCTTCACCACCGCGCCAAAGCGCTCCAGCCGCTTCCAGCCGCCGATGTTGGCCTCGTGGTCCGTCTCGGTGACGATGATCTCGTCGCCGGGCTGGATAACATAGGAGAGTGCGCTCGTGAACTGGAACATGAGCCCGGTGGTCGAGCCGCCCATGACGATTTCCTCGTCATGGACTGCATTGACCATCTCCGCGATGGCCCGACGCGCGGCCAGCACCTTTTCGCTCGCGGCTTGTGACACGGCATAACTCGCGCCGAGCTGCACGCTCGTAGTGGTGAGGTAGTCGCGGATGCGATCCGCGACCCGGCCCAGCACCTGCGAACCGCCGGCGTTGTCGAGGAAGACGAAGCCGGAGGCGAGGGAGGGGAATTCGGCGCGGACTTGGGAGAGTTGTGATGGGGTCATTGGTTACAGGGTTACTCGACTGGTTTTCTTCCAGCATTCAATGCATCGACCGCGTTAGCGGCAGCCAATCGGACCGAGGCATCTTCGTGATGTAGCAAGCGCCCGAGCAAACGCCTCGAGTTGGGGTGACGGAAGTACGCCAGGCTCAAGGCCACTTCTTCAACTAGAGCGAAGTCTTTGAGTTCGAGATAGGGCTCTAGAAAGGCAGGGTCAGCAGTTCTCCGTTTGAGACGGAGTGGCCAGAAGCTGTCCGCCAAGGTTTCATCATCAACAGAACCGCTCAGTCTTGCCTTGATTTCGAGCCAAGAAGGCACCGGGGGACCTGTGTCATCACGCTGCCTGATCCGCTGCGACCGAATCTTTCCTCTTGAGCATATCGGGCACGGACAAGGTGGGCGACCATGTGCATGCGGCATGTAGCGCCAACCGACCACCTTCTCCATGTGCCTTATCCGAACAATCTCCGAAGGATGAATCTTTCGCTGAGTGAACATCTCGAAGCCAAGTGGATCGGCGCGAGCGTTGAGGACAGCAATAGCTTGCCCAAGTGTCACGTTCACATGAGGCTCGTCGTATCGACCCGCCCAAACCATTTCGTCACTGGGCAGGTTGAAGTAGACACCGACCATCACGCGAACTCCGTTGCGTTTGAGTTCGCGCATCCACTGATGGGAAATCAGATGATTCTGAACGACGGGCATGAAGTACACCGCGTCTGAGTACTTTCCTGGCCGAATTCCAGTTCGACGGATGGACGCAACTTTTCGTTCGTCGGCGATGTGGACCAATTGAGGCATGGGATGAGAATAAACAGGTGGCGCTCACCAAACCTTCAACTTCACCTGCACGGCCACCGCCCCCGACATGCGGTTGGGAATATCCGGCAGCACGGAGAAATTCACGCCCAGTCGGCCCTTCTCCACCGACATCACGGGCATCGCCGCGGGAAACCACTTGCCATTCTTGTAGCGGGGATAACCGTCGAACGCGCCGGCGATCACGCCTGCGCTGACCTTCGCACCCGCCACATCCCATGACCACGGCCGCCAGTGCCACGCGACGTAGCGCGTGCGCTCGCGCTCGCTGTTGATGAACGAGCCGGCCAGTGCCGAGTGCTCGGGTGCCAAGCGCACCTCCGCACCAAAGCCCCAGTTCTTCTCGCGGTAGTTGAGGCCGCGGTCGAAGTGGCGGGAGTAGATGCCGGGGTTGACCCAGACTTCGGGCTTGAAGTCCTGAGCTGAAAGCGGCATGCCAATGAGTAGCGCAAGAGCAAGCAGTGCATTGCGAATATTCTCAATCTTGCATCCCCCTTTGCAAAAGGGGGATTGAGGGGGATTTGCTCTGGTCGCAACCCCGAGAAATCCCCCCTGCCCCCCTTTTGTAAAGGGGGGAATTGACTTCCCATCGGCGTTCAGCGGCGGTGCTCGGCGATCATCGGTGTCAGGCTTTTCAATCCCGCGAATATTCGCATGGCCCATCACGGCAGCTTCGTCCAGTGCGGCACCAGCCAGTTGTCGATGCGATGCACCACCGTCACCCCGGCGCGCGACACCCAGGGCGTGATCTGGCGGTGCAGCGGCAGGATGAGCGTTTCCTTCTGGATCACGCGCACGGCATCGTTGATGAGAGCGTTCCTCTTCTTCACATCCATTTCCACTTCGGCCGCGGCGATGAGCTTGTCCAGCTCTTCGCTCTTGAAGTTGCCGTAGTTGGTGTCGCCCCAGCCCTTGTCGTTCAGGCTGTGCAGCACCGGCTTCAGGGTGAAGATGGCGTCGCGCGCATTCGACCCCCAGCCCTGCATGCAGGCGGAGAATTCCTTCTTCGGCGTGCGCTGGAAGTACTGGGCCTTGGGCATGGCATCGACCGTGACCTTGAGCCCGATCTTGGCCCACATGGCGGCGAGTGCGATGCAGATCTTCTCGTCGTTGACATAGCGGTCGTTCGGGCAATGCAGGGTGAAGCCGAAACCGTTGGGATAACCGGCGTCCGCCAGCAGCTTTTTCGCAGCGTTGAGGTCCAGCGGCAGGCGCTTGTCCAAAGCCGGCTCAATGCCCTCACCCTTCGGATCGGGCAGCGGAATCGCGGTCGGCCGGGAGAGGCCGCGCATCACTGTCTTGTTGATGGCGTTGATGTCGATGGCCTGATAGAGCGCCTGGCGGACACGGCGGTCCTTGAACGGGTTCTTGCCCTTGACGTCGGAGAACAGCAGTTCATCCCGGGCCTGATCGAGCGCGATCATGATGATGCGGGTCTCGTCGCCCTCCCACACCTTCAGCGCCTTGTCCTGCTTCAGTTGCGCGATGTCCTGCACGGACGGGTCGAGCACGAAGTCGAGCTCGCCGGATTTCAGCGCCGCCATGCGGGTGGCGCCATTGCCGATGGGCCGGTACTCGACCATTTCCACGTTGCTGGTGAAGCGGCCCTCCTTCAGGCCCCACCAGTTCGGATTTTTCTTGAACACGGTTTTCACGCCGGGCTCGTAACTCACGATGGTGAACGGGCCTGTGCCCATGGCGTTGCGCACGGCGAACGTGGGCTCCTTCACGCTGGGGTCTTGCGCCGCGACCACGTTGTTCTTCTCGGCCCAGGCCTTGGAGAGGATGGGCACTTCGGAGATGTTGGTGAGCGTGACCGGATTGGGTTGCGGCGTGGTGAATTCCACGGTGTGCGCGTCGATCTTCTTCGCGGTGCCCACCGGCTGGGCGTAGGTGCGGTATTGCTTCGACTTGGCCGCGCGCTCGAAGGAGAACACGACGTCATCGGCAGTGAAGTCGGTACCGTCATGCCACTTCACGCCCTTGCGCAGCTTCAGCACCCAGGTGGTGGGGCCCGTGTTCTTCCACTCCACCGCCAGCCCGCTTTGCAGCGACATGTCCTTGCCGCGGAGCAGCAGGCGCTCGTACACCAGCGCCTGGTTGGACTTGGTGAAACCCTCGTCCTGCCCATGCGGGTCCAGCGTGGCGATATCGCCCTGCGAAGACCAGCGCAGCGTCTTGGCCCAGGCGGGGGCCGTGGCAGTGAATGGCAGGGTGGCGAGTACCAACAGGGCGAATATTCGCTTCATGGCGAGGACTCCGGTAGCGATCGACGAAAGCCGCAGTCTAGCGAAGCCGCCCGCCGCCTGCAGCGTTGGCCGTGGCACAACCCCTTCGTGGGCACGCGAACTTTGCACAGATCCCCCGGTCTCGTGCAGACTGCGGACCTTGACTGGAGGCGTGTGGACTCGATGAGCCAATTACTTTTCTTTGCGCTGGGCCTGGTGGCACTGGTTGCCGGCGCCGAACTGCTGGTGCGCGGCGCCTCACGGCTGGCCCTGTCGTTCGGCATTTCCCCGCTGGTGGTGGGCCTCACCGTGGTCGCGATGGGCACCAGCGCGCCGGAAGTGGCGGTGTCCGTGGGCGCCGCGCTGGACGGCCGCACCGACATTGCCGTGGGCAACGTCGTAGGCAGCAATATCTTCAACGTGCTGTTCATCCTGGGCCTGTCTGCCCTGATCACGCCGTTGGTGGTCAATGTGCAGATCATCCGCCAGGAGGTGCCGATCATGATCGGCGCATCGCTGCTGTTGCTGGCATTCGGCCTGGACGGCCGGCTGGCGTTCACCGAGTGTCTCGTGCTGTTGGCGGGACTGGTTGCCTACACGGTGTTCCTGGTGCGTCAGGCGCGCGGCGAGACCCAGGCGGCGAGGGATGAGTACAGCGAGGCGTTTGCCAGCCAACCCGGCTGGGACAGCCACTGGGCGGTGCAACTGGGCCTCATCGCCGCCGGCCTCGCCCTGCTGGTGCTGGGCTCCAATTGGCTGGTGGGCGCAGCGGTCGCCTTCGCCAAGTCGCTCGGCGTGAGCGATCTGGTCATCGGTCTCACCATCGTCGCGGCGGGCACGTCCATGCCGGAAGTGGCCACCTCCATCATGGCCGCGTTCAAGAAGGAACGCGACATCGCCATCGGCAACGTGGTGGGCTCCAACACATTCAACATCCTGGGCTGTCTCGGCATCACCGGGTTGATCGGCGCGGACGGCATTCCGCTCTCCGCGGGCGTGCTCAATTTCGACATCTGGGTCATGCTGGCCGTGGCCTTCGCCTGTCTGCCGGTATTCCTCACCGGCCGCGAAATCGCGCGGTGGGAGGGCGCGGTGTTCCTCGGCTACTACATCGCCTACACCGCCTATCTGATCCTCACCGCGCAGCAGCATGATTTGCTGCCCGCCTTCAACCAGGCCATGCTGAGTTTCGTGTTGCCGCTCACGGTCATCACGCTCGTCGTCATGAGCTTGAAGAAACCCCGATGAAGCGCCCCACCCTGAGCGCGCTGCTGTGCAGCGTGTTCCTGGCGGGATGCGCGGCCACGCCGGCTGCGCTGCCGCCCGATCCGGTCGACGATGTCCTGCCCTTCACGCTGTCGAAGCTGGAGGAGCCCGGCCCGCTCACCGGCGTGGTGGCCCGCGTCGATCTCACCGATCCGCGCGTGTCGCTGCGCGTGGCACTGGCCGATGACCGCGACCCGGACGGCCCCGGCCCCTGTAGCGGCCGGCTGGACACGGTGACCGGTGCCGCGAAGAAGCATGACTTCGTGCTCACGTTGAACGCCAGCTTCTTCGATGCGCCCCAGGTGAACCTGCCCGCCGGACGCAAGGCCCGCTATATCGTCGGCAATTGCGGCACACCGGTCGGCTTTCACGCCAGCGGGGGCAAAGTGATCACGCAACCGAAGACCACCGGCATGCGCGCCGTGTTCGTGGTGGATGCATCGGGTCGCCCCGACATCCTCGACAACGTGCAATCGCTCCCTGCGAATATTCGCGAGGCGGTGAGCGGCAATGTGATGGTCTTGAAAGGCGGCGAGGTGGTGCAGCATGCCAAGGACACCGCGCGCCATCCGCGCAGCGTGGTCGGGCTGTCGCGCGACCGCAAGACCCTGTTCCTCGTTGCCGTCGATGGCCGCCAGGTCACCAGTCGCGGCGCCACCTATGCGGAGCTGGGCGAGCTGCTTAAACGGCTCGGCGCGGAAGACGCGCTCAATCTCGACGGCGGCGGCAGCACGGCGCTGGTCCTGAAGGACCCCTACACCGGATCGCATGGCGTGATGAATCGCCCGTCGGACATCTTTCCCGCGCATCCCTGGCTCGGCACCGAACGGCCGGTCGCGGATGTGATCGGGGTCAGCATGAAATGGCGCAAGCCCTGAATCCACACCTTGATACTGGAGATCGCATGAAACCCGCCCTGCTTCCTCTTTTCGTCGCGGCCACACTGTCCGCGCCCGCCCTGGCCCAAACACCCGCCTCGACGCCGTCGCCAAAATCCGTCGCGCTGCAATGCGGCAGCCTGATCGACGTGCGTGGGTTGAAGGTAGAAGGCGCGCACACCATCGTCGTCACAGGGAAACAGATTGCGCGTGTCGACAGGGGCCATGCCGCGCCAGCCAATGCGACCGTGATCGATCTCAAGCGCCACACCTGCTTGCCGGGTCTCATCGACCTGCACGTACACATCGGTGGCCAGCTTGCGCGCGGCTCGGCGATGGAGAGCTTCACCCTCAACCCCGCCGACTACGCCGTGCGCGGCGTGGCCAATGCGGAAAAGACGCTCATGGCCGGCTTCACGTCGGTGCGCGAATTGGGTGCTTCACCGGGCGTGAGCGTTGCGCTGCGCAACGCGATCAACAGCGGCGTCGTCAAGGGACCGCGCATCCAGGCGGCCGGTGCGGTGGTGTCCACCGGCGGCCACGGCGATCCCACCAATGGCTTGCGCGCCGATCTGATGGGTTCACCCGGCGTGGAGCGTGGCGTGGCCAACGGCCCGGACGAGGCCCGCAAAGTGGTGCGCCAGCGCTACAAGGAACAGTTCGACCTCATCAAGATTTCCACCACAGGCGGCGTGCTGTCGCTGGCCAAGAGCGGTGATGCGCCCCTGCTGGTCGATGAGGAATTGAAAGCCATTGTGGAAACGGCACGCGATTACGGCATGCCGGTCGCAACCCATGCGCATGGCGCCGACGGCATGAAGCGCGCCATCCGCGCCGGCGTGCAAACCATCGAGCACGGCACCTATCTCGACGACGAGGCCATGGCGCTCATGAAGGAAAAAGGCACGTGGTATGTGCCGACCATTTCCGCCGGCCGCTTCGTGGCGGACAAAGCGAAGGAAGGCGGCTACTTCCCGGAAATCATCCGCGCCAAGGCCGAGGCCATTGGCCCGCAGATCCAGGGCACCTTCGCCAAGGCGTACAAGGCGGGCGTGAAAATCGCGTTCGGCACCGACTCCGGCGTCTCGCCGCACGGCGACAACGCGAAGGAGTTCGGCTACATGGTGGAAGCGGGCATGCCGGCGCTGGAAGCGTTGCGCGCTGCCACGCTTTCGGCTGCGACGGTCATGGGCATGGAGAAGCAGCTCGGCACGCTGGAGGCCGGCAAACTGGCGGATGTCATTGCCGTGCCCGGTGATCCTTCGAAAGACATCAATGTCATGACGAAGGTGGAATTCGTGATGAAGGATGGGGTGGTTTACAAGTCGGCCAAGTAACTGCCTTCCAAACGAAAAAGCCCATGCGAATATTCGCATGGGCTTTTTTTCTTTCCGTGACTGCCCGGATTACTTCCCGTCCAGCAACGTTTGCTTCAAGAACGTGATGGTCGAGTAGAACTGGTAATCCGCATTGGCCTTCTTGGCGAAGCCGTGGCCTTCGTCATTGGCCAGCATGTACCAGACCGTCGCGCCATTCTGCTTCGCCGACTTCACGATCTGGTCTGCCTCCTGCCATGGCACGCGCGGATCGTTCTTGCCCTGCACCACGAAGAGCGGCTTCTTGATGCGGTTGGCGCGGTTCAGCGGGGCGATTTCTTCCATCCACTTCCTCATCTCGGGATCGCGCTCGTCGCCGTACTCCACGCGGCGCAGATCGCGGCGATAGCTCTCGGTGCGCTCGAGGAAGGTGACGAAGTTGGAAATGCCCACCACGTCGATGGCGGCGGCGATGCGATCCGGATACAGCGTGGCAACCGCCAGAGACATGTAGCCACCATAGCTGCCTCCGGTGACCGCGATCTTGTTCGCATCCAGATCCTTCTGGGTGGCGATCCAGTCGAAGAGCGCGCCGATGTCCTTCACCGAGTCTTCACGCAGCTTGCCGTTGTCCAGCTTCAGGAACGACTTGCCGTAGCCATCCGAGCCGCGCACGTTCGGGTAGATGATGCTGATGCCCATCTCGTTCAGGAAGTAGTTGTTGCGTGCCTGGAAGCCGGGACGCGCCTGGGCCTCCGGGCCGCCGTGGATGTTGACCAGCACCGGACGCTTACCGGGAAATCTCGCCGTCGGCGCACGGTAGAGGAAGCCGGAGATCATGCGGCCGTCGAACGACTTCCAGCGGACCAGCTCAGGCTCGACAAAGGTTGATGCATCGACTTCCATCTTTTCGTGCGTGGTCCAGCGCGTGACGGCACCGGTCTTGATGTTGAACGAGTACACCTCGGACGGGCTGGTCGCCGACGTCACCGAGAAGCCGAGGTCGGTGCTGTTCTTGTGCCAGTCGATGCCACCGATGGTGCCAAGCGGCAGCTTGGGCGTGGGCAGCGGCTTGTGATCAGGCAGGCTCATGAGACGCAGCACATTGGTGCCGTCCTCGTTGGCGATGTAGGCCAGAAACTTGCCATCATCCGACAGGTCGATGCTGGTCACATCCCAGTTGAGATCGGGCGTGACAACCGTGTGCTTGAGCGTCGCGACATCGATGAACGTGAGTCGCTGGAATTCGCTGCCACGGTCAGTCACGGTGTAGAGGCCCTTGCCGTCGCGGCTGAAGAGGGCGCCTCCGTAGGACACGACTTCATTGCCGTTCTTCTCCGTGATGCGCTTCGACTGTCCGGTCGCCAAGTCCATGAGCCAGAGGTAGCTTTCATTCGCCGACACGAATTGCAGATAGGCGAGTTGCTTGTCATCCGGTGAAAAAGCGAATCCGCCCCAGCCGCCACCATCGAACTCGGTGATCTTGCGGGCGGCCTCGGGCTTCAGCGGATCAGCGAGGAAGAGTTCGGTCTTGATCTTGTCGGCGGAGCCTTGGCGATTGACCGGCACGGTGGCATACACCAACTGTTTGCCGCTATTGGCCCAGGCCATGCCACCCACGCGCTTGCCCTCGGGCGTCACCGGCACAGCTTCGGACTTCCCACCGCCGAGATCCATGCGGAAACCGCGAAAGACCTCGTTACCGCCGGCGTCCCTGCCGAACACGACATATTTGCCCTCCGTGGGCTGGTAAGTCGCGCTGCGCACGGGCTCGGCGAAGTCCGTCAGCAGCACGGGCTCGGCGCCCGGCTTGGCGAGTGTGTACACCTGGGGCGTGTTCTTGTGCCGTCGGGCGATCAGCATTTCCAGCTTGGTGGGATGCCAGCCGGAAAAGCTGGTCGGACGGAATTCGGTGTACTTGGCGACTTGAGTGGCGACCGCGGCTGGCACCGGCGGAACGCCCTCCAGGACCAGCGCGGCGGGCGGGGTGACGAACTCGGAAGCGAGGCTGGCGAGGGGAGCGAACAGGACAAGCGAAGCAAAACGGGACAGCAATGGGCGAATTTTCATATCGGGTTCCATGCGTGGGTGAAATCAGCGCAGCAGACTAGCAGAATGCGGACTGCGCGCGCCGGGACACTGGCCGAAGCGCTGTTGGCGTCGGACGAAACAGTGAATAACGCGGATGAGATGGCGGTCGTACGCGGCGCGGCCGCACCTCAGGGCAACACGGGATCACCCGGACAGTGGCTGCGAGCGGGTGTCGCGGCCACGGCCTCCGCCGCCGCAGCGCGCAGACGTTGCTGCGTCGCGGCGTCCACGGCTGCGAGCGGGATCGCCGCAAAATCCGTCGGGCTGGCGCCGGTCAACGTGGCGGCCAGCACGACAGCGGCGAGAAACGCCCCGGCGGGCACGGCGTGGTTGCCATCGCCGTCGTGCAACACGACGTCCGGCGCGCGCGCGGCCGCCACGTCCCAAGCTTGACCCACCGGCGCGACACACGCCGGCGCGACGCGGGCGATGGACACATGCAAATCGTAGATTCGCTGAGTTTCGGTGACTCCGCGGCGAGGCCATTCCGGAAACATCACCGGCTGCGACCCGAGACGACGGGTCATGCGCACCAGCTCCTCGGCTTCCGCCGTCGAGTAGCTGAACTGGCCCGAAGACGAGTATTTCTGCGCCTGCAACACCACGGCGGACCAGCGCTGCCCATTCAGCTTGGCAAGCGTCGCCGGGTCGGAGAGCCGCTCTTCCAGAAAGAGATAGCCCGGCGCCCGGTCGGCCGCGACCGTGCGGCCCGGCCGCACGCTGCGCACCAGGGCCGCCACCATGCCCGGCACATCATGAAAGTCGGTGTGACTGTTGCCCATGAAGAGCAAGGTGATGTCCGCGTTGCCCGTTGCCGTCGGCGGCAGCACGGGGAAAGTTGGTGCCGAGGACGTCGACCCGCCACCGCCCGAGCATGCGGGCAAACCCAACCCGGCAGCGGTCAACAGAGCCAGAAGGGCCGTTTGGCGCAGAAAACCGACAACACTCGGCCCGAATCGGCCAGCCTGGCAGCAGTGGATGAACATGCTGTGATTCTGCCGGATGCTTTTCGCACGAGTGTGTCAGTCAGTTTCAGACAGCAACCGTTCGCGACAGCGCAATAGCCCTCGTCGCGCGCGGTGCGTGCAGTTCCCTGACATGCGGCCACTTGGTCTGCGCGGTCGGCGCCGAGACCGCGTAGGATGCGACGACACTCAAGGGGAACCGCATGCCCAACGACACCGAGAACAACCAGCCGGCCATGCACGCGCTGGCTGCCCGCATCTACGTTCAGCTGGTCACCGAGGCGGTGGGCTTCACCGACAAGGGCGTGAACATCACGGCCAATCCGGAGAACATCGCCCGCGTCAGCTACAAGCTGGCCGAGGCGTTCCAGAAGGTCGAGGACGAACGACTCGCCGCCGCCCGCCCCAAGTCCACGGCCCTGGACCTGGGACAGGTCAACTTCGGCGACTGACGCGCCGGCCTGACGGCGGCTTTCGTAAGACTCAGAAGCGCCAGACGACGCCTACGGTGAACAAGTCGACAGCGTCAAACTTGCCGTTGCTGTTCTCATTGTTGTCGACAGGATTGCCGATCCGGGCGTAGCGGTCCCACTCCAGACGCACGCTGAGATTCTTGTTCACGCTGTACATGCCACCGACGCCAAAGCTGAAACTCGTAGCCTTGAGGTCCGGCGCCACGAAGCGATGAGTGGGCGGCTCGGTGCTGGGCTGGAAGGCCGGAAAATTCTCTCCCGTCTCAGAGTACTTGTAGGTTGAGCGAAACGCACCCACGCGGCCATGCAGCGAGAACCTGTCATCGATCTTGTGCGTCATCACGGCAGAGACATTGAATCCATCGAGCTCATAGCGGCCCTGCCGCGTGTAGCGCCCCAGCCCGTTGAACTCGTAGCTGTTGGAGAATTCGCCCAAGTCCACATAATCCAACTCCAAGCCCAGCCAAGGAAGCGCCTGATATCCCAGCGTGAGTTTGTACGCGCTACCCTCCTTGTCGGTGAGGCTGGCGCGCGTGACTGGCAGAATTCCCGTGGACAGCGCACGGACCTGCCCAGTGAAATCAAAATCCAGACGCGAGGCGCCCGCGGACGCGCCCACATAGAGCGGGGACTGCTGAGCTTGGGCGGCGCCGACAGCGCAGAGGGCGGCCACGGCGGCCAGGAATTGCCTGGTTGAAGATTTCATCGATGCTCTCCTGAAATAAGGTTGCCAATTGAATCCAGTCGCGGCCGAGCCAACTGGCGCCGCATTGCCCTCTTGTCCATGCGAGCGCATACTGCGCGCTGCGCGGGTCCGGGCATTGATCCGATTCCTTCCCGCCTGACCTTGTCGGGGCCGCCCTTTACAGACGCGGCATCCTTGGGTACGATTGCGTTGCGGGAAAAAATCCCGCAATCATTATGACCCCATCCGATCCAGAAAGCAAGCCCGCCTCCGGGGCGGCCAATCCCCTGACCAGCCCCGCCGCCGGTGCGCTGCTGGAGGCGGTCGCGCGCGTCCTCACTCCGCTCGTGAAGCTGCTCATCGCCCGCGGCGCCACCTATCAGGTGGCAAGCGAATTGCTGAAGCGCGTCTATGTGCGCGCAGGCCTTGAGCACTATGCCGCCAAGGGGGACGCCGCGCCGACCGGAACCCAGCTATCGCTGCTCACCGGCCTCAACCGCAAGGAGATCAAGCGGCTGACCGACGAGTCGATGCAGGCCGTGGCCCCTCAAGGGGTCACCTCTTTTGCCGCCGCTGTGCATGCCAACTGGCTATCCGGCGCTCGCTTTCGTGACAAGTCAGGCGCGCCATTGCCACTGCCGCGGCACACCCGCGCGGGCGGTCACGGCCCCTCGTTCGATGAACTGGTGCGAAGCATCACGACTGATCACCGTCCGAGCGCCGTACTGGAAGAGCTGCAGCGCCTTGGCCTGGTCGCGGTGAATGCCGACGACCACGTGGTGCTGAGCAAGCAGCCGTTCTTGACTCGAGCAAGCTTCACCGACCGGCTGGTCCCGTTCGCTGAAAACCTCGGCGACCACGCGTCGGCGGCCACGACCAACGTGTTGTCGGACACCCCGCCGTTTTTGGAGCGCTCGGTGTTCTCAGATGAGTTGAGCGAGACGTCCGTGGCAGCGCTGCAGAAGCTGGTCAGCGCCGAGTGGCGCCGGCTGCACGACGAATTGATCGCCGCGGCCATCGCCAGCGAGGCGGAGGATGCGCGAGGCAATGCCAAAACCGACCGGCGCGTGAGAGTTGGGCTGTACTTCTATTCGGAATCGACGAACAAGGATCCTCGTCATGACTAACGCGACAACCCATCGAACCGCCGCGCGCGGATTCGCCATGGCAATAATCAGCACCTTGCTGCTGGCCGGCTGCGGCGCCGAGACGAAGACCGGCTCCAACGGCACGGGCAGAGCGCCGGATTCGCCGGATCCCACGGTCGCGAGCGGCCCGCTGAACGGTCTCGGCCCGCTCGACATCGGAGGCGCGAATCTTCAGGAAAGCGGTACGGCCGTCCTCATCAACGCTGACTTCCGCACCGGCACCGACGACCTCAGGCTGGGGATGACCGCCAACGCCAACGGCTCGGCCTCGATCACGAGTGGATCGGGCACGGCAAATGGGACGGTGGCGCAAAGCCTGGTGCGGGCGCCGGTCGCGATGGTGGACTCGGCGAGCCAGACGATCACCGTGCTCGGACAGAATTTCCGCGCGGACCAGAACACGCTGTTTGAAGGCGCTGAGTCACTCGCTCAAATCGTGGTGGGTGACGATGTGGAGGCTTTCGGCATGACCCGCCCCGGCGCACAGTTTCAGGCGACTCGAATCATCGTGCGCCGGCCGGCAACAGGCCGCGTGGAGTTGCTCGGCACGCTGGACAGCATCATGGGCGGCACAGCGCAAGTGCGCGGGATCAATGTCAATGTCACCAACGCGCAGCTCAGTCTGACTTCGCCGACCGGCATCGCCACCAGCACCTCCAGCACCCTGGCAGCGGGCACGCTGGCGCGCTTCATTGGCACGCTCAATCCGGCCACCGGCGCGGTCACCGCGACATCAGTGATCTCCAGCCTCGCACCGGCGCGCGCCGAGGGTGACGTGGTCTTTCTGGAAGGATTCGTGGTGGAACCACCGGCCAGCGGGCGCTTCCGCATCGCCGATCTCGAAGTGGACCCGGGTGGCGTCGCCCTGTTTCCTGGAAGTGTCGGCGTGGGCACGCGCCTCAAGGTGCGCGGCAAAATGCGCGGAGGCATCATGCGCGCCGAGTCGGCGGAGATCATCGCCGCTGCGAGCGCTATCGAATATTCGCTGGAAGGGGTGATTTCCAACTACACGACGACTTCCGCATTCACCGTGCGCGGCGAGCGCATCGACGCGAGCCAGGCCGCATTCCGCGTCGGTTCGGCGAGCAATCTGGCCAATGGCTTGACAGTGCGGGTCAAGGGCCGCTCCGCCAATGGCAAGCTGCTTGCCCGAGAGGTGGCGTTCCTCAACTGAGTCCTCTCACAGCCGCCGCCCATCCAGCGCCTTCTCCGCCTGCCCGCGCTCGTGATCGGAAAGGCCGCGCGCCACGTCGCGCCAGCGTGAGACGAGCGCGGCATCGGACGGCATGTGGCGGGCGATGGTGACCAGCGTCTGGCGGATTTCGTGGTCGCTATGCATGCCTTTCATCGCCGCCAGCACCCGCTCATAGCCCGCCTTGTCGAGGTTGGCGCGCTTCACCAGCGCTTCCAGCGCGTTGCGCCGCTCGAAGTCGGAACCGATCCCGGCGGCGGCTTCGGTGTAGACCGCCAATTGCTCGGTGCTGGGCGCCAAGAGGTGTCGGGCCACCGCGACCAGCGCCGCGGCGCGTTCGAAGTCGCCGCCGATTTCCCGTGCGCTTGCCAGCGCGAGGCTCAACACTGCCGGCGAGACAGGCTCGCGCCGCGCCAGTGCGCGCACCACCTCGGATCGCTCGTGGTCACTGTCCATGGCGCGGATGGCGCCGCTCCAGGCGGCGGCGACCGCAGCCTCGCCACTCACCTTGGGCGCCAGAGCGATCATCACAGTGCGTTGCTCGTAGCTTGAATCGATGTCGGCCACCACTTTCAGGACCTCGATCTGTTGCGCGGGATTGAGCGTCTGCCTGCCGACGAGCGTGACCAACGCCTGCCGCTTGTCATAGTCGCCGTCGATGGCCGCGATCACGCCGAGGAGCGGCCCGAATTCCGCCGCCGGCAACGGGCCTCTCGTCAGCAGCGATTGCAGGTATTGGCGCTTTGAGTGATCGGCGAGAATGAGCTTCGCCTCCTCGATGACCGCGCGATGGGCGGCGGCGGGGCCAGCCCGGGCCATGATGCGGCTGATGCGCTCCTCGCGCTGCAAGCCCGTCTCGCGCAGGAGCACGGGCAGCACGCGCTTCAGCCAGCTTCGCGCCTCGTCGTCGAAGGCCCTGGCCGTGCCGTCGACGGTGTAAGCGCGTTTCAGCTGTCCTTGGCCATCCAGCTTGAAGGTCATGACGCGCTTCACGCCGTCACGGCGTTCCTCGATAGCCGCCCAATTGGTGATGGCGGCGATATCGTCTTCGCCATCGGTGACCGTGAGGCTGCCGTGGATGCGCACAGTGAAGCCGTGAGTCGGCGTGTTGATTTCGTATCGCATGGACTCGCCGCGACCGAAAAGACGGGACCAGATGGTGTCGGCCTCAACCGGTGCGGCTGCAAAACCGAAGGTGGCGGCACAGAGCGCACAGGCGACGCGGCGTTGAATGCAGGTGGAGATCACGGGAAAGGGAGACGAAGTTCAGACAGTCTCAGGATGCCGCGTCAGCGTGGTCGGGCCAACGCGGAAACGACAAATTGCAGAAAGGCGGGCCCGAAATCGCGATGGAACAGGTATTGCGAATATTCGCACCCCGCGCTCGCCGTCTGTTTCCGGGCCATGCTAGCGTTTCGCACCCATCGATTCCTTCTCGCGCCATGCCCACCCCAGCGCCCACCCACGTTCCCGAAGAACTCGCCCTATCCATCGCCCATCTCATCAATGACCGCTTTCCCGCCAACGCGCCGGGCGTCGCAGTGGGCGTGTTGCGGGACGGGGAGCGCTTCACGCATTGCCGGGGATTGGCCCGGTTGCCATCGGCGGACGTGACGGCACCCTTCACCCCGCACACGCGATTCCGCGCCTGCTCCATCACCAAGCAGTTCGTGGCGCTCTTGCTGCTGCAATTGGATGCCGAGGGCCGTCTGTCGCTCGACGACACGCCGGGCAAGTGGGTGCCGGCGTTGGCCGGCTTCGATCCGGCGCTCAGGCTGAAGCACCTGGCGCAAAACCGCTCTGGCCTGGTCGACTATTGGTGCGCCGCCATGCTCACCGGCGCCAAGCCGGAAAGCCGCTTCACCCGGGAAGACGGGGAAAAGCTGATCGCCTCGCTCCCCCGGCAGATGTTCGCGCCGGGCCACGGCAACCGTTACAACAACGGCAATTGGCGCATCCTGGAATGGGTGTTGCAGGCGGCGAGCGGGCACACCCTGGCCGACTTGTTGCGCATGCGAATATTCGCACCCCTCGAGATGCATGCCAGCACACTCGGCGAGGACACATCGCTGCCGCTGGCCGACGGCGCCACCGGCTATCGCGACGTCGACGGCCGCTGGGAAGAGGAAGTCACACGAATCTGGTGGTCTGGCGATGCGGCGCTGGTGACGACGCTTGACGACCTCATGAAGTGGGAGGCAGCGTGGTTACGTCGTGACCCCGTGCTCACCGCCGCCCTGGAGCGCCTGCCGCAAGCCTTGGCGCATGCGGACGGGCGCCCGGCCAGCTACGCCTTCGGCATGAACGCCTGGACGGCGAAGGGTCGACGCATGCACTGGCACGGCGGCGCGCTGCGCGGATTCCGCATGGCGCAGTTTCGCTTCCCCGATGAGCACGCGTCCGTCCTGGTGATGATGAATCGCACCGCCAACCCGGTGCCGCTGGCGCTGGAGGTGGCGGCGTTGCTGAGTCTGCCGCCCGCCTGGGACAGTCCAGCACCCGCGGACGCAGAGGTGGTGCGTCTGCCCGATCCGACCGGCGCCTGGGCCGCTGACGACATCGGACTCGTCGCCACCTTCGGCATCCGCGCCGATCAACCAACCCTGTCGCTGGGCATGGACCCGGCAACGCTTCTCGGCACCGGCGTCGACACATGGGCCTCGACGGACGGCTTCATCGACGTTTCGCATGCGGGCGATGCGCTTCGCATCACCGCGCGCCACTTCGGCTGGTCGGAGAGGTTCACGCGCGTGGCACCCGGCGATGCCCGCCCCGAGTTGGCTGACACGGTCTGGGCATCAAGCGAGCTGGGTTCGCGCATCTCGTTCTCCGCCAACGGCGCAACGCTTCAGATCACCGGACCACACGGCCAATCCGAGAGATATCCGGTCATCCCCATCGGCGCCGACCGCGTGGCATTCGACTGCCTGCGCGCGCTGGACGAGCAGCCGCCGGGCAGGTTTCATCTGCGCCGGGCTGGCAACGTTTTGGTGGTCGGCTGCCTGCTGGCGACGGGGTTCGAGTTTCAGCGCTTACCCCGTTGACCTTGCGACTAAGCGGAGTGTATTGCCGCTCCGCTTGGACGCCGGAGGCGGTCCCGAAGGGATTTGCGATTCGCTTGGGCGAAGCGCAAACAATATTCGCACTTGATTCGCATTTGACCGCGGTGGCGGGATTCACCCCCCTGGTGTGCAATTCACGCCGCGAAAGCCGTGCTCCGTCGCAAGCCGGATCGCAAATACCGGTTGAAGACCGGATAATGCGGCGTTTCCGGACGGTTCGTCACATTTCGTCACGAACCGCATATCCCACTACATTCAGAATAGCCGCCATGACCGCTCACTCTCGCCCCGCCCGCACGCCCTCTCTTATCGTTGCCGCAGTGTGTGCCTCGCTGCTCCTCGCCGCCTGCGGCAAGGCGCCGGAGGCCAAAGGCGACGCCAAGGCCGATCCGAAGTCCGACCCGAAAGCCGCGGCGGCAGCCCCCGGCAAAGCGCCACCCAGCCTGCTGCTCGGCGGCGAAGACCTCATCACGCTCGCCAGCGCCTCGCTCGCGTCCGGGCCGTCGATCACCGGCTCGGTCCAGCCCGAGCGCCGCGCCGATCTACGCGCGGAAGTCCCGGCCGTCGTGCTGCAGGTGCTGAAGGAAAGCGGCGACAGCGTGCGCCGGGGCGATCTCCTGGTGCGCATGGACGACACGGCCATCCGCGACGCGCTGGCCTCCGCCGAGGCCAGCGTGCGCGCGAGCACGCAGGCGCTCGACCAAGCCAATCGCCAGTTTGAGCGCATCAAGACGCTGCGCGCGTCGGGCATGGCCTCCGCGCAGGCGTTTGACGACGCCGAAACCCGCCGCAACAACGCCCAAAGCGATCTGGAAGCGGCTCGCACCCGAGTCGCCCAGGCGCGCCAGCAGTTGCAACGCACCGAAGTGCGCGCGCCGTTCGACGGTGTCGTGAGCGACCGCAAGGTCTCCGCCGGCGACACCGCCCAAGTCGGCAAGGAGCTGCTCAAGGTCATCGATCCCGCTTCGCTCAGGCTGGAGGGCATGGTCTCCGCCGATGCGATCGGTGAAGTGAAGGCCGGCCAGGGGGTCAGCTTTCGCGTCAATGGCTACGGCGAGCAGGTGTTCACCGGCAAGATCCGCCGGGTCAATCCGTCAGCCAATCCGACCACGCGCCAGGTCGAGCTGCTCGTGGACTTCGTCGACCGCAACCAGCCCAAGCTGGCCGGCCTCTACGCGGAAGGCCAGATCGAGACCGCCAGCTCGGAAGGCATCACCTTGCCCGCCAGCGCGCTGCTCCGCGAAGGCGACAAGGCCAGTGTCTGGCGGGTCAACCAGAAGACGAGCGCTCTGGAACGCGTCGCCGTGGTGGTGGGCGAGCGCGACAACCGCACCGGCAGTCTGGTGCTGAAGCAAGGCGTGGCGGCGGGCGACCGCGTCATCCGTCATCCCTCGGCCACGCTGAAGGATGGCCAGAAGGTTGAATTCGCCACGGCCGCACCGGCCGGCGCACCCGCAACGCCGGCGGCACCCGCCGCCCCGGCCACCGCCAAGGCCGCCAGCACCACGGCGGCGGCGAACACGAAAGGGAAGTAACCATGTTCCTCTCCGACTTCAGCATCAAACGGCCGGTCGCCACGGTCGTCATCATCATCACGCTGATGTGCCTCGGCATGCTGGCGTTGAAGAATCTTCGGGTGAACCAGATTCCCGACGTGGAACAGCCGGTGCTGGTGGTCAACATTCCGTATCCGGGCGCCTCGCCCGACACGGTGGAACGGGAGATCATCAGCCGCGTCAACAAGTCGCTGCAGGCGATCTCGCAGGTCTACCAGTTGCGCGCCACGGCAAGCGAAAGCAACGCCCAGTTCGTCATCATTTTCAATTTCAAGAAGAACATGGTGGAGGCGTCCGACGAGGTGCGAAACGCCATCGCCTCGGTGCGGCACAAGCTGCCCGTGGAGATGCGTGAGCCGATCCTGCGGCGCATCGATCCGTCGGCGCAGCCCATCATGCAGATGGCCTTGTCATCCTCGAAACTGTCGCACGCCGACATTTCCCGGCTGGCCGAAGACCAGCTGGCCGACAAGTTCCGCGGCATCGACGGCGTATCGGTGGTGAACGTGAACGGGGCGCTCCGCCGCGAGCTGTCGGTGTTGCTGCGCGCCGAGAAATTGCGCGAGTACAACGTGTCAGTGACCGAGGTCGTGGCGGCGCTCCGGGCGCAGAACACCACGGCGCCGGTCGGCCGGGTGATCGGAGACCTCTCCGAGCAGAGCATCCGGCTCGTGGGCCGCATCGAGTCGCCGGCCGAGTTCCGCGAGGTCGTGTTGAAGCGGCGCGGCAACGAGGTCGTGCGGCTGGGCCAGGTGGCCGAGATCAAGGACGGATTCGCCGAAATCACCGGCTTCTCCGTGCGCAATGGCAATCCCAATGTCGGCCTCAGCGTCACCCGCTCGCGCGACGCCTCCACCGTGACGGTGGCGAACAAGGTGCGCGAGCTGGTGAAGGAAATCAACACGACGCTGCCCGAGGGCACGAAGCTGGACGTGACCCAGGACGGCGGCAAGGATGCGCAGTCCAGTCTCAACAACGTGATCGAGGCGCTGCTCTTCGGCGCCATGCTCACCATTTTCGTGGTCTACGCCTTCCTGAATTCCTGGCGTTCGACCCTCATCACCGCGCTGTCTCTGCCCACTTCGGTCATCACCGCCTTCATCGCCGTGTGGGCCTGCGGCTTCACGCTGAACTTCATGACGCTGCTGGGGCTTTCGCTCGCCATCGGCGTGCTGATCGATGACGCCATCGTGGTGCGGGAAAACATCGTGCGCCACATGGAACGCGGCATGGACCGCATGAAGGCCGCGAGTTACGGCACCGCCGAAATTGGCCTGGCGGTGACGGCGACCACGTTTTCCATCATCGCGGTGTTCATCCCCGTGGCCTTCATGGGCGGCGGCGCCGGCGAGTGGTTCCGTCCCTTCGCGCTCACCGTGGCGGTGTCGGTGCTGGTGAGCCTCTATATCTCCTTCACGCTGGACCCGATGCTGTCCGCCTACTGGGGCGACCCGCCGGACCACCACAAGCAACCCAAGAAGGGCCTGTCCGCCGTCCTGCAGCGCTTCAACGTCTGGTTCGACCATCTCTGCGACCGCTACGGCAACGTCATCGGCTGGGCGCTGCATCACCGCAAGTGGATGACCGGCATCGCGGCCGCGTCGTTCGTGGGCGCCATCGCGCTGCAAGGCGCGTTTGGCGGATCGTCATTCCTGCCGCCGTCCGACTACGGTACCTACGCCATCGATGTGCGGACGCCTTCCTCAACGAGCCTTGAGTACGCCAAGCTGAAAGTCGAAGCCGCGGCGGCGCTGGCGCGCGCGATGCCCGAGACCAAGGCCACCAACAGCAGCGTGTATGCCGGCGGCGGTCGCATCTACGTGGATGTGGGCAAGAGGAACGAACGCGAGCGTGGCATTCGCGAGATCGCCAAGGACATGCGCCAGCAGGCGAAGCGACTGGTTGGCGCCGAGTACGTCGTGCTCGACGACCTGAATTCAGGTGTGAGAAAGCCGGTGCAGATTCAGTTTTACGGCCCGGATTCGCGCAAGCTCATGGCCATCACCAACGACTTCATGGCCAAGGTGAAGGAGATCAAGGGCGCGGTCGATGTGGGACTCTCGGAGCAGGACCCGAAGGATGAACTTCGCATCGATTTGAATCGTGGTCTCGCCAACCAGCTCGGCATTTCGGCCAACGACGCCGCGCAGGCTTTGCGCGTGTCCTTCGCCGGGGTCGAGGTGGGCGACTGGGTCGATCCCACTGGCGAGACGCGCGACGTGGCCGTGCGCCTGCATCCGGAGGACCGCATCGACCCCGCGAACATCGAGCGCCTGCCAGTCACGGTGACGGGCACCAACATGATGGTGCCGCTGGACCAGATCGCGACCATCACCATGACCAAGGGACCCTCGCAGATTCAGTTCTCCGACGGCAAGCGCACCGTGACCGTCTCGGCCAATGCGCAGGGCAGATCACCCGGCGAGGTCACCGCCGACGCGATGAAGATCGCGCGCCAGATCGACTTCCCACCCGGCTTCGGCATCGAGCTGGGCGGCGCATCGCGTGAACAGAAGGAGCTCTTCACCGAGATGGGCATCGCGCTCATCATGGGCATCGGCCTCATGTACCTCACGCTGGTGGTGCAGTTCGGCTCGTTCACGGCGCCGCTCCCCATCATGCTGTCGCTGCCGCTGTCGCTGATCGGTGTGGTGGTGGCGCTGCTCCTCACCCGCGACACACTCAACCTGATGAGCTTCATCGGCGTCATCATGTTGATGGGTCTGGTGGCGAAGAACGCCATCTTGCTCATCGACTGCGCGCGAAAGGAAGAGGAACGCGGCGTGGACCGCGAAGAGGCGCTGATGCATGCCGGCCGCCAGCGCTTGCGGCCCATCATCATGACCACGCTCGCGCTGGTGGCGGGCATGCTGCCCGTGGCCATCGGCGTGGGCGTGGGCGGCGAGTTCTACCGGCCGCTCGCCGTCGCCATCATCGGCGGCGTGATCACGTCGACCGTGCTCACCTTGCTCGTCGTGCCCACGTTTTACGACTCCATCGAAATCGCACGCGACCGCGCCATCGCCAAGTTCCATCGCCGGGCGGAGCGCATGCTGCCGATCTTCGCGTTCGTGTTGACGTTCATCGAGGCGGTGCTGACGCTCTCGCTCGTGCGATTCTTCTACCGCCTCGTGATGAGGCTGGCACTGATGGTTCGCGGCAAGCCGCCTGGTGGATTCCAGCCCGGCCGACCGACCACCGCGGCGGGCGACGACTGACTTCAATGCCATGCTTCGGTGCGAATATTCGCACCGAAGCATGCTGGGCTGCACTGGCATTGCGCAGTCGACTGAGGCAGTCACTCTCGCCAGTGCGACAGCGCCCGATAGTCGAGTTGAAGTCGAATGGGCGGCGCTCGGGACAGCCATGCGTTGCAGAGGACGTCACAAGCACCGTACTGATTCGCGCTCCGCTCAGCGCTGGCACGAGTGCCAAGGGTCGCGCTGAAGGTCGATAGACGCAAACAAGCGCTCAGGACACTGAATCTCGCCAACCCTTCAAGGCACGTGGGTCCAGCCACTCAACTTGCCGCCTTTGATCCAATTCTCGGCAGCAACATGCCGGTTCGCGCTTTGTACTCCAGATAGGCGGGACCAAAGTGCGCGAGCAACATGCGTTCTTCACGGGGCAAGCGCACAGCCAACATGAGCGTGAACGCGGCAAGCGCGCCCCAGCCTGCCGCCCAGTTGCACAGCGTGAGACCTTGGCCAGCGCAGAACAGCAGGATGGCGGTGTACATCGGATGCCTGACATGCGCATAGACACCGCTCGACACCAACGCATGCGCCGCGTGGATTTCCAGTGTACGAGACCAGTTTCGCCCCAAATCTCGATGCGACGCCCAGAACAACCAAAGCGCGAACGAAGTGATGACGACACCGAGCGCTCGCACTGGCGACGGGATCGCATAGTCCGCGAAACTCAATACCACCGTCAGCAAGTGCAAGGGTGGCAACAGAATGGCGCCCACGAACATCGGCGCCAACAGCCAGCGATCTCCTCGCGCCTCACTGATCCGCGGTTTGCTTGTCGTCGTCTGCCGCGACTCGAAGTAGCCGCGTATCGCGATGTAAGCCGCGAACTGGACCGCGAAAATGAGATTCAAGGGATCTGCCACGAGAATCCGTTTGAGTGCGAACTGGCGCGGAAGGTGGATGTGCGCTTCCACTTTCACTCGCCGATTGAATCGGGTCTTGTAGATTTCGGAAGCCCATGCGAGCCCTCCAAAGAGATATCCACGCGTCTCGCCCCGCTCCGACTCGCCGCAAAGTCCAATACTTGGTCGGCGTCTACGCCTATCTTGGCGTACCCATGCTTCCAACTGCGTTGTCAGGTCAACGACCCCATGCGTTTTCTCGTCATCGTGACGGCTGATTCCTTGCGCTACGCGCTCGCCACCGGCCAATTCGCCGTGCAAACCGATGCCGCTTCCGATGAAGACGCAATGGCGGCAGCACGGGACTTCGTGGTCAGACTCCTGTCTCAAACTGACACTAGGCCAAGTGAATATCCCGGATTTTCGATTTCAGTGGTGGCGCAACCGGAATTGACGTCGAACACGCCGTCAGTGGAGGCGGTGCTGTCTGGCGTGGCAGAGCCTGAAGCAGTGCGGCCAAAGGTTGCCGCAGACCCGGACGAGATGGCGATTCAGTCCTTGCTCGCCAAATTCGATGCGCCGGGACAGGCGCCGCCCGGCTCGGCAATGGGCTTGCTCGCCCTGGTTCGCGCGGCCGAGGCGGACATCAACAACGGGGGCTTTGACCAGTTCTTCAAGAACTCGTCGGGAGCTCGTGCGAATGAGCTGGTTGCGGCATTGGAGACCATTGGTGCGCGCCGCATGGCTTCAATCGTCAGCGAGGCGCAAATAGTCGCGCTGCATCACCTCCATTCCCAGCCGGGGGAGCCGGTGCATGCCCTCGAAGCGCTGGATGCTCAGTTCTGCGCATACCCCGAAAACCTGACGCGGTACCTGCTCGCCTACGTGCGCCGGTTTGGCCTGCTTGGCGACAATTCTTGACGCCCACATCAAACAGTGTTCGGCCGTAGCGCGATTCCGCGCCGCGCTCGGCGCGGCGTCACTTGACCAACACTGAAAATCTGTAGCCCTCGTCCTCGGCCGCCTGGGCATAGGCGCGCGGTGTCATGCCCGAGAACTTGGCAAACTCCCGGATGCGGTGTGACTCGTCAAAATACTCTTCCGCGCCAATACCTCGCTCACCGCGCCAATGCAGCGGCTGCAGTTCGGCCAGTGTGCGGTTGAATCTCGAAATGCGCGCGAACAGTTTGGGTGGCACGCAAACGCTACGCTGAAACAAACCATACAGGTTCCGCTCGGACATGCCGAGCTCGGTGCTGAGCGCGCTCACGGCGCCGCCGCCACCATGACTGGACAGCACGTCAACCGCGCGACGAACTCCGGGCTTCATCTGACCGCGTCCGCTCGCTGCGCGACGGATCATCCCGAGCACCGCTTCCAGCAACTCGGGTGCGTCGAAATCCCGAAGCATTCGCTGCAACTTCGCTGAAGACTTTGGCCAAAGGCTTGCCAAGTCCCAGACTCGGCTTGCCAGATCGTTGTGTCCCAACGGGAACAAGGCGGCTGCGGCGGAAGGATGCAGGCGAATGTTGATCGCGCCTATGGACTGCGTGGCGATGACCTTGAACGGAAAGTCGAAGTATCCACCGAGGATGAGTTTTCCGGTCGGACGCATCGCACCCCAGGCAAGTGAGGCTGATTCGCACTGGGGCACGTGGTCTGTCAGGCTGATGCGCAACCACGGCGCCGCACGTGGCAAGCACCGAAATGTGGCCGACTCGCCCTTGTCCAGCGAGAACCTCGAGATCACGACCTCATCAACGAACTGCGTCAGGTCCTGTGGAACTGAGCAGTACTCGACAAAACCGCGGCCATCCGCGAAGCGGAACGCTGATTTCGGGGTGTGAAGGCAAGTTGCTCTCATGTTGTGGCTCGGCTGGGCGGGCGGTTTCAATCAGCGGACGGTGGAGAAGAGGGATGCGTCACTCTACCCTTCTTTCAATGCCGCGAAATTCCGATAAGTACAATTTTTTCCGGCGACGCAAGAACAAGATGGCAGCGCCCCACAGGCACTTCACTCGCGGGAAGTCTTGACCTGCGTGAACTTGGCCGAAAGCCCCTGAAACCACGTCCTGGAGAATTCACCTTGGAGCAGTCACTTCGCCCCGCGATCAAACCCATGCTCAAAGCGGCAGCCATCTTCATCTTTCTGAGCTTTGCTGTTCGGGCCTTGCAGTCGGCGGCGGCCTTAGGCGACGCCTTCACGGCCGCTGCCACTCATGCCCTGACCAAAATTCTGCTAATACTGGTGGTGATGCTCGTGGCCTGGCGGTCGGGTGTCTCATTGCCGCGGATGGGCTTTCAGCGCGGCAATGGAAAACCGTGGACATGGCTCGGCGCGACCGCCGTGCTGGCTGGGGCCGTCACCTCAATCACGATCATCGGCCTGGGTTTGCCGCCCAATCCGATCGTTGGGCAGTTGGGACTCGCCGGATTTCTGGTCCACGTAGTCCTGCTCTCAAGCATCGCGGAAGAACTGCTTTGTCGCGGCCTGTTGCAAGCTGAGCTGGAGACCGCGTTCGCAGGAAGTGCCGGTTACCTCGGCATTTCATTTCCTGTCTGGTTCTCTGGCGCGATGTTTGGCTGGCTGCATCTCACCTTGCTGCCAGTGGTCGCTATCGAAACCGTTGCCGTCATTCTCGCTTTCACCACCATCCTCGGCACATTGTGCGCCGTGGCACGCGAGCGCACACGGAGTTTGGGCCCGCCCATCGCGATTCACATGCTGGGGAATATCGGTGGCCTTCTCGGAGGAATATTGATGGTCATCAGCGCGCAGGTTCTTCAGGGGCCCGCTGGGCGGCAACTGGCATGAGTCCGCGTCCACTTCTCGTCGTCGTGCTTGCGCTCGTTCTCGCAGGCTGCGCCGCCCTGCCGGGTTCGCATGTGTCCACGGTGACGACCCGCTGCGCCATCGAGAACTGCGATCTCGTCGCGCTCGCCAGCGAGGTGACCCTCGCGGACTATCGCGGCGAGATCGCGAACCTTGACTTGCTCGCCGGCCGGCTTGGCGACTGGCTCGCCAAGCATCCCGGGGACCTGGATGCGCGCTACTGGCGCGGTTTCGCGAGGTGGCGCCAGGCACTCAACAAAATGAATGAAGGCGGGGTGCGCGAGGATGTCGAACCGATACTGCTTTCCGCCGTCAGCGAGTTTGAAACACTGCTCGAAGCCCGGCCCGGCGACATTGAGGCGCATGTCGGCGTGCTTGGCGCGCTGGGCGCCCGCCTGGTTCTGGCGGCAGGCGATGCCGAAGTGCGGAGTGATGCATTCAAGCGCGGCGGCAAGTCGCTGGTCCTGCTGCGCGATGCCGCCCGAACCAATCTCCGAGCGGCCTGGGTGTATGGTCTCGCCATGTACGGCGGCGCCGATTCCCCGGCGGACCGCAAGGCAGCCGCCACGCGAATCTTGCGTGATGCCCTCGCCAATGCGGCGCCCAGCAGCGGGCTTCCGCTTGCGCCTCAGTGGGGCAAACCGGAGGTGACTTCCAGTCTGGCGTGGATGCTTCAAGATCAAAATGGCCCGAATGAGGAATCCCGCGCGCTCATGGTGGTGGTGCTGAAGTTGCGCCCGGATTGGCGATATGCGCGCGATACGCTGGCTCCGAGAATCACGAAGTGACGCTTGCCCTCTTGCGGACAGCATCGATGCCAAGACTCGCGCCTCCCAGACCCGCGGTAGAAGGTGGCCGGTCGCGCTCAGGATGGAAGGGGCGATCCGTGAACCGCTTTCTGGACAGCGATAGCTGAACTGACGCTGGAGCGGCGCTCATGGCAGATCATCTGATTGTGCCTCTGGTCATTTTCGGCGGACTACTTCTGGGCGTGTGCGTGCGGCGCCCAGTTTGGCTGATCTCTATCGTCGTTTCGTTCTGGGTTGTCTATTCGATCCTCGATCACTGCGGAAAATGGCTGGGCAGCTGCCTCGCCTCCGAGAACCATTCATCCTGGCTGCTGATTGTTGTTCCCTACGTTTCGCTAACATTGAGCACTTTGACTCTCGTCGCGGCACTGCTTGGCTGGGGTTTCATGATGCTCCTGAAACGAGTGCTGCGAGGGCTGGTCAAAGCCTTCGGCACATCCAATCAAGAGCATAAATGACCACCGTGCAGTAGATCAGCAAATGGAAATCCGCCGATCCCCCGTCAGCCTTCGCGGCATGAGAAGTCATAGCTGAAAAGGAGCACGAATATGAGCATCCTGGCCAATCAGATGAAATCGAATTGGAGGCCAATGGTGAGCGTCGCCTTGTTGTGGGCCGTGTTTGCTACTCTCTCCCATGTCCGTTCTTCAGCTGGCGGCGCGAAAGTGGCGCCGGTTTCGATGCGGGGATTTGCTCGCTTCGCGACCGGACTGTGGCTGTTCGCTGATGGCGTGAAACGAGATGTCGTTGCCGAGCTCTCGCGCGAATAGCTTGGACTCACAACTGGATTCGTGAACTCAACCGAACGAGCAGGCTGACAAGATGTTGAGAAAATCTGAAACAACACACATCTCTTCCGACGGCTGCGATTTGCGGCATGAGGGTTTCCGTGCATACCCATGAGACGGCGATGCTTGTAGCGATCGAACGGCATTCGTCCGAGGACATGCGTGCCCTGATTGCGAACGGACTGGATCCAAACGTGGCAATTCAAGGCAAGTCGCCAATTGATTGGCTGACCGAAATGTATACCCGTTCAGATCGCTTCCCAGCTTGTCTGCGCGTGATGCTCGACTATGGCGCGGAGCTGAAAGACCCGTGTTTGTTGAGTGTCTTGCTGGATGATGGGGAGGCGTTGCGATCAGCGTTGTCCGCCAATCCTGATCTCATCCACCATCGCACTGACATGGTGTCGGCTTTTACCCCCCTTGCTGGCGCGACGCTTCTGCATGTTGCGGCCGAATACGGAAACCTGAACGCTGCTGAAGCGCTCATCGCCGCCGGTGCAGACCTGAACTCGGTTGCCGCAATTGATGAGGCGGGCTTTGGCGGACATACCCCGATCTTTCACGCGGTCAACAGCAACGACAACCGGAGCGCGCCAATACTCTGTGCGCTCGTCTCGGCGGGCGCGCGCTGCGATGTCCTTCTGCCAGGTCTGGTCTGGGGCAAGGGATTTGAGTGGGAGTCAACGTTTTTTGACGTCACGCCCATCACCTATGCCCAGATGGGGCTCTTGCCACAAATGCATCGCCGAGAGAGCGACATCTACGCGAATATTCGCCTCATGATCGAAGCCAGCGGCCGGCGCATGCCAGCGCTGGGTAACGTCCCCAATCGTTATCTACAGCCCCGCGCGTGAGGAACGCAGCCTTCCGCGCGGTTTCGGCTGCGGCGCGCCGCGATCGCGGCGTGGTTGGAATTCCGGGTCACCGGTCTGCCTGGCTGCCATTCACGACTGCTGACTCGGGTCATGCTCGACGTTGCGGAAGCGCTGTGCTCACTGACCGCGCTCGGCGAATTCAAGGCGACTTCAGCGCTGCGGGCGAAGCGCTGCAAAGGACGCAGCCTTCTGGCTGCCGTCCTATTTCAGCTCGCCATATTGGCCCCGCCCTGACAGAGTGCCATGTCATTGCTGGCTAATTTTCACATCCATCGAATTTCACCTGGCGGCACGGTGTCAGTCGTACCCAGAGGCGGATGCGATGCGGACCAGACAGTTCGCGATTGACGTGGTACGCGGGTGCGCGCAGACGAAAGCCGACGATGAAGTCCGGGTGACTACAGTTGTGTGGATCAACGGGCCATTTGGAGTTGGCAAAACCAGCGCCGCCGCCGATCTCGCGAGGCGCCTGCCAAGTTCGATGACTTTCAATCCGGAAGTCATCGGCAGCGCTCTCGCCCTCCTGACGTTGGGCCGAGCTCGCGACTTCCAAGACATCGCTCTCTGGCGAACAGTCTGTTCGCTTGCGCTTCGCGGACTTGCGCGGCTGGGCTTCCGCTTTGTGATCGTGCCAATGACTGTGCTGAATGTGGACTACCTTGCCGAAATTCTAAAGCCGCTGAGAGACGAACAATCTAACCCGCGTCTATTCGTTCTCGACGTGACCGAAGCAACGCTTCGCTGTCGCATCGCCTGCGATAGGTCCAACGTAAAAGCAGCGGAATGGCGGTACGCGAATATCGGCCAATACCTTGATTCGCGGAGCACACTCGCAGAAGCTGGGGAGCTGATTGATACGAACAACCTTTCGGCGCAAGCGGTAGCCGGCAGAATTACGGCCTGCTTGGCGTAGCGGATCGGTGGGAACGCCATTCGCTGGATGGTTCGTGCTCAACGGAACGAAAGCGTAGCGCGGCGCAAGGGCGCGCCCACAGCGGCGCCAGCCCTCGCCTCAGCACAGTTTTCCATTGCTCGCGCTTGCTGCGTGATGCTGTCAATGAGAAGGCGTGGCCTGCTCCCGCTATCCGTCAATCGCCGGTCCGGCGATACAGATGATGGACGAATCGATTCCATCCCTTTTTGGTGGCGGACTCCGTGGCCCAGTGCATCTGGCCATCGTCGCCGGGCCAGTAAATGGTGCGCGCCCTGCCTGCGGGCATCATGGCCTCGAATGCGATTGCGCGAGAGTGAACATCCGCCGCATCGCACGCGATAGCCATGGAACTCTTGCCATCGGATGTGAACGATGCGAAGAACAACTGCTTCTCGGCATTGACGCCATAGAGCGCAATCTCTTCGTAGACGGACTTGGTCAGCGTCCACTTGCAGCGCAGCTCCAAGTACTTGCCATCAAGCACCATCGCGAACTCACGGGTGCAGACTACCGGCCCCAGATCGGAGTCGTCATGCGCCTCCCAGCCTCCCACCAAGGGCGCAAGCCGGCCCAGCAACCCTCTTCCTTGTTTCCACATGACACTGCTCCTCAAGAAGACCCAATACGACACTTTCCGTCCCAAATTCATTGGCGAGAGGCCAGCCCTCACAACGCTGTTCAAGAGGCCTGTCCGGCTAGTTTGCTCGCTCTGAATTACGCTGTGAATCCCATCCCGCTCAACGAGAAGGCATCAAGTTTCACCCAGATGGAGGGAAATCTATTGGAGAAACCGGAAGTGAGAAATTCGCCTTGCATCCAGCCCGCACCAAGCGAGTACCCATTGGGTCCAACTTGAGCCAACGCCAATGCGCGAATAACATGAGCGCCTCGTGCCGTCCGCACGATCCAACTCATTCAGGGAGATCAGCATGAGCAATGTCTATGCGCCACCCGGCGCCAATGTCGATGATGTGCAACGCGGTGGCGCCGCGATCACGGCTGGCATGATCGAGGCGTTGCGCGGCACCAAAACGTGGGTATTGATCGTGGGCATTCTGCTGCTGCTCGGCGCGCTGCTGACCGGGCTGGGCGGACTGGCGATGATGGTCGGCATGGGTTTCGCCGGCGCGGCCAACAAGGGCATGCCGGGCGGCACCGCGGCAATGCTCGGCATCGGGCTCTTCTACCTCATCTTCGCCGTGGTCTATGTGTTTCTCGGCATGTATCTTCTGCAGTATTCCGGCGCATGCTCGAAAGTGGTCAAGGATGCGCAGCCAGGCGACCTCGAAGCCGCGCTCAACTACCAGCGCAAGTTCTGGAGGCTGGGCGGGATGATGGCGCTCATCGGCCTGGTGCTGGGCATACTCGGCATCGTCGCCGCCATCGCGATTCCCGCGTTCATGGCCGCAGGCGCCGGGCGTTGAGCACGCCGAAAAGACCAAGAGCGCCGCGAATATCGTGCTGTCATCGACTGGGCGATGACAGCATCCCTTCGGGACCGGCCATGCCGTCCAGCGCAAGTCCAGCGGACTCACGCCAATCGCAGCGCCCCTTATTTGTCAGGCCCGTCGGCGATCAGTAGAACCGCCCGACCCGCATCGGCCGCTGCCACGGGTCCCACTCGTCGATGGCGCGCTTCAGCAAGTCGCGCTCCGCACACTTCGCGGTGCATAGCGACTCCAGCTTGGCCAGGAGCTCCCGCGCCTTTTCCGGTTTGCCCAAATGCAGATAGGCGCGGCCCATGTATTCGTGCGCGCCGCGATGGTGCGGGTCCAACTCGAGCGCCCTGAGGTAGTGAGACACGGCGAGCTGGAACTCGCCCGTCTGACGCAGCGTGAAACCGATCTGGTTCTGGATTTCGGCGCTGTGCGGGTCCAGCTTCTCGGCGCGCTTCAACGCCTCCAGCGCGGCCTTCCAGTCCTCGTTATCAATGGCCTTCCGCGCGGCTTGATATTCGACGCGCGCCCCATTGATGGCATTCAGCGTGGCTTCGGACGGGGCGGCGTGGCCGGAAAGTGGAAGCAAGCACACTGTAGCGGCAACTACCTGGCAGGCGGCTCTAAGAGAAAAATTCATGGACAACCTCGGCAGTGAACGACAACGAAGGACCAACTCTGAGCGGCACACGCCGAAGATAACGTCGGGCTTGACCAAATTCAACGGAATTTCACCCAAACGGCAGAATTTTTTCCTGAATTGACCATGCCGATTGCAGACCAATCGTGACGGCAGACTTTGCGAATATTCGCAATTCCGCTCGGCTTGATCGCATCACCCCTCCTTCACAAACCCCGGCCCGCGCAGACTGCGTCCGGCCTTCACGCCCGTGTGCTTGCCCCCTTCCAGCGTCACCTTGCCGTTGACGATGACGTAGTCGAAGCCGACGGAATACTGATGTGGATTGTCGTAGGTGGATTTGTCGGCGACGGTTTCGGCGTCGAACACGACGATGTCGGCCGCGAAGCCTTCGCGCAACAAGCCGCGATCCTTCAGCTGGAATTTCTGCGCGGGCAGCGACGTCATGCGCCGCACCGCCTCTTCCAGCGGCATGACCTTCTCCTCACGCACGTACTTGCCCAACACGCGCGCGTTGGTGCCGAAGCTCCTTGGGTGGGGCATGCCGCCGCCTTCAGGTCCGCTTTGCACGCCGCCATCCGCCGCGATCATGTTGAAGCGCCACGCCATGATGTACTTGACGTCGTCCTCATTCATGCCGTGAAACACCATCTGCGCGGTGCCGGCGACGATGAGGTCGAGAAGGGTCTCGATTTCGGACTCCATCGTCTCCGGCCGGCCGCCCTTCTTGTTGATGTCGGCGATGCTCTTGCCGGACAACGACTTGTCGGTCGAGTGCCGCGCCACGACGGCGTACGCGAAGCCCGGCCGTTTCTGCCGCCTCGCGTTGGCGAGCATCTCGGCGGCGATCTTCGCGCGCTGCGCGTCGTCCTTCAGTCGCTTGACGATCTCCCCTTGGCCGCCCTCCACCGCCCAGTCGGGCAGGAGCGTCGTGAGCGACGTGCTGCTGGCCGTGTAGGGATACTGGTCGATGGTCACGTCCAGTCCTTCCGCCCGCGCCCTTTCCACCATCGCAAGCGTCTCGCGGCTCCGGCCCCAGTTGGCGGGCGCCGAGACTTTGAAATGTGAAATCTGCACCGGCATGCTGGCCTGACGGCCGATGTCGAGCGCCTCATTGATGGCCTCGGCCACCTTGAGACCTTCGTTGCGGATATGCGAGGCATAGACGCCGCCATGTCTCGCCGCCGCCTTCGCCAGCCCCACGACCTCAGGCGTGTCGCTGTACAACCCGGGCAGGTAGATCAGTCCGGTGGAGAACCCGACCGCGCCGGCCTTCATCGCCTGATCGACCAACGCTTCCATGCGCGTCTGTTCCTCGGGTGTGGCGGGACGATTCACCAGGTCCATCACCTGCCGGCGCACGGTGTTGTGGCCGATCAGGGACGCGATGTTGATCGATGCGCCGTCCTTATCCGCGCGATCCAGAAACGCGCGCAAATTGTCCGCCGAACCGCCGCAATTGCCGGTGACGACCGACGTGACCCCGTCGTGAACATAGTTCTCCGCCGTCGGCCGGTTCCAAACACCCATCTCGATATGCGCATGAACATCGATGAAGCCCGGCGCGACGATACGGTCCTTCGCGTCGATGGTGCGCGCGGCCGTCATGCCGAGCCGCCCTGGCGCCGCGATGGCGGTGATGCGCCCGTCGCGCATGGCGATGTCGCCTCGCTGCCAGTGATTGCCGGTCCCGTCGAGAATGCGGCCGTTGATGATGACGAGGTCGGCCGTTGCGGCGCCCGGAGTCAGCGTCGTGCATGCCGACAGCGACAGAAAGGCTGAAATAATCCCGGCGCAGCTGATGAGGTCGGCCTGGAATCCAGTTGGCGTTGACAAGTCAGATTCTCCGTGGCATGGGCAGGCGCAGTGTAGCAGTCGGCAGCTACTGCCTACCACACTGTGGCGATTGCACGCATTCTCTCCAACGGCTAGCATGCGCTGGCCTGATCTCATGCAGATGCGCCGTGATCGGGGAGTTCAATTTCATCCTAACAAACAAGGGATTAACACAATGAAAATGACGTGCAAGCTTTTGTCGGCCGGAGTTCTCACCGCCGTTCTGGCCAGCGCAGGCGTCGCCAGCGCTCAAGTAGGCAGCGGCCCGAATCCGTTCTCGGACTGCGGCGTGGGTGCCGCATTGTTCCCCGAGACGAAGTGGGCGGCGGTCACCTCCAACATCATCTGGGACATCGGCACCACGGCCGTCATTTCCGCCACCGCAAGCCCGGAGACCTGCAATGGCAAGAAGGTCGCCGCAGCGGTGTTCATCACCAACACTTATGACACGCTGGCCGAACAGGCCGCCGCAGGCAAAGGCGAACACCTGGCCTCGGTGCTGAACATCCTGGAATGCAGCACCGCGCGCCATGACGCCGCCATTGCGAATATTCGCACCGCGATGGCGCAGAAGGTCTCCGCACCGACCTACGCCAAGCAGCCCCGCCTCGAAAAGGCGGCTGCGATGTACGGTGTGGTTGAAGCCGCGGTCGGTTCAAGCTGCACGGCCTGATTCACCCTGCGTCACACGGGGCGCCGGGAGAAAATCCCGGCGCCCTTTCTGTTTGAACTCCTCCATCCGAACGACTCCACCATTGCAATCACTTCGCCTGGCGGCCTTACTGGCTTGTCTCTCAATACTGCTTTGCCCGGTCGCCGGTGCCTTGGAGCCCGCCCGGGCTGGTGAACTGGCTGGCAACGCAACTTGGCTCAAGCTGGGCCACTATGAAGCGAACGGCGGATCCCGGTCGGGCTGGCGAAGTGCAATTCACAGCCCCGAGTTCTTCTTCTCGCCAGAAGGCCGCGACGAACCCGCCTCCGAACTCATGGCGACCTGGAACGCCATGCTGCGTCCGTCTGGAGACAAGCCTGACGATCACCCCCGCTGCCGCTTTCCCGCACGCTGGTCGTGGCTGAGTGAACAGATCCGCCCATCCGCCGACGCGGAAACCGGCGCCCCGGCTTGCGCTGGCTATCAACAATGGACACGCGGGAATTCGGTCGAATCGATCAGCATCGTCTACGCCACCGGCTACCTGGGCAATCCGGCCTCCTACTACGGCCACACGCTACTCAAATTCAACTTCGCCGGCGCGAGAAGCCCCGCGCGGCTCCTCGATGTGAGCGTGAACTATGGCGCGATTGTGGCCGCAGACACCCATCCCTTCGTTTACATCGTCCACAGCCTGACGGGCGGCTACGACGGCGGCTTCAGCCATATCCAGTTCTACTTCCACAACCACAACTATGGTGACATCGAACTGCGCGACTTGTGGGAGTACCGCCTGGAGTTGCCGCGCGCGGCGGTGGAGCGGATCGTCGCGCACGCTTGGGAAGTATTGGGCAAGCGCTACACCTACCACTTCTTTCGCCTTAATTGCGCCTACCGCATGGCCGAGCTGCTGGAGGTCGTTGATGGCATTGACATCATTCCGGACCGCACACCCTGGGTCATTCCGCAGGCTCTGATTCGCAAGGTCGGCAACACTCGCCACGAGGGCAAGCCCTTGCTCGCCGAAGTCATCCACTACCCGTCCCGGCAAAGCCGCTTCTATGCCCGCCACCGCGATCTTGACGGGGAAGAGGCGGCGCTCCTCGCAGACCTCGTGCATCGGCGCGAAACCTTTCAAGGCGAGCGCATGCGCAAGCGGACGGTCGCCAGTCAACAAGCGATCATCGACACAGCGATCGACTACTACCAGTTCATCGGCAGCCCGCTCGACAAGGCCGAGCCCGCGTTGCGAGAGGCCCACGCGAGCGCGCTGTCGGCGCGCTATCAACTGCCTCCCGGCGAGGCACGGGCGGTGATGACGGCACCGTCGCCGCCTCACACCGGTCGGCCGCCGGGCTGGTCGCAGGTTTCAGTCGGCCATGAACGCGGAGCCGACGCGCTGATGATGCTGCGATACCGGCCTGCGTACTATGATCCGCTCGACGCCGACGCCGGCCATGTCGGCAACTCGACGTTGCTCATGGGGGACACACAGTTGCTGGTGCGCCGCGACCGCATTCGCTTGGCCCGATTCGATCTGTTCGCAGTCGACAGCGTGAATGCCGGCGAGACCGGGCTGCCCCGCGACCGAGCCAACACCATGAAAGTCAGGATCGGTGTCGAACAAGCGCGGCTTTATTGCGACAACTGCCTCACGCCGCGATTGCAGGGTGACATCGGGATGGGCACGAGCATCACCCGCCGCTTCTTTGCCGCAGCCAATATTGGCGGTGCCCTCCAACGCGATCGCGCCGGGCAGGGTGGAGGCTTCGCGCGAATCGGCCTCGACTTCATCGTGCGCACCGATGCCGGCCATGGCGTCACGCTATCGCAGCAATGGCGCAAACCCTGGAATGGCCTCAAAGCCTACGGCGTCACCCGTGCAGAGGCACGGTGGCGGCTCTCTCCCGATTCGGACATTCGACTGCAATACGACCGCGACGAGACGCGCCGACTGACTGCCGGGCTAGGCTTCTACTGGTGATCGGCGTAGCGAGCTCAATACCGCCAGTCCAGCGCCACCCAAAGCTTGGTCACATCGTTGCCAGGCTGCCGATAGCGCGCGGTCTGCGCGATGAGCCGGGCATCGTCGCCCAACCAGGCGGGCACGCGCCAGATCAGCCCTAGATCCAGTTCGCGGCCCAGGTTCGCTCCGCCCGCATCGGCGCGGAATCGATGGACTTCGCCGAACACGTCCACCGGCCCCAGCGGTTTCTTCACGGTGATCCAGGTATCGCGCAATCCCTCTCGCGGCGTGGTGACGAATTGCAGCGCCCAACCGTTGTACGCGTAGAGGTCGGTGAGCGGCGTCTGCAGGCCGTAGCGTCCGGTATTGCTGCCCTTGACCTCGTGATCCAGCCGCACGACCCATTCGCCGCGAGCCGCGCCTGCCGCCCACCCACCGCCCACGCGCAGGTAATCGGCACTGATCACGCTGTCACCGCCCGCATGCGCACTTTGTCGCGCAGCTTCGAGGTGATACAGCCAGCTGCCACCGCCGCTGGTCTTGACCTGACCTTGCCAACGCGCGCCGGCGACGCGGTGGGCGTTGTTGGTGGCGCCGGTCTGTCCGCCGCCCGGCGGCGGCTCGTACCACATGAGATAACCCAACAGCGCCTGGCCGGGCGCGGGATTCCAAGCCGCCTGCGCGAAGCTCAACTTGATGTCGCTCTCCACGCCGCGAGTGCCGCGCAGACGCGTGAAACGGCCGGCGCGCCATTCGGCCTCCGCGCCCAGGCGTCCACGCAACGCCGCGCCCGTGAACATCTGAGGCACCTGGCGAAAATCGTTGTCGCTGACGAAGCGCTCGTTGTCGAGACGAAGCCGTTGTCGCCCGATGCGAATATTCGCAAACTCGCCCGACCAGTCCACCCAGGCCTGATTGATGCCGGAAAAGCGCGGGTCTGGCAGCAGCGGATACGGTGACACCTCGCGCGGATTGTCGTTGAAGCGGCGCGGGCCGATGCGATCGGAGTGGATCAGTTCCGCCGCGAGCCGCAGCCCGTGAAAGGGCGCGCTTTTCCAACCCGCGATCACGCGCGCGGTGACGGCATCGGCGCGCTCGGGTTTGCGCGCCTCGTGGATGCGGTTGAGGCGCGGACGCACTTGCGCTTCAAAACGGCCATTCCGCAGCGCATCCGCAAAGGTGGGATGGGTGTCCAGCCGGAGCGCCGGCTCATCGGCCGACGCGCTCAAACTGGTCGCAGCCAACCAGAGCGCCATGCCCATCCGGTGGATGTGGCGCGTCAAGGTGGAGCCGGCGACGGTCGTGGTCATGCCCGCAGTGTCCCGCCAGCGGCGCGCGAACGCAACGACCCGTCGCGGCGAAGCACGGTGTTAGCATCGACCCTCACGCCGCCGCTGGAGCGCCCATGTATTCCCGTGTACGCCTGCTCGCCCTGCTTTGCATCGCCCTGCTTGGCGGCGCCGCACGCGCCGCGACCGTCGACGTGCGCGTCACCGATGCGCAAGGCAAGCCGGTGGCGGAGGCGGTGGTGTATCTCGAGTCCGCAACCCGGCCCGCGCACCGCCCGCGTTCCAAGAGCCCCGTCGCCGTCGCGCAGGCCGACCGCGAGTTCGTGCCGTATGTGACGCCGGTGCTGGCCGGCACGGCGGTGAGCTTTCCCAATCGCGATCCGATGCGTCATCACGTGTACTCCTTCTCGCCGGCCAAGACCTTCGAGATCAAACTGTATCGCGGCGATTCGCCGTCGCGCATCGTCTTCGACACGCCGGGCGTCGTGGCGCTGGGCTGCAATATCCACGACTGGATGCTGGGCTACCTGCTGGTGCTGGAGACGCCGCTCTTCGACAAGACCAATGCGGACGGGCGCGCGCGCATCGAGGACGTGGCGCCAGGCGAATATTCGCTGAAGTTGTGGCATCCCGACCAGCGCGCCGCATTCCCTGCGCGCACCCTGCGGGTCACGGCGAGCAATGCCAGCGAAGACGCGAAGTTCGACGTGGGCCCGCGCCCGCGGCGCTTCAAGCCACCGCACGATCCGTCGCGCTATCGCGAGTAGCGTGCCGCGCTTCAATCCCCCGCCGCCACGCCCGCACTCTTCAACACCGCATCGCGCACCCACGCAACCTCCTCCGTCACCTCATTCCTCGCCATGAGGAAATAAGGGTGCGGCGTCGGCAGCGCGGGGCCGGGCAGCGCGACCAGCGCACCCTGGCGCACGGCATCGACGCACAAATCTTCAGGCAGCAGCGCGACACCCGCGCCTTGCATGCACGCGCTGGCCGCGAGGTGGGCGAGGTTGAAGTGCAGGCCCGGCAGCAAGCCGCGGGTCTCGACCCCGGCGGCCTCGAACCAATCGTCGAAACCCGGTGAAGGCCATCCCCGATCCTCGATGCTGATGTGCAGGAGCGGCTGCGCGACGAGGTCCGCCGGCGCGATGCGCGAAAGCCGACCGATGAACGAGGGCGCGGCATAGGCCCGGAACGGTCGCGAGAGCAGTTGCACCTGGGCGTGGCCTGGCAGCTCGGCGCGCTGGAAGTAGATGGCGATGTCAGCGCCGAGCCGGCCGGTCGCGCGGTGCTCGGCGGCGGTGACGCGTATTTCGATGTCCGACTGCTGGCGATTCAGCGCCACCACGCGTGGCACCAGCCACATGGCCGCGACACTGAATTGCGCGCGAATGGAGACCACGACGCGCTCACGATGGTCGCGCACGGCGCGGCTGGTCGCGACCAGGCGCTCGAACACATCCTGAATGCGCAGCGCGTAGTCACGCCCGGCGGCGGTGAGCGACACGCCGTTGGCGGTGCGTGCGAAGAGCGGCACACCCAGCCAGTGTTCCAGTTGCTTCACCTGATGACTGATCGCGGCGGCGGTGACGTGCAGCTCGTTGGCGGCCCGCGCGAAACTCATATGCCGGGCAGCCGCCTCGAATGCGCGGAGCGCCGGCAAGGGGGGAATGCGTTTGTTCATGGAGACGCTCACAATGATGAGTGAATTGCCAACCGCCCGGCGCGCCTGATAGCCTTCAATTCACTAAGCCTGAGGCCACACACTTTCCGTTTGCCCCAGCGGGCGGGCGCAGCGAATATTCGCTCCAGGCAACCCCGAGACCTAACAGGAGTATGCCATGTCAACAGAAATCCAATCCCCGAAACCCTCTGCTTCGTCCCCCACCTCCCCGCTCAATCCACTCGCGCTCTCCGTCGAACACCGCGCGCGCATCGGCTGGACCACGCTACGCCTCGTCGTGGCCGGCATCATCGCGGCGCACGGCTGGGCGCGCTGGTGGGCGGGTGGCGTGGTGCCATTCGGCACCTGGCTGGACAGTCAGGGCTGGCCGGCCGGTCTCGCCATCGCCGTCACGATCACCGCGCTGGAAATCGCGGGCTCGGCGCTGTTGGCCTGGGGCCGCTGGGTCTTGCCGCTCTGCATCGCGTTCTCGGCGATTTACGCGATGGGCATCGTGCTGGTCCATGCCAAGGCGGGTTGGTTCGTGGTCGGTCTCGGGCGCAATGGCGCGGAGTTCTCCGTGCTGCTGATCACCTGTCTCGCCACTTTGGCCTTGCAACATCCACCCAAAACCACGGAGTCTCGATGAAGTCCCTTTCCCGAATCGCGTCCACCCTGATCGTTGTCGCGTGTCTCGCCGGTTGCGCAACCGTCGCTGGCGGCACCAACATGCTCACCGACGAGCGAATCGTCGCGGAGTCCGCCGGCGCGCTGGGCCTGGCACCGTCCGACCTGGCCCTGCTCTCGCGCCGCACTGCCGGCACCAACACCTACGCCACCCTGCGGGGGAAGGACAAGGCCGAATACGCCTGCGTCATCAATGGCGGCAACCTGCTCTCGTTCGGCATGGTGAATCCGCCCACGTGCTCGCGGCGCTGAGTGACCAAGATGCCATTCAATTGACTCCCGTCGTCACCAGACTCGGAACAATGGCTCCATCCGGTTGAACAAGCATGGCACGGGGAATACCCGCCAAGCGTCCCGGAGCACGCATCTCCGAGCGAGCGCGCACGGCGCGCCAAGGATTGTTCATCGCCCATGAATTCGACCAACAGGTTCACTGCCCACCTGCCGTGGCTCACACTTGATCAGGCGCTGCTGCTCTTGCGCGTCGCGGTCGCCATTTTCTTCATGGCCCACGCCATCGTTCGCATGGTGAATGGCAGCATGCCGCGCTTCGGACTGTTCCGGAATCACGGGGGCTACCCTGGGGGCAGGCATGGGTCTGGCTGATCACGTTGTGGGAGCTTGCGGCCGGGACGCTCATGGCGCTCGGTCGTTGCGTGCGCATCTGCGCGGCGGGGCTGCTGGCCATCGCTGTCGGGGGCATCGCGCTGCTTCACGCCCGGCTGGGTTGGTTCGTCGGCGAGCACGGCATCGGCGGCATGGAGTACAGTCTCTGCCTTTCATTTGCGCTGCTTGTCATCATGGCAGGGGATCGTGAAGGCCGTCCGCGCCCATAACACCCGTGCCAACCGACTTTTCGGAGAATTCGTGTACCGCCACTTTCTTGCCGTCATCCTCATCCTCGCCATTCCCCTGCTTGGCATCGTCACCAGTCAACTTGCGGGCGCTCGCATGGAGCGCAATTTCCAGAAGGAGCTTCAGCAAGACGCCGCCACCGAACCCGCCGCCGCGAAAGCACTGCAGGACGGTGTCACCCTGAAAGCCTGGTGCCGCAGCGCCCTGGCCGATCCCGCCACCGAGCCGGAACACGCCGCCGAATGCCGCAGCCTCGGTCGCATGGCCTGGCTGGGCGCGGGCAGCGTCTTCACCCTGCTGCTCGGCTTCGGGCTCCTGGGCGGCATCCTCTGGGCGGCGAAGGTGGCCGCGAATGACCGCGACAAGCTGTTGAAGCTCTTCGCGCCCGGCGTGCGCTATGTGCTGTTTGGCCTCTTCGCGCTCATCCTGCTGCAATCGCTCATCGGCTCCTACAGCCTCATCGCGCTGCAGGCCGCGTATCTGAAGCGCATCAACTGGACCATCCCGCTCCTCATACTCCTGGGAGGCGTGCTCGGCTCGTTCTTCATGCTGAAAGAAGGCCTCTCGGTGTTCAAGCGCGTTGAGACGGAGGTGGTGGGCATCGCGCTTTTGCCGAAGGACCAGACGGTGCTCTGGCAGTTCATCGAGCGCATCGCGAAGCGGCTCAAAGCCACACCGCCCAAGAACCTGATCGTCGGACTTGAACCCACGTTCTATGTCACCAGCGCGGATGTGAAGGTGCAGCCCAAGGGTTTCAGCCATCGTGGCGAAACGCTGTATCTGTCGCTGCCGCTGATGCGCATCCTGTCGCTGCCGGAGCTCGCCGCCGTCATCGGTCACGAGCTGGGCCATTTCCGTGGCGAGGACACCAAGTTCTCCATGGAGTTCTATCCCGTCTACGCCGGCTCGGCGCGCGCGCTGGAATCGCTGCAAAGCGGCGATGACTCCATCGCCACCAAGGCCGCGCTGTTTCCCGCCATGGCCATCCTCGCGCTTTTCTTCGACCGCTTCGCCGTGGCGGAGAGCGCCATCGGCCGCGCGCGCGAGCTGGAGGCGGACAAGGCCGGCGCCTCGGTCGCCTCGCCCATGGCCATCGCGCTGTCGCTGTTGAAAATCGGCGCCTACGCGCCGCTCTGGGAGAAATTGCAGGACGACCTTTTCACCGCCGCCGAAGAGGGCAAGCCGCTCGCCAACGCCAGCAAGCGCTTCGTCGAAGAGGCCGTGCAATCGACGACGAAGGTGAAACCGAGCGCGCTGGCCATCGTCGCGTCGGAATCGCTGCCTCATCCCACTGACAGCCACCCACCGACCGAAGAGCGCATCGAGTCGCTCGGCCTCAAGTTCTCCGACGTGCAGAAGCAGTCACTGGCCGTGGATCCCGCGACCGCCTCTTCACGCCTGATCGCCGGGCTGGAGGTCATCGAGGAAAAGTTGACCGAGATGGAGCTCGCCGCCATCAGGACGTGGATGGCGCGGCGGGACGACGATGACGACGAGGATTGAGAGTTCGCCGTTCTCGCACGGCTGGATGGGAAGCGGCAGTGCGGCTAAGACTAAGACCAAGCGAAGTGTACTGACACCTCGCTTGGACGCCAAAGGCGGTCCCGAAGGGATTCAGAATTCGACAAACGAATTCTGAACAATGTTCGCGCTGCCGTGAACGCGCCGGCTCGGCGCGCCCTGGCGGCTACTTGATCTTCTTCGCCGGCATCTCACGTCCGTTCTGCGTCAATACCAGGCCGGTGGCCTTGCCGTCGGCATCTTTCTGAAACGTGATCTCGGCGTTGATGACCTTCACAAAGAATTTCGTATCGCTCTCGGCGAAGATTTCGACCTGCCCCTGATTGGTGGCCTGACTCAAGTAGCGGTCACCGTCACGGCTGATGGTGAGGATGAAGTTGGGCGCCAGCTGATACTCGCCCGTCAGCACATCGAAGTCTTTCTGCGCGAGGACGATGCTCTTCTTCTGGGCCGGCTTGTCGCCCGTGCGCGGATTGATCTCCTCCTTGCCGCTGGTGTCCAGCACCACCATGTGTTTCACCTTGCCGTCGTCACCTTTCACGAAGCGAAAGCGGGTGTGCGAGAAGTCCGGCAGGAAAAACTCGTTCTCGGCATAGGGCGCCATGGGCACGCGGCCGCCGCCTCGCTGCAGGGTGAGTTGCTCGCCGTCGCGCACGACGATGCGATTCTCCTTGTCGTCAACGCGGTAGGTGCCCTCGAACGCATCCAGCGCCAGGGCGGCGAGCTTGATTGGCGTTGGCGTCGTCAGCGGCTTGCCCAACGCGATGGCGGTCACGCGCTCGGCGTGATACTCCGAGGTGGGCCGCCCGCCGATGCGATTGGTCAGCACGGCGACAAACACGCGGCTTGCCGGCAGACGCATGCCCTGCCCATGAAAGCCGTTGATGGCACCGCCGTGTTCGATGAGGTCCTCGCCCAGGAACTTGCGGAGCTGCCAGCCGTAGCCATAGTCGGTCGGCTTGCCGTTATTGAGCGCATAAGGCGTGAACGCCCGCTTCCAGGTTGCGGACTTCACCAACTTGCCCGCCGTGATGGCCGCATCCCAGCGCGCCAAATCGTCGACCGTCGAGACCAGCGACCCCGCCGCGTAGGGTTGGGTCATGCTCATCGGCGCAGCGGGCGTGTACCCGTCGCGGCCGCGGCCATAGCCGGGAATGCGCTTCACGCCATTGCGCTCGAAGCCTTCGAACGCGGTGTGGGCCATGCCGAGCGGCTCGAACATCCGCTTGGCGACGAACTCGGCGTAGCTCATGCCCGACACCTTCTCGATGATGACACCGAGCAGAAAGTAGCCCGAGTTGTTGTACAGAAAGCGCTCGCCGGGATCGAAGTCCATCTTCTCGTTTTTGAAGAAGTCCACGACATCCAGCGGCTTCATGTCCTTGTTGATGATGCTGCGGAAGTCCGGCATGCCGGTGTAGCTCCTGATGCCTGACGTGTGGGTGAGGAGATGTTCAACCGTGATCTTTTTGCCCTGCGTCGGATAGTCGGGCAGAAATTTCGTGATCTCGTCCTTCACCGAAAGCTTGCCTTCTTCCTCCAGCATCAGAATGGCGACCGCCGTGAATTGCTTGGTGATGGAGCCGATGCGGAACACGTCGCCGGGCTGGATGGCGATTTTCTTTTCCACGTCCGCCATGCCATAGCCCTTGCGGAGCACCGTCTTGCCATCCTTGACCACGATCACGGCCGCACCTGGCTCGTCGGACTTGAAGGTCGCGGCCAGCACGGTGTCGATCTGGCGAGCGATGTCGCCTTCGACGACAACGGTCGATGCGGTGGCGCGCGAGGCATCAGCGAAGCTGACGGCAGGCTGGGCGGCAGCGAGCGCCAATGCGGCAACCAGCAACGCGGGCAACAGGCGGAGCTTGAGGGAACGGATAGGCTGTCTGACGGGGATCGACTGCATGGGAAAGAACCTCTTGTTGACGGGGTTGGATGGATTCGGCGGAAGAAATAGTCGCGGCATTCTGCCCCGTGGACCGCGTCGTTCGGGGACTCATGCGACGAAGTGCCGATCAGGGGCCATGAGTTGACGCCGGGATGGATCCCGGACGCCGGCGAACACCTCAGCCGCGCCGGCGCATCAGGACCATGCAACCGATCACGAAGAAGACCACGCACACGATGCTGCCCTCAGGCCCCTGCGCCCCACCTGTCAGCCAGTCTGGCCCCACAGGCTGCAGCGGCGCCAGCAACGCCGGAATGCCCACGTCCAGGCCGGTTAGCGGCAGCCCGAAGCCGACGGCGAGCAACCAGTTCCATCCCGAGTGCCATCCCATGACGCCTGCGATGTCGCGCGCACGCCAGGCCCAGAGCGCGCAGAACACGCCAAAAAGCAGCAGGCCGATGCTGACCAGTGCGGACTGTCCGCGACTGAAGTGGGCCAAGGCGAAGAGTGCCGAACTCACCACCACCCCCGTCGCCACGTTGAACTTGCGCACCAACGACGAGAACAACCAGCCTCGGAACAGCAGCTCCTCCGCGCTGGCCTGCACAGCAAAGCCGATCATGAGCGCGACAATCGGGAGCAGCGACGCCGGATCGTCCCAGGCTGAACTTGCTGTGCGCAGCGCAAAGCCACCGCTCAGGCTGGCGACAATCACGACCAGCAACAGCGTGAACAAGCCCACCAGCCAGCCGCGTGCGAAGGATCGCAATGCCCGGCGTGGCGAAGCGAGCCCGAGGTTGGCAAGCGCGCCGCGTTCGACGGTCCACACCCAAGCAAGCAGCATCAGCGCCAACAGGCTGAACGGCACCAACGTGAAAGCGACCAGTCCCCAGATATCGACCGGATTGCCTTTTGGATCAAGGCGAACAATGCTGCCGAGCCCCAGGTCCCCCAGCAACGCGCTGGCGATCACCAACGCCAACGCGGCAACCGGCGTGAGCACGCCCGGCATGAGCCAGCCGGCCGGCCCGGGTACCGGGTACAGCTCAGTCGTTTCCGGGCGGCCTGGGGCCATCGATCAGTAGCCCCGATGGTCGTACGACAACACCGTGCGCAACTTCCACTCGCCGCCCGTCTCCACCCACACCGAGGTGAAGCGCGCACGGCCCGTCGGGTATTCCGGCTTGCCCGGCTCGCGGATCCAGAACTCGTGATCGCCGTGATGGATGAGACCGTAGAGCTTGCCGTCTTTCTTCAGCGGGAACACCTTGCTGGACCCGGCGACGAGCTTGCGCAATGGCTTGCGATGGACCGGGGCGCAGATGTTTTTCGCAACTGCGGCCAGGAATGCATCGCGATCCTGCATGCCGCCCACGTCATGGTAGAACTCCAGCCGCGTGTCGATGAGCGTTTCCAACACACCCGGCTTGCACTCGTTGAAGGTCTCGTTGAAAAGTCTGGCATCCAGCGCCATGGCGCGGGCGAGCAACGGATCAGTCTCGGAAACCTGTGCCGAGGCAGTCGCCGCCAGCATCAGGCTTGCGACCAGCAGCAAATGGTGTTTCATCATTCCCTCACATGTTCTTGAAAAGCGGCATGAACGTGAGACTCACCGCCAGCGTTTCCGGCCGCTGCTTGAGCCTCAAGGTGCCGCGTCCGGATTCATCGCGCGTCACGGCCGCGACGGCGCGCAGGTTCACCACCGTCGCGCGATGCACTTGCTTGAAGTAGGTCGGATTCAGCCGGCCCACGATGTCCTTCAGCGGTGTGCGGAGCAGCGCTTCGCCGTCGGCCGTCATCACCACCGTGTACTTGCTGTCCGACTGGAAGTAGATGACGTCGTCCACGGAGATCAGGCGCGTCTCCTTGCCCACGCTCGCGGTGATCCATTCCAGCGGCGGCTCTTCGACCCGCTTGTCGAGCGCACCGCCGAGCTTGCGCACCAGTGCGGCCAGGGCCACAGTGTCCGGCGGCTCGCTGCCCACGCGCTTCTTCAAGCGCTCGATGGTGGCGGCAAGACGTTTTTCCTCGACCGGCTTCAACAGATAGTCGACCGCACCGGATTCAAAGGCGTTGAGCGCGTATTGGTCATAGGCGGTGACGAACACGACCTGGGTTTCCGGGCTCGTCTCAACCAGCGCCGTGGCCACTTCCAGCCCGGTCAGCCCCGGCATGCGGATATCGAGAAAGGCGATGGTCGGCTGATGCTCGCTGATGGCCGCGAGCGCGCTATTGCCATCGGCGCAGGTCGCCACGATCTCCAGCTCAGGCCACGCCGCACGCACCAGGCGCACGATGGCATCGCGAAAGATCTGCTCGTCTTCGGCAATGACGGCGGTGATGCGGCCGGAGGCTGTCTGGGTCGCAGCGGTGATTTCGCTCATGGTGTGTTCTCCCCTGATTGGGCAGCGGCATCAGACACCGGGCCAGCGACCGGCACGGTGAGCGTCGTGGCAACCCCGGACGGAAAATTCGATGCAATGGCGAAACTGGCCTTGCCGTCATAGAGCAGGTTCAGCCGCTCACGCACATTCTTGAGGCCAATGCCCGTGCCCGAGGTCGCTTTGCCGCTGTCCAGGCCGCAGCCGTCGTCGGCGACGGTGACGATCAATTGCTTCGGTGCTGCCGGATCGTCGGCCCGCGCCAGCACCCAGATGGTGCCACCCTCGGGCTTCGGTTCCAGCCCGTGCTTGATCGCGTTTTCCACCAGCGTCTGCAGCATCATGGTCGGAAAGGGCATCTTCTCCAGCGCGGCGGGAATGTCGAAATGCAGCTTCAACCTGTCACCCATGCGGATCTGCAGGATGTCGAGATAGGCGCGGGCGCGCACCACTTCCTCGCCCAGCGTGGACGGCGCATCCTCGGTGCGCGGCAGGGAGTTGCGCAGATAGAGAATCAGATTGTCCAGCATGGCCTCAGCCTTGGCCGGGTCGCTCTGGATGAGGTACTTGGCGCTGCCCAGCGTGTTGTAGAGAAAGTGCGGCTCGACTTGTGCGGACAGCAATCCCAACTTGGCCACGGCCAGCTCCTTCTCGGTGGCGGTTTCCTTGTTCACCGCCTGCTCGCCGCGGCGCTGCGCGCCGATGCGCTGGGTGATGGCGCGGGTGATGAATTCGGCATTGACCAGATTGGTGCCGTCATCGAAGAGGAACCAGTCTGTCCAGGCGCCGCCTTCCGGCTCGCACACCAGTGTCATGCTGACCACGCCTTCCTTGGGCACCAGCACGGCCATGACGTCGTTGTGATCCGATCCCAGCCAGCGCGGCAGGCGATGCCAGAGCGGCAGGCGGGTGAGATCCTCGCCCATGCGCGGCACGCGGGCGTTGATCTGTCGTCCGCCCGGCTGCACCACCACATCGCGCACATTGGGCAGCTCGCGAAAAGCCGACTCGACAATCACCGCGGCGACCGTGGACTCGAACGGAATCTCGATCTGGCGCACCTGACGATTGGCCAGGTGCAGCCGGTCCACTTCCCCGGCGAGCAGCTTGACCCGGCGGTAGTGCCACACGCCGGCCGACAGGAAGAACGCCAACAGGACGAACCAACCGGCCACCAGCAACCCGGGCACGCCCCGGCTGCTGACCGAATCCCACATCCAGACAAAGAGCAGGAAGGCGGCCGCCCAGGTGAGGACGATGCGGCCAAAGAATCTTAGAGCGGTTTTGACAGGTGTTGCCATGGTTGCGGGCGTCTTGCGGATTGATCTGGTGGCAAGACTACCAGCCCGACGGCCATTGTCAGCCCGGCTGCGACAGGCCGGGGTAAGCGGGGATGAGATGGGGATGGAGGGAACGGGAGAGGGAACGCCGGGGCGAATATTCGCGACGTATCGCGAATATTCGCCGCAGCTGCGGAGGCGCTAGCCGTCCGCGATGACGCCTGGCCAGCTCAGAAATTGCAGGTCATGGTCTTGTTGACCCGTGCATTCACCCAGCTCATGTCGATGGTGCGCAGGAAGTTGTGCCAGCCGTTCGGCCCGTAGAAGCGGAAGCGGCCGTTATCGTTGGTGACCGCCAGCGTCTGGCCGCCGAGCTTCACCGAGCGCACACACTGTTGAATGGCCGTGAACCAGCGTTGCTGGTCGTTGCCGCTGCCATAGAAAAAACTCGGATTGACGATCACCAGGACCATGTCACTGCCCTGGTAGCGCACATGGGCGACGCGATACTGGCTGGTGACAGCCTGGGCATCAGCGATGGCGCCCAGACACAAGCTCAGAGACAGCACTACGGCGGACAGTGCGGCTTTCATGGTTGGTTCCCCCTGTGGTCGTGTTCTTATGTTTAGGCAGCGAACATCATAATGCCGCGCCGGAATGCCGCATAGGCCTGACCACTGGGTGCCCGAAAACGACGGTCAATGGGCGTGGAAGAGATGCGGGAGGCGCCTAGCGTGCCTGCGGCGAGCCCGACTTCGAAGTCATCCGGCTCAATTCAGTGCGCGTCGCCCTCCGACCACAAGCGATCGCGCAGACACATTCAGTCCTTTCTGATTCGATAGCTCACCCGGATGCAGGATCGCCAGATCTTGTCCCTCTGATCGAGCAGGATTGGAAAAGTCGCCACCTTGACGCCTTCCTCGGCCGCATCGGCATACATCATCTCCAGTCGGCTCGACACATGACCCCATTCGAGATCGACCGCGGTTGTCTTGATCTTCGCAGGCAAACCGGTGTTCCCATCGACGTCGATCGCGACTGCCACCTCGGCACCCACGCCCGATCTCCTGCCGGCCCGGGGAAAGCTGTCCCGCATCGATTCAAGCAACACTGACAGCCGGGAAGACGGCGGCGTCAGGTTCGGCATCCACGGCGCCTCTTTTGGCTTGGAAGCGCTGACCATCGGGCGGCTGCCATCCATCTCGAAGTAAATGCGCAGCCATCCCACCGACTCTCTGGTCTCGCAATTCTTGTCGAGTTCCTTGCGAAACGCCCAGCGCGGCAGGACCTCGCGGACAGCGGCCACAAACTCAGGCTGATCCGGTGTCGACCCAATCTGCAGGATTTCCAGGAGTTCGCCTCTCGGAGAAATTCTCAGGCGCGCATCAACGGTGCCCGTCACGCGCGCGGCGGCGAGCGTGGCTGGATAGGCTGGCGGCACAACCAGCCTATGTGCCAGCCAGACCTCCTCGTCGGCTTTGCTCGGGATGACTTTTTCGTTTTCACTCGCAGGCGGTGTCGGCGCCTTGGGAGACTGATTTGTCGCCGTCACCGAAGCGGATGGCACCAGCAAAGCGAGCGTCGCAAGCATCGAAAGTCGGGTTCTGGCAGTCATGGAATCATGGCCGAGTAGTGTGGACAGCGCATTGTTCCAGAACGATGCTCACTCCGCCCCATCATGCTTGATGGGGAAGTCACCGACGAATATTCGCCAACCGAGCCTCAATACCCCAGTTTCTTCAGCGCCTGCATCTCGAACTCACCGTCGTCGACCAGCCGTTCCCAGCCGTCAAACCGGCCCAGCCCCAGGCTCCGCGACATGGATAGGAGCAGACTCTGCCCCGCCGCTGGCCGATCCGGTTGTAGCGCGTAAATGGGATCGGCGTAGGCCTCTTCCGGGCTCACACCTCGCCAGCCCTTTTGCTTCAACATCGTCAGCGCATCGTCCAGCCACAGAGCGTTGACGAGGTTGTGGTGGAGCAGCAGCACTTGTGGAATATCCCGGCCTTGAAGTTTCCACGCGAGGTCGCGATAGGCTTGCGCGCGCTGCCAGAGATGATCCAGATACAGGCGCTTGATGGGTTCGATATCCGCCTTGGGGTCGCGGGCCAGCACCTCGCGCAGCTTGCTGTCGAACCGCCAGTCGCTGGTGTCCAGCGTGACGTAGGCGTTGCGGTAGCCCTGCTCCTTCAGGAATGCGCGCATGCCGTCGCGCTTCTCCGGCGTGTTGCCTTCGCGCAAGTAGGTGAAGCGGAACCACTTGCGATAACCGGGCAGCTCGCGGATGACCGCGTCGCAGGCGAGGATTTCCTCCTGGTACTTCGCCAGCGTCACGTCCGCCTTGTTCAAGTCCGGATGCGTCATGGTGTGATTGCCGATGAAGTGTCCCGCCTCGCCCCAGGCGCGCGCCAGCGCCAGCCCCTCGGGCCGCGCCGCGCCGTTTTGCACGGTGACGAAGAGCGCGCCCTTCACCTTGTGCTTCGCCAACGCATCGAGCAGCGCGCGATTGCGCTCGGCCGGGGACAAGAGCGGCGTCTCATTCAGGTGCGGACCATCATCCAGAGTGACGGCGAAGGACTGAGCGGACGCCACGCCGGCGGCCGGCAGGCAACAGAGAATCAGTGCGGCAAGAAGGCGAGCGATCATCGGGATGTGTGGTGAGCGGTGAAAGGAGTGAAAGGCGGAAACGAACGCCACATGAGCAACCGGCGGACCGAACCGAGCGCCTGACCGACGCGATCTGAGATCACCACGGTGCTCAGGAATTCGCCGAATCGACGCGGGCGCTGGCGACAACCACGCGATTGCGTCCTTCCGCCTTCGCCTGATGCAGCGCGCCGTCGGCGGCTTTCAGCACGTCGCTCCAGACCTCCTCCACCACGCCGTGGCTGAAGACGCTGGCCACGCCGAGGCTGATGGTGGTCTTGATGATGGGCTGCTTCACCACCGGCACAACAGCGATGGCGTCGCGCATGCGCTCGGCCAGATGGGACGCCTCAACCGCGTCGGTCTCGGGCAGGATGACCAAGAACTCCTCGCCGCCCCAGCGGCCGATGCGGTCGGTGGCGCGCAGCGTCGCGGCAAGGTTGTGGGACACGGACTGGATGACGCGGTCGCCGACGGTGTGGCCATAGTTGTCGTTGATGCGCTTGAAGTGGTCGATGTCGAGCAGGATGACGGAAGTCGGCTTGCCGTTGCGGGCGCTCCGGCGCAACTCGTGCAGCCCGCGCTCATCAAGCGCCCGCCGGTTGTCGATGCCGGTGAGCGAGTCGGTGCGCGCCTCGCGCGACAACGCCTCCTCCAGCTTGAACGCGCGGCGGTTGGTGATCTCGAAGACCGTGGTGAGCAGAAACCCCACCACGAGCGCCATCAACAGAAAGCACCACGCGTTGATGACCACGAAGCGCTCCAGCCCGATGGCGGCCATGATGGCACCCACGATGGCGAGCGGGACGGCGTTGAGCCAAATGTAGTCGCGGCGGTCGACGGCGATGTAGGGGCTCGCGAGAAACACGGCGACAAGACCCGCGAGGCCGACCAGGAAGCCATCCTTCACCACCGCGAGTGCGGCCGCCACGGCCACGGTCGATGCGGCGAAGCGCACCTTGGCGATGGCCGGCGCCCAGTCGCTGCGGCCACACCAACGCTGGAAGAATCCAGTGCCGAGGATCACCACGACGCCGGCAGACCGCCAGCCCAGCGCCTTCGGCCAGTTGACCGGGTCGACGAACGCGTCCCAGACGCTGAACGCCAGCACCAAGAGCGCCACCATCCAGAACGTGGTGACGTTGATGACCGCCAGCGTTTCCCGTCGCTGGGCTTTGAATCGGGCTTCCTGATCCGGGGCAAAGCGTTGGACGACGCTCGGCATGGATGTCCTCCGCGCACTGATGTTGTGATTATTCTGGTTCTTGCAGCAGCGCGAGAGTGTACCGCTGGCGCGGCCATCAATGCTGAACGGACCGACCAGCGGTCAGGCCGAGACGGCGGTCCTCCCAATCGCTCGCAGGCGTGAGGCGAACACGCAGCGGCGGCAGCGAATATTCGCACGCCAACTGCAACGTCAAGGCTTGGTGGTCACCGTTGCCGTCATGAGATCGATGGCCGGCGGTTCCTCGCGCGCAACGATGAACTCGTTTCCCGCCGGATGCACGGCGAGTCCCCCTCCCAATGTGGACGGCACGACCGCGCTCAAGGTGGAGACTGCATCGCGCTTCAAGTCGTGGCGCTTCAGTCTGCGCGCCGCAGGCGGGCCGTCGACGAAATACAGTGCGCCCTCCGTCACCGACCAATGGTCATCATGGCTCGCGCCGGTCGGCACGCGTCGCAGTTCACACGTGCGGCCGTCCAGCGTGCATACGGTGATGCCCGAGAGGCCGCTCTGGGTGTAGGCCAGGTGGCTCGCGCTCAGCTGCACGTCGCTCACCAGGGGCGTCGGCAGGCGCTCCTGCCGGGTCGGTGCGGCGAGCGGCGCGCGCCAGAGCCGCATCTGGCGCTCTTCGCGTTCGCCCACATAAAGCCAGCGGCCGTCCCGGCTTTCGCTGGCGAAGCTCACCGTGTCGCCGACGGGCAGCACGGCCACGGCCCCGTCGGCCAGCGTGATCCGGACCGCCTGCTGCGGCGCCGACTTGTCGCCGGCGGCCGGCATGCGGATCGCGTAAATCGCTTTGCCGTCCGCACTCCACGTCGGGCGCATGTAGCGATGACTGTCGGGCAGTGGCAGCTTGAGTGCCGCGCCATCACCGCTGGCGACGTAGATCGCCTCCATGCCCTCGCGGTTGGACACGAAGGCGATCGACGCTCCGTCCGGCGAGTACGCGGGCTGGCTGGTGTAGCGCGTCGAGGGATGCAGTGGCGTTGGCGTTGCCGGGTCGTTGCCGCGGATTCGGAACAGATTGGCCTGGAACTGCGCGTTCTCATAGACGAGCCGGCCCGCGACCAGGTCTGGCGCCCGCGCGCCGCGCGCACCGAGCAGGCGTCCGCTCCCATCCTTCAAGCTCAGCCAGTTCAGCGCGCGAAAGCCGAACCAGTCGGCGGCGACCAGCAGCGCCTTGCCATCCGGCACCCATGCGAGGCCGTAGGTGAGTCCGGACAGCGCGCCCACCTTGCGCGCCTCTCCGCCCGCAACGGGAACAAGCCACACCGAGCGCGCGGAACTGTTGCCGCGGACGAACGCGATCTGCGCGCCATCGGGGCTGAAGCGGGCCAACGTATCTTCGCCATCTCCGGTGCTCGGCGTGGTCAGCTGGCGGATGTCGCCCGAGTCGATGGACTGAATCGCGAGCCCGGCGGGAAAACTCTCGCGATGCACCCTTGACCGCACCAGCTGTTTCCCGTCCGGCGAAATATCGATGCGTGACGGCTCGTTGCGCGCGCAAGGACCGATCTCGCGAATCCCCTCGGCCGACCGGTGGCGGAGCTTGCAGGCGGTGCCCGCCAGCGAGCGATAGATGACCCCTGCGCCATCGGGCATGAACACCGCGCTCGTCACGTCCTCGCCGGGTTCGCTCAGGACTCGCGGTGCGGGCAGCGTGGAGTCGTGGAGCACCAACTGGGCGCGGCCGTTCTCGATGAGCGAATACAGCACCCGCTTGCCGTCTGGTGAGAGGCGCGGCCCGATCTCGAGGCCCAGGCTCGCAGTCAGCGGCTTCGCCTCACGCAACGCCGCCTCCAGGGACGTCTCCCAATCCAGCGCATCGCGTTTCGATCCGGGCTGCTTCAGCGTGACGATCCATGCGGCGACCGCGACCATGAGTGTCGCGAGACCGATGGCCATCCACACCGGCCAGTGCGAGCGTCGTCGAACGCCTGCGTGCGCCGTCGTACTGGCACCCCATTCCACTGCCGCGATCAGCCGATAGCCGGACTTGGGAATCGTCTCGATGTAGCGCGGGGTCCGCGAATCGTCTCCCAACACCTGACGCAGGTCGGCGATGGCGCGCGACAGCACCTCGTCGTTGACCATGCGGCGTGACCAGACTTCATCGATCAGGGTTTCACGCGGCACGACCGCGCCCGGCGCTCGCGCGAGCCGAACCAGGAGCGACATCAGCCGGGGTTCGATGCGCACGACCTTGCCGCCGGCCGCCAGCAACTCGTTAGCCGCCACATTGAGCGCGAAGTCGCCCACCTTGCGCGGCTCGCCGGAGGGCGATTCGGCCGGTGCGGGCGGCGCCGCGCTGGTCAACTGTGTCGGAGGCTGTGTGGGACTCATGCTTTGCGAATCAATGACTTGAGCAAAGCGAAGGATATCCGGAAACAAAAGAGAGGACTTCTTCAGGCCGTCACCCGACGGTTTTCCGAGACTCGTGCCTCTCGCAACCCTCCCACCGGAGCCCAACATGATCCAGATGTCCCGCACCACTTTCCAAAGGTTCGCCCGCGCCGTGTTGACCACGCTGCTGGCCACGGCCGCCCTCGATGCATCCGCCCAAAGCAGCTGTGGCGGCAAGCTGCTGGTCAGCGGCTATTTCAGCAACAACGTTCACATTTACGACGCCTGCACCGGCGCGCACCTGCGCAACCTCGATACCGCCAACCGCATCAACGGTGCGCAAGCGATCCGCTTGGGACCCGATGGCGCGTTGCATCTGGTGAGCGAAAACACCTCGCGCATCCTGCGCTACCGCGCCGACAACTTCGAGTTCCTGGGCGAATTCATCGCCGTCGCCAACGGCACCGCGCCGACCGGCCTCACCTTCGGCCCCGGCGGCGAGGTCTACGTCGGGGGCTACAGCAGCGACGACGTGAAGCGCTATGACGCGAATGGCAAAAACCCGACGCGTGCCGTGACCGCCAACGCCTCCGGCGTGAACGGCCCGGACAACGGCCTGCTCTATGCGCCGGACGGCAAGCTCTACGTGCCCGGCTACGATTCCAACAGCATCATCCGTCTCGACCCCGCGACCGGCGCCACGTCCGTCGCCATCGCGGCCCAGGCCAATGGGCTGCGCGGCAGTCGCGGCATCCTCGCCGACCGCGACAACCAGCATCTGTGGATCACCGGCGAATTGTCCGGCCAGCTCCTGAAATACAACATGGCGAGCGGCAGCGTGCAGGTCGTCGCCAGCGGCCTGAATCGCCCCACCGGCATCGAGTACGGGCTCAACAATGAGTTGCTGCTGATCACCGGCGAGGCCGTGCGCAGCGTGAATCCCGCCACCGGCGCGCTGGGCAACACCATCGTGCCGACCGGCACTGGCGGATTGAATGGACCGACCTTCGTGCTGCTGCTGCGCAACGAGCAAGCCAAACCACCGATCGACACCGCCCAGGTCGGCTCGCAGTACTGGCTCACCGGCGCCACCACGATGAGCGGCAACGCGCTCGACTTTGGCGACATGCAAAGCGCCACCGGCGCGTTGTTCGGCACGAGCTTCGCGGCGACCGATGTGCAGCGCAAACGCTGGGGGCGGATGCGCATCGAGTTCACCAGCTGCACCACCGCCAACTTCACCTGGCAGTCCGACGAGACCAACTCCGCCGGCTTCGGCAACGGCGGCTACGCGTTGAGCCGCATCGTCAACAACGAAGCCACGGCGCGCTGCCAGCAACAGGGCTTCGCCGCCGCCGACAAGTCATGGATCGTCGGCACCTGGTGGGGTGGTGAGTCACGCTCCGGCGAAGGCATTCTCATCGACCACCGCGCCAGCGACGGCCTCACCTTCGCTGCCTGGTTCACGTTCCGCACGACGCGCTGAAGCGTCAACGCAATCACATGCGAATATTCGCATCAGCGCGCAGCGAACTTGAACTCCACCTCCGAGTGTCAGAGGCGCTTAGAGCAGGCAGGCCTCCACTGCGGATGCGAAGCGGCGGCTGAGCTGCATTTCTTCCCCGCTTTTCAGAATGAGGGTTCTATCGCCGTGCGAACGACGGCGAATCGATGCGATCCTGGCGAGGTTCAGCAGGCAATCTCGCCGGATGCGCAGGAATCCATGTCCTGCGAGGCGCGCCTCCCAAGTCGCGAGGTTTCCCGTCGCTTCATGATCACCGCTCGCGTCGTGGACGATCAATCGCCGGCCCGCTACCCGGATCCAGTCAATGTCCGCAGGCGCGAGGACGGACTCACGTTTTTCATCGCGGACGCGAACCCCGATGATCGTGCTCGCCGCGGCGCCAGGCACGCTCACGCTGCGAATCCCCGGTGCAACGCGCTCGGGTGGCAGTGTGGCCATGCGTCGCACTGCCGCGAGCCGCTTCCGGGCCCGCGCCACCGCCGCCGCGAACCCATCCTCGTCGAAGGGCTTGAGCAGAAAGTCGACGGCATCATGGCGAAAGGCGGCGATGGCGTGGTGACCATGCGCGGTTGTCACGATGATCTGCGTCTGCCACTCGGCGGGCAGATGACTCAGAAACGAATACCCATTCTCGAACGGCATTTCCACATCCAGGAACAGCACATCGACCCGCTGCAGGTGGGTGCGGGCAGGCAAGGGATGATCGAAGCTGCCGATGAGCTTCAGGTCCGGCCGCGCCTTCACCAGCCGCTCCAGGCGCCGGCGCGCCAGCGGCTCATCTTCAAGTATGGCCACACTGAGGCAGGCCGCCCGCGGTACCGACGGCTGGCTCACGTTACCGCCTCGCTACGCTGCAAGGGCGCTGGCGGCAATTCAAGGCGCGCGGCGTACCAGTTCGCACTGTCATCCTCGATGATCAAGCTGGCGGCGTCACCGTAGTGCAACGCGAGCCGCTCCCGCACGATGGCCAGTCCGCGACCCAGGCCCTCGCCGCGAGGCGGCCCGTCGACGCGCGAGTTGCCGACGCTGATCGACAAGCGCTGATCAGCATGCCGCCTGGCCACAACGCGCACCAGGAGCGGCGTCGAAGGCCGCACCATGGCGTGCTTCACCGCGTTTTCCACCAGCGGCTGCAACAGCATTCTGGGGATGGACTGTGCGTCCATGCCGTCTTCGATGTCGGCGGCCACATCAAGTCCGCCTTCGAACCGAAGTCGTTGAATGTCCAGGTAGTGGTGCATGAGCGCCAATTCTTCACGCAGCGTCGCGAAGGGACGTGCATCGTTTTGCAGCGAGAGGCGGAGAAAGTCCGAGATACGCGCGACCATCGTGACCGCCAGGCGCGGGTTCTCCTCGATCAGCCCGGCAACCGCATTCAGGCTGTTGAACAGAAAGTGCGGGTGCAACTGGTCGCTGAGCCGCGTCATGCGAAGTTCGGCGAGCGCGGCACGCGCCTGCTCGACCTGCAACCGGTGGGACTGTTCGCGGCGCCACAGATTCAAGCCATGTGCGAGGCTGGCGAGAATCAGATAGGTGACCAGATCCTTGGGGGCCTCATGGGCGAAGATGGTCGCGATGGACGCCGTGGCGTAGTGGCTGCCGAGCGCGTGGTAGATGAGGTGTCGCGCCGCGTACATCAGGCCAACATGCATCACGCAGAACACAAGCGCCGCCACCGCATGACTCGCCAGTTTGCGCCAGCGGGGCCAGGCCCGGGCTTCAAGCTGGCGCACGCCGCGAAATATCAACAGCGCGAGCGCGCCAATCACCGCCAGACTGGTCATCTCCTGGACGAAGGGCTCCCAGGCCTGTCGACCGTCGCCGCGCAGAACCCGCTGGTAGTCCGCCAGTGCCAGCGTGAGACCCAGCAACAGCCAGAACAACGCGTAAAGCAGCCAGAATCTCGGCCCGCGCATCCAGGTGACAATGTCCGGAACGTTTGCTGACTGTCCGCTTTCGAATAATTGGCTGCCGGGCATGACCGCGACTTTGAGTGAGTGGACAAGCACCCTACGCGCATCCGTCGGCCGCAGGCAAGTCATACCCGCCCATGGGGGGCGCTGTCCACTTCATGCGCCGATTCGTCCCATTCGGGCCTAACGTATTGCAATTCGGATGGCGATGCGAGAGTCTGGCCGGGTTCGACCTCACGTCGGCGTGAGGTCCGCAAACGCGTCGCGCCGAATTCGGCAATTGCTGGAGGGCATCATGAGATCGTCATTAGCCTTGCGAGTCCATCGCTTCACGCCTGATCCGCACGCCGGTGATGCGAGTGTCAGGGTTGTCCGGATGGCACTCTGTGCTATCGCCCTGCTCCTCTGCGCCGCCTGTTCCGGTGGCGGTGGTGGCGGTGGCGGCGGTCCGGATGCGACCACCAGCGCCGCTTCAGGAACGCTGACCGTTTCGCCCTGTGTCATCAGCGAGGGTGCGCCGGACTGTGAAACCGCGCTGCGTTGGGACACCGTGAGCGCCGGCTCGGTCACCCTGGTCGTCAATGGCAACACCGTGTCCACGCAGCCCAACGGGACGACTTCACTTCGCCTGGGTGTGACGGCCGTGGACGTGCGCCTCATGGGGGGCGCCCAATTACTCGCCCAACGATCGGTCGGCGCGACGTGCATCTCGGCCAGCGCCTGGAATGGCGCCCGCTGCGCGGCCTTCGCACGTCGGGTGACTGAGCGCGCGGCCACGCCGTTCGTCTCCGGTGGAGATTCGGTGACCCTGGAAGTGGTGGTGTTTGAACCGCTCAGTCCGGGTCCCTGGCCCGCCGTGCTCTTTCATCACGGGTCGACCGGCAACGGCGATGACCCGACGCTCTTCACCCAGACCTTCACCAGCGAATCCGTCGCGCGGCACTTCACCGAACGCGGTTGGCTCGTGGCCTTTCCCCAACGCCGGGGTCGGGGCGCATCGGGGGGAATCTATGACGAGGGCTTCACGGCGGACAGAAGTCGTTACTCATGCTTGCGGGATGCCGCACTGGCAGGGGTGGAACATGCGCTGGCCGATGCGAACGCGGCATTGACCCACGTGCAGCAGCGTGCGAATGTCGTCTCGTCGCGGGTGATCGTCGCCGGCCAATCGCGCGGCGGCATTCTCGCCGTCGCGCAGGCGGGAACGCGTCCGGACGCATTCGTGGGTGTGATCAATTTCGTGGGCGGCTGGCTGGGAGAGGGATGCCAGGACGCGATTCCGGTCAACACCACGACCTTCGCGCGCGGCGGTGGCTACAACCGGCCGACGCTCTGGTTGTACGGCGAGAACGATCCGTTCTACAGCGCCACGCACAGCCGCGCCAACTTCGCCGCCTTTCAGGCAGCCGGTGGCCAGGGCACGTTTACGCTCATTCAGCGAGCCGCCGGGTTGAGCGGCCATCTGTTGATCAATGACGCGGCACTCTGGGCGCCGTCTGTCAGTCAGTATCTCAATGCGTTGCCGTGAGTCTGGCTCGGTGGCCCAACCGCACCCTGCCCCGGCGCTGACCCGCTACTGCCCAGTCGGATCGGCCAGCATGTGCACAGCCTCGCCGTTCGCATAGGTCTCGACATTCAGCGTGACCTTGCGTCCCTGCTCCACATTGAACGCACGGGCGACCAGCACCTCGCCGCCCGTCTCGAGACGGACACGGTAGGCGCGCTCGCGGACTTCGACGATTTCGCCCTGCACCTGATGCCGCGCGGTCACCTGGCCGGGATCACCCTTGAACACCCACCACAGCGCGAACACCGCGGCGCCGGCAAGCAGGCCCAGGCCGCGGGCGAGGAACTTGCTGAGTGAGCGTTTGACGGACAACATGCGCGGTCACCTGTACTGCCAGGAGAATTGGCGGTTGGGCGGATGCGAATATTCGCAGTCGCCGCGGGTCAAGATACCGCCCGGTAATACGGCTCCACCGCGCCGGAGAGCTTCACCGTCAGCGGCCGGCCCTTGCGGTCGACCTTGTTGCCGACCGCGACCTTGATCCAGCCTTCGCTGATGCAATATTCCTCCACATCATTGCGATCCTTGCCGTTGAAGCGGATGCCGATGTCGTGATCGAAAATGGCTTTGACGTGATGCGGGCTCGTCGGGTCGACGGCGAGACGGTCGGGCAATGGGGGACGGGAGGGAGCGGTGTCGGTCATGGTGGTGCGAATCCAGGTTGCGGAAAGACGCGAATTGTAGCCCGAGGCCGTATCGTCAATCCGTCGCGACACCCACGAGAGCAATATCTCGAGCACGCGACCAGAACAGTGCGAATATTCGCAACCTGAATTCATCCGTGATGCCCCATCCGCCATGACCCGCCCCATCCCCTGGCCTGCCGCACTCTCCGGCACGTTCATCTATGCGCTGCGGCCCGACCTCTTTGAAAAACACACCATGAACATGAAACCCGTCACCCGCGAATCCGTGGTCAGCTTGCGCGAAATCACCCAGGACTCGGTGCTTGTCGTGTCGCTGCTGGATGTCGGCCCCGGCCAGGACAATCTGGTCGCGCCGAACGCGTTTTCCATCGCGCAGGCCACGGTGAATCCGAATGCCTGGTATCGCGCCGTCTATGCCGACGAGCAGCCGGTCGGCTTCGCCATGCTGGACGACTGGTCCATCGCGCCGGCGCGCACGCCGGAATTGTTTGAAGGCGCGCCCTATGTGGGTCTTTGGCGCTTCATGATCGATCACCGCTACCAGCAACATGGCTTCGGTGCGCAGGCGTTGCGGTGCCTCATCGCCCACGCGCGCACCCGGCCGGGTGTGAAGCACATGGTGCTGTCCTTCGTGCCGAAGGAGAACAACCCGGAGCCCTTCTATGCGCGCTTCGGATTCGAACGCACAGGCGAGGTGGATGACGGGGAAGTGGTGATGCGGCTCAAGCTGGACTGACGCCGAACGCGTTCAATCCAGCGAGCTGTCGACTGACGAATCCGACGTGGTATTCATCGAGCCGTGGCTGTCGTCGCCGCGCTGGCCGCGCCGATATGTGCCCAACGTGGGCGCGATGAAGCGCCGCGCCCAGAAGGCCAGCGCCGACAGCAGCAGCAGAACCACCGTCGCGCCGCCCAGAAAGAGCCAGCCTTCGAGGTCCATGCTTTCGTCGGGATCATCGCCCTTCACCAGCACGAAGTCTGGCGCGTCCTTGAGGTAGCGGATGGTGATCGACTGCCCGGACTTCAGGCCTTGCCAGAGGCTCGCACTGTTGAGCGCCGCCTCGGCCTCGCGCATGGCGCCGTCGGCTGCAAAACGCACGGTCGCAAGATAGTGCGTGGCGCCACTGCGGCGGTTGCGGCCTGAACCGCTGGCAGACCCGGTGTCCTTCCAGGCGCGCACCACCTCGGCTGGCATGTCGATGCCGGACTGCCTGAAGCGTTCGGTCTGCGCCGCCTGCTGGGCACCAAAGTAGGCGAACGCGCCCAGCATGATGCCGGCGAGCAGCCCCATCACAAGCAGGAACCCGGCGAAGACGCTCACCACCTTGCGCAAGTAAGCGCCCGGATCAGTGTTGGGCGGGTGCCGGGACGGGGTGTGGGCGGTCATCCGCGAATATTCGCATGGCGCTACCGGCTTTGCCGCACCGCATTGCGAATATTCGTGCCCATTGAAGTTGTCATCGGAGCAAACCGGGTCTCCACCTCTTTCACGAACGCCTTGCAGGCCGCGTCGTCCGGCGAGCCGCCGTTGACCGCGATGGCGGCCACCATGCCGTGCAACGGCCAGACGGCATAGCAAGCGGCGAGCCACGGCGTGCCACCGGCATGCACGGTTCGGTCGCCCGGATCGAGTTCGCGCGAGGCGCCGATCGTCGTCCACAGTTTCGGCGACTTCAACAACACCCCCTTGCCGCGGCGGGCCAGCAGGTCTTCCTGCGCGAAGCGCGCCATGTCCGCGACACTCATGTGCGCATTGCCGGCCGCGCGAAACAGCACTTCCGGCGGACGCTCCATGTCCGGCTCGGGCGCGTGGCCATCAGGCCGCGCGACATGCAGCCACGGCTCATCCTTGCGGTCCGCCTGCCACGGCCGGCCCCAGCCGGCGCGGCTCATCGACAGCGGGCGGAAGACGTACTCCGCCATGAGGTCCATGTACGGCTTGTCCATCACGCGACTCACCATGAGGGCCGCCAGCATGTAGCTCGCGTTGGAATAGACGGCTTCCCTGCCGATGGCGCCGGCGGGTGCGAGGTTGAGCACATGCTGCGCGAACTTCGCCTCGCGTTCGGCCAGCGTGCCGGCCGTGTCGAAAAGCTCCGGTGTGATGCGCGGGCCGATGCGCTCGTAGCCGGCGATGCCGCCGGTGAAGGCAAGGAGCTGGCCCAGCGTCACGCCCTTGTACTCGTCGCGCATGGAGATGTCCTTCAGCACCTCGCCCAGCTTGAGGTCGGTGGAGAGCTTGCCGTCTTCCACCAGCCGTGCCACCAGATACACCGTCATGCGCTTGGTGACCGAGCCGACGGCGAAGCGGTTGTCAGCCGTGATGGCCGCGCCTTCACCCAGACGGCGAACCCCGGTTGCGCCTTGCGCGACGATGCGGCCGTCCTTCATCACCACCGCCGCCGCACCGGGGAAGTTCTGTGCGGTGCGAATATTCGCGAGCATGGGGGCAAGGTCTTCGGTGCTCGCCTGGACGACCCCGACTTGACAAAAGATGACACCAGCCGCCACGACAGCGCACAGGCGGGCCACGTAACGCGAGCGATGCATGGGAATCTCCTCGAGTTGATTCCCATATACCGTGAGGGTTGCGGAAAAGTTCCCGCTATCCGGTTCCGCGCGCTTCAAGCGTTCAGCCAAATGCCCACTCATTGAGCAGTCTTCCCGGACCGAAGGCGAGCGTACCGGCGATCAGCATGCCGCCGATGTACAGGCCGATCATGCTGGCGCGATGCTGTCTCACGTCACCGCGCCGCGCCGCGCGCCAGGATGTCGGCACGGTATAGAGCGCCAGCACACTGAAGAGATGGATGAATCCGAAGTGACCCAGCAGTCGCGGTCCGACCACGGCCGGCATGAACAGGGTCACCACGCCGGTGACACCCATCAGCACCAGGTAGATCTTGCCCAGGCGCTTGTGCAATGGCGTGCCCTTGCGATTGATCATCATCCACGTGCCGATGAGGAACGCAGGCACAACGGTGGCGAGGTGCAAGTAGGCGAGTTCGAGATAGGTCATGGCTGCTTCTGGAATGACATGAGGAATCCAGCGTAGCCTCGCTGGCGCGTGACAGGCCCAGAATGCGCTGAACGGCAGCCAGCTAGTGCGAGCCGCATGGGTGCGTCGCCGGCCGGGCCAGCCGGCTTGCCGCCTCAGCTCTTTCTGCTGAAGCCAAAACGAAGGTCGCAGGCCTCCAACGTCGCACCCTTGAACGATTCCGCGTCCGCAAGGTTGCCCAGCTTGGTCCGCAACGATAGGTAGAGCGCCTTGTCATTCGCCCGGCACGCCAGGGATGCAAAGTGATTCATGTTGTGGGTGCTGGACGGATACATCTGAGTCAGTTTTTCGATGCCCTTCTTCAAGGTCGCCCACTCGGGCACCTCGCCCGCCTTGGGGTCAAAGGGAACGCCGCGGGGGAAATCAACTGTCCAGAACAGCCGGACGTACATGCCCTCCGCCTCAGACGACTTCGCCAGCTTCGCGGCCTCGCGCGCAAACTTGTCAAACGACTCGGCGCTGCCACCCCATCTCGGCTCGAAGGCGCGCGCCATGGCGAAGTAAATGCTGTGATAGTCCGGGAACAAGGCTTGCCCGCGCTTGAAGATTTCGGTCGCTGCTGCGGAGTCGCCGGCATCCAATTTGTTGAAAATCGCTGTCGAGTACCACGCCGGATATTTCTCCGCCCTCGGCTTCAATTCCTCCAGAATCCTTTCAGCGAAACCGATCCGCTCGCGAAACAGCGCCCATCCTTCCGGCGCCACGGTGTTGGCATAGCCGCTGCCACGCGCCGCCCAGGCATAGGTCCGCCAGTACACCGCCTCGATGTATTTCGCTGCGAAGGAGTCCGGGGACTTGGCCTGCCAGGCTTTGATCTTTTTCTGGTCCTCGCCCCAGGTTTTCCATATCTCGAACTGGCGGGACAGGCCGTCCACATAGAAGGCCAGCTTCCAGCGTCCGTCCGGGAAACGGTCGGTGCCGCGACTCCAATTCTCAAAGAGCTCGTCGAGCCCCTTGAAGTCGCTCGCCCCGTAAAGCCGCTGCACCACCAGCGTGCCCTCGAATTGAGCCAGCGTGCTGTCGGGACACGGAACATTGGTCTTCAGTTGCAGATCCGTGCAACTCGTCGTGCCGCCCGGCATGCCGCCGACACCGATCTGTGCCTGAGCCAGACCGCAAGAGACCATCAACATTAGCGACAGGACCAGCGCTTTTTTCATGAACTCACATCCTATTTGGAGACGACAGAAGGGTTTGGGCACGCCGCCCCTGCAGGAAGAACGGCGCGGGCGCCATCGTTCAAATCAAGTCGGCCAGGCATTCTAGTTGAACGCTTGACCCGCGAGTATTCGCGGCTTCCCCGACATTGCGCGATCTTCCAGGGAACGCCTTGAAGCCCGCCCGGTCGGACATCATCTACCAAGCTGAGCCCACTCCAAGTCAAGTCCCGCCCATGACCACCCGCCGCCACCTCCTTCGCATCGCCTGCCTCGCCGCCCTGGGCGGCGCCCTCGCCGCGACCGCCACGACAAGTCATGCCGAGGCGAGTCTTCCCGTGCCTGAAGCTGCGACGGCGGCCGCGGCGACGCCCATCGAACCGCTGGATGTGGACCCATCCCTCTACACCAGCCGCAATCTGGATTGGCAGGACGCCAAGCGCAGCCGCCCGGTCCCCGTGAAGCTCTACCTGCCGGCCAGCGCGGCGGAAGGCGCCCGGCTGCCACTGGTGTTGTTCTCCCACGGCATTGGCGGCTCGCGCGAGGGCTATCGCTACCTCGGGCGCTATCTCGCCTCGATGGGCTATGCCAGCCTTCACGTGCAGCATGTCGGCAGCGACCGGCGGCTGTGGAGCGGCAATCCGTTCGCGCTCGTCTCGCGGCTCTCGGGCGCCGCCCAGACCGACGAGGCGCTTGCGCGCGTGCAGGATGTGAAGTTCGCACTGGACCAATTGCTCGCCAGCGAATATTCGCAGCGCATCGACGCAAGGCGCATCGCCGTCGCCGGGCACTCCTACGGCGCCAACACCACCCTGCTCCTCGCCGGGGCGAGCGTGCCGCTAAATGGTGAGACGTTGAAGTTGCGCGACCCGCGCGTTTCCGCCGCGATCATGTTGTCGGCGCCGCCCTTTTACGGACTCGGCGAACCGACGAACATGCTGGCCGGCATCGACATTCCCACACTGCACATCACCGCCACGGCCGACGACATCAACATCCCCGGCTACTTCTCGGGCGTGGATGACCGCATCTCCATTTTCAAGGCCACCGCGGTCAAGACGAATTCGCAGAAAGTGCTGGCCGTCTTCAAGGAGGGTTCGCACAGCGTGTTCACCGACCGCATGGGCACGGGCGGGGCAACGCTGAATCCGAAGATCAAGGTCGCCACACGCAAGCTCGCACTGGCGTTTCTCGATCGCGTGTTCGGTCAGGAGCGGCTGACGCTGGAGGGATGGCAGACCTCCTACTCGCCTCTGCTCGCGATATTCGAGGCGCGCGCTGGCGGGGCTCCGGGCGCCGGCATCGGAACGGCGAGAACCCACTGATCGCGCTCGGCGTTCGCTGACTGCGCTGCCCGCATGCTGGCGCTGGCGGAGCAACTTCATCCCGGCATGAGCAAAGCGGAGCGGCTCTCCAGCTGGCTGGCGATCACGCCATTGCGACTCGGCCGCTTTCTGCCGCAACTTGCCCAGCGCATGCGCCGATGAGCCGAAAGGCCGCCAGATCAACTTTGGCCTTCAAGCCCGATCCGGCTTTCGCAGGTGCGCTGGCAAGGCTGCTCGCACGGGTCGCCGACGCGGTCGGGCCGGTCGAGCGCCCCGTCAAGGTCTGCATCGCCGGCGGAACGGCGCTGCATCTCTACACAGGCGCGCGCTGAAAGCGCATTACCCGACTACGTCGGCAATCTTCAAACCCTGTCCGGACACATTCGTGTCGCCGCGCGGGGCATCAAGCAGGCGACGAAGTGATCCCTGCTCTTCCAATGGCGAAGCGCGGCGCTCAATGTCAGCAAGAGCGATGCGGACAATTGCGAATATTCGCACTACTTCAGGCCAACGCCACCCACGCTGCGAGCGCGCGCATCAGTGCGTCCGTGCGGCCCGGCGCCACCGCGATGTCCGGCATGAGGCCCAGCACTTCGTTGCCGCCATCCTTGCGAAAGCGCACGCAGTCGGGCATGCGCACACGCATGCCGGAGTTGGGCAGCACCACGCTCACACCGCCATCGGTGTAGCCACAGCCCGCGCCGAGCGTCTTCTCGCCGATGAGCGTCGCAGCCCCCGCATCCTTCAGCATGGCCGCGAACTGTTCGGCGGCGGAGGCCGTCTTGCCATCGATGAGAATGGCGAGGCGTCCGCGATAGGCGCCGTCATCCGCCGGGTCGCCGCGCGGGCCGAAGAGCACGGCGGCAGACTTGAGCGATTGCAGCGTCTCCTTGGGCCGCGCGGGCAGGAGGCCGCTGGTGAAGTGTTCGCCGCCCATCACCAGATCGCAGGCCGCTTCGCCACGCCAGATGCCGCTGCGCTCACATGGCGCTACCGCCGCCGCGCGCAGGGCAGCGAGCCGCTCGCGCTGGGCGACCAGCAGGGTACGCAGCGGCTCCGCCAGGTCGGTGGCCGCGAGGTCGGTGTCAATCGCCGCGATGCGCCGGTCGAAACGCTTCACCCAGTGTGGGTGCTTGATGAACCCCATGCGTTGCGACGCGAGGCCCGGCGAGGCGACCACGCGCGCAGCCTGCTCGACCCACTCGCTGCCGCCGCCGTTGCCGGTGAGGTCGATGACAATGGCCGCGACTTCGCGTCGGGCCAGCTCGCGCACCTGGCGCACCAGCGCGCGAGTCATCTCGCCGCCCACCTCACGCCACACTTCGGCGGCGCAAGTCCGGTCGCAGCCCGCGGTGCCGCCGCCAGTTGCGCCGGCTTTCGCGCGGGCGGCCATGACGGTTTCGCAAAGACCCGGATAGCCATCTTCACCAAACAGGCTGATGCGGAGCATGCCGAGCGTGCGGCCACCGTCCAACTTGAGCACGCCGGCGGGAAAGTGCGCGTCATCCGCTGTGCCCAGCGCATCGAATCGATGCAGCCGGGACCCGTCGACGCCGCGTGAACGCGGCGCGCGGTAGCCGAGCTCGGCGCAGGTCTTCCTTGGGACTGGCTCCGTCGCAGTGGCCGGCACTGCCGCAGGAGCTGGCGGCAGCAGGCGCAAGTGCCCATCAGCAAACACTTTCAGCATCTCGCCAAGCGCGCGGGCCGCTTCCACGTCGTTCTCGGCGCGGTCGATGGCCAGTGTGGTTTCGCGATCCAGCGCCGCCAGGTCGATCTTGCGGGCGCGGACCTGGGTGTCGAGGTTGGCGTAGGTCGCGGCCAGCGCGGCCTTGAGCGCCGCGTAATCCGCGTGCCAGCGTGAGGTCTCGAACGCGGCCGCCGGAAGCGTGGTGAGGAGGGACAGCAAGCCGGCCAGCAGCACAGTGCGGGGCGCAAACGGGGAGATGTGGATCATGGCGTCAACGTAAGCGAGGCTGAGGACAGGACGAAGGAATGAGAATGGGCGAACATCGGCCGAGATGGGTCTGGACAGCGTGGCCACAGGCTGCGCAAAGCAAACTTCAATGCGCCACCAAGTATGCGGTGAAGCAAGACGCGCCTCAAACGCGCGGGGACGAAGTGCGGCGCGCGCGGACGGATGGTGGGAGCCGCCGCCTGAAATGGCCCGCACGTCAACCGACACGCGGCGTCCGGGTGTCGCGCGTTCAGCCCCTCACTGCCCCGCCACCACCCGCACGATGCCGGCCCAGGTCGAGTTCTGGTACATCCAGAACGCCGGCAGCTGCAGCGCCACGAACAGCGCCAGCATCCAGGCATACACGCGGATGCCGCTGGCCCGGTCGCGCCAGGCGAGCCAGAGCAGAATCGAGTCGGCCATGAGAAAGGTGAATACCTGCGCGTTACCGAACGGCATTTCCAGATGCACGCCAAGGATGCGAGCGAAGATGGGGTCGATGAGCGGCAGCGCGCTCGCGATCATGAAGCGGCTGTGCAGGGCCGCGTTGGCGCGGTGGCGGATGCCCAGCGCCCAGGCCAAACCCATCTGCACCGCGAGCGCGGGGATGAGATAGGCGAAGAACAGCGCCTCCTCGTTGAGCGGCCCGCCACGGCGCAGGAGATGAATCTCGACCTGGAGCGAGGTGAACAACACCAGCGGCATCCACACATAGGACACCTTGCCCAGCGCGCGATGGATGTCGCGTCGCCCGGCGCGCATCAGCCCGGCCTGGGCGATGAGCAGCACGCACCAGCCGAACATGACCACACCGTGCAGATGCACCGTCCAGGCGGCCATCTCGCCGATGCGGGTGAAGTAGGTGGGCCAGAACGCGACCAGCGCCGCGATGAATAGCGCGGTGAATGCAAAGACGACGTTGCGTGCCATGCGAAGTCCTCCCAATCTCGCTGCCGGCGAGGCTGCGGCGCGGGTACGCTGCCCGCGCCGAGCTCTGGCGCAATCAAGTTGTGCGGCAAGCCTAGCACCGACCCCATCGCGTGGCGCGAATATTCGCAATACTGGCTGCGCCCGGTCAGACGGTATGATGGACCGGCCCGACTTCACAACACACGGAAGACCCGCCATGCCCACCCACCCCCGCATCACCCTGCGCAATGCGCTGCACCGCGGCGCCCGCCTTTTCGCCACCCTGCTCTGCGCGACGGCCATCGTCGCGAGCGCACAGCCGGCCGGCACTTGGAAAACGGACAAACTGGGCGACACCGGCCGCACACTGACGTATGAGGCGACGGTGCCATTGCTCGGCAAGCCGACCAAGATCAACGTGGTCTTCCAGTGTGATCCGATCAGCAAGGGCGATGTGCATGGCACGGTCGGATTCGATCTCTATCTGCACAAGGTCGCGGCGCTCAAGCCGTTTTCGTTCGACGATTTCGAAGGGCCGGATGCGGTCGCGGGCGACAAGGGCCGGAAGCCCATGGCGCTCATCGTCAAGCGCAAGGGCAAGCCGCCACTGCGGATGGATATCGTGCCCAACGGCTTCACACCGCACATGAGCAACTACGCCTTCGGCATCGCCGCGATGAGCAAGGAACCGAAGAGCGAAGCCAAGACATTGCTGCGCGCGCTGGAGGCGGATGACGCGGAGAGCCTGCAGATCATCATCACCGACACGCGCAAGCCCAGCCTGAAACTCGACCTCACCGTCCCGGTGGCGGGGCGGCAGGCGGATTTCAAGGCGTTGCTGACGGGGTTGAAGTAGCTGACAGCCCGCGGCGCGGCGCCAGACTGGCGCGAGCGCGGTTTCTGGCGTGGCTTGCCCCAGGTTCCAGCAAAAAAGCCCACTTAACAGGTGGGCTTTTTGTCGGGTGCGAATATTCGCATTCGGCCATCGTGCGTCACCGCACGACAGTCAGCCATCCGCTCTAGGAAAACGACAGCATCAATATGCGGCGCACCGCATCCGCTTCCTTGGAGCCGGCCTCGATCACCACCGTGCCAGACTCGACCGCCGCAGGCAGCTTGACGCGGCGCTCGAAGACCTCGCCCAGCTTTGCCACACTCGCGCGAATGACGAGATCCCCCGCCGCCGGTTCCTTGGTATCGACGAGCACCTGCATGACCTTGCCTTCGCGCGCGAAGCGTATCCATTGTCCGGACTCTTGTGACAACACCGACACCGGGGCCGGGTTCCCCGCCATCGCAAGACCATCGAGCATGTAGTAAAGCGTGCGAAGGTGGGGGCCAATGCGTTCGAGGGTCTTGGCATCCACCGACGGCGCGACAGGCTCGGCGGGCTTTGCCGCAGTGACTTTCGACGCGGCATCCGTTGTCTGTGAGTTCGAAGACCAGGCGGGATTCGGCATCGACCCCCACAGGCCGAAGGGATGAAAGCCGTGGCCGCCAGGGCCGTGAAATTCGCACGCGACGGCAGCAGGCGCATTGCAGAGCAGCGCGGCGGCGAGGAGCGCGGGGCGGGAGGGGATTTTCATGCGGCGATGATCGCATCAATGCAAGGGTGTGGCAATTCCGCTGGGGGCGGCGGTGCGAATATTCGCAGCGAGTTGGTGCCGCGTTGCAAGGCCTGCCCGTACGATGTTCGCAATCTAAACCGGCGTATCCGGCAGCTTGTAATCGTGCCTTTCCTCCGGCTTCCCCGACAGATACTGCACAAACTCCCAATCATTCCCGTCCGGATCGTGGAAAGAGATGCGCGTGCGGAAGGGATGCGCATTGGGAAACGTGGAGTCCTGGTAACCCGCCGCGCTGAGTCGCTCTCGAATCGGCGCGACATCATCCACCTCGAACGCCACATGATTCAAACCCGGCCGGCCCTTGCACGGCTTGCCGCGTTTCTCGGTGGCGGAGTTCGCCTGGGTCAGCGCGATGTACGTTTCGTCCAGGCCCACATGCACCCAGCGCGAGCCATCCGGCTCTGTCGCGTCGTGGCGAATGCGAAACTCAGGGAACGCCGTCAGCAGAAAGCGGATGACGCCATCGAGGTCATGGACGCAGAGATTGGCGTGTTCCAGTCGTATGAGCATGGCTATTCACCGGTTTGGCTGGATGTCGAATTGGGAACCCGACTGCTACTCCCTACAGCCTAGACGCTTCGGATGCTGGCAACAAAAAAGCCCGCCGGAGTTGGCGGGTTATTGGCTTGCGAATATTCGCATTGGCTGTTGGCACGCAAGACTAAACCAACTCGACACGCTTCAGCACTCGCTCGTCGCCAGGATTGCGATTCGCCTTCGAGAGCTGCGAAGCCTGATCGTAGGCCAGGTACTTGCGGCTGACAGCCTTGACGATGTGCTGGGTCACCGTCAGCGTGCCCGGCATCCCGAGATAGGCGCGATAGATCACAAACTGCTGCTCGTTCACTGCCAGATGAGGCGTTGCGTCGATCGCGGCAAACTCTTCGATGGCACGCTCTGTGGCCATGGCTGCAAGCTTCGCCGGCACGTTCTCGGGCAGCGAGAACGCGGCCAGATATCCCATTCGAATGAAGCTGCAGAGTTGGTAGCCCGCCTCACACTCGACTTCACAGTTTTCGATGTGAAGCGGAATGTGGTCGTGATAGCTGTGCGAGCTGAATCCCTGCGCGTCCGCCAGCTCGCGCAAGCGCGGGTAAGCGATCGGGAAGTAGCGGCCCTTGGCGGGCTTGGCGATCTTGTCGCGGATCATGGGGAGGCTGGCGCTGAGTCTCGTGTGCAAGGAATTGCGAATACTCGCATCTGCCGCCTGGATTGAGAATGGCGCGCTCAGTCAATCGGAGTCGCCCAAACACAAAACCCACCTGGCGGTGGGTTCGTGAGTCGGGGCGAATATTCGCATTGCGCTAGCTTGCTACATTGCAAGACCTGACCCCGATGCTGCGTTTGACTGATGAAATTGCTACATTGCAAGACCTCGTATCTTGCCAAAGTCGATGAGTTTCGGTGTAGTGGCGAAGCAGAATCGGCCGGGCGGGATGATGCTGGCTAGACAGAAGGCCTGAGTGGTTCGAGCCTGTGGGTCAGTTTAGTGCGCCTGCCCGTTTCTCGTTCAGAAAGTCCGAACGGTAACCTGGGACATTGCCGCACGGCGTGAGCACTTTCGTCTCGCGCAGCGGCTCAAGCCCGCATGCGATGAAGGTCAGAACGATGGACGAGAGCACGCTCGAAGTGGAAGCCTTCGTGGGCTTGGATGTTGCCAAGAAGAAGGTGGATCTGTTTGCTGTCAGAGATGGCAAAGGCAAATCGAAGGTGTTTGACAATACACCCGGCGGTCATCGAGACCTGCAGGTTTGGCTCGTGGATCGTGGATGGGTTCCTGAACGGACTCACCTCTGCATGGAAGCAACCGGCCCGTACTCGGAATCCCTGGCCCTGGCTCTGGTGCAAGGTGGATGGCGAGTGAGTGTCGTCAATCCGGCTCGCATCAAGGGATTCGCCCAAGGTGAGCTGGCACGCAACAAGACCGACCAAGCCGATGCGGCCCTGCTGGCGCGCTTCTGTCAGGCCATGCGACCGGTCCTCTGGACGCCGCCGCCCGCTGCCTTCCGGCAACTACGCGCCTGGGTGGATCGCCTGCAAGCGTTGAAGGACATGCATCAGCAGGAGATGAATCGAGTGGAAGCGCTGGAAGCCGCCGGCCAGCTCGACGTGGTTGCGCATGTTCAGACTCACTTGGCTTGGCTGGATGGAGAGATCGCCAAGCTGGAGCGGGATATTGACGACCATATCGATGGGCATCCTGAGCTGAAGGCCGATGCAGAACTCATTTCGAGCATTCCTGGCATTGGCAAAACCACCACGGCCAAGGTGCTGGCCTACGCCGGTGATGTGCGTCGATTCGACAGCGCGAAGGCGTTGGCAGCCTTCATCGGCGTCACGCCACGTCAACGTCTGTCGGGCAGCTCAGTGAGAGGCCGGACCGTGCTGAGCCGTGCGGGGCATGAAGCCTTGCGGCATGCGCTCTACATGCCAGGCATGGTGGCGCGCAGGCACAATGAGGCATTGCGAATATTCGCTGATCGCCTGGCCGCTACAGGCTTGGCGCCCAAGGCCGTCATCGGCGCGGTCATGCGCAAGCTCGCACATCTGATCTACGGAGTGATCAAGTCAGGCATGCCGTTTGACCTGAACAAAGCCTTGCCAAAGCTTGACATTCAAGACGGTAACTGACCCCGAATTGCTGACCCCGAATTGTGACCCCGAATTGCCACTATGACCCCGAATTGCCACTAAGCCTTCTTCTTTCCACCTGTTGCCGGAAACAGTGATATTGGAACAGCGGCTTCGTTTACGAATGCATTCGTCTCGTCCTTGCTGGCCATCAATGGATCATACAAACGATGATAGGCATCCCCAATTGCTCCACTGAAAAGATTCATGTTTGGCCTAAACTTGCCCGATCCCAGAATCTGCTTTCTCGATACGCCAGGATACGGATCTACATACCAAATTTCCGCTATCCCGAGCTGATAGGCCTTCTTTGAACAGAGCTCACAAGGACTGGCTGTTGTGTAGAGGTGGCCGCCCTTCAAGCCTGCGCCGCCTGACTTTGAAATCTGAAGGAATGCGTTCTCTTCAGCATGCAGCGAACGAGTCATGCTTCGGTCTTGAGTCTTATTCGCCTCGTTGAATGCGTCCTTAAAACAAAACGGGCAGCTACGCCCTCCAATCCCATCGCTAGCTCCTAGTGGAAAAGCCTTTTTGAGTTGGTCACGAATCGATCTATCTGCAAGCTCAAAGTCAGAAAAGGCGCCTTTATCATTATTGCCAAGCAAATCCCGCACATCTCGTAGAAGACAGGGTACTTGCCCGAATGGAACGTCATTCCAACCAACAGACTTTACAGCTCCGTCGACATCTGTAACTACCGCACCAACTTGACGAGAAATGCAGCCCGAATTCAGCTTTGCAGAATAGGCGATTTGCATACAGCGTTCTGATCGAGTTGGATTGACCAGTCCAGGGTGAATCGCCAACGACACATACCTCATTAGGGTCGTTGCCAGCTTTGAGAAATCTTGGTCTTCAGAGGGCTTATTCAAGCCGGGATTGTGAATATGAACGTCTGCTTTTTCTATACAGCTCTGAATGTCTTGCGAGATGTATGCCTCATACGTGGAAGACTTAGATCGCTTCTTCTTTGGATACTCCTTCTCATCGAAGCGCTCAATTTCCGTCTTGGAAAAATGTGCGCTTAGTCTTGCTTCGCGATGTTCGTCTTCGGCATTGATTGCGAGCAAGTAATAGGCGGCGTATCTGTCTCGAAAGTACAGCGCCTCGAAGGGATTTCTCATCGCATCTAAAACAATTCGAGTTGGCTTGTTGCTTTGCTCATCGAATCGAGTAATGACTTGGATTGCCCAGTCAGCTCTACGCGCGATGGAGTAGATATTTTGAGCGCCAATTAACTCTGAGTATGGACTACCCGAGCGCCGAAGATTGTCACCGATTGCCTGGAAAACCGGAATGTAGTTTGACTTCAGCTTCCTGCGAATTTCATCCAGTATTGGCTCTAGGGAGCTGGTTACGAGAGACTTGGCTTGCTCGACTTGCTCGCTCGATAGCGATATTGGCGAATTGTCGAGCAATGCCAATGTTTGCAGATTGCCTTCACGAGCTCTCTTTATTACTTCCTGGAGTTCCGCGACATCTTCACTTTGTATTTTTTTCTCAAAGCTCTTCTTTAGAAAGTCAGAAAACTCCTGCTCATCTCTCTTGAGTATGAAGCTCAAGAGAATCACCGTCATAGACACGCGAGTAAACGGAGTCCAATTCTCCGAAATAAACTTATGGAGAATTCGATACTTTCTTTCCTCGGGATGGGATGGATGAGTTTGAGGAATGGGCAGGGCCAAACCCTCAAGCTCTTTGGTCAGTAGTTTTGATGCCGTAGTGCAGCCACTTCCCGTGCGGCCAGTAAGCGCAAAAATAATTAGCCTAGCCCGCTCGCGGTACAAGACTTGAAGTGCATCCGTGACTTCGCTCATCTGTCTTCCACATTATTGACGACGAATTCTCTCCAGCAGCGAGCTTAAAAAAATGGATTTCAGCTCTGGCTCATACATTGTCCGTAGGAAGAATCAGCTACCACTTCATGCATTCTGCTGAGCCAGATGGAAAACGTCCAATGAAGTACAGGAAAAACTTTCTTTAATCCCAGTTCAACGCCCCCCCCGTCTGATACTCCGTCACCCTCGTCTCGAAGAAATTCTTCTCCTTCTTGAGATCGATGAGTTCCGACATCCACGGGAACGGGTTCTGCGCGTTCGGGAAGATGGGATCGATGCCAATCTGCTGCAGGCGGCGGTTGGCGATGAAGCGGAGATACTCCTTGAACATCGGCGCGTTCAGGCCCAGCACGCCGCGCGGCATGGTGTCTTCGGCGTAGGCGTACTCCAGCTCGACACCCTTCTTCATCAGGGCCACGATTTCGTTCTTGAATTCGTTGGTCCAGAGGTTGGGGTTCTCGAGCTTGATGGTGTTGATGAGGTCGATGCCGAAATTGCAGTGCATGGACTCGTCGCGCAGGATGTACTGGTACTGCTCGGCAGCACCGGTCATCTTGTTCTGCCGGCCGAGTGCCAGGATCTGCACGAAGCCGACGTAGAAGAAGAGGCCTTCCATGATGCAGGCGAAGACGATGAGCGACTTCAATAGCTGCGCATCGGTCTCGGGCGCGCCGGTCTTGAACATGGGATCGGTCAGCACGTCGATGAAGGGAATGAGGAAGTCATCCTTGTCGCGGATGCACTTCACTTCCTTGTAGGCGGCGAAGATCTCGGACTCGTCCAGGCCCAGGCTCTCGGCGATGTACTGGTAGGCGTGGGTGTGGATGGCCTCCTCGAACGCCTGGCGGAGCAGGTACTGGCGGCACTCGGGCGCGGTGATGTGGCGGTAGGTGCCGAGTACGATGTTGTTGGCGGCCAGGGAATCAGCGGTGACGAAGAAGCCAAGGTTCCGCTTGATGATGAGCCGCTCGTCCGCGGTGAGACCGTTGGGGTCTTTCCACGTGGCGATGTCGCGGTTCATGTTCACTTCCTGCGGCATCCAGTGGTTGGCGCAGCCGGCGAGATACTTTTCCCAAGCCCACTTGTACTTGAAGGGGACGAGCTGGTTGACGTCGGTCTTGGCGTTGATGACGCGCTTGTCCTCCGCGCGCACGCGGGCGAAGCGCTCGGCATGCTGGCCGACGTCTTCCGCCGCTACGGCGGCGGGAGCGGCTTCATAGGCGGCCACGGCTTCTTGCACCATGGGCTGCGGAGCGGCCGGCGTACGGGTGGGGGTGGGGGTGGGCGGGGTTACTGCAGGGGTATCGTCCCAGGTCAACATGTGTCGTTCACTCCTGAAGAGGCTGTGTTGTTGTTGGTGGTACTTGTTCGGTGTTGCGAATATTCGCCAGGGTTTTTCAGGCTAGCAGAGGTTGTCGAAAAATCCGGTTGTCGCTGCTGTGCATGGAGCTTTCACCCCCATCCCGCCCCCCTCAAGGGGGAGGGAGTCGGTCAGTGGGGGTGGAGAAATTCTTCATGACACCAACGATCCCGGCCCCCCTCCCAACGAGGAAGGAGTAGTTACTCACCAGAAGGGGAGCCGGGCTGCCGGTGTCCTGCATGAAACCTGTCCTCAGCCCCGCGCGACGGCGCTGGCGAAAAGCCCGGCGCTGGCCATGTGGGAGAGGGGGGTGATGTTGTCGGTCACGATCTCGATGGCGTCGCGGCGAAACGAAGCCTGCAACCGCTGGATGGCGGCCACGCAGTCGGCGCGGCGGGCATAGCCGGCGCCCGAGGTGGCGAGCTGCGCGCCAGCGGGGCTGCGCAGGTACCAGCGCCATTCGTTGCGGACATCCTGATATACGTGAAAGACCATGTCGCCCCTCCTTTCAGAGGTGATGCTGCAATGTTGTTGCGGTGCCTCGGGGTGAGAGCGCCACCGTCGGCCGGTCCCGGTGGGTGCCGGCCGTCGGGGCGTCCCGTTGATTTCAGTGAACGATGTGCGGGTAGTCCTCGCTCATCCATTCGTCGAACTGGCGGCTCATGAAGACACCGTGCAGCACGTCGTTGTCGTTGAGGGACGGATCGGTCATGACTTCCGCTTCGAAATGCACCACTTCGTCGAAGTGGTCCTGCTGGCGGCGTACGGCGATGGTGACGGCGGCCTCCTTGCCGTTGTCACTGCGCTGCACTCTGGAAAGCTGAAGGTCGATGGTCCAGTAACCCATTCCTTTTTCTCCTGTTCAAGTTTCAGTTGAACCGCTTTCGGTGCCACTGCTGCCCTGCCTTGCTGCGGTGCTGCCCCTCTGTCACTGCTGCTCTGTCACTGCTGTTGCGAATATTCGCAATGCGTGCGTTCGCGGTGCGTTGAAGATGCCATCCTTTCGGTCGGAATCAAGGCCGCGCGGTCCGCATGGGCCGTTCACGCCTATGCTTCGGCGGTCGGGCTTTTCTGCGGACGGTGCGGCGCTGGATCATGTTTGCGGTCGCTTACTGGCACGCCTCGCATTCCGGGTTATCGATGGAGCAGAACTTCGCACCCTCAGCCGCGCCGTCACCGGCGCCGCCATCCGCCGTGAAGGCGGCGACACTGGCCGAGCCGGCTGCGACGGCACCCATGCCGGCCATGCCGCCCTGGGCGGCGGAGCCTGCGAATCCACCACTGACCGGCACGGCGTTCAACTCGCCGCCACGGCCGGTGGACTTCTCGGCACTGGATTTGCCCAGGGTGCGCAGGTAGTACGTGGTCTTGAGACCGCGGAGCCACGCGAGCTTGTAGGTGTCGTCCAGCTTCTTGCCGGATGCACCCGCCATGTAGATGTTCAGGGACTGGGCCTGATCGATCCACTTCTGGCGACGCGCGGCAGCCTCGATGATCCACTGGGTGTCGACTTCGAACGCGGTGGCGTAGAGATCGCGCAGGTGCTGCGGCACGCGATCGATCTTGCCGAGCGAGCCGTCAAAGTACTTGAGGTCGGCAACCATGACTTCGTCCCACATGTTCAGCGCCTTCAGGTCGCGCACGAGGTAGTCGTTCACCACCGTGAATTCGCCGGACAGGTTGGACTTCACGAACAGGTTCTGGAACGTGGGCTCGATGCAGGCCGACACGCCGATGATGTTGCTGATCGTGGCGGTGGGCGCGATGGCCACACAGTTGGAGTTGCGCATGCCGTAATCACGGATGCGGGCACGCAGCGCCGACCAGTCCATGCTTTCGGACATGTCGACTTCGACGTAGCCGCCGCGCTCTTCGGACAACAGCTTCAGCGTGTCCTGCGGGAGGATGCCGCGATCCCACAGCGAGCCGCGATAGCTGGAGTACTTGCCACGCTCGGCCGCGAGCTCGGTGGACGCCCAGTAGGCGTAGTAGCAGACGGCTTCCATCGAGCGGTCGGCAAACTCGACCGCTTCCTGCGACGCATACGGAATGCGGAGGTCATGCAGGCAATCCTGGAACGCCATGATGCCCAAGCCGACCGGGCGATGACGCAGGTTGGAGTCGCGCGCCTTCTTGACCGCGTAGTAGTTGATGTCGATGACGTTGTCCAGCATGCGCATCGCGGTGCCGATGGTGCGCTTCAGCTTGTCGTGATCCAGCTCGCGGCCGCCCTTGCCGTTGTCCTTCATGTGATTGACCAGGTTCACCGAACCCAGGTTGCACACGGCGATCTCGCTGTCGTTGGTATTGAGCGTGATCTCGGTGCAGAGGTTGGACGAGTGCACGACGCCGATGTGCTGCTGCGGCGAACGCAGGTTGCACGGGTCCTTGAACGTGATCCAGGGGTGGCCCGTCTCGAACAGCATCGAGAGCATCTTGCGCCACAGGGTGGTCGCGGGAATGCGCTTGAAGAGCTTCAGCTCGCCGGTGCGGGTCTTCTCTTCGTACTTGAGATAAGCCTCTTCGAACGCCTTGCCGAACTTGTCGTGCAGGTCGGGCACGTTGGACGGCGAGTACAGCGTCCAATCGCCGTTCTCCATCACGCGGCGCATGAAGAGATCGGGGATCCAGTTGGCGGTGTTCATGTCGTGCGTGCGGCGACGATCATCGCCGGTGTTCTTGCGCAGCTCGAGGAACTCCTCGATGTCGAGGTGCCACGATTCCAGATAGGCGCACACGGCACCTTTGCGCTTGCCACCCTGGTTCACGGCGACAGCGGTGTCGTTCACCACCTTCAGGAACGGCACCACGCCCTGCGACTTGCCGTTGGTGCCCTTGATGTAGGAGCCGAGAGCGCGCACCGGGGTCCAGTCGTTGCCGAGACCACCGGCGAACTTGGACAGCAGCGCGTTCTCCTTCAGCGCCTCGTAGATGCCGTCGAGATCGTCGGCCACCGTGGTGAGATAGCAGGACGACAGCTGGGAACGGCGCGTGCCAGAGTTGAAGAGCGTCGGCGTGGACGACATGAAGTCGAACGTGGACAGCACGTTGTAGAACTCGATGGCGCGCGCTTCGCGATCCACCTCATTCAGGGCGAGACCCATGGCCACACGCATGAAGAACGCCTGCGGCAGCTCGATGCGCACGTCATCCATGTGCAGGAAGTAACGGTCGTACAGGGTCTGCAGGCCAAGATAGGTGAACTGCAGATCGCGTTCGTGCTTCAGCGCCGCGCCCAGCTTGGCCATGTCGTACTGGGCCAGCTTCTCGTCCAAGAGCTCGGCGGCGATGCCCTTCTTGATGAACTGGGGAAAGTAGTCGGCATAGCGCTCGGCCATGGCGGACTGCGAGACTTCCTCGGCCAGCACTTCCTTGCGGATCTGGTGCATGAGCAGACGCGCCGTGACCTTGGAATAGTCCGGGTCCTGCTCGATCATCATGCGCGCGGCCAGGGTGGCGGCCTTGAACACTTCGTCCAGCGGCACACCGTCGTACAGATCACGCAGGGTGGCGTCGAGGATGGCCTTGGGATTCACATGTTCGGCGAACCCCTGACAGGCGGCGGCGATGATGCCGTGCAGCTCTTCCACATCCAGCGGACGATGGCCGCCAGGGACGGACACATTGATGCCGGTCTCGCCGGCCTTGACCGCGTCGGCTTGTGACTCACGCTGCTTGGCGCGCTCCTGCGCGCGTTGCTCGCGATACAACACGTACGAACGCGCCACCGTGTGGTGGCCGCCACGCATCAGGGCCAGTTCGACATGGTCCTGAATGTCTTCGATATGGAACATGCCGCCATTGGGGTGGCTGCGCATCAAGGCCTTGATGATGTTCTCGGTGAGCTGCAGGCAGATGTCACGGATGCGCGCGGACGCGGCGCCCTGCCCGCCTTCGACGGCGAGGAAGGCCTTGGTCAGCGCGATAGTGATCTTCTGCGGTTCAAACGGCGCGATGGAACCATTGCGGCGGATGGTCTTGTAATCGTTGTAGCGACTTTCCGGACTAGCCTGGGACTCGGTCATTTGCGGGTTGGCCAGGGGATGGGTCGGGGAAATATCGGAAGCCAGTCGCATTATGTTGTCTCCTGAAATGCTTTTTTCTATTCAAATCATTGTTTTGCATGGAAAACCCGGTCAAGACGCCGGGGCCTGCAGGGGGATGTCATTCACAGGGAATGCACCGCTTTACCCACAGTTCCCGACCGGTTCGGCAGAGAGAAATCCACAGCATCCGCACAAAAAATGAGCAGAGTTCTCCACAACCTATAGTGTTTCCGCGCTTCGAATCACACTATATAGCGCGCTTTGAGCGCTTTGCAACTGTAATTTTATTTATCTGAAAAGCCACACAAAAACAGGGACTTGAGCGTTGCGAAAAGCCCTAAAAACCGCCCGGAAATGGGGGTTGCATTAAAGTGATTTATGAGCATTGGTCACCGGCCTGAAACATGGCGCGCGGGACACGGGACAGCGCCCAGCGAAGTGCCCGCCGGGTGCGTTGCCAAGCACGGGCGGGCCCTCAGATCAGGCGAGGTAACGGGCCTCGAATTCGGCGGCGGTGAGGGGCTTGCTGAAGTAAAAACCCTGCCCCTGGTCGCAACCCAGTTCGCGCAAGGTGAGCTGCTGCTGCTCCGTCTCCACACCCTCGGCCACCACGGAGAGCTTGAGGCTCCGGGCCATGGCGACGATGGCCTCGATGATGGCGGCATCGTCCAGGTTGCTTTCCACGTCGCGGACAAAACTCTGGTCGATCTTCAATGTGTCGATGTGCAGCCGCCGCAAGTAGGCGAGCGAGGAATAGCCGGTGCCAAAATCGTCGATAGCGATGCGCACGCCCAGCTGGGAGATTTGCCGCAGGGTGCGCGCATGCTCGTCCACGTTTTGCATGAGAAGACTCTCGGTGATTTCCATCTCCAGCGCACCGGGATTGAGGCCGGCGAGGACAAGGGCGTCGCGCACCATGCGCGCCAGCGATTTGTTGAACTGGCCGACCGAGAGATTGACCGCGACGGGGATGAGATTGCCACGCTTGTTCCACTCCGACGCTTGCACACAGGCCTCCGCCAGCACCCACTCCCCGATGGGCACGATGAGCCCGGTCTCTTCGGCGATGGGGATGAAGCGGTCAGGCTGAATGAGCCCCATCGCGGGGTGCCGCCACCGCAGCAACGCCTCCGCCCCCACGAGCACGCCGTCGGAAAGACGGAACTTGGGGTGGTAATGGAGTTCAAGCTCGCCGCGGTCGACCGCGTTGCGCAGCGTGTTCTCCATCGTGAGCCGCTCCACGGCCCGGGCATTCATCTCCTGGGAATAGAACTGATAGTTGTGCCGGCCGCGCTCCTTGGCGAAGTACATCGCCATGTCGGCATTGCGCATCAGCGTGTCGGCGTCGACGGCATCGTTGGGAAACACGCTGACCCCGACGGACGCCGAGGTATTGAGCGCATGGCCGCTCACATCGAACGGTTCGGACAGGGAGTTGATGATTTTCTGGGCGACGACACCGGCGTCCTCGGGCTCCTTCAACTGCTCAAGGACAACCACGAATTCGTCCCCGCCCAGGCGCGCCAACGTGTCGCCCTTGCGCATGAGCGCGGATAGCCGGAGCGAGACGCCCTGCAGCAGCGCGTCGCCCGCCGCGTGCCCCAGGGAATCGTTGATGGTCTTGAAGCGATCCAGATCGATGAAGAGGACGGCGAGCAGGGCCTCGTTGCGCTGAGCGGACAGAATGCCCTGGGACAAGCGGTCGGTAAGCAGGCGGCGATTGGGCAACTGGGTGAGCGAATCGCGCGTGGCGAGCTCCTCGATGCGCTGCTCGGCCAGTTTGCGCTCGGTGATGTCGAGCCCGGTGCCGCGATTGCCAAGACGCTTGCCTGCCGCATCGAAAATGGGCACGCCGGACACCAGTTGCCAGATGCGCCGGCCGTCCTTGGTGAGTGACATGTGCTCGAAAGCATGAATGGGCCGGCCCTGCACATGGTTCACGCGGAACCACTCGCGCACGCGCTCGACTTCCTCCGAAGGCATGAAATCGGTGGACTTCTTGCCGATGAGTTCCTCGGGCTTGTAGCCCAGCACTTTCTCCACGCGCGCGGAAACGAAGGTGAAGCGCGATTGGTGGTCGGTCTCCCAGACGTATTCGCCAGCGGCTTCCAGCACGTCGGCGAAGCGGCGCTCGCTTTCGCGCAACTGTTCCTCGGCGCGCTTTTTCTCGGTGATGTCCATCAGAAGCGCGAGAAGCAGGCGCTCGCCTTCTTCTTCTATGATTTCACCGGAGAGGAGTGCCAGCGCGATGCTGCCGCCCTTGCGCCGCAGTTTGAATTCAAAGTCGCGCACCGTGGCGCCTTGACTCAGTCGGTCGACCAGTCGCACCCGATCGTCGGGAACGACCCAGATGCCGAGATCGAGCGAACTCTTGCCCAACACTTCTTCGCGCGAATAGCCGCACAAGGACTCCCAGGCTTCGTTCACATCGACGTACACCCCATCAGATAGACGGGAAATGACGATGGCATCGGGACTGGAGTGGAAGACGCGAGCGAAGCGGACATCGGACCGGCGGGCCGCCTGCTCCGCCGCCTTCAGCGCGGAGATGTCGGTGGTCTGCACGAGGATGCCCTCCTCGCCCCCCCAGTCGATGCGCTCGGCGTCAAGCAGGATGTCGATCACGCGGCCATCCTTGCGGCGCACACGGTATTCGCGCCCACGAACCTTGCGGCCGGCGAAAATCTCGCCGCGCATGTCCGCGCGGTCTTCGGGGCGGAGCCAGATGCCGAGATCGACTGATGAGCGGCCCACGGCTTCATCGCGCGACCAGCCGTAGACGTCACTCCAGGCGGGATTGACTTCGCGGTAGATGCCGGTCTTGAGATTGGCTACGTTGATAGGACCCGGGCTGGAGTTGAACACCCGCGCGAAGCGCTCCTCGGACTGGCGCAGCGCCTGCTCGGCAGCCTTGCGTTTCTCGATGTTGCGCAAAAAGCCGACGAAACAACGCTCGCCCTCGAGCTGCATCTCTCCGAACACCACCTCCACCGGTATGTCCCGGCCATCCCGGTGGCGCACGACAAGCTCCGATCCACGCCAGTCCAACCTGCGCTCGCCAGACTCCAGGTACCGGCGCAGGCCATGCTCGTGTCGCCCCTTCATGCGATCTGGCTGGATCAGGGAGAGCGGCTGGCCCACCACCTCGTCAGGACGATATCCGGTGAGCTCGGTGATGGCCGGATTGGCAAAGCGGATGATGCTGTGGCTGTCGACGATGAGCGCCGAGTCCGCGGTGGTCTCCCACACTGTGCGAAAGCGGGACTCGCTCTCGCGAATCTGGTCGGCCGCGCGTTTGCGGGCGGTGATGTCGTGAATCGTGGCGATGGTGCAAGGATAGCCCTGGAATTCGACCACGCGCGCCGAGTAGAGCACGTCGAGCAGCGCGCCATCACTGCGGCGTAGTTGCAATTCCACATCGTCGGCGCGGCCGGTGCTGCGGAGCTGGTGAATCAGCGCGTCGCGAGGGACGGTGCTGGGCCAGGTGCCGAGATCAAGCGTGGTCTTGCCGATGACTTCGTCGCGGGAGTAGCCAAACAGCCGCTGGGCGGCCTCGTTGGCCTCGAAGAAAATGCCGTCGGTGAGGCGGGCGATGACGATGGGAAGCGGACTGCCCCGAAACAACGTCTCGAACAGAGCTTGCGAACCTTGCGCGCTCTGCTCGGCGCGCTCCCGCTCGACTTTCGCCGCCACAACGAGCAGCGTCGACACCGCCAGCGCGAAGCCGTGGGCTTGCATGCTGAACGCGGCATCGTGGGGATGGCCGAGCGAGAACGGTCCCAGGCCGAGGTATGTCGCCCAGACACCGATCGCGGCGACCAGCATGTTGCCCAGCGTCACCGCTTTGGCGCCTGAAAAAAGCGCGGCCACCACAGCCACTGGCCCGATAGCGATGAGCGGAGACTCCTGAATGATGCGCACGTCGCTGTAAACCATGAAACTGAGAAATGCGACGACGACAGGCACGGTGACCAAAAGCGCTCGGCGGTTGCTGAGCGCGCGTTGCCATGACGCTAGGCGGCTGGGCAGATCAACATGCCATGCAAGGATGAGGGGCGTGATGAATGCCACGCCCAGGGCATCCCCCAGCCACCAACTGCGCCAAGCGAGCCCCAGCCCTTCGCGCGGAAGCGTGCCGGCCAACAGCAACGCAATGGTGCCGACCGTCGCGGAGAGCGCAGTCGCACCCAGGCCCACCAGGCCCAACAGACAAAGCACGCCTTTCACAGACTGCAGGACGTTGGCGCCGATGCCGAATCGGCCCAACAGCCAAACGCCGATCACCGCTTCGAGCGTGGCCCCGACGGCAATCATCAGCGCCGCCCAAACAGGCACACCGGAGAGCGCCACCGCAAACAGTGACCCGAGCAAAATGCCGGGCCAGAGGTGAACCCCGCGAACGAGGAGCGCCGCGAGTGCGATGCCGGCCGGTACCCATGCGGTGCCGACCTGCCCCTGCACAACGGCGAGCTTGAGGCTGGCCGCCGCCGCCAGGGCGTAACCCAGGGCAAGAATGGCGATGGCGACGAATCGCTGGGCTATCTCTGTGGGCGGCACTAGGAACTACCCCTCATGGGGACTAGGTGAATAGCTTACGCCTATTGTCATAGTGTCTGGCGGATTCTTGGGCCTGAGGCGGCGTGGCGGTCTGTATTCGCCTTCGCATTGACGTTCATTGCGAATATTCGCAAGGGGGCTCGCAGCGTGAGATCAGTCGATGCCCAATCGATCGAGCCGATAGCGAAGGCTGCGGAAAGTGATGCCCAACACCTTTGCCGCTGCGGTCTTGTTGTAGCGAGTCTTTTCGAGCGCCTTCATGATCTGGTCCCGCTCGACCTGGTCCAGGAATTCATGCAGCGGCAGTGTCCGTTCACCCGCAACGGCAGGCGCCTGCGGCTCACGCCCTTCGGTGAGATAGAGATCGGCTTCCGTGATTTCCTTGCCATCACACAACGCCACGGCGCGCTCGAGGATGTTCTCCAACTCGCGGACATTGCCGGGGAAATCATAGTTGCAGAGCGCATTCAGCGCCGCCCGGCCCAACGTGGGGCCGTTGTTGCCGCCCTGACTTACCAGTCGCTGCAGCAGCGCCTCAACCATGAGCGGGATGTCCTCCGGAATCTCTCGGAGGCTCGGCATCTTCAGCTCGATCACGTTGAGACGGTAGTACAAGTCTTGACGGAACTCGCCCGCCGCCACCTTTTCAGCGAGGTTCTTGTGGGTCGCGCTGATGATGCGAAAGTCGACCGGCTCCTCGGCCGTGTCGCCGAGCTTCCGCACCTTCTTGTCCTGAATGACGCGCAACAATTTCACCTGCATCGGCAGTGGCAGATCCCCCACTTCGTCCAGGAACAGGGTGCCGCCCTGGGCCGCATGCAGGAAGCCTTCACGATCACTGTCCGCGCCAGTGAATGCGCCCTTGCGATGGCCGAAGAACTCGCTCTCCATCAGATTCTCGGGAATGGCGCCGCAATTGACCGGGATGAACGATGCATCGTGCCGCGCACTGCCAGCGTGGATCAATCGGGCGGCAACCTCCTTGCCGGACCCAGACTCGCCGGCGATGAAGACCGGCGCCTGACTGCGTGCGAGCTTGCCGATCATGTCCCTGGCGCGCTGGATGGGACCGGATTCGCCGAGCAGCCGGGGCAAACCTTCCGCCGCTCTCTCGGCACGATCGGCACCGCCGGTGCGGCGCGGCGCCGGGGATGCACCGGGGAGCTTCAGCGCCGAGTTGATCACATCGCGCAACTGCTTCAACTGGATCGGCTTGGACAGATAATCGAAGGCGCCGGCCTTGAGCGCCGCCACCGCGTTCTCAGTGCTGCCGTACGCGGTGATGACCGCGACCGGCGTGTTGCCGTGTTGCTCGGCGATGTGACGCAGCACATCGAGGCCTTCGCCATCAGGTAGACGCATGTCTGTGAGGCAGAGATCGTAGTCGCGCTCGCGCAGCCGCTCGAACGCTTCGGCGCAAGTGGAGGCCGTGTCGGTCTCGATGCCCATTCGCATCAACGTGAGCACCAGCAGTTCACGGATGTCGGCTTCGTCGTCCACCACGAGGACATGCTTGGCTGTTGCGGTCATGCTGTCTCCATCACATCGGCAACGCGAACGCGCAACCTGAACACCGCACCATCGACGTGCGGCACGTGTTCCAAGCGGGCGCCGTTGACGTCCGCGAGCTCTCGCGCAATATACAGGCCCAGGCCGGTTCCCTGCGCGTCGGTGGTGAAGAAGGGTTCGAACAAGTGTGACGTCGCGGCCGGCGCGACACCGGGACCGTCATCGCAGACATCGATATTGAGGTGATCCGCACTCGCAGCCGCGCGCACGACGAGTCGGATGCTCCCCGGCAACTTGCGCCCGTGGCGCCAGGCGTTGCGTGCCAAGTTCCAGAGAATCTGATCAAGATGCGTCTTGTCGAATGCTACTCGTCGCAGATCATCGATCTCGAACACGAACGCGTGACGCGGCACCTTTTCGTTGCCGGCGAACTCCTGGGCAAACCGCGAAAGATAGGCGGTGAGATCGATAGCCTCGGGCTGGGCGCGATCCCTACGATTGAGGTAGAGCACTTCTTGCACCATCCGGTCCAGCCGATGCGCGTTGTCGCGAATGATTTTCAGCAGCCGCGCGTCGCCGTCCGTGCGCGCCTCATCTTCCAGCAAGAGCTCGGTGGCGTGATTGATCGAGGAGAGCGGATTGCGGATTTCATGCGCGATGCTGGCCGTAAGCCGCCCAAGGGCCGCCAGCTTGAGCTGCTGCGCCTTCTCTCGGATGCGGCCCGTATCCTCCAGAAAGATCACTGTCGGTGCTGGCGAAAGTCCGGCGGCGGCGCCGATGGCGAGAAACCTTGGCTGATATTCAGAGCGGCTGGCTGCGGCCCGCAACGGCGTCATGGCGGCGTCCGGATCATGGCGCCAGACTTCCCATTGCCGATACAACTCCGGCGCGTAGTCGGCCAGCGGCTGCGCCTCGGCCATGCGACCCAACATGGTCTCGCACTGGGGGTTGCACTGGCGGATCGCGCCAGTTTCATCCACAACAAGAAAGCCATCCTGCATGTCGCGAATGACAAGCTCGTTGATCTGCGCGAGGTTGGCGAGATCCACACCACGCGCCTCGGCGATGCTTTCGGCGCCCCGCGCGTAGCGGGCCAACGTCGAAGTCGCGGCTGCGACGGCGAAAAATCCGACCGAAAGCAGGCCTGCCTGAAACAGTTCACCCACACTGCCGCTTGGACCGGCCAATTGAACGGCCTGCTCGACAAGCAACGCGATGGTTGCGACCGCAGCGTGGAAGTAGACCATGCGGCCGCGCAAGATGAGTCCGGACGCCACGATTGGAACCAGGAGCAGGATGCCAAGACCACTTCGCAGGCCACCGCTCGTATGCATCATGAGCACCACCACCGCCGCATCCACCATGACCTGCGCCGTGAGCTGGATTTCCACGCCGGGTCGTCGCAGCCGGACAAACCACAAGAACACGGTCGCGGCGACGAAATAGAAGATGACGGTGAGATTTGCGACACCGGGATCCTCGGTCCCGAGCATCCACCAACCGCCAAATCCCCACAGTCCGCTGACCAGGAGGACGATGAGCAGAATCCGATACAGGCCGAAGGTGCGCAGCGACACCCAGCCTTCGGCTCTCTCGTCCCGGGTGCTTTCGAGATCCCTCGATTGCTTCGGCTGCTGCATGCTCAACGCGGCGAAGAAGTGATCAGGACCGGTTCGCGCAGTCGGCGCTGTTGGCGCACTCATACACGCCATTGACCAACCGGGCTTCGGACTTGGGAAGATTCACCCCGCATCGGCTGCACGCCACCATGTCTTCAGGCGCTGCGGGGGGTGGCGGCGACTGATCCTCCGCGCGCAATGACTTTGTTAAGCCCTTGTAAAGCAGCCAAACCAGAACGCCGACAACGGCGATCAAGAGCAGTCGTGCCATGTGAACTCCGCGACCTCATGAGTGTGAACGCAGTATAGGAGGCGCCCTGAGCGAATGCCAGCCGGCGCGGCGAACCGACGTCTACTTGTCGACGAACGCGCGCTCGACGACGAAGTGGCCGGGCTCGCCCATATTGCCCTCGGACCAGCCCCAGCCTTTCAAGATCTTTCGGCAATCGACGTTCATGTCAGGGTTGCCGCAGATCATCACGCGGTCCGCCTGAATGTCGGGTGCGGGAAAGCCGAATTCACGCGAGATCTCGCCCGACTCAAACAAGGAGGTGACCCGGCCCTGATGGTGAAAAGGCTCACGGGTGACCGTCGGGTAGTACTTGAGTTGCTTCGCCACCATCTCGCCAAAGAACTCATTTCGCGGCAGCTCCTCGCCAATGAACTGGTGGTACGCCAGCTCCTTCACTTCGCGACACCCATGCACGAGAATGACTTCTTCGAAATGCTCGTACGTTTCGGGATCGCGGATCACGCTCATGAAGGGCGCGAGACCGGTGCCGGTGGACATCAGATACAGCCGCTTGCCGGGAATCAGGTTCTGCAGAATGAGCGTGCCGACGGCCTTGCTGTTCACGATCAGCTCATCGCCCGGCTTGATGTGCTGCAGACGTGATGTCAGCGGGCCATGCGGCACCTTGATGCTCAGGAATTCCAGATGCTCGTCGTAGCTGGTGCTCACCATGCTGTACGCCCGCATGATGGGCTTCCCCTCCACTTCGATGCCGATCATGGTGAACTGGCCATTGAGAAAGCGGAAGCCGGGATTGCGCGTGGCGGTGAAGCTGAATTGATTGTCCGTCCAATGATGAACGGTCAGAATTTTTTCGTGGAAATGAACGGCGGCCATGATGAATCGTGCGAAGGAATTGAGCACCCAGCAACTTGCCGTCGACCAGCAAACGCGTAGATCGTCAGCGAACAAGAACAACGGCAGAAAAACAAAAAAGGCCGGAAGGCCGGCCTTGCGTTTACAACTCACCAGAAGATCTGGTCGGGGTGAGAGGATTCGAACCTCCGGCCTCTACGTCCCGAACGTAGCGCTCTACCAGGCTAAGCTACACCCCGAATCTTTCGCGAACCGAACAGTAACCACCTTCAAACCGCTCAATACCTGCGCTCGACCGCGAAAACACACAATTCTAGCAGAGCGGATCGATAAACGGAATCTGGCATGTGGGAAATAGCGGTCGCCGCCCTGTCCGCCTCGGCGCGCGCGGCCTTGCGGGCGTAATCCAGCGCGCCGGTTTCATGAATCGCCACCATCACCTCGTCGAGACCTTCTCGCCCCCCTTCGAGAATGGCGCGGCGTACGGCGGCGCGCTGGGCAGCGCTTCCCACTTTCATCGCGTGGATCAGCGGCAATGTGGGCTTACCCTCGGCGAGGTCATCGCCCAAGTGCTTGCCGGTTTCGCCCTCCTCGCCGGAGTAATCCAGCACATCGTCGATCAACTGGAATGAAGTGCCGAGATGCGTGCCATAGTCGGCCAAGGCGCGCTCGTCGCGAAGCGACGCGCCGCCCAGAATCGCGCCGACCTGTGTCGCCGCCTGAAACAGCTTGGCCGTCTTGTAACGCACAACGCGAAGGTAGTTCGCTTCGTTGGTATCCGGATCCTTGATGTTCAGCAGTTGCAGCACTTCGCCTTCGGCGATGATGTTGGTCGCCTCCGCGAGCACCTCCATCACGCGCGGATTGGCGACCGAGACCATCATCTGAAACGCCCGGGAATAGAGGAAATCTCCAACGAGCACACTGGCCGCGTTGCCGAACTCCGCGTTGGCGGTGGTGCGGCCACGACGCAGGCTTGACTCGTCCACCACGTCGTCATGCAACAGGGTCGCGGTGTGGATGAACTCGATGACCGCAGCCAGCTCATGAACGTGCCGAGGCTCGGCGCCCGCCAATCGGCCGGCCAGCACCACCAGCGCCGGACGCAGCCGCTTGCCGCCGCTGCCCACGATGTACTGGCCAATCTGATTGATGAGCACGACTTCGGAGCGAAGCCGGGCCTGGATGACCAGGTCAACCGCCTGCATGTCGGCTTCAATGACACGCCGGATGTTTTCCAAAGAGGCGGGATGATGCGGGGAATTCATGCGCTGAAATGGATTGAAGCGTCCCGATTGAACCAGGCGAGGCCGAGACAGCCTCGAACACGGGAAGGCCTTGATTCGACTCGAATTTGCTTTTGACTTGGGCAAGGAATGGCCGTATGATACCGGGTTCCGCTCATCGGAGCGGTTGTTTCAACCTCAAAATACGGAGTTTTCATCATGTACGCGGTCATAAAAACCGGCGGCAAGCAGTACAAAGTTGCCGCTGGCGAAAAATTGAAAATAGAACAGATACCGGCGGACGTGGGTGCGAAAGTTGTTCTGGACCAGGTGCTCCTGGTGGCGAATGGCGACGCGGTCACGGTCGGTAAACCTCTGGTGAGTGGTGCGAAAGTCGCCACCACGGTCGTCGCGCAAGGCCGTCACGACAAGGTGCGCATTTTCAAGATGCGCCGCCGCAAGCACTACCAGAAGCGTCAGGGTCATCGGCAGAACTACACCGAGATTCAGATCGACGCGATCAACGCGTGATCGGTCAAGGTTAAAGGAGCACACACATGGCACATAAAAAAGCCGGCGGTTCCTCGCGGAACGGCCGTGATTCCAACCCCAAGATGCTGGGCGTGAAGTCGTACGGCGGCGAGCTGATCAACGCCGGGTCGATCATCGTGCGTCAGCGCGGCACCCAGTTCCACGCCGGTGACAATGTCGGCATGGGCAAGGACCACACCTTGTTCGCCTTGAAAACCGGGCGTGTGGTGTTCGCCGTCAAAGGCGCTGACAAGAAGTCCATCGTCAGCATTCAGCCGGCGTAACAACCAGGCCAGGCAGACGAGGCCTCGAACAGAAATGTTCGGGGCCTTTTTGTTTCCGGAATTCATTCATGAAGTTCATCGACGAAGCCCGCATCGAAGTCCACGCCGGAAGCGGCGGCAAGGGCTCGGCCTCTTTTCGCCGGGAAAAGTTTGTGCCGTTCGGCGGCCCGGACGGCGGCGACGGCGGGCGTGGGGGCAGCATCCACGTCGAGGCGGACTGCAATCTCAATACTCTCGTCGACTATCGCTTCCAGCGCATTTTCAAGGCGAAGAACGGAGAACCCGGCCGGGGAGCGGATTGCAACGGCCGAGGCGCGGACGATGTGATTCTGCGTGTGCCGGTGGGCACGGTGATCTCGGACCTGAACACTGGCGAGGTCATCGCCGACCTCGCCGCCCATGAGCAGCGGGCGCTCATCGCCAAAGGGGGGCGAGGCGGCCTGGGCAATCTCAACTTCAAATCGAGCACCAATCGGGCGCCACGGCAGTTCACACCGGGCGAACCCGGTGAATCGAAAGAGCTTCATCTGGAGTTGAAAGTGTTGGCCGACGTCGGTTTGCTCGGCATGCCAAATGCTGGCAAGTCGACCTTCATTCGCGCGGTGTCGGCGGCCCGTCCCAAAGTCGCGGACTATCCATTCACCACCTTGCATCCCAATCTGGGCGTGGTCCGGGTGGACGACAACCGCAGTTTCGTGATCGCTGATGTCCCTGGTCTCATTGAAGGCGCAGCGGAAGGCGCCGGGCTCGGACATCAGTTCCTGAAACATTTGCAGCGCACTCATCTGCTGCTGCATCTGGTGGACATGGCGCCCTTTGACGAAAGCGCGGACCCCATCGCGGAAGCCAAGGCCATCGTGAACGAATTGAAGAAGTATGACCAATCGCTGTTCGACAAGCCGCGCTGGCTGGTGCTGAACAAGTCCGATCTGCTCGAACCGGGCGAGGCCAAGAAGCGCGCGAGCGCCATCATCAAGGGCCTCAGGTGGAAGGGCCCTCACTTTCTCATTTCCGCGATGAAAAGCGAAGGCTGCCGCGACCTGGTCTTCGCCATCATGGATCACCTGGACACCGCTCGAATCGACGCGGCGAAAAAAGCCGCCGCAAAAGACGCATGACCATGCAAGACGCCCGGCGCGTGGTCGTCAAGATCGGCTCGACGCTCATCACCAATCATGGCGAAGGCGTGGACCATAACGCCATTCGCGATTGGGTGAGGCAGATCGCGCGACTGCGGTCTGCGGGCGTGGAAGTCTTGCTGGTGTCGAGCGGCGCGATTGCCGAAGGCATGCTGCGGCTGGGCTGGAAGAAACGGCCGCACGAAGTCAATCAGCTGCAGGCCGCAGCCGCCGTCGGACAAATGGGCCTGGTGCAGGTGTACGAGTCCGCGTTTTCGGCGCATGGGTTGCGCACCGCGCAAGTGTTGTTGACCCATGACGACCTCGCGGACCGGAAACGCTACCTCAATGCGCGCTCGACACTCACCACCCTGCTGGGGCTGGGCGTGATCCCGGTCATCAACGAGAACGACACCGTCGTCACTGATGAGATCAAGTTCGGCGACAACGACACCTTGGGCGCGCTGGTGACCAACCTCGTCGAGGCGGACTGGCTCATCATCCTCACCGACCAGCAAGGCCTCTACGACAGCGACCCACGCAAGAACCCGAGTGCGACATTGATCACCCACGCCAACGCCGGCGATGCCGAGCTGGAGACCATGGCCGGGGGCGCGGGGAGCGAACTGGGGCGCGGGGGCATGTTGACCAAGGTGCTGGCCGCCAAGCGCGCCGCTCTGTCCGGTGCCGGCACGCTGATCGCCTACGGGCGCGAAGCGGATGTACTGGTCCGGCTCCGCGCCGGCGAATCCATCGGCACCCGGCTTGCCGCAAAGGCGTTGACACTGGATGCGCGCAAGGCCTGGCTGGCCGGGCACCTCAAAACCGCTGGCTCGGTGACGCTCGACGACGGCGCGGTGCGCGTTCTGCGGGCCGAGGGCAAAAGCCTGCTCAGCGTCGGCGTCATCGCCGTCGAGGGCCAATTCGAGCGTGGCGAAGTGGTGAGCTGCCGCACCGCGACGGGCGAGGAGGTCGCGCGCGGTCTCATCAATTACTCCGCCGCCGAAACCGTGAAAATTCTCCGCTGCCCCTCTGTCGACATCGAAGCCAGATTGGGCTACATCGCCGAGCCCGAGCTCATGCACCGCAACAATCTCGTCCTCATCTGACCGCCAGAATCGGGGATTCCCGCGTGGACAGGTGCGAATATTCGCGCTAGCCTGCCAGCTTCGCAATCAGAAGCCTGGGAGAAAAAATGGGAATAGTCGATCGCGTCAAAAACATCCTGCTGACCCCGAAGGACGAGTGGCCCGTCATCGCGGGCGAGCAGACGGACATCAAGACGCTTTACACCAGCTACATCATGCTACTGGCCGCGATTCCGGCAGTGGCCGGCATTCTGTCAAGCGCCATGTTCGCCGGCATGATGGGACGGTTCGGCGCATCCATCAGCATCGGCTTCATCGCAATGGGCGCGATTCTCGGCTACGTGCTGAGCCTCATCATGGTCTACGTCGTGGCGCACATTGCCGACGCACTGGCGCCCAGCTTTGATGGCGAGAAGAATTTCATTCAGTCATTCAAGCTCGTGACCTACTCGATGACCGCGAGTTGGGTGGGTGGCATTCTCTCGATCATTCCGCTTCTGGGCGGGCTGCTCGCGCTACTCATCGCGCTCTATGGCGCGTACATTTTCTACGTCGGCTCAACGACGATGAAGAATGTGCCGGAAGCGAAGGCGGTGGGATACACCATCGTCGTCATCATCGCAGCCATCGTGGTTGGGTTCATCATCGGTCTGGTCACTGGCGGCATTGTCGCAATGGGCGCGGTGGGGAGTGTCGCAACTTTCCGCTGATCGCCGCGCGGCCACACCAGCTAAAACGGGGAGCGTCGCTCCCCGTTTTCATTGGCATTCGCCATCAACTCGGCATCGCGGCGGCCTCACCGCCAGCGGCGGGCGGGGCAGGCGGCGTCTCAGTCCGCATGGGCCGCGGCCGCGAATCTTTCCGCCGCGGACGATGATCGAGGTATCGCACTAACTGGTGCAGCGCCTGCCGGTACACGTCGCGCTTGAACTCGATGACCGCATCCAGCGGCACCCAATAGTCATGCCAGCGCCACGCATCGAACTCAGGATGCGTGCTGGCGCGGAGCCGGATGTCGCAATCCCTCCCGGTAAGCCGCAGCAAGTACCAGATCTGCTTCTGCCCCTTGTACGTGCCACGCCACTCACGCTTCACCCAATGCGTCGGCACGTTGTAGTGCAGCCATCCTTTGGTGCGCCCAAGGATCTTGACGTGGTCCGGTTTCAAACCCGTCTCTTCCTCAAGCTCCCGGTACATCGCCTGCTCGGGGCTCTCACCTGGTTTGATTCCGCCTTGCGGAAACTGCCAGGCGTGTTCCTTGATGCGCTTGCCCCAGAACACCTCGTTCTTGTGGTTCACAAGCACGATGGCGACATTCGGGCGGTATCCGTCCCGGTCGATCATTGTCGTCACCATCCAATTCGTTAAATTGAATTGATTGTTTCATAAAAATTCGAGAAAGGGTAGAGATTGTCGCGGTAAGTGCTTGTTTTCTAACCAGCAATCCTCATTGGACCCATGAAATCAAACACTTACCGGACGCTCAACCGCTTGCCGTCGCTCCACCGTCAGACAGGGCGCGGCGAGGAAATGTTCAGACCCGCTAGAATGGCGACTGGAACGCATTGAAAAACAAGGAAAACATGTACCTTTCGCGCTTTTTTCTCTCGACTATGAAGGAAGCCCCGGCCGAGGCTGAACTGGTGTCGCATAAGTTGATGCTGCGCGCCGGCATCATCAACAAGCTCGGCAGCGGCCTCTACACGCTGATGCCTATTGGCCTTCGCACCTATCTCAAGGTGGAAAACATCATCCGCGAAGAGATGGACCGCTCCGGAGCGATTGAACTTCGCATGCCGCTGGTGAACCCGGCCGAGCTTTGGCAGGAAACCGGGCGATGGGAAAAATTCGGCGCGCAGCTTCTCAAGATCAAGGACCGCCATGAGCGCGATTTCCTGTTCGCGCCGACGCATGAAGAGGTGATCACCGACATCGTGCGCCGCGAAGTGAAGAGCTATCGCCAGCTACCGGTCAATTTCTATCACATCACCAACAAATTCCGTGACGAGATCCGCCCGCGTTTCGGGGTGATGCGCGCGCGCGAATTCGTCATGAAGGACGCCTACTCGTTCGACATCGATGAAGCCGGCATGATGAAGTCATACCAGATCATGTTCGACGCCTACATGCGAATATTCGCAAGACTTGGTCTGGAGTTCCGCCCGGTCGCGGCGGACACCGGCGCCATCGGCGGCAAGGCCTCGCAGGAATTCCAGGTTCTGGCCGATTCCGGCGAAGATGTCATCGCCTACTGTCCCGAGTCGGATTACGCGGCCAATGTGGAACTGGCAGAGGCGGTCGCGCCCGCCACGCCGCGCGCGGCACCGGCCGAGGCGCTTCTGAAGGTGCCGACCCCCGGCAAGTCCGCCTGCGAAGACGTGGCCGCATTCCTGAAGCTGCCCATCGAACGCACAGTGAAATGCCTCATGATCTTCGCCGACGACAAGGTGCAGATGCTGCTCGTGCGCGGCGATCACTCGCTGAATGAAGTGAAAGCCGGCAAGTTGCCAGGATGTGCCGAGTGGCGCTGGGCGACCGAAGAGGAAATCATCGCGGCGACCGGATGCAAGCCCGGCTATCTCGGCCCGGTTGGATTCAAGGGTCCCGTCATTGCCGACCGCACCGTCGCCGCGATGAGCGATTTCGTGTGCGGCGCGAACGCGGCCGACCACCACCTCACCGGGGTGAACTGGGGCAGGGATTGCGCCGAGCCGGCGCGGGTCGCAGACCTCCGCAACGTCGTCGAAGACGATGCCTCGCCCGATGGCAAAGGCGCTCTGAAATTGCGCCGTGGCATCGAGGTGGGCCATGTGTTCGCGCTGGGCAACCGCTATTCGAAGGACATGAACTGTGTATACACCGCCGAGGATGGCACGCTGAAGCTCGCGGAAATGGGCTGCTACGGAATCGGCGTCACGCGCATCATCGCCGCAGCCATCGAACAGAACCATGATGACCGCGGCATCATCTGGCCGGACAGCATGGCGCCGTTTCGCGTGGCCATCGCGCCCATCGGCTATCGGAAATCCGAAGCGGTGAAAGCGCTGGCCGACTCGCTGCACGACGATCTCACCAAAGCCGGCGTGGACGTGCTGCTCGACGACCGCGACGAGCGCCCCGGCGTCATGTTCGCCGACCTCGAACTGATCGGCGTGCCGCATCGCATCACGATCGGTGATCGCGGATTGAAGGACGGCATGGTGGAATACCAGGGCCGGCGCGACACGGCCGCGGCCAAGGTGGCTGTGGCCGACATTCGCACGTTCATTCAAGCGAAACTCGCCACGTGACCGACCTCCCCGGTCTCGGCCGCCTGAACGATGGTGTCGTCATCGACACCGCGCGCTTGCGCCTGCGCTTGTATCGGGAAAGCGATCTTGATGTTTTCGCCGACATGCACGCCGATGCACTCACCATGCAGTACATCGGCGAAGGCAAGACGCTGACCCGCGCGGAATCGTGGCGCTTTCTCGCCGCCGGCCTCGGCCACTGGGCGCTGCGGGGCTACGGCATGCTCGCGGTCACGCACCGGGAAACCGGCGAGGTGCTGGGGCGCGCAGGCTTCTATCACCCTGAGGGCTGGCCGGGCTTTGAAGTCGGCTGGCTTTTCCACCGCAAGCACTGGGGGCGCGGGTATGCCACCGAAGCGGCCGCCGCCGCGCTGGAGTATGCGTTCACCACGCTGGGCAAGGAGCACGTGGTGAGTTTCATCCGCCGCGACAATCAGGCGTCCATTCGCGTGGCTGAAAAAATCGGCGAGCGCTTCGAGGCGGAGATCGAGCTCCTCGGTGCGCCGGCGCTGGTGTATGGCATTCATCGCCCGTAGTGTCGCCCTGATCGCCCTGGCAGTGCTGCTGCTCCATTGCGAATATTCGCAAGGCGGCGCGCAGCAGTACGAGGTCCTGTCGGCCGCCACCCGCGCCGCGCTGTCGCGGGCGGCGGCTGATCGGCCCGCGCCCGACAACTACCTCGCCGCTGACGCCGCCGGTCAACGCTGGCTCGTCGAAATGCGCGTCCGCATGGCGCAGCGCGCGCCGGGCCGCTTCGCGACCGTTGCTGATACCGATGCGTTTCTCAAGACCGTCCACTACGAGGCCACGCGCGCGGGGCTGGACCCGCAGTTGGTGCTGGCGGTGATCGACGTCGAAAGCGCTTTCCGCAAGTTCGCCGTATCCCGTGCGGGCGCGCGCGGCTACATGCAGGTCATGCCATTCTGGGTGAAAGAGATCGGTCAATCGGACCACAATCTCTTCAATCTGCGCACCAACCTGCGCTATGGCTGCCTCATCCTGCGGCACTACCTCGACACTGAACGGGGCAATCTGGATCGCGCGCTGGGCCGGTACAACGGCAGCCTGGGCCGGCCGGACTATCCGCGCGCGGTGGAACGCACCCTGCGTGATCGCTGGCGATAGGCGCCGTCACGGTCACTGCGAATATTCGCAGTGGTGAACCGCTACTTCCTCGCCGCGCCTTTGGCGACGAGCTCGTTCAGCATCGCCAGGGTGATGATGCCGGTGCGGTTCATGACCTGCTTTCCCGACGGGTCGTAGACGATCGTGGTGGGCAAGCCCTTCATGCGACCGAAGTTCTTCTCCGCCTGCTCGTCGCGCTCACCCGGCACCATGGGATAGGTCATGCCGACCTTCTTGGCGAATGGCGCCAGCGCTTTTTCATCCTCATAGTCCATTGCGACTCCCAACACCAGCGCCTTGTCGCCCTGCGCCTTGGCGAACGCGGCGAGATCGGGAATCTCCTTGATGCAGGGCGCGCACCAGGTCGCCCAGAAATTCACCACCACCCATTTGCCTTTCAGGTTGGCCAGCTGGTGGCGTTTGCCGTCAGCATCTCTCAACTCGAAGGCGACCGCTGGCAGGGCGGCAACCCATAAGCCAGCGCTAATACCAATTGCCGCGAAGGCCCGGCCCAGCCGGTGGGGGGTGCTTTGGAGTGAAGTCATTCTGCTAGAATCCCTTGATAACCAACAAGAAAATAAACAACTTCCTAGAATGCGTAGCGGGGGATTATGGCACTAACGCTCACGGTACCGGCGCCGGTACAGGCTTTGCCGAAGGACATTGAAACCAAGCCGAAGCAGGCCAAGGCCTGGGTGGAAGCCCTGCCACTGGCCAAGGTCGTCGAAACCGGACGCGCGCTGCTGGAACATCTCACCACGTTAAATCGCAGCAAGCTCTCGGCCGACGAACGGCTTGAGCTGATGGAGATCTACCGCCCCGTCATTGTCACACTGCTGGAGGAGCTGGAGCACATTTTCGCCTACAGCACGCTGCCGCTGCCCGCCAAGCAACGCGAAGCCTTCGAGCTGGCTCGGACGCTTGCAGGCGAATGCGCCATCGCCTACAAGCTCTACATTGTCGACAAGACCGGCAAGCTGCTCGCCTTCGGCGCGAAAAAATCCCTGCCCTTGCCGCTCGCTCGCGCCATCGCGTACACCGGGCGCGTGCTTTTGCAGAGCTACAAGACCTACTACCCGGCACCCGCTGGCACATGGCGCGATATCAGCCAGCTCTACGCCTACGCCGAGGAGCAGGGCATGCTGGCCGAGATACCTGATGAGGACGCCAAGGTATCGATTGCCGACCTCTACCTTGAGCCTGTGGTGCTCTCGCTGGCCGATCCATATCGCCTCATGTACCGCGAGGCGGACAAGGTGCTGGAATTGCTTGCCCAGGCGCGCGGCAGCGTGACCCTCACCGACCAGCGGCCCGAAAACCTCGATCCGCAAAAAGCGTTCCTCGTGGCGCTGGATTCGGATCGCGCGCCGCGCCTCATGTCGATCGCCATCAAGGAGCCGCCGGGCCAGGTGCTGCGCCTCGTGGATGTCAGCAAGCTGGTGGAGAAGCTGAAACAGAAGCTGGCGCAACTCAGCACAAACAAGGACGCTGCCAAGTCGAAGGGCGCGCACGAAATGTACGACCTGCTCACCCGGCTCACGCGGCTCTGGGGCGACCCGCCCAAGCGCCAGTTCCGCCGCAATCCGGCGGAGACCGGTGTCGCGGTCTGCTCGGGCATCAAGGCCATTGCGCATTTCTGCGCTCTGGCGGCGAACGAAGACCCCGAGGCTGAGACTCAAGCCATCGCCGCGGGCGATACCGTGCCGCTCTTGAAAATGCCGACCGACCCGGTGTCGAAATCATTGGGTGTGGAAGAGTGGACGGTGCTGAACCAAAGCCCCAATGGGCTGCGTCTGCATCGCGAGCCGGGCGGCGTGGTGGGCATCACCGTGGGTGAAGTGGTGGGCGTCCGCTTTTCGGGCGGGCAGAGCTGGAACGTGGGCATCGTGCGTTGGCTGAATGTGCTGGAGAGCAACGATCTCGAATTCGGTGTGGAATTGATCGCGCCCAACGCGCAGCCGATGGAAATCGAGCCGACCATCTCGTCGAACAGCCGTATCCAGGCCGCGCTGAAGCTGCCGCCGATTCACGGCGAAGGCGACAGCGACACGTTGCTCACCTATCCCGATACCTTCGCTGATCTGCGCGAGTTCGAGTTGAATGACGGCGTGAATCTGAGCGTCATCCGTTCAACCGGTCTCGTGGAGAAGACCTCGCGGTTCGAGATCTTTCAGTTCAGTCCTTCCTGACTTCGGCCTCGCTGTTGTCACCCGACCGCGCTCCCAGCCAGGCTTGCAAGGGCCGGGCGAGGTGCTCCTTGAAGGTCCCGGGCAGATCGCCGGCGAGCGCTCCAAGTCCTGCCGGAATCACGCCTTCCAAGGGCGCATCGTGGAACCAATTCCATGACTCCGCAAGCGTGATGGCCTCGGGATCGGCGATGAGCCGGAAGCGCGAACCGCGCTCGCGCCGCACCACCCCCCGGGCCACGAGGTGATCAAGCGTGTCTTCCAGCCAATCCAGCGGCGCGGCGACCTCCCGATTCAAGTCGCCCAGTGAAGCGCCGCGCACCGCGTCACGCGTACGTGCCAGCGCCGCCAAGAGTTCCAGACCGTTCTGAAAGTCGAGCCGCTGCGCTGGGCGTGCCACCAAATGGTGCCAGCGCTCGTGCCCCCAGTAGGGTAACGACGCGCTGATCTCCGCCCCAATCAGGATCACGCACCAGCAGAGATACACCCACAGCAAGAACACCGGGATGGCGGCGAACGCGCCATAGACCATGTTGAAACCGGGCATCAAGGTCACGTACACGGCGAACAAACTCTTCAATGCCTCGAACAGCAGCGCCGCGATGAACGCGCCGACAAGCGCGTTGGCAACGGGCACATGTCGGCATGGCACGACGCGATAGACGAGAAAAAATGTCACCGTGCTGCCCCCCACCGACAGCACCTTGAGCAACGCCTCGTCCAGCCAGGGCAGTCGCCCGGCGACGCCCAGCGAGAGGCTGACGAGATAAGACGTGATGCTGATTCCAAGGCCCAGCAGCAGCGGAGCCGCGACGAGCAGCATGAGGTAGGCCACGCCGCTCATCCACCACGGCCGTGCGCGCCGTGAGCGCCAGATGTCGTTGAACGAGCGATCCACCGTGTAGAGCATCGAGAACGCGGTGACGAGGAGAAATCCGATGCCGACGTAGGTGAGCTTGCGCGCGTTGGCCGTGAACTGGCCCATGTAGACCGTGATGATCTTGTACGCGATGTCCGGCACCAGGTTCATGAGCAGGAAAATCTTGATGTTGGTGAGGAGCTGCTGGAAAAACGGCAGATAGGACAGGATCGCCACCACGATCGCGAACAGCGGCACCAGCGACAAAAGCGTGCTGAACGTGAGGCTGCCCGCGATCTGCAAGCAGCGGTCCTCCACGAAGCGCGCAAACAGGAAGCGGGCAAAGCTCAAAAGTCGTTGCAGACGCTCAGGCATGGTGAGTGGCGTGGAGACGGATGTTGCGAATATTCGCATCGAGAACGGTGCTGCACTCGCATGATAGAGAGGTTGGGTCTGCGATGCCTCGGGCCGACAACCGGGATCATGCGAATATTCGCACTGCCAGGCGTGACGCCAAGCCCAACTTCATTCGACATCCATGTCAGACATCCTCGTTCTCTACTACAGCCATTCCGGTTCCATCGCCGAACTGGCCCGCCACATCGCCCGCGGCATTGACAGCGTGCCGGGCGCCGCCGCGCGCCTGCGCACCGTGCCGAAGGTCGCCGTGGTGACAGCGAAAGCCGAACCGCCCGTCCCCGAATCAGGCGCGCCGTACGTGACCAACGCGGACCTTGCCGAGTGCATCGGCATGGCGCTGGGGTCACCCACGCGCTTCGGCAACATGGCCGCGCCGATGAAGCATTTTCTCGATGGACTGTCGGGCGAGTGGTTCAAAGGCACGCTGTCCGGCAAACCCGCCGCCGTGTTCACCTCTTCGGCCACCCAGCACGGCGGACAGGAGTCCACGCTGCTCTCCATGATGGTGCCGCTCCTGCATCACGGCATGGTGATGGTTGGCATTCCGTTCACCGAGACGCGCCTCAGCACGACGCGGTCCGGCGGCACGCCCTACGGCGCCTCGCACGTGGCCGGGCCCGACAACGATCAGCCGCTCACCGATGACGAGGCTCAACTCGCATTCGCGCTGGGGCAGCGACTGGCCCGGATCGCGTTGAAATTGCGTGCGTGATTCCGAAGGCGCACAGCCGCGCGTGAACGCGCGTCACGCTGTGGCGGGCGGACTCTTGGCACTTGCTCTGCTGGCGCTTGGCTGGGAGCTTTGGCTGGCCCCGCTGCGGCCGGGCGGGTCCATGTTGGCCTGGAAGGCGTTGCCGCTTGGCATCGCACTCGTCTACGCGTTGCGCGGGACGCGCCGCACCTTCCAGTGGCTGTCCATGCTCATCCTGTTCTACTTCACCGAAGGCGTGGTGCGCGCCTGGTCCGAAAGCGGCGTCTCACGAACACTCGCCGTGACTGAAATCGCGCTGAGCCTCTGGGTCTACATTGCCAGCATCATGGCGAGCCGCGCGAAATGAAAACGGCGCCGCAGCCCCCTGCAACGCCGTTGTAGACATCCGGATTTGCGATCAGGGCGTGACGGGCTTCCCCGCCTCGGCCTTCTTGTCCTCGACAAAGTCCGCACGCGTGGCGCCGAGGTACTTCGCCAGCGGACAGGCCACCAGCACCGAGGAATAGATGCCGAAACAGATGCCGATGGTGAGCGCGAGCGCGAAGTAATGCAGCGTCGGTCCACCCCAGATCAGCATGGCGACCACCGCCATCTGCGTGGAGCCGTGGGTGATGATGGTCCGCGAAATCGTGCCGGTGATCGCGGCGTCGAAGACTTCCTCGGTTGTCGCCTTGCGCATTTTCCGGAACATCTCGCGCGCGCGGTCGAACACCACGACCGACTCGTTCACGGAGTAGCCCAAGATGGCGAGAATGCCAGCCAGCACGGGCAATGAGAATTCCCACTGGAAGAACGCGAAGAATCCCAAAATGATCACGACGTCATGCAAGTTGGCGATGATGGTGGCGACCGCGAAGCGCCATTTGAAGCGGATGGCGAGATAGGCCATGATGCCGAGACAGACGGCCAGCAACGCCATGGCGCCATCGGTCGCGAGCTCAGAGCCGACTTGGCTGCCGACGAACTCGGTGCGGACCAGCTTGGTGCATTTCTCGCCCAGCGCAACGCGCTTCTCCTCCATGGCCGCGACGCGGGCCTCATCGCGCTCCTTGAAGGCGATCTTGCCCAGCGCGGCATACTCGGCGTGGACGGCGGCGCATTCAGACGCTTCGCCCGGCGCAGGCTGAGCGGTAAGCGCCGCGAACACGCTTTCCTTCTGCTTTTGCATCGCCTCGTTCTGGTTGTCGCCGCCCTTCTCCGTTTTCTCCAGCTTGAGCGGGAGGCGAATCAGCAGATCTCGCGAGCTGCCGAACTTTTGCACCGTCACATCGGTGAGACCCGCCGCATTCAGCGTGCCCCGCACTTTCTCCGGGTCCGCCGCTTGAGGATAGGTCACCTCCATCACCGTGCCGCCGGTGAATTCGATGGACAGATGCAATCCCTTGGTCGCGAGGAAGAACACCGCGAGCAAGAAGGTGACGAACGAGATCACGTTGAACGCCAACGAATGGCGCATGAACGGGATGCTCTTCTTGATCTTGAAAAATTCCATGATCGACTCTCAGTTCTTTCTTGATTGGCGCTTGGCGGTCGCTCGACGCGCGCGCGTCAGGCTGCCGCTTTCTGTTGCCAGCTGGTGTCGCCGATGGACAGTTTCGCGACCTTCTTCTTGCCGCCGTAGATCAGGTTGACCAGTCCGCGCGACACCACGACCGCGCTGAAAATCGACGTGAGAATGCCAAGGCAGTGAACCACCGCGAACCCGCGCACTGGACCCGAACCCCAAACCAGCAGCGCCAAGCCAGCGATGAGCGTGGTGATGTTCGAATCAAGAATGGTGTCGAACGCCCGGTCGTAGCCCGCCTGAATCGCCATCTGGGGCGACATGCCGGCGCGCACTTCCTCGCGGATACGCTCGTTGATGAGCACGTTGGCGTCAATCGCCATGCCGAGCGTGAGCGCGATGGCCGCGATACCGGGCAGGGTCAGTGTCGCCTGCATCATCGAGAGCAAGGCCACCAGGAACAAGAGGTTCGCACCCAGTGCCAACACGGAGACCAGGCCGAAGAGCATGTAATACGCGCACATGAACACCGCGATCGCGATGAATCCGCCGATCACCGCGTTCTGCCCCATCTTGATGTTCTCCGCACCAAGGCTGGGACCGATCGTGCGCTCCTCGATGATTTCCATCGGAGCCGCGAGCGAGCCAGCGCGAAGCAGCAGTGCGAGATTCTTCGACTCCTCAACGCTCGGCATGCCGGTGATGATGAAGTTGGATCCGAATTCGCCGTTGATGCTGGGCCAGGTCAACACTTCCGACTTGCCCTTCTCCACGAGGATCATCGCCATGCGTTTCTTCACGTTCTCACGTGTGGTCTGGGTCATCACCCGGCCACCGGCCGCGTCCAGCCGCACGGTCACGATGGGGCCGCCGCTTTGCTGATCGAAGTTGGGTTGCGCATCGATCACGCGCTCGCCGGTGATCACCAGCGAATTGCGCACCAGCACGGTGGCGCCGCGGTCGTCGGTCAGCTTGATGGTGCCAAACGGCGCCGATTGACTCTTGTAGGCCTCGAACGCATCCAGACCCGGAGACGAAGCCAGCTCCTCGGCCACCATGCGGACTTCCAGCGATGCGGTGCGTCCGATGATGTCCTTGGCGCGCGCCGTGTCCTGCACGCCGGCCAGTTGCACGAGGATGCGGTCAGGGCCGCTTTGCTGCACGATGGGTTCGGACACGCCGAGTTCGTTCACGCGATTGCGCAACGTGGTGATGTTCTGCTGCAGCGCGCTGTCGCGCGTGCGCGTCGCGGCCTCGGGCTTGATGGTGGCGGTGATCTGGAAATCCTCGCCCGCGCTGGTGTCGCGCAGGTTGAGGTCCGGCACCTGGCTCACGAGCAACTTGTCGGCCTGATCGCGCAGCGCCTTGTCCTTGAAACGCACGACGACCTTGTCGCCTTCGCGCGCCAGGCCGCTGTAATAGATTTTCTTTTCGCGCAACAGGTTGCGGATTTCGCCGTTGTAACGATCCACGGCCTTGTCCATCACTGCTTTCATGTCCACGGACAGCAGAAAATGCACGCCGCCACGCAAGTCCAGGCCGAGGTACATCGGCTTCGCGCCGATGGCGGTGAGCCAGGCCGGGCTGTCGGACACCAGATTCAGCGCAACCACATAACCGGGGCCGACCTTCGCCTGCACGGCATCGCGCGCCTTCAACTGGGTATCGGTGTCGGGGAAACGGACCTTGATGGAGTTATCGTCCACGAGGATGGACTCATGGCGAATATTCGCAACCTTCAACGTCTCCTCGATCTGCTTCCTGATGGCGTCGTCGGCCTTGTTGGCGCGCAGGCCCGAGACCTGGATGGCGGGTGCCTCGCCAAACAGATTCGGCACGGCGAAGAGGAAGCCGATCACGAGCGTCAAAGCGATGATCGCGTACTTCCAGGGGGGATACTTGTTCATGTGGGAACCTCGATGTGCGGACCGGCGCCCGGGCGGGCGCCGCGATGCGAAGGCGCGGGGTGGGCGCGCCTTCCGAATTACTTCATGACGTCGTGGACGGTGCCCTTGGGCAGCAGGGTGGTCACGGCCTGACGCTGGAAATGCATGACAGTGCCGTCAGCCACTTCCACGCCCACATAGCCATCGCCCAGCTTGACGACCTTGCCAATGACGCCCATGACCACCACCTCGTCACCCTTCTGCAAGGCATCGATCATCTGCTTGTGCTCTTTGGCCTTTTTCATCTGGGGGCGAATCATGAGGAAATAAAGCAGGCCGAACATCACGATGATCGGGAGCATCGAAATCAAGGCATCGCCCCCGGACGGCTGGGCGGCTTGGGCATAGGCGTTACTGATCATGGGTCAATCCGGTAAGGGTTCAGGAAAACGCGCGATTCTAGCACAGCGATCCCCCTCGACGGGAGCGAAAATCCCGGACAAATCAGGCATCTAGGCCTGAGCGATCCGAGTGAAAGCGGTCCCGCCACGTGGCAAAGCGCCCTTCGGCGATGGCGTCGCGCATTTCGCGCATCAATATCTGGTAGTAGAAAAGGTTGTGCAAGGTATTGAGTCGGGCGCCCAGGATTTCGTTCGTGCGCTGCAAGTGATGAAGGTAGGACCGGCTGAATCGCGTGCAGGTCGGGCAGGTACACGTTGGATCAAGCGGGCCGGTGTCGTCCTTGTGGCGGGCGTTGCGAATTTTCACATCGCCAAAGCGCGTGAAGAGCCAGCCGTTGCGGGCATTCCGCGTGGGCATGACGCAATCGAACATGTCGATGCCCTCGCTCACCGCCGCCACGAGGTCTTCTGGCGTACCGACCCCCATCAGGTAGCGCGGCTTGTCCGCAGGCATCCTGGGCCCGGTGTGGGCCAGGATGCGCAACATGTCCTCTTTCGGTTCGCCGACGGACAAGCCGCCGATCGCATAGCCGTGAAACCCAATCTCTGTCAGCCCCGCGAGCGACTCTTCCCGCAAAGACTCGTGCATACCACCCTGGACAATGCCGAACAGGGCGTTGGGATTTTCCAGACGGTCGAACTCTTCGCGCGATCGCTTGGCCCAGCGCAGACTGAGGCGCATCGACACCGCCGCCACATCGACCGTGGCCGGGTAGGCGGTACACTCGTCGAAGATCATCACCACGTCGGAATTCAGCGTGCGCTGGATGCGCATCGATTCCTCCGGCGAGAGGAAGCACTTGTCGCCGTTCACGGGCGACTGGAAGGCGACGCCCTCTTCGGTGATCTTGCGCAGCTCTCCCAGGCTCCAAACCTGGAATCCGCCCGAGTCGGTCAGGATGGGACCATCCCAGGCCATGAAGCGATGCAGCCCCTCATGCGCGGCGATAACCGCGAGTCCGGGTCTCAGCCAGAGGTGAAACGTGTTGCCCAACACGATGTGCGCGCCCAGGTCCTTCAACTCGACGGGGCTCATGGCTTTCACGGCGCCATAGGTGCCGACCGGCATGAAGGCCGGCGTCTCGACCACGCCGTGGTTGAGCTTCAGCGTGCCGCGCCGGGCGGCGCCATCCTGCTTGTGCAACTTGAAAATCATGGCTTTCGAAACTTAGGCACTCGCGATTCGCGAAAGCCGGGATTGAACCACATCAGCGGCACTTGCCGGGCCACCTGTTGCAGCCGCCCCGCCGAAACGGCATAGTGGCGCATTGGCGGCGACGTGGGCCCACACGGGTGCCGACCCGGAGCCGTCCCCCCGGCTCAAACAGAATAAGAGCGCAAGGTCATCCCCCTCCGTGTACTCGAAAATTCCGGTCTCCAAGCTTGAAATCGGCATGTTCATCGCCGACATTGATCGACCGTGGATGGACACGCCATTTCTCATTCAGGGCTTTCTGATTCAAGACGAGGAGCAGATCGAGCAACTGCGCAAGTTCTGCGAGGAGGTCACCATCGACCGGGCGCGGTCCGCAGCGGAGCATCAGCCGCCTACGATGAAGCCGCCGCCCACCCAGAAACCAGTCGAGACCGCGCCCAGCGTCATCGTGAGTCGCCGCGCGGCGCCCGATTCCCGGCAAAAGACATCATCGACCGAGCGCGGTTCGGCGCCACCACGTCCGGCCGCAGTGGAAACCGCTGCGGCCAGATTGAGCGCTGGCACGGACACATCGGTGCCCGAGCTCGTCATCACGACTCGTGATGCCGAGTTCCGTCCCACCGAATCCGGACGCTACCTGCTGACCCCCAAGCCTCACGCGGAAACCGGCAACGCACCGGTACCGCCCAAGCAGGAGAGCGGACTGGCGCAGTCCATCCTGAGCGCCCTGTCCCGTCTGATTCGCGGCGATGGTGGCAAGCCGAGTAAGACACTCGCCACCGACGTCGGCCCAGTCACCGAACCCGGCAAACCGGCCGGACGCCCCGCATTCATTCCACCCGCCATTCACCTGGTGGTGTACGAGGATGCCGCCACCGTCGAAGAGGAAACCAGCGCCGCCGCACAGGTCGTCACCCGCTCCGCTGATGTGTTGCACCGCATCGCCCAGGACATTCGCGCGGGCCGCACGCTGGCGCTCCCGGAGATCGAGGAAGTCATTTCCGACATGGTCGACAGCATGGTGCGCAATCCCGACGCCCTGATGTGGGTGATGCGGCTACGCGAAAGCGACGAGGCGACCTACGGGCACGGCCTGTATGCCTCGGTCTATCTGCTGGCGCTGGGCCGCCATCTGGGTTTTCCCAAGTCCCAACTCGCACAGTTGGGCACGATCGGCCTATTGCTCGACATCGGCAAGATCAAGCTGCCCCGCGATTTGCTGGAGAAGGCCGGGCAGTTGACCACCGAGGAATACGAGATGGTCAAGACCCACGTTCAGTTGGGCATCGACCTCCTGAGCGAGTCCGGCTCGCTCGACCCTGACATCATGGTTGGCATCGCCCAGCACCACGAACGCGAAAACGGCAGCGGCTATCCGCGCGCGCTGGCCGGCCCCAACATTTCGCTCTTCGGCCGCATGGCCGCCATCGCCGACTGCTTCGCCGCACTGACCAATCAGCGGCCCTACGCCGAGGCGGTGTCGGCTTACGACGCGCTACGCAGCCTCTCCGGGTGGGGCGGCGAATATTTTCACGCGCCCATCGTCGAGCAGTTCATTCAGGCCGTGGGGGTGTTTCCCGTGGGATCGCTGGTTGAACTGTCGACTGGGGAGGTCGCCGCCGTCATCAGTCACAACAAGACCCGGCGTTTAAAACCCAGAGTGCTCGTGATCACCGGCCCCGACAAGACGCGCTCTGCCCATCCCGCGACGATGGACCTGCTTTACGCGCCGATGGACGCGAACGGCCAAGCCATTTTCATCCGGCGCGGCCTGGCATCCGGCGCCTACGGGCTGGACGCCCGGGACTTCTACGTCTCCTGACGTCACTGCCATGACGCAAACGACGGGTGCCAGCCGGGTCGTCACGAGGCAAGCTATCGGTGGCGAGATCAGCCGACTCATCAGCGGTCATCCCAACTCCGCGCTAGCGGTGATGATGGTGGAACTTCGCCGCGCCAATCGTCTACAGGCGCTCACGGGCGGCATCAGCGCGGAAGTAGTGATGGAGCATGCGATGGCGCGCTTGGACCGCGTGCTGCGCGATGTCGATCGCATGGCCAAGTTGTCCAACGAAACCGTCTGCCTGGTACTGCCGAACCTCGGTGACGGCGCGCAAAGCGTCCTCGCAGCCGTGCGTGTGCTTTCGACGTTGCAGAAGCCGTTCGCCGTGGCCGGTGTCAGTCAGGAAGACACGGTCAGCATTCGCCCGCATTTGGGCATCGCGCTGTACCCGGAGGGCGCGCGTGATGCCGAGCAACTGCTCATCAAGGCGGATGTCGCCGCGCGCATCGCATCGTCCAGCGAATCGGGCTATCACATTTATCGCACCGAGGATCGCGTCGAGACCGAAATCTATCGCGGGCTCGACATCGAACTTTCCAAGGCAATCAAGTCGAATCAGCTCAAACTGCACTATCAGCCGCAAATCGAGACGGAGAGCGGCGCCTGCCACACCGTGGAGGCCCTGTTGCGCTGGGACGCGCCGGGGAGCTCTCCTGTGTCGCCGTCCGTGCTGGTGGGGCTGGCGGAAAACACGGGTCTCTTGCCCGCGCTCACGACCTGGACCCTGCACTGCGCGCTCCGCGAAAACGCGGAGCTGCGCCGCCAGGGCATTGACGTGAGTGTCGCGGTGAATCTCTCCCCGCGCACGCTGGCCGACAGCGAGTTTCCCGATGAAGTGGCGCAGGCGTTGGCGGTGTGGAATGTGGCCCCCCAATCGTTGCTCTTCGAAATCACCGAGGGCTCGATGATCGGTGACGTGGAACGCTCGCTGCGCCTCCTCACCCGGTTGCGCGACCTGGGCGTGAAGCTCGCCATTGATGACTTCGGCACCGGCTATTCGTCGCTCGCCTACCTGAAGCGCTTCCCGGTGCATGAACTCAAGATCGACAAGATGTTCGTCCAGGCCATGCGGCTTTCTCGCGGCGACGCCCAGATCGTCCGCTCGGTCATCGATCTTGCGCACAACTTCGACCTGCGTGCCGTGTCGGAAGGTGTCGAAGACGAGGCGACCTTCAATCAGCTGCGCGATCTCGGCAGCGACGCGGTACAGGGCTTTCTGTTTTCCGAAGCGCGTGCGGCACCCGAGTTCGCCGCGTGGTGGCGCGCGCACGAGGCGCGCGGACGCACGCTGCCCAGCTAAGCTAGCCATGCCCCAGGGTCCGGAGAGTCGCCGCGAGGCGGACCAGATCGCGTCCATTTCGGCCGGCCGCGAGGTGAAGCGCGGCGAGTCGGGCCTGCCCCGCCCGCTGGCAATCGGTCCGGACCGAGCGCACGCTCGCAGCCGCAGGCCTCGTGGCGAGGCGATGCTGCTCCACTTCGCGGGCGGCTTCGCCCTGTTCAGTCACATCTCGCTCCACGGACGCTGGGTCGTGCATCGCGCGGGCGATCGGACGCTGGCCGGCTTGCAGGTGCCGGACGCGGTAGCGGTGCCATAGCGCCTCGGCAATCGCGGCGCTGCCAACGGCGGCTTTGCGCGAGCATCCTTACCTTCAGAAACTCGGTATCGAGTTGCAAGACTCGGCAAAAAAAGTCAGAGATTAAGGCTACCAACTCCACGTGCTTGCCCGCCAAGGCCCGCCTTGCGCCGGCAGTGGCACCCCAATTCGCCATGCGGATGTCACCGGTCGCGGCGGGCATCGGTGCCCGCGCTGCCGGCCCATCTAAGCGACTCCTGCCACAAGCACGCCGATTTCAATCTATTTCGCCGCCGGCGCAAGAAGTACTTGACAAATACGAACGGTCGTTCTAAATTATCCGCCATGAATGCCGCACAACGACTTGCCGACAGTGCCATCCGCCGCCTCTCAAAGGGCGAGGAAACCCGCGCCCAGATCTTGGACGTTGCGCTGAATGTCGCCAGCGAATCTGGCTTTGAAGCGCTCACTATCGGCTCTCTGGCTGAAAGAACAGGCCTCTCGAAAAGCGGACTGTTCGCGCACTTCGGCTCGAAAGAAGACCTGCAAATTGCGGTTCTGGACGAGGGCGCACGCCGGGTGACCGAGCGGGTATTCATGGCCGCGCTCAACGAGCCGCGTGGCGTCGCGCGTCTGCGTGCCCTGTTTGGCAACTGGCTGGTGTGGTCGGAGAACTGCCAATTGAAGGGTGGCTGCCCGATCATGGCGGCCGCTTTCGAGTTCGACGACCGTCCCGGCCCGGTGCGCGACACCGTGGTGCGGCATCATGCGCGCATGCAGAGCGCCATGGCCCGCACAGTGGATCTTTGCATCGAGACGGGTGAGTTCAGACCGGACACCGACTCCCGTCAATACGCATTCGAGATTTTCGGCATCGCCAATGCCTACTACTTTTCTCACCGCCTGATGCGCGAGGTTGATGCAGCCCAATGCGCGTTCAAGGCTTTTGAGCGACTGGTCGCGGACGCACTCACGACGCCGGCCGTTCGTTCTCCCGCAGCCAACCCGGCTGCCTGACGCCCCAAGGAGGCTTTCATGACGCTGACCCTGCCCAACTCTTCGCCCATAAATAGCACGACCGTTCGAACTATCACACGTTCCTTCTCGTTGCAAGCCCGCCAGGTGCTGCTGCGAGTGGGCATGGGTGTGGCCGCGCGCCTCGCGCCTCATTGGACGGTTCGCACCGCGTCGCGCCTATTCATCACGCCGCCGCGCTTTGCCCACCCGATCGCCGAGCAGGCGCTCTTGGCACGCGGTCTCAGACATCACATCGAGAGCAGCGCAGGCCGCGTCGCCGCGTGGCGGTTCGGAGACGCCAAAGCGCCCGCCATCATCGCGAGCCATGGCTGGGGCGGGCGCGGTGCCCAGTTCCATGCGTTTGTCGATCCGCTCGTTTCGGCCGGCTTTCAGGTTTGGCTCTTCGATCACGTCGGACACGGCCAGTCGGCGGGCCGCGAAGCGTCACTCGTGGACTTCGCGGCCGGTGTCGCCGCGGTGCATCGCCATGTGACCGCTCGCGGCATCGAGGTGCGCGGCCTGCTCAGCCACTCGCTGGGCGGTGCCGGTGTGGCCACCGCGCTGCGCGGCTTCAACGGGTCCACACCCGTTGATGCGAAGCGGGTGGTGATGATCGCGCCGCCATCTTCGCTGATGCGCTATTCGCGAATATTCGCACGGCACTTCGGACTGCCCGAACGCATTCGCGCGGCGATGCAGTGGCGCTTCGAACAGCGCTACGGGGTCGCATGGCAATCCTTCGAAATGCCGCACGCCGTGTCCCCGTTGAAGGCGGCCGCGCTGGTGATCCACGACACCGGCGACCGCGATGTCAGCATCGAATCCGGACTCGCAGTCGCCCGAGCCTGGCCCGATGCGCGTTTCAGGCGCACGCACGGGCTGGGTCATCGCCGCATCTTGAAGTCGCCCGGCGTCATTCAGGACACGATCGACTTCTTCACCGATCAAGTTCGCTTCTCGCCACCGCCGCCCGCAGACGAGTGGCAGTCATTTCCCGGACCGGCACCGCTGTTTTAGCGCCCCCACTCCTCCCGTTCACGCTTCTGAAAGGAGCACACCATGAACACCATCCCGACCACCCCGCTTCAATCTGAAATCGACAAACCCGCGCTCCGCACGTCGTGGACGCGCCATCTTGGCGCCGTGCTTGCCACGACGCTGATTTTTGTGAGCGGCACGAGCTTCATGAGCTTGCTGGACGCGTTTCACTGACCCGGCGCCTTGCGCGCCCGAGAGAATGTGAGCTTGCGACGCGCGGGCCGGATCAGCCCGGCTTGCGCGCCGCTTTTTTCTCCCGTCGCGTCAGTGCGAATATTCGCATTCGCGGGTACGTCAGGGCTTGACGACGAGCGTGTAAAGCGCGAAGAGGTCCTTCTCATAGTCGGGCCGCACCTCGCCCTTGGCGGTTTTGTCCCAGCCGAGACGGCGGCCCATCTCGCGCGCGTAATTGTCGTCATTCACATCCAGCGCGACGACCTTGAAGCCCGCTGTCTCGAACTGCTTCTTCGTGAATGGCGACCGGGCATCGGCCCACGGGAGATACGGCTTGTTGGCCGGCGCCTGCGCAGGCGCCAGGTTGTAGATGAGCAACATCCCGCCCGGCTTGAGATCGTCGAACACCGATTTCAGGAACACCTCGTCACTGACACCCAAGCGGATAAGATGCCGCTCCTCCGCCGGCCGGGACGGCTTGATGTAGCCGCGCTTCAAGGTGTTCTTGGAAAGAATGAGCGCGTAGCCGCCCCCGACTTCCTTCGCGACTTGCGCATCCGCCGGGTAGCGGCCATGCACCAGCGTCACGCTGCCCCACTCGGCCTCGCGCACGCCGCGCCGCCGCACCGGCCCCTCATCGTCAGGCTCGGAATACAGCGCGCGCAAATAGGTGTCGACATCGACGCCCACCGCATGCGCGCCCTTCTGCGCGAGCAGCCGCAAATGCGCGACCGCGCCGTAGCCGAAATCCAGCACCCGCTTGCCGGCGAGTGACTCGATGCCGTTCTCGCCCGCCAACTCCAGCGCACGCGCATAGGCGAGTGGCGAACCGTACTTGGTGAAGTAGTAACGCTCCTCATCCATCATCACCGCGCGCAAGGTGGATGCCACCTCCGGCGCCAGCTTGGCCGACTCGGCCTTGGAGTAGTACTGGCTCGTGCGCGGGTCCTGAAAAATGGTGCGTGGTTCCCGATTGGGCAGATTGCGTGTCTCCGCCAGAAAGTCATTCGCCAGCCGCGTCGAGACCAGCGGTTGCAACGCGCGCGACTCGGCCTGCAGGCGCTTCACCGCCGCCGAAGGCGCCTGCACGACTGGCTCCGGCCTTGGCGAATCGGGCGACGCGGGCGGCGCCACGGGCGCAGGGGACTGCACGGCGCAAGCGGCCAGCAAAGCGAGCAATGCGAGACCTGACAGATGCCTCATGGTGTCGTAGCACTCTGGAGAATCATGAATGGATGATACGCGTGCCGTGCGGTCCGAGCTTGCCAGTTGGTCGCAATTACTCGCGATGTGTGTGAGTCCCCCCAAAAAAAACGCCGGCGACCTTTCAGTCCACCGGCGTTTCCGTCGAGGCCAACAATCAGCGCATCACAGCAACGGCACGATGAGCAGCGCCACGATGTTGATGATCTTGATGAGCGGGTTCACCGCCGGGCCGGCGGTGTCCTTGTAGGGATCGCCCACCGTGTCGCCCGTCACCGCGGCCTTGTGGGCTTCGGAGCCCTTGCCGCCGTGATGGCCGTCTTCGATGTACTTCTTGGCGTTGTCCCATGCGCCGCCACCGGTACACATCGAGATGGCCACGAAGAGTCCAGTCACGATGGTACCCATCAGCATGCCGCCCAGCGCCTGGATGCCGGCTTCCTTGCCCATCAACGCGCCCACGATCAGGGCCACGGCGATCGGCGACAGAACGGGCAGCAGCGAAGGCACGATCATTTCCTTGATCGCGCCCTTGGTCAGCATGTCCACGGCCTTGGAGTAGTCCGGCTTGGCCGTGCCTTCCATGATGCCCTTGATCTCGCGGAACTGGCGACGCACTTCCTCCACCACGGAGCCCGCGCAACGGCCCACGGCTTCCATCGCCATGGCGCCGAAGAGATACGGGATCAAGCCACCGATGAAGAGACCGATGATGACCGCCGGGTTCTGCAGATCGAACGACACGCTCTTGCCCGCTTCGGCGAGCTTGAACGTGTAGTCGGCAAACAGCACCAGCGCGGCCAGCCCGGCGGAACCGATGGCGTAACCCTTGGTCACTGCCTTGGTCGTGTTGCCCACAGCGTCCAGCGGATCGGTGACGTTGCGCACTTCCTTCGGCAGCTCAGCCATTTCGGCGATGCCGCCGGCATTGTCGGTGATGGGACCATACGCATCCAGTGCGACGACGATGCCGGCCATGGACAGCATGGAGGTCGCGGCGACCGCGATGCCGTAGAGACCGCCCAGCTTGTACGCGGCGTAGATGGAGATGCACACCATCAGCACCGGCCAGGCGGTGGAGCGCATGGACACACCCAGACCCGCGATCATGTTGGTCGCGTGACCCTTGGTCGACGCTTCAGCGACGTGCTTCACCGGCGCCCAGTCGGTACCCGTGTAGTACTCGGTGATGAACACCAGGATGCCGGTCAGCACCAGACCCACGACCGCGCACAGCCACAGATTCATGACGGTGAGCTGCGGGTAATACGTCGCCACGTCCTTCATGATCCACTCGGTCAGCGGATAGAACGCGGCGAGCGCCACGATGCCGGACACCGCGAGGCCGCGGTACAGCGCATTCATGATCTTGCCGCCTTCGCTGGTCTTCACGAAGAAGCAACCGATGATGGACGCGAGAATCGCGAAACCACCCAGCACCAGCGGATACACCACCACCTTGCCCACCACGGCGGTCGCGGGCATGAGCAGCGCGCCCAGCACCATCGTTGCGATGATGGTCACCGCATAGGTTTCAAACAGGTCGGCCGCCATGCCGGCGCAGTCGCCCACATTGTCGCCCACGTTGTCGGCGATCACGGCCGGGTTGCGCGGATCATCCTCGGGGATCCCGGCTTCGACCTTGCCCACCAAGTCCGCACCCACGTCGGCGCCCTTGGTGAAGATGCCGCCACCCAGACGCGCGAAGATGGAGATGAGTGACGAACCAAAGGCCAGACCGATCAACGGCTTCATCACCGTTGAGAGCTTGGCATCGGGGCCGGCCATCGCGACAAGCACCCAGGTGAACACGGCGACCGACAATAGACCCAGGCCGACGACGAGCAGGCCGGTGATGGCGCCACCCTTGAACGCGATGTCCAGCGCCGGGCCGATGCCCTTCCTCGCGGCTTCCGCCGTCCGCACGTTGGCGCGCACCGACACGTTCATGCCGATATAGCCCGCCGCACCCGACGCGATGGCGCCGACGGCGAAACCGACCGCGGTCATCCAGCCCAGCGCCGCGCCGATCAGCACGAACAAGCCTGCGCCGACGAAGCCGATGGTCGTGTACTGGCGGTTCAGGTACGCCTTGGCGCCGGCCTGCACGGCCGCCGCGATCTCGCGCATGCGGTCGTTGCCGTCCGGCTGCGCCAGGATCCACTTGGTCTGCCATGCGCCATAGACCAGCGCGAGCACGGCGAAGACGAGCGCGAAAATCAATCCATCATTCATTACGCTTCTCCCAGTTATTCAAGTCCAACAAACAAAAACTACAAAACAAAGCCTTCCGCCAGTTTCTTCTTCACCGGCTTGTTCTTGAGCACCACATAGTCGGGCAAGCCGTTCACGTAGGGCGGATAGGCCTCACCCGCGATGAGCGGCGACAAATAGTTGCGGCACTTGGCCGTGATGTGAAAGCCGTCGGCGGTGATGAAGTCGCGCGGCATTTTCTTTTCCACGTTGGCGACCTTGGCGAGCGGCGCCACACCAATATCCCAGCGATAGGGCTTTGACGCCTTCCGCACGATGGTGGGCATGACCGCGTTGTGGCCCTTGACCGCCAACTCCACCGCCGCCCTGCCCAGCGCATACGCCTGCTCGACATCGGTCTTCGACGCGATGTGGCGGGCCGCGCGTTGCAGGTAGTCCGCGACCGCCCAGTGATACTTGTACTTGAGTTCGCGCTTCACCATGTCGGCGATGAGCGGCGCGACACCGCCCAGCTGCGCGTGGCCGAACGAGTCCTTCAGCCCCGACTCGGACAGGAAACGCCCTTCCGCGTCCTGCACACCTTCCGACACGCCGATGGCGCAGAAGCCGAACTTCTTGACCGTCTGATCCACCCGCGCCAGGAACTTTTCCGCATCGAACGCGACTTCGGGGAACAGCAACACATGCGGCGCATCCCCGGACTTCTCCGTGGCGAGTCCACACGCGGCGGTGATCCAACCTGCATGACGGCCCATGACCTCCAGCACGAAGACCTTGGTCGAGGTCTTCGCCATCGATGCGACATCCATGCCCGCCTCACGCATGCTCACCGCCACATACTTCGCCACCGAACCGAAGCCGGGGCAGCAGTCGGTGATGGGCAAGTCGTTGTCCACAGTCTTCGGCACATGCACGGCGGTGATGGGGTAACCCAGCTTCTCGCCCAGCTGCGACACCTTCAAGCACGTGTCCGCCGAGTCGCCGCCACCGTTGTAGAAAAAATAGCCGATGTCGTGCGCCTTGAACACTTCGATGAGGCGCTGGTACTCGCGTGGGTCCTTGTCCCAGGGCTTCAGCTTGTGGCGGCAGGACCCGAATGCGCCGGCCGGCGTGTGCTTCAGCTTGCGAATATTCGCAATGGGCTCCGCCGACACATCGATGAGCTCCTCGGTCAGCGCACCGATGATGCCGTTGCGTCCCGCGAAGATCCTGCCAATGTGGCGCTTCTGCTTCAGCGCCGTCTCGATGACGCCGGCGGCCGAGGCGTTGATCACGGCGGTCACACCACCGGACTGGGCGTAGAAGGCGTTCTTCGGCATGTCGAATCAGAAGGGAGACAGGAGAACGCGGATGGACGCAGTCGAACGCAGACGAATGTCCGACCACCGCAGAATGGCTTTTGCCTTCATCCGCTGCTTGTCTGCGTTCATCATTGGTCGCCGCCTTGGGTCTCAGCGCAACGCGGCGAAAATGCGGTCGCGAATTTCCTCGACCTTACCGATGCCCTCGATGCGGACATAGCTGGGGGCGCCCGGCGCTCCACTCGCGGCCCAGTCGGCATAGTACTTCACCAAGGGCTCGGTCTGCGCGTGGTAAACCTCGAGACGCTTCTTCACCGTTTCTTCCTTGTCGTCATCGCGTTGCACCAGATCTTCGCCGGTCACATCGTCCTTGCCTGCGACCTTGGGCGGATTGAACTTGACGTGATAGGTGCGTCCCGAGGGCAGATGGGCGCGGCGACCGCTCATGCGCTCGATGATGGCCGCGTCGTCCACCGCGATCTCAACCACGTAATCGAGGCTGACGCCAGCAGCCTTCATCGCATCCGCCTGGGGAATGGTGCGCGGGAAGCCGTCGAAAAGAAATCCAGTCCCGCAGTCCGGCTCCGAGATGCGCGCCTTCACCATGCCGATGATGATTTCATCCGAGACCAGAGCGCCCGTGTCCATGATTTTCTTGGCGGCGATGCCCAGCTCAGTGCCTGCCTTGACGTGCGCGCGCAGCATGTCGCCCGTGGAAATCTGCGGAATGCCGAACTTCTCGCGAATGTGGACCGCCTGCGTGCCTTTGCCGGCACCCGGGCCTCCGAGCAGGATCAACCGCATGGGGACTTCCCTCCGTGTGGCACCGGTCAATTCCCAGCAAGGCGGCTGCCCGGTGTCTTGTCGTGAACGACGAACTGCGAAGCGCGCGATTTTACCCGAAATGCCGTCTCACCCGCTCGAGGTCGGCGGGCGTATCGACACCGGCTTCGATGGGCTCGTCCCAGAGCGTCACGGCGATCTCGAATCCGTGGTGCAGCGCGCGCAGTTGCTCCAGCGACTCGGCCTGCTCCAGCGGCGAAGGGGGAAGCGCGGAAAAGCGCTTCAGGAACGCGGCGCGATAGGCGTAGATGCCGATGTGGTGCAGCGCGGGCAGCTTGGCGGGCAAGGCATCGCGCGACAGCGCGAACGCGTCGCGCGCCCAGGGAATCGGGGCACGGCTGAAATAGCGCGCGAGGCCCTTGGCGTCGCGCACGACTTTGACGACGTTGGGATTGAAAAAGTCCTCGGCGGCGACAATGGGCTTCGCCGCGGTCGCGATCGCAGCCGCGGGCTCAGCGGCCAGCGTGGCCGCCACGCGGTCGATCAATGCCGGCGCGATGAGCGGCTCGTCGCCTTGCACATTCACCACCAGCGCATCGTCGGAAAGCGACAGCGCCGCCACTGCTTCGGCGAGCCGATCCGTGCCGGACACATGATCGTCGCGGGTCATGACCATGCGAATATTCGCTTGATTCAACGCGCTGCGAATATTCGCATGGTCGGTCGCGACGACGACTTCGGTCGCCGCGCTTTGCCGGGCGCGCAGCGCCGTGCGCACGATGAGCGGCTTGCCGCCGACATCGGCCAGCATCTTGTCGGGCAGCCGCGTGGACGCCAGGCGGGCGGGAATGACGACGAGAAAAGACATTGCTGGGACGCGAATATTCGCAAGCGGCGGCGGGCGCGTTTACGCTTCCTCGTTGGGTGCCAGCTTTCGCGCCTCGTCCTCCAGCATCACCGGAATGCTGTCGCGAATGGGAAATGCCAAGCGGTCGGCCTTGCAGATCAACTCGAATTCGGCCTTCTTGTGGACCAGCGGACCCTTGCAGAGCGGGCAGACCAGAATCTCGAGCAGCTTGGCGTCCATGGAAAAACCTTCAGTGTGGGCGCAGCAGTGAATCGACGTGCGCGAAGAATTCATCGGGGAGCAGCGCATCCACGCGCATGAACCACATGCGCGAATCCGCGAAGCCCCGGCATTTTACTGCATCCTTTTCGGTCATCAGCAGCACGTCGGCGCCGGGCAACTTGAGGTCCAGCGGCGTGAAGCGGTGATGATCGGCGAATGCGAGTGTGCGGCCGGCGATGCCGAAACGCCGCACATGATTGAAAAACCGCGCCGGATGACCGATGCCCGCCAAGGTCACCACGCGCTGTCCACGCACGCGCACACTGAACTCGTCGGGCGAATATTCCTCGCCAGTCGCGAGCGAGACGAAGCGTTCGTTGCCAAGCCGCATTGGATACCACGGCCGGCCGCCGGCGAGCAGCGCCGCGTTCTCGCCCGGATTGTTGACGACCACGAGCTGCACTGAATCCAGCCGCCAGCGCCCCTCGCGCAACGGGCCCGCCGGCAGCAACTGCCCGTTGCCGAATCCGCGCTCGCCATCGATGACCGCGATCTCAAGCTGCCGCGCCAGCGCATAGTGCTGCAATCCGTCATCGGAAAGGATCACATCCACCTGGCGCTGGTCGGCGAGCAGCGCGCGCGCGACTTCCGCGCGCTCGGGTCCCACGTAGACCGGGGCGGGCAAGCGCGCCGCCATCACCAGCGGCTCGTCACCGAACCAATCCGGCGGATGGCCGCCCTGACGGATTTCCACATGCGCGTGCCGGCCCTGATCGTCGGCGATGGCGCCGTAGCCCCGGCTCACGATGCCGGGATTCCATTCGCGGCCAATGAGATGTTCGGCGAGCGCGATGGTGAGCGGGGTCTTGCCAGTGCCGCCCACGCTGATGTTGCCGACAACGATCACGGGCACGGGCACGGTCTCGGTCTTCAGCCAGCCCGTGCGAAAAAGCGCGCGGCGCATCGCGGCGAGTGCCGCGAACGCCCAGGAAAGCGGCCTCAGCAGAAGCTGCGCCGGGCCGTCCTTCTGCCACTCGGCTTCAAGCCACTCGCGCATGGCGGCGGGATCGGCTAGGGAGCCTCTAATTCAATGCTCGCGGTCGCGCGCTGTCTTGGCGGGATGGGCTGCAAGGCGTCGCTGTGAAGCCAAGGGTCGATCCCTTGGCGAGCAGCGCAACGAAGCAGACCGCCCGCCAAGACAGCGCCCTTCGGGTTGGCACGAAAATGGCCCATCTTCGGCGTGATACGGCTCGGCTTCGTATCGACGGATACGACCTTCGCCGTCTCCCACCAAAGCTGAGCCATTTTCGTGCCAACGCGATCCGCGATCATTGAATTAGAGGCTCCCTAACGCCCGCCCTTGGCCTGGGTGGTGAAAGAGATTTGCGAGAAGCCGGCCAAACGCGCCGACTCCATGATGTTGATGACTGACTGGTGCGACGCCGCCGCATCCGCGCTGATGGCGATGATGGGTTCCTTGTTGTCGCCCGCCGCGCGCTTCAGTGACTGGGCAAAGCCTTGCACACCGTCGAACGGCACCGCGGCGTTGTTGATGGCGTACTTGTTGTTGGCATCGACCGCGACATTGATGAGGTTGGGCCGGTCCGTGGATTGTTCCGCGCTGGCCTCGGGCAGGTTGATCTGCAATTCGGCGAAGCGGTTGTAGGTTGTGGTCATCATGAGAAAGATGAGGATCACCAGGAGCACGTCGATGAACGGGATCAGATTGATCTCCGGCTCTTCGTGCGCCCTGCCCTTGCGGAAGTTCATGCGCGGCGTTCCCCATGCACGACTTCGACGAGCTTCACGGCCTGCTGCTCCATCTCGACGATGATGACATCGACCTTCTTCCTGAAGTGGCGATACGCGACCAGGCTCGGAATGGCGACCGCGAGGCCGGCGCCGGTGTTGTAGAGCGCGATGGAAATGCCCTGCGCCATCTGCACCGGGTTGCCGCCGGTGGGCGACTGCGACGCGAAAATCTCGATCATGCCGATGACGGTGCCAAAGAGGCCCAGGAGCGGCGTGACGGTGGCGATCGTGCCCAAGGTGTTGAGGAAGCGCTCCAGCTCCAGCACGGCCGTGGTGCCCGCGTCTTCAATCGCGTCTTTCATCACTTCGCGCGAGCTCTTGATGTTGTAGAGGCCGGCGGCGAACACACGGCCCAGTACCGAGCTGCGCGCCAGATCGTCCAGAAAGGCAGGCGACACGCCCTGGCCGCGCACCGCCTGGACGACCTCGTTGAACAGATTTTCCGGCGCGATGAGCGACCGGCGGAGCGACCAGATGCGCTCGCCGATGATGGCCAGCGCGATCACGGAACAGAGGATGATGAAATAGATGGGCCAGCCGGCCGCCTTGATGATTTCTAGCAACGCTGTTCTCCGCGAATGGGGGCGGGGCCGCGCCGACTGACCATCAATCCGGCGACCGCGCAACGACGCGAGACTTTATCATGACTGCATTGCGCGCCGCCGGGCGGGACCGGTTGAGTCGCTTGGCCAATTCAAATGCCCAACCGCACCGGCGCGGGCCGCGCGCGGGCCTGTTTGATCGCGGATGCCGACGGGTTGCATCCGCCCAAAATCATCCACAGACGCTGTGGATAACTCTGTGGGTTATCCTTCAACTTGATGCATAAGTCATACAACGGTAACGAGTTTTTCCGCGCCGCCTAAAAAATGATCTGCCGGGAAGCTTGCAATTAACTAATGAAAATCAATTACTTGAAATGCGCCTCAGAGAGGACGCGGCCAGCGGCTCGGCGCGTGCCGCGCTCGCCACTTCAGCCAGTCGACCCCCTGCATGACCACGCGTCCTGACCAGCCGGCAGCGGCGGCTGGTGATCTCTTCAGTCCGGTCGCCGAATCGCCGAGTCCGCGCAAGTCTGTACTCACCGTCAGTGAACTGAACCGGCGCACACGCGGGCTCATCGAAGCGCATCTCGAATTGCTTTGGGTCACGGGCGAGTTGTCGAACGTGGTGCGCGCGGCCAGCGGTCACTGGTATTTCGTGTTGAAGGATCACGCGGCCCAGGTGCGCTGCGTGATGTTTCGCGGGAAAGCCGCCAACGTCGGCTTCGCCCCGGAAAACGGCATGCAAGTGGAGGTGAACGCCCTGCCGTCATTGTATGAAGCGCGCGGTGAGTTCCAGTTGGGCGTGGAAACAATGCGGCGCGCCGGCCAAGGCGCGCTCTACGAAGCCTTCATGAAGTTGAAGAGCGCGCTCGAGGCCGAGGGCCTCTTCGACGCCGCACGCAAACGCGCGCTGCCCGCGTTCCCGCGCCGCATCGGCATCATCACCTCCTTGCAGGCGGCGGCGTTGCGCGATGTGCTCACCACCTTGCGTCGCAGGGCGCCCATGATCGAGGTCGTCATCTACCCGACCGCCGTGCAGGGCGCCGCGGCGGCGGGCGAGATCGTGGCCGCGCTCACGCAGGCCGGCCGGCGCGATGAAGTCGATGCGCTGATCATCTGCCGGGGCGGCGGCAGCATCGAGGATCTCTGGCCGTTCAACGAGGAGCGGGTCGCGCGAGCCATCGCCGCATCCTCGCTCCCCATCGTGAGCGGTGTGGGCCACGAGACGGACTTCACCATCGCCGATTTCGTCGCGGATCGCCGCGCGCCCACGCCGACGGCGGCGGCGGAAATGTTGTCGCCCAATCGCGCCGACCTCGACGCCGCGGTGAAGCAGCACGCAGGGCGTTTGCGGCGCGGCATGCGCCAGCACCTCGAACGCGCGGCCCAGCGCGTCGACATGGCGCGTCGCGCCCTGCTCTCGCCCGCCGAGCAACTGGCCCTGGCCCGTGAACGGCTGGCGCAGTTCGCTGGAACACTCCGCCGCGCCGCCGGCACAGCGCTCGCCGAGCGGCGCTGGCAGCTTGATCATTTCGCGCAGCGGCTGAAGGGTGCGCGTCCCGACATCGAGGCGGGCCAGCTGCGCCTTGCGAATATTCGCAAGGCCTTGTCCGCCAGCACGGCGAGGCGACTGGTCATCGCGCGCCAGTCCACCGTGCAACTCGGCGCCCGGCTGGAGCTCCTCGCCCCGCAACGGACGCTGGAACGCGGCTACGCCATCGCCACCCTGGCCGATGGCGGCGTGGTGCGTCAGAGCGATCAATTGCGGCAGGGCATGCAGGTGAACCTGCGCCTCGCGGCGGGCCGCGCCTCGCTGACTGTCAACGACACCGACCCGACGAACGGGTCCTGAGCGACGCTTTGCGCCACCGGCAGCGCGGCGTATAGTGACTTTCCGCTCAACCCACGGAGGAGAAACGCATGGCAAAGAAAAAGGCTGACACCGGTTCCATCTACAAGGTCATCGAGCTGGTCGGCACCAGCTCGACCGGCTTCGCCGACGCGGCGCAAAACGCGGTCGAGGCGGCGTCGAAGTCGTTGAAGGACATCCGCGTCGCCGAAGTCACCAAGCTCGACATCAAGGTCGAAAAGGGCAAGATGATTTTCCGCGCGAAGCTGAAGCTCTCCTTCAAGTATCACGCGGGGATGTGACCGACCTGGCTTGCGAATATTCGCTAGCGAATATTCGCAAGCCAACGCTCCACGCGCGCCCGCACCGCGTCGTTCAGCGTGGGCGCGAGGCCATCCAGAGTGTCCGCATCCGACATCGAGCGCAGCCAGGTGTGCTGGCGCTTGGCGAGTTGCCGGGTGGCGGCGACGCCGCGTTCGCGCAAGGCCTTCGCGTCGATCTCTCCGGCGAGAAATTCCCAAGCCTGACGGTAGCCGACGCAACGCATGGCGGGCAGATGGGCTTGCAGCGCGAAACGTGACTGCAAGTCGCGCAGCTCGTCCACCAATCCCCGGGCCAGCATCTGATCAAAGCGCGCCGCGATGCGGACATGCAGCTGAGCGCGATCAGAAGGAATCAAGGCCAGCTTCAGCGCGTCAAACGGCGCCGCGCGCCCGGAACGCGCCCCCTGCAAGGCCGACATCGGCTTGCCGGTGATGCGGAACACTTCGAGCGCGCGCTGGATGCGCTGGCTGTCGTTGGGTTTCAGGCGCGCCGCCGTCACGGGATCAAGGCGTGCGAGTTCGGCATGCATGGCGGGCCAGCCCCTTCTCGCCGCCTCGCCTTCCAGCCCCTTGCGAATATTCGCATCCGCTTCCGGCAAATTGGACAAACCGTCTTCCAGCGCCTTCACGTACAGCAGGGTCCCGCCGACCAAGAGCGGCAGTCGGCCGCGCGCGTGGATGTCGGCGATCAGCCGCGATGCATCCGCGCGAAACTGCGCGGCCGAGTACGCGGCCGTGGGATCGATGAGATCGATGAGATGGTGCGGCACCGCCGCGCGCTCCGCCGTCGACGGTTTGGCGGTGCCGACATCCATGCCGCGATAGACCTGCGCCGAATCGACACTGATGATTTCCACGGGCAGGTGACGCGCGAGGTGCATCGCGGCCGCACTCTTGCCGCTGGCGGTCGGGCCGAGAATGAACACGGCCCTCGGAAGATCCCGAGGTGGGAACGATTGAGAATCAGGCGATGGCAATGCCAGCCTCAGTCGAACCGCAGGTGCTTCACCGACTTGCCGTGACGACGCACGAGCTTCAGCGCCTCGATGCCGATCTGGATGTGGCTTTCGACAAAGTTCGCGCTGACCACCTTGTCCGAGGCTTCGGTCTTCACACCTTCCGGAATCATGGGCTGATCGGACACCAGCAGCAGCGCGCCCGACGGAATCGAATTGGCGAAACCCGCGGCGAACACGGTTGCCGTCTCCATGTCGATCGCCATGCAGCGGAGCTTGCGCAAATGCTCCTTGAACTCCTCGTCATGCTCCCAGACCCGGCGGTTGGTGGTGAAGACGGTGCCCGTCCAGTAGTCGTGCTCCAGGTCACGAATCATGGTCGACACCGCGCGCTGCAGCGCGAAGGCCGGTAGCGCCGGCACCTCTGGCGGCAGGTAATCGTTGCTGGTGCCTTCACCGCGAATCGCCGCGATGGGCAGCACCAGATCACCCAGCTGATTCTTTTTCTTCAACCCGCCGCACTTGCCGAGAAACAGCACCGCCTTGGGCGTGTAGGCGGAAAGGAGATCTATCACCGTCGCGGCATTGGCGCTGCCCATGCCGAAGTTGATCATGGTGATGCCATCGTGCGTGGCACTGGGCATCGGTCGGTCGCGGCCCACGACTTCCGCGCCGGTGAGCCGGGCGAACACGTCGAGGTAGCCTGTGAAGTTGGTCAGCAGCACGTGCTGGCCAAAGTCCTCGATCGCCACGCCGGTGTAGCGCGGCAGCCAGTTGGCGACGATTTCGTTCTTGTTCTTCATGAGGTCTCCGGTAGGGCGAACAGCGGTCGAGCTAACGGCCGCGCATGAACATGCGGTCCAGCTCCGCCAGCGTCACTTGATACCACGTCGGCCGGCCGTGGTTGCACTGGCCCGACCGTTCGGTGGCTTCCATGTCGCGCAGGAGCGCGTTCATCTCCGGCAATGTCAACGCGCGGTTGGCGCGCACCGCCGCATGACAGGCCATGGTGCCGAGCAATTCGTTCCGTTGCTCAGTGAGCGCGCGGCTGGAACCGTACTGGCGCAAGTCGCCAACGAGATCGCGGATCATGGCCGGCACGTCCAGATCGGCCATCTGCGCCGGCACCGAGCGCACCGCCAGCTCGCGCGGACTCAGCACCGCGACATCAAAACCAAGGCGGCGGAAGAACTCGGCATTCTCGCTGGCGAGCTCGACATCCCGCTCCGCCAGCGACACGGCGAGCGGCGCAAGCAGCGGTTGCGCGGGCAACGTGTCCAGGTCCAGTGCGGACTTCAGGCGCTCATACAGAATGCGCTCATGCGCGGCATGCATGTCGACCAGCACCAACCCCGCCGCGTTCTGCGCCAGCACGTAAATGCCATGCAACTGCGCCAGCGCAAAGCCGAGCGGCGGCACGTCGGCGGACGCATCAACCGGCGGCGCGGCAGATGAAACGACATCGAGGCCAACGCGATCAACGGGACGAAACGGAAAGGGCGCGGCCAGTGGACGCGCGGCGTACGGCTCGCGCGCCTGTTCGAGCCCCAGTCGTGTCTGCTCCGCGCCGGACCAGGGTCGCGCGGGCTGCCACGCAGGCGCCGCGGCGGGCAGACTCACCACGACGGCGCCCGCCTCCGCGGCGGAGCGCGACAACGCCTTGTTGAGCGCATGAAACACGAATTGATGCACGGCCCGACCATCGCGAAAGCGAACTTCGGTCTTGGCTGGATGCACGTTGACATCGACCAGCCCGGGATCGAGTTCCAGAAACAGCGCGTAGGCCGGCTGGCGCTGGTGATGCAACACATCCTCGTATGCCGCGCGCACGGCGTGGGCCAGGAGCTTGTCGCGCACGAAGCGGCCATTGACGTAGACATACTGCTCGTCGCGCGTGGCGCGCGAGTAGGCGGGCCGCGCCGCCAGACCGGCGATGCGAAAACCGGCACTCGATTCATCGATCCCGACACTGGCCTCGGCGAAGCCTTCGGCCATCAATTCGGCGATGCGAATATTCGCACCGGCCGGTTTCAGCATGAGACTCGCCCGACCGTTGTGCGTGAGCGCGAACGCGACAGCGGGCGCGGACAGCGCGACGCGGCGAAAGCTCTCTTCCGCGTGGCTGAATTCGGTGGTCTCGCTTTTCAAGAATTTCCGCCGGGCGGGCGTGTTGTAGTAGAGATCGCGCGTCTCGATGACCGTGCCCGCGGCCAATGCCGCCGGCTCGGTGGCGCCCACCTCGCCGCCCAGCGCCTCGATACGCCAGGCGTGGCGTTCAACCTGGCGGCGACTGGTGAGCGTCAGACGCGAAACCGATGCGATGCTGGCCAGCGCTTCGCCACGAAAGCCCAGACTTGCCACGGATTCCAGATCCTCCAGCGAGCGAATCTTGCTGGTGGCATGGCGCGCCAAGGCCAGCGGGAGATCGTGCTTCGCAATCCCCTCGCCATCATCAGTCACGCGAATGAGTCGCGCGCCGCCCTGCTCCAGGTCGACGTCAACGCGACGCGCGCCAGCATCGAGACTGTTCTCGAGCAACTCCTTCAGCGCGGCGGCGGGCCGCTCCACCACTTCGCCGGCCGCGATCTGGTTGATGAGCTGATCCGGCAACACGCGAATATTCGCAAAGGCCGGGGGCGGGGTGGAGGTGGCTGCGGTCATGAATGCGAAGCATGCATGAGAACGTGGCACTTTGCGCCTAGTGGATTCCCCGTGCTAGCATGAGACTCAACAAAAACAAATACATACGAGAGTTTCCTCAAGTCAGGCATTTTTTCACCAAGGCAGAGCATTTATGGCGCTCACCCCGGAAGTGCCACCTTCCGCACTGGACCCCGTGACCGCGCGCGGCGCGCTCACGGATGGTGATCGCGCCATGGTCGGCCAGCACATCCACGCCGAGCAAGTCCGCCTGCTGTATCGCTTCTCTCTCGTCGGCTATCTCGCGGAGTTGCTGGTCACGTTCATCCTGGGCGCCATTCTGTGGGTGGAGCTCGCCAACCCGATGCTCTTCGCCTGGTTCGTCGCGGGCTTCATCGTGATGCTCTCGCGCTACGGCATGTACAAACTCTTCATTCGCGCCAACGCCGGGCCCAAGGACCTGGACAAGTGGGAGAGCCGTTTCGGCATCGGCGCCATCGTGATGGCGCTGCTCTGGACGGCGATGGGTACGCTGCTCTTGCCGAAAGACGCCACGCAGCAGATTCCGGTGATCATGCTGGTGGCCCTCCTCACCACAGGCTCGGTGGCCTATCTCGCGCCGCACAAGAGCCTCTTCGGCGTCACCTCCTTGCTGGCACTGCTGCCGATGAGCCTCATGCTGGCGCTCACCAGCGGCAACCGCACGGCGCAGCTCATCGGCGGCGCGCTCCTGGTGCTGGCCATCCTGCTGGTGATGGTGCATAACAAGGTGCATCTGGCCTTGCTGGACGCGCTGTCCGCGCGCTTTGACAACCTGCTCATGGGCATGAAGCTGGAGGAAGAGAAGACGCGGGTGCAGCAGGCCAATCGCGCGCTCGCCGTGGAGAGCGACGAGCGGCGCAAGGCCGAGCGGGCCGAACTGGTCGCGCTGCAACGATTGAAGCTGCACCTCGAGCGCACCCCGCTCGGCGTCATCGAGTGGGACATGGGCTTCAAGGTGTCGACGTGGAATCCGTCCGCCGAGGGCATTTTCGGTTACAGCGCCGCCGAAATGATCGGCGAAAGCGGTCATCGCCTCGTCGCGGGCGACGCGGCCAACGACAGCCTCGCGTCCATGTGGTCCGAACTCACTCAGAGTCGCGGCTCCACCCGCGTGCCGCTGGAAGCGCGCAACAAGCGCGGTGAAGTCATCCACACCGAGTGGTACAACACGCCGCTGGTGGACGACACCGGCAAGATCATCGGTGTCGCCTCGCTGGTGCAGGACGTGACCGAGCGCTTGAACACCGAGCGCACCATTCACTACATGGCGCATCACGATTCGCTCACCGGCCTGCCCAACCGCAGGCTGATGCAGGACCGTCTGAATCAAGCCATTCTCGCCGCGCGGCGGCAGCAGCGCTACGTGGCGCTCCTCTTCCTCGACCTCGACCGCTTCAAACTGGTCAATGACACGCTGGGCCACGACACCGGCGACTTCGTCTTGCGCGACATCGCGCGCCGCCTGTCGCGCGTGGTGCGCGAAGGCGACACGGTGTCGCGCGAAGGGGGCGACGAATTCGTGGTGGTGCTGCCCGACCTGGAGCGGCCCGAAGCCGCGCAAATCGTCGCCAACAAGATTCTGAGCGAACTCGCCAAACCCATCGATGTGGCGGGACAGGAAATCACGGTCACGGCCTCCGTCGGCATTTCGCACTATCCCAACGACGCCACCGACGTGAACCAATTGCTGAAGCACGCCGACTCGGCCATGTACCAGGCCAAGGACGCGGGGCGCAACACCGTGCGCTTCTTCACCAGCGATCTCAACTTCCTGCTGTCCAAGCGCCTGGAAGTGGAATCGCGTTTGCGCCGCGGCATCGAGCGTGACGAGTTCTTTCTGCGCTACCAGCCGCAGGTGGATGTCATCTCCGGCCGCGTCATCGGCGTGGAAGCGCTGTTGCGCTGGAACGATCCCAATGTCGGCGAGATCTTCCCCAAGGATTTCATCTCGGTCGCCGAGGAGCTGGGGCTCATCGTGCCGCTGGGCGAATGGGTGTTCCGCACCGCTTGCAAACAACTCAAGGCCTGGGAGAAGGACGGCTTCGACGAAATCTCCATCTCGGTCAATCTTTCTCCGCGCCAGTTCGTGTCGCGGAAGCTTCTGCCGTCGATGAAGGCCGCCATTCTGGAGACCGGCGTGGACGCGCACCGCATCGACCTGGAAATCACCGAATCGATGGCCATGCGCAATCTCGACCAAACCATCGAAATTCTCAGCGAGCTCCGCCAACTGGGCTGCACGATTTCGGTGGACGATTTCGGCGTGGGCTACTCGTCGCTCGGGCAGCTGAAACGCCTGCCGGCGCAGACGCTCAAGGTCGACCGCAGCTTCATCGCCCAGGTGCCGGACGATCCCAACAGTTGCTCCATCACCGAGGCCATCATCGCGATGGGCAAGCGGTTGAAGTTGAACATCATCGCCGAAGGTGTCGAGCAGACTTCGCAACTGGACTTCCTGCGCGCGTCGGGCTGCGATGCGTTCCAGGGCTACCTCTTCGCCAAGCCGCTCACGGCCGGCGACACGACCGCGCTCCTCAAGTCGCAACGACTGACCACGCCCGCCTGACGGTTTCCGCCATTGCGACGTTTTATTGCATCGCACCAACAACAACTGGTCTGGTGGGGTGCTTAGCGCCCCCGCGATATGCGAAAATGTGCGGCTATTCGTACCGCGTTTCATCAAGCGGACACTGATTTCTGCTATCGGAGAGTCGTTCATGCATGCCCAGGTCCAACCGGTCGCCGCCCAGGTACCTCATGAAATCCCCACCCGAAACAAGGCCTTGCTGAAATGGGTGGATGAAGTGGTTCAACTCTGCCAGCCGGATCGGGTGCATTGGTGCGATGGCTCGGACGCGGAATACGACCAGCTCTGCGCCGAGCTGGTCCAAGGCGGCACCTTCAAGCGCCTCAACGAAACCCTGCGCCCCAACTCCTATCTCGCGTGGTCGGACCCGTCGGACGTGGCGCGCGTCGAGGACCGCACTTTCATCTGCTCAGAGGACAAGAACGACGCCGGCCCCACCAACAACTGGGTGGACCCGACGGAGATGCGCGCGACCTTGACCGGTCTCTTCAAGGGCTGCATGAAGGGCCGCACGCTGTACGTCGTGCCGTTCAGCATGGGCCCGCTGGGTTCCCCCATCGCGCATATTGGTGTCGAGCTGACCGACTCGGCCTACGCCGCCGTCAACATGAAACTCATGACCCGCATGGGCGGCAAGGTGCTGGACGTGCTGGGCGAGGACGGTCATTTCGTCCCGTGTCTGCATTCGGTCGGCGCGCCGCTCGATTCTGCCAAACTCGCCGGCCAAAAGGATGTCGTCTGGCCGTGCAACAAGGAACACAAGTACATCGTGCATTTTCCCGAGACGCAGGAAATCTGGTCCTACGGTTCGGGCTACGGTGGCAATGCGCTGCTCGGCAAGAAATGCTTCGCGCTACGCATCGCCTCCATCATGGGGCGTCAGGATGCGGACCAGAGCGGGGGCTGGCTCGCCGAGCACATGCTGATCCTCGGTGTCGAGTCGCCGGCGGGCAAGAAGCACTATGTCACCGCCGCCTTCCCCTCCGCCTGCGGCAAGACCAACTTCGCCATGCTGGTGCCGCCCAAGGAATTTGCCGACGCGGGCTGGAAAGTCACCACGGTGGGCGACGACATCGCTTGGATCAAGCCGGTGAAAGACGAGAAGACCGGTGAGACGCGGCTCCATGCGATCAATCCGGAAGCGGGCTTCTTCGGTGTGGCGCCCGGCACCTCGCTCTCCACCAACCCGAATTGCATCAACACGCTGAAGGCCAACGTCATCTTCACCAACGTGGCACTCACGCCGGACGGCGACGTGTGGTGGGAAGGTCTCACCAAGGAGCCGCCCGGAGCGCTCACCGACTGGACCGGACAGGCCTGGACGCCCGGTTGCGGCCGCCCCGCCGCGCACGCGAACGCGCGCTTCACCGTGTCCGCCGCGCAGTGCCCGTCCATCGACGAGAATTGGGACAGCCCGGCGGGTGTGCCGATCTCGGCCATGATTTTCGGCGGGCGTCGCTCGACCACCGTGCCGCTCGTCACCGAAGCCGCCAACTGGAGCGACGGCGTGTACATGGCGGCCACGCTGGGTTCAGAGACCACTGCCGCCATCGTGGGCCAAGTCGGCGTGGTGCGTCGTGATCCGTTCGCGATGCTGGCCTTCTGCGGCTACAACATGGCGGACTATTTCAACCACTGGATCGGCATGCAGGACAAGATCACGGTGAAGCCGCGTCTGTACACCGTCAACTGGTTCAGAAAGGACGAGAGCGGCAAGTTCATCTGGCCGGGTTATGGCGAGAACATGCGCGTATTGAAGTGGATCGTCGAACGCGTCGAAGGCAAGGCTGCCGCCACCGAATCGCCGCTGGGATTCATCCCGAGCTATCGGGACCTCGACTGGACCGGCAGCGGCTTTGGCGAAGACAAGTTCGCGAGCCTCACCAGCGTGGACACCGCGCAGTGGCGGCAGGAGCTGAAGCTGCATGAAGAGCTGCTCACCAAACTGTCGCTTCGTTTGCCGGTGGCGGTGAAGTCGCGCTACGACCAGCTCTCGGCGGCACTGGCCTGATCCGCGAATATTCGCAGGCGAACACAATGAAACGGGCGCCGGAAAAACCGGCGCCCGTTGTCGTTCCAGCGGACTACTTCCCTGGCGGCGGTGGTGAGGCGGGCGGGGCCGGCTGACTCGGCGGCGGCGATGCTGGCGGCTCGCAGGTGTCGGCGATTCGCAACGATTCGGCCGTGATGGAGAGCGCGCCCTGCCTGGGAATGTTGAACACCACCTGATAGCCCAGCCGGTTGGGCGCGGGCTGACGCGTGGCGATTTCGGCCGTGGTGCCGTCCTTGCAGGTCCACTTGATCTGCGAACGCCCCTCGGCTTCGCGCTTGTCGCTCACCCAGCACTGGGTGCTGAGCCGCTTCACCATGTCCTCGAACTTCAGCATGTCCTCGGCATTGCGCTGCTTCGGGCCGAGACACTGCTTTTCGACGCGGCGCTCGACTTTCGGCTCGCGGTCGCGCGGACCGTAGCGTTCGATTTTCGACACCGTCTCCCACAGGCTGAAGCTGGGCGGCGTCTCGGCGCGCGCGCCGCTCGCCACCACCCCGAGTCCCATCACCACTGCGAATATTCGCATCACGTTCACTCTCCTTGTTCGCTACACCCGCGTCCTGAACCCGGCCGCATTGAGTTGTTCGACAATACTCGCCACATGATCGGGGCCGCGCGCCTTCACCACCACTTCCAAAAGCGCGTCTTGCACCGGCAAGTCGGTGAAGGCGCGCTGATGCCGCACCTCCTCGATGTTGGCATTGGCCTCGGCCAGAAGCGCGGCGATGCGCGCGAGTGAACCCGGCACATCGCGGATCCGCACCTGCAACCTCGCCAGCCGCCCTGCGCGCACCATGCCGCGTTCGATGATGCCGGAGAGCACCAGCGGGTCGATGTTGCCGCCGCAGAGCACCAACCCCACCTTGGCGCCGGCGAAGCGCTCGCGGTTCCTGAGCAATGCCGCCAATGAGGCCGCGCCGGCGCCTTCAACCACGGTCTTCTCGATTTCCAGCAGCATGACGATGGCTTCCTCGATGTCGCCTTCATCGACCAGCAGCACATCCTCGACGTGGAGGCGCGCGATGTCGCGGTTGCGCTCGCCCGCCTTTTTCACCGCGATGCCTTCGGCGATGGTGCTGGCGCCGTACTCCGCGGCCTCGTCATACAACGCGGCGCGCATCGACGGAAAGCGTGTCGTCTGCACACCGATGACGCGAATATTCGCATTGCGCGCATGCGCGGCCACGGCGATGCCGCCGATCAACCCGCCGCCGCCGATGGCGATGACGAGTGTGTCGAGATCGGGCTGCGCGTCCAGCATCTCCAGCCCGATGGTGCCTTGGCCCGCGATGACCTTGTCGTCGTCGTAGGGATGCACGAACGTGAGGCCGCGCTCATCGGCGAGCTTCAGCGCATGCGCCTTGGCGTCGTCGAATGTCTCGCCATGCAGGATCACCGCCGCGCCGTGCCGCTCGGTCATGTCCACCTTCACATGCGGCGTGAACACCGGCATGACGATGACGGCGGGAATGCCAAGCCGGGTCGCATGATGCGCGACACCCTGCGCGTGATTGCCGGCCGACGCCGCGATGACGCCGCGCGCCTTCTCGTTCCCGGTCAGCGACAACAACTTGTTGAGCGCGCCGCGCTCCTTGAACGAGGCCGTGTACTGGTGGTTCTCGAACTTGAGCCAGACCTCGGCGCCGGTGATGGCGGAGAGTGTCCGCGAATGCAGGCACGGGGTGTTGACGACATGGCCCTTCAGCGCCTCTGCCGCCACATGAATGTCGTCAACGGTCACGCCCATGTCGTGGCTTGCGAATATTCGCTAAAGAAAGTGGAAATCCACATCCGGCTTCCGCCCCGACACGATTTCCGCCAGCGCCTTGCCCGATCCCGGCCCTTCGGTCCAGCCCAGCGTGCCGTGGCCGGTGTTGAGGAAGAGATTGGAATACTTGCTGCGACCGATGAGCGGCACGTTGCTGGGTGTCGCCGGGCGCAAGCCGGTCCAGTACACCGGGTTGTCGTAGTCCGCCGCGCCGGGAAAGAGTTCGCGCGCGCGCTTCACCAGCGCTTCGGTGCGCACCATGGAAAGATGCGTGGAATAGCCGTCCAGCTCCGCCGTGCCCGCGATGCGCAGGCGATCACCCAGCCTTGTGAACACGATCTTCATGGCCTCGTCGGTGAGGCTCACTGACGGCGCGCCGGAAAAGCCAGCGGTCGACAGCGTGGCCGAGTACCCCTTGGCCGGGTACACCGGAATGGTGATCCCGATCTGCTTCAGCAGAAGATAGCTGTACGAACCAGCGGCGCAGACATAGGTATCGGCGAAGAGGGTTTCGGTGTGCCCCGTCGAATAGCGCACGCGCACGCCGGAGATTTTTCCTTTGTCGGTTTCGATGGCCTCGATGTTGGCGCCGTAGCGAATGTCCACGCCCGCGGCCTGCGTCAACGCGGCGAGGTGCTCGGTGAAGAGCTTGGCGTCGCCGGACTCGTCGGTCTCGGCATAGGTGGCGCCGGCCAGCTTGTCGCGAATATTCGCGAGGGCGGGCTCGATGGCGATGGCTTCCTCCGCCGATTTCACTGAGCGCTCGATGCCGTACTGGCGCAGCAGCTCGGAAGATTTCTGCGCGGCTTCGAAGTCACCCTTGTCCACGTAGAACTGCAAAATGCCGCGAGTCAAATGATCGTATTCAATACCGGTGTCGCGGCGCAGCTCTTGCAGGGCCTGGCGGCTGTAGAGCCCGAGATTCACCATTTCGCGGATGTTGCGCTCGAACCGCCAGGGCAGGCATTCGACGAGGAAGCGCATGCCCCACGACATCTGGTGCCACTCCAGTCTGGGCCGGAAGAGGAGCGGGGCATCGTCCCGCATCAACCACTTCAGCACCTTGAACGGCGCGCCGGGCGCGGCCCACGGCTCGGACTGTGACACCGAAATCTGCCCGCCATTGGCGAAACTGGTTTCAAGACCGGCCCCTGGCTGGCGATCCACCACCACGACCTCATGCCCGCACTGCTTCAGATACCACGCTGAACTGACCCCGATGACGCCGGCGCCGAGCACCAGAACACGCATTGCTTCACCCTGCGGAAGATTGGAAAACAGCGCGCATTGTCGCACGGGCGCTTCTGCCGACTGGTATGCCGTCCGGTCTCAGGCGACGGGATTTGGATTACCATTACGGCCTATTCACGATCAGCGCGATCTCACATGTCCTTCAGCCCGCTGCTCACGTTCGTTCAGGACTCCTGCGAATACAACCCGGCCGACGAGCTGATTCCATTTGTCGCCGAAGGCTCGCTCATCGGCTGGGTCACGCGCGAATTCGCCGATCAGCTCGCCGACTGGCCCGATGTGTTCACCGTGCGTCCGCGCGGCGTGACCCTGTCCTCCGACCTCGGCGATGTCGACAAGCGCAGCCTCGCCGTGGCCGAGGTGATCGAAGCGCTGGCCATGAGCGGCATCATCAAAGGCTGGCGGAGCGAACAGGTGTCGGTCGGCAACTCTTTTCATGCCGACCCGATCTTGCATGTGGAGCGCGCGGCTGCGCGGCATTTCGGCTTCATGGTGTACGCGTCGCACTGCACTGGCCACACGGTCGCGGATGGCATGCCCATGATCTGGCTGGCGCGTCGCGCCAAGACCAAGGATGTCGACCCCGGCAAGCTGGACAATCTCGTCGGCGGCCGCATCTCGCGCGGCATGACGCCCACCGAGACCATGTACAAGGAGGCCTGGGAGGAGGCGGGCGTCAGCCGTGACACGGCAAAGGCCTCGCGCGCGGCCGGCGCGTTGCGCGTGTGCCGCAAGATTCCGGAAGGCGTGCATCGCGAAATCATTTTTGTGCATGACCTCTACCTGGGCCCCGACTTCCGCCCGGAGAACCAGGACGGCGAGGTCGAACGCTTCTACTGCCTGACACCAGACGATGCCTTGGCCCGCGTCGAGAGAATGACCACCGGGGGCGATTTCACCGTCGAAGCCGCCATTGTGATGCTGAACTTTCTGGTCAGGCGCGGATTCTATTCGCCTGAGCGCGCGGACTATGTGGATTTGCTGCGCGCGATGACACCTTAGATCGTTGATCGCCATGCCGCCCCTGAAGATCGGCCTCTCCGCCCGCCTGCTCTACCCCGACCCGCGCCGCGTTTTCCTGCCGACGAAGTCGGTCCAGTATCTGGAACAGTCCGTCGCCAACTGGGTGATGTCGGCCGAGGTGCTGGCGTTCATGATCCCGGCCATCAGTTACGCCGCGCCGCACTTTCCCAAAAACCTCGGCGTCGCCGACTACGTGTCCAATCTGGACGGATTGGTGATGCAAGGCGGCGCGGATGTGTCGCCGGAGACTTACGGTGAGACGCCCATCAACCCCGAGTGGTCGGGAGACCGGGTGCGCGATCTCTATGAGATCGAGTTGTTCAACGAGTTTGTGCGTCAAGGCAAGCCGGTCTTGGGCATTTGCCGAGGCTGTCAGCTCATCAATGTGGCCTTCGGCGGCACCTTGTTTCAGGACATCTCGACGCAGGTGCCCGCCACCATCGAGCACTGGTGCGACAAGCGCTATGAGCACAACTTCCATGACTTGCACATCCTGCCGGACACGGCCCTGGCGCGCATCTATCCCGGTGTGCGGATGGCGCGCATCAACACCATCCATCACCAGGCGGTGAAGGATCTGGGCCGCGATCTCGTCATCGAGGCCATCTCCGATCCCGACGGCATCGTCGAGGCGGTGCGCTGGCAAGGCCCGTCCTACGTGCGCGGTGTGCAGTGGCACCCCGAGTTCATGGACCCGAAGAATCCGTCGCTGCTGGATGGCAAGCCCATCCTGGACGAATTCGTCGCCGCCTGCCACGCCGTGCGCGCCGGCGAAAAGCAAGCTCGCGTTCGCGCGGTCTGAACGATCCGCGACGGCTCGTCATGCCTTGAGCGCGCCGCAAGAGCGCGCTGACACGCTCGCCGCGTTCCCTCTCGCGCCACCCCGGCTTCAGCGCCCGGTGGCGACGGGCAGGTACACTTCTCCGAATAACAGGCGGCGCCGGAGCAGCCATGCGCTGTCCCGGCGGCAACCTGCCGTCACTACCGCACCCGGAGAAGACCATGCAGATCGGCGTACCCAAGGAAATCAAGAACCACGAATATCGCGTCGGACTGACGCCCGGTAGCATCAAGGAACTGGTCGCGCACGGCCACAAGGTGCTGGTGGAGACCGGCGCGGGTGCCGGCATCGGCATGAGCGATGGCGACTATCAATCCGCCGGCGCCGCCATCGCCGAATCCGCCACGCGAATATTCGCGGAGGCGGAACTCATCGTGAAAGTGAAAGAGCCGCAGGCCGGCGAGCGAAAGCAATTGCGCAAAGGCCAGGTGCTCTTCACCTATCTGCATCTCGCGCCGGACCCCGAACAGACCAAGGATCTCATCGCCTCGGGCGCCACCTGCATCGCTTATGAAACCGTGACCAGCGCGAAGGGCGGGTTGCCCCTCTTGGCGCCGATGTCGGAAGTCGCCGGACGCATGTCCATTCAAGCCGGCGCCACCGCGCTGCAAAAGGCCAACGGCGGACGCGGCGTGCTGTTGGGCGGCGTCCCGGGCGTCGAGCCGGGCAAGGTCGTGATTCTCGGTGGCGGGGTGGTCGGCTCCCACGCCGCGGACATGGCCGTTGGACTCGGTGCGGACGTGACCGTGATCGACCGCTCCATCGACGTGCTGCGCGCGCTCAACGCCCACTGGGGCGGCCGCGTGAAAACGGTCGTCTCGACGCAAAGCGCCATCGAGCAGCATCTCCTCACCGCCGACCTGGTCATCGGCGGCGTGCTGATTCCCGGCGCCGCGGCGCCCAAGCTGGTCAGTGCCGCCATGATCCGGCGCATGCAGCCAGGCAGCGTGGTGGTGGATGTGGCCATCGACCAGGGCGGTTGCTTCGAAACTTCTCATGCGACGACACACGCGGACCCGACCTACGTGGTCGATGGCGTGGTCCACTACTGCGTGGCCAACATGCCCGGCGCCGTGCCGCGCACGTCGACATTCGCGTTGAACAATGTGACGCTGCCTTTTGTCCTCGCCATCGCGGGCAAGGGTTGGCGCCGCGCGCTGATCGAGGATCCGCATCTGCTGAACGGCCTGAACGTCGATGACGGTCAGCTCACCAGTCATGAAGTGGGTGAGGCGCAGGGCGTGTCCAGCATCAGCGCGGCCGAGGCGGTCAAGCGCGCGCATTGAGCAGCTCAGGAGTCATGACACCGACCGTTCGGGCTGAGGTATCTGAGCCCGCCGCACAATCTCAATCGATTGCCCTTCGATACCTCTGGGCGAACGGAACAAGCGCGCATTGATGGATCCCGTCGTCCTCTTCTTCCTGCTGGGCGCATTCGCGCGCATCGCCAAGTCGGACCTGCGCCTGCCCGAGGCGCTGTACGAAACGCTTTCCATCTATCTCCTGCTCGCCATCGGCTTGAAGGGCGGGGTGGAAATCGCCAAGCACTCGCTGGGCGCGGTGGCGCCGCAGGCCATCGCCGTCATCGCGATGGGGGCGATGCTGCCGCTGATCGCTTTTCCGATATTGCGAATATTCGCGAAGCTCGCGCGCGCGGATGCGGGCAACATCGCGGCTCACTATGGCTCGGTGAGTGTGGTCACGTTCGCGGTGGGCATCGCGTTCTTGGCGCGCCAGCAGGTGCCATACGAAAGCTATTTTCCGCTGTTCGTGGCGCTGCTTGAGGTGCCGGGCATCGTCGTGGGCATTTTGCTCGCCAAGATGGGCCGCGAGTCGGCCGAAGGCAAGCCCGTGCAATGGGGCCCGCTGTCGCACGAGGTGCTGCTGGGAAAGAGCGTGGTGTTGCTCGTGGGCGGCATCATCATCGGCTGGATTGCCGGGCCGCAAGGCATTGATCCGTTCAAGGGCCTGTTCTTCGATTTGTTCCGGGGCGTACTGGCGCTCTTTCTGCTGGAGATGGGCCTGGTGGCGGCCGGCCGCATCGCCGATCTGAAGTCGCGCTGGCTCTTCATGCTGGGCTTCGGCACGCTGATGCCGATCTGCTTCGCCGTCATCGGCATCCTGCTGGGCAAGATGCTTGGGCTCTCGGTGGGCGGCATGACCTTGCTGGGTCTGCTTGCAGGCAGCGCGTCGTACATCGCCGCGCCGACCGCGACCCGCATCGCCATTCCCGAAGCCAATCCGGGGCTTTCCATCGGTCTGGCGCTGGGCGTCACCTTTCCCTTCAACATCACGCTGGGCGTGGCGCTGTATCACGCCATCGCGCAGCGTCTGGCTTGAACCCCACCGCGAATACTCGCATCGCCATCATGCAAACCCATCCCAAGAAATTGCTGGTCATCATCGCCGAAGCGGCGCTGGAGAAACTTCTCGTCAAGGAGGCGCGCCACCTTGGCGCCCACGGCTACACCGTGGCCGAGGTGCATGGCGGCGGCGCCACCGGCGCCCGCGACGCGGACTGGGAGGGCAACCGCTCCATCCGCATGGAAGTGATCTGCGACGAGGCCGTGGCGCAGAGCATCGCCGAGCACGTGCTGAACAGCTACTGCAAGAACTACTCGGTCTCGATCTTTCTGGCCGATGTGGAGGTGTTGCGCCCCGGTAAGTTTTGATGAGTGCGCTCGCACTCTTCCTGGTCATCGGCGCCGCACTCTGCCACGCGAGCTGGAACTACCTCCTCAAGAAGTCCGGCGGCGGCATCGGCATCCTGACGCTCTCCGGCGTGCTGGGGCTGTTCTGGGTCGGCCCCTTCGCCATCTGGCAATGGTGGGCCAAAGACTTCAGCTTCACCTGGCCGCAGATCGGCATGGTCATCGGCTCGGGGATCATCCACACCGCCTACTTTCTGCTCTTGGATCGCGCCTATCGCTCAGGCGGCGATCTGTCCATCGTCTATCCGCTGGCGCGCGCGACAGGGCCATTGCTCACCATCCTGCTGGCCGCGCTGTTACTGGGCGAGCGCATGGGCCCGGTCGCGCTGGGGGGCGCCATCCTGATCGGCGTGTCCGCATTTCTGCTCACCGGAAACCCGGCAAAGCTGGCGGACCATTCCGCCCGCCGCGCCGCCGGCTTCGCGCTCATGACCGGCGGCCTCATCGCCGTGTACACCATCTGGGACAAGCAGGCCATGGCCGCCTTTCTCATCCCGCCCATCGTGTTCGACTGGGCGGTCAACATTTCGCGCGTCGCGGTGCTGGTGCCGCTTGCGAATATTCGCGAACCCGGCGCCATCACCCGCGCCTGGCATGCGCACAAGGGCACTGCGCTCGCCATCGGCTTCTTGTCACCGCTCTCGTACATCCTGGTGCTGACCGCGATGGTGTTCACGCCGGTGAGCTACGTGGCGCCGGGACGCGAGATTTCCATCCTGTTCGCGGCTTTGATGGGCACGCAGTTGCTGAACGAAGGTGAAGGCGTGCGGCGCACCGTCGCCGCGGCGGGCATGGTGCTGGGCATCGCGGCGCTGGCGCTGGGCTAGCGTCGCGAATATTCGCATTGAGCGGCACGCCTATAATTCCCTTCATGTCCAGCGCGCACACCCACGACCACAAGCACCATCACGGGCACGATGATCATGTCCACGCGCACCGTTGCCCCACCAGTCACGCACACCAACCGCTGGATGCGGAAACGGATCATCACCACGGGCACGATCATGGCCACGATCACGGCCACCACCACGAGTACCGCGCCAAGGATCGCAGCCTGCTCCTGATCGCGTTTGCCATCACCGTCGCAATGATGGTGGCCGAAATCGTGACCGGCTGGCTCACTCACTCGCTGGCACTCATCTCCGATGGCGTACACATGTTCACCCACGCCTTCGCCCTGGGCTTGTCGTGGGCGGCCATCTTGCTGGCCGCGCGCCCGGCGTCGGGCATGAAGACATTCGGCTACTACCGCATCGAGGTGGTCGCCGCCTTCGTCAACGGCGTCACCGTGCTGCTCTCGGCGATCTGGATCGTCGTTGAAGCAGTGGGCCGCATCCTCGTCACACAGCCCGTTGAGATCGGCACGACACTCATCGTGGCCGTGCTCGGTCTCGTGGTGAACATCATCACTGGCGCCATTCTGCTCCGTGCGGATCAGGAAAACCTCAACATCCGCTCCGCCGTGCTGCACATGGTCACCGACGCGCTGTCATCGGTCGCCATCATCATCGGCCTCGTTGTCATCCATTTCACGAGCTGGCATGTCATCGACCCGCTCATCGCGGTGCTGGTCGCGGCCCTCATCACCAAGTGGTCGTGGTCGCTGCTGTCGGATTCGCTGCATGTGCTGCTCGAAGGCTCGCCCATCGACACCGAGCGGGTGCGCGCGCACGTCAAAGCGCGCTTTCCGGAAGTCGTGGACCTGCACGACTTGCACGTCTGGCAGATCTCCCAGCGCTTCAACTGCCTCACGGCCCACGTGCTGGTGTCACGCGAATATTCGCAGCAGGGGCAGGCGCTGATCGGCCGCATTTCCCACGACTTGAAGCACGAGTTCGGTATCGGGCACACCACGCTGCAACTGGAATGGCAGTGAGCGATGCGCCGGCAGCGGAGTGCCACGGCCGGCTGAAGGCCTACATCATTCTGGCCGGCGCGGTGCTCATCGTGTCCAGCGCCGCCATCATGATCCGCTACGCGCAAGCCGATGGCGTGCCCTCCATCAGCATCGCCGCATGGCGGCTCTCGCTGGCCGCACTGGTGCTGACGCCGCTCGTGCTCGCCACGCGGCGGCCGGCACTGGCCGCGCTCACCGCGCGCGAATGGGGCTTCGGCCTCGCCTCAGGCGCCTTTCTCGCCGCGCACTTCGCAGCATGGATTTCATCGCTCGCCTACACCTCGGTCGCGAGCAGCGTGGCGCTGGTCGCCACCAATCCCATCTGGATCGCGCTCGCTTCATGGCTGATCCTGAAAGAGCGGCCCAGCGGACTGCTGGCGCTCGGCATCGCCAGCGCCATCGGCGGCAGCGCACTCATCTTCCTGTCAGACAGCCGGGCTGGTACATCGGTGGGCGCCGACCCCGTGCTCGGCAACCTGCTCGCCGTCGTGGGCTCGCTCACGGTGTGTGGCTATCTTCTCATCGGCCGCAAGCTGCGTGCGCGCGTGGCGCTGCTGCCCTACATCTGGCTCGTGTATTCGGCATCAGCGCTCTGCCTCATGGCGATCGCGCTGGCGAGCGGGCAGAAGCTCTTCGGCTTCTCAGATTTCGCCTGGCTCATGCTGGCCGGGCTGGCTTTGGGTCCGCAGTTGCTGGGACATGGGGCGTTCAACTGGGCACTGAAGCATCTCTCGGCGTCATTCATCGCCGTCGCCACTCTCGGCGAGCCGGTCGGGTCGGCGATTCTGGCGTGGCTGTTTCTGGGGGAGAAGTTCGCGGTGTTGCAGCTATGTGGATTCGCGGCGCTGCTGGTGGGGATTTATTTGGCGGCGAAGGCGGAGGAAGCGAAGCAGCCTTAATACCGCTCATGACTGATCGCCCGATACGGCGTCATGTGAACACATTGCCCGGTCACACTGGAAATCGGGCCTCACTTCACTTTGGATAATTCAGGCATCGGCGCGCATGCCACACCAAAGTGACCACTGCGACGAGAATCGGAAGCCCCAATGTGAAGGCGCCAAGCGTTGGCACAGCGAACCAATCAGTACCTCCACGCGACGAGACCATTGTGGCCGCCGACGCGAGCAGGAGGAATGCCGTGACCCCGAGGAAATTTAGTTCGGTCAGCATTGGGCCTTTGCGCAGCAGAGTAAACCCATACGAAACCGCGAAGAGCACTGCACTTGCAATGACCCAGTATGCAACGCTATTGCCGACTACAGCACCAAGTGGAAATCCAACCAGAATGCTTGAAGAGAGGCAGAAACAAAATCCTGAGGCCAAGTAAGCCTCATGTGCAGCCTTTGGGTTGCCAATGTTGGCTGGAGGCGTTTGCACAGGTTGAACTGGAGTGACCTTGTCGCCCTGAAATTGCGCTCCGCACTTTGCACAGTCGCTGGCGCCGCGCGAAACGTATGACCCGCAAAGAGGACAATCCATCTCGGTTGCTCCAAGGATGACAAAGTAAATGAATCAGATGGTCATCGAGCTTCAGGCCTGCAACTCCACCCGATCCCGAAACTGCTCCAGCGCTTCGGGATTCGCCAGCGCCTCGGTGTTCTTCACCTGCTCGCCATGCACCACGGCGCGCACCGCCAGCTCGACAATCTTGCCGCTCTTGGTGCGCGGGATGTCGCTCACCATCAGCACCTTGTCGGGGACATGCCGCGGGGTGGTGTTGATGCGAATGGTGTCCTTGATGCGCCGAACGAGGCTGTCGGTGAGTTGAAATCCATCCTGCAGTTTCACGAACAGCACGACGCGGATGTCTCGCCCCCAGTTCTGGCCGATGACGAGTGACTCGGCGACTTCTTCCAGCTTCTCGACCTGGCGATAGATTTCCGCCGTGCCGATGCGCACGCCGCCGGGATTCAGCACCGCGTCCGAGCGGCCGTAGATGACGAGGCCGCCATGCGGCGTGACTTCGCACCAGTCGCCGTGATGCCACACGCCGGGGAAACGGTCGAAGTAGGCGGCGCGATACTTCTTTTGCTCGGGATCGTTCCAGAAGCCAAGCGGCATGGTGGGAAACGGTGCGGTGCAGACCAGCTCACCCTTCTGCCCGCGCGAGCTGTGGCCGCGCTCGTTGAACACTTCGACTTTCATGCCCAAGAGCGCGCACTGCAACTCGCCACGCCACACGGGCAAGATGGGATTGCCGCCCGCGAAGCAGGCGATGAGATCGGTGCCGCCGGAAATGGAGGCGAGGCACACGTCGCGCTTCACATGTTGATAGACGAAGTCGAATCCCTCGGGGGCGAGCGGTGAACCCGTTGAAAGAATCTGCCGCAGCGTGCCGAGGTGGTGCGTGTCGATGGGGTGCATCTTGATCTTGGCGAGCGCGTCGAGGTACTTGGCCGACACGCCGAAGTGGGTGATGCCTTCTTCATCGGCATAGTCCCACAACACGCCGCCGCGCGAGAGAAACGGCGAGCCATCGTAGAGCATCAGCGTGGCCTGTGAGGCCAGTGCGGAGATGAGCCAGTTCCACATCATCCAGCCACAGGTGGTGAAGTAGAACATGCGATCACCGGGCTTCACATCGCAATGCAGCAGATGCTCCTTGAGATGCATCAGCAGCGTGCCGCCGGCGCCATGCACGATGCATTTCGGCGCGCCAGTCGTGCCCGAGGAGTAGACGATGCAGAGCGGGTGATTGAACGGTAGCCGCTCGAAGCGAATATTCGCAGGGGCGTGCGGCGCGACGAACTCGCTCCACAGCACGGCATCGGACAAGCGCGCGGTGGGCGGCGTGTCGCGCACGGTGTTGAGGTACGGCACCATCACCACGCGCTCCAGCGACGGCAGACCGCTGGCGATTTCGCGCACGGTTAAACGCGTGTCGACCGTCTTCATGTTCATGAAGTAGCCGTCACAGGCGAACAGCACCTTGGGCGCCACCTGGCCGAAGCGGTCGATGACGCCGCGCGCGCCGAAGTCGGCGGAGCAGGAGGTCCAGACCGCGCCGATGCTCGCTGTCGCCAGCGCGGCGACCACGGTCTCCGGCAGATTGGGCAGAAAGGCCGCCACGCGGTCGCCTGGCTGCACACCAAGTTCGCGCAGGGCCTGGGCCACGCGGGATACCTCGTCACAGAGTTCGGCGTGGCTGAGACGGCGCTGCACGCGGTTTTCGCCACGAAACACGATGGCGTCACCGTCCGCGCGCGGGCGCAGCAGGTTTTCGGCGAAGTTGAGCGTGGCGTCGGGAAAGAACTTGGCGCCGGGCATCTTGTCGGCGTCGATCAATACACGCTCGCCCTTGTCACCGATCACACCGGCGAAATCCCACAGCGCGTTCCAGAAATCAGCGGGGTGCTTCACCGACCAGTCGTGCAGATGCGCATAGTCTTCCGCATTCACGCAGTAGCGCGAATGCACGGCGCGCATGAAGGCCGTCATGTGGCTGGCCGCGATGCGCTCGGCTGAGGGCTTCCAGAGGGGGTGGTGGTTTTCGAGGGTCATCCAAGGACTACTTCAAGTCGAGCAGCGTTCACGCCTTTGATCGTCGTTTCGCGCACGCGCGGAACGACAATCAGAGCGCATCGACGTGCTGGAATCAAATCGCCACTCGAAACGCGGCCTCGGTCTTGGCCTTCACATCTTCCAGCGTCACGCCAGGATGCAATTCCTTAAGCACCAGCCCGCCCGGTTCAACTTCGAACACGCAGAGGTCGGTGATGATCATGTTGACCACGCCCTTGCCGGTGATGGGAAGCGAGCATTGCTTCAGCACCTTCGAGGCGCCGTCCTTGGAGCAATGCTCCATCAGCACGATCACGCGGCGCACGCCGGAGACGAGATCCATCGCGCCGCCGGGGCCCTTCACCATTTTGCCCGGCACCATCCAGTTGGCGAGGTCGCCGTTCTCGGCCACTTCCAGACCGCCGAGGATGGACAGATCGACGTGACCGCCGCGGATCATCGCGAAGGAATCCGCCGACGAGAAGAAACTCGAACCCGGAATGGTGGTGATGGTCTGCTTGCCGGCGTTGATGAGGTCCGGATCAATATCCGCCTCGTGCGGGAACGGGCCGATACCGAGCAGGCCGTTCTCGGATTGCAGCGTGACGTTCACGTTCTCCGGAATGTAGTTGGCGACCAGCGTCGGGATGCCGATACCCAGGTTCACGTAGAAGCCGTCACGCAGTTCCAGCGCAGCACGCTTGGCCATGAGGTGACGGGTGGGCGTATCGCCCTTGGACACCTGGCCGCCGGCCACGGTGCGGAACTCGATGCGCTTTTCAAACTTGGCGCCCTGGATAATGCGGTCCACATAGATGCCGGGCGTGTGGATCTGGTCCGGATCGAGATCGCCCACTTCCACCAGCTCCTCGACTTCCGCCACGGTGACTCTGCCGCAGGTGGCGATCATCGGATTGAAGTTGCGCGAGGTCTTGCGATAGACCAGGTTGCCAGCCTTGTCGCCCTTCCAGGCTTTCACGATTGAGACGTCGGCCTTGATGGCTTCTTCCAGCACGTATTCCTTGCCGTCGAACGCGCGCGTCGGCTTGCCCTCGGCGATCTTGGTGCCGAATGCGGTGCGCGTATAGAAACCGGGAATGCCGGCGCCGCCGGCGCGCAGCTTCTCGGCCAGTGTGCCCTGCGGCGTGAGCTGCAGTTCCAGTTCGCCCGCCAGCACCTGCCGCTCGAATTCCTTGTTCTCGCCCACATAGGAGGCGATGACTTTTTTCACCTGGCGGGTCTTGAGCAGCAGGCCCATGCCGAAGTCATCCACGCCGGCGTTGTTACCGACTATGGTGAGACCTTTGGTGCCGGATTCCACCAGCGCGCCGATGAGATTCTCCGGAATGCCGCAGAGGCCGAAGCCGCCGGCCGCGATGGTCATGTCGTCCTTCAACAGGCCCGCCAGCGCGGACTTGGCATCTGCATACACTTTGCTCATGGGGTCTCCTATTTATTCTTCACTGAGATTCGTCATTCCGGCGGACGCCGGAATCCAGCTTTCTATCCAACAATTTCTGAGTACAAATCTCGCCACTCCGGGTTGTTCTTCTCAATCAATTCAATCTTCCAGGCCCGCTTCCACTCCGTGATGGCCTTCTCCCGCTCGATGGCGGCAATCATGCTCTCGTGGACTTCGTACCACACCAGCTTGTCCACACCGTAACGCTTAGTGAAACCATCGGCCTGCTTGTTCTTGTGCTGCCAGACCCTGCTGGGCAAATCAGAAGTCACGCCAACGTACAAGGTGCCGTTGTATTTGCTTGCCAGCAAGTAAACGCAAGGAAGCTTCACCAAGCACCACTTTCGTCATTCCGGCGAAAGCCGGAATCCACAGCTCTTTGTCGGAACATCAATGCTGGATTCCGGCTTTCGCCGGAATGACGGATCAAACATTTTTGCTCTCGCGCAGCATGATCACATGCTGAATGCCATCTTCGTCGTAGGGTTCGGACACGGTCTTGAACCCGTATCCGCCATAAAACTTCTCCAGGTACATCTGGGCGCCGATGCGAATATTCGCACCGGGATAGAGCGCCTCGCAGCGCGCGACCGCTTCCTTCATCAGCGCCTGACCGTAGCCGCCGCGGCGAAAGTTCTTCGTGGTCAGCACGCGGCCGATCGAGGGCTCTTCGTACTTCAGGCCGGGCGGGACGATGCGCGAATAGGCGGCGATTTCACCTTCGACTTTGCCTACCAGGTGATGGCACTGCGGGTCCGCGCCATCCGCATCAAGAAACGCGCAAGTCTGCTCCAGCACAAACACTGATTCGCGTGCGACAACGATGTCGTGCCACTCGCGCACGGACAAGCCATCAAATCTTGCAAAGCGCCACGCAAGTTGCATCTACTGACAACTCCAAGGAGCAATCCTGGGATAGGTTGGCTTGTCAGAAAGGAAAAGCTTCACGCAATTACCAATTTCGTAAGCGAAGTACTCGCTGAATATCTGAACTTGCTTTCCTTCGGAATGCTCAACCACGTACTCAAAGATCGGTATCTTGGCACTACCAAACAAATCTCCCGAGATACGCACGAAAACCTGTGCGCCTCCAATCGGCACAGGCACCATCATCGGGCCACCGCCGCCGCCCATTGGTCGACTGATCTTGGCCACTTCTCGTTTGCTGACGATCTTGGCCCTTACTTCGATCGCCTCAGGGTCGTAAGTTGGCGCACGAGAACCAAATCCTGCGCAGGCTGAAAGCAACAGTAGCATTGCCAATGGCAGCAACTTCGCGAGCCGGGCCATGCTCAACCTGCCTTGCGCGACTTGGCCAGATGCAGCCAAGTCTCCACCACGGTATCCGGGTTGAGCGACATGGATTCGATGCCTTCCTGCATCAGCCACTCGGCGAGATCGGGATAGTCCGACGGGCCCTGCCCGCAGATGCCGACGTACTTGTTCTCCTTGCGACAGGCGGAGATGGCGAGATGCAGCATGCGCTTCACCGCCGCGTCGCGCTCGTCGAACGCATCCATCACCAGGCCGGAATCGCGGTCCAATGCCAGGGTGAGCTGGGTCATGTCGTTGGAGCCGATGGAGAAGCCGTCGAAATGCTTCAGGAATTCGTCGGCCAGGATGGCGTTCGACGGGATCTCGCACATCATCACGATCTTCAGTCCGTTCTTGCCACGCTCAAGGCCGAAGGACTTCATGATCTCCTGCACCTTGACGCCTTCGCTCACGGTGCGCACGAAGGGCACCATCAACTCGACGTTTGTGAGGCCCATCTCGTCGCGGACGTACTTCATGGCCTCGCATTCGAGCTTGAAGCAGTCGCGGAAGCTCGCGGCGATGTAACGCGAAGCGCCGCGGAAGCCCAGCATGGGATTTTCTTCCGTCGGCTCGTAGCGCGGGCCGCCGATGAGGTTGCGGTATTCGTTGCTCTTGAAATCAGAGAGCCGCACGATGACCTTCTTGGGCCAGAACGCGGCGGCGATGGTGGCGACACCCTCGATCATCTTCTGGCGATAGAAGCTCACCGGGTCGGCGTAGCCGCGCGACTGCTTCTCGACCTGCGCCTTGAGCTCACCCGGCAGCGATGCGTATTCCAGACAGGCCTTGGGGTGGATGCCGATGGTATTGCTGATGATGAATTCCAGCCGTGCCAGGCCCACACCTTCATTCGGCAGCTGGCAGAAGTCGAACGCGAGCTGCGGGTTGCCCACGTTCATCGCGATCTTCACGGGAATGTTGGGCATCTTGTCCAGCGCAATTTCCTGCAGCTCGAAGTCGATGAGGCCCTGGTAGATGTTGCCGGTGTCGCCTTCGCAGCAGGCGACCGTGACCTCCTGCCCGTCTTCCAGCTTGTCGGTCGCGTCCTCGCAGCCCACCACCGCAGGCACACCGAGTTCGCGCGCGATGATGGCGGCGTGACAGGTGCGGCCACCACGATTGGTGACGATGGCGGAAGCGCGCTTCATCACCGGCTCCCAGTTGGGGTCGGTCATGTCGGTGACCAGGATGTCGCCGTCCTGCACGCGGTCGATCTGATCGACGTTCTTGATGATGCGCACCTTGCCGCGCCCCACCTTGCCGCCAATGGCGCGGCCGGTCACCAGGAGCTCACCCTTGCCCAGCAGGCGATAACGGGACAGCGTGTCGGTGCGCGTTTCCTGCGACTTCACCGTCTCGGGACGGGCCTGCAGGATGTAGAGCTTGCCGTCATTGCCATCCTTGCCCCACTCGATGTCCATGGGTCGGCCGTAGTGCTTTTCGATGGCCACCGCATAGCGCGCCAGTTCCTCGGCGTCCGCATCGGTGAGCGAAAAGGATGCGCGTTCATCGTCGGTCACGATGTGCTCGCGCACCGACTTGCCGGCTGCCACTTCCGCGCTGAACACCAGCTTGCGCGCCTTCTGGCCGAGGCTGCGGCGGAGCACCGCCGGCTTGCCGTTGGCGAGGCAGAGCTTGCTCACGTAGAACTCGTCAGGGTTCACCGCACCCTGCACCACCATTTCACCCAATCCGTAGCTGGCCGTGATGAAGACGACCTCGCGAAAGCCGGACTCGGTATCCATCGTGAACATCACGCCCGCGGCTCCAGTGTCGGACCGCACCATGCGCTGCACGCCCGCGGAGATGGAGACCTCCTCGTGCGAGAAGCCCTTGTGTACCCGATAGGAAATGGCGCGGTCGTTGTAGAGCGACGCGTAGACCCGTTTGACCGCATCGAGGATGTTCTCGATGCCGGAGATATTGAGATAGGTTTCCTGCTGGCCGGCGAAAGACGCGTCGGGCAAGTCCTCGGCCGTCGCCGACGAGCGCACGGCGAAGCTGGCGCCTGGATTGTTGTCGGCCAGTTGCGAATATTCGCTCCGGATCTGCGCTTCCAGGTCCGGCGGCAGCGCACCGGCTTCCAGCCACGTGCGAATATTCGCACCAGCGGCGGCCAGCGCCTTGACGTCGTTGACGTCGAGGTTCTTCACTTCGCCCTGGATTTTATCGCCCAGCCCATTGTGCTTCAGGAATAGCTGAAACGCCTCGGCCGTCGTGGCGAAGCCACCCGGGACCCGAACACCGGCCTTGTCCAGCTGGCTGATCAGCTCCCCCAGCGAGGCGTTCTTGCCCCCCACGGTGGCGACATCGGTCATGCGAAGCTTGGCGAGAGGCAGGACGTAGTTCATAGGGGCTGGGGGCTGGGGGGGGGGGGGTGGGGGGGGGGGATGGGGGGGGAAGATGGTTGTGGTGCATAGCAAAGATTTAAGCGGAGAAGA
>JAEUMY010000016.1 GCA_016791265.1 Betaproteobacteria bacterium
CCACAATGTTTAGAGTGAACTGAACTGGATTCGCATCAGGCACCGAAGCACCCAACAACCATCCACCCAGCCATCACACCCAACACCACAGCACCCACCTTCATCGGCTGTTCATGTTTTTAAAGAGCAAGGACACCAAATTTGGCAACAAAAAACCGGCTGCGCAGCCGGTTGTTGGCTTTCGTTACCCCTGAACAATTCAGGAAAGACGCGCATTATACAGCTTCGAAAACGGCCGTCAACACCTCGTTGCAATTTTCCTCTCTTGCACGACCTCGGCGTGCCGCCTCGGCGGGAGCGGTGCGCTCTGGTATTCTCCTTGGCTGGCAGATGACGTCCACATGCAATCCCGCCAATGGCGGAATACAAAATTCCAAACCCGAATGCCGGCCCCTTTTGACGATGCAGTCGTGCTGAAGCGCCTGGGCCTGACCCTCGCGATCACCCTATTTCCAGCCGTCGGCGTGCTCACAGCATTTGGGATTGCCCCGGACACATCGCTTTCCAATTCACACCTTCGGGTCGTGGAGGAAGCCGTGGCATTGCGAAGTGACTTTGACGTCGCGGTTGATGGATCGAGTCTGCACCGCCAGGACAGGGTGCAACGCGGCGACAGCGTGGCATTGCTCCTGACCCGCCTCGGAGTCCAAGATCCGCAGGCCTTTGATCTCATGCGGTCGAGTCGCGACGTTGAACCCTTGTTTCGCCAACTCAGGCCGGGCAAACCCATTCACGTGACCACGACCATGAATGGCGAGTTGCGGAGCCTTCGATATTTCGTTGGACCGGAACGAATGCTTGAGGTCACCAAGACACCCGACGGCATCAGAGCAGACGAGAGGCCGTACGCGGAGCAGTCCCAGCGCGTCCACAAGTCTGCGGAAATCCGATCGTCGCTTTTCGCAGCTACAGATGACGCGGGCATACCAGACACAGTCGCAATACAGCTCGCGCGAGTCTTTTCAACGGACATCGACTTTCACGTTGACCTGCGACGCGGCGACCGCTTCTCAGTCGTATATGACTTGGTTCACGCGCAGGGCGAAATCGTGCGCCCAGGCGAAGTCGTCTACGCAGAGTTCGTCAACAACGGGCGTACGTATGAAGCCTTTCGATTTGAGGATACGGACGGAAACGTGTCCTATTATTCGGGGGACGGTCAGAACCGGGCCAAGTCATTTCTGCGCTCCCCGCTTGAGTTCTCGCGCGTGAGCTCTGGGTTCGGCGGGCGGGTACATCCCATCTTCAAGAACTGGAGAGCCCATACCGGTGTGGATTTCGCGGCCCCGAAGGGCACGCGCATCTGGGCAACCGCCGACGGCACCGTGGAGTTTGTTGGCGTGAAAGGCGGCTACGGCAATTGCCTTGAGATTCGCCATAGCGGCGGAATCACCACGTTGTACGCCCACCTATCAGGCTTCGCCAAAGGCCTGAAGCGCGGCGTGCGCGTTCAGCAGGGGGAATCCATTGGCTTCGTCGGCGCAACGGGTTTCGCCACTGGCCCGCATCTGCACTACGAGTTCAAGATTTCGGGGATTCATCAGGACCCGATGAGGGTTGCGCTTCCCAAGGCCAACCCGCTACCTGCATCACAACGCGCACAGTTCGAAAGAGTCGCCGCGGCGGGCCAGGAGAGTCTGCAAGCACTGCGTGTCGCGCGCGGTGCGTCATTCGACTGAGCATGTCGGACCTCCACATTGGCATAATGTCCGGTACCAGCTTGGATGGCGCTGATGCCGTACTCGTCGATTGGAGCAGCCGCCGCAGCATCGCCTTCACGACACGCCCCTATTCTGCTGACTTGAAGTCAGAACTCTTGGCGCTTTCTCAATCAGGCCAGAATGAGATTGAGCGCGCGGGCGCGGTCTCAATTCGACTGGCGGAGATCTACGCGGAGTCCGTTCGCGGGGTTCTCGACCTTGCGAATATTCGCAGTGATCAGGTCGCCAGCATCGGTTGTCACGGTCAGACCGTTCGCCACCGGCCAGAGGCGGGGTTCACCGTGCAATTGCAGAATCCATCGCTGCTCGCAGAGCTGACTGGCATCACCGTCGTTGCCGATTTCCGAAGTCGAGATATGGCGGCAGGCGGACAGGGTGCGCCGCTCGCCCCTGCCTTTCATGACGGTGTATTTCGAGACAAGGTTGCCCGTCGCTCAGTCGTGAATATCGGGGGCATCAGCAATGTCACCATCCTGATTCCGGGCAGTCCGGTGAGTGGATTCGACTGTGGGCCGGGAAACGTCTTGATGGATCACTGGGCATCCATACATCTAGGCAAGCCATTCGATGAAGACGGTCTGTGGGCAAGCAGCGGCACACTCAGCACCGATCTGCTCGACCTTCTTCTTGATGAGCCATTCTTCACCGTAGCGCCCCCTAAGAGCACTGGCAGAGAGCTTTTTAACGCCGAATGGCTGGGGCAGCGACTTGATGGCAGCACGATCTCGCCGCAGGATGTGCAGGCGACGCTTCTGGAACTCACTGCGCGGACCATTGTCTCGGCCGTTCGCGCCGAGTGCCCCGATTGCGATGAAGTGATTGTCTGCGGAGGAGGCGCCCGCAATCAGACGTTGATGCGCCGTCTAGCCGCGCTGGCGGCAACTCGGGTTTCCGTCTCTGATGTGCATGGCATTCCCTCGGGGCAGGTCGAAGCAGTTGCCTTTTCATGGTTTGCAAAAAACGCGCTCTCGCGACAGGCCATGTCACTCGGGTCAGTGACCGGATCACGCCATCCGATTATTTTGGGAGGCATCTACCCAGCGTGAAAATGACGACTCAGAAAGCATAAAGGGGGCCAGAGCCCCCTTCACGCGGGTGAACTACAAACATTCAGGCCGAAAAAGAGGAACCGCAACCGCAGGTGCTTGAGGCATTGGGGTTTTTGATCACGAACTGCGCACCTTCAAGTCCTTCACTGTAGTCGATTTCCGCGCCGACCAGATACTGGTAGCTCATCGGGTCGATCAGGAGTTTCACGCCGTTCTTTTCCATGACGGTGTCGTCTTCATTCGACACCTCATCAAACGTGAACCCGTATTGCAGACCGGAGCATCCCCCACCGGTCACGAAGACGCGCAACATCAAGTCATTGTTGCCCTCTTCCTCGATGAGAGACTTGACCTTGTTGGCGGCGTTGTCGCTGAAGTTGAGGGGAGCCGGCATCCCCATGGACATGTCGTTCATAAAACCTCCTGGATGAGAGCTGCGGGCGCTGCAGAAATTTTCAAGTGCTTGATGCGGGCTTCAGTTCGATGATCTTGTCGTCGCGCTGCTCGCGATTCTCGTGAATCATGCGCCCCATCACAATCGCGCCGACATGAATTTCAATCGACTTGTAGGACACGTCCCCAGTAACTCGTGCCTTGGGAAGCAGTTCGAGATACTCGCTTGCACGAACCGGCCCGGCAACCGTGCCATTGATCACCACGTGCGCCACTTCAATTTCGCCTTCGACTTTGGCCATTTCCGACAAGACGAGCGTTCCGGGCTTATTCCCTGTCGCGCGAATATTGCCCTTCACATGGCCATCCACTCGCAGACCGCCACCGAACGTGATGTCCCCGGTGATGGCGGAACCGACGCCGATCAAGCTGTCTATAGGACTGGGCTTATTAGGTTTGCCGAACATGGTCATTCCTAGGAAATGTTGAGGACCTTCGATGTCCTGACCTCCCAACCGGGAGCGCCGAACACCCTTGCCTGCACGCTTTTGACCAAAGCACCTTCCGGAATTGTAAACCTGCCTTCCACCTTGTGGTAGTAGCGGAATTCGACGTCCGTGCCGCTGGTTCTGATCTGGGCGTCATCGGGGAAACTGAGCTGACTCGTAGCCCCACCTTGCGCGATGCGAACCACGATTTGAACGCGGCCCTTGAAATCATGCTTCCGCTGCCCGCCCTGGATGAGCAACATGCGGTAGCGATAGGTATTCGCCTCTCCGTCTGCATCGACCTTCAAGTTCTGGATAGACAGCCCTTCGGGGACGCTGCCTGACGACATGATGTTTCGCAAAAATCCGAGATCCTCCTTCAGACCGGCGTTCTCTTCCTGCAACTGCGCGACATTGCGCGCCAACTCGGTTTGCGCCGCCTTTTCGATCTGCACCTGTCGGTCGCGTTCGGTCAGCGCTCGCTTGGTACTCTCCAGCTCCTGTCGCATCCTCGACGTATCGGCGGTGAGCTTTTGGATTTGCTGTTCGGCATCCTCGCGGTTGAAGCCGGTGATGCGATAGCTGTTGTCCACGAGCCACCAGGCGACCGCGGCCGCAATCCCCATCATCAGCGCCGACATCCCGAACCGCACATACCAGGGAACGTGGGTTCGAATGGACATCTTCGTCGACCGGATGCCGATGCGACTGCGGATTTTTCGGATCAGGCCCCGCATGGGATCGCGCTCCTTCTCGATGAGGCCGCGGCATGCAGGCAGACCCGCTTACCCGGCCGGAGTTCACGACTTTTCAGGGACCGAGAGGCACAAAGCCGCGCAGAGCGCGGCTTTGGCACAGTTGTTCCCCAGCGAAGTACGGCTTAACGCTTCGAGAACTGCTTACGACGGCGGGCTTTGTGGAGACCCACCTTCTTGCGCTCCACCTCGCGCGCATCGCGGGTGACCAGACCTGCCTTGGACAACTGCGGCTTCAAGGTCGCGTCAAAATCGATCAGCGCTCGGGTGATGCCGTGACGCACCGCGCCGGCCTGACCGGATTCTCCACCCCCAAACACGTTCACCATGATGTCGAACTTGTCCGTGCTGCCGACCAGTTCCAGCGGCTGACGCACGATCATGCGCCCGGTTTCGCGGGAAAAGTACTCATCGAGCGGCTTCTCGTTCACAACGATGCTGCCCTTGCCCAACTTGATGAACACGCGGGCGACCGCGTTCTTGCGGCGTCCGGTACCGTAGTAATAATCACCAACCATGTTCTATCCCCTTAGATGTCGAGCTGCTTGGGTTGCTGCGCGCTATGCGGATGTGCGCTGCCCGCGTAGACCTTGAGCTTCTTGATCATCGCGTAGCCAAGCGGTCCCTTGGGCAGCATGCCCTTCACGGCCTTCTGGAGGACGCGGTCGGGATAGCGTTGCTGCAGCTTGGTGAAATTGGTTTCGTAGATACCGCCGGGATAGCCGGAGTGACGGAAGTACTTCTTGTCCTCGGCCTTGTTGCCGGTGACACGAAGCTTCTCCACATTCACGACGACGATAAAGTCGCCGGTGTCCACATGGGGGGTGAACTCGGGTTTGTGCTTGCCGCGCAAGCGACGGGCCACTTCGGTTGCAACACGACCGAGTACTTTGTCCGTGGCATCAACCACGAACCAGTCGCGCCGCACCTCATGGGGTTTGGCTGAGAAGGTTTTCATAGGCGTCTTCGCTACCTTTGGTTAACGGAACCTGCTATTTTATTGGAAAATTTTCTTTTCTGTCAAATATTTCCCTCTCTTTGAATCCACATGAAGGCCAGAATCAGACTGAATGAAGGTGTCAGCTTCATCGCCGAAAGCGGCAGCGGACACACGATCACCACCGATGGCGCGCCGGACGCCGGGGGCAAGAATCTGGGTCCCCGGCCCATGGAATTGCTGCTCATGGGTACCGGCGCATGCAGTGCATTCGATGTGATGCTGATCCTGCGACGCGGGCGTCAGGATGTGCAGGACTGCGTCGTCGAACTTGAGGCGGAACGTGCCGAATCAGATCCGAAAGTATTCACTCACATCCATCTGAATTACACGCTGACAGGGAATGGCTTGGACTCGGACCGCGTGGCACGTGCCATTCAACTGTCCAGTGAGAAGTATTGTTCGGCATCTGCGATGCTCGCCAGAACCGCGCGAATAACCCACAACTTCACAATTGTGGACATGAGCCTCGGCGCGGATGTCTAGACCCAGTAGCTCGTCCGCGTCATGAGCTTTGAAACTAGCTGCATGGCCGACTGAACCGGGCGCGGTAGAGAGGCTGCATCGTGGGCCTGGCCAAGTTGGCCGTGACGCGCCTCGTCTTCTTTCATCGCCTCGATGATGGCGCGGCTCTCATTGTCTTCTGGGGCGATGCGGTCCAGATGTCCGGCCAAATGGCGCTCGACCTGGCGCTCGGTTTCAACCAGAAAGGCCATGCTCCAGCGGTCGCCGGCCAGCCCAGAAAGCATGCCCAAGGTGAATGATCCGGCGTACCAAACCGGATTCAACACACTGACGCTGGCCCCGAGCTGATCCAGCCGGTGTTCGCACCACGCCAGATGATCCCGTTCCTCTTGAGCTGCCTTGAGCAAAACTGAATGGATGACCGGGGAACGCGAGAAGATCGCCTGTCCCTGATACAGCGCCTGGGCGCAGACTTCGCCGGTGTGATTCACCCGCATCAATCGAGCGGACTCCGCCCGACGCTCGTCCGTCAGGGATGGAGATGAACCTTTCGCCGCCGCAGGCACGGGCCGTGCCGCCGTCGCCGGTGAAAACAGCGTGCGCACACCCCGATCAATCTCGACAATCAGTCGATCCGCGAATGTGAATGCCATGCCGAAACCTCGGGAACAGTCCAAAAAAATCGGGCACTGGAAAACCAGTGCCCGATGGTAACGCATGATTCAGAGCGTCAGGGACACGTGCCCCGACTCTGATTTAGAACGTGTGACGGAAGCCCACGCCAAAGCCCTTCGGGTCAGCATCAGCACCGCTGATGGTGAGCTGCGAGCCGTTGAGGTTCTGCACACCGGCAACATTGTTCTTCACGTCAGCAATGCGCGCCATGAACGTCGTGCGCTTGGTGAAGTTGTAGTTGTAGCCGAGAGCCCAAACCTTGGTCTCAGGCTGGACCGTAGATGTGCTCAGACCTCCGTCCTTGTTACGCCCACCCGAAGCGATGAACTCGCTCTTGCCGGACGTGTAAACCATTGACAGTTGAGTGGCCTTGCGATCCGTGCGGTTGGAAGACTTGATCTTCTGCGCCAACGCGCCGATCTTGATCGGACCGAAAGTGAAGGTACCCGCCAGGTTCTGGCCCTTTTCAGTGATGCCGGCTGTCGTAACACCAGCCAGCTGATCCTTATGATTCTCGTAGGAGTAAGCCACACGCACCGGACCTTTGTTGTAGTCCAAGCTGAAGTTGGTCGTCTGCGGATTTGCGGTTGCTGTCTTGCCTTCGTTGGCGCCATAGCTCAGGCGAACCGTGAAGCCCGAGAAGTTGGGCGACCAGTACTGGACATTGTTGTTCTGGCGGCGGTTGAAATCGTTGTTGTTACCCGCGCCCGACACGCCAACCCAGGTCAGCTGGTTGCCGAGGGTGTTCTGGCCAAACGGGTCAACGAAGATCTGCGAGAGCTTGAACGGGCTGTCCCAACGGCCCAGAAGGATTGATCCGAAATTGCCTTGCAGACCAACACCACTGTTGCGGGAGCAGAACGTGCCGCCACCCGCATCCGGCGGAGCGGACGACTCGCACTGGAAGAAAGCCTTCAGGCCGCCACCCAGATCTTCCGTGCCACGCACGCCGATCAGGGAGGATTCGTCAACAACAGTGATTCTGGACGGTGAAGAGGCCGGGCCTGATGCTTTGACGCTGTTGGCCATGACCCAAATGCGACCATAGAGCGTCACGGGGTTTGCCGACTGAGCCATCACGGCGGGCGCGAACGTGGCGCCGGCGACAGCCAGGGCAATGAGTTTCTTGTTCATCACAAATCTCCTTTGGTTGAGTTGAGGCTTGTATTTTCTCAGCGCTTTGAAACCTCGCGAGGCTTATGGTCAACACGCAGCTTTTGGCCGATGCGTGCGGATTGCCCCGTTGCTACTTCTCCCGAATGTCGAGATGTCTTTTGAGAAGCCACTAGCATCTTAGCCAATTTGACGCCTCTCGCTCAAGTTTTCCGCCGCATTCCCGCAACACCGGCAAATTAAGGTGTTGCATATTCGCAACATCATCGCGTGAATATTCGCATCAGCTCGGCACCGGGGTCCGGTGCGCTCATGAACGCCCCGCCGACCAAAAAGGCATGGATGCCGGCAGCGGACAACCTGAGCACATCCGCCGCACTGGAAACGCCACTCTCCGCGATAACCAAGCGGTCGGGGGGGACCCGGCGGGAGAGCTCGATGGAAATCGACAGGTCCGTCGAAAACGTCGCCAAATCGCGGTTATTGATGCCAATCAACGGGGTTGGAACTTGCAGGGCGGCGTCCAATTCATCCGAACGATGGGACTCCACCAGAACAGCCATGCCGAGCTCTTGGGCGATCCCCGCCATTTCCTGCATGGCAGCCACTGGCACCGCACCGGCGATAAGCAGAATGCAGTCGGCCTCCATGGCCCGCGCTTCCCAAACCTGGTAGGGATCGACCATGAAATCTTTCCGCAGCACGGGCAGGCCGCAGGCCGCGCGGGCGGCCTTCAAGTCAGCGGGCGCGCCCTTGAAATACGGGCCATCGGTCAGGACAGACAAGCAGGCCGCGCCTGCCCGCTCGTAGCCCCCCGCAATCGCGGCGGGATCGATGTCCGCCTTCATCACGCCCTGGCTGGGACTCGCACGCTTGATCTCGGCGATGACAGCGGGTTGGCCCGCAGCGCGCTTGTCGCGCAGCGCCTGCTCGAAACGCCGAGGGGGAGGCAAGCCGGCGACCTGGCTGCGCAGCGTCGATTCCGGCACGGCAGCGTGCGCGGCCGCCACCTCCTCGCGCTTGCTGGCGAGGATGCGGTCAAGAATGGTCGCCACGGCGTCAGGCTGCCTTGAATTGACGGGTGAACGCCACCAGCGCGTCCAGCTTGGCTTTCGCCTTGCCGGACTCCAGAATCTCTTTCGCGACACTCACGCCGGCCCAGAGGTCTTGAGCGATCCCGCTTACGTAGAGCGCCGCAGCCGCATTGAGCGCCACGATGTCGCGCGACGGGCCCGGTTCGTTGTTCAGCACTGACAGGAGTCGTGCCTTCGACTCGACCACATCGGCCACTTTGAGCGTCGAGATGTCGGCGGTGTCCAAGCCAAATTGCTTGGGTTCAATGGTGTACTCGGTGACGAATCCATGCTTCAGCTCGGCGACTTCGGTCGGGCCGGACAGGGTGATCTCGTCCAAGCCGTCCTTGCCATGCACGACAAGGACATGGCGGCTCCCCAGCATCTTGAGCACACGGGCCTGGATGCCAACCAGATCGCTGTGGAAAACGCCCATCACCTGATTGGGCGCGGCAGCCGGATTGGTCAGCGGACCGAGGATATTGAGAATGGTGCGCATGCCGAGCTCCTTTCGCACCGGCGCCGCGTACTTCATCGCGGGATGATGGTTGGGCGCGAACATGAAACCCAGCCCCACTTCGCGCACACAGCGTCCCACCTGCTCGGGCGTGAGCGAGAGATTGACGCCCAGCGCTTCCAGCACATCCGCGCTGCCAGACTGCGAGGACACGGAGCGGCCACCGTGTTTGGCCACTTGCGCGCCCGCCGCCGCCGCGACGAAGGCAGCAGCGGTTGAAATGTTGAAGGTGTGCGCCTTGTCGCCACCCGTGCCGCATGTATCCACGAGGTGTTCGCACCCCGAGGCGTCGACCTTGGTCGAATATTCGCGCATGACTTGCGCGGCGGCGGCGATTTCCGACACAGACTCCGTCTTGACGTGCAGGCCCATGAGGATCGCCGCCAGTTGCACGGGAGACACCTTGCCCTCCATGACCTGACGCATCAGGTCGACCATCTCATCGTAGAAAATTTCGCGTTTGTCGGAGAGGCGATTGATGGCTTCTTGCGGTGTGAACATGGCGATCAGCTCTTGAGGAAGTTCTTCAGCATGGCGTGGCCATGCTCGGTTTCGATGGATTCGGGATGAAACTGGACGCCTTCGATGTTGAGCGTCTTGTGGCGCATGCCCATGATTTCGCCATCGTCGGTCCAGGCGGTGATTTCCAGACAGTCGGGGAGCGATTCACGCTCCACCGCCAGCGAGTGGTAGCGCGTCGCGCGAAACGGCGTGGGCAATCCCGCGAAGACGCCTGCGCCCGTGTGCGTGACCGGGGAGGTCTTGCCATGCATCAGCGTCTTGGCATGAATTACCCGGCCGCCAAAAGCCTGGCCCATGGCCTGGTGGCCGAGGCACACGCCGAGAATGGGAATCTTGCCCGCGAAGCGCCCGATCAGCGGCACGGACACGCCAGCTTCGTTGGGCGTGCAGGGGCCGGGCGAGATCACAATCTTCTCGGGCGCCAGTTCGGCGATCTCATCCAGCGTGATCCCGTCATTGCGCACCACGCGAATATTCGCACCCAGCTCGCCCAGGTACTGCACGAGGTTGTAGGTGAAGGAATCATAGTTGTCGATCATCAGAATCATGTCGCGCTCCTCACCCGGTGATCGTGTCGAGACCATCCATCACCATCTCCGCCGCGCGCAGCACCGCACGCGCCTTGTTCCGCGTCTCCTTCCACTCCAGTTCCGGCACGGAATCGACGACGATGCCCGCCGCCGCCTGCGCGTACAAGGTCTTGTCTTTGACCACGGCCGTGCGAATGGCGATGGCCAAATCCATGTTCCCGTTGAAGCCCAGATAGCCAACTGCGCCGGCGTAGAGACCGCGCTTGGAGGGCTCCAGCTCGTCGATGATCTCCATCGCCCGGACCTTGGGCGTGCCGGTCACCGTTCCGGCGGGGAACGTGGCGCGCAAGAGATCCATGGTGCTGACATCGTCGCGAATTTCACCTTCCACGTTGGAAACCATGTGCATCACATGCGAGTAGCGTTCGACGATGAAGCGTTCGGTGACCTTCACGCTGCCGATTTTCGCGACCCGGCCAATGTCGTTCCGACCCAGATCAATCAGCATCAGATGCTCGGCACGCTCCTTGGGATCCTCGGTCAACTCGGTTTCCAGCTCGCGGTCGCGCTCCGGCGTTTCGCCGCGCTTGCGCGTGCCGGCGATGGGGCGCACGACGATCTTGTCTTGTTCGCGTCGCACCAGAATTTCGGGTGACGCGCCGACGACGTGAAAATCATCGAGGTCGAAGTAGAACATGTACGGAGAGGGATTGATCGAGCGGAGCGCCCGGTAGAGATTGATGGGCGGCGCCTCGAACCGCTGCGAGATGCGCTGCGAAATCTGCACCTGCATGATGTCGCCATCGAAAATGTAACGCTTGCAGCGATCCACCGCCGCGAGGAATGCCTGCTCGCCGAGCTCCGATGTCGGCTCGGCGCGATCCGGTCTTGGCACGTAGACCGGCAACGGCGCCGACTGGCGGAGTGCCAATCGCAGCTCGGTGAGCCGGCGCTGTCCGGCCGCGAACGCGTCGGGCTGGCCCGGGTCCGCGTAGACCACGATGAAGAGCTTGCCCGACAGGTTGTCCACGACCGCGAGTTCCTCGGACAACATGAGCAGGATGTCCGGCGTGCCGAGCGCATCGGGCTTTCGTGTGTCGGCCAGTCGCGGCTCGATGTAGCGCACGGTGTCGTAACCGAAATAGCCGGCCAGTCCACCCGCGAAGCGCAGATCACCTGGCAGCGGCGCGACCTTGAATCGCGCTTGATATTTCTCGACGTAAGCGAGCGGGTCCTGCACGAACCTGCGTTCGACGATCTCCTTGCCTCGCTGCAAAATCGCGTCGTGGTCGATGACCTTGATGAATTCGCGCGCCGGCAAGCCGATGATGGAATAGCGGCCAAATCGCTCGCCGCCGATCACGGACTCGAGCAGATACGAGTACGGCCGGTTGGCGAGTTTCAGGTAAATCGAGAGAGGCGTGTCGAGGTCCGCGAAGGTCTCGAGGACCAGTGGGATGCGGTTGTATCCCTGGCGCGAGAGCGCCGCGAATTCCTGTTCAGTCATGGTGAGGTATCTGGAGGCTTGAAAATCAATCGGAAACGGCAAACCGGACGGGACCCTTGTGGGTCAACGCCAGTGCTGCCATCGCCAAGCCAAGATACCGAAGGTCACCATGTGGGGGAGGTCTCACGAAAGAAGTTGCAGGGCGGATTGTGGTGCAAAGCGACGGACATGGCAACCGACTGAGGCAATCGGCATGGGCGACCGAGAGAATCAGGACGCCTTCGCAAGCTCCGCGCGCATCTTGCCGATCGTCCCGGCATAGTCGCCAGAATTGAATATCGCCGACCCTGCCACAAACGTGTCCGCGCCAGCCCTGGCGACGGCGGCGATGTTGTCGACCTTGATGCCGCCATCCACCTCGAGCAGGATGTCGCGCCCGGACTCGTCGATACGCCGCCGCGCCTCGGCGATCTTGGCGAGCGCGGATTCGATGAATTTCTGCCCACCGAATCCCGGGTTCACCGACATGATGAGAATGAGGTCGACCTTGTCCATCACGTGATCCAGCCAACCGAGCGGTGTGGCGGGATTGAACACGAGACCGGCCTTGCAGCCCTGCTCCCGGATCAGGCCGAGCGTGCGGTCGACGTGCTCGGACGCTTCGGGATGGAAGCTGATGATCCCGGCGCCGGCCTTGGCGAAATCGGGAATGATGCGATCCACCGGTTTCACCATGAGATGCACATCGATGGGCACGGCCGCATGTGGCTTCACGGCCTCGCACACCAACGGGCCCACGGTCAGATTGGGCACGTAGTGGTTGTCCATGACATCGAAGTGAATCAGGTCCGCGCCGGCGGCGATGACATTGCGCACCTCTTCGCCCAGGCGGGCGAAGTCGGCTGAGAGGATGGATGGCGCGATGCGGAACATGGAAAACCTCCGTGGATGACGCCGAATTGTAGCCGGGAGCGCGTGCTACCATCGACTCACCATGGACGCCAACAAGTACCGAATCCGGGTTGAAGCCCAGGCCTTCTTCTTGCCCGAGCAATCGGACGAGACGCAGGATCGCTATGTCTTCGCGTACAAGATTCGCATCACCAACCAGGGCTCGCTGCCGGCGCAGCTCATCAGCCGGCACTGGATCATCACCGACTCCGACAGCAAGGTGCAGGAGGTGCGCGGACTTGGTGTCATCGGCGAGCAGCCGCGACTCTCGCCGGGCGAGAACTTCGAGTATTCAAGCGGCGCGTCCATCGGCACACCCGTGGGCACCATGCGCGGCAGCTATCAGATGCTCGCGGAGGACGGCACCAGTTTCGAGGCCGACATTCCCGAGTTCGTGCTCTCGGTGCCGCGCGTGCTCCACTGAGCGGTCAAGACTTGCCGGAATCGTCGGGCGGGTTTTTCTTTTTCGGAAACGTCCACCACACGATGGCGACCGCCACGCCCAGCGCCAGCGCCACTTCAAAGAACACCCAAAACATGCGTCAATCCTTTTGGCAAATTGCGGGGAATTATAGGTCGGACGCCAGGCGGCGCCACACCGTCTTGCGAATATTCGCACTGTGCGTGTCGGGCGCCTCCGTGCTGGCGGGTTGCGCGGCCGACCTGCCGGCGAGACCCGCGGAGCCTGTGGTTATTGCGCAACCCCGCGCCGAAGCGCTCGCCTGCCCCGCCCTGCCCCCCGCGCCGGTGTGTCCGGAACTGCCGCCGCCGACCACCGAGCCATTGCCGCCGCCGGAAGACCCGCGCGCACTGCTGGCGCCCGCCGACATCCGGCAAATTCCCGGTTGGGAGCAGGACAACTTCGCGGAGGCGCTTGACGCTTTTCGCAAGAGCTGTCCGGCGCTCCTGGGGCAGAAATCATGGAACCGCGTGTGCGGGCTGGCCGATGCGGCGGCAGGCGATGCGGCGCGCGCGGGGGCGTTCTTTGGTCAGGAGTTCGATGCGTTTCAGGTGCTCGCGTTCGCCACCGAGTCGCCCATTGGAACGGTGACGGGCTACTACGAGCCGCTGCTCATGGGTAGCCGTGTGCGCACACCGCGTTTCAAGTTTCCGCTCTACGCGCCGCCTCAGGACCTCATCACCGTCGACCTCTCCGCGCTGCATCCGGACTTGAAGCATCGCCGGCTGCGTGGCCGCCTGGAAGGCAATCGGCTGGTTCCTTATTTCAGCCGCGAGGACATCGAAGGTGACAAGAAGCCTTTGAAGGGGCTGGAACTGGTGTGGGTGGATGACGCCGTGGAATCGCTCTTCCTGCAGATCCAGGGTTCGGGGCAGATTCAATTCGAAAACGGCGAGCGCATCCGGGTGGGCTATGCGGACCAGAACGGGCATCCGTTTCGCGGCATCGGCGGGCTTCTGGTGCGGCGCGGCGAGTTGAAGCTGGGGAATGCGTCCATGCAAGGCATCAAGAATTGGGCGCAGCGCAATCCAAAGAAGGTCCAGCAATACCTGAACGCCAACCCCAGCTACGTGTTTTTCCGCGAGTTGCCGACCGATCTGCCCGGCCCACTGGGCGCGTTGGGTGTGCCGCTCACGGCGGAACGCTCCGTCGCCATCGACCCGCGAGTCGTGCCGTTGGGTGCGCCGGTATTCCTCGCGACGACCTATCCGGTGAGCGCACGCCCGCTGCAGCGCCTCATGATGGCGCAGGACACGGGCGGCGCCATCGTCGGGCCTGCGCGCGCGGATTTCTTCTGGGGCTTCGGTGACGCGGCCGGGCAACAGGCGGGCCGCATGAAGCAGAACGGCAACATGTGGGTCCTGCTGCCGAAGGGCTACGATCTTTCGACCCTGCCCTCGACCGTGAAAGTGCGGAAATGAACCGGAAAGCGAGACCGTCATGACCTTCGCCATCTGCTGCGTGTTGATCGCCGGTCTCCTGCCCTACGTGGCCGTGGGCATGGCGAAATGGGATCGCGGCTACGACAATCGCGACCCGCGCGGCTGGGAGGAGAAACTCGCCGGCCGGTCACGCCGGGCGCACAGCGCGCACTTGAACAGTTTCGAGGCGTTTCCGCTGTTCGCGGCCGGGGTGATCCTGGCCCAGATGGCCGGCGTCCAGCAGGACATTGTCAACGTGCTGGCCGGCCTCTTCGTCGCGGCCCGCGTTGCCTACCTCTGGCTGTACCTCAACGACAAGGCGACGGCGCGAAGCCTCGTCTGGCTGGCGGGTCTCGCCGCATCCGTCGCGCTCCTGGCGCTCGCCGCGGTCAAGGCGGCCTGACGACGACGGTTCAAACGACTCGCGAGTTACTTCTTCGCGCCCGCGATGGCCGCGAATTTGTTCTCGATGATGTCGCGGGTCAAAGCGCCAGCGACCCGCTCGCCATCTTCAAAGAACGTGGTCGGCGTGCCCGTGACGCGCAACCGGCGACCGAGTGTCACCACCTCGTCAATGGGGTTCTTGCACGTCTCACCGGCCGTCGGGTCGATGTTGCGGAGCATCAGGTCCTGCCAGGCCTTCACCCGATCCTTGCTGCACCAGACCTTTTTCGACACCGGCACCGACTCGGGGCGAATGATGGGATAGAGATAGGTGTAGATGGTCACGTCCTTCAACCCGAGGATGTCCGGCTCGAAGCGCTTGCAATAACCGCAGTAGGGGTCGGAGAACACCGCCAACTTGCGGGAACCATTGCCGATCACGGTCCTGATGGCCTGATCCAGCGGCAAATCCGAGAATTTGATGGCCGACAGTTTGCGCAGCCGCGCCTCGGTGATGTTCTCCCGCGTCGCGGCGTCGACCAGCGTGCCGAGGAGAAGGAAACTGACCTTGTCATCGGTGTAGAGGATGTCGCCCCCGGCGTAGATTTCCCACAGGTTGCCGAAAGCCGCGCGGGTGATGTTTTCCACCTTGACGTCAGGGTAACGGGTCTCGAACGCCTTCTTCACGGCGGGGTCGGCCTGCGCCAGCGGGGCGGCGGTGGACACCAGAACGAGGAGCAGGGAGCAAAGCAATCGGGTCAGTGCGTTCACGCGGAATCCTTGAATCGGCAAAGTCGGTGTGGACATCGGGGAAAACAACATGCGGCCATCAGAGACGAGTTATGACGGGTGACAGCGCGAATCGTTCAGTCGGCTTCAATCCGGCTTCAACCCATGGCGCGGCGAATGATGGCATGTTTCAGCTCGTTTCGACGGTTGAGCCAGGCCATGCCGGCATTGCGGAGCGCGGGCAACGGCCGGGCGTTGGCTTCAAAGAGCGCCTTCAACCTGTCGGTCAGCACCGCCATCGCGGCCACATCTTCGCGCCGCGCACGCTCATGGCGACGGAGCAGCGTCAACGCACCCACGCGCTGCAGCGGGCCGCGCGCGGACAAGGTATCGCGTAAGACCGCCACGTCGCCGAAGCCCAGATTCACACCCTGCCCGGCCAAGGGATGAATCGCATGCGCGGCATCGCCGAGCAGCACGAGACCCTGAGCCACGCTGATGGGCGCCAGCGTCTGACGGAGCGGAAAGGCCGCCACCTTGGACAGCAACGAAAATGCCCCCAAGGCCCGCCCACCGGCCGCCGCGACTTCGGCGGCGAGTCCCTCGGCGCTCAGCGCCAGCAAGCGCTGGCCCTCCGCCTCGGACACGGACCAGACGATGGAAATCGTGCGGCCGGGAAGCGGCAACCACGCCAGCACCGAGTCGCCCTTGAACCACTGGCGCGCGATGCCCTGGTGCGAATATTCGCAAGTGAAGTTGGCGACCAACCCGAGCGAGTCATACGCCTTGTGGGTCACCGGCAGCCCCGCCGCCGTGCGCAGCCACGATTGCGCGCCATCCGCGCCGATCATCAGCGACTGCCGCAACACGCTGCCGTCCTGAAGTTTGAGCGCGCTCTCTGCGCCGTCGGCCGCGGCGTCCCAGCCGGCCGCCTTCACGCCGTGGCGGACCGCGATGCCCGCGCGTTCCACCGCCAGCGTGAGTGCGGCCACCAGCTCGCCGTGTTCGGCGATCCACGCCAGCGGCTGCCGCGCGTCGAGCATCAGCTCGCCAGGCGCCGCATCACCGAAGACGTGCATGGCCGCGACCGGGGCCATGCGTTCCTTCCGCATGTGCCGCCACGCGCCGAGTGACTCCAGCAACGCCCGGCTGGCGGGCGACAACGCATAGACACGCGGATCGAGCGCATCGTCGGCGCTTGGCTCGGGCTTCGCGGGACCGGACTCCAGCACGCGAATATTCGCAATGGGATGCAGCGCCAGCGCGGCTGCCAGCCCGACCGGCCCGCCACCCAGGATGGTGATGTCGGGGCGTTCAGCGGCCATAGACCATGCGTCGCGCCAGCGCGCGCCTCAGCGGCGGCAACACATCGAGCGCCGCCAACCCCAGGCCGCGCCCCACGGTCAGCACCGGGTGATCGGTAGAGAACAGATCGACCAGCGAATCCGTGAAGCGCACGCCGAGCCGGGTGTCGGCCGCTCGCGCGGCGGCGAAGGCGGCGAGCACAGTCGCGGCGCCCACGTCCTCGCCCGCGCCGATGACGAGTCGCGCGAGATCGGCCGCATCGCGCAATCCCATGTTGAAACCCTGCCCCGCGACCGGATGCAAGGTCTGCGCGGCGGCGCCGACCACGGCGATGCGTTCAGCCACTCGGGGCGTCGCGACGCGAAGACGCAGCGGAAACGATGCGCGCTTGCCGACGCTGATGAAGCGCCCGGCGCGTTCGCCGAAGTGTCGGGTGAGGCGTTCGAGAAACGCGGAGGGTTCGAGCGCCAGCAATTGCGCCACGGCTTCCGGCGCGGTGGTCCACACCAACGAATAACGCCCCTCGCGGGCCGAGCCCTTTGGCAGCAACGCCGCCGGGCCGTCCGGTGTAAAGCGTTCCCAGGCCATGCCTTGATGTGGCTGGTCCAGCTCCACCTGGCCCACCAAGGCGGTCTGTCCATAGTCGCGCTCGGTGAGCGTTAAGCCAGGCACGCGGTTCAGGTTCGCCCCGCCATCGGCCAGCACGAGGAGCCGCGCCTCCACACTGCCAGGCGTCTCGCCCAGCCTGTAGCCGGTGCGAATATTCGCATTGCCGACCGCGATGTCGTCCACCTTCGCGCCACGACTGACCTCGATGCCCGCCGCCGCCAGCCGGTCATCCATGATGGCCTGCAGTGTCGAATAGGCGATCACGTAGCCCAGCGCGGGCACCTCGCATTCATCGGCCGACAGGACGCTGCGTCCAAACGCGCCCTTGTGCGAAACATGAATGTGGGTGATGGGCGTCGTCGCCGTCGCGTCCGGCCACGCATCGCAGCTTTCCAGAATCAAGCGCGAGCCGTGCGACAGCGCCAGCGTGCGGCCGTCGGTGGCGGCGCCTGCGCGCGCCTCAAGGAGTCGCACGGTTCGACCGCTATCCTTCAGCAACAAAGCCAGCGCGGCCCCCACCGGGCCGGCGCCGACAATGAGGATGTCAGTCGCGGTCATCGCCTCAGCCGCGTCCCGTGGTGAGCGCCTCGATGTCCGTCACCGACTTGGGGCAATCCTTGGAGAGCACGTCGTGGCCCTTGGGCGTGACCAGCACATCGTCTTCGATGCGCACGCCGATGTTCCACAGCGCTTTGGGCACCTTGGGTCCCGGGCGGATGTAGCAGCCCGGCTCAACCGTCACCACCATGCCGGGGGCCAGCTTGACCCACTTGCCGCCCGATTTGTAGTCGCCAGCGTCATGCACGTCCAACCCCAGCCAGTGACCTGTGCGATGCATGTAGAACTGGCGGAACGCGCCCGACTCAATGACGCCGTCCACCGTGCCCTTGCACAACTTGAGATCGATGAACCCGCGCGCCAGCACCTTGACGGCCACATCGTGAAAGTCGCCGAAACCGGCGCCCGGTTTCACCGCCTTGATGGCGGCAAGCTGGGAGGCCAGCACCAGCTCGTACACATCCTTCTGCGCTCCGGAGAACTTCGCACCGATTGGAAACGTGCGGGTGATGTCGCTCGCGTAGCTGTAGAGCTCGCAACCGGCGTCTATGAGCAGCAGGTCTCCCGTCCGCATTTCAGCCTGGTTCTCGCGGTAGTGCAGCACGCACGCATTTGCGCCGGACGCGACGATGCTGCCGTACGCGGCGCCAGCGCCGTGACGCAGAAATTCATGCATCAGCTCGGCTTCGACTTCGTACTCGCGCTGCCCACCTTTGGCGAAGCGCATGGCACGCACGTGGGCGGCACTCGCGATCTCGCCAGCGCGACGCATGAGGGCCGTCTCGTGACCATCCTTGATGAGCCGCATCGCGGACAGCGTCGCCCGCACGTCGCGAATTTCTTCGGGTGCAGTCACCCCCGAGCGGCTTTGCGCGCGCACCCCATTCAGCCAGCCGGTGACCCGCGCATCCCAGCCGCCGTCCGCGCCAACCGGCGTGTGAACGGTGGGCTCATCGGCCATCAGGGTGGGCAGGCGTTGATCCAGTTCACTGATCGGATACGCCTCGTCAAAGCGGAAACTCTCCTTCGCCATCGCCGGGCCAAACCGCCAGCCCTCCCAGATTTCGCGCTCCAGGTTCTTTTCGCGACAAAACAGGATGCTCTTGGGCTTCCTGCCCAGCTTCATCACCACCACCGCCTCCGGCTCGCGAAATCCGGTCAAGTAGTAGAAGTGGCTGTCCCAGCGGTAGTCGTAATGGGAGTCGGCGTTGCGCGTGACCTCGGGCGCGGTGGGCAGGATGACGATGCCCGCCTTCAGTGCGCGGGCGAGCGCGGCGCGGCGCGCCGCATGAGGCTTCATGGCGATGGACAAATCCGGTTTCATGGCGAGGACTCCGGGAAAATTGAGTGCAATGTTATGCCTGTTGCCGGCGCGCGTCGGTCGCCCGCGCCCAGGCGCTGTTCAGCGCCGCGAGATCCTCCGGCGTGCCGACGTTGTCCCACCAGCCGCGATGATGCTCCGCCGTGACACGGCCGGCGCGGACATGCTCGAACGCCCACGGAAACAAGCGCCCCTGATGGCCCGCGGGAAAGCTTGCGAATATTCGCGGGTGAAAGACGGCGATGCCGCCGTAGTTCAGCCGCTCGCCTTCCATGACCGCCTTGCCGGCGGCGATGGCCATGTCGCCTCGCGGGTGAAACGGCGGATTGTCGGTGAGCACGACATGCCCGACCTCGTCCGGGTGGTTCGCGACGATGCGCGCCAGGCGCGCGTGCAAGCTTGCATACGGAAAGTCGGTGAAGACATCGCCGCTCGCCACCACGAACGGTTGATCGCCGAGCAGCGGAAGCGCCTTCACGATGCCGCCCACGGTTTCCAGCGCCTCGCCTTCGGCGGAGTAGCGAATATTCGCACCCAGCGCGCGGCCGGTGCCGAGCGCCGCCTCGATTTGATCACCCAGCCAGGCATGGTTGATGACAATGTCGGTGAAGCCCGCCGCGACCAGCCTCTCGATCTGCCACTCGATGAGCGACTTGCCGCCCACCCGCAACAGCGGCTTCGGCGTGGTGTCGGACAACGGCCGCATGCGCACGCCGCGCCCGGCCGCGAGGATCATCGCGGTGGTCATCAGAACGTGTATCCGACTTTGGCTTCGCGGGACTCCCACTGGTCCAGCAAATAGAGGAGCGGTGCCAGCGCGTCGTAGCGGCCGGCGACCGCGCGGATGTAGCCAATGAAACGCGGCGTGTCGGCCAGATACTGCGGCTTGCCGTCGCGGTAATTGATGCGCGCGAAAATACCCGCGACCTTGAGATGGCGCTGCAGACCCATCCACTCCACGTCCTCGAAGAACGTCGCGAAGTCGACGGGCACCGGGAGCCCGGCCTGCTTCGCCTTTTCCCAGTAGCGAATGGTCCAGTCAAGCACGCGATCCTCTTCCCAACTGATGAAGGCGTCCTTGAACAGGCAGGCCACGTCGTAGGAGATGGGACCGTACAACGCGTCCTGAAAATCCAGCACACCGGGCGGGGAGTCGGACACCATGAGGTTGCGCGGCATGTAGTCGCGATGCACGTACACGCTGGCCTGGGCGAGATTGCGCCGCTTGATGAGTGCGAACTGACTTTGCAGCGTCTCATTCTGGGCGGGGGTGGGCGTGATGCCGAGATGCTTCGCGATGTACCAGTCGGGGAAGAGCTGGATCTCGCGGTCCAGCACGGCCTCGTCGTAGGCCGGGAGCTCGCCGGGCCGGCTGGCGAGTTGCCATTTCACCAGCGCATCCAACGCGGGCAGAAACAGTGAATCCGCATTGGTCTCGTTCAGCGCTTGCAGATAGGTCTCGCGGCCCAGGTCCTCCAGCAGCAGGAATCCGCGCTCGAGGTCCATCGCGAATATTCGCGGGGCGTTGAGCCCCGCCTCGCGCATCATGGCCGCGATGCGGACGAACGGGCGGCAGTCCTCCTGGGGCGGCGGCGCATCCATGACGATGCGAGTGACCCCGTCCGGCAGACCGCTTATGCGAAAATAGCGGCGGAAGCTGGCATCGGCGGCGGCGGGCGCGAGATCAAAAGCGGTTCGGCCCAGGGTCGATGTCAACCACTCCAGCAGCGGCGCTTCGCGTGGATCACCGGGAAGAAATACGCGGGCGTTCAACGGTCGGTGCGGCGCGCCACCAGATTTTCCGCGCCGGCTGTTCTGATTTTCATCCCGAAATTTTACCACCCGGCCCAGCCTCTCCGACCTCACTCATCCCGACCCTGAACGTGCCGCGCCCGTCTCCCTGTCTCGCTTCGCCGCATTCCCCCCATCCGCCCGCCGTGCGGCGTTCGCCGCTGTCGCTGGCGGTCGCCGCCGCGTTGATCGCCGTGATGGCCGCACCCGTCGAGTCAGGGGCCGCGGAAGGCGAGCAGTCGCCCGCCCTGAAACTCGTGACCGGCATCCGCGGCGCCGGCAAGAAGCCCGGCCCGCGCGTGATCACCGCTGGCCATGTCACCGGTGTGCTGGGGCAGACGGCCACCGCGACCGGCGGAGTGACGCTCTCGCAGGATGGCCTTCTGATCCAGGCCGACACCGTGACCTATGAAGAGCCCATCGACAAGGTCACCGCCATTGGCCGGGTGACCATGGATCGCGACGGCGACAAAGTCGAAGGTCGGCATCTGGAACTCAGGTTGAGCGATCAGATCGGCACGCTCGACAAGCCCAGCTTCTACCTGCCGGTGAAGGACACCCGCAGGCAAGAAGCGTGGGCCAATGCCAGCCGCGTCCACATGGAAGGCGAGGACCGCGAGCGCTTCACCGACGCCAGCTACTCCACCTGCAAGCCGGGCGACGAGGACTGGTTCATGCAGCTCTCCGAACTCTCGCTGGACCACGGCCGCAACGTCGGCAGCGGCACGCATGCCCGGGTGTTGTTCAAAGGCGTGCCCATCCTGTACATGCCGTACATGACGTTTCCGCTCAACAACGACCGCAAGTCGGGCTTCTTGCCCCCGTCGTTCGGTTCCTCGTCGCAAAGCGGCCTGGAGTACGCGCAGCCGTACTACTGGAACATCGCACCCAATCGCGACGCCACCCTGACCCCGAAAATCTTCACGCGTCGCGGCATGCAGCTTGGCACCGAGGTGCGCTATCTCGAGCCAACGCTGCAAGGCCAATTTGACTCCGAATATCTGCCCAATGACCGCGAAGCCGATCAGAACCGCTACTTCGTCGGCTTGCGACATGTGCAGAATCTGACCGGCTGGCTGCCGTCGTTCGGCGGCGGCTGGACCGCCAGCATCAATGCCCAGAAAGTGTCGGACGACGACTACTTTCGCGATCTCTCGACTCGCATCGCCAACACGGCGCAGACCAACCTCCCTCGCGACGTGATGCTGAATTACGGCAACGCGCACCTCGGTCTTGGGCTGCGCATGCTGTCCCACCAGACCTTGCAGGACCCGGCGGCGCCGGTGATCGTGCCCTATCGCCTCGCCCCGCAACTGAACTTCGCGGCGCAGCACGACTGGAACAACGGGCTGGAGGCGCGGGTGACGTCCGACTACAGCGACTTCCGCCATCCCACCCTGGTGAACGGACGGCGGTTCATCGTGAACCCCTCGGTGAGCCTCCCCCTGACCAGGAGCTTCGGCTTCATCACGCCAAAGCTGGGCTACCACCACACGCGCTATCGCCTCAGCAGCAACCAGGATGGCTTCGCCGGCGGCACGCGCGGGCTGGCCATCGCCAGCATCGACAGCGGCCTCTTCATGGAGCGCGACTTCATGTTCGGCGATGTGCCGCTCAGGCAAACGCTGGAGCCCCGCCTGTATTACCTCTATGTGCCGTACAAGGATCAGAGCCGGCTGCCGAACTTCTCGACGGCGGAAAGCGATTTCAGCTTCGCCCAGATTTTCACGGAGAACATTTTCATCGGCGGCGACCGCGTGGCCGACGCCAATCAGGTGACGCTGGCCGCCACCTCGCGCTTCATCGACAAGGCCGACGGCGCCGAGCGCTTTCGCGTCTCCGTCGGGCAACGCTACTTCTTCAACACGCCGCGCGTCACACTGGGCACGGTGACCAACCCGTCGACCGACGCGATTCGCTCCAGCGACTTGCTGGCGGGCCTCTCGGGCCAGGTGCTGCCATCGACCTGGATCGACACCAGCTTTCAGTACAGCACCAATCTGAGCCGGCTGGAGAAAAGCGCGCTGGCCGCCCGCTACAACCCGGAGCCGGGCAAGATTCTCAACGTGGCCTACCGTTACACCCGCGAAACGCTCCGCCAGGTCGACGTGTCGACCCAGTGGCCGGTGAAGCCGGGGCTGCGACTCCTCGCGCGGGTGAACCACAGCTTGAAGGACCGCCGTCTCCTGGAGGGGCTCTTGGGCCTTGAGTATAATCACGGCTGCTGGGAATTCCGCCTCGTCGCGCACCGCTTCACCACCGCGACCCAGCAGTATTCCAACTCCATCCAGTTCCAGCTGGAACTGAAGGGGCTCTCCCGCCTGGGCATCAATCCGCTGGAGACGCTCCGCCAGAACATTCCCGGCTACCGCCGTTCCGACGAGATGACGCCATGAGTCCAGTTTTCCGCTTCCGCACCGCCCCGCTGTCCGCCGCACTGGTCTTTTCTTTGACCACGTTGACCGCCTCCGCGCAATCGCCCATCGTGCCGGCCGCGCCGGGCGCACCGGTCATGCCCACGCCCGCCACGAGCAATCAGCCAGCCACGCGCCTCGACACCACGCTGTCGCGCACGCCGGCCAACTCGCGCATCATCCCGGTCGACCGCATCGTGGCCGTGGTGAATGACGACGTCATCACCCAGAACGATCTCAACGAGCGACTCGCCGTGGTCATCGCCAATTTGCAGAAGCAAGGCACGCCGCTGCCGCCACAGGAGACGCTCACCAAGCAATTGCTGGAGCGCATGATCAACGACATGGTGCAGATGCAGCTCGCCAAGGAAACAGGCATCAAGATCGACGATCAGACGCTGGACCGGACCATCGCGGCCATCGCGCAGGAAAACAACCTCCAATTGCCCGCGTTCCGCGAACTTCTGGAAAAGGACGGCGTGCGCTGGCCGCGCTTTCGCGAAGACATCCGTCAGGAAATCATGACCAACAAGCTGCGCGAGCGCGATGTGGAAAGCAGCGTGGTGGTGACCGAGTCGGAAGTGGACAATCAGCTCGCCCTTGAAGCGCGAGAGCAGACGACCGACACCGAATTCCGTCTCGCCCACATTCTCGTGCTGGTCCCGGAGCAGGCCAACGCTGCGCAGATTGAAGCGCGGCGCAAACGCGCTCTGCAAGCGCTCGGCGAATTGAGGAAGGGTGCCGACTTCGCCCAGATTTCGGCCACCTATTCCGATGCGCCCGATGCGCTGCAAGGTGGCAACCTCGGCTGGCGGAGCGCGGCCCGCCTGCCGTCGATTTTCTCCGAGGCCATCGGCAACCTGGGCGTCGGTGAAATCTCCGACATCCTGAAAAGCCCCAACGGCTTTCACATCGTGAAACTTCTGGAAAAGCGCGGCAAGAACGCGCAGAGCGGCGTCATCCAGACGCGCGCGCGCCACATCCTGCTGCGCACCAAGGACACGCTGACCGACGACGAGGCCAAGGAACGCCTGTCACGACTGCGTGAGCGGATCACCTCCGGCGCCGACTTCGCCGAACTCGCCAAAGTGCATTCCGAGGACTCCAGCGCGCAGAAAGGCGGCGATCTCGGGTGGCTCTCGCCCGGCGACACGGTGCCGGAGTTCGAGCGCACGCTGAACGGACTCCGCGACGGCGAAGTGAGCCGCCCCATCCAGACCCAGTTCGGCTGGCATCTGGTGCAGGTGCAGGAGCGGCGCAACGAGGCGATGAGCGATGATCGCCGGCGTGCCATGGCCCGCCAGACGCTGCGCCAGCGCAAGTCCGATGAGGCGTTCCAGGATTGGCTGCGCCAGCAGCGTGACCGCGCATTCGTCGAAATGCGCCTCGAAGATCGCGGATAAGCCGTGATCGCGCTGACCACCGGCGAGCCCGCCGGCGTCGGCCCCGAGTTGTGTCTTGCCATCGCCAGCCGGCCGCAACGTGCGCGGCTGGTCCTGCTGGGCGACCGCGACATGCTGGCCGCACGCGCAGCCCAGTGCGCCTGGACGTTGCCACCGCTCCCCGACTATCAGCCTGGAACTGACGCGCCCGTATCCCTTGCGAATATTCGCACCGCAGTCCCCGGTGTCGCGGGCCAGTTGGATGCGCGAAACGCGCGCTACGTGATCGCGCTCTTGGATCGCGCGCGCCAGGGCTGCCAGTCGGGCGAGTTCGCCGCGATGGTGACCGCTCCCGTCCACAAGGGCGTGATCAACGACGGCGGCATTCCCTTCAGCGGCCACACCGAGTATTTGCAGGCGGCCACCGGCGCGCCGCATGTCGTCATGCTGCTGGCGGGCACCGTGGACGGCAGAGCGTTGCGCGTCGCGCTCGCCACCACGCATCTGCCGTTGTCCGCTGTGCCCAACGCCATCACGGCGACGCTGCTTTTCGACACCTTGCGTGTTCTCGACGCCGATCTTCAGAAGCGCTTTGGCATCGCCCGACCGCGAATATTCGCAAGCGGCTTGAATCCGCACGCCGGCGAAGGCGGGCATCTCGGCCGAGAAGAAATCGAGATCATCGCGCCGGCGCTGGCGAAGGCGCGCGCGGCGGGCATCGATGTCGTCGGCCCGTTGCCTGCGGACACGCTGTTCTCACCCGACAATCTCGCCGCCGCGGACGCGTTCCTCGTGATGTATCACGACCAGGGCCTGCCGGTGCTGAAGTACGCCACCTTCGGCGAAGGCGTGAACATCACGCTGGGGCTCCCCTTCATTCGCACGTCGGTGGATCATGGCACCGCGCTGGACTTGGCCAGCACGGGCAAGGCGCATGCGGGCAGTCTGCAGGCCGCGCTGGACCTGGCCATCGATCTCGCCACGCTGAACCGCTGACCATGCTGCCGGTTCCCAAGAAGCGGCTGGGGCAACACTTCCTCACCGACCGCCACTACATCGACCGCATTGTCGCCGCCATCGCGCCGCAACGCGCGGATCACCTTGTCGAGATCGGCCCCGGCCCCGGCGCGCTCACCACGCCGCTCGCCGACAAGCTGGATCATCTGCATGTCGTGGAACTGGATCGCGAGCTCGCCACCGCGCTGCGCGAGCGCCATGCGCCCAGTGCGGTGAGCGTGCATGAGTCCGACGCGCTGGTGTTCGATTTCGCGTCATTGCCCGCGCCACTTCGCGTGACCGGGAACCTGCCCTACAACGTGTCCACCCCACTCCTGTTTCACATCGCGTCATTCGCGGACCGCATCGTGGACTGCACGTTCATGCTGCAAAAGGAAGTGGTCGACCGCATGGTGGCCGAGCCGGATTCGGCCGACTATGGGCGGCTGTCGGTGATGCTGCAATATCGCTTTCAGATGCGCCGCCTGTTTCTCGTACCGCCGGGCGCCTTCCACCCGCCACCCAAGGTGGATTCGGCCATCGTGCGCATGGTGCCGTTGGGGGCGGATCGACTGGGCGCACAGGACGAAGCGCGCTTTGGCGCAGTGGTCCAGGCCGCCTTCGGCCAGCGCCGCAAAATGCTGCGCAATACGCTGAAGGCGTTGGTGACCGCGGAGGCGTTTGACCGTGCCGGCATCGACAGCCAACGCCGCGCCGAGACCTTGTCGGTCGCGGAATTCGTGGCGCTGAGCGACTCGGCGCCGCCTGGCTAGAACGCGCGGTACAACGGGTCCTGCTGCTCCAGCGCCTCACGCAGCCGCTTGAAGTCCGGACACATTCTCCCCACTTCGGCCCAGAACGCCGGCGAGTGATTCATCTGGCGCAGGTGCGCCAGCTCGTGGCAGATCACATAATCGATGATCGCCGGCGGCGCTTTCATGAGCCGCCATGCCAGCCGCACTTCGCGCCGCACATTGCAACTGCCCCAGCGGCCGAGCGCGTTCGACAGCATGACACGGGGAATGGGATAGCCATGCAGACGGGCGAAATGGAACGCGCGCTGCGCGAGATAGGGCAGCGCCTCGCGCCGATACCAGGCGATGACAAGCTTCGCGACCCGCACCGGCGAGGCGTCGCGACAAGCCACCAGCAAGTCGTCGCCCGCGCGCTCGACGCCTTCCAGCCTTTCGGTCGCGATCAGCCGCAAGCGAATATTCGCACCCAAGAGCGGCAGCACTTCTCCGTCTTCCCAGCGCGTCACATGCACGGGCCGCGCGGCCCACTCGGCGAGTTTCTTCAGCACCCAGCGTTCATGTTCGATGAGGATGCGGTCGATGTCTGTCTGCGGCGTGAGCAGCGCGGAGGTGACGGCCAGCCCGCGATGATCGATGCGCAGGCTGATGCCGCGCTTGCCGCGTTTGCGCACGAGCAGGTAGTCCACCTCGCGGCCGGCCAGCGCGATCGCGCGCGGTGCGCCGGTCGGATCAGAACGCGGCATCGTTGCCTGCGTACAGGTGGGGAGAGATGCGGGCCATCTCGCCTTCAATCCACACTTCCACCTCGGCGTTCAGCTCCTCGGCCGACTTGCCTGTCGATGGGATGGGCGGGCCGAAGCGCACTTGGATGACACCCGGTTTCTTGACGAATGCATAGCGTCCCCAAACTTCTCCCGCATTCAATGCCACGGGCAGGACTTCGGCATTCGCCGCCACGGCCAGCAGTGCGCCGCCCAGGCCGAAGCGCTTCCGCTTGCCCGGCGCCACGCGCGTGCCCTCCGGAAAAATCACCACCCAGATGCCGTCCTTGAGCCGCACGCGGCCATGGTCCACGATCTGGTCTCGCGCCTGGCGGCCGCTGGAGCGATCAATCGGAATCGCGCGCAGGATGTAGAGGCACCAGCCGACAACGGGGAGCCACAGAAGCTCCTTCTTGATGATCCAGCCCGCCGGCGGAAGATGCGTCAGCAGGAAGAGCGTTTCCCACGCGGACTGGTGCTTCGACAGAACCACGACCGGATGCGCGGGGATATGCGCCTCGCCCCGCACCTCGTGCCGGATGCCGCAGGTGATGCGCACCCACGCCAGCACCCAACGGCCCCAGGCCTGGGCCATGCGATAGGACGGCGCGAAACCGAACGGCCGCGCGGCGAACACGAGAATGCCAAAGAACGGCGTGAAGCCCAGCACGCCCACGAAAAAGGCCAGCGAGCGCAGATAGAGCATGGTCGCGTCAGGCCTCGATGAGGTGATCGGCCGCCGCCGCGAGATCGGCGAACACCAGCGTCTTCTTCGGCAGCCCGCCTTCGGCCTGGGTCTTCCCGCCCTTGCCGGTCAACACGAGATACGTCGAGCAGCCCATCGCGGCACCCGCCTGCAAATCGCGCAGCGAATCGCCGACACAGGGCACGCCCGTCAATTTGGTGTTGAAGCGCTTCTCGATCTCCTCGTACATGCCGGTCTTGGGTTTGCGGCAGTTGCAGTTCTCATCAGCCGTGTGCGGGCAGAAGAACAGCGCGTCAATGCGGCCACCTTGACGAAACACCAGCTCCATCATCTTGTCGTTGATGGCGCAGAGGGTCGCCATGTCGAAGAGACCGCGACCGATGCCGGACTGGTTGGTGGCGACGACCACGCGGTAGCCATTGCGATTCAGCCGCGCGATGGCCTCGATCGAACCGGGGATGGGCTTCCACTCCGCAGGCGACTTGATGTACGCGTCGCTGTCGAAATTGATGACGCCGTCGCGGTCGAGGATGATGAGTTTCAGGGGCAGGTTCATAGCTTGAGCGACGCCGGGCAGCCCCAAGTCGCGGAGCCTCCCCCAGTGGGGGTGGCGAACAGAGTGAGCCGGGGGGCGCCTTTCGTCATGCGGCGAGTTTCGAGAGGTCCGCAACCCTGTTCATCGCATCACGCAATTCGCGCAACAGTGCCAGACGATTGTTGCGAATATTCGCATCCTCCGCGTTGACCATCACCTGGTCGAAGAACGCGTCCACCGGCGCCTTCAACGCGGCGAAGGACTTGAGGTAGCCGGCGTAGTCGTTGGCCGCGAAGAGCGCATCCGCCATTGGCGTGGTGCGCTGCAACGCGGACCACAACTCACGTTCCGCGCTCTCCACCATGCGCGCACTGTCCGGCTTGGCATCCGCGACGGGCGCGGACTTCTTCAGGATGTTGGCGACCCGCTTGTTGGCGGCGGCCAGACTCACCGCCTCGGGGAGCGCGGTGAAGCTCTTCACCGCCGCGAGCCGCAGCGGGAATTCGCCCCAGCGCGGTCTAACGGTCACGACGGCGTCGACCTCCAGGGCGCTGTAGCCCTGGTCGCGCAGATAGCCGATGAGGCGGTCGAAAACATAGCTCGCCAGCTTGTCGCCCGCATCGGCTTGCGCGCTCGGGAACGCGGAGAGGGCCTGCTTCACGAGATCGGGCACCGAGAGCGGCAGATCCTTTTCAATCAACATGCGGATGACGCCCAACGCATGGCGGCGCAATGCGAACGGGTCCTTGTCGCCGGTCGGCTCCTGGCCGATGGAGAAAAGACCCGCCAGCGTTTCCAACTTGTCCGCCAGTGCGACCGCGAGACTCACCGGATGCGCGGGCAGCGCGTCGCCGGAGAAACGCGGCTGATAATGCCGCGCGATGGCATCGGCCACCTCGGGCGCTTCGCCATCGTGGAGCGCGTAGTAGCGGCCCATCGTGCCCTGCAGCTCCGGGAATTCGCCCACCATGTCGGTGACGAGATCGCATTTGGCAAGCCGCGCCGCGCGCTCGGCCTTGGCCGCATCGGCGCCCAGCAAAGTCGCAATGGCGCCGGCCAACTTCGCCACGCGCTCGGTGCGCTCAAGCTGCGTGCCGAGCTTGTTGTGATACACGACGCTGGCGAGTTTCGCCATGCGGTCGGCGAGCTTGGTCTTCTTGTCGGTGTTGAAGAAGAAGCGCGCATCCGACAGGCGCGGACGCACCACGCGCTCGTTGCCAAGAACGATGTTGGCAGGGTCGGCCAGAACCATGTTGCTCACGATGAGAAAGCGCGACGACAGACTGCCGTCGGCATGGAACAGCGGGAAGTACTTCTGGTTCTGCTTCATCGTGAGAATGAGGCATTCCGCCGGCACTTCCAGGAACTCCGCCTCGAAGCTGCCGACATAGACCGCCGGATACTCGACCAACGCCGTCACCTCATCCAGCAGCGCCGCGTAGTCTTCACGCGGGCCGAGTGAGTTGCCGGTTTCCTCCGCCCGCTCGCGCAGGAGTTTTTCGATGCGAGAACGGCGATCCTCGAAGCTGGCGATGACATGGCCTTCTTGGTCCAGCCGTTGCGAATACTCGCTGGTGTCTTTCAACTCGATTGCCGCACCGCCCTGGAAGCGATGCCCCTGAACCGTGCGGCCCGCCTTGAGGCCGAGGACTTCGATGTCCAGCACCTCGCTGCCGTGCAACGCCGCCAGCCCGTGCGCGGGCCGGACGAACTTGACAGTGGTTTCGCCATCGGTGAGCTGATAGCTCATGACCTTTGGGATGGGCAGCTTGGCGATACTGTCCAGCAAAGCGGCCTGCGCGGCATCTGCCAGCTTCGCACCCGGCAGATCGACCGATGCGAACACGGTCTCCGTACCGCCTTCGTCGCGGCGCTCCAGCTTGCCTAAGCTATCGGCAGGCAGCCCTTCTTTTTCCAACCGCTTCAGCAGCGCCGGCGTGGCCTGACCCTGCGCGTCGAACGCGACCTTGGCCGGCATGAGCTTGCGCACCTCGGTGCGGTCTGGCGCCTTGTCGCGAATATTCGCAAGCAAGACACCCAGGCGCCGCGGCGTTGCGAATGTTCGCACAGGAGCTTCGCCTTCGATGAGACCTGACTTCTTCAGGCCATCGTGAATGCCCTGGGCAAAGGCATCGCCTAGTTTCTGCAAGGCCTTGGGCGGCAATTCCTCGGTAAAGAGTTCAATCAGCAGCGGCGCAGTCGTCATGATCAGGCCGCCTTCTGCTTGGGTGCATGCAGCATGGGAAAGCCCAGCCGCTCGCGGGATTCGTAATAGCTCTGCGCCACAGCGCGCGCCAGATTGCGGATGCGGCCGATGTACGCCGCGCGCTCGGTCACCGAAATCGCGCCGCGCGCATCCAGCAGGTTGAACGTGTGCGCGGCCTTCAACACCTGCTCGTACGCCGGCAGGGCGAGTTGCTGTTCCATGAGGTATTTCGCCTGCTTCTCGTGATCGCCGAAGTGCGCGAGCAGCATGGCGACATCGGAATGCTCGAAGTTGTAGGTCGACTGCTCGACTTCGTTCTGGTGGAACACGTCACCATAAGTGAGGCGGCGCTTCACGCCGTTTTCCATCCACTCGGTCCACACGAGGTCGTAGACGTTCTCCACGCCCTGCAGATACATGGCCAGACGCTCCAGGCCATAGGTGATTTCGCCGGTGATGGGCTTGCAGTCCAGGCCACCCACCTGCTGAAAGTACGTGAACTGGGTGACTTCCATGCCGTTCAGCCAGACCTCCCAGCCCAAACCCCAGGCGCCCAGCGTCGGATTCTCCCAGTCGTCTTCGACGAAACGCACGTCGTTCTGCTTGGTGTCCAGTCCCAGCGCCTCCAGCGAGCCGACGTACAGCTCAAGAATATTGGGCGGCGACGGCTTCAGCACCACCTGGTACTGGTAGTAGTGCTGCATGCGGTTGGGGTTTTCGGCATAGCGGCCGTCCTTGGGTCGGCGCGAGGGCTGAACGTAGGCGGCGCGCCACGGCTCCGGTCCCAGCGCGCGCAGAAACGTGGCGGTGTGCGAGGTGCCCGCGCCCACTTCCATGTCGTACGGTTGCAGCAGGGCGCAACCCTGCCGATCCCAGTAGTCCTGGAGTTTGAGAATGACCTGCTGGAAGGTGAGCATGAAAAGACGCGCCGGACAGAGCAAAGCGCGAATTTTACCGGGTTTCGCCTCGGCCCCGAGGCGCGCTTGCGCCGGCAAAGATGAACACACAGAGCGAAAACGCGAGGATGAGGCCGATCAGCACCGGCCAGTCGCCCCAGCGCGCGAAAGGCGTCAGCCCGACGCGGCCCTGGGCCTCGAGGTTCAACACGCCGGCCTGGTGCTGCGGCAGCACGCCCACGGCGCGGCCGCGTTCATCGATAGCGCCGGTGACGCCGGTGTTGGTGGCGCGCAGCATCCAGCGCGAAGTCTCCAGGGAACGCATCTGCGACATCTGAAAATGCTGATCCGCCGCCCACGAGCGGCCGAACCACGCGACGTTGCTGACGTTCACCAGCAGCGTGGCGTCCGGCAGCGCGCGAGTGATCTCGGCGCCGAAGGCATCCTCATAGCAAATATTCGCCGCGACCTTCTGATCGACCACGAGAAACGGCTTCTGCACCGCGTCACCGCGCGCGAAATCGGTCAAGGGAATCTTGAGAATTTTCAACACCCAGCCGAAGCCTGGGGGAATGTATTCGCCGAATGGCACGAGATGGGACTTGCGGTAGCGCGCGGCCTCGCCCTCGACGCCCCCCACCATCGCGACCGCGTTGTAGTAGTCGTAAGCGCCCTCGGCAGCGGTGCGCTCGACCGTGCCCAGCAGAATGCGCGAGCCCTTCGCCTCGGCATGCCGTTTGAGGTCGGCGAGATAGCCAGGCGGAATCTGGTCGAAAAACAGTGGCAACGCTGTTTCCGGCAGGACGATGAGCTGGGCATCGCTTGCCAGCACCCTCTCTCGATACATGGCGAGCGTGGCGGCGCGCACTTCCTGCATCCACTTGCGATCCTGCGACACGTTGCCCTGCAGCAAGGAGACGCGAATGGGTTTGCCCGCGGGCTCGGACCATGTCACCTGGGTCAAGCTCAGTCCGCCGACGACCAGAGCGCCGCACACGGCGAGACTGATGCCCGCCGCTCGCGGCCGCGTGCGTCGTGTGCCGAACGCGTACACCACGAGCCCTGCCTGCGACGCGAGCAACCAACCCACTCCGAACACGCCAACCAACGGCGCGAATCCGGCCAACCAGCCGGCCGGCGCGTGGCTGTAGCCGATGCTGAGCCAGGGAAAGCCGGTGAAGAGCCACGCGCGCAACCATTCCGTCGCCGTCCACGCGGCAGGCAAGAGTAGCGATAGCGTGACCGCATCGGACAGCCCTCGCCGCGCACGCAGCCACATGGCGAAGCCCGAGGCCAGCGCCGTGAAAAGCGAGAGATAGAGCGCGAAAAGGAAGGTCGCCAGCGCGGCGAGCGGCATGAGCATTTGCCCATACACGTGCAGGCTGACATACACCCAGCTCACGCCGACCAGAAAGAAGCCCAACCCGAAACTCATGCCCGCGAATGCGGCGCGCTGCCACGACGGCGCGCGCAGGGTCAGCACCATCCAGCCCGCCATGGCGGCGAGCAAGAGGAGCGGCAGGCCCAGCGGCGCGAAAGCCAGCGCGCCGACCGCGCCCGCGATCAGGCCGATTGCGAATATTCGCAACTTCTCCCACCCGCCAGAGGTGGCAGGCGCCGGCGTTGCGCGCATCGTGGATCAGTCCCGCTCGGCTTCGGCCGCTGGCGGCGTCGCGGCGGCATCGGATGCGACCTTCACCCGATCGACCAGCAGCGAGTGGATCTTGCGACTGTCCGCCCGCAGCACCTGGAAGGTGAAGCCTTCCAGCGCGCAGACTTCGCCGCGCTTGGGCACGCGGCCGAACTTCTTGATGACGAGTCCACCCACGGTGTCGAACGCCTCATCGGAAAACTTGCTGCCGAAATGCTCGTTGAAATCGACGATCTCGGTGATGGCCTTGACCCGATACTTGCCGGTCTTGTCCTGCAGGATGTTGTCCTCGGTCTCGTCGAAGTCGTACTCGTCCTCGATATCGCCGACGATCTGCTCCAGCACGTCCTCGATGGTGATGAGGCCGGACACGCCGCCGTATTCGTCGACCACGATGGCGATGTGGTTGCGGTTGGCGCGGAATTCCTTCAAGAGCACATTGAGGCGCTTGGCCTCGGGGATGAACACGGCAGGCCGCAGCATTTCGCGCACATCGAAATCCTGGCGCGAGTAGTAGAGCAGCAGGTCCTTGGCCAGCAGGATGCCGATGACATTGTCCTTGGAGTCCTCGTAGACGGGAAAGCGCGAGTGCGCGGTCTCGATGACGAAGGGGATGAACTCCTCCGGGCTGTCGGCCACGTTGATCATGTCCATCTGGGCGCGGGGGATCATGACATCGCGCACCTGGGACTCGGACACTTGCAGCACGCCTTCGATCATCGAGAGCGCCTCGGCGTCCAGCAATTGCCGCTCGAACGCGGAATGCAACAGCTCGATCAGCTGGTCGCGGTCCTCCGGCTCACGGAGCAGCAGGGAGGAGAGGCGTTCCAGCAATGTCGGGCGAGGCGAATCTTCCATCAGGGTGTGGCCGGTGATGCGATGCGGCTAATCTATCACGCTGGCATGACAATCACTGATACGGGTCGGCGATGCCGAATCCGGCCAGCAGCTTGCGCTCGAGCGCTTCCATGCGTTGCGCCTCGCGGGCGGTCTCATGGTCATGACCGGCGAGGTGCAGCACGCCATGAATGGCCAGGTGTGCATAGTGATCGGCCAGCGTCTTGCCTTGCACCTTGGCTTCGGCCGCGACGATCGGGGCGCACAGCACGATGTCACCCAACAACCGTGGCGAACGCTTCTCGTGATAGACAAACGTGAGCACGTTGGTGGCGTAGTCCTTGCCACGGAACGCGCTGTTCAAGCTGCGGCCCTCGGCGGCATTCACCACGCGGAGCGTCAAGGTGGCGGGGCGCTCCAGCGCCGCATAGATCCACTTCTTGAAACTCGCGGCAGGCGGAATGCCGCGCAAACGGCTCGCGATCTGGATGTCGAGTTCAAGGCTGCCGGATGGCATGGTCAGGTGTTCCGCGGCCGCACCGCGCCGCGCTGCTCATAGGCGTTCACGATGGCCTGAACCAGCGGATGGCGCACGACATCCTCGGCCTGAAACACCGAGAAGCCGATGCCGCGCACACCGGACAACACATTTTTCGCATCCACCAGCCCGCTCATCTTGCCCTGGCCCAGATCAATCTGGGTGACATCGCCGGTGATGACGGCGCGGGTGCCAAAGCCGATGCGGGTCAGGAACATCTTCATCTGCTCCGGCGACGTGTTCTGCGCCTCGTCGAGGATGATGAAGGACTGATTCAGCGTACGGCCACGCATGAAGGCCAGCGGTGCCACCTCGATCTGGTTGCGCTCGAACATCTTGCCCACCTTGTCGAAACCGAGCAGGTCGTAGAGCGCGTCGTACAACGGCCGAAGGTAGGGATCGACTTTCTGCGAGAGGTCGCCGGGCAGAAAGCCGAGGCGCTCACCCGCTTCAACGGCGGGCCGCGTCAACACGATGCGCTTCACCACATCGCGCTCGAACGCATCCACGGCGCAGGCGACCGCGAGATAGGTTTTTCCCGTGCCCGCCGGGCCCACGCCAAACGTGATGTCGTGCGTCTGCATCTGGCGGATGTACTTGGCCTGGCGCTCCGTGCGCGGACGCAGGTCGGGGCGCCGCGCCAAAAGCGGCGGCGTCTCGCCATCCTCGGCCTGCGGCGCCGAGCCGCGCATGATCTCGATGAGACCGAGCTGGATGTCTTCCACCGCCAGCGCGTCCGGATCGCCCTTGTAAAAGTGTTCCAGCGCACGCGCCGCCATCTCCGTTCGCGCAGGCTGGCCGGCGATGCTGAATCGCTCGCCGCGACGCGATATGGCCACATCCAGCGCGGTTTCGATCTGCTTCAGGTTTTCGTCCAGCGCGCCACAGAGTGCGGCGAGGCGGCGATTGTCGACCGGCGTGAAACTGACCTCGCGCGAGTTGGACTTCAAGCGCTCACCGTTTCCCGGACCGCGACTTCGCCACGCAGCGAATGCGGCAGCGCCTGGGTGATGACCACGTCGACGAACTCGCCGATGAGTCTTTCGTGACCGGGGAAATTGACCACGCGATTGTTGTCCGTGCGGCCGGAGAGCTCGCTGGCATCCTTCGTCGCGCGGCCTTCGACCAGGACGCGCTGGGTCGAGCCTTCCATCGACTTGGACACGGCAAACGTCTGCTCTTCCAGGCGCTTCTGCAAGCGCTGCAGACGCGACAGCTTCACCGACTGCGGCGTGTCGTCATGCAGGCTCGCCGCTGGCGTGCCCGGGCGGCGGCTGTATACAAAGCTGAAGCTGCCATCAAAACGAATGTCTTCGACGAGCTTCATGGTCTGCTCGAAATCCGTCTCGGTCTCGCCAGGGAAGCCCACGATGAAATCACTGGAAATCGAGATGTCGGGGCGCACCGCACGCAGCCGCCGCACGATGGACTTGAACTCCATCGCCGTGTAGCCGCGCTTCATGGCCGCCAGCACGCGGTCAGAGCCGGACTGCACCGGCAAGTGCAGTTGCGACACCAGTTTGGGGATGCGCGCGTAGGCATCAATCAGCCGCTGATTGAATTCCAACGGATGCGACGTGGTGTAGCGGATGCGCTCGATACCGCGAATATTCGCAACGGCGGCGAGCAGGAGCGCGAAGTCGGCACGCTCACCGTCGTCCATCTCGCCAACATAGGCATTCACGTTCTGACCGAGCAGCGTGACTTCCTTCACACCGCGCGCGGCCAGATCACCGATCTCGGCCATCACACTTTCAAACGAACGCGAGATTTCCTCGCCGCGCGTGTAGGGCACGACACAGAAGCTGCAGTATTTGCTGCATCCTTCCATGATCGAGACGAAAGCCGACGGCCCCTCGATGCGCGCGGGCGGCAGGTTGTCGAATTTCTCGACCTCGGGAAAGGAGATGTCGACCTGCGCCTGACCGCTGGCGCGCTGGGCCGTGATCATCTCCGGCAAGCGATGCAGCGTCTGCGGGCCGAACACCAGATCCACATAAGGCGCACGTTTCACGATGGCCTCGCCTTCCTGGCTGGCGATGCAACCGCCGATGCCGATGAGTAGCCCTGGTTTCGCGCGCTTCAGCTCCTTCAGCCGGCCAAGATCACTGAACATCTTGTCCTCCGCCTTCTCGCGCACCGAGCAGGTGTTGAACAGGATGACGTCGGCCTCATCGGCGGAGGCGGCCTTCTCGTAGCCCGCCTGAACGCGCAGGACATCGGCCATCTTGTCCGAGTCGTACTCGTTCATCTGGCAGCCGAAGGTGCGAATGAAAACCTTCTTGGGGACGGGCGGCGGCTGCGAGGGCATCTTGGGCTCCTGGATCGCGGTGGATGAACCGGGCAGAAGAAGAGGTGCTAAAAGGGGGAAGTGGTGGCGAATCAGGGATTTGAACCCCGGACCAACGGATTATGATTCCGCTGCTCTAACCACTGAGCTAATTCGCCACGTCTCTCGTCGAGAGCCGCGCATTATCCTTGAATCAGCCTTTTTGCGTCAAGGGCTTAAGCGCGGCGCGAAATGATGGCGGTTTGATTGTGCAGTGCAAAAGATTTATCCTTTGCGCCTCTCAAGAGCCGTCCACCCGAATTTTGACCCGCTTCCCGGCCGCCGCTGCGGCCACCACTTTCCAACGCCAAATGACCGAGCCGTGGACGCGGCCGGGCGATCATGAACGCGCCTGACAAGAAACTCGCGGCCTTGACCGTGGGCGCCATTGGCGTTGTCTTCGGCGACATCGGCACCAGCCCGCTCTACGCGCTGAAAGAGTCCTTCAATCCTGACCATGGCATTCCGCTGAACGAGGGCACGGTGCTGGGGATCCTGTCCTTGATGTTCTGGTCGCTGATGACGCTGGTGATCGTCAAGTACCTGGTCTTCATGATGCGGGCGGACAACAAGGGCGAAGGCGGCATCCTCGCGTTGACCGCGCTGGCCCAGCGCACGTTCTATTCGGGATCGCGCGGGCGCTGGCTGGTCACGGTGCTGGGCATTTTCGGCGCGGCCATGTTTTATGGTGACGCGGTCATCACGCCCGCGATGTCGGTCATGTCAGCGGTGGAAGGCTTGTCGCTCGTCACACCCGCTCTCGAGAAATTCGTGCTGCCCATCGCGGTGGGCATTCTTGTTGGCCTCTTCGCCATTCAGAAACATGGCACCGGCGCTATCGGCCGCTTCTTCGGCCCGACCATGGTGCTGTGGTTCAGCGTGCTGGCCGTGCTGGGCATCGCCCAGATCGTGAACAACCCCGGCATCCTGCGCGCCATTCATCCGCAATACAGCTTCGCGTTCATCTTCGAGCATCAATTCGCCGCGTTCGTCACGCTTGGCGCGGTGGTGCTGTGTGTCACCGGTGGCGAAGCGCTGTATGCGGACATGGGCCACTTCGGCAAGCGGCCCATTCGCATGGGCTGGTTCTTTCTCGTCTGGCCGGCGCTCTTGCTGAACTACTTCGGCCAAGGCGCCTTGATGCTCGCCCATCCGGAGACGGTCAAGAATCCGTTCTATTTGATGGCCCCGCAGTGGGCGCTCTTGCCGCTCATCGGTCTCGCCTCCGCCGCCACGGTGATCGCATCGCAGGCGGTCATCTCAGGCGCTTTCAGCCTCACCAAGCAAGCCATCCAGCTAGGCTACTTGCCGCGCTTCGCCATCAGCCACACCAACGACAAGGCGATGGGCCAGATCTATGTGCCCTTCATCAACTGGTTCATGCTGGTGGTGATCGTGTCGCTGGTGCTGGGATTTCGCACCTCCAGCAATCTCGCGGGCGCGTATGGTATCGCGGTCACCTTCACGATGCTGATCGACACCTTGCTTCTGTTTGTGGTGATGACCCGCATCTGGCGCTGGAACCTGACTTTCTCGCTGGCGCTGACCCTCATCATCATCAGCAACGATCTCATGTTCCTCACGGCCTGCCTGTTGAAATTCGCCGACGGCGGCTGGTTCCCACTGGTGCTGGGTGTGGTGATTTTCACCCTCATGAGCACCTGGTGCCGCGGCCGCGAGATTTTGCGCAAACGCAATGTCGAAGGCGTGTTGCCGCTGAAACTGTTCATAGAAGGCATGGCCGCCAGCCCGCCGGCTCGCGTCGAAGGCACGGGCGTGTTCATGACCACGGCATCCGACGGCGTCCCCAACGCGCTACTGCACAACCTGAAGCACAACAAGGTGCTGCACGATCGCGTGGTGATCCTCTCGCTGAAAGTGGAGGATATTCCCTACGTGCCGAAAGAGGACTACATCTGGATCGAGGAGCTGGGCCACGGATTCTGGCGCATCACCGGGCACTACGGCTTCAAGGAAACGCCCAACGTTCCGACGCTGCTGTCCGACTGCCGGCTGCAGAAAATCTCGTTCGATCTCATGGAGACTTCGTTCTTCGTCAACCGCGAGACCATCATCTCCGCCCCCGGCGAAGGCATGGCGGTATGGCGCGAGCACATCTTCATCTGGATGTCGCACCTCGCCGCCAAGGCGGCCGACTACTTCAAGATTCCCTCGAATCGCGTCGTCGAACTGGGCACACAGGTCGAGATCTGACCGCCTGCGTGCCGCCGCCCTCCGCGCGAGTGGCTTGTGCGTTTCATTGGGTTGCCAGTCGCGCCGGGGAAGTGCGAACGGCGCGCAACGGCGATTAAGTCCGATAGTCGACTCACTGGGCGCCCATTGGCACAGCGCACAAGCGCACCACCCCCGGGTGCTCCCCGAGACTACAATGCGTGCATCGTTCGCCAAGTGACCGCCCATGTTAAGCACGCAAAGCAAGGCCAGAAAGACGATACCGGTATTAGCCTTCCTGATCCTGCTCGGCGCCCTGCAGCCGGCATTCGGCACAGCAGCGTCCGCTGATGCAACTCGGCCTGATGGCTCTTCCCAGGCGCTTGCCGCGACAACGGGAGTGACCGTTGCGGAGCCTTCGTCAGCGCCGCCTGCGGTGCTTCGCTTGCTGAATCGGGAATTCGTGCAGCTACGCTCGACCATCGCGGGAGCCACTCCGGCCGAGCGCGTGGAGCGGGCACGAAAGCGCTTCCAGGCACTTGACGCCTCGCAGATTGACCAACCTCTGCGCGCGATCCCATTCAAGTTTGGTGATTATGAGGGCATCCAGCTGGCCGTCGGCAGCGAATTTCTAGTGTCTCTGTTTCCCGCGGATGTCCCCGAAGGAAGCAGCCTGCCTGCCATGCTGAGCACCAGCGAGGCCCGCTGGAAGGACATCAGGCGCGCCTGGCATGACAGTCGTGACTGGACCGAACTTCTCAAGGCGATTGCGAGCGCAGCTGCGGCCACACTTCTGCTGTGGGGAGCGATCTGGGGGATCGGCAGGGCCAGTGCTGCCATGCGACTCAAAGTGCAGGCACGCTGCGCCAACTTGGCCGAAGACAATGCCCGAATTCGCTGGGAAGAACTGCTCTGGCGCTTCTTGTCAGGCTGCATCGTGGTGGTCAGAGTGGTCGCGGTCGCCGTGCTCGCCTATGCTTGGTTGGGCTGGGTGCTGGATGCATTTGTCCTGACGCGACCTTGGGCGGACTACCTGGGCAGCTGGGCTTGGGAAAAAGCGATATGGCTGGGGGCCGGCATGGCTGGCGCGGTGCCAGGCCTCGCAACCGTTGCCCTGATCTTCGTTGTCACGCGGGCGATTGTTGACGTATTGCGCTATTTGCTTCTGGGCGTTGAGACGGGCCGTCTCAAGTTGCCGTGGTTGCACCCGGACACAGTGAGCGCGACGCGCCGGGTCGTGGTCGTCCTGGTCTGGGCGTTGGGCCTCGCTGTTGCCTACCCGTACCTGCCCGGTGCCAATACGGACGCATTCAAGGGACTTTCCGTCCTTCTCGGCGTGATGGCAACCCTGGGGTCGACTGGGCTCGTCACCCAGGCCATGAGCGGCTTGCTGCTCATTTATGCGCGTGCCCTGCGCAAGGGCGACTATGTTGTGGTCAGCGGCGTGGAAGGCGTGGTGACAGAGGTTGCGCCGCTGGCAACCAAGATCACGAATATTCGCAACGAGGAAATTACGGTTCCCAACGCGGTGCTCATTTCCAGTCCGATATTCAACTACTCGAAATTGGCAACCGAGACCGGGACCCTGTTATCGACCAAGGTCACGATCGGCTATGACGCGCCGTGGCGCCAAGTACATGCCTTGCTGATCGAAGCTGCCGACGCCGTGGCCGGTGTCCGCCGGACGCCGGCGCCTTATGTTTATCAGCGAGCACTATCCGATTTTTACGTGGAGTACGAGTTGTTCTGCAGCATCGATCGCCCGCTGGATCGCGTTCCAGTGCTGTCTCGCCTGCATGGCGCCATTCAGGACGTGTTCAATCGCGATGGTGTTCAGATCATGTCCCCGCACTTCGTCCTTCAACCGCGGGAAGCCGTCCTGGGGCAAAAACCTCCTGAGCGCCCATAGCAGACTGCTCACTCCTTTCGGATTACGCAGTGACCTGTTGAGGTGAGTGATGAATGGTGCCAATGAGAATTGCCCGTTCATCAACCGGTCAGTCCGAACTGGCAGCGCCTCGACCGTTTGCCGGAAATCATCGCTTGGCGTTACGCATGAGGTGCCGCGCGACGGCCTCGTACGCGGGGAGAGAGGTTGGATCAATCACCGCATTGCCCGCCACAGGGTGACTCGCAAAACGGGCAATCACCATCTCTGCCACGGGATCAATGTAGAGCGCCTGACCATGGACGCCGCGGGCCATGATCGCTCCGTTTGCATTGTGGGTGACCCACCACATGTTTCGGTAGCTCCAGCCCTGCAGCTGCTTGTAGCCGGCTTTGGCAAAGTCATCTCGATTGCCCCCCTTGCGAATATCTGAGACCACTTCCGCAGGCAAAATCTGCTGGCCGTTATACCGTCCACCATTGCGAACCATTTCACCGAAGCGTGCGAGATCCCTCAGACTCGCATTGAGACCGCCGCCGGCAAAGGGTGTGCCGACCGAATCAACTGACATGTAAGCGTCCTGTTCCGCTCCAAGGCGACGCCAAATCTTCTCGGAAAGAAGTTGCGCGACATTTCGGCCAGTGACGCGCGAAATGACCCATCCGAGTGCATCCGTATTGGCCGTGCGGTAGTGAAATCCGTCGCCGTGCTTGCCCTCGGGTTGCACTGACACCAGGAATTCATAGTAGGTACGCGGGCCGCGGTAGTCTGCAGGCTTGGGAAGCGGATTTCCTGCGGCAGCGTGCGCCCACACTTCAGCATCCTTGTTTGCATAGTCTTCGCTGAAGCGAATACCCGTTGTCATGTCCATGAGTTGCCGTACCGTCGCACTGCCAAATGCAGACTGGGCGAGCTCCGGGACGTATTCTGCGACCTTTCTTCCCGGGTCCAGTGCCTTCTCTGCGACCAGCAGCGCCGCCAGCGTCCCCACGAAAGTCTTGGTGACCGACATCGCGCCATGTTGAATCTCGGGTTTCAGCACCCCGAAATATCGCTCATAAACCACGCGCCCACGCTGCAGGATGATGATGCCGTCCGTGTAGTTCTTGTCCAGCGACTGACCCCACGTCATCGTCTCAGCGCCGCCGGTCGGCACAAACGCGATCGAGTCAATATCGTTGCGCAGTGCATACTCAAGGCGCGACGGATTAGACGTTCCGCGCGAAACGTTTGTGGTTGGCATCAGCTGGCGGAAATTCGAAACACTCCAGCGCCACTGTGGAAACTTGAAGTAGGTTCCATCGTCGAATCGAATGATCCGATCTGTCGGCGGAGGCGCGCCAACCATCCAGCCCAGTGCGGCAGGATCGCTGGCCTTCGCATCCGGGTACGGTCCAGGGTCGCTTGCTGACGCGACCGAAGGCAATGCACCCAGTACGACGCAGCAAATCAGGCCCAACGTCATTGTCAGCGAACGGAATTTCATAGGCGTCATCCTCTCAAGTTGCTTCAACCCTGCAAGACACTGGTGCGAAACGTGAACCCAATCAGACCCGCGAACCCGTCAGCGACAGCGCCCTAGTGTAGGGGCGGCACAGGTCAACGTCCAATGGGAGTCGTGGTTGCATCACTACTCGGGCTTGAGACGTAATGTCCCGATAGCATCCCGCTCATAGTCAGACCTTTGCGTCGTCATGGGCACTGACTGATTCTTCGACCAGGGCTCGGCAAAGTGTGCATACCAGGGCGATAGCGGATTGCCCGACTGCCCGGTCGAATGCATGAAGTGAGAGCGATCCAGGTCTGCCAGGTCATAAATTGCACGCAGGCTCGCGGCGTGACGGTTGGCGTACGGCATGGCGGCGTTGCCGATGCGGTTGGCAGCGGCATTGACCGTGTAGCCGTCGCCGCCAGTGGGTACGCGAATATTCGCGAGGCGCTCCAGCACAGGCACACCACCCAACGGCCGATGCTCGGAATGGGCGAAGTGCGCCTCACCCCAGCGCCATGCGGATTCGTCGGCGCCGAAACGCTTGTCGAGATCCGTCAAGGCCAGGGCAAGCGCCTGAGCGAGCAGCGACGCGCAGGACTCCTGTGCCGGCGTGTCGATGTTGTCGCACCAGCGCGACTGCGGCGTGCCGTCGGCACCGGACGCACCTTCAAGCACCGCTTTCATGAAACTCACTCGTGCCTCCCAGCCGTCGCGGAACAGCACGGGGCCCAGCTCGTCGGCGTACACCAGGCGCGTGAGTTCACGCCACCAAGCCCAGTACACCAGCGGCTCCGCGCGATCCGCCGTGAGGTTTGCGTCCCATGCCTTCAGGCGCGCCTGCCAGGCTTTCGCGCGCGCCGATGCCTGCTCTGCAGCCAGCATGAGGGGTAGCAGTTCACGTGCGGACAACGACACCACATCCCCTTGAATATCGGCAAAGCTCCCCAGGTCATGCCGCGGGTTCGTCACGATGCGTTCCCGGATTCGATCCGCGCGATGCGGCGTGGCCCAGTCGAACGCGATGTGATGCGAATATTCGCGAGGAACGATCTTGTGGTTGGCCGTCACGACCATGCCCTCAGCAGGGTTGTAGGCCTGCGGCAATTCTTCAAAAGGAATGAACCCCTTCCAGTCGTAGCGCGCATCCCAGCCCAGCGCGGGTGCCAGCCCTTGCAGCGTGTTTTCTTTCGCGCGCACGGGGATGCGACCCGGTGCGATGAAGCCGATGTTGCCCTGCACGTCCGCGTAGACGAAGCTCTGCTGCGGGCCGTGGAACTCGCGGAGCGACTCGCGAAAGCCATTCCAATCGCGGGCGAACTGCAGGCGATGGCTGGCATTGGCCAATGCATCGTCAGGCAAGAGCGCCGTCCAACGGAAACTCAGCACGTGCCCCTTTGGCGCGGCGGTGCCTGCACTGGCGACGACATCGGAAATCACTGGTCCATTGCGCGTCTCGCGCACGTTGATCGTGACCGCCTCGCTGCCGCGAACTTTGATTTGTTCTTGCCGAATGCTGAATTTGCGCGAACCATCGGGTGCGACGTAGCTGGCTGAGTCCTTCTCGTCGAGCCTTTCCAGGTACAAGTCCTGCACATCCGGACCCGTGTTGGTCACGCCCCAGGCGATGTGGTCATTGCGCCCGAGCACGATGCTGGGCACGCCGGGAAAGGTTGCGCCGATCAGGTTCTCGCCGTTCACGCCGAGATGCGCGAAGTACCAGATGGCCGGTGCGGACAATCCCAGGTGCGGATCATTGGCCAGCAGCGGTTTGCCGGACGTCGAACGCGCCCCGGCTACGACCCAGTTGTTGGAACCCACCGCGTGCTCAGGCGCCGCAGGCACTGCCTGCGCCAGCTTGTCCGCGATCTCGCCTAAGTCCTCGGCAGCGGCATGAAGCGTCTTCAGCTCAGGCAACACGTTGAAGGCATCACCGCGATAGGGCGGCAGGAACTCCGCGATCTGCGTCGGCGACAAGCGCGACGACAACCTGAGGCGCAACAGTTCGCCGCGCCAGTTGCCAGACAGATCCCACTGCATCATCTTGCCCCAGGCGATGGAGTCGACCACAGACCACGGTTCCGGCGTGATGCCGAAGATCACGAATTCCGGCGGCAAGGGTCCTTTTCGGTTGGCCAAGAATGCATTGACCCCCGCTGCGTACCGTTCCATACCGCGGCGCGCCTCCGGCGCAAGCACCTTCGAATTCTGCTCGGCAACGCGACGCATGCCCAGCGTGCGCATGAACTTGTCGATCTCCAGACCACGCTCGCCCACGACCTCTGCGACCCGGCCGGAGGCGATGCGCCGATTCATCTCCATTTGCCAGAGGCGATCCTGGGCATGTACATAGCCCAGCGCAAACCAGGCGTCATCCCAACTGCTCGCCTGAATGTGGGGCACGGCATGCGCATCGCGGACGACCTCAACCGGCCCTGCGAGACCGGCGAGTTTCACTTCGCCTTGGTAACCAGGCAACGACTGCCGCAGATAGATCCATGCAGCGAGCAACACCAGCGCAACCAACACCAGAAGCGCCGCAAGAGAAAGACCGATTCGTCGTGCCCAGCGCTTCATTGCAATTCCCGAGATGTCAGACGTTGAAACGGAAGTGCATCACATCGCCATCCTTGACGATGTACTCCTTGCCTTCCAATCGCATCTTGCCGGCCTCCTTGGCGCCCTGCTCACCCTTGAGCGCGACATAGTCGGCGTAGGCGATGGTCTCGGCACGAATGAAACCTTTCTCGAAGTCGGTGTGAATGACACCTGCGGCCTGCGGCGCGGTGGAACCCTTGCGGATGGTCCAGGCGCGCACTTCCTTTTCGCCAGCGGTGAAATAGGTTTCCAGTCCAAGCAGCGCGTACGCGGCGCGAATGAGGCGATCAAGACCTGGCTCTTCCAACCCCAGATCCTGCAGGAACGCGAGCTTGTCCTCGCCATCCAACTCCGCGATTTCAGCCTCGATCTTGGCGCAAATGGCGACCACGGGCGACTTCTCGGTCGCGGCGTGCGCGCGCACCTTGTCCAAGAGCGGGTTGTTCTCGAAGCCGCCTTCGATGACGTTGGCGACATACAGAATCGGTTTCGCCGTGATGAAGCAGAGCGGCTTGATCAATGCTAGCTGATCAGCATCCAGCCCCATGCTGCGCACGGGCTTGCCCTCATTGAGATGGGCGAGCAGCGGCTCCAGAATGGCGACCAGCTTGATGGCTTCCTTATCGCCTGCGCGCGCGGTTTTCTGATGACGATGCAGCGCTTTCTCGGCGGAAGCCATGTCGGCCAGTGCCAGCTCCGTGTCGATGACGGCGATGTCTGACAGCGGATCGACTTTGCCCGCGACGTGAATCACGTTGGGATCATCGAAGCAACGCACCACATGCGCGATGGCGTCCGTCTCGCGAATATTCGCAAGGAACTGGTTGCCGAGGCCTTCGCCTTTGGAGGCGCCTGCGACCAGCCCGGCGATATCGACGAATTCGACAATGGCGGGAATCACCTTCTCCGGCTTGGCGATGTCAGCCAACGCGGTGAGACGCGGATCGGGCACTTCCACCACGCCAACATTGGGCTCGATGGTGCAGAACGGATAGTTCTCCGCCGCGATCCCCGCCTTGGTCAATGCATTGAACAGAGTGGACTTGCCGACATTGGGCAATCCGACGATGCCGCATTTCATTTTTTCGCTTCCTTTGCTTTGGGTTCCGCTGGGCCATTCTGCTTGGCCTGCTTCGAGTGCAGTTGCATCATGGCGCGCTCCATCTCGCCCGAAACGAGGAGGGGCGCCAGGTCAATGGTCTTCTTGAAGACCTCGTCAATCGATTCCGCTTCGTCCTTAGTCGGTGCGTGCAACACGTAGTCAACGACCTCCGGCGCGTCCGCGCCAAACTTGGCCGCGAACTCGCGCGGATGACCGATGCCGATGCGAAGCCGCCAGAAATTGGCATTCGCCAGTTGCGCCTGCATGCTCTTCAGCCCATTGTTGCCTGCCGTGCCGCCACCTTGCTTCAACTTGGCCCCGCCCGGTGGCAGATCCAACTCATCATGCACGGCGAGAATCTGTTCAACCGGAATGCGGTAGAACTGGGCCAGCGCCTGCACGGCCTTGCCGGTGAGGTTGTAGAACGTGTCGGCCTTCAACAAAAAAAAATCGCCGCCGCCGACTCTGGCGCGCGCGACGTGGCCGGAGAACTTGGACTCCTTGGCCCAACTCGCACCCAACGAGTCAGCAAACGCCTCCACCCAGCGGAAGCCGGCGTTGTGCCGCGTTTGCGAATATTCGCGTCCGGGATTGCCCAGACCGACGATGAGTCTGATGCCGCTCATGGCGTGTACGTGAGGGTCTTGGAAAGAAAAATGCCCGTCGGCAAGACGGGCATTCTCCGTTCAGGCATGGACCGGAAATTACTTCTTGTCCTTGCCGGCAGCCTTCTCGTCCTTCTTGGGCGGCTCGTCCTTGGCCTTCTGGTTGGCGGCCGGGACATCGGCGGCGGACACCGCCGGCTTGGCCTCTTCTTCCGCGGCCACGGCGCGCGGAATGACGATGGTGGCAACCGTCGGGTTCTCACCACGATGCGTCACGGCGGTGACACCGGCGGGCAACTTCAATTCGCCCACGTGGATGGAGTGGCCGGCGGCCAGATCCTTCAGGTCCACCTCGATGAATTCGGGCAGGTCCTTCGGCAGGCAAGAAATGTCGAGCTCATTCAACACGTGCGACACGAGGCCGCCGGAGGTCTTCACGCCCGGGGCGATGTCGGCGTTCACGAAGTGCAGCGGCACCTTCATGTGAATCTTCTTGTCGGCGGCGACGCGCTGGAAGTCGACGTGCAGCACGTTCTGCTTGAACGGATGCATCTGGAAGTCGCGCAGCAGAACCTGCTGGGTCTTGCCCTCGATTTCCATGTCCAGGATGGACGCGTGGAACGCTTCCTGACGAAGCTTGTGATACAGGTCGTTGTGGTCCAGCTCGATGTTGTCGGCTGGTTGGCTGCCGCCGTAGACGATGCCGGGCACCTTGTCAGCACGACGCAGGCGGCGGCTCGCACCCGTTCCCTGCACGCCGCGCTTGTCGGCTTTGATTGCGATTTTCATGATGGACTCCAATTGAGGGCGATTCGCGACCAAATCGCCCGTTGCTAAAAAACGGAACTCGCGTTCCGCGCTACTCCGTGAAGAGCGAGCTGACTGACCCGCCTTCACTGATTCTTCTGATCGTTTCACCCAGCAGTTCGGCCGAGCCGATCTGGCGGATTCTCTTGCACTGCTTCGCCGCATCGTTGAGCGGGATGGTGTCCGTCACCACCAGCTCGTCCAGCGCCGAGACCGAAATTCTGTCGACCGCCGGTCCGGACAGCACGGGATGGGTGCAATACGCCAGCACCTTCACCGCGCCATGTTCCTTCAGGGCCTTGGCCGCCTCGCACAGCGTGCCTGCCGTGTCGACCATGTCATCCATGATCACGCACGACCGCCCGTTCACGTCACCGATGATGTTCATCACCGTGGAGACGTTGGCCCGCGGGCGGCGCTTGTCGATGATCGCGAGATCCGCATCCAGCCGCTTGGCCAGCGCCCTGGCCCGTACCACGCCACCCACATCGGGTGACACAACGATCAAATCGTCGCTGTTGTGCTTCCACACGTCCGCCAGCAGAATCGGCGCCGCGTAAATATTGTCCACCGGGATGTCGAAAAATCCCTGAATCTGGTCCGCATGCAGATCCATGGTCAGGATCCGGTTCACGCCGGCCACTTGCAACATGTTGGCCACCACCTTGGCCGAGATCGCGACGCGCGCGCTGCGCGGGCGGCGATCCTGCCGGGCATAGCCGAAATACGGAATCACGGCGGTGATGCGAGCCGCGGATGAGCGTTTCAGCGCGTCGATCATGATCATCAGCTCCATCAGATGATCATTGGTCGGCGCGCAGGTGGACTGGATCACGTAGCAATCCTTGCCTCGCACGTTCTCCATCAACTCGACCATGACTTCGCCGTCGCTGAACTTGGAGACGGTCGCGCGACCGAGCTGGGTGCCGAGATTCTTGGCCACGGCTTGCGCCAGCTTCGGGTTGGCGGTGCCGGTGAACACCATCAGGTTGTCGAAGGCCATGCGTGTCTTCCCTGCTTGTCTTCTTGCACCGCGACCGAATTCGCGCTTCACGAACTCGCGCCTCAATCTCGCGCTTCAAAAAAAGCCGCAGCTCTCGCCGCGGCCTCGCATCCTGCCACCTGGTTCAATCGACCCGCTTGTTACGTCATTTGCCGCATCGCTTGCTGCATCAACTGGCAGGGGAGGAAGGATTCGAACCCTCGTATGTCGGAATCAAAATCCGATGCCTTAACCAACTTGGCGACTCCCCTAAAACCTTGCTGCACCTTCACACCCGGGTGGCCCACTCCTCCCCATGCAGGGGATGTTGATTCAGCCCGCGTGCCACAAAACTTTTCATTCCCGACGGCAGTGCCTGCTGCGCCGTCCTGGCCTGCTCCTCGGTATCGAAGAGCGCAAAGACACACGCACCGGAACCACTCATTCTCGCGCCGGAAATTCCCCCGCCTTGACCAAACCAAGACTCTCGACTCACCTGATCCAGCGCGGCGAGATGCTCGGTGACTTCCGGGACCAGCCTGCAAGCCACCGGCTGCAGGTCATTCCGCTGCGCCGCAAGGAACTGCTTTTGCGCCGCCGCAAGTCCGCGTAAACCCCCTGCGGGAAAGCTCGCCATTTTGAGGGCTGGCGAGTTTCTTGTCAATTCCGGGTCCCTGAAGATCATTGGCGTGGGCACCCCCCGTGGGGGCATGACGAGTAGCGCAAAAAATGATTCCACATCAACAGGTTGCAGTATCTCGCCCACCCCTTCGGCCCATGCTGAATGGCCATGCACAAAGACCGGAACATCCGCACCGAGCCGAAGGCCCAGCGTCGCCAACCGATCTCGCGGCCAGTGCAGACCCCACAACCGGTGCAGCGCGAGAAGCGTACTGGCGGCATCCGAGCTGCCGCCCCCGAGTCCGCCACCCATCGGCAGACGCTTCTCGATGCGAATATTCGCACCAAGGGTCGTGCCCGCCTCCTGCTGCAGCATTCGCGCGGCGCGCATGACGAGATCATCCGCTTCGGCGACTTCATCGGCATAACCCAGCGCGATCCGGCTGAACTGCCCATCTGCCCGCACGGAAATCGTGAGCTGATCCGCCAGATCAATGAAAACGAACAACGTCTGCAGCAGATGGTAGCCGTCAGCCCGCCGTCCCGTGACGTGCAGAAAAAGGTTGAGTTTGGCCGGCGCGGGCACAGTGATGCCTTGAGCACTCAATTGCGCGGCTCCCATTCGTCGATGACCAGCCGCAGCGTGACCTCCGCCCGCCGGGCAACGATGCGCTTTGCCACCGGCATTGCGGCCGCCAGGGGAAATTCTTCGATTCGAATGTCCCAGCCGTCATGCTGAAAGGCAGAGCCGGTTTGGCCGCGAACGCCTTCGCGCGGCTGGGCTTCAAGTCCCTGAATCCACCAGCCAAGTGCTGCCAGCGGTACCGGCGTGCCAAGCGTGTCAACAATCAGGCTTTCCAGATCGACGGCGGTCGTCTCCCGGTCAGACGATCTCAACCGGGCCACGCCATCCGCTTCCTTCCACAGTCGTGCGACGGTCGAACCGAGCGGCGAAGTCAGCGTCACAGACTCGAGCACGGGCGTTCGCTCCCAGCGAAGCCCCGCGATCTCGACCCGCTGGCCGTCGCGCACACTGAGGCGTCCGGACAAGGAGAAGAACTCGTGGCCCGGTCCGACCGCAAGCCGGGTCGCGATTGGCGTGGTGTCGGCAGGGCGCAATCCGGCGCAGGCTGTCAGGGCCGCCGCGCACAGAAGCAGCCCCAGGCATCTCAGCCATCGACGACCGCCGAGCCGCCCGCATGCGCTCACCGGGGAGCGCAAGCACAGCGTGGCGGCATGCCGCACTGCAATCAGGGCTGGCCCCGCAGACGCTTCGTTGCCGCATTCAACGCTTCGTTGCCCGGATGCTGGCGTTGGCTGGCTTCGAGAAGTCGTGTCGCCTCATCGCGCTGTCCCGCTGCCCACAAGACTTCGCCCAGATGCGCCGCGATCTCGGGATCATTGCGCAGGGTGAATGCCTGACGCAGCACGGTCACCGCCTTGTCCAGATTGCCGAGGCGAAAATGCACCCAGCCCAGGCTGTCCAGGATGAATCCGTCGCGGGGCGCGAGTGCGATGGCTTGCTCGATCAACTTCAGCGCCTCATCCAGACGCACATTGCGGTCCGCAAACGTGTAACCGAGCGCGTTGTAGGCATGGGCATGGTCAGGCTTGAGACTGATCACCTTGCGCAGGTCGCGCTCGAGTCCGGCCACATCGTCCAGCTTCTCCAGCACCATGGCGCGGTCGTAGAGGAGGTCGATCTGATCCGGATGCCGCTCAAGCCCGCCGCTGAGCACAGCAACCGCTTCCTTGAAGTCGCGTGCATCGCGCAGGAGCTGTGACTCGGCAAGGAGAAACTGAATCTCGCGATCCCTGCTCGCGCCACCGGCCTCACGCAGGAACTCGCGCGCCGCCGAAATGTTCTGCTGGCGCGCAATGATGCCGGCCATGCGTAGGCGCGAAGGCACCAGATAGTCATCCCCATCGATCTTGCCGAACCAGCCCAGCGCGGCATCCCAGTTGCTTCGCGCCTCCTCCACCTGCCCGAGCTGCATCCACACAGGATTGCGGTCGCGGACATTGAGGTCGAGCGTGCGCCGGAACGCCGCTTCAGCTGCGGCGAAATCGCGCGATTGCT
>JAEUMY010000022.1 GCA_016791265.1 Betaproteobacteria bacterium
CCACAATGTTTAGAGTGAACTGAACTGGATTCGCATCAGGCACCGAAGCACCCAACAACCATCCACCCAGCCATCACACCCAACACCACAGCACCCACCTTCATCGGCTGTTCATGTTTTTAAAGAGCAAGGACACCAAATATCAACATCGACTTCACAGGCTGGTTGCGGGGGAAGGATTTGAACCTTCGACCTTCGGGTTATGAGCCCGACGAGCTGCCAGACTGCTCCACCCCGCGTCCGAGAAGCGAAGAGGTGGAATTATACGCATACTGTAAAAAGACCGTCAACTCGGTTCGCACTTTTTCGATGAGGAATCGCACGGACTCTTGACGCAACAAGCACTTAACGGAAATCGTTATCGCCATGAATGAGCTGACACCTTACATATTGGCCGCGGCCCTCGCATGGGCGAGTGGCATTCGTCTCTACGCAGCGTTATTCATCATCGGGTTGGCACACAGGTTTGGCTGGATATCGCTGCCGCAGGACTTGCAGATACTGAGTCACGGCTGGGTGCTGTCTGCAACGGGACTGCTACTGCTCTTGGAGTTCTTTGTAGACAAGGTGCCTGCAATCGACTCAGCCTGGGATGCCTTGCATACCTTCATTCGCATTCCCGCAGGCGCGCTTCTCGCAGCGGGCGTCATCGCACCTCAGGATGGGCCTGCATGGGCGCTCGTGGCGGGCTTGCTTGGGGGAACAATCACTGCTGGCACGCACTTCACAAAAGCCGGCGGCAGAGCACTCGTCAACACATCCCCCGAGCCCCTCAGCAACTGGAGCGCCTCGTTCCTTGAAGATGGGCTGGTGATATTCGGACTCTGGCTTGCCTGGACACACCCGTTGATGTTCGGGCTGTTGCTATTGCTGTTCCTGCTCTTGATAGCCTGGCTGCTGCCAAAGCTCTGGCGAGGCGTTGTACACCTGATGACAAAAATTACGCAAGTGATCGGGCTTGCATCGCCGCAAGCCGGCAAAGAGAAGTCCTAGCGAATATCGCGGCGCTCGATGACCGCTTGAGCCAGCGTGCCTGCATCAACGTGCTCCAGCTCTCCGCCGACTGGCAAGCCACGCGCGATGCGCGTGACCTTCAATCCGCGGGAGCGCAACGCTTCGCCAAGGTAGTGCGCAGTGGCCTCGCCTTCGACAGTGAAGTTGGTGGCCATGATGACTTCACGCACACCCTCCTCAGTCGCCCGCTTGATGAGTCGGTCCGCGTGAATATCCTTGGGACCGACACCGTCCAGCGGCGACAGCCGTCCCATGAGCACGAAATACAACCCGGCATAGCTATGGGACTGTTCCATCATGACGAGATCGGCGGGCGACTCAACCACGCACAGTAACGAGGGATCCCGCTTGGCAGAAGCGCACACCGCGCAAACTTCATCTTCGCAAAAGGTATTGCAACGCGCGCAATTTCTCACTCGCTCCAGCGCTTGGAGCGAAGCGGTGGCGAGCAGGCGAGCACCGTCACGGTCACGTTGAAGCAGGTGGTACGCCATGCGTTGCGCTGACTTTGGGCCCACTCCAGGCAAACAGCGCAAGGCCTCGACGAATTGCTCGAGTGCCGAAGGTTGCGTCATACAGGATGCAGCCCTAGAAAGGCAGCTTCATGCCAGGGGGTAGTCCCATGCCTGCGGTGAATCCACCCATCTTTTCCTGGGTTACGACTTCAACCTTGCGCATAGCATCATTCATCGCGGCGGCGACGAGATCTTCCAGCATGTCCCTGTCTTCGGTCAGCAAGGAGGGATCGATCATCACGCGACGAACATCATGACGACACGTCATCGTGACTTTCACCATACCCGCGCCCGCCTGACCCTCAACCTCGGTCTGCGCGAGCTGCTCCTGCATCTTCTTCATGTTCTCCTGCATCTGCTGCGCCTGCTTCATCAGGCCGCCCAATCCGCCCTTCATCATGCTTTGCTCTCCAATATCCCTGGCGATCAGCTCGCCACATTACCTGAGGTCGGCCGGATCGAGGCGGCATTGACGTCCGCCCCCATATCGCTGATCAGGCCGTTCACGAACTCGTCACTCCGAATGGATGCTTCCGCTTCTTTCTGTCGATCATCCATGATCCTGGTGTCCTCCGCAGCGACGCTCTGGCCCTGCGATTGTCCCAATTCGACATTGAGACGCAAACCTCTGCCCATCACCGGCTCCAGCGCTTCACGCAGCTTGTCCTGATAGACCTTCTCGACAAGGTGTCTCTGCGCTTCCGGCAACACGAGACTCAATACCCCATCCTTGAATGATAGGAACTCGCAATGGCGCGCGAGCATGCCGGAGAGGCTGGGCAGATTGAGTTGCCGCACAAGCTGAGGCCAGTCGCCATCAAACCCAGAAGCAGCGGTAGCCGCAGACTGCATGGGTCGACCCGCAACGGGTGCGGCAACTTGGCTGGCACTTGCGGGGGGTGCTGCAGGTCGGGCCGAAGAAGCGATCGTGCCCTCAGCAGGTCGAATCGACTTCTCCCTCTGGCCTGAGGTGCCGAGCAAAGTGAGCATCCTCAGCAGGGTCATCGTGATGCCAGCCTGCTCATCGGGCGCGAGATACAAGTCTCGCCGACCGGTGATGGCTACCTGATACAACACCTGAAGCTCGGCCAGCGTGAATGCGTTCTGCAAAGGCCGCAGCGATTCAGGCACATCAGCATCGCTTGATGCAGCCTGCGCCACGGCAAGACGTTGGAAAAGACCCGCCAACTCCCGCAATGCCGTCTCAAAGGAATAGCTGCGAGCGGCCATGGCGTCCACTTCGGCGAGCAGGCCTGATGCCTGCTTCCGCGCAAGCGCAGCGAGAATACGAACGAGCGCGCTATCATCCAGCGCACCCAGCATGCCGGATACACCTGCCGCGGTGACCTTGCCAGCGCCATACGCAATCGCCTGATCCAGCAGGCTGAGACTGTCGCGCACGCTGCCCTGGGCCGCCTGTCCCAGCATGTGCAAGGCTGGTTGCTCAGCCGGCACGCCCTCCGCCTGTAGCACATTGGTCAAATGTCCGGCAATCATGGCTGGCGGCAATTGCTTCAAGTTGAACTGGATGCAGCGCGACAGCACCGTGACCGGAAGTTTCTGCGGATCGGTGGTGGCCAGGATGAACTGCACGTGCCCCGGCGGCTCCTCCAGCGTCTTCAACATGGCGTTGAAAGCGGAACGCGAAAGCATGTGGACTTCGTCGATGATGTAGACCTTGTAGCGACCCGATACAGGCATGTATTGCGCTGTCTCGAGCAACTCGCGCATCTCGTCGACCTTGGTATTGGTCGCGGCGTCGACTTCCAGCAGATCAACGAAGCGTCCGGCATCAATCTCGCGGCACGCCTCGCAGACGCCGCACGGGTTGGCCGTGATGCCGCCCTGCCCATCCGCGCCACGGCAATTCAGCGCTTTGGCGAGGATTCTCGCCAGCGTGGTCTTGCCCACTCCGCGGGTACCTGTGAAGAGGTAGGCGTGGTGGATCCGGCCAGTCTGGAGGGCATTGCCCAATGCCTTGACCACATGGTCTTGCCCCACCACGTCCTCGAAGCGACGCGGCCGCCACTTTCGGGCAAGTACCTGGTGGGCCATGGATATACGTGGGGCGGAATGAATTCGGGAGAGGCGAGCCTGACCCCCGTCACTTCAGCTAATTTGCTGTGGCTGCTTCGTTCCCGACCTGACCAGATTCACAAAGGCTGAATGCGGGGAGACCCGCCCGCGCCGATTATACCGCGCAGGTTCTGAATCCCGCGAACACATCGTTGCGGTGCGGCAGGTAGAAGTTGCGGAAGCCAGGGCGCTTGAGATCGGGATGCGTGAGCCAGCTTCCACCGCGCAGCACATGGTGATCACCGAACCAGGGTTGCGAATATTCGCGATAGGGATCCGCGCTGAACTGCCGAAACGGTGTGAATGGCGAGTCCGTCCACTCCCAGACGAGCCCCGCATGAGGCAAGCCGTTGTGGGCGCGCGCCGCAGCCTCCCACTCGGGTTCCGACGGCAGCCGCACGCCGGCCCACTTGCAGTAAGCACGCGCCTCATGCAACGACACATGGCAGACCGGCACGTTGGGTGAACAGCCGTCGAGACTGTCCAGCTTGGCACGCCGCAAACGCGACCGGTCGCGCGAGCGCCAGTCAAGCCCATCCGGCGTCCAGTACTCATCCGCGTCATAGCCGCCAGCTGAGACAAATGCGTTGAACTCGTGGGCAAGCACCGGCCGCGTCGCGATGCGGAAGTCAGGCAACCTGACTTCATGCGCAAACTTCTCATTGTCAAAAATGAAGTGGGTCGCCGCCGGATCGGCACCGATCGTGTGACGCCCCTCGGGCACAGTCAGCCAATTCGACTCACCGGAAATCTCAGGCATTGCCAAAAAGGAGTCCGGAATTGAAAGCCCGAGCGTGCGCAAAGTCATCAGCAAGGCCTCGGAGTGCATCTGCTCGTGATGCAGGGCAAGCCTTGGAAAGTAAGTCTCTTCGTGCATCGCTCCAGCCAACCCGTCGACTACACAGCGCAGAACATCATCGAGATAACGATCGACGATCGCTTTGGCCGGATACGTCGCAGTCCATCGATCCCGATGTGACACGCGGCGAGAATCGAAGAGCGCATCGGCGTCTTGCAGAATGGACGGTCGAGTCGGCCCATCCGAAAGCGGGTCATACCTCAGGCACCAATACTCCTGAAACCAGGCGACGTGAGCGCATTCCCAAAGCGGCGGATTGACGATTTCAAAATAGGGAAACCGCGTTGGCTCCCAAAATTCCGCAGGCAATTCGGAATACACTTCGATCAGACTTGCGCGGATATCGCGCAGTGCGCAGATCAGCGCCGATCTGCCGTGGGCCGCGTGTGCGCCTCCAAACTCTTCTTCCATTCGTAGTGCCTCTCATGACCTGGCCGCTGCCCCGCATCCACATCGTGACGCCGTACCTGGCCCAGTCCAACAACGGGAACTGGCGCACCGCCAAGCGCTGGGCCGACATGCTCTCCGTCAAGTGTCGCACAGCGGTGCGTCAGGCATGGGAGGGCGAAGCCTGCGATCTCATCATCGCGCTGCACGCGAGACGCAGTGCGCCGTCCATCCATGCCTGGGCCAACGCGGGCAAACCCATGCCCCTCGCACTTTGCCTGACTGGCACGGACCTCTACAACGACCTGGAGAGCGATGTGACAGCCCAGCGTTCGGTGGACCTGGCTGATCGCCTCATCGTCTTGCAGGAAGATGCGTTACGGCATGTTCCGATCCGATGCCGTGTGAAAACGCAGGTCATTCATCAGTCCAGCCCGACACTGCGCCCCGCCCGCAAGCCCGCCAACCGGCTGGATTGCGTCATGGTTGGCCACGTCCGTGCCGAAAAAGACCCGCTGACCGTCGTTCGCGCGCTGAAAATGCTGCCGCCTGAATTGCCCGTGAAGGTTCAGCACATCGGCGCCGCGTTGGACTCGGCGTTGATGAGCGCGCTGGTTGCAGAAGCCAACACAGAGCCTCGCTATCGCCATGTCGGCCCCTTGCCGCACGGCCTTGCCCGCGCCGCGATCAAGCGCGCGCATCTGCTCTTGCACCCTTCCCTCCTGGAAGGCGGCGCCAATGTCATTGTCGAAGCATTGACTGCGGGAACCTCGGTGCTGGCATCGGAAATGTCCGGGAACATCGGCATGCTGGGGCGGCCCTACCCCGGCTACTTTCCGGTAGGAGACGCCTCCGCCCTGTCGGCATTGCTTCGGAAGGCCTTGGTCGATGCCAGCTTTCGGGCGGAGCTCGCGAACGCCTGCCGAGCCCGCGCGCCGCTCTTCTCCCCGGCAGAAGAGCAGCGTCGGCTGGAAGTGTTGGTTTTTGGCCTCCTCGGCGACTCATTGGCCGTTCGTTGAAGCATCAAGGCGCAGTATCATCCCCACTTCCCAGTGCGAATATTCGCGAAGGACACGCATGAACGCTCCCGAATCGCCCCCCCGTCTCACCTCTCTGTCTCATGGCGGCGGCTGCGGCTGCAAGATCGCGCCGGCGGTGCTGCAGCAGATTCTGTCAAAAGCCGAGAACCCGATACTGCCCAAGGCGCTGCTCGTGGGTATCGAGACGGCCGATGACGCGGCCGTCTACCAGATCAATGAAACCCAGGCCATCGTCGCCACCACGGATTTCTTCATGCCCATCGTCGACGACCCGTTCGACTTCGGACGCATCGCAGCCACCAACGCGATCTCCGATGTCTACGCGATGGGCGGCACGCCGTTGTTCGCGCTGGCGTTGGTTGGCATGCCCGTCAACACCTTGCCGCTGGACACCATCAAGCGCATCCTCGACGGCGGCGAATCGATCTGCAAAGAGGCAGGCATTCCAATCGCCGGTGGCCACACCATCGACTCGGTGGAACCCATTTACGGGCTGGTCGCCATCGGGCTGGTTGACCCGCGGAAGCTGAAGCGTAACGCCGGCGCCAAACCGGGAGACCAGCTTGTTCTCGGAAAGCCCCTCGGCGTGGGCATCTACAGCGCCGCGCTGAAGAAGCTCAAGCTGGACGAGGCGGGATACGCCGCCATGATCGCTAGCACGACCCAGCTCAATCGCCCCGGCACGGCGCTGGGTGAGCTGGATGGCGTGCATGCCCTGACCGACGTGACCGGTTTCGGCTTGTTGGGCCACTTGCTCGAAATCTGTCGAGGCTCGAGCGTCGCCGCTCGCATCGACTTCGGCAAGCTGCCCAAGATGCCGCTCGCTCTCGAGTTGGCTGCGCAGGGCATGGTGACAGGCGCCTCAGCGCGCAACTGGTCAGGCTATGGCGATCAGGTTGATCTCGCCTCCCACTTGTCCGACGCCGAGCGCGCACTGCTGACCGACCCGCAAACCAGCGGCGGGCTCTTGGTTGCGTGTTCACCGGGCGAAACAGCCAAGGTGTTGGACACGTTCAAGGTCGCCGGCTTCGGCGCCGCGTGCGTCATTGGCGAAATTCAGGCCGGCGCTCCGCGCGTCATGGTGGGCTGACCGTGACCGCGAGCCCTCGAACCACCGCGGCCGACGGCCCTATCACCGACTCGGCGCTACTTGAATGCTTTCGTGCGACCCGCCAGCGCACAGAGACTCTTGCGGAACCCTTGAGCCTGGAAGACTGCGCGCTGCAGTCCATGCCGGATGCCAGCCCGGTCAAGTGGCACCTCGCTCATACAAGCTGGTTCTTCGAGACCTTCATTCTCGATGGCCTGACTGACTATCGCACTTTCGATCCCGCCTATCGAGTGCTGTTCAATTCGTATTACGTGTCGGTCGGCGACCGCCATCCTCGTCCCGAGCGCGGACTGGTGTCCCGCCCCGGTCTTGCCGACATCCTGCGCTATCGAGCGCATGTGAATGCGGCCATGGAGGCGGCCTTCGCTGCCGGCCTGGGTGCGAACAGGCTGCGTCTGCTTCAACTCGGCATCAATCACGAGGAGCAGCACCAGGAGCTGATCCTCACCGATCTCAAGCACCTCTTTTCGAAAAACCCGCTCAAACCGATCTACAAACCGCAGTGGCCCCTGACCGCCGTCGAGCCGGCGCCGGTCGCGTGGGTGCCCTTCACGAGCGGCCTGCATGAGATTGGTCATGCGGGCGACGCTTTCGCGTTCGACAACGAGTCACCGCGTCATTGCGAATATTCGCAAGGCTTCGAACTCGCATCGCGGCTGGTCACGCACGGGGATTTCCTGGCCTTCATGGCTGACGGCGGCTACCAACGCCCCGAGCTTTGGCTCTCGGCCGGCTGGGACTGTGTGATCCAAAACCACTGGACCGCGCCCCTGTACTGGGAACAGCGGGATGGCGAGTGGCTCACCTTCACCCTGCATGGCATGGTGAAGATCGATCCCCACACGCCCGTCTGCCATCTGAGTTACTTTGAAGCCGACGCATTCGCGCGTTGGTCCGGCGCGCGGCTGCCCACTGAAGCAGAATGGGAAATCGCCGCCAACGTCTGCCCCGTGCAAGGTAATTTTCTGGAAAGCGGCGCCTTTCATCCGCTGCCACTCTCCGGTCAAAAACAGATGGGGCCGCTCGCGCAGATGTTTGGCGACGTCTGGGAGTGGACCCAGAGCGACTATCGACCCTATCCCGGCTTCAGGCCCGCGCCAGGCGCGGTGGGTGAGTACAACGGCAAGTTCATGTGCGGCCAATATGTGCTGCGCGGCGGATCGTGCGCGACACCGCAGCGCCATATCCGGCCCACCTACCGCAACTTTTTCCCGCCGCACGCGCGCTGGCAGTTTTCCGGTCTCAGACTGGCGCGGGACGCTGCGACTTGACCGCCGATCTCGACGCCGCGGTCAAGCACTACAACGCGCTGGCGGATTCCTATGACCGCGCCACGCGGCTGATCAACAAGACACGCCTCGCCGCCATTGCGCGCCTCGCCCCGCGCGCCGGCGAGATCGTGGTGGACGCTGGCTGTGGCACGGGCTTTTGCCTCGGACCGCTGCGCGAAGCGGTCGGCGCCTCCGGCGTCGTGATCGGCTTCGAACCGGCGGCCGCCATGCTGCACGTGGCAAGACAGCGCGTCGCGGCGGCTGGCTGGGACAACGTGTACTTGATGGAGACAGATGCGAGTGTGGTCAGGCTCTCTCACCGAGCCGATGCATGGCTCTTCAGCTACACCCATGACCTGCTGCAATCTCGCAGCGCGCTCTCGCACCTTTTAGGCCAGGGCAAGACGGGAGCGCGAGTCGCGGCGACCGGCAGCAAGCTCTTCACGCCCTGGCTCTGGCCCGGCAATCTCTGGGTCCAGTGGCGGCATCGCCGCTACATCACCGACCCGAAGAGCCTGGCGGCGCCTTGGCTCACCCTTTCGGAATTTCTGGAAGACCAGCGGATCGATGCCGCACCGTTTGCGCAGCACTATCTCGCCACGGGGCGAGTCAGGCCGGGGCTCACCGACACGCCGGGCTGATGCGCCGCGTCAGCACGCGAAGAATACGTTGAATTGCTCGTCGGCATCTGTCCAACGTTGAATGCGGGAAAAGCCAGCGACCGCAAGCAGTGCCTCGAATTCCTCCGCCGTGTACTTGTACGAGTTCTCGGTGTGAATGCGCTCGCCCTTTGCGAATATTCGCACCGCACCTTCAGCCAAGCGGACCGTCTGGTCACGCAGCGACTCGAGGTGCATTTCGATTCTGCCCAGCACCGCGTTGTAGAGCCCGAGATGGCGGTAGCCGTTGAGATCGAAATCGAACCCGAATCGGCGGTTGAGGTGCAGCAGCACATTGCGATTGAAGGCCGCCGTGACGCCGAGCGCGTCGTCGTAGGCCGCCTGCAGGCGAGCATTGGACTTCTTGGCATCCACGCCAATCAGCAAGCCGCTTTGCTCGCGTTCCGAGCACATTGCGAATATTCGCTTGAGGAAGCCCAATGCGTCCTCAGGCGTGAAATTGCCAATGCTTGAGCCCGGGTAGAAAAATGTCACAGGGCCAGCGTGAATTACATCGGCGAGATCCAATGACTCCGAGAAATCGGTGACAACGCCGATCATATCCACTTCCGGAAAATCCAGAGACATCCTCGCAAGCGCGCGCTCGATCTCCGCACCCGCAATATCCACGGCCACATACCGACTTGGGCTCAAAAAAGGGAGCCAGCTCTCAGCCTTGCAGCAATCCCCCGCCCCCAAATCGACGAACTGACGTCCGGCGCCCATCGCATCGGCGATCTCGGCGCGTCGCGACTGAAAAATTGCCAGCTCGGTACGCGTGGGATAGTACTCGGGTAGCTGGCAAATCGCCCCGTACAGTGCGCATCCAAGTTCGTCGTAGAAGTACTTTGGCGGAAGCGAAGCCTCAGGCGCCAACAAGCCAGTCACGACCTTGAGACGCTCGGCCTGGTCATCGTGATGTGTTCGATTCAAAACTTCCATGGCGAACTTTGAATGGCTTCGGACTTTCGAGGACGCAAATTTCGGAGGGCTCTACACGCGGTCAGTCGCTGATGTCACGCAAGCCTGACACTGCTCACGACGTCACAGCGAGGATTGACGACAATGCAAATACCGCCCTCTCTCACCAAATTGCGGGTTGATCACTGCGCACTCAAAGCGCGCTTGACGGCTTGCAAGTATCGAAGCCCGTACTTTTCGTCGGGTTCGAGATAGGTCCCTTCCGCCCATTCATTCCACGCATTGAGGAAGATGAAGTGCTCCGGCGCGGGGCGCGTCGCGGTGACATCCACGAGCTGCTGGAACCAGTGCTCAAAGCGCTCCGGCGATGCGCCTTTGAAGATGCGGGCGCGCTTCACGTAGCGAGCGGTATTGTCCCAGTCCACGAATGCGCCGGGAAACGCAGGAATGCCCGCTTCACGTTTCACCTTGAGAATGTGCTCCCAGGTCTTGTCGTAGTCGTAAAACGTCAACTTGGGCATGAGCTGATAGCGCGCCGACCGAAGAATGTCCTGCCACTTGTCTGGCAGAAGGCGAAAGGGCTTCAGCCAGGGGTTGGTTTCCAGCGGAGGCTGCGGGAAGTCTGGAGAGTAGACCGCCTCAAAGGGCTGAAACTGCACAACGGCATCAAAGTGCTTCAGAACCCCTGGAACCGGAAATTCATACTGCTTGACCGTCGCGAAGTACGGGGAGGCAATGCCACGCTGATGCGCGAGTTCGCGCCAGAAATCGAACATGGCATCGACTTGCTCAACTCGATGCGCCCGATAGATGACGAAAAGCGGACGGCCATCAACCTTGATGGCACGATCATCACTCCACGCTTTGGCAAGATATTCAAAGTGGGCCCGCCATAGAGCCTTGTCTGGAACATGAGTTTGCTCCTGAAGTATGTGATGGTCGCGACCATCCCATCTGCGTGACCAGGTCTCATTGGCCCAGCAGAGACAAAAAGGCAGGTCGAGATCCTTGTTTTCGAGGACGAGATTCGTCGGTGTCTGCAGTAGCTGCTTGCCTCCAAACCAATAGTGATAGTGGCAAAACCCGAAAACGCCGTGCTCCTTCGCCAAGTCGATCTGCCAACTCAGCGTATCGATGTTGGATTGATCGTAATAGTTGCTCTGAAATGGCACGCGAGGTTGGTAGTGCCCCGCATACTGGGGCTTGGCCCGCTTCACATTCACCCAGTCGGTGAATCCCTTCCCCCACCACTTGTCGTTTTCGGGGATGGCATGAAACTGGGGAAAGTAAAACGCGATGAGCTTGACGAGATTCCTTGATTCCATAGAGATCGGGCAGCCGCAAAAAGAGATACGCCATCCCTCGCACGCAGCGGATGGAAAGTGTGAATGGAAAGGTTGAGTTCAGGCGAAGAGTCTTCGCGCAGACTCGGCGAGTCTTCCAAGTCGCTGGCGCCATGGGGCTGTCTCACCCTGGTTTGAGTGGGACTGCGAATATTCGCCATGCTTGGGCAACTCCACACCAAGCGCCTCGAATTGACGCGATACAACTTCGCCCTTGGCCGCAAAGTACGCCTTGATGGTGGCAGGATCGTCCGGTTGAATCAGCTCGCGGACAGGCTCCGATACTTCGCTTCCCACCAGCAGAACTCCCAGCCCCCAGCAATGATCAAACTCAAAGTGCGTATAGCTGGCTTTAACTTCATCGAAGAGCCGCCTCACACCGAAGCGCAAGGCCGCCTCGCCGGCTTTCTCGACGGTGACATTGGTATCGTGGAACAGCACGACGCCTCGGCTCGACATCTTGGGCAACCACGTATTGAAATCGTTGCTGACCGCCTCGTACGTATGCGTTCCGTCGATGTGCAACAAGTCGATTGAGCCCGCGTTGAAGTCATCCGCCGCGGAATTGAAGTCCTTCCGAATCAAGACAGCGTGCATGGGGTACTCGCGCTGCATGTATCCTCGCACCTCTTCAAAAAGGCTCTCATCAAAACGCCCCATGTGAATGTCGCCTTCCCAGAGGTCCACCCCATAGCACTTGCCGTCCACCCCGGCGGCCTGCATCGCCTGGCAGAACGCCGCGAAGGACGATCCGCTATAAGTGCCTAGCTCAACAATGGTGCGTGGGTGGAGGCGGCCTATCAATTCATAGGCGAATGGAATGTGGCCGATCCACCAAGGTGACTTGAGCAGTCTCGGAGAGAGCTGCTCTGCCCATGTGAAGGTGTAGTTAGGTGTTGTCATGACTGTCCGCAATTCGTTAAGCACTCAACTCATTGATCCCAATTATAGTTTCACCTTGCTATCGCTGCCCGTCGCGCTAGTTCGCTTAGCTTTCCCCATCTTGATGTGGACCCGCCTGTCGCGTGTTTCTTTCCTCAATGTCCGCCCGGAAAGCGTTGAGCAATTCCTGCGCTTGCCGAGCGCGCCACCAACGGCTGGGAAGATTCAAGGCCGTGAATTCTTCAGCGAATCGACGGCCACGGGACCGGATCCAAAGCGACTCTTCGCTGAGAAAGTGGGCCTGATCGTGTGACTTCCGGAAGGCCTCCATGGTCTTCTCGTAGGCAGCTGCGGTTTGTTCATAGGCCTGCTGCACATTCTTGTAAGCTTGCGATAGCTGCGCGTAGGCGCTTGACAAGTGCTGATAGTCGGCGAGCAGCGCCGTTCGAGCGCCCACTTCGACCCTGAATCGCGCGGTCGGCAAAGGACCCTTCGGCAGAACCTGATCGTAGTCCGCGACCATTTGCTGAACCGTTCGCACATCCGAATGCGCGCGCAGTCTAGTCCTTACGGATTCGAGAGCAGCGTCGTCATCCACCAATCGATTCAGCACCCCATTCAACGACTGCAGGTTGGGATCGAAGAGGAACCCGTTCTCGCCATCGACAACACGATCCGCGAACGCGCCAAGCCTGGTTGCGACTGGCGGAACCGCTGCCACGAACAATTCGCTTAACGTGTAGCTGTATGTCTCTTGGAAACTGGATAGCAACAGGCCAGCGTCGGGTGCGATTCGTTCAAGCTCTCCACCCAAATCCTCCGGACGATACTCGGGAATGCACTGCAGTGAATATGCCTGGGCCAGCGCCTCGCCTGCAGGGCCGCACCCCAACAAGATGATCTCAATATCTTCACGGCCCTCAGCAAGAAGCTGCCTGAGCAGGCCTTCGCCTTTCAGCGCGTTCAATCGACCCAAGACGACCATCCGCAGCGGCCGGCCGGTTCGGCGTCCCGACACGACCTGCCCCCACCGGGTTGCCGGAATTCCATTGGGAATGACTCTGATGTCGAGCTGTTCGAAGCGGAAGTCCAGTTTGCGCAGGGTGCCGACTACGGAACGGTTTGGAGCAATGACCTGAGGACGACGCTCAAGAAGAAGCTCAACATGGCGATTTCTCAGCGCATGCCAATCCCGCGCAGGAACGTGCTTGAATTCCGTGTTCAAGGAATTTTGCGTCTGACAACGCGCAAGATCTTGCACCGTGCAGCGCGCGCACTCGCCGTCAAAGTAAGGGTAGATGTTCTGACAAATCGGCAGGTAGTCGTGGAGCACAACGCATGTCGGCAGCTCTTGGTCCAGGGCGGTCAGTGCGTGTCCAATCAATGAGGACACGACCAGCCCGTCCACGGAGTAGTTCCGAATGATCGCTTTGAGCGCCCTCTCATACTCCAGCGAACTTGGCTCAATCGATCTGATTGGCGCCGCCAGATCCCACTCGCGGAGGCTGCTTCCCTGCGTGCCCGCGATGCGCAGCCTCATGCGCTGCGTGCCGCGGTCTCCCACCTGGACTGTCTGCAGGAGCAAGTGGATTCTGCCGGCGTCAGCCGCGCAAAAATCATCAACCCACTTTTGAATGCCTCCACCCCAGCTATGCAACAGATGCAAGATCACTGGTCGTCCATCCAGACCAGGCATCTGCAAGGGCGCTGCCAGCTTCTCCGCCCACTCGCTCGCCGTCGCGACAATCGAATTCAATGGGTGCAACTGCGCGACAATCGAGTCGCTTGCCGTGTCGGGGCTGCGCGAGAATTTTGGCTTCGCTTCGCCCAGCCCGACTGCCAGATAGTCAGCCACGCACACCCGCCACCCGGAATAGGTCAATCTGCTAAGGATATTCTCAAAGTCCAGGATCATATCCACAGGCCGAAGTCCGGCCCCCTTGCCAGCCTCGACGAGCGCACTCCGCCTCACGCCGATGCATGCGCTGCTGACCGATGGTGCGTCGTATACCGCTCTATCTCCCACGCAATACAATGCGGCATCCAATCGCGACCAGAATTCCGCAGCATTGACGTCGCCGGTCGCCTGTACTGTCGCAAATTCCATCCCAGCCTGAAATGCCGTGACCAGCCCGATTCGTTGCTCAGCCTCGAACGCCTTCATCAAGCGTAAATCCCAGCCCTTTGGCAGAAAAACACCTGCTGTGATCACCAAGAGGTCGGCATGGGCGACGTCCTCGATCACAGCGCCCAAGCCAACAATTTTCAGCGCTCCAAACCGATGCTGTGATTCGTTGATCCAAAGGGACTCCAGGCTTGCGACCAGCGCACTGTCCGGCTCGTCAACGATGACGAGACAACTCTCGTGGCACGCCATGGACTGGTGAATGGCGCTTCGCAGCCAGCGCTCGATGTCAATGCGCCCCATGCCCGTTGCCAGAGCGACGACGCAAGTTGATGGCGACAGCGCGTCCTGTTCGGCCCGAATCAAATTTTGGTTCTGATCAGGATTCACTTTTCATGTCCAGCGGGCCGCACTGTTGTCGCGGCCCTCTTCTCGCATCGCGTTCAACACACGATTCCGCCACAGAGCCACTGGATCGGAGTTCACGAAAGCAGCGACCAGCCCCGCATACTCCGGGTGAAGCCTCGCAAGGGTCTGCTGGGCGGAAGCAACTCGTTCCTGCTTCTCGTCGCAAAAGCTGGCGCCGCCCTCGTGATACACAAAGAGGTCCGCGCAGAGCAGATGGTGAAACCCGAGTTTTGTCGCCCGCATGCAGTAGTCATTCTCTTCGCCGTAGCCTCGGCCAAAATTCTGTTCATCGAACAGGCCCACGCTCTCGCGGCATTGACGGGTGATAAGGAGGCAAAACCCCACCCCGGTCGGAATTTGACAGCTTTCGGCTGAGTTGACACGCCTGAACACCCCGTCAAGCGCTGCGGGGGACCACCCGGGCGGCAGGGGATTGTCTCGGCAGAACTCGGGAAAACTGCAAATGGTCGCATTGTTTGAGAACGGGGTTACCGTACCGCATAACGGCACCGCCTCGGCGCACCTGGACATGCGATCCACCCATGTGTCTCCGACAATCGTGTCGCTATTGAGCAGCAGCGCATCGCCTGGTGGGGCATTTCGCAGTCCGGTATTGACCGCCGCAACAAATCCGCGATTCTTTTCGTGACGGAGCAGACGGATCGATCCGGTCGCCGCAAGTTCGGCAAAATGCGCGAGAAGCCTAGCATCATCGTTCCCATCATCAACAACAATCAAATTCGTCGGCGTCTGATTTCGTGCCGATAAAACGGAATTCAGGCAGCGCCTGGTCGAATCCGGTGCGCCGAATACTGGCAGGATGATACTTGTCGTCATGACCTGGTCCCGGAAAACAAACGATTCAGCGTGACCCTGAGGCGCATCGCGGGAAATCGAAGCCACCCCCACCAGGACTCCCGAAACTCCAATCGACTGCGCAGGCGTCGCGCTTCGTCTTCGATGCCCGCGTTTCCCTCGGAATTGCCAAGATTGGACGCCTGGGCGCCCACTGAGTTCATGCTGCTCACCAACGAAGCGGCGTCTTCAAGCCGAAGCCGCAAATCGGCGATTTCCGCTCTTTGGTGCATGGCCTGTACGTAGTACTCCTTGTACTGCTCGTACGCGGCCTGATTGGCGTCGGTGAAACAAGATAGCGATGGCAGGTGCTGCGGCAGTGACGCGAAACTTTTGGCGGCAACGACCAAGTAGTACAGGACTTCGAACTTGCTGGCCTCTGGTTCGCCGCTGCCATGAGACTGAGCCAACAACTCAGCACCAGCATCATGGGCATCCAGTGCCCAGATGGTGCTCTGCAAATTGAGCCGCTGCCCGAACCAAGCAGCTGCCGGAAATGTGTCAAACAACAAGCGCTCAAGTCCCTCCCGGTCCAACTCCTTCACATGAAACGGATTGCGATAGTTCCGCACTTCCGAATACATTGGTCGGTTCGGCGAGGAGAGTACCAGTACACCGTCCGGGGTAAGCACGCGCGCGAACTCGGCGATCATCTCCTCCTGTTCCATCAAGTGCTCGACTGTCTCAAACGAAACGATGACGTCAATGCAAGCTGTCGCCAACGGCAAGCGTGACGCGGATGCCTGGACAAATTGAACATTTTCTTGCCCGCCGTAACGTTCAGCAGCGTGCGAAATAGACTGCTCGTCAATATCGGCACCCGTGACATGAGCGGCCGTCTTGGCGAGAAATGCGGTGCCATAACCCTCGCCACAGGCAACATCCAACACCCTTCTCCCGGCGCACAATCGGGCGGCAAGCAAATATCGATGCCAGTGCTCGTGCCAAATCTCCCCGTCACACTCAGGCGTGAATCTCTCTCCCGTGAATGGGAGTGACTGGCTGGGAGGCGTGCTCATGGGATGCTGGCGGACTCGGCGACGTCATTGTGGAAACAACTGAGGCATGACGCGCCTGGCGGGTACTCCGCGCAAAATGCAATGCGCAGCACCGCGCGGGCGTGGTGAGTTATGGCTGGCGGAGAGAGGGGGATTCGAACCCCCGAAGGGCTATTAACCCTTACACGCTTTCCAGGCGTGCGACTTAAACCGCTCATCCATCTCTCCGCGGTGTTACGGGCAAATTCCCGTCATGGTCATGCCGGGAAAGCCGATGATTATAGCCGCTGACCGCTTGCCGGGCAAACCCGCGTAGCCGATGGAAGGCATTCAACGTCTCGAAAACACCAGCCAGCGCAGGGCGAGAATCTGCCGAGAAAAGAGCCCCGCCAGGATCAGCAGCATGGCGCCATGAACGGGCCACATGCCGAGCCATGCGGGAATCCGCTCCTTGGCCGTCCACAACTGGAAAATGTTGAGCGTGTTGTAGTAGAGCACGAACACAAGGATGGCGATGAGCAGGTTCCAAGATCGCCCCGAGCGCGGATTGACGAAGGACAGGGGTATCGCCGCCAACGCGAGAAGAAGCGTCACGATGGGCAGCGCCATCCGCCAGTGGAACTCGGCGAATGACTCGGCCGACGCACTCTTCCAGAGATCCATCACGCTCATGGCCCGGGTTGATGGAGATTCTTGAACGGGCTCCTTTGAGTCGATGCGCATGGAGTAGGTATCGAAGTCCACGATTTGGTATTCGACCGTGCCGGGCACCCCTTCATACTGACGGCCCTTTTCCAGCACCAGGAAGCGGTCGCCATTGGCCTCTGTTCGTTGAAGACCCCTTTCCGCGACCACGACGCTGACCGTGTCCTGCCGCTTGGACTCAACGAACACGTTGTTGACCTTGCTTTCGGCATCCGATGTCGCATCCACGAAGGCCACCCTTTGGGTGCCCTTCGATTCGTAAAATGTGCCCGGCGTGACCCGCGACACATCGTCCTTGCTTTTCAGTCGGCTGAGGTAGCTCTGGCTCTGGGCCAGCGTCCAGGGCGTGAGAAAGAGGCTCATCATGCCAACGGCGAGCGCCACCGGAAACGCCACTCGCAGGACAGGCCGTATCCACGCCAGCAGCGAGAGGCCCGACGAAAACCAGACCTGCATTTCGCTGTCGCGATAACTGCGCGAAAGCGTCAGCAGCACCGCGATGAACACTGCAAGGCACAACACGACGGGCAAATAGGAGATGAGGCTGAATCCCATCAGCGCCAGCACGGCCTCGGCTTCCACCACGCCGCCGGCTGCGTCACCGAGGAATCGGATCAGCAACCGAGTCAGGATGATGAGCAGCAGCACCAGCCCCACCGCGCCGCCCACACCCAGGATCTCGCGCACCAGACTGCGATGGAAGATGCTCACGCGTATAATTTCCGATTCAAGTTTATCGGCCGGGTGAAACCCGATGACAGACGATGCGGCATCGGCGCGGCAACCGGCGAACCCCATACTCCCTACTCAGCGGCCCCATTCACGGACCGCATACGACTGCAATCGCACGACCTCCAGGAGATAGCGCATGGAATTTAGCATAAAGAGTGGTGACCTCAACCAGATCAAAACCGCCTGCATCCTGGTCGGCCTGTATGAATCCAAGCAACTGGACGAGGCCGGGACTAAGCTGGACAAAGCCACTGGCCAGGCGCTCACGCGCGCGGTGAAAAGCGGCGACATTTCCGGCAAGCCCGGCTCGACACTGCTGCTGCACATCGAGAAGGGAATAGGCGCGGAACGCGTGCTGCTGGTCGGCTTGGGCGCCGAGAAGAGCTATGGCCGCAAGGCTTTCTGCACGGCACTCTCCGCCGCCTTCAAGGCGCTGAAGGGCACTGCGGTCACCGACGTCATCATGTCCTTCGACAGCAAGCAATCGGGTGACGACCTCTATTGGAAGTTGGAGCAGGCTGCGGCGCTGGCGATCGACGGCGCCTATCGATTCGATCAACTCAAGAGCAACGGCGACTCGCGCAATGTCGGCAAGGCTGTTGGATTTCACCTTCCCGGCAAGCATGACGCCGCCCGCGCCAAGGAAGCGCTCCGCCGAGGCGAAGCCATCGGCGAAGGCATGAGCCTCACCAAGACCCTGGGAAACCTGCCGCCCAACATCTGCACGCCGACCTATCTCGCCGACACGGCCAAGCAACTGGCCAAGCAATTCAAGTTCAAGGTGAACATCCTTGAAAAGAAGGACATGGAAAAGCTGGGCATGAACACCCTTCTGTCCGTCTCCAAGGCCAGTTACCAGCCGCCGAAGTTCATCGTGCTCGAACATAACGGTGGCAAGAAGGGCGACAAGCCCGTCGTGCTGGTCGGCAAAGGCATCACCTTCGACACCGGCGGTATTTCTCTGAAGCCCGCTGCCGAGATGGACGAAATGAAGTACGACATGGGCGGCGCCGCCGCGGTGCTGGGCGCCATGAAGACTGTAGGTCTCATGAAGCTGCCCTTGAATGTGGTCATGCTGGTGCCGACTTGCGAAAACATGCCCGGCGGCAATGCCACTCGCCCCGGCGACATCGTGAAAAGCATGGCCGGCCACACTGTCGAGATTCTCAACACCGATGCGGAAGGCCGTCTCATTCTGTGCGACGCGCTCACTTATGCCGAGCGCTTCAAGCCCGCGGCGGTGGTGGATGCGGCCACGCTGACTGGCGCCATGGTCATCGCGCTGGGTCATATCACGACGGGCATTTTCGCCAACAAGGACGCACTGGCGCAGGAGCTGGTGGCCGCCGGCAACGAAAAGCTGGACTTCGCGTGGCATCTGCCGATGTTCGATGAGTACAACGACCTCTTGAAGAGCAACTTCGCCGACATCCCGAACATCAGCGGCGGTCGCGCTGGCGGCAGCATCACGGCAGCTTGCTTCCTGTCCCGCTTTACCAAGCAATACGACTGGGCGCACCTGGACATCGCGGGCACGGCCTGGAAGTCGGGTGCCGACAAAGGTGCGACCGGTCGCCCGGTGTCGCTTCTATCCCAGTTCCTGTTCAAGCGGGCGGGCCTCAAGTAGCGGTTTGCGACGGAGCGACAGCGCATGACCGAGGTGAAGGTGTTCTACAACGTGCCGGACAAGCTCGGCTTCGCCTGCCGGCTGGCCAAGCGCGCGGTCGACGAGGGCAAGCGCCTCATCGTTTTCGCGCCCGACCGCGAACTCGCGGACACCTTCGACCGCCTGTTGTGGACTTTTCAGCAATTGTCCTTCGTGCCCCATGTCCGCGCCGGGCATGTGCTGGTGGCGGAGACGCCCATCGTGATCGCCAGCAGCGACACGGGCTTGCATCATCATGAAGCGCTCTTGAATCTTGCCGACGACCCGCCCCCGTTTTTCAGCCGATTCGAGTTCCTGCGCGAAGTGGTGAGCCAGGATGAAGCCGACCGCGCCAAGGCGCGTGAAAGATTGCGTTTCTACAAGTCACGCGGGTTTGAAGTCTCCAATCAGGACATGGGGCAGGCCGCATGAGCATCGAGCGGCCGGACAAGTCACTCGACGAACTGGGCAACAAGGTCGATGCTCTCCTGAAGCGCCACGCCGCTGGCGGGGAGGATCGCAATATCCCGGTGCTGTCGGAGATCGTTCGCGCGCCAGAGTGGGAGCCGGTCACCCCTGTTTCGCTGCCACGCGGCATCACCGATGAGGAAGCCAGGAAGCTGGCGGCCGAGATTTTCGACCGCGTCTTCGCTCGCGTCGAACGTGAACTCACGACCAAGTTTGAGGAACGCCTCACCGAGCGCATGGCCGCGCAGATCAGCGTGACGATCGGTCATGTGTTGTCCGATCTCAGCCCCGACATCGCCAATGTCATCGGCGATGCCATCAACGAAGCCCTTCTCAACAAGAAATCGAAGTAGCACGCAGGGCGTACGCGCTTTGCGAATATTCGCGGCACACCATGACAACCGACACGCAGATCCCGGCAACCGGCCAGGAACTTTCCAAGGCCTTCGAACCCAAGACCATCGAATCCCGCTGGTACCCGATCTGGGAACAGCACGGCTACTTCAAGCACAGCGGCAAGACCGACGCCCCGGCCTACTGCATCCAGCTCCCGCCACCCAACGTCACCGGCACGCTGCACATGGGCCACGCGTTCCAGCAGACGCTGATGGACACGCTGATCCGCTATCACCGCATGCGTGGCGATAACACCAATTGGGTCGTGGGCACCGACCATGCGGGCATCGCCACGCAGATCGTTGTCGAACGCCAGCTGCAAGCCGACGGCAAGAGCCGTCACGATCTGGGTCGCGAAGCATTTGTTGATCGCGTCTGGGAATGGAAGCAACACTCGGGCTCCACCATCACGCGCCAGATGCGCCGCCTCGGCGCATCCGCCAACTGGACCTACGCCGACACGGAGGGCCATCTGGGCGGCTACTTCACCATGGACGCGAAGATGTCGAACGCCGTGGTGGAAGTGTTCAACCGACTGCATGAGCAGGGCCTCATCTATCGCGGCCGTCGACTGGTCAACTGGGACCCGGTGTTGAAGTCCGCCGTCTCCGATCTCGAAGTGGAGATGGAAGAGCGCAACGGCAACATGTGGCACATCCTGTATCCGTTCAGCGATGGCGAACAGGATGGCGGCGGTGAACTCGCCGGCCAAAAGCTGAAGGGCATGACCATCGCGACCACGCGCCCGGAGACCATGCTGGGCGATGGTGCGCTGGCCGTTCATCCGGATGACGAGCGCTACAAACATCTCGTAGGCAAGTACGTCGACCTGCCGTTGTGCGACCGCAAGATCCCCATCATTGCCGATGCCATGGTCGATCCCGCCTTCGGCTCCGGCTGCGTGAAGATCACCGGCGCGCACGACTTCAACGACTATCAGGCGGCCCTGCGTCACAACATTCCGCTGGTGGTCATCATGGACTTCGACGCCAACATGGCGGGCGAAGCGCCGGCGGCCTATCGCGGGCTGAACCGCTATGTTGCACGCAAGAAAGTGCTGGCTGATCTGGAAGCGCAGAGCCTGCTGATCAAGACCGTGCCCCATAAGCACATGGTGCCGCTCTGTGGCCGCACAGGCGAAGTGGTCGAGCCCATGCTGACGGACCAGTGGTTCGTAAAGATGGATGGCCTCGCAGCACGCGGCCTCGATGCGGTCGCCAAGGGCGAGGTGAAGTTCTACCCCGATCACTGGAGCGCCACCTACAACCACTGGCTCTCCAACATCCAGGATTGGTGCATTTCTCGTCAACTCTGGTGGGGACATCAGATTCCGGCTTGGTATGACGCCGAAGGCGAAGTGATCGTTGCGCGCAACGAAGCCGAGGCTAGCCAAAAATTGGCACAAAAGATAAAGACACTCGAAGAAAGGGCGTTGAGTCTCATCAAATCGGATGCCAGGCTTTCGCCGGCGATGTCCGAAGGGGTAGCTGCGCTGGAAGGCTTTGAACGGCGGATGAAACGGTTGCATGAAGCTGGTCTCACCCGCGATCCCGACGTGCTCGACACTTGGTTCTCCTCTGCCCTGGTCCCCTTCTCCTCACTGGGTTGGCCGGAGGACACGCCTGACCTCAAGACCTTCCTGCCCTCGTCCGTGCTGGTGACGGGCAACGACATCATCTTCTTCTGGGTGGCGCGCATGATCATGATGACGCTCCATTTCACCGACAAGGTGCCGTTCAAGGACGTGTACATCAACGCCATGGTGCGGGATGCCGAAGGCCAGAAGATGTCCAAGTCCAAGGGCAACACGCTGGATCCGCTGGACTTGATCGACGGCATCGAGCTCGAACCGCTGGTGACCAAATCCACCCAGGGTCTGATGCTCGCCGCGCACAAGGAGAAGGCGGAGAAGTACATCCGCAAGCACTTCCCCCAGGGCATTCCGGCCTATGGCGCGGATGCGCTGCGTTTCACCTTCACTTCGCTGGCGCCGCTGTCACTGACGCTCAACTTCGATCTCTCGCGCTGCGAGGGCTATCGCAACTTCTGCAACAAGCTGTGGAACGCCACGCGTTTCGTGCTGATGAATGTCGAGGGCAAGAGCGATTTCGAGCGTGGCATCGAGGAATGCACCCACGATTGCGGGCCTGATGGCTACCTCGACTTCTCGCAGGCGGACCGCTGGATCACGAGCCAGCTCCAGCGCACCGAAGCGGAAGTGGCCGAGGCGTTCACCGCATACCGCTTTGACCAGGCCTCCGCCGCGATCTACAAGTTCGTGTGGGACGAGTATTGCGATTGGTACGTGGAGCTCGCCAAGGTTCAACTGCAAAGCGGCACAGAGGCACGGCAGCGCGCGACTCGACGCACCTTGCTTCGCGTGCTGGAGACCATGCTGCGCCTCGCGCATCCGATCATTCCCTTCATCACCGAAGAGCTGTGGCAAAAGGTCGCGCCGCTCGCGGGCAAGTCGGGTGAGACCATCACACTGCAGCCCTATCCGGTCTCCCAGCCAGAGAAGATCGATGCCTCGGCCGAGGCTTTCGTGACCACGCTGAAGGAAAGCACCAACGCCGTGCGCAATCTGCGGGGGGAAATGAATGTCTCGCCGGCACTCAAGGTTCCGCTGTATGCGCAAGGCGACGCGGCGGTCATTGAGTCACAACTACCCTACCTCTGTGCGCTGGCCCGCATTTCCGAGTCGCGAATATTCGCAGCGCTGCCCGAGGCCAATGCGCCAGTTGCCATCACCGGCAGCGGCAAGTGGATGCTGCATATAGAGATCGACGTGGTAGCTGAGAAGGCGCGCCTTCAAAAGGAATTTGAAAAGCTCTCTGGCGAGGTCAATCGCGCTCGAGCCAAGCTGGAAAACGAGAACTTCTTCAAGCGCGCCCCCGCCGATGTAGTGGAGCAGGAGAAACAGCGCTTGGAGAATTTCGTTGCAAAGCTTGCGCAAGTCTTGGATCAGATGAAGAAGCTGGATTGAAGTTGTCCGTCGTCCCGGCGAAGGCCGGGACCCAGTGTCGTTGGGTGAAAGCCGCTGGATTCCGGCCTTCGCCGGAATGACGGAGAAAAATGAGACTGCCCGACGCGATGCGCGCCCTGCGCCATCGCAACTTCCGCACCTACTACGCCGGTCAGGCCATTTCGATGATCGGCACCTGGGTGCAGAGCATCGCAAACACGTGGTTGGCGTGGCAGTTGTCGGGGTCCACGGCCATCACCGGGCTCGTGGGCTTCGTGGCCCACATCCCCATGCTGGTCGTGGCGCCATTCGCGGGTGTGCTGGGCGACCGTTTCGACAAGCGGCGCATGCTCTTCGTCGTGCAATCGCTGCTAATCGTGCAGTCCGTTGCACTGGCGGTATTGGTCGGATTCGGCCTGATCACGGTGCCTCTGCTGGTTGGCATCGTGTTCATCATCGGACTTCTGAATGCCGTTGAAACGCCGACCCGGCAGTCTTTTTTCGTGCAGCTAATCAATGACCGCGCCGACCTGCCCAACGCCATCGCCCTGAATTCCGTGCTGATGAACGCGACTCGGCTGGTCGGCCCGGCGCTGGGCGGCATTCTCATCGCCGCCACCAGCGAGACCATGTGCTACGCGGTCAACGCCGTCCTCACCATAGCCGTGCTGGTGTCGCTTGCGAATATTCGCATCGCGGACGTCGCCGATGCGAATATTCGCAAGGCGGAGAGCTTCGTGACCCAGCTCATGGAGGGCTGGCGATACGCCTTTGGCATGCCGGTCATCCGCGTGCTGCTGGTTGCGATTGGCGTCATCAGTTTCACCATCAGCCCCTACGTGACGCTCATGCCCGCCATCGTGGTGAAGAGCTTCCAGGGCGGCTCCGAGCTGGTGGGCTACTTCATCGCCTCGGTGGGTCTTGGCGCGCTGATCGGCGCGCTTCGCCTCGCGGCGCGCAAGAACGTGCGCGGCATGGCGAAGTGGATCGCCATCGCGGCCGTCGTTGCTGGCGCTGCGACGGCAGGGTTCTCGTTCTCGCGCAATGTCTGGCTGTCACTGGCCTGCATGGCAGTGCTGGGATTCGGCTTCATCACGGCGGGTGCCACGATCAACACCATCCTGCAATCCATCGTGGACGACGACAAACGCAGCCGTGTCGTGGCGCTCTACACCGCGTCCTTCATTGGCGCGGCCCCATTGGGCCACCTGGCCTCGGGTTGGCTCGCTGACCACATCGGCGCGCCGCACACATTTCTGCTGAACGGCAGCGTGTGCCTCCTCACCGGACTCGTCTTCGCGTGGCAGCTCCCGCGCTTTCGCGAAGAGCTTCGCATCATCTACATCGAGCGCGGCATCATCCCGCCGCCCGCACAGGACCCGAATCAATGAACGACACCGTGCTGCTGGCCATCGACGGCCCCATCGCCACCATCACCTTGAACCGTCCCGCGCAGTTGAATGCGCTGAACGACGCCATGATGTTTGGCCTCAGGGACGCGCTGGCCCTGGTGGAGCAGGATGCGAATATTCGCGTGGTGATCCTGAAAGGCGCCGGAAAAGCGTTCATGGCAGGTGGTGATGTCGCCATGTTTCACGAGAAAAAGGACGAAGTGTCGTCGACTTTTCACGTGCTGGGCGGCACCTTCCACGAGTCGATCAAGATGCTGCGTCGTATGAGCAAACCCGTCATCGCGAGCGTGCAAGGCGCCTGCGCGGGTGGCGGCCTGTCGGTGATGCTCGCCTGCGACCTCGCCGTCGCGGCGGAGAGCAGCCAGTTCACGCTTGCCTATGCGCGCATTGGCGTGTCGCCCGATGGCGGCAGCACCCACTTTCTGCCGCGCATCGTGGGGGCGCGAAAAGCGCTGGAATTGGCGCTGCTGACCGAAGCATTCGGTGCCGACAAGGCGCTGGAAATGGGTCTCGTGAATAGGGTCGTGCCGGCGTCAGAACTCGAACCGGAAACGCTGAAACTCGCGCACCAACTCGCGTCCGGCCCGTCACGCGCCTTCGCCCACACCAAGGCGCTCATCAACGCGAGCTTTGATCGCCCGATGGATGCGCAATTGGACGCGGAAGTGCGGGCGTTCGCCGATTGCGCGACCGGTCACGACTTCAAGGAAGGAGTGACCGCCTTCGTGGAGAAACGGAAACCGCGATTTCGCGGCGAGTAGCGCGTTGACGCAGACCGCCCGGCACGACAGCGCACGACCGCGATCACTTGCTCGGTGGTTTTCCCGCTACTTCTTTTGCATCAAGAAGGTGAACTCGGTCGAGGTCGCAGAGTGTTCGAGCAATGGATTGCCCGTCTGCTTGCAAAACGCCTGGAAGTCCTTGACCGAGCCCGGATCGGTCGCCACCACCTTCAGGACCTGACCTGACTCCAGCTCGGAGAGCGCTTTTTTGGCGCGCAGGATGGGCAGCGGGCAGTTGAGGCCTTTGACGTCGAGTTCCCGGGTGATGTTCATGATGGGCTTCCTTGAGAGGCGGTTCAGCTTGCGAATATTCGTATTGGGCGATGCCAGGGAGATGGTGCGAATTCAGCGGGATTCAAGGACGCCTGCCAGCATCGCCGGCCACCCAGCACCCCGAGCGGCCGCCCGTCTTTTCCAGCAGCCTGACCGACTCGATTCGCATGCCGCGATCCGCCGCTTTCAGCATGTCGTAGATGGTGAGAAGCGCAATGTTCACCGCAGTCAGCGCCTCCATCTCGACACCCGTGCGGCCAAATGTCTCGACGATGGCCTCGCAATCGACGGCATGCGCCATGTCATCAAGCTCAAACGTCACGGCGACACGCGTGATCGGAATGGGATGCGCCAGCGGAATCAGGTCCGCCGTGCGCTTGGCGCCTTGAATGCCGGCGATGCGCGCGATGCCCAGCACATCCCCCTTCTTTGCGTCACCACGGCGCACCAGCGCCAGCGTTTCCGGCTGCATCACGATGCGGCCAGCCGCGCGAGCGACCCGGTGCGTTTCCGCCTTGGCGCCCACATCAACCATGTGCGCCTGACCCGCACCGTCAAAGTGGCTCAGCGGCTGGGCGGGATCGCCATCCAAAGCCGGCTTGTCGATGTGAGAGGCACTCATGACCGCGTTGACCGGACAGATTCAGCTTGCATTTAGATTGAAAAGTGGAGGATGGGCAAGATGACTACAATGGCCGGGCGGGAACTCCCGACCCGGACGCAAATCGTACCATCCCAAGGCATTCGCCCTGAAAGCCACAATCGAGACTCACTGCATGGCCCTTCTGAAATCCACAGTCGCCACACTTGTCGCGCTATCGCTCGCTACAGCGCCTGCCGCCGGCCCGGTGGCGGCGCAGTCGCTGCCCGATCTGGGGGACTCGGCAGAATCAACCCTGCCCGAGGCGCAGGAGCGCAATATTGGCAAGCGGGTCATGCTGGAAGTGCGCGCCGACCGCAGTTATGTCGAAGACGCGGAGCTGACCGACTACCTCACGGCGCTGGGACAGCGCTTGTTGCTGTCTTCAGGAAGCACACGTGGCGATATCGAGTTCTTTCTGATGCAGGATGACGCGATCAACGCATTCGCGCTGGTGGGCGGATTCATTGGTGTGCATACCGGCCTCATTCTGGCCGCCCAGAGCGAGTCTGAACTCGCGGGCGTGGTGGGCCATGAGATCGCCCACATCCTGCAGCGGCATCAGGCGCGCATGCTGGCCGGGCAGAAGAATGCGGCGCTGGGGTCGCTGGTGGCGCTGGCGCTCGCGATCATGGCGGCAAAGAGCGGCAGCACATCGCAAGCACCGGAGGCGGCCATCGCCGCCGCGTCCGGCCTGCAAATTCAGTCCATGCTTGACTACTCGCGCGACTTCGAGCGGGAGTCGGATCGGCTGGGCTTTCAGATGCTGGAGAAGTCAGGTTTCGATCCGCGCGGCATGGCCTCCTTCTTCGAGCGCCTGCAACGCGCCAATCGCCACAACGATGGCCGTACACCTGGCTATCTGCGCACGCACCCGCTCACCACGGAGCGCATTGCCGACATGCAAAACCGGGTCGCCCTGATGCCTGTGCGCAATGTGCCCGACTCGGTCGACTTCCAGTTCGCTCACGCGAAGTTACGCGCATCGCAGGGCTCACCTGCGGATGCAGCGGAGCACTTTCGCAACCTCATCGCGGAAAAGACCATTCGGCGCTCGCGAGCTGATCTTTACGGCCTGGCATTCGCGCAAAAGCGCCAGCGCGACTTCACGGCAGCGCTCGCGACGCTCGAAGACGCCCGTCGCGGCGGCGCCAACGCCTGGGTTGAGAATCTCGCTGGCGAAGTCCTGATGGAGCAAGGTAAGCCAGCGTTGGCCCGCGAGACCTATGAGAAGGCCCTGTCCGTCATGCCGGGTAGTCGCGCATTGTTCCAGGGTCACGTCGCCAGCTTGCTGGAAACAGGCGCCAACGAGAAAGCGCTCACGGAAATCGAGGCGCGCTTGCGGAAAACGCCCGAAGCCGCGCGGCTCTATGATCTGCAGGCGAAGGCCTATGCCGCAGCGGGCCGTCAGCTCGCCCAACATCGGGCGCTGGCCGAGGCGCACTATCGGCGAGGACGCATCGCGGCCGCCGTGGAGCAGCTTGAGTTGGCGTTGAAGCAAAAAGACGGCAACTTCTACGAGCGCTCCGGCGCGGAGGCGCGTTCACGCGAACTGAAGGCCGAGTTGCTGGAACTGAGAAAAGACAAGAAACACGACCCATCAGACCGGGAAGACACTCGCTGACAGTGCCTGACACGGCGGTTGCGCGCGTGCAATGCGATGCCCGTAGAATCTCGGGTTTCGTCCCGCCCCTCTCCCCGACTCCCCGCGCGCCATGCTCCGCTCCTTTTTCAAAGTTCGCTATCTCGTCCTCGCCATTGTCCTCGTCATCTCCGGCGTTCTGTACGCGCAATTCAAGGAGCGGGCGGAAAAGTCGAAGTTGGAGCGTTACCGCACGGCCCAGGTGGACAAGGGCGCGGTCATTCAGCGGATCACGGCCAACGGCACGCTGAATCCAGTCAGCGTCGTCAACGTCGGCACGCAGGTGTCCGGCACGGTGCTGAAGCTTCACACCGACTACAACCAGCCCGTCAAGGCCAACCAGGTGCTCTTGGAGATCGACCCCGCGCTCATCAAGGCGCGCATCCAGCAATTCGAGGCGAACATGCGCTCGGCGGAGGCCACGCTGCGTCTCGCGGAAACCACGCTTCAGCGCAACGAAACGCTGGTCGCGAAAGGCTTCATCTCGCCATCAACACTGGACCAGAATCGCAAGGAGGTCGATGTCGCCAACGCGCAGGTCGCGCAGGTGCGCTCGCAGCTGGAACAGGAAAAGACCAACCTTGCCTACACCATCATTCGTTCTCCGATTGACGGCATCGTGATCGACCGCAAGGTGGACATCGGACAGACGGTGGCCGCAAGCTTTCAGACGCCGACGCTCTTCCAGATTGCCCGCGACCTGGAGAACATGCAGATCGACACCAGCGTGGCCGAAGCGGACGTGGGCAAGCTGTCCGCTGGCATGCCCATCCGCTTCACCACCGATGCATTCCCGGATCGCGACTTCGCCGGCAAGGTGCGCATGGTGCGACTCAATCCGAGCATTCAGCAGAACGTCGTGACGTACAACGTCATCGTGGATGTCACCAACGATCAAGGGCTGCTGAAGCCCGGCATGACGGCGCAAGTGAATATCGTGGTGAGCGAGAAGCAGGATGTGATACGGCTTCCCAATGCCGCGCTCCGCTTCAAGCCGCCGCGCGAAGAAAAGGACAGCAAAGCCGCCACCAAGCCAGCACCCAAAAACGCACCGGCCGCGGCACCAGCCAAGACTGAAGCGAAGCTGGAAAGCGCGGGTGCCACCTCGACCGCGGCGCGCCGGCCACCCGCTCGGGTCTTCAAACTGAACGACAAGCGCGAATTGGTGCCGGTTGAAGTGCGCGTGGGCATCGCCAGCAACCAGCACACGGAATTGCTTTCCGGTGCGCTGCAGCCCGGCGATGAGCTGGTGATCCGGGACCTGCAGGACAGATCGAGGGAAGCGAAGTGACGTCAGTGACAAGTGTGGCCGCCCCGGTGCTGGCTGCCGCGCCCTTGCTGAAGCTGCGTGGCGTACGAAAGAGCTACGTCACCGGCGACATCGAAACCCCAGTGCTCAAGGGCATCGACCTCGAGATCGGGCGAGGCGAGTTCGTGGCGATCATGGGGCAGTCGGGCTCGGGCAAATCGACCTTGATGAACATTCTGGGTTGTCTCGATACCCCCACCAGTGGCGAATATTCGCTGGATGGCCACGAGGTGGCGACACTGCGTGATGACGACCTCGCCCGGGTGCGCAATCGCACGATCGGCTTCGTGTTCCAGGGATTCAATTTGCTGAAGCGCATGCCGCTGATCGACAACGTCGCGCTGCCATTGCTCTACGCGGGGTTGGATCGTGCCCAGTCGCGCACGCGGGCGCAGGTGAGACTCGAGCAGACCGGGCTCGGCCCCTATGCATTTCGGCTGCCCAATCAGATTTCAGGCGGCCAGCAGCAGCGTGTGGCCATCTCACGGGCGCTGGTGAACGATCCACCGCTCATCCTCGCGGATGAGCCGACTGGCAACCTGGACACGCAGACCAGTGTTGAAATCTTGAACCTCTTCACGGAGCTGAACCGCTCGCAGGGCATCACGCTGCTGGTGGTCACCCATGAACCCGACGTTGCACGGCATGCCAACCGGCTCGTGCGACTGAAGGACGGGCTTGTCACCTACGACGGACCGGTGGAGGATGCGCATCTATGAACTTCACCCAGATCGCCCTGGAGGCGTTTCGCGCCATGGGCATGAACAAGCTGCGCACCAGCCTCACCATGCTCGGCATCATCATCGGTGTGGGCGCCGTGGTCATGATGCTGGCCATCGGGGAGAGCGTGCGTACCGACATCAACCAGCGCATCGCCAGCATGGGCAGCAATCTCTTCATCATCTTCCCCGGCTCGCAAACCAGCAGCGGTGGCGTGCGCGTCGGCCGGGGAGGCATGCAGAATTTGACCGAGGGTGACGCCCAGGCATTGCAGCGGCTGGAAAACGTCGACTATGTGGCACCCGTCATTCAGCGCGGCTTCCAGGTGCAGTCCGGCTTCAGCAATTGGAACACCATGGTTTACGGTGTCACGCCGGAGTTCTTCTCCATCAAGGCCTGGGACACGAGTAGCGGCAGCCTCTTCGGAGAAATGGAGATCCGCTCCATCTCTCGCGTCGCTGTCATCGGGCAAAGTGTCGCGACCAACCTGTTCGGAGATTTCGACCCCGTTGGCCAGACCATCCGCATCCAGAATCGCCCGTTCGAAGTGATCGGCGTTCTCGCCGACAAAGGGAGCGATCTCGGCGGCAGCGACCAGGACGACTCGATCTACATTCCCATGAGCACCGCGCGCCAGCAGGTCATCCGCCAGTGGTTCCCCGGTAGCGTGAACTACATCATGGTGCAGGCCCAGTCCGCGCGGACCATGGCCGACGTCAAGTACGACCTCACCCAAACCATGCGGGTGCGCCATCGCATTCGCGAGGATCAGGAAGATGACTTCACCGTGCGCGATCTGTCTGCCATCGCGGAGGCGGCCGCCGGCATCGCGACCGGTCTTACGTTGTTGCTCGGGGCCATCGGCTCGATCTCGCTCCTGGTGGGCGGGATCGGAATCATGAACATCATGTTAGTGTCGGTGACTGAGCGGACTCGCGAGATCGGTATCCGCATGGCCTTGGGCGCCCGACGCAGCGATGTGCTGTTTCAGTTTCTGACTGAAGCCATCGTCATTTGCGTGTGCGGGGGCGCTGCAGGCGTTGCACTGGCCTATCTGGGGACGGTTGCAATCAGCAAGTTCTCTCCGCTGCAGGTGGGCATGAGCGCGTTTGGAATTGTTCTCGCGTTCGGATTCTCCGCAGCAATCGGCATCTTCTTCGGCTTCTATCCCGCAAAGCGCGCGTCGTCACTGAAACCTGTGGACGCACTGCGCTACGAGTGAGGACACTGTTGTGCCCGGAAAACCGACTGTTGGCATCACATCATCGCAGCCTGACGCTCTGACCTCGACATGACAAAGCAAATACTCGCCTTCAGCCCGGCCAGCAGAGCGCTCATCTCGCGCCTCGCGACCCTTGATTGGCTCGATAGTACGATTCTTCGAACTTTGATCATTCTGTGCATGTGCTGGGCCGTGACGCTGGCAATGGGCAAGGACGTCAATGCCGACTTGCTGAACTATCACATCTACGCGGCTCACTCAGTCGCCAGCGGGCAGTTTCGGATTGACTTCATGGGTGCTGGACCACAGTCCTACTTGAATCCTGTCGGCTACCTATTCTTCTTTTACATGATGAAAGCTGGTGTGTCGGCAGTCATCATGGCTCTCGTCCTCGCCAGCGTCCACGCGCTTAACCTGATGCTGCTTTGGCATATCTCCCATCAACACTTTTTTCGAGACCTTCAGCACCGTAATGCGCTTGCGGCCGTGTCAGTCCTGCTCGGCGGCCTGTCGCCCGTATTCATCGCCACGATCGGTGGCAGCTTTCTTGATCCCGTCTTGTCAGTGCTGGTGCTAGGCGCGCTTGCTTTGGTACTTGGCACGCAAACCGGCCAGCCCTTTGGAGGTCGACATTTCTTCAGCGCCGGATTGTTGCTTGGGTTGGCCACTGGTCTGAAGTTGACCAGTGCTGTTTTCTGTGTCGCAGTGTTCGCCTGCTTGTGGCTGATCAGGCATAAGCCGATCCTGCGCGTGCAGGCTCAGGCCTATCTCGTTGCGGGAGGCATCTGCGGATTCATATTGACCGGGGGATGGTGGTCGTGGATGCTGTGGCAACAATTTGGCAATCCTGTCTTCCCGCTCTTCAACAACATTTTCCAGTCCGCAGACTTCAGCACCGGTGCGATCAGTCATGATCGATTCCTTCCGCACGGCATCTCGGATTATCTATTCCTGCCGGCACGCATGATGCGGATGAATAGCGGAATTTACGTGGAGATCCTCGCGCCGGATCTGCGCATGTTCCTGCTTCAAGTTGCACTGATTGTCATGGGCGTGTTGGCCGTGGCAAGTCGCGCACTCAAGTCCGTTGCCCGATCTGTTCGACTACCCGATCAAGGGATGCTGGCAATCAGCTTCTTCCTGATCGCATGGATTCTCAACCAAGCCCTTTCCGGCAACGGAAGGTACGCACTCAGCTTGCTGCTGCTGGCTGGCCCTTTACTTGTCCTGTCGATCCACTGGATTGCGGGCAAAGGGCACTGGGTGCTGCCCTTCGCCACCATCATTGCCACTTTACAGTTTCTTCACGGCCTGCACGGAGGATATCCGCGCTGGGACGCAGCACCATGGACTCGCAATTGGATTGATGTTGATGCTCCCGCGAAATTGAAAAGCACACCGTTCGGCTATTTGTCCCTCAGCACCTTTAATCAGAGCATGGCGATGCCCTATCTGGCCAAGGGATCGGGGCTGGTCGAACTCATGGGTTTTGAACCCCGTGATCCGCAGGGGCCAGGTTCGTCGAAAGTGCAGGCATTCATTCGACACTATGACGGCAGGCTTAGGATGCTGATTCATCCTAACGAGGGCGGAAGCCCCGATGCCGATGGCAGAGGTCAAATCAGCCCAAAGCTTGCCGTAACCTCGAACCGCCTGCTTCGTCCTTGGGGGTTTCAAATATCGCAGGATGACTGCGAGTACCTGAAAATCTCAGTCCACGGCGGGGAATCAACTCCAGCAAGCGCCACCGCCGATCGATATGAGCTTGGCTACCTGGCTGTCTCGTGCGGCCTCATTCTCGGAGCTGTGCCTGACCCCTTGCAGGATCAGGAGCGATCCCGCTTCTCACCGGTCTTTGATGCTGTCGTGAGAGCCTGTCCATCGCTGTTCCCGCCGCCGGGAGGCTATCCCCACAAGTACGGTGATGCATGGGTAAAACGGTTTGCTGAATCAGACACGATTCTTTCGATTCTGAATGAAAAGGTGCAGTTCTCAAGATATCCTTTTGGCCCATTCAGCGTGGATCTGGGGATCCCGGACGACTGGAAGAAATCAACACAGAAGTTTGAATGCCGACGCTATCCAAGGCCTTGGTAGTCGCTGCCCGACTTCGATTGCAAGTGCGTGATCGAAAAGCTAGGTCCCGGCAACGAAGTATCGACACCCGGCTGCTCGCTCCTTCGAAGACTTAGCTCGCGATCGACGACCGCAAATGAAATGGCCGGGACTAAGCCCGGCCATTTTTGCCTCAGTTGGCGACAATGTCGCCAAGTCACGTGCGATTAGGTGCAGGACTTCGGCACGATTTCCGCAGGCAGCGTAGAAGAGCAAGCCCAGGCGCCGGTCGTCGTGTTGAACTTGAAGGTAACATCCTTGCCAGAGACCTTCGGGTTGATGTTGGTTGTCGTGTACTTTGCCACCACTTCGCAATCCGTGGCTGGGGTTAGCGTCACACTCGCAACATACTTGCCCACGCTCACCGCGCCCGATGGGATCACGCAACCACCTGCCAAGCCCGAAGCAGCAATCGCTTCGGCGACAGGCGTCTTCAGGCCACCCAGCAGGGTGAATCCCTCAGAAGCTTGCGCCTTGGCGGTGTAGTCTTGGTAAGCCGGGATGGCAACGGCCGCCAGAATGCCGATGATCGCGACTACGATCATCAGTTCGATGAGCGTAAAGCCTTGTTGAACACGTTTCATCAAAGTCTCCTTAAGTATTGAGAATGCAGGTTACTGCAGGCAACCAAGCTGCAAATTCCATGCCATGATCTGACTACTCACAAATCAATGGCCCAACCGCGGAACATGCTGCTGACGCTGACGCCACAGAGGAACACATGACAAAATACGTCATTTTCCATCTTGCTCCAGATGGGCAATCAGCGCGATCGTCAGTAGCGACTTGGTCAGCAGTTGATCGTCTTTCAGTGCGTCCAGTACCGTTTTCGCTTCCGCTCGCGCACCCAAGAAGAGCGAGGACGCCAAGTACGCCTGTATGACAGCCTCCCTGTCTTCCGGCGCCAACTCGGTCTTCAGGCGCGGCCGGGCAATCAGCGTACCACTCGCTGAACGCATCGCATCCAAATCTCTGGCAATGATGCTTTCGATCAACTTGAGCCGTAAAGACAGAACTTCCTGCTTTAGAGCCCACTTCATGCATTCGGCAGACTTGAGCGACAACAGAGTCCTGAGATTGTCTGCAGGCGCAAGACTGCTGGCAAGAACACGCATGAGCACTTCATAGGCATTCACCCAGGCCGAGGCGACGGTAGCAGTGCATGCCTTCTGGCCGATCAACACCATGCCAAGGCTGTCCTTGAGTTTGTCTGGGGCGTTTTCGCCGAGCAGCATCTCTCCCCTCTCGATGGAGCGAGCGACATCGTGCGCAAGCAGTGCCCGGGTAAGAGTAACTGGCGTGCCCTCAGGACTAAGCCCAAGATCACCAATTGCAGAAATATCGGCCAGCGTTGGAAGTTTGACTTGATCGAGCATGCCGACAAATGGCACAAATGAGGTGCCAAAAATCGCGAAGTCGGCAATGGCATTGGACCCCACGAATCGCTCTTTCGGAGCGTTCAAGTCCACGACCGGGTAATAGTCTGAGTTCTTCTGAACGGCAAAACTCTTCACCATCGGCTCGAGTGCGCGTTTGGAGCCGATTCTCAGTAGCTGCAACTCGCTGGCCCGCGAGTATCCCAGTCGATTCAGAGCAGTTGTCCAATTCTTGACCTTGAACGGGTCTGCAAGCTGGTCGGGGAGCGATCTATATGGAGACGCGATGATCATTGCGTCTCCAGGGCCGGCAAAATAGATCACATAGTCCTGAAATTGACCACCCAATGCCTTGAGTATCGATGCGAGCACATAGGGCTTGGTGTCATAGAGCTGTATCCATTGCACCAGGACGCCTTGCTGACTAATGTGCTTCTTGATGCGCGCGTAGAATTCGTCCGAGAACAGAGTGGAAACACCACTGATCCAAGGATTCGATGGCTCCGAGATGATGATGTCGTAGCTCGCCTTCCTGGCGGAAAAGAAAGTCTTGGCATCATCGACGTATATCTTGCTTCGAGGGTCAGTGTAGGCGCGATCATTGACCGGAGAGAACAACTTGGCACCTTCGATCATCGCGGCTTCAATTTCGATGGAGTCAACCTGTCGCACGCCTGGATTGCCCAGCACAGTGTGCGTCGTCAAGCCCGATCCGAAACCGATGTTTCCCACGATCTGTGCATCCGGCACGAACATGAATGGCAGGATCGCGGCCAACTCCATTGTGTGCTCATCTGGCGTGCTGGTCTTCTCTCGGTCTGTGATCCTGATTCCAGCGTCTGTCTTTCCATTAGTGCGAATATCCCGCGACTTTTCTGTCCTCAAGACTGAAATCGTTGCTGTCTTTCCGTCCCGATGAAACTCGACAGTCGATTGTGTGGACATGAATTGACCAAATCTGTAGACGCCAGAGGCCATTTTGAGCTTGTCCAGCTCGAAGAAAAAAGTGAAGGAAATTAGCAAAACCAGGCAAGGCACAACGATCAATCCAGTCCGCCGCATCCCAACCTTGCCGACGACAACCAAAATGACCACGACAACCACTAATTCAATCGCGGCGCCAAAAGCGGTGATGCCTTGCACACCCAGCGCCTCCATTCCAATATGCGTGGCAAAAAAAGTTCCGGCGATCGCGCCCAAAGTGTTGGCCGCATAGACCTGCCCCACCGCCTTTTCCCCGATCTGATTGTCCAAGAGCGTTCTCGTGGCGAGCGGCAGAGTCATCCCCGCACAGAAGGCCGTCGGGATCATCATCAGGCCAGAAACTGCATAGCTACCCAGCAGGTAGAGTGAATAGCCGGATTCGGTTCTCGCAAGGCCGCCGTACAGCCACTTCACCAAATCGAGGAGATTTGGGTAAGTCCATACCGCTGCCAAAGCAAAGACAACCTTGGCCGAGAGCACAATTGCAAGCAGCAGCGGATAGTTGCGAAATCTGTTGCCGATCGTGCCAAGAGCCAATCCACCGAGGGCAATACCCAGAATGAATGCCGACAGCATCACCTCGAAAGAATGCGTCGATGCGCCGATCGCCATGGACAGCATTCTGATCCATGCAATCTCAAACATGAATGACGCGGCGCCGGTTGCGAATGCCGCGATGAGCATCACACGCGAGAGTTGGCGGCCAAGGAGGGACACCGATGATCCCAGGCCGGTATCTCGAGCAGGGACCGTTTCAGTAATTCGCTTGGAGATCAACCAGACCACCAATGCCAAGGAAATATTGAATAGGCCTGCGGAAAAAATGGTGCCCGGCAGCCCAACCTTGTCAATGAAGATGAACCCCGAAGCCAGAACCCCAATCGCGGCACCAAAAGAGTTGGTGAAGTAGAGCAAGGGCAGGTAGCGCCCACTGCTGTCGCCATAGGCCCGCATGATTCCCGTGCTCATCAGCGGAAACGTGGTTCCAAGCAGTATCGAGGCCGGCAGAATCAGCAAGGTGGCAATCGACCACTTGGCGAGATCAATTGTCAGCGGCGAGCCCAAACTTGGAATCAGCGAATCAAATGCCCAGTTGGTAACGAATCCGAAAGTCTGATGAAAGCCGAGTGCCAACATGCCAATGACAAGCTCGGCGAGAGCGTAGCCGAGCAGCGCGTGCCTGATCTTGCCTGCGAAGCGCCCGGCCAGCCAAGAGCCAAGCGCCATGCCTCCCATGAAGATGCCCAGCACAAGTGTCTGTGCGTAGGCCGCATGTCCCAGAAAGAGTTTGAGATAGTGACTCCAGATTGACTCGTAAATCAGGCCGGCGAATCCGGAAACCGTGAACAGAAACAAAAACACCCAAACTGGTATGCGCATCACGATGAGGTGTGGAGTTGAGTTGTTGAAAACGATTGAATGGCAGGTGCAGCAAGCATCGTGCCAGTCCGCGGCGCGAACCGGTCAAGAGATTCAGTTCGTCTGGCGGTAGCCGGGAATTTTTGCAGGATCGACGGTGTCGATCTGATCGGAAGAAAGAAACTCTTCCGCGTAACGCAGATAAACGCGCTCCCGGACGAATACATCGAAGAGGTCTGCATCAATATGACCGGAAAGTCTGAATTTGCCCAGTATTTCGAGGGACTCGCTCAGCGTCTTGCCTTTCTTGTAAGGCCGATCCTTGGCAGTGAGCGCCTCAAAAATGTCGGCGATACCCATGATTCTGGCCTGCACGGACATCTGCTCCCTTGTCAATCCTCTGGGATAACCCTTGCCATCCATGCGCTCGTGATGACCACCCGCATACTCCGGCACCTTCTCCAGATGTCGCGGCCAAGGCAAGGCTTCCAGCATCTTGATCGTCGCCACGATGTGGTAGTTGATGATTTGGCGTTCGGCTGGGGTCAGAGTGCCATAGGGAATTGTCAGATTGAGCCGCTCGTCGTCGGTGAGGAATTGGATTTCCTCCCCTGTGTCCGCCAAGAGTCGATATCGCGCGATCGCATCGACTCGTTGTTGATCTTTCGGGCTCATACGCTCAACGCCGACATTTTGCCTGCGAAGGAATTCGCGGTCAGAGAGGTACTGCGCACGTAGCGTCTCATACGCTGCTTCAAGCTCAGACGCCGCTGCAGTGCCTGGACCGACGCGAAGCAATCCTTCAAGCAAGTGAATCCGCGCCTGTCCGATAAGCACGTCGAATCGGGCGTCGATCAAATGAATTCTGTCGAAAATTGTCTCGAGCTTGGTTGCCTTGTCGACCACGTGGACCGGCGTGGTGATCTTTCCACAGTCGTGCAGCAGACCGGCGATCTTCAGTTCATACCGATCCCGCTCAGTCATCGTGAAGTCCTTCAGCGGTCCTTCCGAGGTCGCGGCAGCGGCTTCGGCCAGCATCATGGTCAAGGTCGGGACTCGTTTGCAATGGCCTCCGGTATAGGGCGACTTGTCATCGATCGCGGTATTAATGAGCTCGATGAGCGACTCGAAGAGCGCTTCAAGCTGGCCGATCAGCAGTCTGTTTGTCAGCGCAATAGCGGCCTGCGATGCCAAAGATTCGGCCAGCCGCTGATCTTCGGCAGTGAACGTGATGACACGTCCGGTTTCTGCATTGCGAGCATTGAGCAACTGAAGGACTCCGATGACCTCTCCTTCATGATTCTTCATCGGCATGGTCAGGAATGACTGCGACCGATAGCCGGTCTTTTTGTCAAAATTCCGGGTACCGGAGAAGTCGAACCCTTCCTCGGTGTAAGCGTCGGCGATATTGACTGTCTTGTGGGTCAGCGCCGCATAGGCGGCGATCATGCTGTAGTTGGGATTCCCGTCCTTGTCGTGAAGCGGGATCGGATAAAACGGCACTGTTGCGCCGGAAGTGCCGCCCAGCTTGATGCCCAAACTGTCGGTCATGACGATCTCAAAGGTCAGCTTGTCGTCGATCAACCGGTAGAGCGTGCCACCATCAGCATTGGTGATCCGCTTTGCTGCAACAAGAATGCTCTCCAGCAATCGCGTGATGTCTTTCTCCTGCGAAAGAGCGATGCCGACCTCATTGAGGTACTCAAGCGAGGTGATGAGACTATGACCGCCGGAGTCCAGTCCGGGCTTGGGCGCTTCAGCAGTCATGAACTTCCATTATTGAGCGGCCTCGGACTACTTGATGCAAACTGCACGGACCTGCTTCATGTCCGTTAGACCCATCATCACTTTTTCCATGCCGTCCATCTTCAATGTGGACATGCCTTCATCGACACATGTGACGAAGATATCCGCGACGCGGGCCTTTTCCTGCACGAGTTTTTTCACCGGGTCACTGGCGACCATCAATTCGTGCAGGCCCACCCGTCCTTTGTAGCCGCTACCACCGCAAGCATCGCATCCTTTGGCACGCATGAAGGTCAGCTTGCCGTCCTTGCCATACTCCTTCAGCCAGTAGTCATAGAGCTTCTTGGCCTCGCCTTGCGGGTCCTTTCGCCAAGGCTCAGTTTGGCGCAAATCAGTCGTGTACTCGTTCATGAATTGCTTCAGCTCTTCTCCGTCCGGCGTGTAAGCTTCCTTGCATGAGCCGCAAAGGCGCTTGGCCAAACGTTGGGCCAAAATTCCGATCAAAGCATCTGCGAAGTTGAAGGGGTCCATTCCCATGTCCAGAAGACGAATGATCGCTTCTGGCGCGGAGTTTGTGTGCAATGTGGCAAAAACCAGGTGCCCAGTGAGTGACGCTTCAATACCAATATGCGTGGTTTCAGCATCTCGCATCTCGCCAACCATGATGATGTCGGGATCTGCGCGCAGGAATGCTTTCATCACCGCAGCAAAGTCAATCACCTTCTTGTTGACCTGAACCTGCCGCAGTCCCTTCTGCGTGATTTCAACAGGGTCCTCCGCCGTCCAAATCTTCGTGTCAGGCGTATTCAGGTGCCCAAGCACCGAGTGCAAGGTTGTCGTCTTACCTGAGCCTGTGGGACCGCAGACAAAGAACAAGCCGTAGGGCTTCGAAACAGCGGCGACGAGGGCTTCCCGGTTCTTGGTCGTAAGGCCAAGCTTTTCCAATGGGATGGGCTCGCCCGCCGCGAGAATACGCATCACGACATCCTCGACACCGCCCGCGGTGGGAATGGTTGCAACGCGAAGCTCGATATCAAGCGGCCCGAACTTTTTGAACTTGATCTTGCCGTCCTGCGGCTTCCGCTTCTCGGAGATGTCCAGGTCGCACATGATCTTGAGTCGCGCTGAGAGCGCGCTTCGGTAGCTGGCAGGGACCTCGATATAAGGCGCCAGTGAGCCATCCTTCCGGAACCGGATGCCGGTCTTGTTCTTGCCGGGCATGGGCTCGATGTGGATATCCGAGGCGCCCTGATTGTAGGCGTCGATGATGATCTTGTTGACCAGTTTCACCAACTCGTTGTCGGCGGCGGCGGAGGCCTCGTCCGCGACATTTTCTCCACCAATGTCATCTGTGTCGTCAAGAATGCCGCTGATATCGATATCACTTCCATCCTCGGTGAAAAATTGACCGAGCGTGGAGACAAAGTCGCGCTGCGTACAGACCTTGTACTTGATCTTGGCTTTGGGGAAGACGTTCTCGACCATTCGCGAACTCTTGACCCGCTCAGGATCTGGCGAAATGACTATCAAGCCCTCCTTGGCATCTTCAATCGGAAGCCACTGATTGCCTTCGGCATAGTCTCGCTTGAGATTGCGCAAGAGATCGACTGGCTTGATTCGATCTTTCTTGAAGGGTTCGTACTCGGTGCCAAAATACTTGCCAAGCGCCGCGCCCAGCGCAGGCACCTTGACCTGGAACTCATCAATCAGAATGTCCTCGACGCTCTTGTTCTTGCGTCGCGCCGTGCGCGTGGCAAGCTCAAGCTCACCCTCGGATATAACGTTGTCGATGATGAGGTACTCGTACTTCGACTTGATCTGCCCAGGTATCTGTTGCCGCACTCGGAAGGCGATGGCAAGCGTCTTGGAAAGCTCAACCAAGCCTTCTTCAAACAACCCGGGAAAAGGTGTTCCTGATAGATGATTGATCACCTGAATGACGCCCAGGAGATCATTTCCTTCAGCCGCGACGATCGGAGCCACCATCATCTGCTTGGTCCGATAGCCGGTGCGCTGATCGACAGCCTTCAAAAATGAGAGATTGGGCGAATAGCTCTTCAGTTCGCTATCGTCGTAGACATCCTTGATGCTCATGAATCGCCGGTTCAGCGCGCAGCATCCGGCGATGCTGCTCTCCGACAGCGGCAACTTGATGTCTTTGAATGAATTCAGCCCAGACTTGACCTTCGAAACAATCGATTGACCGTCTTCGCTGACGGTGTAGATCGTCAGCCGATCAGCATCGAATAGCTGGCAGATGTCACGCGTGACATCCAGCATGATTTCGTCCACGTTTTGCGTGGAGTGAATGCGATTGGTCACTGCCTGCAACTTCTTCGAGAAGGCAAGCTTGGTGGTCATGTCGGCCACGTTGGCCGATCCTGGACGCTGTTCGGGCAATGCACTCATGGTCTGTTCACCTGTTCCCGTCTGTTCTCTGCGCGGGTCGAGCCGCCAATCATCCTCAACGTACGGCCGACCGTCTCAGGCCTTCACGCTCATTGTATTTTCTTGTCTATCCGCTGCCAACGCAATCTTCCGGGCCAACCCTTAAGCAAAAACGGCCAGCGCTGATCGACAGGCTGGCCGTTTTTGGCATTCCGCCGCAATAGCCTGATCAGGGCTTGTAAAAGAACTCCATTTTCACACCCGCGATCTCGATCAGGTCATGGTCGTTCAACTGATGTGCCTGCGGGCCAAGGGGCGCACCGTTCAGCGTTGGGAAGCTGGCACCCTCGACGTGGGTAATGAAATACCCCGTGGGGCGGCGCGTGATGACTGCGACCTGCGTGCCGGGCTTACCGATGGTCGTGAGGTTCTTGGTGAGATCCAACGTGCGCCCAGCGGCGGCACCGGAAAGCACCTGGATCGCGCCTTCTCTGCCGCCCGCTGTGGGTGCCGCCGCCGGCGCGGCGGGTGCGGCAGCGGGCGGGGGTGCAGTGGGCCGTTGGGATTGAGTGTCGACAGGCGAGGCGGCCGCCGGTGTTGCGGCGGGTGCCGCCGGTGCGGCAGCAGGCGCTGGAGCCGGCGCAGGCGCAGCCGACGGCTTCCTGATGATCATGGTCTTTTCGAAATCCGCTGAGGCGGCCGCCGCAGGCGCATCATTAAAGTACTTGAGCTTGTGCTTGCCGATTTCGATCACATCGTTATGCTGAAGGAAGTGCTTCTTGATCGGCTTGCCATTGACCAGAGTGCCGTTGGTGCTGTTGAGGTCTTCGATAAACGAATCGTTCAGGATCGTGATGATCGCGGCGTGCTCGCCTGAAACGGCGAGGTTGTCGACCGGAATGTCATTGTGGGGCTTGCGGCCGACGGTGATCCGCTCCTTGGTGAGCGGAACCTCCCGGAGGACTGTGCCATCAACGCTGAGGATAAGTTTTGCCATGGCTTTTGATCCCTGAATGTACTTTGCGTGGCTCGTGGCCGAATGCTTGTGTCAAGAAAACAGTGATTTGAGACGGGCCAACCAGCCACGCTCCACGGCGAAGCTGGACAGCACCTTCACCATGATGACCGAGACATTATCACGGCCACCATTGTCATTTGCGGACTGAATGAGCTGCTGGGCGGTCAAGTCAAGATTGGAACGCAGCGCGATGAGCGTCATCTGGATTTCCTCGTCCTCGATCATGTCGTTGAGACCGTCGGAACACAGCAAATACACATCACTCGGCTGGGATTCATAAATGTGGAACTCTGGTTCCACCTCGGGATCAATTCCAAGCGCCTTCGTCACCAGATTCTTGTTGTGTGACAGCCTCGCATCTTCCTTTGAGATCAGTCCCGAATCGATTTGCTCCTGTAGCAAAGAGTGATCTCGGGTGACCTGCTCCAACACATCTCCGCGCATGCGATACAGCCTCGAATCGCCAATGTGCGCAACCGCCATGTAGTTGTCGTAGAACACGCATACGACCAACGTCGTACCCATGCCGGCGCACTGCGGATCTTTTTGCGCCGCATCAAAAATGGCGCTGTTGGCCTTGGCAATTTGGGCCTTCACGACCCTTTCACAGAGTGCCATCGTCTGGCTTCGGTCGAGCTTACCCAGTTCCTTGATGCGCCACTCGTTCGACAGCCCTTCGGCGATGAGGCTTGTCGCCATGCCGCTCGCCACTTCGCCCGCGTTGTAGCCGCCCATGCCGTCAGCCAGCACGACGACGCCCAGCTCCGGTCGGGACTCGACACAATCTTCATTATGCGACCGTACCCTGCCCGGATCAGTCTTCGAAACGATTTGTAGAGCCTGCGCCAGTGCCACACCGCCTCCCACGGCAATTCAAAGCACACCCGCTTATCTTTTTGCCTCCCGATTGACACAAACGCTGTGCATCGGTGCAAAAGTCCGCATTTATAATAACTTAAAAAACTTTTTTAAGAAACAATTCAGGTTTTGGGTGAGGGATTCCGCGAGGCAACGCCCCGAAATTCAAAAATCAAGAAAAATCATAGCCTTGCTCCCCGGCACGGGGAAGCGTCGCGGAAAGATGGCAAAATGCGTTGGACTCGCCCCCAGAGCGAGCAGATCCCCATTCAGGCCTGCCGGCAGACTCGAGAGGAACACCCATGGACCGCCCCATTTTCACGCAACAGGACATCGATCCGCAGGAAACTCGTGAATGGCTCGATTCACTTGAATCGGTTCTGGACGCGGAAGGTCCGGAGCGCGCTCACTTCCTGCTCGAGCAACTGGTGGACAAGGCGCGCCGTTCCGGGGCTTTCTTGCCCTACAGCGCCAACACGGCGTACATCAATTCCATCCCGCCCGCGTCCGAAGACTTGCTGCCCGGCGACCAGGAGCTTGAGCATCGCATTCGCGCCCTGGTCCGATGGAACGCGATCGCCATGGTGCTCCGCGCCAATAAAGAAAGCTCTGATCTGGGCGGCCACATAGCCAGCTTTCAGTCGGCGGCGACCCTCTATGACGTAGGCTTCGATCACTTCTGGCATGCCCCCTCCGCTACGCATGGTGGAGACATGGTTTTCATCCAAGGTCATTCCGCGCCGGGTGTTTATGCGCGCGCCTACCTTGAAGGCCGGTTGACGGAAGAGCAGCTCGAGAACTTCCGCCGCGAGGTGGATGGCAAGGGCATCTCTTCCTACCCACATCCTTGGCTCATGCCGGATTTCTGGCAGTTCCCGACCGTGTCGATGGGCCTCGGGCCGCTGCAGGCAATCTACCAAGCGCGCTTCATGAAGTACCTGCATGACCGGGGCATTCTGAACACCGAAGGCCGCAAGGTGTGGGCGTTCATGGGCGATGGTGAGATGGATGAACCGGAATCACTTGGCGCGATCGCGTTGGCGGCGCGCGAAGGCTTGGACAATCTCATCTTCGTTGTCAATTGCAACCTGCAGCGTCTCGACGGACCGGTGCGCGGCAACGGCAAGATTATTCAGGAACTTGAAGGCGACTTCCGCGGCGCCGGCTGGAACGTCGTCAAGGTGATCTGGGGACGCTACTGGGATCCGCTGCTCGCCAAGGACCGCGACGGCTTGCTGCAAAGGCGCATGATGGAAGCGGTGGATGGTGAGTACCAGAACTTCAAGGCGCGCGATGGCGCCTATGTTCGCGAGCACTTCTTTGGCAAGTATCCGGAGCTGAAGCAGATGGTCGCATCCATGTCCGACGAGGACATCTGGCGCCTCAACCGGGGCGGTCATGATCCATACAAGGTGTACGCCGCCTATTCGGCCGCAGTGAAACACAAAGGGCAACCCACCGTGATCCTGGCCAAGACGGTGAAGGGCTACGGCATGGGACGCGCTGGTGAGGGTCAGAACATCACCCACCAGCAAAAGAAGATGGATCTCGCATCACTGAAGCAGTTTCGCGACCGCTTCAACGTGCCGGTGGCTGACGATGTCATCGCCGAGACACCCTTCTACAAGCCGCCTGAAGACAGTGCCGAGATGCAGTACCTCAAAGCCGCGCGTGCAGCGCTCGGCGGCTCCCTGCCTGTGCGGCACACCAACATTCCACCACTGAAGGTGCCCGAGTTGTCGTTCTTTGACGCGTTGCTGAAAAGCACCGAGGAACGGGAGATTTCGACAACCATGGCATTCGTTCGCGCCTTCACCGCCCTCACGCGTGACAAGGAGCTGGGGCCGCGACTCGTGCCCATCGTGGCCGATGAATCTCGCACCTTTGGCATGGAAGGCCTGTTTCGCCAACTCGGCATCTACTCGTCGGTCGGACAATTGTACGAACCTGTCGATGCTGGCGAACTGATGTTCTACAAGGAAGACAAGGCGGGGCAGATCCTGCAGGAAGGCATCAACGAGGCTGGCGCGTTCTGCTCCTGGATGGCTGCGGGCACCAGCTACGCCAACCACGGCCAGCACATGATCCCGTTCTTCATCTTCTATTCGATGTTCGGCTTCCAACGAATCGGCGATCTGGCGTGGGCGGCTGGCGACATGCAGGCGCGTGGATTCCTGCTGGGCGGCACGTCGGGCCGCACCACGCTGAACGGCGAAGGCTTGCAGCATGAGGATGGCCACAGCCACCTCATGTCCTCCACCATTCCCAATTGCATCTCCTACGATCCGACGTTCAGCTACGAACTCGCGGTCATCATGCATGATGGCCTGAAGCGCATGTACGAGAAGATGGAGCCCATCTTCTACTACATCACCGTGATGAACGAGAACTACACCCACCCGGCCATGCCCAAGGGAGCCGAGGAAGGGATTCTCAAGGGGATGTACCTCTTCCGCGAAGGCCCGGATGCGAAGAAGCCGCGCGTGCAGCTCATGGGCTCGGGGACGATTTTCCGTGAAGTCATCGCCGCATCCGAGCTGCTGGAACTGGACTGGGGCGTCGCCTCGGATATTTGGAGCGCGACTTCATTCACCGAGCTGCGCCGCGATGGCATGGCGGCTGAACGCTGGAACCTGTTGCATCCCGACGCCGCGCCGAAGTCCTGCCATGTCGCGGACTGCCTTAAAGGGCGCAAGGGACCCGCCGTGGCGGCCACTGACTACATGCGAATATTCGCTGAGCAGATTCGCCCCTATATGGGCGATCGCCGCTACGTCACGTTGGGCACCGATGGTTTCGGCCGCTCCGACACGCGTAAGCAACTGCGCAAGTTCTTTGAGGTCAACCGCTACTACGTCGTGGTCGCCGCATTGAAGGCGCTGGCCGAGGAAGGTCAGGTAACGATGAAGACGGTGAGTGAAGCCATCAAGAAGTACGGCATCGACCCGGAAAAGCCGGCGCCCTGGACGGTCTGATTCACACCTTCAAACCCATAAGAATTCGAAAGGAGATTGGGCGTGTCCAATCTGGTTGAAGTCAAAGTGCCCGACATCGGCGATTTCAAGGATGTCGAGATCATCGAGGTGTACGTCAAACCCGGCGACACCATCAAGAAGGAAGACTCGCTCATCGCGCTGGAATCGGATAAGGCCACCATGGAGGTGCCCTCGTCCCACAATGGTGTGGTGAGGGAAATCAAGGTCAAGGTTGGCGACAAGATTTCTGAAGGCGCCGTCGTGTTGCTGGTTGAGGCCAGCGATGCCGCAGCGTCGGCAAAGGCGGCGCCGGCGCCCGCCCCGAGCCCCGCGGAAGCGCCTACGCCTGCGTCAGCCCCCAAACCAGCAACAGCACCGGCAACGGCTGCTCCCGTGGCGGCATCCGCGCCTGCGCCTCGTGAACACGGCGGCGCCCTGCCTCACGCCTCCCCATCCGTACGGGCATTTGCCCGCGAGCTGGGTGTTGATCTTTCCAAAGTGAAAGGGAGCGCGCCCAAGGGCCGCATCATCAAAGAGGATGTGCAAGGGTATGTGAAAGCGGAGCTTGCGAAACCGAAAGGCGGCTCTGGCGGCGCGTTCTCGTTCCCGGAAATGCCCGCAGTGGACTTCACCAAGTTCGGCGAGATTGAAACCCGCGCACTTTCGCGCATCAAGAAGCTCTCCGGCGCCAACCTGCATCGCAATTGGGTGGGCATTCCGCACGTCACCCAGCATGACGAAGCCGACATCACCGATGCCGATGCCTTCCGCGTCAAAACCAACGAGGAGATCGCCAAGAGTGGCGTCAAACTTACCATGCTGGCTTTCCTCATCAAGGCCAGCGTTGCAACGCTGAAGAAGTACCCGGAATTCAATGCCTCGCTGGAGCCGGGTGGTGAAAACCTCGTGTTGAAGAAATATTTCAACGTCGGCTTCGCGGCCGACACGCCCAACGGCCTGGTGGTGCCGGTCATCAAGGATGCCGACAAAAAGTCGATCATCGAAATCGCCAAGGAAACGAGCGAGCTTGCAGCCAAGGCGCGCGATGGCAAGTTGTCGCCCTCGGAAATGCAGGGCGGTTGCTTCTCCATTTCGAGCTTGGGCGGCATCGGTGGCAGCTTCTTCACGCCCATCATCAATGCCCCCGAGGTCGCCATCCTGGGCGTGTCCAAGTCCAGCATGAAGCCGGTTTGGAGTGGCAAGGACTTCACGCCGCGCCTGATCTGCCCACTCTCGCTGTCCTATGACCATCGCGTCATTGATGGCGCGTCGGCGGCGCGCTTCATCACGCATTTATCCGGTCTCATGGCCGACATCCGCAAGCTGGTGCTTTAAGGGGACCCTCATGGCCATCGTGGAAGTGAAGGTGCCCGACATCGGCGATTTCAAGGATGTCGAGATCATCGAGGTGTACGTCAAACCCGGCGACACCATCAAGAAGGAAGACTCGCTCGTCGCGCTGGAATCGGACAAGGCCACCATGGAGGTGCCTTCTTCCCATAGCGGCGTGGTGAAGGAACTCAAGGTCAAGGTGGGCGATAAGGTCGGCGAAGGCGTTGTTGTGCTGCTGCTGGAAGCTGCGGAATCTGCGGCGGCGGCTTCCAAGCCTGACGCCGCGCCTGCACAGTCCTCGCTGCCGCTTCCGACACCGAAGCCTGCCGCGGCCGCCGCGCCTGTCGCCAGCAAGTTCTCAGGTGCCGCCGATGTGACTTGCGAGGTCGTGGTGCTGGGCGCCGGCCCTGGCGGCTACTCCGCAGCGTTCCGGTCGGCAGACCTCGGCATGAGTACGGTGTTGGTGGAACGCTATGCCACGCTGGGCGGCGTCTGCCTCAATGTGGGTTGCATTCCTTCAAAGGCATTGCTTCACGTTACCGCGGTGATGGACGAGGCGCGCTCAATGGCCGATCACGGCGTCAGTTTTGGCACGCCCATCATCGACCTCGAGAAGCTGAAGGGCTGGAAGAACAAGGTCGTTGGCAAGCTGACCGGCGGCTTGAGCGGCATGGCCAAGACCCGCAAAGTCACCGTGGTCACCGGCGTGGGCCGCTTTCTCGACCCGAATCACCTGGAAGTCGTTGCCGCCGACGGTTCCAAGAGGATCATCCGCTTCACCAAGGCCATCATCGCGGCCGGGTCGCAATCCGTGAAGCTGCCATTCATGCCGGACGACCCACGGATCGTGGACTCCACTGGCGCGCTGGAGCTGCGCACGCTGCCCAAGAAAATGCTGATCGTGGGTGGTGGCATCATCGGCCTGGAAATGGGCTCAGTGTATTCGTCGCTAGGTGCCAGGCTCGATGTGGTCGAGATGCTGGATGGACTGATGCAGGGCGCGGATCGTGACTTAGTGAAGGTCTGGCAAAAGATGAACGACAAACGCTTCGACCACATCATGCTGAAGACCAAGACAGTCGGCGCCGAAGCGAAGAAAGACGGCATCTACGTCAGTTTTGAGGGTGAATCCGCACCCAAGGAAGCGCAGCGCTACGACCTGGTGTTGCAGGCCGTCGGCCGCTCGCCAAATGGAAATAAGATCGCCGCCGACAAGGCCGGCGTGGCGGTGACGGATCGCGGATTCATCAACGTGGATTCGCAAATGCGCACCAATGTCCCGCACATCTTCGCCATCGGCGACATCGTGGGCCAGCCCATGCTGGCGCACAAGGCGGTGCATGAAGGCCATGTCGCGGCGGAAGCGGCGGCAGGCCAGAAGTCGCATTTTGATGCGCGCGTGATTCCCAGCGTGGCCTACACCGATCCGGAAGTGGCTTGGGTGGGCGAGACCGAGGACTCCGCCAAGGCCAAGGGCATCAAGATCGGAAAGTCAGTGTTCCCGTGGGCGGCTTCGGGGCGCGCCATAGCGAACGGTCGCGACGAGGGCTTCACCAAGCTGCTCTTCGACGACACCACGCACCGCATCATCGGCGCCGGCATCGTCGGCACGCACGCCGGCGACTTGATCGGCGAACTGGCGCTGGCCATCGAGATGGGCTGTGATCCGACCGACATCGGCAAGACCATTCACCCTCATCCAACACTCTGCGAATCGGTCGGGCTGGCCGCCGAGGCTTTCGAAGGCGTGTGTACCGATCTCCCGCCACAGAAGAAGAGATAGACTTTGCGAATATTCGCATCACGTCGCGGCCGCATGATCTGGACAGTCATAGGTGTCGCCATTCTCGCGGGCATATGGGTCGGTTCGCTGATGCCCATTGAGCGCCTGCCCCGGGTGGGCGGCGGAGACAAGTTGCATCACTTTGCCGCTTACGCCGCCTGTGGCTTCTGGTGGTGCCTGTTCGCCACCACTTGGCGGGCGCGCATTGGCTGGACCATCGGTCTTGCGCTGATGGGCGGTGTGATCGAAGTGCTGCAAGGCGCCAGCGGTTACCGTCACTTTGAAGTGGCGGATATGATCGCCAACGCGATGGGAGCGGTCACTGGTGGCACGCTGGCAACGCTCATGCCGATCCGGTCGGATCAGGTCTCCCGCGCATCATGAGGAAGTGGCTGAAACGCGCACTGTTGGCGTTGGCGCTCTTCTTGGCCGCTGCCGGCGCATTGATCACCATCGAACTTCTCTCAGGACAAGCCATGGGACTCTTCACCGGTACGCGCCCCAAAGACCTTGGCTTCAAGGACGGCCAATTCAAGGCATGTTCATGGAAACCCAACTGCGTCAGCTCGACCGCGGACAAGTCGGACGCCACCCACTACGTCGCGCCGTTCAAGTTTTCGGAAGACCTCAGCGCCGACTGGCGCAAGGTGCGCGAGCACATTGCGAATATTCGCAACGCCAAGGTCGTGCTGGAACACCCCGGGTACATTCAAGTCGAGTTCAAGAGTGAAAAGATGGGCTTCGTCGATGATGTCGAGATTGCCATCGATCACAAGAACTCCGTGATCCAGGTCCGTTCAGCGAGCAGGCTCGGCGTTCGAGACTTTGGCGTCAACCGGAAGCGCATCGAAGGCATCCGCGCCGCACTGTCCGGGAAATAGTACGGCCCGCACCTGCGAATATTCGCAAGCCTCAGGGCAGCAGACTGGGCGCCATCAGGCAGGCCGCCGCCAAAACCGCTACCCGTTCCGCCGTGAAGAACCGCTTTGGCTCCGCTTCAGCATCGAGTATGCCCAGGACGCGATCACCCGCAGGGGACAGGATGGGCAGGCAAGCCTCTGACTGCACCGCAGTGTCACAAACGTAGAAGCCGCCGCCCTGGCTCAGGTAGGCGGACACGTCGTCAATCACTTTGGCCTGACCAGTGAGGCCAACCGTGCTGTTGGTGCTGCTGCGCGCGAAGTCTTCGGTCAACGGGAATTCGGCACGGCTGGGTCGGCCGCGATACGCCAGCTTGACCAGCACCGCGTCTCCCAGCGCATTGGTTCTGCGCTGATAGATGCCCAGCCATCCCGCGCCTGTCACAGCCGTGGCGCGATCCACCAGGCGATGGATCAAGCGCAGCTTGCGCGTATTGTCGACCGTGACGCCCCCGAGGATGAGCGAAAGGTCGTAAGGCGTGGGGAATAATTCCTCGATGATGGAGCACGAGCCATCCTCGGACAACATGGGCACCGGATAGCGGTACAGCGTCGATTCCTCAAGTTCCTCCTCAGCGCCGCTGACCGCATTCAGCAAATCCGTCAACGCCGCCTCGACCGCGGAAGCGCTCACGCCATGTGAACGCACACCGGATGCATCCAGCCAGTGCGCGATCAGTTTCATCTTGTCATTCATGCGCCTGCTCCAACGCGGCATCCAGATCGGCGATGAGATCATCAACATGTTCCAAGCCGACCGACAGGCGCAACAAATCGACCGGCGCCGGCGTGCCTGCGCCTTCCACGCTGGCGCGGTGCTCGATGAGGCTTTCCACACCGCCCAGCGAGGTGGCGCGCTTCCACAGATTCACGTTTGCAGCAGTGGCGATGGCAGCGGTCTCGCCGCCCCTCACACAAATCGACAGCATCCCCCCGAAGCCGCCCTGCATCTGCCTGGCTGCGATGTCGTGGCCTGGAAATCCGGGCAAGCCGGGATACATCACCTCGCGAATATTCGCATGGTTGGCAAAGTGTTCGGCGATGCGTTGCGCGGCGGCACTGGCATGGCGCACGCGCGGAAACAGCGTCCGCATGCCGCGCGTCAGCAGCCATGCCTCGAACGGACCCAACACACCACCGATCTGGGCGCGCACCGCTCGTACACGCTGCCAGTATTCGTCTTTGCGCTTCGTCACCAGCGCGCCAGCAATCACATCGGAGTGGCCGTTCAGATACTTGGTCGCTGAATGCATGACGACATCCGCATCCAGCGTCAGTGGCAGCGTCAGCACAGGTGTCGCAACGGTGGAGTCCACGGCGACGCGCGCACCGGCCGCATGCGCCGCCTCACATACCGCCGCGATGTCGGTGATCGTCCACAGCGGATTGGCTGGCGTTTCCAGCCAGACGAGACGCGTCTTGCCGGGTTGGAGCCGGCGTTTGAGTTCATCGATGTCATGTGTGTCGATCAGCTCGACCCGCAAGCCCCAATGGGTTGCAAATTTCATCAGCCAGTTGCGCAATGACCAGTACATCACCCTGGGCGCCAGCACGTGGTCACCGGGTGACAAGGCCAGAAACACCGCGGTCGCGGCCGCCATGCCGGACGAGAAGAGCAGCGCCTCTTCGCCCTGCTCCAGTTCGCGCAGCATGGCCTCGGCCTGATCGAAGCTGGGATTGTGGTCGCGTGCGTACACGCGTCCTGAGCGGTACTGATTGTCGGGGTCTCGGAGGTATGTCGTCGCCGTATGGATGGGCGGCGCGATGGCGCGCGTCGCCTCGTCCACCCAGCCCAGCGCTTGCGCCGCGATGCTTTCAGGTTTCACGTTTTTGGGATTCATTTCGGGGTGCCAGGCGATGTCGCGGGTTTCGGGTCAGGTGGTCGGCCCGGAAAATCAAGAAACTCGAAAGCCAGGCCGCGCGAGGTCATCCAGTCGGCCACGGCAAAACCGGTTGCACGCGGCCAGGGCTTGAGTTCATGCGGCGCGTGGTACTTCACTTCGACTATCTCCGGCCCAAGCCTCAATGTGCCGGTGGCGATGGCGTGATAGCACAGCATGATCTCGTTCTTGCGCTCGAAAATGTAGTTGCCGATGAGATGGGCTTCCTGCACATCCAGTCCGATCTCTTCCTTCACTTCGCGAACGACGCCGGCTTTCGGATCTTCCTTGCCTTCGAGGTAACCGGTGATGAGCGCGAACCAGCCCTCCGGCCAGCCCGCGCCACGGGCAAGAATCATTCTGCCTTCATGCTCGACCAGCGCGCCCACGGCCGGCGTGGGATTGCCCCATTGCACGAACCCACAGGCATCATCCGGGCAGGCACGGCGCACGAGATCAATGCCGCTGTCATCGCGCAAGGAACGGTCCTGCATCGGTTGGGCGCAGCGCGGGCAGAAATTGAACACCTCGAGGCTCATCGCCGCTCCAGGCGCGCACGCACCTGCCGCGCCAGCCGGTGCAAGGATTCGTCGTGGATCTTCAACTGATCCAGCGCCGCCACAGTGTTGAAGAGATACTCCGCAGAAGTGCCATAAGTGCCCTTGCCATCAACGATGAACTCCACACGCTCGCCTTCGGTCAGGTGACCACAGTAGCCGGTCGCCTGGGGGTTGATGACGAAAGCCAGCGCCTTGCGATTCCCGCCTTGGACATGGCAATTCAACCAGCGCGGACGATAGGAACCGTAGAGCATCTCGCGCTTCCATAGGGGCAGCATGAGGTCCTGCACGCAGCCACGCGGGATGCGGTACGCGAACCCGTGGCACGAACCGCCCGCCTCCAGCGCCAGCACCAGACCTGGATTCTCCGGCGTGCCGCGATTGATGCGCGACCAGAGACAAAAGCTGCGGTGATAGCCGAATATTCGCGCCGCGCTTTTTTGCGAATATTCGCAATTGGGGCTCCACATCAGCGAACCGTAGGCGAAGAGCCAGAGGTCCGTGCGTGCGTTCCAGCCGGACAGCGTCTCCGTGATCGACGCGTTGAGCGCCTCATCCGAGAGACGGTGAGTGGGAAGTGGTCGGGTGCGGCTCGGTCGCGGCTTCACTGCATCACTACTTCGAGTAGTTCTCCGGGAAAAATTGGCGCTCGACCAGCTCGATCAGAATGTGGATGACCTTGATGTGCAGTTCTTGCACGCGGTCGGCGTAGCCGCTGGTGCCCGGCGTGATGACTTCAATATCGGCCAACCTGCCCAGCTCGGTGTCGGGCTTGCCGTTCAGCACGATGACATGCGCGCCGATCTCACGGGCCTTTTCCGCGGCGAGAATGACGTTCTTGCTCTTGCCCGAGGTGGAAATACCAACGAGCACATCGCCCTTCTTCGCATGCGCGTCGAGGTAACGCGAAAACACGTGCTCGTAGCCATAGTCGTTGCCGACGCAGGACAGATGGCCGGGGTCGCTGATGGCGACGGCAGGCAGGCCCTTGCGATTGTCGCGGTAGCGCCCTGATAGTTCTTCCGCGAAATGCATGGCGTCGCACATGGAACCGCCATTGCCGCAGGAGAACACGCGGCCGCCCGCCTTGAAGGATTCGGCGATGCAGTTGCTCGCTGCGACGATTTTGTCCTGCGCACCGGCATTGGTGATCAATGCATCCAGCGCAGCCTTCGATTGCTGCAGGGACTCAAACACGACGGTATGTGCGCTCACAGCTTGGCCTCCACCCAGGCGCGCACGGAATCAAGAGCGGCAGGCAGTTTTGCCGGTTCAGTGCCACCACCCTGCGCCATGTCCGGACGTCCACCGCCCTTGCCGCCGATCTGGGTGGCGACATGGTTGAGCAGCTCACCGGCCTTCACCTTGGCGGTGAGATCGGCGGTCACGCCGGCGACCAGGCTCACCTTGTCGCCTTCGGCAACCCCGAGAATGATGACGCCTGACTTGAGCGTGTTCTTAAGTTGGTCCAGCGTGTCGCGCAGCGACTTGGAATCCACGCCATCGAGCTTGGCGGCCAGCAGCTTGGTTCCTTTCACATCAACAGCCTGACCGGCAAGGTCGTCGCCAGCAGACGCCGCAGCCCTTGCCTTCAGCGTCGCCAGCTGCTTTTCGAGCGCCTTCACGCTATCCAGCATCTGGCCGATGCGCGCCTCCAAGTCCTGCGGCTGCGCCTTAAGCAGCGAGGATGCGGAAGATATTTTTCGATCCAGGTCGCGCACGTAGTCGAGCGCCACGCTGCCCGCGATGGCTTCCACTCGTCGGATGCCGGCAGCCACGCCCCCCTCGCCGACGATCTTGAAGAAACCGATGTCACCCGTGCGCGTCACGTGCGTGCCACCACAGAGTTCGCGGGAGGTTCCGATGTCGAGCACGCGCACTTCATCGCCATACTTCTCGCCAAACAGCATCATGGCGCCCAGCTTCTGCGCATCATCAATCGCCATCACGCGGGCCTCGGTGGCGGCGTTGGTCAGGATTTCGGCATTGACGATGTCCTCGACGCGCTGAATCTGGCCGGCGGTCATGGGCGCGTTGTGACTGAAGTCGAAGCGGGTCTTGTCCTCGTCGACCAACGAGCCCTTCTGCTGCACGTGCGCGCCCAGCACTTCACGAAGCGCCTTGTGCATCAGGTGAGTGACTGAATGATGGCGCACAGTGCGCTGACGCAACGTCTGGTTCACTTGCGCGGCCACCGTGTCGCCGACCGCCAGCTCGCCGGTCTTCACTTCGCCATAGTGGCCGAACACATCAGATTGGATTTTTTGCGTGTCTTGCACGTCGAACAGCGTGAGGCACACACCTGACTTGGACAATTCGCCACGATCTCCGACCTGGCCGCCGGACTCCGCGTAGAACGGCGTCTTGTCGAGCACGACCACACCTTGCTCACCCGCGGACAGGCGCTCAACCTTGCTGCCATCCCTGTACAAAGCCACGACGCGACCCTCTTCGGCCAGTGAATCGTAGCCCTTGAACTGGGTCTTGGCGCCCGCGTACTCAAGCGTGGCGCCCGCCTTGAACTTACTCGCGGAGCGGGAGCGCTCCTGCTGCGCGGTCATGGCCTTGTCGAAGCCCGCCATGTCGACCTCAAAACCACGCTCGCGACCGATGTCAGCGGTGAGGTCAACGGGAAACCCATAGGTGTCGTACAGTTTGAACGCGGTCTCGCCATCCAGTCGCTTGGCATCGGCCTTGAGCGCGGCGTCGAGAATCTGCATGCCATTTTCAAGCGTCTCGCCGAATCGCTCTTCCTCGGCCTTCAGCGTCGCAGTCACACGCGCCTCAGCATCGCGGAGCTCGGGATACGCGTCACCCATGACCTGGGCAAGGTCGGCGACGAGCTTGTAGAAAAATGGCTGCTTCTGGCCCAGCTTGTGGCCGTGGCGCATGGCGCGGCGGGCGATGCGGCGAAGCACATAGCCACGACCGTCCGCGCTTGGGATCGCACCGTCGCAAACGATGAATGAACACGCTCGGATGTGGTCCGCGATGACCCGCAGGCTGGGCGACGTCAGGTCCTTCGCACCGGTCTCACGCGCGGCTGCCTTGATCAGCGTCTGAAAAAGATCAATCTCATAGTTGGAATGCACGTGCTGCAGCACGGCTGAGAGACGCTCCAATCCCATGCCCGTATCGACCGAGGGCTTGGGCAGCGGAATCATCGGGCCGTCCTTGACCTGGCGGTTGAACTGCATGAACACCAGGTTCCAGACTTCGATGTAACGGTCGCCATCCTGCTCGGGCGAGCCGGGGGGGCCGCCAGCGACGCCGGGGCCATGGTCGTAAAAGATTTCCGAGCACGGGCCGCAGGGACCCGTGTCCCCCATCATCCAGAAGTTGTCTGACGCATATTTGCCACCCTTGTTGTCGCCGATGCGCACAATGCGCGCTTTCGGCACACCAATCTCGTCGGCCCAGATGTTGAAAGCCTCGTCATCCTCGGCATACACCGTCACCCAAAGCCTATCTGCCGGCAGCTTGTAGACGACAGTAAGCAATTCCCATGCGTACGTGATCGCGTCGCGCTTGAAGTAGTCGCCGAAGCTGAAGTTGCCCAGCATCTCGAAGAACGTGTGGTGGCGCGCCGTGTAGCCCACATTGTCGAGATCGTTGTGCTTGCCGCCCGCCCGCACGCACCTTTGCGAACTGACTGCGCGCAGGTAGGGCCGCGTGTCCTGGCCCGTGAACACGTCCTTGAACTGGTTCATGCCCGCGTTGGTGAAGAGCAACGTGGGATCGTCCGCCGGAATCAGCGAACTGGAAGGCACGACGGTATGGCCCTTGGAGGCAAAGAAATCGAGAAACTGCTGGCGGATTTGGGAAGCGTTCATGAGGTCGGGAAAGTCGATCTTCGCGAATATTCGCATCGCGGAAACTGCGGCGGCTGCAACCGGGTTTGTGCAGCGCAAGAAGCAGGGATTTTCGCTTGAAATTCAAGCCGGTGCAAACGACCGGCGGGTTCTCAGGCTCGGCCTGGCCCGGTTGAATCCATGACCCGCGGTGCGCGGCGATGATCGTCGGCGCTGACATCAAAGCCCATGTGCCGACGGATGGCTTCGTATTTCTCCATCAGCGCGTCTTCGGACTCGGCAGTGAGATTGAGCACAGCGTAGCGATAGCTGCCCAGCCACTTCATTTCGCGCGTGAGCTGGCTGCCGGTCTTGAAGAAGTCAGCAAGGATGGCGTGTGGCGCGAAATCCGCAAGCCACACGAGCTGAGCGCGCGTCGGCGGCGCGGGCAGCTTGTCGAGGTGGAAACGGCGGAACACGAAGCTCGCACCGACACGGTCCGGCATGGTCTTTTTCGCGACGTCGGGCTTTTGACCCAACGCCATGCCGAGCCCGAGGTCGTGCAGGTTCAGCCCGTCGATACGCGAGTAGAGTCGCGAGAACTGGTCCGCCATGCGCGGATTGATCTCGATCACCTTGATGTCATTCGTGGCGCGGTCGACGGTCATTTCGATGTTGAAGAATCCGTGGTCGTGCCCCATCGCACGCATCGCGCGGCAGGCGACCGCCTTCACCCGAGATTGCCAATCGTCCGGCAACCGGCTGGGATAGTCGAAGCGCATGAAGGCTTGCGTGCCCGGATACATGATGGCGTCGACAATGCCGAGCACATGACACTCGCCATCGAAGATCAGTCCATCGACATTGATCTGCTCCCCGGTGAGGAGCGACTCGCCGATCATCCAGTGCGCATCAACTTCGCTGCCGCCATGCCCGCCGTACCCGCCATGCATGGCGAACGCATCATTGAAGGGCCGCACGAGCCGCTTGATGATGTGCTTCTCAAAGGGCCGAAATGTCATGTGCTCGCGAAGCTCGCTGAAATTGTCGACACGCCTCGCCAGCACGGAATACGCGGCCTTGATGGGTTTCACGAAAAACGGGAACTCGATACCAAGGTCCGCTGGCGACTGAAACGTGTAGGGAAAGACCGAATAGCTGGGATTGGCTTCCGGCATCACGCTCTCCAGGCGTTTGCGCATGTGGAACTTGTGCTGCGCATGCAGGATGGCGCGCGGATCGGTGCCGCGCAGGCCGAGCCGCTGGGCGATCAGCGCCGCCGCCAATGCGCCGAACTGCTCGTTGTTGGAGACCACCGCCTGCACGCGACCGCCGTACTTCGCGACCATTCGGTCCACGAAGCGAAGGATGTCGAACCACATCAGCCGCGCGTTGCTGGGAAAGCTGAAGAGGTCGAAGCCCTCATGATGGAAGCGAAAACTGCCGTCATGGCGCGAGTGCGAATATTCGCGTTCGTCCCAATCCCGGCCTTGGCCGAAGAGCACGAGTATGTCCCGCACCTGTGACGGCGCGGGCGCTAGGCCGACAAAGCCGGCGGATTGTTGGCGTGTGGCTATCAATCTGGCGAATTCTGATTCCGGCTGAAACGCTTTGCCCGGCCGGACGTTGAATCAGGATTCGTCGTCGCTTTCCGGGATGTGTTGGCCTTTCAGCACATTGCGGATGACATCATAATCGAAGCCCCTGCCCAGCAAGAAGCGCACCCTGCGCGCTCGGTCCGCAAACGTTTGGGGAGACTCGCGGAACTTGCGTTCCAGGAGCGCTCTCGCTGTGCCCACTGCTTCCGAATGCAGGTACGGCAGGGATGCCGCAACGGATTCCCGGGACATCCCCTTTGCGGCGAGGTCCTGAGCCACTCTGCGTGGCCCGTAACGGCGCGACAGGCGTCTAGCGGCCTGCTCGACATAGCGGGCCTCGGAGAGCCAGCCACGTTCGACAAACTCATCCAGCAGCAGGTCGATGTCGGCTTGTGTGGCTTGTGTGGCTTGTGTGCTTTGGTTGACCTGTTCGGCGCGTGCAGCGGATGTGACGCGCTGGGCGCCACTGTCCGCGTCGCTGTCTGGCGCGATCTTGCGCGCATGCTCGGAAAGCTTGCGCGCCAGCTCCTGGCGCGAATATTCGCGTGTGGCGAGCAACGCCAGCGCCTTGGCGCGCAAGCTCGGGTGCTGTCTCACCATCGGTGCGAGCGCACTTGCAGCACGTAACTCAGGTCGCCGCAGCCTGCTGTACCAGCGTCGCAAAGCTCGCTGCGCCCGATGCCGCTGCACCCGATGCCTTTGCAGACCAACCGCCAGCCGCCTTGTCCAATTTGCCCGCGCGCTGAACCGGGTGTCTAAGCGGAATACCCGGATCGGCGATCTTGCCCAGCTTGAACAAGCGGGCATTGAGCGCCGTCGTGGAACGACCGTGCAGCACAGCGAGGTCCTTGATGGCAACGCCCCGATCAAAGGCGGCAGAGAGAGTCTCGTCTTCAGACGTGGTCCAGGGTTTGCCCGCGTTGGCTGGCAGGCTGCGGGCAGCTACCGCTCGCGGCCCTTCAGCCACTGAATTGGGCTGGTCCGGCGGCGAAGAATCGCCATCACGTCTCGCCACCCCAAGTGTCGGCCGAGCCGATGACTCCAGTGCGCGGAGCGCCGCGAAGAGCGACCGCACGACCAATGGCTGGTTGTAGGGGCTGGCGTCAGGCAGGGCGAGACCCGTGACCGGGTCCCTGCCGTCCGCCAGCAGCTCAAGTGTGCGGAGTGTCGCTGCGGTGTCCATGGCGGCGCACCATCACTCTGCCGCCGCTTCCGCCACCGCCGTGGTGCCACCCACGCCCACTGCCGCCCGAATCTTGGCTTCGATTTCCTCGGCCAGTTCGGGATTGTCACGCAGGTAAATGCGCGCGTTGTCCTTGCCCTGGCCGATGCGATTGCCGCTGTAGGCATACCAGGCGCCTGACTTGTCGACGATTTTGTGGATCACGCCCAACTCGAGAATTTCGCCCTCACGGGAAATGCCTTCGCCGTACAGGATGTCGAAGTCAGCGACCTTGAAGGGTGGCGCCACCTTGTTCTTGACGACCTTGACCTTGGTCTCATTACCGATGACTTCTTCGCCGGACTTGATGGAGCCGGTGCGGCGGATGTCGAGGCGGACCGAGGCGTAGAATTTGAGCGCATTGCCGCCCGTAGTGGTTTCGGGATTGCCGAACATCACGCCGATCTTCATGCGGATCTGGTTGATGAAAATGACCAGCGTGTTGGACTTCTTGATGTTGGCGGTGAGCTTCCGCAGCGCCTGCGACATGAGGCGCGCCTGCAAGCCCGGCAACTGGTCGCCCATCTCACCTTCGATTTCCGCGCGCGGCGTCAGCGCTGCGACAGAGTCGATCACCACCACATCCACCGAGGCGGAACGCACCAGCATGTCGGCGATCTCCAGCGCCTGCTCACCATTGTCCGGTTGAGAGACCAGCATCTCGTTGACGTTGACGCCCAGCTTTTGCGCGTATTGGGGGTCGAGCGCATGTTCCGCATCGATGAACGCGGCCGTGCCGCCCATCTTCTGCATCTGCGCAATGACTTGCAAAGTCAGGGTGGTCTTGCCGGAGGACTCAGGGCCATAGATTTCGACAATGCGGCCGCGCGGCAGGCCGCCAATGCCCAGCGCGATATCGAGGCCGAGAGAGCCGGTCGAGACGACCTGGATGTCGCGGGCGATCTCATTGTCGCCCAGCTTCATGATGGAGCCTTTGCCGAACTGTTTTTCGATTTGCGACAGCGCGGCAGCCAGCGCCTTGGCCTTGTTTTCGTCCATGGAATGTCCTGAGGAGGTGTTGCGGAAGGGAACGACGGTATCCATTGAAATTATCCCATACGTGCGGCGCCTGACCTGGAGTTCGCGGTGCGAATATTCGCAGTGGAGCCGGGGTTGATCAAAGTGTCTTGAAAGCGCGAATCAATGTTGACGAAGTGATGGTGGCGGAATGACGAGACCATGCTCGGCGATGTAGCGGTGACAGAACGCGATCAATCGTTCCAGGCGCTTCACATCGCGTAGCTGGTAGGGCGACACATCCAGCGGAATGTCGACTTCCTGCCCACCCGCACCGACGATGCGCAAATCAAAGTTGTGCATGTCCCGATCCAGCGGGAGCAGCTTGCAGCGAAACGGGCTGAATGCACCCACCAGCCGCTCCACCGCGGTTTCCTTGTCGATCCTGTTTTTCATTTCGTCACCTCCTGAAACTTGTTTGAGAGATTCGGGCCACCTGCCGCTCACGCTCAGCGCGTCTTGCGGATCAGCCCGGCCATGACGCCAAAAATCTCCAGCTTTCCCTGTGGTCGGATGACCGGGTAGGCCCGGTTGCCGGGTTTGAGGATCCATTGACCCTTTTCCCGATCGAGGTACTTCACAGTGAATTCGTCGTCCACGATCGCCACCACGATGTCGCCGATGTTGGCGTTGGGCTGTTGCTCCACGACGATCAGATCGCCTTCGTGGATGCCCGCATCAATCATCGAGTCGCCCTTGACCTTGATGAGCGTGGTGCGCGACGGCACGCGCACCAGATAGTCGTCAATGGTGACCATGTCGTAACCATCGTCCAATGCGGGATTGGGCAATCCTGCTCGCACGGTGGCCGTGGCCAAGCGGCGCTCGAAAAAGCGGGGACCGGGCTTCAGTTGCTTGTCGGGGGTATGGTCCAGAAAGCCTGCATCCTTGAACCGATTGACGCACTCGGACACCCACGACTTGGCCGAAATCCCCCACAACGTGGCCAGCACCGAATACGACGGGATCACTTTGTGCTCCGCGTAGTAGTCCTGCAGCTTTTCGAGATAGATCGGATCGAGTTGGGGCTTCATGTCGTTGTTGTGTCGCGGAAAATCAGATGATTGACAGAACAATCGTTCTCAGAACGAATGTTCTGCAAGGTACCGAACGAATGTTCTGCCGTCAAGCGCTTTTTTGAAGCCAGCCCGAGATTTTTTGAATCTGCGCTAAAATCCGCGAAATTTCAGATATTTAGCTCATGAGCATTGTCGACAACAGAAAGGCATTCCACGATTACTTCATCGAGGAATGGTATGAAGCGGGGCTGGTCCTGGAAGGCTGGGAGGTCAAGGCCATCCGCGCTGGCCGCGCCCAGATCAAGGAGGCGTACATCATCGTGAAGTCGGGCGCGCTGTGGATGATCGGCTCGCATATCAGCCCGTTGCCTGAAGCATCCACGCATGTAAACCCCGATCCGGTTCGTACCCGAAAACTGCTGCTGCATGGCGAGGAGATCAACAAGCTCATCGGCAAGGTCGAGCGAGCCGGCTACACACTGGTGCCGCTCAACTTTCATTACAGCAAAGGCCGCATCAAGCTGGAGATCGGCCTCGCCAAAGGCAAGAAGCAGCACGACAAGCGCGCCACGGAGGCGGAGAAGGATTGGAAGCGCGAACAGCAGCGGCTGCTGAAGCGGTCAAACCGCTGATGCGCTTGTGTATTGGCGCGTTCGATGCGATAAATGCGCCATGGAATCCCGTGACACCCCATTAGCGGAGATCAGACATGAGTGAAGAGAACGATCACAACAAGACCATCATGATTCGGCGTACTCCCGCCGGTGAGACGCCGCCGCCACAGCCCGCCGTGCAACCCGCGGCAAGGCAATCTGAGCAGAAGAAGGAAGAAAAAAGCTGGTTCCAGAGTCCGCTGGGAATTGTCGGAATTGTCGCCGCGGTCGCCGTGCTCACGTATGTCCTGCTCAAGGTGGGCAAGTAAGTCGGAGAACACGACCTTTCAAGCACAACGCGAAAACAAAAAAAGTCCGGCGCAAGGCCGGACTTTTTGTTTGGGGTGGCTAATGGGATTGTGGTCGTCGCGATTGCATCTCGCGCCGCCCATCCCGCGGAGCGGGACCAGCCTTCGGCTGTCCTGCGCAAGTCCACTGGACTTGCTGGTCGAACCCCGGTGTCTCCTTCACCCAAGCCGCAATCCCAAACAAAAATCCGGCACAAGGCCGGATTTTTGTTTGGGGTGGCTAATGGGATTCGAACCCACGACAACCGGAATCACAATATTCAGGACGTGGGTGCCAGCAATGTTAGTGCCTTGATTTTCTTGAGTTCGCGGCGGCGCAAAGTCGCCTGAATCGCTCTGGAACCGGTACAGATGTGGCACACATCCGGCACACCCTGGCGAAAAGGTGGCACACCTTCAGCCAAGGAGATCAGCCCATGCCCCGCCTTATCGCAGCAATCCTGACCAGCGCGCTCGCGCTCAACGCACCAGCTCACGCCACGCAGAACCCGATCGCCCTACCCCAACTGTACGGATCGTACGCCACGACGCCCGCCGGGCCGCCGGTGCTGTCGATGACCAACAAGTTTTTCAAGGCGCGCGCGCTGGCGCAGGCGTTCGATCCGATCTATGAAGAGCGCGAGAGCATGCTCAGCCAGGACGCACTGGCCGAGCTGGGACTGCGCGCGCTGGATCCACGTCAGCCGGTGAAGGTGGTCAACGTGTACGCCGAGGTGATCGGCCCGGACGGGCGCACGACGCGGCTGGGCCCGCTCGAATCCTTTGTGCCGATAAGCCCGGCCGAGGTTGTGTTCATCGCACCAGGCAAGCCGGTGCGCGCGTTCAAGGTGTTGAGCTTTGTCGAGACGGAGAACAATCGCTAAAAAAACACTTGACAAGAAGATACGCAATGCGTATATTTTGAATTGTGCGCTATGCACACACCGCGCCTCGGGTTATCAGGGGTAAGGAATCAAGATGAACATGAATCGCAACGAAGTCATTGCAGCAATTAAGGCCGCCCTGAAGGCACGCTCGGGCAAGACCTGGAGCGTCACCGGCGGCCGCGGCACCGCATACGGCTGGATCACCATCAGCTCGCCGCCGGCACGCCGCCTGGAGTTCGGCTACATGTCGGCCGAGGATCGTGCCGAGTTGGCCAAGCTGCTCGGTAAATCGTCGGTCCACCAGCAAGGCGAATCCATCCCTGCGGCGTCGGACTACTATCAGGAGTACATTGACCGCGCCAACGGCCGGACGCCGAGCAAGATTGGCCAGCCCTACTGGGACTGACTAGAAAGGCAAATCCCGTGCCAGCAACACGCTGGCACGGGAAAAAATATTTTTCGATTTTCTGCAAAAAATGCTTGACTAAAATATACGCCTTGCGTATATTTACACCTGTGCACAACGCACACACCGCACCTCGGGTTAGCAGGGGTAAGGAGTCAAGCAATGAGCAACGCAATCATCGAAGTCGCAGAGCGTTTCACCCACCTGCGCGAAGGCAACGAGAACGTCTGCAACGAGCGCATCACCGCCCGCGACGTGATCCGTCACGGCATCCGCAGCGCGTACAGCTACGCCTTCACGCTGGCCATGAGAAACGGCAACAAGACCGTCGGCCTGTTCAGCCAGACCACTTCATCCGACGACGAGCTGTCGGCCCATAAGGCCGCGATGGCTTTCGTGGATGAACTGTTCACGCCTGACGCGGTGGAGGAAGTCTGCCCGATGCTGCGAGTCGGTGTACAGGTGAAGTAAGCGGGACGGGGCGGGGCAACCCGCCCCCTGTCCGGAACCATCAACGGAGAGGGTTGGCCACCAGGAGAAGGCAATGCCACATGGCAACAGGAACTGGAAGCGACGATGGGCAGTCAGCACGGCCACGCACGAGGCCCGGCACGAATGCGGCCTGGTGATGACGTTCACGCGGCCGCCTGGCGTGGCCGTGAACGCTGAAGAAGTATTCGAGAAGCTGGCCGCCGACCCGGATGGCCAGCATGCCGGCGCGCGCATGGCGCGCCTATTGGATGAAGGAAGGAAGATCTATGCCCAAACGATCGAGCGAGCAGCCGCTGCCGGAGCCCACGGCGGACGCACTGAGGACGGCCAGGCTGGCCGCAGAGCTGACCCAGGCACAGGCGGCCGAGCTGGTCCATCTGTCGTCACAGACGCGATGGGCGGAGTACGAGAACGGAACGCGGAACATCGACCTGGCCAGGTGGGAACTGTTCTTGATCAAGACCAAGCAGAGAAAACCTAACTGACATCGGGCGGCATTCGTCCGAACTTGCCAACACTGGGCAGCTGCCCCTTGGCTCGCTCTTTCACGCCGATCACGTGCGGCCCCCAGCTGCCGGCATCGAGCCGGCCGGATTCGATGATGTGGCAGAGGCTGAGCGCGCAGGCCTCCAGCGTGCGCAGGCGCTCGATCTCACGGAGCAGCGCGCGCGCCGCCGGCGATGTGTGGCGGGCGGCGATGGCGTCGAGATCTTCGGCGGCGAGGGGCGGGTGGGTGATGGGGCGGGTGTTCATGGCCGCCACCCTACAACAGGCCGGCGAATAATCCGGGGCCACCAACGACAAAAGCGCCCGCCCCTGTCCGAAGACAAGGGCGGGCGCTTGATCGTGCCGCAAAGGGCCGCATGAGAGGCCGGGGATAGGGAATCAGGACGGCGGTCGGGTCACGATGAACCGCCCGTGCTCAATCCGCGACACTTCCAGCCTCGACCGCGTCCCGGGCGGGTTGGCGGTGAAGTCGGACAGCGCGCCGATCACGATCAAGCTCACGCGCTGCGCCGGCGTCTGGTCAGGCAGGTATGCGGCGGTGTAGACCAACTCGTGGCGCAGCTCGCCGAACCAGTTATGCCAGATGATCTCGGCCACCCAGCCCGCGACGCCCGCACTGTTGGCATGGACGATGATCTCGTAGGTCCGGCCCGGAACCCAGGCCACCGGCTTGAACCCGGTCAGCTGCTGATTGACGAAATTCTCGATGTAGACTCCGTGCCGATCCAGGATAATGCCCCGCGCCGCATACGGCACCGCAGGATTCGGCGAAAAATTGAAGTAGCCATCGAGTAGGATGAAGATGTGGTCTTGCGGCCACGTCTCGAAGTAATCGTTGACCTTCAACCGGAATCGCAGCCACTGCGTTTCATCCGGCGCGCGCTTGGCGTCCACCAACAGCAAACCGCCGCGCATGGGCACGGTGAGCGTGGTGGCGACGTCATGCGGCTGCTTCCATGTGAATGTGTGTTTCAGATTTTCCGCGCACGCCGGCGTGGCAAGCATCATCATGGTCAGGGCGAAGATGCTTGCAAAGAATGTTTTCACGGTTTCACCTCGATAGCGGCACGTCGCGCCCGCTCGGCGCGGAAGGATTCCCAGGCATCGCGCCTGTCGATGTACCAGCGTTCCCATGCGTCGACGTCGATGGCGAGCTGGCGGCAGGTGCCGGCGTTGTCGGCGTTGATGTCGGCGACCCGATCAAGCGGAACGCCGGACGGCTCGTCGACAAGGGCACCGGGGGATCGGGCCAGGGCGGCAAGGTCTCCGGACCAGGCGGCGTCGTGGTGGAGCACGAAGCCGCGAGGCACAACACAGCGAGACACAGACAGAGGCGTGATGTAGTCACGGGTTCGCTCCTTGATGAGTTGGATCTCGGTTTGCACGCGGCCGGCCGCTGCATCGCGCTCGGCCCGCAGCGTGGTGATGCGGGCCGACATCGCGACCACGTAGTCGGCGACGGCCGACTGGTGCTCGCGCCGGATCGCGGCGTCGCGCTGCGCGTAGCGCTCCGCCTGCGCGGCCAGCTTGCGATCGACATCCCAGCCGTGGGCGAACCACGCGGCGATGCACGCCACGATGGCCAGCGTCGTGCGCGGCCACTCGATGGCCAGCTTGAACGTGCCGACAACGGCGGACTTGAGCCAGCCCAGCGGGGCGAGGAGCCAGGCGGGCGGGATCATGGTTCACCGCCATCGATCTTCGCCGTGAGCACGATCGGGAACGCCGGGTCGTACTCCGGATTCAGTCCGTGTGCGACGGCCGCGAAGAGCATGAAGGCCTCGGTACAGATCGTGAGCCAGAGCTCCGGCACCCAGTTCGGCGTGGCCAGGCTGGGGCAGTCCGCCGGGCGCATGTCCACGTACACCGGACACACGCCGGCGAACCAGCCTTTGTGCGTAAAGTGGCTTTGGATCTCTTCGTCGCTGAAGTGATCGAAGAGCGCCATGATCAGCAGCCCGCGACCTTCATCGCCACGAACACGATGCCCGCACCGGCTGCTGCCGCGACGCAGACCGCCACGGTGGCGCCGCGGCGAGAGACGAAGCGCGCCGCTTCGGCGTCGATTCTGGCCAGGACGACGTCGACGTCCTTCTGGTCGACGTGGCCATCGCCGTTCTGATCACCGCGTTCAACGAACGCAGCCTTCGCGTTCTGTGCGATCTTGCTGGTGAATTCGCCAAGCTTGCCCATGGTGGTGCTCCTTCTCGGTGGTGGAAATGAAACGCCCCGGGCAGGCCGGGGCGCGGGTGCAACGTCTTGCGAATATTCGCGATGCGGTCAGCCCGCTGCCTGCGACCGATGGCTGACGATCTCGATCTCGACCTTCTCGCCGGCCACCTGCGCGGCCTCGATCTTGGCGAAGAGCGGCGCGAACGCGGCCACGCTTTCACGCACGGACGCGCCGGCGATGCTGCGGCCGGGCAGCAGACAGCCTTCGGTGTCGTGCTCGGTGTTGCCTGGGTGGATGCGCACACCTTCGAAGCCGGGCACGTTCAGCAGCAGCGGCAGATTGCGCTTGAACCAAGGCGACCACGTGATGACGACGGTGTACGTCCCCTCGGGAATGGCCGTTTGTCCGGGCACCTTCCAATCCTTGACCGGCACGCCGGGCGTCTCGCGCACCCTGTCTTCCAGGATGAAGCACTCGTGCTGGCCATCGATGGACAGGCGGCCGATGGTGGACGTCTGGCCGAACATCTCCCGCTTCAGCAGCAGCTTCATGCCCGCACCGCCGCATGCGCCGGCAAGCCGCGCAACCACGCGCCACGACCGTGCCACAGCCTGAATACGTTGCAGGCGAGCAGGATCAGCTGCACCAGGTTCACCGGCGCGTACAGCGGCGCGAACAGGACGGCGAAGAACGCAAACGCCTCGATCCGGTAGATCGTCCGGATCTCCTGTTTGGTCTTCTTCGGCGCGATGAACCGAGCGCGGCAGATGCACATCACCAGCCCGGCGAGACAGAGAAGAATATTCAGCGAGATGAACAGCGCATGCATGACGTCATATCCCATCTTTGGGCCCTTGTTGTTGATCAACCCTGCGGCCGAGGAATCCGGCAAGACGCGCGACCACCCAGTCGCGCACGCTCTTCGGGTCCTTCAGCCAGCCGATGCCGAGCGCGATCGGCACCAGCGTGATGTTCGGAGCGAGCCAGGCACCGCCGATCGAGACCAGCCACATCGCCGTCGGCACGGTAAGCAGCACGGCGAGCAGCATCCGCACGAGGACATACCCGACTGCCTGGGCGGCGGTCATCTCGCGGTCGTTGTCTGTGATGGAGAGATACGCGCCACAGCCCGCTGCGATGAGCAGGGTCACGTAGTGGCTGATCACGTTGGCCACCTCGGCCGACATGAATAAACCGAGCAGCAGAGCCATGAGGCCCGCGAAGTCTTCGATCGGCTTGGATGGCGGCACGAGACGGGTCTCCTGTGTTGAAATTTATTTGTCCCGCACCTTGTGGATGAGCAGCTTGGCTCGCTCTGCGGCTGCCTCGGCTTCGCGGTCTTTCAAAGCCTGCGGCGCATCAGGGCGCGCAGCCAGGTATTCGCGCAGGGCGCGGACGCTGGACAGATCGATCTCGACCAATTTTTGCCGTGCGGCGGCGTCTTGCGCGCCCGCCGCAAGTGCCGACTGCACCGCCGGCCAGGCGGCCTCAATCTCGGACCGAGTTGGACACGGTGCGGGGTTGGCCGGATGCCAGATGATGCGATCCGGGTTGTTGTCGTAACAGGTGAACTGCGCGCCTGGCACGAGGTGCAGCAAAATTGCGGTGATGTTCATGCCATGATCTCCTGCACCTGAAGTACAGACGCCGCCACGCCGCCAAACTTGCGCGCACCAGCGGAGCCGTTGAATGTCAGCGTGCCGGCCGCGACGGCACCGGCACGCATCCGGAACGTGGTTGCGCTTGTTGTTGCGGCACGCTGCTGGTGCGTCAGCACGGCGCTGAAAGACTGATTGGCCGATGCGTATTGCGCCGAGATGGACGCCAGCGCATTGGCCGTTGAGTCCTGGAAGAGCGCCATCGTCACTTGATCGACGGTGCTGACCGCAAAGTTGGCCACGATGTCGATGCGAAGCTGGTTGATCGCGGACGTGGGCGTGATGGCCTGCGTCATGAACTCGCCGCCTTCCGTGTTCTGCGGGATCGTGTCGTCCCAGGGCAGCGTGGTGGTCGTGGTCGCCACAGCACCGGTCTGGCTGCGGCGCAGCTGCACCACATCACCCGGCAGTGCCTGCCCGGGCGTGTACTGCCGCACGATGCTGGGCGCCGTGTTCCACGTTCCTGCTGTGGCGAGCGTGTACTCCAGGTACCCCAGCACCCGCATCGCCTTGCTGGTGACGGCAGCGCCGGTGTAGATCACGCCCGCGTTGTCGCTCGCGGTATCCATGAGCGTGCTGGAGCGCAGGTCGTTGTCGGCCAGCGCCGCGATGCCGTCGGTGAGCTGGGTGTTGATGACGCCGAGGCGCGCCGTGCCGGCGTCGTTGAAGAGCACCAGCCATAGACGCGCCGGGACACTGTTGCTCATGCCCATCGTGGCCGTGCTGGGGATCGTGACCGACAGCGCGGCGGTGATCTCCAGGATCGAATAATCGCCATTGCCCGCGGTGGCCGAGCGGAACGCGACGCGGATTTTGTCCGATGCGCTCGCGTCCGTGCCGGCCTTGGTCTTGAGCGCAATCGTCTCCGCGTTGCCGGCGCGGCTGGTTGCGATGGTCAGGTTATCCAACAGCGAGGGATCATCCAGAATGGTCGGCGTCGCCGGCGGCTCGGTCACCAGCCAGCCGATGGTGCTGTTGATGTACATGCACCACGCGTCGGCGCTGATCGTCTTGTTCGCGGCCGCGCTGTTGATGTTGTTGCCGTTCCGGGCCAGCGTGATCGAGGTCACGGCCGTACTGCCCGGCGTGAAGCGGATCATGTCGCCTTCCGCCGGGCTGGCCGGCAGCGTGGCGGTCAGGCCGTTGACGGTGCAGCAGTACCGATAGCCGCGCACGGCCGCGAAGTTGGCCGTGCGGATGTCGAGAATCAGCAGCTCGTTGGCCAGCTGGTTCAGGAGCGAGATGTACGCCAGGCTGGACGGATCCGGCGCAGCGGCGAAGACAGGACGGGTGACGGGCATGGTCAGGCTTCCACAATCGAGAAGGGCAGCGTGGTGCCCTCGGGATAGTCGGCAGAGAGGTCAGGGAGATCGGTGAACTTGGCGCCGATCAGGGTGTAGTCGCGCTCGAGTGCGGCGACCTCGCCTTCGGCGAAGGTGATGCAGAACTGCTTCCGCTTGCCGACGAGGCCGAGCGCCTCGGCCCAGGCCTGGCGCTCGGATTCGACCAGGTACGGGAAGCGGCCCGAGATCCGGCGGCGCGGCAGGCGGCCGTCACTCATGAGCGAGCCGCCGTCGGACTCTTCCTGCTCGGTGCGCTCCACGAGCCCAGCCTTCAGGCCGAACTCGGCGTTGACCAGCATCGTGTCGGCATCGCCCACCCACAGGCGTGAAATGTCGTTGTACTGCCACGAGTTCGTCGGGTCCGAGATGTCGAACTGGAAGGACAGGATCAACCCGGGCGTGAACCAGCGCACCCAGAATTTTTCGCCGATGAAGCCGTTGAAGATGCTGGAGCCAAGCGGACTGACACCCCACCAGAACCCGTTGCCCAGGGCCGCCGCGTTGTAAGCCGCGACAGCCGTGGTATCCATCACCGGCGTGCCGGTCCAGTCGGCATTCGGGAAGCCGCGGAAGCGGATCGTTGCCGCGGGCTCGAAATTGAAACCCTTCAACGCGGCGCAGCCGCACAGCCAGCCCTGCCCGCCCCACGTGCCTTTGATCGACTGCCCGCCCGCGGCCGGAAACCGGAACGTGCGCGCGCGGCGGGGATTCTTGAGGTTGTCGATCGGCCGGCCCGCGTACGGCGCGACGGTGCTGGACAGCGTGGCCAGATCGGCCGCGTTGAAGGCGGAGAAGCGCGCGGTCACTGGTAGTACTCCTCGGAAACAAAGGGATCAGACGACGTCACCACCGGGAACTGCTCCACCAGCGGCCGCCACACTTCCAGCTCGACGCGATCGCGCGCCGGGTTTTCGGCGATACCGACGACGATCGCGGCCACGCCTTCCTCCATGCCATCGCGCGGATGGGTCAGCAGGATCTCGTCACCGAGCTCGAGGAGCATGCCGGCGGCGTCCACGAACACGGCGTTCACGACGGACGGCACGCGGTACAGGTTGTAGGTGCGCTGCGCCTCGGTCTCCGCGTCGGCCTTGTTGGCCAGGCACGTGGTCCGCGCCGGCGGGGTCACGCGCAGGATGTGGTTGGCCGGCTGCGACAGGCCGGACTCGCTTGGCGTGAATGTGGTGAGGCTTTGCGGCTTGCCGTACAGGTCCTTCTCGGTGAGCGTGGCCAACGTGGACAGATCCCCGCCGGTCTGGATCTGGTCGTTCGGTGCGTAGCCGATGCGCGAGGCTTCGTTCGGCAGGATGCGGCGAACCTGGCGCAGCTCGCGCAGGTCGTCGACCTCGAACTCGGCCACCGGCGCGCCGGCGGGCAAGTCGACGCGCGAGAGCTGCAACACACCGGTTCGCGACAGGCTCCAGAAGCCGCCGACCGACCCGATCAGCTCGGACATGATCTGGCCGCGCGCGGTCGTGTCCTCGATGTGCAGGCCGCCGACAGCGGAAGACTTGTTCGCCTTGAACGCGCTCAGCATGCCGTCGGCGTAGGCTGACGACGCGACGACGGTCACCAAATCAGCCACCGAGCTGTTCGATGCCGGCACACCGGTGCCGTAGGTCAGCGGCGTGTCGGGTGTGGCGACCAGCTTCATGAGCACACCGAAGCCCGCGTTCACGTCGTAATTCCGGCCGAGCAGCGTGCCGCCTGTTGTCGTGCTGGTCAGGTTGAGCGTCGCCCCGCCGCTGGTGGCGGACAGGGTAAGCTTGCTCGTGGTCGGAACCGTCTTGACGTAGTACTTGAAGTCGGCAGACATACCGCCTGGCAGCGTGCCCGAGCCGACCACCGTCGCGCCGACGGCCAGACCATGCGGAGCATCCGTCGTGATTTCATCGGTGCCCGCATCGACTGCTGTGATCGTGCGCACCGGCTGATTCAGCGACACACCGCGATCGCGCACAGTGAAGCCGGGAAAGAGCGGCAGGACCCCGCCATAAAGCGCATTGTTGGTGGTCAGCCCCGTCACACCGAGCGGCGCAGCAAACGCCAGCGCGGTCTGATCGATCAGCTTCAGCGGTGCATTCAACACCTGGCCCAGCGCAATCGGGCGAATCCCGGCTGCGCTCGGGCTGGTGTCGAAATACGGCGCGGTGGTCTGTGCGATCGTGGTCGTGGTCAACGGCCGCTGCTCAAGGACCTCGCGGCCGCGCACCTTGAAACCGAGCTTTCCGCGCCCGGGCTCAAAGATGTCGGCCACAGTGCCCATCTGCACCGGCTTGAAGTCGACGCGCCGCCACAGCGGATGGCCCATGAGCACGCGGTACGGCCGGCCATCCCAGTTCCAGGTCTTCCACTCATCGAGCAGACCGGCCCCCAGCGGATCCGGGATCTCGTTCTTGATGATGAGATCGCCGTACGAAATATTCGCGCCGCCGCGGAAATCGTCAGGCAGCTTGCGGCGCATCTCGGGTACGCCGACGAGGATCTCTTCGTACGTCGCATGCGGGTACATGTCGGCCAGCTTTGCGCCGAAATCCACGTTCGCCACGCACACGCGAGCAGTGGCGGCCGCGCCGGCGCTGGTCTGGCCAAGCGGGTCGATCTCCGCCAGCACGCAGCGCACGGCATCCTGGGTGCGCAGGAAGTCGGTGAACTCGCTCCACGACTTCGGCGCATCGGGCGCATCCTCGTTCGACGTGCCGAACGAGTAGAACCAGAGGTACCGCTGGGCGTAGTTCTGACTGCCGGCGTCGGGCTTCCGGAAGCCAGCACCAGCATCACCTGCGGCCGCGATGTTGCTGTCAGTGCGCTCGATGTTCCAGGTGCCGGGCTCGGTCGTGCCCGCGGCCCAGACTCGCAGCTTCAGCGCCGTGCCGCGCACCCGAAACCGCGCGAGGTAAACGGTGTTCGCGGCGAACGCGAAGGCCGCCGTGGCGCCGATGTCGGTGTCCACCCCGGCGTTGCCGTACACAATGGCCAGCGTGTTCGAGCCCCAGCGCAGATCGGCAAAGTACCCGGTGGCCGTCGTGGGCGAGCCGCTGCAGCGGGCCGCGAGACTTGCCTGCACGGAATCGTTTGCGGTACGCGCAAAGGCGGCAAGGATGTCGATGTCCGCCCGCCCGACGTCGGCGGTAACGACCGGCCAGCCGAGGTAGTACCGTCCCGCCCCGTTCAGCTGCTTGGCCGCATACCGGTCGCCGAGGTACTTCGGGCTGGCGTCGCTCGAATGCCACGCCAGCACTCGGAACGCGTTCGCGTGCGCGCCAAACGGCTCGACCGCGGCGACGTCAATGCCGCCGCCGGCGACGTTGAAACGCAAAGGGTTCTGAGCCTCCATCTCGAGGAAGTGCATGATCTGCCGGGCCATGGCGTCACCAGGCCATCGTGGCGTCGTTCAGCGCGCGCTGCTGCTTGTCCCCGTTGATGTCGGTGGAGCGGGCCAGGCGGCGCAGCAGCTCGGCATTCGTGGCGTTGGCCTGGCCGAGATCAGCGCGCAGCTGGTTCAGCGCCTTGACGATCTCCTGCGTATTCGCCGCAGTGTCGGCTGCGGTGACGGGCCGCACCTGCGCCAGGCCAGACAGTCCGGCCGCCTGCGTGGCCACGGCAGCAGCTCCAGCCTGGTACCGCGCACCCGAGGCGTCCGCGGCGCGCAGCTCCTCGAGGTACGCCTGCGCGAACGAGGTGTACTGCGCGAGCGCGTTCGCGTCACCGGCCTGCGCCTTCATGAGATTCTCGACGTACTGGCTCTGCGCGAAATCGAGCTGGCCCTCGGGCGACAGCGGCGAGAGCCGGTCATCCATGAAGAGACCGCGCAGCCACTCGGCGATGCCGTTCCGCGACTCACCCATCCGGTCCACCACCTGCGCGGTGACGGTGCCGAGCTGCTGGGTGCTCGTGTTGACCCGGTCTTGCAAGCTGTTGTACTGCGCATACAGCGAAATGATTTCGCTGAGCACGGTCTTCAGCTCGGGGCCGCCGGTGTTCATCAGGTACTGAATGTCGCCCGGGTTCGCGCCGCCGATCCCGCGGAACACCGCGAGCGGATCGAGGCCGCCGAGCAGCCCGGTCATACTCTGGAACTGCGACACTAGGCCGACGGCCTTGCTTTCGATGTACTGCCGCGTGACGCCGCTGCCGAAAATTTGGCCAAGGTTGGCATTGAAGCCATCGAGCATCTGCTTCGTCGCCTGCTCGATCTGCTGCATCGCAGGCGCGACACGCACGAGCATCTCGAACATCGCGCGGCCAGACTCGGTGGACAGATCGATCTGGCTGCGCAGCGCGCGGTACGAGTCGATGTTCACCGGCAGGTTCGTGCCCGCCGCGGCGAACTCGTCCTGCACCATGCGGAACGCGGCGAGGAAGCTCTCGGTCTGGTCGACGCCGACGCTGTTGACGGTGGCCATGCCTTGCGTGATGCGCTGCAGCGTGGTGCCGAGCTCCTCGCCTTCGGTCTGCATCTTGCGCAGATTCTCCAGCGACAGGCCTTTGACGGTCGCGCCGCTGAGTTGCTGCACGAGCTGGGCGAAGAGGCCGATCTCTTTCACCAGATCTTCGGACGTGCCGGTGTACGCGCGCACGTAGTCCGCGAAGGTCTTGTCGATCTGGTCGAACACCGTGCCGTACTTGACCTTCAGGTACTCCAGCGTCAACTGCGCGGCGGCGGTCTTGTCGTCTTTCGAGAACGCGAACTCGGCCGGCTGGCCATCTGTGCGGCGGTTGTAGCCGGCGAGCTGCGCTTGGATCGCGGCCATCTGCTCGGAAGACAACCCTCCGGCGAGCAGTTTGTCGATACCGCCCGTGCCAGCCATGAACGCCTGGATGCTGCGGTTCGTGGCGTCGTTGCCCTGCAGGTTCTTGAAGCCCTCGGGCCCGAAGATGCCTTGCGTGGCGTACGCGTTGGCCGAGCCGCCGAAGCCGAGCTGACCCTTCCAGTTTTCGCCTTTGTCACCGAAGGCTTTGTGCAGGGCATAGATGGCGCCGATTGCAATGGCGGCCGGCCCCAGAAGAGACCCCAAACCTCCGGCAATGTTTCCGGCCCCCAGAGCAGTGATGCCTGCGCTGGTACTTGCGCCCATGCTGCCTAGAAGGCCCAGCTCACCAATGCCGCCAACGAAGGCCCCAAGGCCGCCCGCGAACCCGCCCCCCATTCCAATGATTCCGCCGCCGACGGAGCTCAGCAAAGACCCAGCCATACCGCCGCCGCCACTTGTAAAAACATCCAGCAAGTTGCCCGCAATGGACCCTTGGCCTTGTTGCGAAGCCATCGCCGACAGCGAGGACATGCCCGTCGCACCGGCCGCCATATTCAAGAACCAGCGCTTGCCAAAGATGGCCACCATCTCAGCAAGCAGCGACTTGAACTGTTTTTTCAGATAGTCGACGGCCGAGCCCACGCCGCCGGTTAGCGCTTGTGCAAATCCGGCAGCGAGATCAGCCCCCCGCTCCCACAGACCGATGTTCTCCTGCAGTGCGTCACGCTGCTGAATGAGCGCCGCCTTGATGTCGTACTCGCGATTGATCTTCTCGCGCTGGGCGGCATCGTTGACACTGGACAAAGCGCGTTCGCGGTCGAACTCCACATTGCGAAGCGCGCGAACACGGGCGCTTTCGCCGACCAGGTTAATCTCCTGCTTCAGCAGCTCGTTGCCGTCCGTGAGCGACTTCAGGATCTGGTCACCCTTGACGATGTCGGCCGTGCCTGCAGCGTCGTACTCTTCTTGGGCGTCCGAGAGCTGCTTCAGCATGTCCTTTTGAAGCTTCATCCGGTCGATCAGAAAGGCCTTGGTGAGTGCCTGTTCGCGCTCGGCATCGGTGACCTTGCGGGTCGTGCGCTCGAACTCGCGCAGCTTGACCTCGGTTTCCACAACAGTCTTGTTGTAGGGCGACATGCTGCCGGCGAGCTTTTGATCAAGCCCGGCGAGAATGCTGCCGAAGCCATCTTTCACGCCTGCCGCAAGATGGCCGGCAATGCCCTTGCCCGCCTTGGTAGCGGCCGGCTTCACGGCTTCCGGAACGGCATCGAAGATCCTGGAAATGTCTTCGCCGAGTTTTCCGCTGATATCCGCGTTCTTCTCGCGGATGCCATCAAGGATCGCGCCGCCGTTGGTGAACAGCTCGCCCTTGAAGAAGGCAACGACCAGCGCACCGACGCCGCCGAGCACATTGCCCAGCTGCTCCAGAACGGCCTTGGCCGCCATGGCGCCACCCGCCAGCCACTTCAGGCCGGTGTTGATCGACTGGCCGATTTCGGCGAAGCCGCCACCCTTTTCCTTGGCTTCGACGAACATGTTCGCCAGCGCCTGCAAGGTCGGCAGAACAGCGGCCGCCACTTCGCGGAAGAAGGCGCCGAGCATCATCTGCAGCTTGGCGACGGTGTCGTTGAACGCATCGGCGCGGCTGGCCGTTTCCTCGGAAACACCGCCCCAGCGCTTCTGATCCTCGATCATTCGGCGCAGGCTTTCCCCGCCTTCGTTCAACAGCGGGATCAGCTCCGCGCCGGCTTTGCCGAACACCTTCATGGCCAGCGCAGATTTCTCGGCACCGTCGGGCATCTTGGCAAACTGGTCGGCCAGCTTGATCAGCGTCCCTTCGGTGTCGCCGAGGCCTTTCTTGACGTCAATGCCGAGACTGCCGAAAACCGTCGACAGCTCCTTGTTGCCGGCCGCGGCATCGAAGAGCGCCTTCTGCATCTTGCCGACACCCTTGGCGACCGTGTCTAGATCGACGCCAGCGGTACGTGCGGCATATGCCAGGCCATCCAGCGTGGTCACTGAAATGCCAGTGATCTTCTGAAGGTCGGCCAGCCTGTCGGCATAGTCGATCGCAGCCTTCACGCCGATGGTGAACGCCCCCGCACCCAGTGCGCCTGCCAGCCCGGCGAATGTCGACTTGAGCGAGGTCACCCGGTCATCGACCGACTTCATGCCGGACTTGACGGACGAGAAGGCGTCACCCGTCTTGTCGACCGCCTCGATCACGATCTTTGCCAGATCGGTCATCAGACATTACCTTTCGTAGCGCGAGGTCGAGCGCGATGAGCGCTGTCACTTCGAACTGGGTTAGGGAGACCTGGCGCAACTTCTGCCAGGCGAGAATGAGGCCGGGATCGAGCGGACAGATATCGAGCCCGTTTCGTGGGCGCTGAAGATTCAGCTCGTCAAAGAAACCGAGAAGCACGGCGCCCAGCTGGGAGAGCTGGACCGGCGGCTTCAAACCGGCCGGGGGCTCGTCGGGCGGCATCGATTCCGCCGCCTTGAGCAGGATGGCCCGACGCGTCGTGCGAATACTTCCGGCCTCGATCGGCCGGTCCAACTTGAAGCTCCATGCCGCGTACTCGATCAGATCGCGGAGGAGCTGGTCGTAAAATTTCGGGCATCCTCAAGCGCGGAGACGAGGAAGTTGCGCACGAGCACGTAGCGGGGCGCCTCAATGACAGACCGCAGCGCGTCACGGCTGAACGGCACAAGCTTGCCGTCAAGCGTGATGCCCGCCTCAAACTCGCCGGGCTTGGTCCGCGTTTTCCATCCGACCACCGCGAGCAGAATCTCTTCGTTCTTGTCGGCGATGTTTTCCTCGGGGTCCTTGAACAGCGCCTGACCGATTTTCGAGGGGCTCCTCTGGCCTTTGGCAGTGATCTCGCGGGCATGCTTCAGGTCATAGGCGCGGCGCACTTCGTGCGCAGGCGAGAGGATCTCGAAAACGATGCCGGTCCGCTTGCCATTGACTTCGAACTCGACATCCGACGAATCGGTGGTGATCGCTGCTTGGGATAGATCAAAGTTCATCGTGTTTCCTTTGGTGGGTAGTGCGTGGTTCTAGGTGGGGAAATGCAAACGGCCCACCGTTGCGGGTGGGCCGTCAGTACTGCGGTAAAGCCTCAGGATCAGGGCTGACCGGTGTCCTGGATGTAGATCGTCGAGGCCTCAGGGCCGGTGCCGGTGCCTTCCTTCGCCTGAAACTCGGCGTTGACGATCAGGCCCTGGTCGGCATCGCTCTCGTTCACACCGAAGAGCTGGCCGCGCGGCTGGATCACGGCCATGATGTCGGCCGTCGCGAAATCCGGGCTTGAGGTGAAGTAGTACGCCAGCGCGAACTCGGTCTCGTTGTTCATGAGATCTTCGAAGGTCGCATCCTTCAGGTAGGCCGAGATCGTGGCCATGGATTCCAGCCGGCCGCGGAACACGGTGGCGGGATACCTGCTGAACACAGCCTTGGCCGACTGCATGTTGTTGGTGATCTGCTGGCGCAGTGTGGTCAGGATGCCGACATCGGTGCCGTTCATGGACAGCGCGCCGTACACGCTGTTCATGATGCGATTGGTGACGGCGGCCGTCGGGCTGGTGAAGTAGGACGCGCCGGCCAAGTACTTCTCGACCCTGCGACCGATGAAGCCCACATCGATGCCGATGTTCGCGTCTTGATCGATCGAGAAGTCCAGCGTGTTCACGTACTGGTTTTCGCCGTGCATGCTGTACGGCGTGTTCGCAGTCTGGTGGAACTTCTCCAGCAGGAACGCGGTGTACACATGGCCGGAGCTTGGCACTTGCAGGATCTTGCCCGGGGCGGAGAAGGTCACGCTGGCGCCGGCAACTTCCGCCGCTACGGTTGCGGCGGTGCCATCGATGTTCACGACGCTGATACCGAGCGCGGTAACGGCCGTGATGCGGAAGCGCTTGTTGTTGTTGGGCACGCCGGCACCCGCAAATCCGGACGGCCGGAAGATCATGCCGACCTTGAAGCCGTCAGTGATGAAGCTGCCCGAGGAACGATTGAAATGCGGAGCGCTGGCGGACGCGGACAGTGTGGTAAGCGGGCCCGTGGTGGGGCCCGTCGCCCAGGTGTTCATGAATCCCGACGAAAGGAAATCGCCGAAGGCGGCCGACTTGAGCTGGCCACGCAGCGTGGCGGTACCACCCCGCGAACCAGCGCGCGCATCGTTGAGCTGGCGGCTCGTGCGCTTCTCAGCGCTGACGATCTTGGCCATTTCTTTGTTGAGAGTCAGCTCGACGCGGTCGATCAGCTGCGCGCCGGTATTGCCGGGGAGCGTGCCCCAGGTCGGCATGGCCTTGTACGCGACGCGAACGCCGACGCCGTCTTGAAGTCCGTTCATGACGTGGTCCTTTCGGTGGTGAGGTGGAAGGTGTTGCGGGAGGGTTGCGGTGCTGCGTTCGGTGCGGGATTACAGCGGCACGTCGACGGCGTTCTCCGCGGCCATGTAGAAAGCCTCGAAGCGGATCTCGGCGTGCAAGATGTCCTGGTTCTCTTCGTCCGGCGTGATGGAGCGGCCGCGGTACGCAACCCACTTGACCATCGCGAACGTCGTGCTGGCGATGCGGTGCTGGATTAGCTTCACGAACTCGTCGAGCACATCCTCGACATCGGCCGACTTGGCGACGACGACATCGATGTGCAGCGCGAGAAACGTGCGGTTGATGAACGGCCGATGCTTGTTCTCCTGATCGGCACGCTCTTCGTCTGTGCTCACGAAGGCAGGCGCCTGCGTGGCCAGCTTCTTTTCATCGACCGGGTGATAGCGACTTTTGTACGGTGTGACCGTGAGACCGCCAGACGTGATGGCGGGCGAGCCGAGCGCGGTCGCCGCGGCGTCGCGAAGCTGTTTCGAGATGCGGTCGGCCATGTCAGTCGCGCCGGGCCGCCCCAAGCGACAAGCCGCCCCCGCTGGGGGTGGCGAGCAACGCGAGCCGGGGGGTCGTCATCACACAGCCTTCAGAAATGCTTTGGCACGCGTGCCGTCGAGACCGCGACGCGGCGCAGCGCGGACCTTGAACGTGGCCGATGCCGAGCCGCCGAGGCTCGAAAGATCGAGCGTCACGGTCTCGCCTTCGATCAGGCCAGGCAGCCAGCTGGTCGGGTACTCGATCGACGGGTGCTGCGCGACAACCATGCCGTCGGCATAGTCGTCATCCATGTTGCGGTAGCGGACATTGGTACTGACGGCAGCGCCGCCACCCGCGTCAACGGAAGGCGTCCAGGCAGCGGGCACGAGCATGCCGGCTGCCTGGAAGTCTTCGAAGAATTGTTCGGTGGTTTGCATGCGAATATTCGCGATCAGGATCAGGAAGAAAAAAGGCCCGCCATCTCTGGCGGGCCTTCTCGTTCTCAGGACGAAGATCAGGGCGATCAGGCGTTTCCGCCGTTGCCCTGTTCAGCCAGGCGAGCGGCTTCTTCTTCAGCCGCCTTGCGCGCAGCCTCCTCGGCCGCTGCTTTTTCGGCCGCGGCTTTCTGGGCTGCGGCTTCTGCTTCGGCCTTGCGTGCCGCCTCTTCCTCGGCCGCCTTGCGGGCGGCTTCGGCCTTGGCGGCATCGGCGTCGGGCAGGCGCACGACGTTCAGCGCGATCAGGCGATCGCACTCCTCCTGCGGCAACTTGACCTTGTCACCGGGGCCGAGATGTTTTGCATCCTTGCCGGCGACAAGCGTGTTGCCCGGGTTGACGATGACTTCAGGCATGGTCGTCTCCCGGTTACAGGACGGTGGCGCGGAACGACGCGTTCGGGCGATACGGCACCACGAGCGGCGCGGACTGCGACATGATCCAGCGCACCGGCGGATCGTTGTCGACCCAGGACTTCGGGAAGATCGGCAGCGCCTGGAAGCCGGCAGTCGGGTCCTGAATCGCGGCGTACGCTTCGTAGCCTTCGATCGCGGCCGAGCCACCGATCACCGTGCCGGCGGGCAGGATGGGCTGCTCCGTGCCGGCATCATCCACGTACCAGCCGGAATACACCCAGAAGCGGAACGGCGGGATCTCGCCAACCAGCACGCCGCCTTCGCGCGGCTCGGGTGCGAAGCCGCTGATCTGGCTGTTGCCGCGGAAGCGGTCCAGCAGCGCCTTGACGTTGGCGTTCTTGTAGAACACCTTCCACACGTCGACCGTCATCACCCAGTCGGTGATCGGGGCGCCGGACTTCTGCAGCACGGTCTGCGACCAGTCGGTCAGGTTGTCCAGCGGCTCGATGCCGGAATCGCTCCAGCGGTTCGGGTTGGTGAGCGTGACCGACAGGCCCGCGTCACGACCGTAGTTCACGACGGTCGTCGGGTAACGCTCGCCGGACACCGTGACCTGGCCGAGGCGCAGCGCTTCAGCGGCCATCAATTCGAGACGACGCTTGATCATGTTGGAGTGATCGAGCAGCGTGTCGGCCACGGCCATTTCAATGCGCTGCTGCGGCGAATATTCGCCGCCGATGCGCTCGCCCTTGGCGCGCTTGATGGCGCGGTTCGGGTTGAACGCAGTCTTGGGCTTGACGTACGCCGGCTTGAATTCCTTGGCGACGAAGCCCTGCTCTTCCACGATCTTGCCTTCGACCAGCGGAGACACGAAGGGCGCGATGCGGCGCTTGCCGTTCTCGACGTCGAAGTGGATGAACTCGGACTGCTCCTGCTGGATGTTCGGGAAGAACGTATCGAGCAGGAAGGTGTTGGGCTGGGGCAGGTAGCGGACCACCTGGACCAGGGAATCGGTGCTGAAAATGTCGGCCATGATGGGTTCTCCTGATTAGGCTGCGACGGGTTTGACGAGATCGATGCCCTTGGCACGCAGACCTTCCTGCGTGCTGGCAGCGGTGTGGGCGGTACCGAAGGTGAGGCGATCTTCGTTGAACCGGCCCTTGAAGTACGCGATGGTCACCTTGTCGCCACCGGAGGCGTTGCAGTCCTCGGCGAGGATCGCGTCGGGCGTCTGGGAGCCGTCACCGGCGGCAGACAGCGACAGGTTGTACTTGCCGCTTGCGGTGATCTTGCCCAGCACGGCGCCGCGGGTCAGGTTCTGGCCAGAGATCAGGGTGATCTGGCGGGTCAGAATCAGATCAGCGGGGCCGGCGATCAGGCGATCGGGGTTGAAGGTGGTTTCGGCGATGCTGGCGAGTTCGGCCATGATGAGGCTCCTTTACTGGGCGGGTTTGGTGAAGTACCCGGCCACACGGCGGCCGAGCTGCTCGGGGGTTTCTTCGCCGGACGCAGGCGCGGCCGATACGCCGACCGCGGGGTTCGGCACGGCGGCCATGGCGGCGGCCAGGCCGGTGCCGGCGCTCTGCTTGGCCGAGGCCTTCAGCAGCGCAACAGCGGCGTCGACGCTGAGATCAGTATCGAAGGCGAGATGCTGCGCAAGCGTCTCGCGGCCCTTTGCCTCGTCGTGCCCGGTGATGGCCTTGATGCGGGCCTTGGCGTCAGCGACTGCATCTGCGCCAGCAGCGGAAGGGGTCGCGGCAGCCGGGGCTGCAGCCGGTGCAGCTGCAGGCGTTTGGGGGGTGGCGGGTTGTGCTGCGGTGGCCGCCGGCGTGTCTTTTGGATCTGCCATGATTGGCTCCTGTTCAGGTTGAGAAGGTGCTGCAGTGACCTGTGCGGCGGTCCGCGCAGGGAGAAACACGGTCTGGCCGGAGGCGACGAACTGCTCCAGCTCGGCGAGGGTTTCGGCGAAGGTCTGCACGCCGTCGATGAGGCCGTTCTGTTTCGCTTCGGACGCGGAATAGATCTGCGCCTCAAAGTCGCGCACGGCCTGCTGATCGATCCCGCGCGCCTGGGCGACGTGCGCGGTGAACATGTCGGCCAGGGAATTCACGTACTGCTCGGCCCAGTCCTTTTCATCTTTGGACAGACCCTTCAGCGAGCTGAAGTCGTCTTTGTGCTGGCCGGACTTGAAGGTGGTGAACTTGTAGCCGGCTTTTTCCAGCCGGGCGCTCTGATCGACGTGCATCCAGATGACGCCGATGGAGCCAACCATGCCGGTACGCGGAGCGAGCAAGCGCGAGGCCGAGGACGCGAGCGAATAGCCGGCGCTGAATGCAGACTCGTTCGCGTGGGCCCACAGCGGCTTCGCGCTGCGCAGCGACATCCAGCGCGCGGCCAGATCGAAGTTGCCGGAGACTTCGCCGCCGGGCGTGTCCATCTCCAGCAGGATCGCTTTCACGTCCGCGTCCTTCTGCATGGCCTCGAACTTGCGCGATAGGCGCTGGTAGCTCTGCATCTCCATGCAGTCCGGCGAGATCTGACCGGCGCGGTTCACGAGCGGGCCGTGCACGGGCAGGATGGCGACACCGGCATCGGTGAGGATGAACGGCTTGTCGGCGTACCGCGCGCCGGCGAAGTTGCTGCCGTACGCTTCCGGCTTCGGCTTCGCGGCCACGTCAGCAGTGCCGATCTGCAGGCCGCCCGTGCCGTTGACGATGACCTGGTTGAACGCCTCGGCCAGCGCGTGTGCATCACGCTCGGCCATCATCAGCGGCGTGCCAAACAGTTTGCTGGCGAGGTGCGGGTACAGTTTCATAATCAGCCCTTCGTGGCGGCGCGCGACGCGGCCGGCCGAGTTGTTTCACGTTGAACTTTCCGGCCGCGCTGTGCCGGCTTGTCCCCACCCTGATCGACCTCTTCAGCTTCTCGCGCCTGGCGCTCTTCGTCGGACTCGCGGTCGGGTTGCGGCGCGGGCTGCGGGGCACGCGCGCCAAAGGCCTGGCCGAGATCGACGCCGAGGGTTTCGGCGTACTCGCGCTCGGCGGCGATTTGCTCAAGGACTTCCTGCCAGTCTTTGCCCTGCTCGGCGCATTCGTCTTCAAGGCTGGAGAGCTTGAGCTCCATGCGCATGCCGGCGGCCTCGGCTTCCTTGAGGGGATCGATCCAGCCTCGGCCGGGGCCGACCCAGCGAGCGCGGCAGTACGCCCACTTGTTTTCATAGAAGTCGGGCGCGTCGATCTTGCCGGCGTCGACCATCTCTTCCAGGAACAGCTCGTACACGGGCTGATAGAAGTACAGCGCGAGGTGCTGCCGGCGGCCGGTGAAGAATCGCCAGCCTTCCAGGAGCGCAGCGCGCGCGCTGGAATAGTTGGACTGGCTGAAGTCCTTCATGAACAGCTCGAACGGCATGTTCAGGCCGGCCGCCATGTACCGGCCCATGGCGTTCATGAATGGCTCGTAAGCGGTGTTCGGCCGGGAAGGGTTGAAGCTCGACACCTTCTCGCCGAGCATCAGCGGCAGGATGGTGCCGCCTTCCATCGGTAGCGAGCCTTTGCCGCGACTGGACAGACTCTCGATGTAGGACTGGCGCGCGTCTTCGTTGTTGGACAGCAGTTCGAGCAGCGCATCCTGGCTGAGCGACGATTCGGTGATGACGGCGATCATCGCGTTGACGGCCGCAGCCTTCAGCTCGTGGTTGGTGTAGTCGCCCGCAACCTTGAGCGTGCGCATGACGCTGGCCAGCGCGGAGACGCCGCGCGTCTGGCCGCTGCGGATCTTGCTGTCCGGCATGTGAATGACGCGCCGGCGGCCCCACCAGGTTTCGGCCGGGATGCGCTCCCACTCATCTTTGTCGGGAACAAGGCCGTGCCAGAAGTAGCGATCGCCCGGGTGCGATTTTTTGAAGTTGTAGGCAACGGGCGCGCCGTACGCGTCGATCTCGATACCGCCGCGAAGCGTGGCAGTGTCAGGGGTGCCCTGCGGGTTGCAAAGGCGATCCGACTCGATGGTCTGGATTCGGAGCGCAGCAGGCGAACCGAGACGCGGCAGCCACAGCGGGAGCGCGACGCCGTCACCGTTCATCCACGCGCCGACAAACATCTGTTGCGCCAGGCCATCCAAAGTGAAGCTGCGAGTGGCGTCGCAGTGGAACGTGTCCGCCCAGCCGCGCCAGAGTGCTTTGATCGCGGTGCGCGTTTCGATGGCCCACTCGCGAGACTTGCCGAGCACCTCGTAATCCGGCATCGGCGCAAGCCACAGCCCGCCGCCGAGGATGTTGTCGAGATTGGTCTGCAGCGCGCCGGCCACCAGCGGGTGGTTGCGCTGCAGATCTCGTGCACGCGAGGCGATGATCGGGATGTTCGACAGGATGTCGGCATCCGGCGAACCGGCTACCGGGTTCCAGCGACGCAGGTCGGGATTGGACCTGGAGCCAGCCACGAAGGCACCGGACATGCTGGGCTTCACGGGCGCGGCCGTGACATCAACGACACGCACGCCAGCACCGTACGCGGTGGTGCCGGCCTTGGCGGGATTCGCGGACGAGCTGATCCCTCCCGAACGGCTGCGGGATGCGAGGGCTTTCGACATGAGAGTCAGTAAGACGGCAGGTCGACGCTGAAGGCGCGGCGGCGCAGGCCCGTCACGCCGCCGCCGAGCGCGGCGATCTGGGCCCTGAGGTCAGCGATGTACGCAAGGAGAGTGCCGGCCTGCGCTTCCGTGTACTTGGTGCGCATGTCACCGTGCTGAACTTCGACGGTTTTCGAGCCCGTCATCAGCTTGTGATATGCGGACTCCGCCTCGGTGAGGCGGGTCTGCAGGGTGGCGAGGTCGGCCATGGCGTAAGGTCAGCTGTTCACTTCACGGAAGCTATGGCCGTCCGCTTCAACGATCACAGCCGCGGGAGCACCCGCCGAGGATCCGGAGTCCTCGGCGGGGCCCGCGGGTGCTGCTTCGGCGGGCGGGGTGTATTCGGCGGCAGTGCCGTTCGCGATGAGGGCATCAGCCTCGGCGTCGGGCAGGCTGAGCACGGAGCCAGGGTTATTGGTGACACGCTCGACGGACTTGCCGTCTTTGGCGACGTCTTCCAGCACGTGCTGCTTGAGGAGTTGTACCTGCTTCATGGCGCTTTCCTTTCTTCAAGTTCGAGTTTGTGGGCCTCGACATTCACAGCCGAGAATTCGAGGAACAACCGGCTCGGCCCGCGCGGGCCGATGACGATGGTGGCCTTTGACCAGCCGACGATCTTCTTGCCGTCCTGATCGATGACGTCGGTGCCGTACGGCGTGCCATCAGAGACGACGGTGACTGCGGCCACTTGGATCCTTTCGTTACATCCAGGGTGAATCGTCGGCACTCGGCGCCGCGGGCTGCTTGGAACTTCTGCCGCCACCGAGCAGCGCAACCGCCAGCGGGTCCTGCCGCGGCGCGCGCTTTGGCTTCACTGCCGGCACAGCCTTCGCGCCGCCCGCACCGGCGGCGGGTGTTGCTGCCGCCGATGCGGACGGTGGCGCCTCTCCTGGCGCCGCCTCAGTGGCTGCTGCGGTGTTCATTTCACTGTCTTGCTCAGCGTCCGGCTCCGCATCGCCGCTGCGAATATTCGCGGCGGCATCACGCGCGGCCTGGTCCGCCGCTTCCTGCTGCGCGCGGAGCTGGGCCATGGTGACCATGTCGGGCTGGCGGATGCGCTGTTCGTACGCGCTCCACGCGGCATCGGACATCAGGTTGATGCGCAGCTTGCGCGCGGCGTGCAGTGCGTACACCTCGCAGTCGAGGAATTCGTTTCGCACGCCTTGCTTCACCTGCCAGTACAGCTTGTTCCGGGGCCGGCCCTTCATGGGGGCCTTCACCTCGGAGGTGATCTGCTTGAACCAGTCGCCACGGATGCCGCGATACCAGTGCATGCGACCTGGACCGGTGCCGGTCACGGTGACGCGCTCGCCGCCAATCTCGCGCAGCTCGCTCAACTTCAGGCGGCCGCCGAATTCGCCGTAACCGATGATCAGGTCCTTGGCTTTTTCGGTGCCGACCATGTACACCTGCAGGCCGTACTTCGAGGCCTTGCTGCGACTGTTCGGGTCGACCGGCTTCGGCACGCGGAAGATCTCGCCGCCGCCGTCGCTCGCGCCTTTCACCGCGATCACGCCGTGCGCTTTGTGCTTGCGCGCGAAGTGGTACACGGCGTCGCTTGTGTTGCCATCGCTAGCATCGATGCTCATGCACTCGATGTACATGTCGACGCCGCTGACGTGGCGGTACTCGCGGAAGAGAAACTCTTCCAGCTCATCCCAGACCGGATCGGAATGATCAACGACGTTGCCGTAAATTTCGCCAGCAAACACGCGCCAGCTCTCTTCGCCGCGGCCCCAGGCCACGACCTTTACCGCGAGGCGGTCACCCTGCACATCTACACCAGCCGTCAGGCGGAGCCCGCCCCACGGCACAGTGAATTCTTCGTACGCTTCTGCGCGCTGCTCCAGCTCTTCGATCTCCGGCACCGGCGACTTGAACCGGAACGGAAGGCCGAGCTGGTTGTTGTAGAACTCGACCAGGGCGTTGTTGTCGCCGGCCGCCGCCTGGTGCTGGGCTTCCAGGTACTTCTTCACCAGCTCCGGCAGGGCCGCACCTGGGAACAGCGAGATCAGGTCCGACATGTAAAACCCGGCGAGCCCGGTGAACGGCGCGGTCGGCAACCAGCCGACGCCCGGCTCACCGGCGGCCTGTGCGTCACAGCTCGCCCGAATATTGTTGTCTTTTTCGCTCGGGCTCCACAACACGCCGCAGCCGTCGCATTCGTACGCGGCGGTCTCGGGCAGCGCGTGACCGTACACGGGATGCGTGACGGTCTCGTCGCTGCGCCACTTGACGTTCTCCCACACCAGCGGAGCAGCGTGGCCACAGTGATTGCAGCGCACGAAGAACTTGCGCTGATCAGTCAGCAACATTTCATCGGCTATCGCCGATAGGCCTTCAAGCGTGGGCGTACCGCCCATCACGCTCATCGTGTCGAAGTAAGTCTTCAACCGCTCGCGGATCAGCTTGACCGTGCGGCCCTGCCCTTTTACGTCTGTCTCGCAGTCGTCGGGTTCCTCGACGAACACGTACCGCGCCGAACTGGACTTCACGGCGTCCGGCGTGTGCGAGCCGACAAACTTGATCCAGCCACCCGCAAAGACTTTGAAGAGCTGGGTGATCCCCTTCTCTCGCGACTTCAGCGGCACCTTCTCTGCGAGGCAGGGCGTGACCTCGATCATCGGTTCAAACCGTTCGAGGTTGAACTCCTTGCCCTTGTCCGCCTTCGGGAACATCACCAGGATCGGCGCCGGGCAGACGTCGATGATGTACCCGAGCAGGTTCACCAGGATCGATTCGGTGTACCCGCCCTGCGAGCCTTTCTGCACGCGCACACCGCGCACGCCTGGCTCGTTGAACGCATCGAGCACCGCGCGCAGCTGCGGCACCATCGTCCATTCAAACTTGCCCCACATCTCGGCCGATCGCGCCGAGATGTACCGCTTTGTTTCAGCCCACTCCGACGGCGGGATCCGCGGGGTCGGGACGAACGCCGCCCAGACCCGGGCCAACAGGTCCTGCAGCGTTCGATTGATCATCGTGGTTTTCGGTGTCGCGCTCTTTTAAGTTGAAGCGCGCCAGCAGGTTTGCCGCATCAGCCTCGAACAGCTTGGCCAGCAAGTCATCGACTTCGGCTTGCATCGCGGCGCCGTCGACGCCGAGGCGCGTCAGAAACTCGGTGAACTCACGCTCGAGCAGCGTGCGCTTTGCTTCAATACCTGGCGCGGCTTCCAGCAAACCGGCCAGCCGCGATCGCTGCCCTAGCAGGAACGCGGCCGCCGCAAAAACTCGGCCGCGCCACACCGGCTCGATCTCCTCGGCCGGCACCAGTGTGGCGGCCTTGATCGCGTTTTCACGTTCGAGCGCGTCAGCCTGCAACCGCGTTAGCCGGTCGCGCTGCGTTTCCTTGCCCCGCTTGGCCAGCTCGCGCTCGATGCGCCAGTCGATGCACGCCGTTGTGTCGTACACGTTCGCCTGGCCGCGCTCGCCGCGCTGCTCGATCGGCATCCCGTCCTTCTGCCACTCCCAGAGAGTGACATCCGTGACGCCGAGGATCTCGGCCAGCTCTGTCTGGTTAACCTTCTTGCCCATCGCTCTGACCGACTTCGGCCCTATTTGACCGGACTAGTTAACCCGTTGATTTTTCGGTGTAACTGAAATCGAAAGGGGGGGATTTTGCGCCGTATACACAAACTCGCAGGAAGGACCCGCGAATATTGCAATGATTGATTCTTCGTGCTACGTCCCACGCCCGCTGTACTGCGCACGGCCGAGAGCTGCGCGGATCCGCGCGGCGACGACGGGCAGCAGGCGGCGGCGCGCGATGCTGTCGAGATCCATCCGCTTCTTCATCGTGATGCTGGTGCGGATGATTGCGATCGGCGTCAGGCCTTGTTCGTTCAGCTTGATGTCGAATCCGCTCGGCCGCTTGAAGCTGCCCGAGAACGTCGACCGAAACTTCTTGTTGATGCGCGATCCAGCCGCGACGCCACCGCGCCGCGATTCATTCATCGGCGGCCGCACATACAGGATGCCGTTGCGGATGACCGTCCACTTGTTCTGGCGCAGCCAGGCGATCATCTTGTAGAACTTCTTCGTACCGATACGCGATCCGGCCGCCGTGTTGATCGGAATCAGCAGTGCGCGTGGCGTGGTCTTGTTGCGGATCACGCCACCGGTCGTCTGAATCTTGAACCACTTCGACAGGTTCTTCACCACCAGCCGCGGACTACCATGCCCCTGACCGCCACGGTCCTGCGTGTACACATTGGCGCGCCAGGACTTGTCCATGCGCGGGTTGACGACCTTGAATGCTCGCCGATTTTCCTCGCGCATGATCCGATCTGTTTCGGGCCGGGCATCGAGCATCCCTTGCTTGACCCGCTGCGCAATCTCTTTCTGCTTCCTGCGCGTCCAGGCTTCCAACTCTCCCGGCTTCAGCAGCCCATCCAGCGTGACACGAGTTTCCATGCCGGGCTCCACAAAGCGAAAACCCGCACGGGCAAGGTGCGGGTTCGATCGAGTGAGAAATTCTCAGCGTGCCGAAAGTGTACTGATTTCCCGTCAGCGCGCAACTGTACAATTTATTTCTTCGTGCAGGATGGTGATGAGGTGCTGTATTCCCCTCTCGACCCACCTATCCCGAGAGCGCTCAGAACACTTGAGCATCTGCGCCTGATCCCACCGCGACCCGGCCAGAAGGTATGACACCTCAATGGCCGTTCGCAATGTACGGTCGATTTCGCCCAGCTTCCGAATAGCGCGATCCGTTTGCCACACTTCCTCGGGGGCCTCTCGCGACGTGCCATCCGTGGACTTGATCGCGTACTCCAGATAGGTGCAGTGTCCAGGCAGACCCAGAAAACCGGACGAGAGCCCACCAGCCACATACCGCGCCCACCGCTTCAGCCGCAGGTCGACATCTTCTTCGTTCAACGTCATGGCTTTCGCTCTCCCAAATTTCCACGGTTCGCGCGCACCGAGGCCTCGATGCGATCGCGCTTCTGTTGCCAGGTCAGGAATCGGCGCGGCATGCGCGGCGGTGGCGCCGAGGCCTCGGCCAGCCGCTCCATCAACCGCCGGGCTTCCGCAGCCGCAGCGGACTCACGCGCCGACATCAGCTCATCGGCCAGCTCGGCCGGGTCTCGGTGGTAGAACCGCGACGGCAGGATGCGGCTCATCGATCGGCCCCCGAGGTTGGACGCCAAGGTAGGACGCCGAGGTAGGACGGTTTTTCCCTTGGCGAATCAATACGATGTCCTACCGTCCTACCTGTCCAACCTGACAGCGCAGGGGTGCGCGCGCGCGTACGTGTGCGCGGGTGCGTGTGTGCGTGTGCGGGCGCGCCCGCACGCATGCGCGCCGCGTGCGCGCTCGCATGAGTAGGTAGGACGGTAGGACATCCCTTTGATTCAACAGATGAAACAACGTCCGTCCTACCTCTTTTCAATAGGTAGGACGAGGTCGGACGGATCACCGAAATGCGATCAAAACGGCTCATCTTCGCCCCCTTGATCGTTCGAATTCATGGGCGACGCTGAAGGCTTGGCAGATGGCGGCCGGAGATACACGTACCCCCGCCTGCCGGAGCCCTTTTTCACCTTCTTCCAGCCCAGCCGCTTCATCACGATGCCGGCGCGCGTTTGCGCCTGGCGGTCCTGACGCGCGAAGTCCAGCTTCAGCGCCGCGCCGAGCAGTTCAGCCATCGTGACCTCGTTGACCGGGCCATCGAGCGCAGTGCCGTCCAGAAACTTCTCGATCGGCTCCAGCCACGCATCCTCGACAAACCGCTGATCCTGCTGCCGCTCGAACAGATGCCTTTCGTCGGGCAGCACCCAGTGCGGAAAATCCTTCCGCATCCAGTGCATCGCCTCGCCCCAGAGCTGGTCGCGATCCGCCTTCAGCTGCTCCAGGTCAATCGCATACACCCGCACAGGCCAGAAACGCCGGTTGCCAGTCTCATCCTTCAGGTACACGCCCAGATTCACCGTGCCGCCGAACACGCAGCGCCGCGGCTTCTCTTCCAGCTTTCGCCCATACGGCGGGCGGAAGAAATCCACCCGGTGCGTCAGAAACTGCTTCGTCTCCGACGTGTCGGCCTTGTTCATGCCTTCCAGCTCGGCCATCTCGACGATCCAGTACCCCTGCAACGCGAGCAGCGAATCCTTGTCCTTGAAATTCAGCCGGACATCGGAAAACCACTTCCCGCCGAGCACGCTGAACGCCGTCGACTTCATCAAGCCCTGCTCACCTTCCAGAATGAGCATGTTGTCCATCTGACAGCCCGGCATGAACACCCGCCTGCATGCGCCGACCATCCACTTCGTGGCCGCCTTTTCGCAGTACGTCCGTTCCTCGTCCTGCTCCTCGGGCGTTTGCTGCGTAAATTCCTCGCCCGTGCACGCGCCGAAGTAGCGCTGCATCATCGTCGCCAGGCGGTACGTGCCATCCCACCGGCTCGCACAGCCCTCCAGGTAATCCTTGAGTTCATGAAACTCATTGCGGCGCGATGCCAGCAGCACGGCATCCGTCACCGTCTTGTCCGGCGGCTCGCCGATGCGTTGCGAGAACCACAGCTTCAGCCGCACGTCATCGATGTCCTGCCACTTTCCCGTGGCGCCACCGGCGAACGGCGGCGGCTGCAGCTTGATCACCTGCTCGCCGTACAGATCGAATCCGAGCACGCCCTGCCATTCGTCGTGATGCTGCAGCACCAGCTGCGCGTTGTGCAGCGTCGGCTTCAACGCGCCGGACTTTGTTCGCTGCAGATCATCGTGCCAGGTCCGCACATACGGCACCGGTTCGCCGTCAGGCTCCGGTGGGGTGGAAATGCCATCCGGCGGGCCATCGCCGCCACCGTCTCCACCACCACCACCCGACCCACCGCTGCCGCCATCGGGCGCCGCCTCGTGCGGGTCACGGCCCGACACAGCGTCGGCCCACACCGCGCCGCTCGGCGGACCATCCTGAGCAGTCGCAGCAGGCGCTTCCGCCGGCTTCTCCGCGCACACAGTCTCCACCAGCTCGGGGATCGCCTTCAGCTGCGCTTCGCACTCCTCGAGTCCGCGCGCCAAGTGCAGGTCGTTGAAGTCCGTCCACTTGTCGTCCCGGCTGTCAGCCAGGAAAAGCGGCACAAGCACCGCCGCCCGCTTGACCGCACGCGCGGCCACGTGCGCGTAGTACACACCCGGATTGAACGGCGTGCCGTCCGGCTTCGTCGTCTTCCAGTCATCATCCGCGCAGAAGATGATCGGCGAGGTTGGGTACCGCTCGCGCAGGATCTCCGCCACCGGCTTCAAATTGCCCGCATTGAACGCCACGAACACCGTCAGCACCTGGCGCGTCGCCATGCGCACCGACAGGCCCGTCGCAAATCCCTCGACGACCAGGATCACATCCCCGTCGCCCGGAATATTGCCGAGGCGGCACGCGCCGCCTTCCATGGCCATGTTCTTGTTGAACCGTTTCGTACCGTCCTGCGCGATCTTCTGCAGGCCGACCATCCGGCCGCCCTTCTCCTCCGCGTCGTACCGCAGGATCGGCACCAGGATCGTCCCGTCGTGCGCCAGGCGACACGACTCAAGATGCACCGCCTTCCGCAGCGCGTACGCCGACGACACCCCCGTCGTGCCGGCGAGATGCAGCTTGATCGCCTTGCTCCACTGATCGCGCGCCCGGTTCGCGGCGAGGTGCGCGCGCTCGGCGCGTTTCTCATCCTCGCGGCGCTGCTTCTCGGCCATCTCCTCCCGGAATCGCTGGCGCTCTGCCGAGTCCACCCCGGCGGCGTCCCAGTCGATGACCACCTTCGTCACCTCGACCGCGCCCCACATCCCGAAGTACCCGGTCACGAATTCGCGGCCATCGCGTGTACGGTGTTCGTACAGCTTGTAAAAAGCCCGCTTGTTCGGCCCGTACCGGACGATCCGATCCAACGTCAGCGAACCGTTGATCGGCGGCATTCCCACCGCCTGCATCTGCTCGTGCAGGCTGTCCAGATTCGCCCAGGTCATGCGGCCGCCTTGAGTTCCGTCGGTGTTGCGGCCGAGCGCTGCGCCCAGATCTCTCGCACCCGCGCCTCGACCTTCGCGCCGAGCACGGCGCCATCCTTCCGGCTGCGAATATTCGCAAGCGCCGCGAGCCGCTGCTCGCGCGTGGCCAGCCCGGCGATGCGCTGCGAATGCTCCTCCACGTAGAACGCCTCGATCATTGCCAGCTCATCGACCAGTCGCAGCCGCGCCGGCCGCTTGCCGTCGCGCCACACCGTCTCGATGCGGCCCGTGCCAGGCACGCGGCGGATCACGCCGAGAAGTTGGTCAGTCACCGGATTTTCAGTCGTCATGCCGCTTCCCTATCAACGGCGCGAACACCATCGACAGCAAGCCGGAACGATTCAGCGCACCCGTGGGCGGCGTCACCGGCCGAGCCGCGCGTGACTTGATCGGCTGCGATCCCTCGGCCATCTTGCGCGGCGACGACTTGCCCCGCGGTCGGCCTCGGCCCCGGTCAGGTATCTCCACGGCCGTTCGCGCCCAAAGCGCCGGCTTCTTCCGCTCGCCTGTTTCCTTCAGCACACCGGCCGCGATCAATCGCTTCATCACCGCAGAGACCTGCGTCGGCGAAAGGCCCGTCGCCTCGACAATCTGCTGCCGAGTGAACCCGACCACCGTCGCAGCCGTCTCTGGCGTCCACACCGGCAGCACATCCCACACCTGCCGGCGCAGAGAATCCGCGACCGGGGGAGGCTTGACAGGACGAACGCCGGGCGAGCTCATGGACGTTCCCACCACAGCCGCGCGCGATTGGCGCCTGTCATCAGCACCAACGCGGCGGCGCAGGACAGCGCGCCGGCCAACGCGAGCAGACAGGCAAGGCCCGCCACCACGAAGAGCAGCGCGTACACGATCACGGATGCGATCGCGGCGGAAATGGAAGCGAAGAACCGGAGCATGCAGGGTCAGGCCGATCCCGTGCGCTGCAGACGATTGGCCAGAACAGTCAGCGCGGCTACCCCATCGAGAAATTCACGCTGCAGGCGCTCCTTCTGATCCTCCGGATCGACCGCGCGGACTTCGTAGCCGCACTCGGCGCCGATGAACTGCATCGCCACGTGACTCCCTGCTTCGCGGGCCAGCCGCAGAATAAAAACCACGCGCTCAGGATCCAGACGCTCACGCCTGGACGGATTCAAACAGTCCCGAAGCCACGTCGACGCATCGTCCACCGAGAGCTCGGGCCTCAACTTGCTCGCCACAACCTTCACCCCGCCAGCAGCCTTCACCGCTTCGCGAAGGGCTTCGTTGACGTTCTCCACAAACAACGCGTTCTGTTGCATCGCAACCTCCAAAAATCAGCGTGTCCGCGCCTGTCCGAATTTCACGGACACGCACGGACAGACAGCGAGTGAGCAGGCGGGGAGAATGGCCAACATGGACACCGAAACCCCGATCAGGAAAAGAAAAACCCGCCGTCACGAGCCGCGAGGCCGTGACGACGGGTCAAAGGCCGCTTGCGCGACCGTCCGCTCCCGGAGGATGGCCCGAAGGCCGGGGAGACAAAAGGCGCGGCCAATGTTCGGGCCGCGCCAACACTGCAATTCCCACTGCAGTGATCACTTTTCGTTGGCAGCCAGGACATCAGGCCGCCTTCTTAAATCGCGGCGGCAGCGCATCGCCGGGATATGGGTAAATGTCGGGCCGCAACTCGTGCGGCGTCACCTTGAAGCCGATCACTGCCGCGATATCCAGCACCAGCTCAGCGGTCGGCCCCGCACCCTGTGCCAGCCACAGCGACACCGCTTGCTGAGAAATGACTTTGCGACCTGCTCTGGCGTTGATTTTTCGAACGAGCGCAGATTGACTGCCCGCGGCAATGATCGCGGACTGCAACGCACTGGCAGTCGGAGCGCGGCGTGAACGCATCAGGCCGCTTTCTTGGAAATTTCAAGCCGCAGCGGATGATCTGGCGGCAAGCCGTCGCACGGGTTCGGGTAAATGTCTGGCCGCAGTTGATGCGGAGTGATGCTCCAACCTGTCGATTCAGCCACCCGGATGACCCGATCCGGCGGAATGCCTTCGGCGTACCAACCACTGACAGCCTGACCGCTGATGTTGAACAGCCGGCCAACAGCGACAGGGCCGCCGGCCATCCGGATGAGTTCGCGGGTATTCACGGTCGATTCCATGAATCCATTGTAAAGAATTTCTTTTCTTTTTTGCAAGAAATTCTTTCTCGCGTTCGTAAAGAAAAACTTTGATCATCGGTCCATGAGTTACGCCACCCGCTTACGCGACGCCCGAGAAGCCCTCAACCTGACCCAGGAAGAGACAGCAGACCGCATCGGTGTCAGCCGCCAGACCATCCGGGACTGGGAATCGGGCAAGTCCGTGCCGACACGCAAGCATCACGACGCAATTTCCGACGTGCTGGGCGTGCAGATCCTCCACGCCGCCTCGGAGCCCGCTGCCTACTCACTGGATCAGAACAAGTACGCATTCGTCCCGAAGTACACCGCGAAGGTTGGCGCAGGCTCTCCAGCGGAAAACGGCCACGAAGAGGTTGACGGCAAGCACGCGTACCGCCGGGACTGGTTGGAAAAAATGAAACTGATCCCAGCAGCCCTGGTTGTGGTGGAGGTTGAAGGCGACTCCATGTCGCCCACCATTTTTGACGGCGATGATGTGCTGGTGAACACGCTCCAAAAAACCGTGATCAGTGGCCGAGTCTTCGCATTCCGCACCGATGACGGCGCCAAGGTGAAGCGGCTGATACGCCAAGCCGATGGCCGCATCCTGGTGTCCAGCGACAACCCGAACAAGGCGTTTTACCCGGACGAGTATTTGACCCCGGACGTTCCCGTCGACATCATCGGCATGGTCGTTCATCGATCAGGAAAGGTCTGACATGCCTTTCGGCGCATGGGTCTTACTTATAGTCGGCGCGGTTGCTGCCTGGCTTTATTTTTCCAAGTCCGGCAAAGCCGAGCAGGACCGCTACCGCTATCTGGATGACCAGCCGACCACAAACAAGGACGTCCAGAAGTTTGTTGAGAGCGCCGGGTCGTTCTTTCCAATCCGAATCTGGCTGGACTTGGACTACATCGACGCGCAAGGCACGATCACCCGCCGCCGAGTGCGAACGTATGACTTCTCGACCGACGGCCCCGGGATGATCAACGCTCATTGCGAGCTCCGAAACGGGTACCGCTCATTCCGCATGGATCGCGTCCGACAGGCTATCGTCATGGAGTCGGGCGAGACAGCCAAGGACGTCAAAGCCCTGCTCATCGACCAGTATCGCAACCATCCCGATCGCGGCTTCGAAGCCGTTCTCGCCGACCACCTGCCGACGGTGCGGGCGCTGCTCTATCTCGGCAAGGCCGATGGCCAATTCAGCACAAAAGAGCGCGAAATTGTCGTCGAGCTCTGCAACGACCTCACCGGGCGAACTGACCTTACTCGCGAGTCGTTCAACCAGGCCATCCGATCACTAGAGGTGCCAAGCAAGGCGGCGTTCTGGCGCATCACCGGGGAGCTCGCCAAACAGCCGGAAGCACTGCGCGCCAAGACATTGCGTACTGCCGAGCGCATGGTCGCGACACAGAAAAAGCTGGAAGGCGAAGAACTGGAAGCCATTACCTACCTGAGGAATAAACTCTCATGAAGCCGATCACAGCACTGATACTTGCCGCATTGCCATTCACCGCAATCGCACAGACCGGGACCAAGGCCCAATGCGACCGCCTGGCGAAGTCCGCCGACCTTCAGGAGCGGTACATCGCCATGGAGCATGTCAGCGGCATGGGCGATGACAGCGCGCCGCGGGAAACCAATCGCCGACTACGCATCCAGAATGCACTGACTGCGCAGCAAAGCAATCTGTTCATGATGGCGCAACTTAAGTGCCCAATGCCCGACTTGGTAAGCTCCTCCACGGGCCCGGACAGCAAGTATTACGGTGAAGCGGTGCTCTGCGGCATCGAGCGCCAACGCGGAAACGCGAGCGCCGAGGCTTGCAAAATCCAGAACTGGACCGGCAAAGCCGACCCTTCTGCCAAGTAGGCTCAGCCGTCCAACAAAGTTTTTCTTGACATGATGTAAGGATTTTCTTTACATTGCCTCCAACCCGGCCATCCCGGCCGACTTTGGAGGCACGCATGCACGCAGTCGAGACCACCCCCGCCGAATCCGGCGCTGACACCACCCCTACCCCCAGCACCAACCCCAGCACCACCCCCAGCATTACCCGCGACACCCCCGTCCCCGCCATCGGCCAGCCCTGGCCGGAGCAGGGCGGCATCCGTGTCGGACGCATGGCCGGGCCGAACGGCACCGAAGTCGAGCTGATCATCCCGCTTTACCTGAAGGACCTGCCGATCGACAAGGCATGGGGTCGGTACGGCCAATCGATCCCCGACACCTCGGACAAGCTGGACGGCGCGGCCAACACGCGCGGGCTGCTGCTCTCCGGCGAAGATTGCCCCGCCGCCCAAGCCGCCGCCGAGTTCACCGTCGAGAACGGCCACGGCCGCTTCGATGACTGGTTCCTGCCGGCACAGCGGCAACTCGCGCTGGTGCAGGCGAACGTCCAGCCCATCATCCCCGACGGCTGGTACTGGTCCAGCACCCAGTACTCGCCCGACGGCGCCTGGGGCAGCCTCTTCCCGGATGGCAGCCAGGGCGTCAACCTCAAGGACTACAAGGGCCGAGTGCTGCCCGTCCGCACGGTGTTGGTCATTTAGCCATTCAGCCATTTCTCTCCCGCGCTGACCGACTGCCCGCATGAGCCTGCTTGCCGCTCGCACCATGTTCTGCATCCAGGACGAGGCCACCGGCCTCGTCACCGACCCTGTGCCCACGTACGCCGAGGCCGAGATGCAGCTGCCACCCGCCCGGCCGGCCTCGATGAAGGTCGTGCCGGTGCTGGTCGAGATCTCGCGCGCCGAGTGGCCCGCCGCGGCCGTGCAGGCCTTTGGCCAGCTTCCCCTTCACGAGGTGACCCCATGAGCCATCCGCTCGTCCAGGCACAAGCTGAAAAGACCGATCTCGAACAGGCGCTCGCCTGGCTGCGCGGCGAAGGCCGCCGGTCCGGCCGGCGCGAGGCCGAGATCGCCGCGCGCGCCGTCGAACGCGGGCTGGCCGAGATCAAGCAACGGCTGAGTGGCGAGCTGTCCGAGACCGCCGGGTACGTCGTGTACTGGCGCGGCGCCACGCACCGCGTCTTCACCGGCGTGCGCGGCGAGCTCTGGTCCGGCGACCTGCGCCTGGCCGAGCGCTTCGCCGATGAGGCCGCGGCCGAGGCGCGCCTGCGGGTGCTGCGGGCCGCCATGAACCGCCTCGATCGCTACAAGCTCACCGTCGAGCCGTTGGCCAAGCTCATCCACACCCACCGCAAAGCCGCTGCGAGCACGACCACGCACGCGGACATCACTTCACCCACCCCACCCCACGGAGACCCCTCATGACCGCCGTCGTGATTCCCCTTGCGAATATTCGCATCCCCAGCGAGACCGAGCTGCTCGACGCCGCGAACCAGGCCGAGGCCGCGCACCTTCACCTCATCACCAACGGCCGCGAGACCCTGCTCAGCCCGCACGTCCTGCCCGGCTGGATCAAGGTCGTCACCAAGATCAAGCCCGGCACGCCGGCGGAAGTGAGGGCCGCAGCATGAGCACGCGCATGAAGTTCTACAAGCCCGAGCCGAGGCACGGCCTGCTGAACGTGAAGACGGTCAACATCTACACGCGCGGAATCTCGGCCGAGATTCGTACCGGCGAGACTTTCAACCGCCGCAACTGGAGCCGCGCCCGCGCCATGGAGATCATGGCCCGAGACGGGTACTTCCCGAAGGCAAGCATTCCGCCGCGGATGCTGAAAACCTTTGTGCGCGTGGTGCAGTGATGGAAGAACGCCCAAGCCCGAAACCGTCGCGCCGTCTGCGCATGGCCGTGCGTCTCGCATTGCACCTGCCGCCGCTGCCATCGTTTGACGCGCCGCTGTTCATCCTGCCGTCGCCGTCGACATTCACAACAGCGCCGTACTCGCTGCCCTTCTGGGCATTGAGGGGCAACGTCGAGAAGTGGTGGAACGCGCTGCAGCTCCAGGCATTTTCCAACGTTGCGACGAAGTGGCGCCTGCACCATGTCACGCGTTGACCCCTTCCCCCGCCCGCCGCACACCACCGCCGTCACGGCTGCAGGCAACTGCCGCCCGGTCGTGTGCCGCGAGGTGGAGCCCCCCGCGCACGACTGGATCCGCGGCCTGCTCTGCATCACGGTCCTGATCCTGTTCCTCGCCGTGATCGAGCGGAACGAGCGGTACACCGCCGAGCAGATCGCCCGCACCGAGGCCGAGCAGCGCGCCGCCGCCGATCGCCGCGCTCTGGAGCTGGCCAACGCAGCGCCCCAGGTTCGCATCGACACCGACCACCCGGACGGCGTGCGCTGCGACCACTTCCGCATCCGCGAAGAGTGGCGCCCCTCCATCCTCGACCGCTGCATCCAGCTGGGCCAGGCCATCCGCGCCGCGCGCGCAACGGAGTGACAGACATGGATTCGTACATCGACTGGCTCGCACTTGTCGCCATCCTCGGCACCTTCTTTTTCGTGCTCGGCTGGATCGCCCGCGGCGGGTGGGACGCCATTCAAATGGTGAGGTTGTTTGGTCGCAGCCAATGGCCCTCCAAGAAAGTGATTGTTATCGACAACCCCGGCCGCACCACCCCCGACACCTCGCCACTCATCACCCCGAGAGAGCGCGGCGACGACACCCAACCCATCAAGATCAAGGCCCTGAAATGACCTCAGACACCGCCGGCACCCCACCCTGCGCTGACGCCGCCAAACCGATCCTCATCGGCCTGTGCGGCTGGTCGCGCGCGGGCAAGGACACGATTGCGCAGTACCTGGAGCGCGAACACAGCTTTCACACGACCGCATTCGCCGAGCCGCTACGCGCGATGCTGGCCGAGTCTTGGCAGCTGTTCCCCGAACAGCTCCACGGCGCGGCGAAGGACGAGCCCATCGCCACGCTGCAGAACCGCAAGCCCCGTGACTTCATGCAAAGCCTGGGCGACTGGTACCTCGCTGCGTTCGGCCCGCGCGCACTGATCGCGAATGTCGCAGACATCTGGCGCGACCTGCAGGACCCGAAAGCCGAAGCACCCGGCCTGGTCGTGAGCGATTGCCGCACCACGGCCGAGATCGAGTTCGTGCAGGAGTCGGGCGGCGTGATCTGGTGGGTGGGCCGCCCCGACACCGGAAGCATCAACCAGCACCGCACGGAGCACGTCGACAGCCTGCAGGCCGCACTGCATCGCCCCGGCGTGGATGTCGATTTGCAAAACACCGGCACCGTGCATGACCTCATCAGCCAGGTCGAGAACGCGCTGGCCGCAGCGAGGCGGCGCGAGGTGGCGGCGTGAGCCTCTTCATCGAGCACCAGTTCTCGCCGGTGATCGAGAGGTACCGGCATGCTTTTGACGCCATCAACGCCGAGATCGAGAAGCTCGCCCTGGCGTTCGCGTCTCTTTGGCCGATGAGGGGCGGCATGGCGGCCAGTGGTTTATTGGGGCAGCTCAATGCACTACAGCCCGGCGTATTTGGATCGAGCCTTGTGGGCGGGGCCTGGCCAGCCTGGATGTCGTTTCAGCGGCCGTCACTGCTCGAAATGTTCGGCATCAACCCGGCCGCACGCCGCCACCAGAAACACCGCGCGTACATGCACCGCCGCAGCCGGTACCTGAAGAAGCACCGCTACCCACCGAAGGACTGGGCATGACCACCCCCGACCACCTAGCACAGATCCGCGCCGCTTTAGCCAAGGCCCAACCCGGCCCGCTGCGCACGCGCGACATCGCCATCAAGACCAACATCCGCGAGGCCGACGTACACGCCGCCCTGGTGGCCATGCGCGAGACGGGCGAGATCGTCGCCTGCAACGTGTTCGCCGGCGGCATCGAGCAGATCGAAGCACGCCTGAGCGAAGGCACCGTGCTGGCCGTGAACTGCTCGCTTGGGCCCCTGAGCCACAGCAACTCGATCGCTGCGCGCCGCACCCAACGCGCGGCCGCCGAGCAGAAGGGCCTGCTCCGCATTCCCGGCAGCGCCGGCCCGCGCACCCCGCCGCGCCGCCTTGAGAACCTGGCCACGATCGGCCCGGCCGACCCACCCGCGCCGACCCCGGCCGAACCTTCACGCACCACCACACAGGAGAGACGCACCATGAGCAAAACCAACGGAACCGCCGACACCGTCGCAGCAGCACTGACTTCAACCCCTCAGACCGTTGCAGCGATCGCAGTCGCGACCGGTCTCGATGAAAAGGCCGTGTCCAACGCGCTGCAACGACTGAAGCCCGCCGGCAAGGCCAAGCGCGAAGGGCGCGGTCTGTGGGTCAGCGTCGTGCCACGCGCCGCATCCGCCGCCACCGCGCCGCTGGTCAAGCCTGCCGCCGAGGAGAAGTCCACGCCGGCCAAACCGCCAGCCCGCTCGAAGAAGGTCGGCAGCTTCAAGCTCAACGTCGAGCTCGACACGAGCCAGGCCATCGCGCAGATCGGCCAGCTCAAAGATCTGAGCCAGTCGCCCGTGAACATCCTGAAGCTCGAAGGCGGTGACCTGCTCGTCCTGCGCGGCAACATCGTCAAGGCCCAGCTCGACCCGGCCGAGGTCGACGCGCTCAGAAAGGCGGCGTGACATGGGCGCCCTGCAACTGCCGCAAACTCTCACCATCGACATCGCCACTGTGCGCACGCTGGCCGTGAACGCGGACGCTGAAGAGACGCTGACGGGCGTGCTGGACGATTTCGGCTGGGAGCTGCAGCAACATGTCCGGACGTTCCGGCAACCGAAGAGGCCGCACCAGACCCAGACCCAGTACGCCGAGCCGCTTCGCAACTGGCTGGTCGAAGGCAACAGGACCGCGCTGGCCAAGGCCCTCACCGAGGCGGTGACGAGACGGGCATGGAAGAGCGTCGCCCTGTTCGCGGCCATGCTGGAGTTCCACGACAAGCTGTGGGCAACACCGGCCGCGACGAAGCCGAAGGTTACGCCGGTGAAAAGCAAACCGGCAGGGAAAGCCAAACCGGCCGCGAAGAAGAAATCGAAGCCGGGCGCGCCTTCGCTCAAGCCTTTGTTTCCCAGCCCGGCGCTGCAAAAGATCGTCGGCAGCGCGCCACTCAACCGCACCGACGTGACGAGCAAAGTCTGGGCGTACATCAAGAAGCACAAGCTGCAGGACACGAAGAACAAACGCATGATCAACGCGAACGCGGATCTCGCGGCCGTGTTCGGCGGCAAGTCGCAGGCGTCGATGTTCGAGATGACGAAGCTTGTCACGGCGCACTTGGCGTCGAAGCCGTGGGAGGTGCCCCTCATCCGGCCGATGACCGACGCGCCGGCCGGGAAGCCTGCGAAACCGGCCGCGGCCGCAAAGTCGAAGACGGCGAAGAAGAACTCGCCCGTGATGACGCCAGTGATCACGCCGCCCATTCGGCCGATCGGCGAATCGATCGACGTTGCACACGCCCAGGCCGCACACTCACAGAGCGCGCCGGCCGCCACGTCCCGCGCCGAAGAGAAGCTCGCCGAGAAGCGCGAAGCCTGCCTGGCCGACCTGGCCGCGGCCGTGGCCAAGCACGGCGAGGACATCACCCGCGCGCAGTACGCCGCGCTGAAAACCAAGACCGGCCGCAGCTACGAAACCGCGTTCGGCGGCTGGACGCAGTTCATCGCCGCCCGCAAAGCCGGCGCCGAGCCGACACAGCCGAACACCATCGCCGGCATGGATGTGCTGAAGGACAAAGTGCCGCTGAAGTCCGGCGAGAAGTTCCTCACCAAGTTCAAGCACGAGCCGGGCCAGCTGGTGCCCGTGCTGGATCCTGCCCACCAGGTGGAGTTCAAGGAAGGCACGACCTGGCATGCGCAGATCTGCGCGTACCCGATCGGCGAAGGCAAATGGATCAGCGGTTACCGCCTGGAATGGCCAGCCGACCCCATGCCGCTCATCGAGCAGCCCGGCCCCGCGTCCGAAGTGTACGAAACCGCAGAGATGGCGATCGCATGGCGCGCGGACGATGAACTGGAGCAGCTCAACCAGGACACCGACGTCGAGCTGAGCGACGCCGACCAGGACGTGCTGGCCGCGTACAAGAACTGGCTGACGAAGCTGGCCAAGCCCATGCGCACGCCGCTGGCCAAGTTGCCCGTCATCCACCCGCTCATCAAACCGATGTAGTCGCACCACCACCAAAGGAACCGACATGACCAAAGCCACCAGCAAGATCATCATCCGCACCGACCCCGAGTTTCTGCGCCTTGGCCAGCCCTGGCCAGAGCAGGGCGGCCTGTTCGCTGGGCATCTTCCTGCAATCTGCCGGGACGGCCCTGGTCCCGACTACTTCCTCATCGTCCCGGATGATCCGAAACTGTTCGGGGCCGACCTGGCGTGGGGCCCGTACGGCAAGAAGATTGACGGCGCCGACCACAAGCAGGATGGCGCGGCGAACACGCAGGCGCTGCTGGCCAGCGAACACAGCCACCCGGCCGCTAAATTCTGCGCCGAGTTTCGCCACGGCGGCCATGCCGACTGGCACCTGCCGGCACAACGCGAGCTGGCCGTCATCTGCGCCGTGCTGCCCGATCTGCCGGCAGCAGGCTGGTACTGGTCAAGCACCCAGTACTCGTCCGACGGCGCCTGGTACAGCTACTTCCCGAGTGGCGTCCAGAACGTCAACGGCAAGGACTACAAGGGCCGAGTGCTGCCCGTCCGCAAGGTGTTAGCCATTTAGTCATTTAGCCATTTCTTTTCCCCCACAGCATGGGACTCCACACCTCAACCCCGATCTACAAGGTCACGTACGACCTGCTGCAGCTGATGCTCGCCTGTGTGCTGAACATGCCCCGCAACATGAAGGGCACGCTCGGTCAGGACATGCTGCGCGACTGCGTGACGCTCGTGAAGCTTGTGTACCGCGCCAACGTCGCACAAGGCTCGCGCAAAGTGCCGCATCTCGATGAGCTGATCGAGCTCAACGAGACGCTGACGCTGTGCCTGCGCCTCTGCCTCGACAGCCGGTTCATCTCACACGGCCGGTACGCGGCCGCGGTCAAGCTCACGAGCGAGATCGGGAAACAGGCCGGTGGATGGAGGCGCAAGTATGCAAGCCCGCCCGCTGCCTGACGGTCACGGCCGTCCGGCCTGTGCGGCACAACACCTGGTCGCGCCGCTGGGCCACAAGCCCACCGCCCTGCGCATCCCGGACACCGCACGCAGCCGCGTGGCCTGGTCCGGCGCATTTTCCCGGCTGAATATTCGGCCGGGCGAAACAGATCGCGCGACGTCACCCAGTACTCGTCCAACAACGCCTGGAACAGCAACTTCCCGAATGGCAACCAGAACATCAACAACAAGGACTACAAGGGCCGAGTGCTGCCCGTCCGCAGGTGCTGACACGCGCGCACCGGCCCATGCTGATTTCTCTTTCGCCGAGCTGGTGGCGGCGTATCTCGACTGCCGCCGGCACAAGCGCAACACCGCCAGCGCGCTCGAGTTTGAAGCCCGCCTCGAACACAACCTGATCGAGCTGGATGAAGATCTTCGCGCCGGCACGTACACGCCGGGCCCGTCGATCTGCTTCGTCGTCACCAGCCCGAAGCCGCGCGAAGTCTGGGCCGCCGCGTTCCGCGATCGCGTCGTGCACCACCTGGTGTACAACCGCATCGCCGCGCGGTTTCACGCCCGCTTCATCGCCGCGAGCTGCGCCTGCATCCCCGGCCGCGGCACCCTGTACGCCGGCCGCACTCTGGAATCCATGGTGCGCAGCGCCACACAGAACTGGTCGCGGCCGTGCATGTACCTGAAGGCGGACCTGGCCAACTTCTTTGTCAGCATCGACAAGACCATTCTCGGCCAGCTGCTCGCCGCCGAGATCCACGAGCCTTGGTGGCGCGCACTCACGCTGCAGATCCTCCACTATGACCCGCGGCCGCACGCCGACGTGCGCGGCGACCCGCGACGTCTGGCGCTGATCCCGCCGCACAAAAGCCTGTTCAACCAGCCCGCCGATCGCGGCCTGCCGATCGGCAATCTCAGCAGCCAGTTCTTCGCGAACGTGTACCTGAACGAGCTGGACCAGTTCGCCAAGCACTGCATCGGCGCGCGGCACTACATCCGGTACGTTGACGACTTCGTTGTCCTACACCCCGACGCTGCCTGGCTGAATCGCGCCCTGGCCGAGATCGCCGCATTCCTGCCCGCGCATCTCCGCGTCGCGCTCAACCCGGCCAAGACCATCATCCAGCCCGTCGATCGCGGCATCGACTTCGTCGGCCACGTCATCAAGCCATGGCGCCGCACCACCCGCCCGCGCACGTTCCGGTCCGCCCTGCACCGCCTGGCCAGCGTGCCCGCCGGCGAGCTGCATGCGTCCGCGAACAGCACCTTCGGCCTGCTCCGGCAAGCCAGCCACAGCCACCACGACCGCGCCATGCTCGCCCGCCTGCTGCGGCGAAGAGGGTTCGCGGTTGATCGCAACTTCACCAAGACGTACAGGAGAACAGACGCATGACCGGATTCTGCCCAACCTGCAACGAGTTCCGATTCTCGGACCGTCACGAGTGCCCGCCGATTTTTGAAGCCCGGCTGGAAGACTGGGGCGACGACCACTGGCGGGAAGTCCGCGCTCAAGACGCTGAACGCGCGGCTGAGAAGTTCTGCCAGGACCGCGACTCGAACAGCGGGGATTACACCATCGCCCGCGAGGGCAGCGCGATCGTCTTCGTGCGCGGCGCCGACGGCACCGTGGGCAAGTACGACATCACCGTCGAGGCCGTGCCGGAGTACAGCGCGCACCTTGTCGAAACACTGCCGCCAACGGCAAAGGCGGCCGCATGACCCGCCTCGTCTCAACCCGCACCAAAATCGAACAGCTTGGCGGATTGGCCGGCACACGCGAATTGAATGCCGCAGAAACTGAATTCGTCACTAAGCTTTGGGACATGCAGCGCGCGGCCGGCGGCGGGCTGGTGGATCTCAGCGAGAAGCAGACCGACTGGCTCGACGATCTTTGGGCGAGGCATTTCGCGTGAGCATGCGCACCCTTGTCGAGATCAACCTCGACCACTTCGGCCACGCGCTGCACGACCTACCGCCGGCGATTCTCTGCGAGATGCTGGCCAGGGCGATGTACCAGCGCACACCGGACTGGCAGCAGGCTCGTGCGGACCTTGAGGCTGTCGGCTTCAAGGTGATCGGCGAGCGGCACCACACGCAGGCGTACACCGACATGCCGCGCCCGATGCGGGACAGCACCGAGTGCAACGACTTCAACCTGTTCACATCACCGCCGGAAGCATTCGGCGCCGCTAAAGGGCAGACAAAGCTATGAGCGTACTACTGGAAACCTGTCTCGACATTTTGCTTGAAGATCCGCCATATGAGTTGCGCGAATCTATTCGCGGCTGCGTGAACCTAGATAACCGCGAACTGGCGCGGCGGTGGATGAACAGCCACATGTCAAACGCCGAAATTCTTGCTCTTACCGACAAGGCGATGCAACGCTTGGCGCCATCGATGGTGGCGCGCGTTGGGTTGAGTGTCTTGGGGGCCGGTAACAAGCCATGAAGCGCTGCGACTTCTATTCCAAGGACCGCGCCGAGGCGATCACGCCGCATCCGGACGTCTGCATGATCAGCCTGAACGACGTGTACGGCCCCGTGGCCATGATCGGCCGAGGCTGGCGCGACCTGCTCACGCTGCGCTTCAACGACACGTACCACGGCGACTGCTGCAGCGATCTGCGCCGCGGCTCGAACCCCGAGCTGCACCACGCACAGGAGATCGTGACCTTCATCCGCCGCAACGCGGACTGCGACACGATCCTGGTGCACTGCCACGCCGGCCAGTGCCGATCGGCGGCCGTCGCGCTGCTGCTCGATGTCATGGGCTGGAAGCTGGCCGACCGGCGGCGCGCCCACGCGGCGAATCCGCGGCTGGTGTGCCTGCTGTCTGAGGCGGCCGACGTGGTCATTGCGCTACCGCACGAAGCCGTGCGCGCTCAGCCGGAAGTGGCGCCCACTCTCTGGTGGTGAAGTGGCCTGCTCCACCAGACACCACACCGAAGCCCTCGCGTCGATTCCATGACCACCCTACTTCCAATACTGCTCCGCGTCGGCCTGCTCATCATCCCCCATGCGACGGATAAGCCGCGCGCCCGTCAGCACGAAATACCCGCCGGCAGCGGCTGTCTCGGCGAATTTCAACGCCCGAAGATGCTCAAGAATCGGCGCATGGTCTTCACCGATTCGCAGGTCCTGATAGTCATCGGCGTCGATCTTGAGCCAGACAACGTCGCGGGCACGATTTACCCGATAGATGACCTCCGTGATGTGGCCCCCAATGCGGTCATCCAGCGCGCCGCCCAACATCTCCGCCAGCGCTTGCCCCAGCTCGATTCGATTCATTGCGACCCCCGGTCGATGTTTAAGCCTCAAGCATAACCCCGCCCCGCACCAGTTATCCACAGCCATGCACCCCGACACCCTGACCCTCGACGACGCGGCCGACATGCTCAAGACCACGCCCGACACCGTGGCCGAATGCATCCATCATCGCGGCCTGCCGGCGGCGAAGGTGGGCCGCGCCTGGGTGCTTGTTCGCGAGGATGTGATAGCGTGGCTCCGCACCCAGTACGCCCGCAAGGACAACACCGCATGCGACTCTACCGCCGCCCCGGCTCTGACATCTGGTACGCCGACTTCATCGGCCCAAACGGCAAACGCTCTCGCCAAAGCTCTGGCACCCGAGACCTCGAGGCGGCGAAGGAATGGGCCGCCAAAGCTGCGCACGATAGCTGGCGGACGCGAAAACTAGGCGACGCCCCGCCGGTCACGTGGGACCACGCTGTTCTGGAATGGCTCAAGGAATTCGGCAGCGCCCGCAAATCGCTAGAAGACATCAAGGCCCGGCTGCGGTGGCTCACGAAGCACCTGACCGGCATGAAGGTCGCCGACATCAACCGCGAGAAGGTCCGCGAGCTGAAGAAGCTGCGCATGGCCGAGCCGCTCACCGCCGGCAAGAAAAAGCTCGATCGGCGCTGCACGCCCGGCACCTGCAATCGCACCCTGGCCGAGCTTTCGAAGATCCTCAACTATTGCGAGGCAAACGAATGGATCATCCGCGCGCCGGCGATCGACTGGTGCGACGAGGACGAGAGCGATCCGCGCTGGATCACCCGCGAAGAGGCCGCGCGCCTCATCGCCGAGCTGCCGCCACACCTGGCCAGCATGACCCGCTTCGCGCTGGCCACGGGGCTCCGCACGGCCAACATCACCGGGCTGAAGTGGAACCAGGTCGACACCGCGCGCCGCTCCGCATGGGTCGGCCGACGCCAGACCAAAGCCAGCAACGCCATCCCGGTGCCGCTGAATGACGACGCGCTCGACGTCCTGGCCGAGCAGAAAGGCCGACACAAGGAATGGGTGTTCGTCTACCAGGGCCACCAGAAGTCGGCCGAGCTGGACCGCCTGCACGGCAGCCTCACCACCGCCGCATGGAACAAGGCCTGCGCCCGCGCCGGCATCGAGGACTTCACCTTCCACGACCTTCGCCACACCTGGGCCAGCTGGCACGTCATGAACGGCACGCCGCTGCAGGTGCTCCAGCAGCTCGGCGGCTGGAAGAATTTCAACATGGTCCTGCGCTATGCCCACTTGGCACCCGGGTACATCGCGGACTATGCTCGCAACGCCTCCGCAGCTCATGCATCAAGGCACAAATCTGGCACACCCGAACCCGAAGCCACCAATGAAAAACGCCCGCAGATTCAGCAAGTCGCTGATTCAACAGGCGTTGTAAGTGGGGTGGCTAATGGGATTCGAACCCACGACAACCGGAATCACAATCCGGGACTCTACCGCTGAGCTATAGCCACCATTGACCCGCTGAAACCCACTGCGCAATCACTTGCGAATATTCGCAAGTACTCAAACTGGCGCGCCCGAAGGGATTCGAACCCCTGACCCACGGCTTAGAAGGCCGTTGCTCTATCCAACTGAGCTACGGGCGCTTGCATACCCGCTTGCAATACCTTCGAACGAGCGATTTCTGGTCGGGGCGATAGGATTCGAACCTACGACATCCTGCTCCCAAAGCAGGCGCGCTACCGGGCTGCGCTACGCCCCGATGCCCACGCGCCGATGACACCGGGCGAAGCAAGTCGCGCATTGTACGCGTCGCCTCGCCACGGGGTCAAACCGCGCCCGGATTTGTTCAGCCCTGGGTGCTGCTGGGCGCCTCTTCCTTGCGCTCCGCGCGAGCAGGCGGATCGAGCAGCGCCTTCATGGACAAGCGCACACGCCCCTTGTCGTCGGCCTCAAGAACCTTGACTTTCACGACCTGTCCTTCCTTGAGGTGGTCAGACACGGCGTTTACCCGCTCATGGGCGATTTGCGAAATGTGCAGCAGGCCGTCCTTGCCGGGCAGGAGCTGAACGATGGCGCCGAAATCCAGAAGCCGAATCACCGGACCCTCGTACACGCGACCGACTTCAACTTCAGCGACGATGTCCTCAATGCGCTTCTTGGCCAGCGCACCCGCCTCGCCGCTCACGCAGGCGATGCTGATGTTGCCGTCGTCATCGATGTCGATCTGGGTGCCGGTCTCGCGGGTCAGCGCCTGGATCACACTGCCGCCTTTGCCGATGACTTCGCGGATCTTGTCGGGATTGATCTTCATCTTGATGATCTGCGGGGCGAACTGCGACAGCTCGCCGCGCGGCGCGGGCATCGCTTGCTTCATCAGGCCGAGAATGTGCATGCGGCCCTCCTTCGCCTGACGCAACGCAACATCCATGATCTCCTTGGTGATGCCAGTGATCTTGATATCCATTTGCAGCGCCGTCACACCGCGATCGGTGCCCGCCACCTTGAAGTCCATGTCGCCCAGGTGATCTTCGTCGCCAAGAATGTCGGTGAGCACAGCGAAGCGGTTGCCCTCTTTGATGAGCCCCATCGCGACACCCGCGACATGCGCCTTGATCGGCACACCGGCATCCATCAGCGCCAAGCAGCCGCCACACACGGACGCCATGGAGGACGAGCCGTTGGACTCGGTGATCTCTGAGACGACGCGCATGGAGTAGCCAAACTCCTCCTCGGTCGGCAGCACCGCGATCAGCGCGCGCTTGGCCAGACGACCATGGCCAATTTCACGCCGCTTGGGCGAGCCAACGCGACCGGTTTCGCCGGTTGAGTAGGGCGGGAAGTTGTAGTGCAGCATGAAGCGGTCGGTGTACTCGCCTTGCAGCGCGTCGATAATCTGCGACTCTTTCAATGTACCGAGCGTCGCAACCGCGATCGACTGGGTTTCGCCTCGGGTGAACAACACGGAACCATGAGTGCGCGGCAAGAGCGAGGGACGAATGGCGATCGGGCGCACGGTGCGGGTATCACGGCCGTCGATGCGCGGTTCCCCATTGAGTATTTGACCACGGACGATCTTGGCCTCGATGTTGAACAGCAACGAGCTGACGGTGTTCTTGTCCGGCGCGCCTTCGGCATCCGTGCAAAGCGCGTCGATCACACGTTTCTTGATCTCGGCCAGCTTGTCAGAGCGCAGCGCTTTCGACTTGATCCGGAAGGCTTCGTTGAGGTCGGCCGCCGCCATCTCGTTGATCTGGTCGATGAGCGCCTGGGGCGGCGCCGGCGGCTCCCAATTCCATGGATCCTTGCCAGCCTCGTCGGCCAGCTCAAGGATGGCCTTGATGGCCGCTTGTTGCTGTTCATGGCCGAATACGACCGCACCGAGCATCACGTCCTCGGTTAGCTGCTTGGCTTCAGACTCGACCATCAACACGGCCGATTCGGTGCCCGCCACCACAAGATCAAGCTCTGACGTCTCAAGCTCGGTCTTGGTGGGATTGAGAATGTACTGACCATTTGCGTAGCCGACACGGGCTGCACCGATGGGACCATCAAAAGGCACGCCGGACAACGTGACGGCTGCTGACGCACCGATCATCGCCGGAATGTCCGGATCCACTTCGGGGTTGCAGGAAAGGACGGTCGCGATGACTTGAACTTCGTTGTACAAACCGTCCGGAAAAAGAGGGCGCAAGGGGCGGTCAATCAGACGAGACGTCAGGGTTTCCTTCTCGGAGGGACGACCCTCGCGCTTGAAAAAGCCGCCCGGAATCTTGCCTGCGGCGAAGGTCTTTTCCTGATAGTCGACCGTTAGCGGGAAGAAGTCCTGGCCGGCCTTCACATCACGGCGCGCGACGCAGGTCACCAACACAACGGTGTCGTCCATGGTCACCATCACGGCGCCATCCGCCTGCCGGGCGATTTCGCCTGTCTCAAGCGTCACTGTGTGACGCCCGTACTGAAATGTCTTCTGGATTGCTTTCATGTGGGAATTCCCTCGATTGGTCTTTACGGTTAAATCGGCGGCCGTGTAGCGGAGCACGTCAAAGGGTTTGGCACTCGATCTGCGCGCGGCCGAAAAACAAAAAGGCCCCGCTGACTTCGGAAACCGAGTGTCAGCGGGGCCTGTGTTCTGCTGGGCTTACTTGCGGAGGCCGAGGCGGTCGATCAACTTGCGATAGCTGTCGGAATTCGTGCGCTTCAGATAGTCCAGCATGCTACGACGTTGGCTCACCAGTTTGAGCAGGCCACGACGGCTGTGGAAATCCTTGACGTTGGCCTTGAAATGCTCCGTGAGCATATTGATGCGAGTGGTCAGCAGCGCGACCTGCACTTCAGGAGAGCCGGTGTCGCCCTTGGCGCGCTGGTATTGGCCAACGATATCGGCCTTGTTGATGACGGTGGAGGAAGCCATGAAATTACCTCAATAAATTCAACTTGTTCGCGGTTCAGACAAACGAGAATTGTAACCCGGAAAAATTGCTCAAGGCAAGACAAATGACGACATCAAGCGCACAGGCACCAAACGCGTCCCAGCCATTCCACGCGCAACCTTGGCGACGCCCAGAAATACCTCGTGCGGTCCCCACGCTTGTACTTCGCCCACCGCGTTCACGTCCATTACTTCCGGGTGCTTTCCATCAAGCAGATCGCGGGCTGCGCGGCTATCCAAGTCAACGCGCGGTAGGTTTGAAAGCATCACGCTTGCGGGCAACAACCGGTGCAGGCGCTGCTCCGCTGCGACGCGATCAAACCCTTCCAAATCAATGGCCTGGCCGATGCTGAGCACGCCGACCGCCGTGCGCCTCAGCGCCGTGAGGTAGGCGCCACACCCCAACGCATGCCCAATGTCTTCAGCCAGCACCCTGACATAAGTGCCCTTGCTGCACCGGACATCCACTCTCAAGGTGTCTCGTTCTGACCAATCCAGCAACTGGATGGCGTGAATCTGGATGCGCCGAGGCATCCGCGGCACTTCCAATCCCTTCCGCGCCAACTCGTAGAGCGGGACACCCTGCTGCTTTAGCGCCGAGTGCATCGGAGGTACTTGGTCCTGTTCGCCCAGAAAGGAATGCAGCACGCGCTCGACCTTGGCAGGGTCGCTCGGAAGTGTTGCGCCCGTCGCTGACACCTCTCCTTCCGGATCTCCAGTTGTGGAGGTCTGCCCGAGTTTCAGCGTGGCTTCATAGCGCTTGTCCGCCTCCAGGGAGTAGCGAGAAAACTTGCCCGCTTCTCCGACTGTGATGGGCAGAAGACCGCTGGCGAACGGATCGAGCGTGCCGGTGTGGCCGGCCTTGACGCCCCCGAGCAGTCGCCGAGCACGGCCCAGCGCGGCGTTCGATGTCCAACCGATGGGCTTGTCCAGCAGCAACACACCGCCCGGAAAGGCGCCGGTCATGCCCCGCTGCCGGGATGTTTGGCGTCATCCGCGAGAGCGTCATCGATCAGCCTCGAAAGACGAACGCCACGATCAATGGATGAGTCAAACTCGAAGTGCAGGGAGGGCACGGTGCGTATGGAAAGCCGCGCAGCAAGCTGAGACCGCAGGAATCCTGCCGCGCTCTGCAGTCCGTGCGCGCAAGATTGAATCTGCGCGTCATTGCCCAGCGTCGTAAAGAAGACTTTCGCGTGCGAATTGTCCGCCGCGACCTCGACACCGGTCAGTGTGACCATGTTTACCCTGGGGTCGCGCAGCTCCAGCCTGATCAGCTCTGACAGTTCGCGCTGAATCTGATCGGCGATGCGTCGATTGCGCGATGGACTCTTCTGCACGGCTAACGCCCACGGTCAGGCCAGTGTTCTGGCCACTTCAACGACCTCGAACACCTCGAGCTGATCGCCGACTTCAATGTCGTTGTAGTTCTTGAGCGACAAACCGCATTCGAAACCCGCCTTGACTTCCCGCACATCGTCCTTGAAACGCTTCAAGGAATCCAGTTCGCCAGTGTGAATCACAACGCCGCCACGAATCAGCCTCACGGCGGAGCTGCGCTTGACTATCCCGTCGAGCACGAAGCAACCGGCAACCGTGCCAACTTTCGATATCTTGAAGACGTTGCGGATGTCCACGAGGCCCAGAGTGGTTTCCTTCTTTTCCGGCGCCAACATGCCCGACAGCGCCGACTTCACATCATCGACCGCCTCATAAATGATATTGTAGTAGCGGACCTGGACGCCGGATGTTTCCAGCAACTTTCTGGCTGCCACGTCAGCGCGAGTATTGAATCCAATAACGACCGCTTTCGAAGCCAGCGCCAGGTTGACATCTGATTCGGTGATGCCGCCCACGCCGCTATGCACCACATTGACTTTCACTTCGTCAGTGGAGAGTTTGCCTAGCGCGTGAGCGAGACCTTCATAGGAACCTTGCACGTCGGCCTTGATGATGAGCGCGAGACTCTTCACGTCACCTTCCGCCATTTGCTCGAACGCATTTTCAAGTTTCGCGGCCTGTTGCTTGGCGAGTTTCACGTCTCGGAACTTGCCCTGACGGAACAGCGCGATCTCGCGGGCCTTGCGTTCATCGTTCAGCACCATGACATCTTCGCCAGCAGCAGGCACATCGGCCAACCCCTGGACTTCCACCGGGATGGACGGACCAGCCGAATTCACGTTTGTACCATTCTCGTCCAGCATCGCACGGACACGACCAAATACCGCGCCAGCCAACAGAATGTCACCCTTCTTCAACGTGCCCGACTTCACCAGCACGGTCGCGACGGGGCCACGCCCCTTGTCAAGGCGCGCTTCGATGACCACCCCCTTGGCGGGCGCGTCGTGTGGCGCGCGCAATTCCAGTACCTCGGCCTGCAGAAGAATCGCATCCAGCAATGCATCAATGCCCTTGCCCGTCTTGGCGGACACCTCCACGAACATCGCGTCTCCGCCGTACTCCTCCGCGACCACCTCGTGCTTCAGCAGTTCCTGTTTGACGCGGGCGGGATTGGCCTCGGGCTTGTCGATCTTGTTCAGCGCGACAATCAAAGGCACGCCTGCGGCCTTGGCATGTGAGATCGCCTCGATGGTCTGAGGCATGACACCATCATCGGCTGCCACGACCAGAATCACAAGGTCGGTGACCCTTGAGCCGCGCGCACGCATGGCCGTAAAGGCCTCGTGACCGGGCGTATCCAGAAAAGTCACCACGCCTTTGGGAGTCTCCACATGGTAGGCACCGATGTGCTGAGTGATGCCTCCGGCCTCGCCGGAGGCGACACGCGCCCGGCGAATACTGTCCAACAGCGAAGTCTTGCCGTGATCGACGTGGCCCATGACCGTGACAACCGGCGGCCGCACCACAGCCTCGCTTTCGTGACCCTGGCTCTCATCGAGAAAGGATTCCGGATCATCGGTTTTCGCCTGTTTGGCGACATGCCCCATCTCCTCGACCACGATCATCGCCGTGTCCTGATCGAGAACCTGATTGATGGTGACCATGCTACCCATCTTCATCAAGGTCTTGATCACCTCGGCCGCCTTGACCGCCATTTTCTGAGCCAGCTCGCCAACGGTAATGGTCTCCGGGACCAACACTTCGCGAACAATGGGGTCAGCGGGCGCATTGAATGTAACGCCCGACTCATCATCCCCATGCCGGGCACGGCCGCGAGGGCTTCTCCAGCCCTCGCGTCCGCCGCTAGCGTCGCCACGCGTCTTGATCGCCCGACGCCGAGCGCTTTCCTCAGCCCACGCAGCGCCGGGTGACTTGACCGGCTTTTTGACCGGTTTCTTTTCGGTCTTGGCATCACCCACCTTCGCGACCGGCCGGTGCAGCGTGCCTTCAGAGGTCGCTGGGGAGGCCTTTGTTTCTGCGGCCTTCTTCGCAGGCTCCACACTTTGCTCGCCCTTGGCTTCGACCACGTCGGCCGCCGCCTCAGCCTGCGCTTCTGCGAGAGGCGCCTCAGCCGCCTTCTTGGACTTGCTGACACGCTTGGTTGTCTTGGTCTTGGCTTCTTCCGCTTGACGAGCGATTAGCTCGGCCTGGCGCTTGGCCTCTGCGTCGCGCTTGGCGAGCTCCTCGGCATCGATCGCTGGCGCCGGAGCGACAGGATCCGGAACCTCCGGCTCGACCGTTTCAGCCGCATCACGCTTGACGAACACACGCTTCTTGCGCACTTCGACTTGAATCGTGCGCGCTTTGCCGGTTGCATCGGACTTCTTGATTTCCGATGTCTGCTTGCGCGTCAGCGTGATCTTCTTCTTTTCTTCCTTGTGACCATGCAGCTCGCGAAGGTACTCAAGGAGCTTAGTCTTGTCCTCCTCGGTGACCTTGTCTTCCGCTGCCTTCTTGCGGACACCTGCGGCTTGGAACTGCTCAAGAAGGTCGGTGACGTCCTTCTTCAGTTCCTTTGCGAATTGCTCAACTGTGGATTGGGCCATGCGGGTTGCTTCCGAATCTGTGCAGGTTGTGTGTCAGTGGCGGCATGAATCTAACGGCACGCGGTCATGCGGATTGCTCCGCGAACCAAGGCGCGCGGGCGGTCATGATGAGCGATTTCGCACGCTCGGCGTCCATGCCTGTCATTTCGACAAGTTCGTCGATGGCCAAGTCGGCCAGGTCTTCCATGGTATTGACACCGTTGGAGGCCAGCGACCGCGCCGTCTGACTGTCCATGCCCTCCATGCTGAGTAGATCGGTCGCTGCCGACTCGATCTTTTCTTCGCTCGCAATCTCGGCATTCAACAATGCATTGCGGGCGCGGCGGCGAAGTTCATTGACGGTGTCTTCATCAAAGGCTTCAATTTCCAGCATTTCCTGCAGTGACACGTAGGCGACAGCCTCAAGGTTGGTAAACCCTTCCTCGATAAGAATGTTGGCGACTTCTTCGTCAACGTCCAGCTTCTCCATGAAGAGCGCCCGAATTGACGACGACTCCGCAGTCTGTTTCTGATCCGCCGCATCCTGCGTCATGATGTTGATTTGCCAGCCAGTCAACTCGGAAGCCAGTCTGACGTTTTGCCCCAGCCGCCCAATGGCCTGAGCTAGCTGGTCCTCCTCGACCACGACATCCATGCAGTGCTTTTCCTCGTCCACCAGAATGGAGCTGACCTCGGCAGGCGCGAGCGCATTGATCACGAACTGCGCTGGATCCGCCGACCAGAGAATGATGTCGACGCGCTCGCCCGCCAGCTCGGAAGTGACCGCCTGAACCCGAGAGCCGCGCATGCCGACACACGTGCCGACCGGATCCACTCGTGCGTCGTTCGACTTGACCGCGATCTTGGCGCGCAGCCCAGGGTCACGAGCCGCCGACTTGATCTCCAGAATGCCTTCTTCAATTTCGGGCACTTCCAACTCGAAGAGCCGCATGATGAATTGTGGCGCGACGCGAGAAAGAATCAACTGCGGACCGCGCACATTGCGATCAATCTTCATCAAGAACGCTCGCACACGATCTCCTACACGGAGATTCTCCTTCGGAATCACTTGATCGCGGGGGATGCGGGCCTCGATCCGACCGGACTCGACGATCACGTCGCCACGTTCAATGCGTTTGATGGTGCCAGTGACGAGCTCTTCGTCGCGCGCCAGAAAGTCACTCAGAATCTGCTCGCGCTCGGCATCGCGGATTTTTTGCAGAATGACCTGCTTCGCGGCTTGCGCGCCAATACGGCCGAAGTCCACGCCTTCGACCTGCTCTTCCTTGACGTCACTCAATGCGAGCGGCGGCTCCATGGCGTCAGCATCAGTCAACGCGATCTGGCTAGCCGGCTCCTCGTGTTCATTATCCTCGACCACAGTCCAACGGCGGAACGCTTGGAAGTCACCGGAATTGCGGTCGACTTCGACGCGCACATCGACTTCAATCTTGTCCTTGAACAGCGCGTTCGCCTGCGCTGAAAGTTGCTGCTCGATGTGCCGCTTGGTCGCCTGCGCCAACGCCAGCTCGAGCGCGATGAATACGACATCTCGCGCCACATTCTTCTCGCGAGCCAATGCATCGACCAACAACAATATTTCCTTGCTCATTTGCCGCTTCTCCAATCTATAGCTCGGGTTCCAGCCGGGCTTTTTCGATCTGTCCCAGTTCCACCACCACGTGTGACTCGGGATGCTGCGAATCGATCACCGAGAAGTGGATCACTCCGTTCGAATCGACGGTGTCAATCCGTCCCGTAAAGCGCTTCCTGCCCGCGACCACGACCGCCAGCTTGACCTTGGCCAATTGCCCCCGCCAGCGCTGAAAGTCGGCGAGTGTTCTAAGTGGGCGATCAAGTCCCGGCGAAGAGACCTCGAGTCGGTCATATTCCACACCCTCAACCGCGAACATTCGCGTGAGATGGTTGCTCACCCGAACGCAGTCCTCGACCTTGATGCCGTCTGGTTGATCAATGAAAAGGCGTAACAGCCCTTGCCGCCCCCATTCGATATCCACCAATTCATAACCCAGCGCCGCCAACACGGGTCGCAGTGATTCAATTGAAGCCTTCACAACGCCGTCATCCCATCCGCTGAAACATCAACGCAAACAAAAAACATCGACGCAAACAAAAAATGGGCGCGAGGCCCATTTCATTTAACAGACTGAAAGTATAGCAAGATTTCAGCGCCAAGCACAATCAGAGTCTACCGGCCTTGAAGGAGCTGGCCTGCCGGCTCGGCCGCCGGCCCTATCCAGCGCTGATCGACGCCACACTACGGCGAAATGCATCAAGTTACGCACTGTTGCGCATTAGCAACACATGGCAACATTCGGTTGCGACCGCATCAAACTGGCAGGTATTCTCCACAAGTTGCGAAGCAATCTGTGTCAATTTTTCTTGAACACCACTGAGAGGGGTAAGTTAATGAAAGCAAAGAAGAAAATGCTGCCACAAGCGGTATTGGGCGTGATCGGTGTCGCCTTGATCGCATCGCCCGCCTTTGCCCAGCAAGGCAAGGTCGAGAAGATCGAAGTGACGGGTACCAACATTAAGCGCGTCGATACGGAGACCGCTGCCCCGATCCAGATCATCACTGCCGACGAGATCAAGCGCTCGGGAAAACAAACCGTCACCGAGCTGCTGCGTGAACTGCCAATCAACGCTGCGGGTGGCCTGACCGAACTGAGCGGCTCCGGTAGCTTTTCCGCAGGTGCCGCAACGGCTTCACTGCGCGGCTTGGGTTCGACTGCGACGCTCGTTCTCTTGAACGGCCGCCGCATTGCGCCCTATGGTTTGGCTGACCCGAACTTTGGACAGAGCGGCGTGGTGAACCTGAACTCCATCCCGCTGAACACGATTGAGCGCATTGAGATTCTGAAAGACGGCGCATCCGCCATCTATGGCTCTGAAGCCATCGCAGGTGTGATCAATATCATCCTCAAAAAGGACTATCGCGGCGCGCAACTGGATCTGTCCGCATTCCGCAATTTCGACAATGTGTGGAAGAACCAGACCGTATCCGGCTCATTCGGCATCGGCGATCTGGGCAAAGACCGCTACAACGTCTTCGGCAACTTTGAAATCTTCCAGCAAGACCCGGTCTTCTTCAAGCAGATCGACAGCTACCTGAACCGCGACTCCTACCGCAATGTGTATGGCACGGGTCTGCCGTTCACCAGCGCATTTTCGCCGTTCCTGACCTACGTCACGCTGCAGTCCATCAACAACGTCACCACCGCGGTCGGCGTGCCCGGTGCCGGCTGCCCGGCAGATCTGGTTCGTCCTTGGAACTTCCAGGGCTTCAATCTGATCGGCTTGACACCCGGCGCGGGCAGCGTCTGCGCCTACGACGTGGTTTCCAATGGCCTCATCTCACCGGATATCGAACGCAGCAGCTTCTTCCTGCGTGGCACGTTCGATATGACGGCGAACTCCTCTCTCTATGCTGAGGCAAGCCTGGTCAAGCAGGACACGTACTTCCAGGGCTTCCCGCGCACAGTGGGCTTTGGTACCGGTGGCACGTTCAACCCGTCAACGGGTGCCCTGAACGCAGCACCCCAGTTGCTGCCTGTCGGCCACCCGAACAACCCGTACAGCGTCGCTGTGCGTTTCCGTGGCCGCATGGACTCAGTGGGACGTCAGGACAACGCGACGGAAAGCGAAACACTGCGCACACTGGTCGGCTTCAAGACTGTTCTGGGCAAGTTCGATATTGATTCGTCCTTCCTGTACAACAAGTCCGAGATCGACAACTTCAACTACAACGAACTGCGCTACTCACAGTTGGTCGCAGGTATCAACGGCAACGGCTTCAACTTTGCCAACCCGACGGGTGGTACGGTCACGCCTGACTCGTTGCGAATCAACGCGCGCGACAAGGCCGAGTCAGAGTTCTCGATTTTCGACATCAAGGCATCTGGCGAAGTCGGCACGCTGCCCGGCGGCCCGATCGGCATGGCGTCTGGCTTTGAGTATCGTCGCGAAGAACGGACCGTGACTCCGCAGGAAGAGAAGACTCGCGGCGAAGTCTTCGGCCGTGGTGTCGCGACGGTGAATGGCTCGCGCAACGTCACGACCTTCTTCGCGGAAATGGCGCTGCCCATCACCAAGACCGTCGAGATGCAGTTGGCTGCCCGCTACGACCGCTACTCCGACTATGGCAGCTCCTTCACGCCGAAAATCGCGGCGTCCTGGGCCATGACGCCGAAGATCAAGTGGCGAGCCAGCTACGCCAGCGGCTTCCGCGCGCCGTCGCTCGTGGAAATCACCCGTTCGGCCACGTCGGGCTTCTTCAACGGCGTGGATGATCCGCGTCGCTGCTCGCGTCCAACGATCACGATCGGTTGCGGCCTGTCGATCCCGGGCCTCATCGTCGCAAACCCGCTGGTGCGTCCGGAAAAAGCCATGTCGTACACAACAGGTATCGTTCTTGAGCCGACGGACAATACCAACCTCAGCGTCGACTATTACTCGATCTCGCGTCGTAACGAGATCACGTTCCTTTCGCTGAACGAAATCCTGTTGAACGAAGGCTCGACCGATCCGCGTTACGCCAACCGAGTGGTCCGTGATCCGACCAACACCAGCACACAGGTGCCCAACGATCCGGGCGCAATTCTGTTCGTCAGCACCGGCTACGACAACCTGGGTGAAACCCGTGTCAAGGGTATCGATATTGATGCACGCGTTCGCCTGGCCTTGGGTAGCTGGGGCAAGTTGACCAGCCGCCTGCTGTTCTCCCACTACATTGACCAACGTGGATCTGGCGCGCCGGGTGCTCGCCTGACGAGCTTCGGTGGCTTCCGCAACGCTCCGGAAAACCGTGCTCAGTGGCTGAACTCCTGGGAGACGGGCAATTGGGTCAACACGCTCAACGTCAATTGGCTCGACGGTTACAAGCCGTTCAGCAACCCGGAAGTCAATACCGGTGGCGCGCTGGCCGCCATCCAGACTTGCGCGAACCCGAACGGCACCTACCTCGGCATCTGCCGCGTGAAGGAGTACGTGACGGTTGACGTGGGCTCGTCCTATCGCGGTTTCAAGAAGCTGACGCTGACGGGCACCATCCGCAACGTCGCCAACTCGAAGCCGTCGGATGACCCGCTGGCCCGTCCGTACAACATCATTTGGTATCAGCCGTGGGGTCGCAACTTCGTGCTCAACGCTCGTTACGAGTTCTGATCACGTCTCACCGGAAAATGGGGGCTTCGGCCCCCATTTCCATTTGTAGCGCCCGCTCCTTGCAGGCATATTGTCGGGCTCATGACTGACATAACTTCCCCTTCTTCATCGACCGCGACGCGGCAGAGGCCTCCCATCGACGCTGCCCTCGACGCAGCCATCGAAGCACTTCAGGCTGGCAACGCTTCGACAGCCCGCAAACAGTTCGAGCTGGCCATGGCGGCCGGCCCCGTCGCCGCCCCGTGGCGCGTCGGTCACGCCATGGCCTGTCTCCAGCTCGGCGACCCGCTGGCCGCAGAGCAGTCCGTCGATGCGGCACTCGCGTTGGACGCAACCAACCTGTGGGCGCAAATTCTCAAGGGCGACTTGAGGCTGGCGGCGTCGGATGAGCGAGCCGCACTGGCGTTCTACCAACGGGCGCTGGACAGTGCGCCAAATCGGGACACACTGCCCGTCCCACTTGCTGACGCCCTGTCGAGAATTCAGCGCACCCGTGGCAGGCTCTTGGGCGATGTGGAGCGGCGGTTGCGCGACAGCCTGGGCGCGGAGATCACCGCCTCCGGACGCTTCCAGGAGGCGGTCGATATTCTCTTCGGACACAGGAAGCTCTATGTTCAGTCGCCCAAGTACTTCCACCTTCCGGGCCTCGCCAGCATTGCGTTTTTTCCCCGCGAACCCTTTACGTGGTTGACGAAACTCGAATCCCGCTTTGCGAATATTCGCAACGAGGCCGCCGAGCTGCTCGGCGACAGCGAGGCGTTTCGCCCCTACATCGAATCCAGCCGCAATCGTCCGCAGAAGGATCAGGACGGCCTGACTGACAACGCGGACTGGGGCGCCTGCTACCTGTGGCGCAACGGCGTTCCGAATGACCCCATCTTGAAGCGCTGTCCGGCGACGGCCGCCGCCATTTCGGACATTCCGTTGGCCGACATTCCAAATCGATCTCCCACCGTGTTGTTTTCCCGGCTGCGGCCAGGCGCGCATATTCCGCCGCATTGCGGGTTGATCAACACGCGACTCATCGGGCACCTCCCCCTGATTGTCCCTGCCTGCTGCGAGTTTCGCGTCGGCAATGAGACGCGCGTCTGGCGCGAGGGGCAAAGCTGGCTGTTCGACGACACCATTGAACACGAGGCTTGGAATCGTAGCGCGCATGAACGGGTGATCATGATCTTCGAGATCTGGCGGCCAGAGATTTCAGAGTCTGAGCGTGCGTTGCTCCGCCGACTGTTTTCGACGCTTGACCAGATCGGGGCGCCGACCCAGGCGTGGGAGATCTGAGAGTGCGAATATTCGCAAAGTTCGGAAGCGCTATCCGAGACAGGCAGCGGGCGCGGTGGCAAAACACGAGGGCTTCGTGACCGCTCAGGGCGCATGGACGTCTTTCTGGCAAGCCGGCGGCCATCAAGCCGCTTACTCGGCCGGCGGCTCGCCGGAGGCCGTCTTGCGCGCGCATTGGACGAACACGTTCGCCCAATTGACTCTGCGGCCGAATGAACGCGTGCTGGACATCGCGGCGGGCGCTGGCGTCGTTTCCAAAGCCGCGATGGATTGCCTGCCAGGCTCAGAGCATCTGCGATTTCATGGTTTGGACATTGCGCATTCCGGCGCAATCGCCTACGGTACAGCCTGCCCGCGCGGGCGCGCAGTCGTCGCTGACGCGGCAGCGCTACCATTCGCTGATGAATCGATGGCGTTGGTCGTCAGTCAATTCGGCATCGAATACGCCTCCGAATCGGCGGCCGCAGAAGCAGCCCGCGTGCTCAAGCCGGATGGATACCTCCGGCTCGCCCTGCACTACAGGGAGGGCGGACTTTTTCTGGAGTGCGCCGCCAATCGAGACGCGATATCCGCCCTGACTCAAAGCAACTTGCTGACGATTACGCGCCAGCTATTTGAAACTCATGCTGGTCCGGGTCCGGATGGCAAGAGTCGCATGCAGCTTCTGGTCGCATTCAACAGCGCCAGCCGCGTCGTTGCCGATCACCTCGCGCGCGCAGGGAGCCAAGTCGCAGGCGGCACGCTGCTTCGCTTGCTTCAGGATTGCTCGCACATGGTGGGACGCGCACAGACATTCGAGCCACAAGAGGTGCTTGCATGGCTCGATCGAACCGAAGCGGAAACCGCGCTATTCGCCCGTCGCATGCACCTCATGTGCGACGCCGCGCTGGATCGGCCAGCGGCCGATCGGCTTGTCGAAGAGTTGAAAAGCCAGGGCATGCGGCTTGAGCCGCTGCAGGCGTTGACGATGGGAACACACAATCCGCTGCCAGGCGCGTGGATCGTCCAAGGCGTCAAAGGCCCGCCCCAGAACAATCCGTGACTGAACCACCATGACCACAAATCCCTTCACCCCCGAGGACATCGAGTCTCTGCATGCGCAGGCTCGTCAGATGATGCAACGTGGAGACGCCAAGGGTGCCCGACACCTCTGCAAACGTATCGTCGAGCATCAGCCCGATCATGCCGGCGCGTTGGCCGCGCTGGGAGAGATGGCACTTCGCGAAGGCGATTCGGCGGAGGCGCTGCGTTGGCTGCAAGCCGCCGCTGGCTCACCCCTGGCGGGCGTTGAGCCCCACATCAGTTTGGCGCTTGCCTGTCGACAAGCGGGCGACGCCGTCAGAGAGGAACAAGCCATCAAGCAGGCCCTCGCCCGGGACCCCACCCATTTGCTGGCGCTGATGCTCAAGGCTGACTACTTGGAACGCGCTGGGGACCGCCACGAAGCCGCGCTTGCCTACGGCGCTGTCATCGACGTGGCGCCGCCCGTCGATCGCTTGCACCCCGAACTCAGGGCGGGTGTGCTCAAGGCCTTTCAGTACCAAGATCAGTACAACCGGGAATTCGGCGCGTTCATCGATGCCAGGCTTGACGACCTGCTGCGGGACTTGCCGGCAAGTCAGCGAGACCGCTTCGCCGAATCCGTGGACATCATGATCGGCCGCAAGAAGCGCTACGAGTCCCGCTCGATGGTGTACCACTATCCGGGACTCCTGCCAGTGCCCTTCCTGCCACGAGAGCGCTTTCCGTGGCTCGATGCGTTCGAGCAGGCGACCGATGCGATTCGCGACGAGTGCGCGGCCGTGCTGGCAAGAGACCAGGGACTCGAGCCTTACCTGACCTACCCCGAGGGCGCGCCGCTGAATCAGTTCGCGGAGCTCAACAACTCGAAGCGCTGGAGTGCCTATCACCTGATCAAAGGCGGCAAAGTCCTCTCGGACCACGCCGCGAATTGCGCCACGACACTTGAACTCCTGAAGACTGCGCCACAGCCGGACCAGCCCGGTCGGACGCCAGCCGCGATGTTTTCGCTGCTGCACCCGCGGACGCGCATTCCCGCACATGTCGGCGTGACCAACTCCCGGCTTGTCGTTCACCTTCCGCTCATCATTCCCGGCCGTTGCGGGTTTCGGGTGGGCAACGCCACGCGGGAGTGGCAATTGGGCAAGGCATGGGTCTTCGACGACACGATTGAACACGAAGCGTGGAACCTGAGCGACCAGCTCCGGGCGATCCTCATCTTCGACATCTGGCACCCGGATATTCCACCGGAAGAACGGTCACTCATCACGGCCCTCATGGCCGGCATCAACGCCTTCAAGGGCGAAGACAGCAGTTTCGCGCTCTGAACGTGCTCTAAGTACGCTCTAAACGCGCTCTACCCGAGTTTTTCGCTCTAGTTTCTTGAGGCACCTTGAATCCGCGCGAACACGAAAAAAAACGGCGGGCAAAAATGCCCGCCGTTTCCGACCAACGAGTTGCTTGCTGCGTGGATTAGAACTTAGCCGTCAGATTCAGGAACACGCGGCGGCCCAACGCATCGTAGACCTGCGGATACGTGTTGCCGTTGCCGAAGCCCGCGCCCACCTGGGCGGACAGCGGTGGGTCCTTGTCGAACAGGTTGTTGATACCACCACTGATGTTGAAGTTCTTGTTGATGTTGTAGCTGCCGGCGATGTCGATGTAGTCGCGCTTGCCGAGCTCGCGGTCAACACTGTTCACGGTACCGGTCAACAGGCGGTTCGAGCTTGTGCGATCCAGCAGCACGGAGTCGAAGTGACGCCACGTCAGCGACAGGTCCATGTTCCAGGGCGTGGTCCACGTCGTCCGGAACTTGTGGCGCCACTCGGGAAGCGGCGTGCCGCAGTTCGGACCATAGAGGCCGGCGCAGTCATACTTGCCCAGCGTCTTGACCGGCTCCACTTCGAACTTCTTCAACAGCGTGCCGGTGAAGCTGAACGCGAGGCTTCCCATGCCGCCCAGCTTGTGGGTGTAGTTCACGCCAAAGTCCCAACCCTCCGTCTTGGTCGTACCGACGTTTTGGTTGGTGGCGAGGATACGCGCTTCGCTGAGTGCCCAGAGTGAGCCGGTACGGTCACGCGTGATCAGACCGCAGAAAAGCGGGTTGCCCGTGTCCAAACACTGCTGCAACGCGACCGTGGGCGGCACCGTTCCGATCGTGTCCTCGACCTCGATCTTGTAGTAGTCGACGGACGCGCTCAAATTGCGGCTCGGGGTCAGCACGAGGCCCAGCGTCTGGCTCTTCGCTTCTTCCGGCTTCAGGTTGGGGTTGCCACCCGTCAGCTGGTTGTATTGACCCGCCGGGCTGGCGGAGATGCGGCCGTACTGTGCAGCCGTCACACCGGTGCGCTGGCAATCCGCCAGCGAGCGAGCCGGCGCGGCACCGCTACAGGGATCGTCATCGTTGTCATACAGCCCCAGGCCTTGCGCCGCGAACAGTTCGATGATGTTCGCTGCGCGAACGGCTTCCTGATAGCTGCCGCGAACACGAACTGTCGAGGTGGGCGACCACTCGATGCCCAGACCGAAAGAGTCCGTCTTCTTGCCCGTGCTGTAGTCGGATGTACGCACCGAACCGTTGATGCTGAGCATCTCGATGAACGGCTGACGCTCGATGATCGGCGCGCGGAATTCACCGAAGAATTCCTTCACGTTGTAGCCACCGGCCAAGCCAATCGTCGGGCCGCCTTGACCGAAGAGGTCGTCGGTCTCGAAGCCGCGATCAGCCTCGAGCTCAAGCCGCTCGGAGCGACGCTCGAAACCGAACGCGACGCCGATGCCTTCCTTGGAGGTCGGGAACTTGACGCCGTAGTTGCCCAAGTCGGCGGACATGGTCGCGCCTTGGATCTGCTGGCTGGTGAAGCCCTTCTGGAAGCCGGTCGCAGACACGTATGCCAATGCTTCCGGCGTCACGCCACCCAGACGCCAGATGTTGTAGGGCACGCAACGGGCGTCGACCCCGCTCAGCACCGATGCGCACACCGGTTGGCCGGTGGCCGGATCGGTGACGACATCCAGGGCACGTGTCACGCGCTCCTTGGAGAACTCGTTGCGATACGACTGCTGATATACAACCTTGGCAGTCTGCGCGTACACGTCATAGTTCCAGAACTTGGCGATTTCGCCCTTCACGCCACCGGAGAATCGATAAGACGTGTGACGCAGGTCAGCCTGCCGACCACCGCCTTCAACGTTGCGGCGCGCGATGAACGATTCGACAACCTGTCCAGGAGCGGTCAGACCGTAGAAGCTCCGCCAGCTCGCCGTCAGCAACGGATTCTCGAAGCGGATCGGATAGGTTTGGGATGTGAAGCTGCCGCTGGGTGCGATTTGAGCGACGCTGCGATCATCGTGGAACGACATGTCGGCATAGACGCGAGCATTCGGCAGCGCGTCATACGTCGCGCTGGCGAAGGCACCGTAGCGCTCGGTGGGACGCTGGTAGTAGTTCAGCGGACCATAGTTGTAGGCATCGGTCGCGCCGCTATACGGGCGGGTGTTACCCGCCGCATCGGCCACGGTGCGAATATTCGCGAAGTCCGTGGTGAAGGCGCCTGGGAACGACGTCGCGGAGCCGCCGCACGTGAAGCCCGCTGCGTTCGAACCCAATGCACAGGCCGAGTAGTCACGCTCGGATTGCAGCAGGGCATCCACCTTCATGTAGCTCAGGAATACCGTCGCATTGCCCTTGCCGCCGTCGAAGTTGCCGCCGAGGAGCATGCTCACATCGGTGATCTTGCCGTCGGAGTCCTTGTCGCCGGGTACCTTGTACTGACTCGGGTTGGTCGCCGCACGGGTGCCCACCAGGGAGCCCACACCGTTGGGATTGTTTTGCTGGTGGTTGTAGAAGCTGTGGTTGATCTGGAACTGGGCGCCTTCGAACTTGTCGTTCAGGATGAAGTTGACCACGCCAGCGACTGCGTCGGAGCCATAAATGGCGGACGCGCCCCCGGTGAGAATCTCGATCCGCTTGATGAGCGGCGCGGGAATCTGGTTCAAATCGGGCGCATACAGGCTTGGGCTACCCGCGGGCAGACGCTTGCCGTTCACCAGCACGAGGGTGCGGTCCGCGCCGAGGTTGCGCAGGTTGACCGTTGCCGTACCGGTCGCGCCGTTGGAGACGTTGCCGCCCTGGTCGGCGAAGACCTGGGGCAAATTGTTCAGCAGGTTCTCGACCGAACGCACGCCATCGATCTTGATGGCGGCGGCATCCACGACCGTGACCGGGCTTGCACCTTCCAGGTTCGGCGGGGGGATACGGGTTCCGGTGACTTCAATCTTGTCGACTTTTTCATCTTTTTTTGCCGCGGCAGCGGGCTGCTGCGCATAGGCCGACTGGGCCATCATCAACGTAAGCGCGAATCCCGTCGCGAGCACGCTGGGCTTTTGCACAAACGCCGTTGTCGACTGTTTGGTTTTGCTCATACACGCCTCCCAAAAATGAGGAAATGGAAAAATCCGGGCACCATCCATGCCTGCCCAACCGTTGTGCGGTCGGGCGCGGTGGCGGGCAACCCTTCATTCAAGATGTGCAAGTGAATGCCACATATAGATACAAATTGGACACTCTTATGCACAGCCGCCACAGTCTAACGCCAATTACTTGGCTGTCAGGCGATTTGCGTTGCGATACGTGTCAATTTGACTGTATTTTGTTGCAGAGCTGCAACAATCGAAGGCGCGCGGAGTACGGCGACCAAAGCGTCTAACTGCTCGATCGTCGAGCCAATAGCTTGGCAGACGCGGGGGAAATCCAAACGACCAGCCCGGCGGGTCGCTGGACTTGGCAATCGCCGCGACGCGATGGACGGCAGAGACGGAATTCGGTTGATAGGGCCCGTTCACACTGATGTCATGCCCCTAGTTGCCCTCATGCCGGGATGAGCGCAAGGCGCCCCGCCGCTGGGCCGCTCCCTTGGCAAGGTAGGCAACGCCGCTCAATTGGCAAACCCGACCCGGCATGAGGACAACCCTCCGGGCTGGGGTGTGGCGGGCGCGCGGCGGCGGGCCGTCCCTTGCTGGCAAAACGGCCCAGCGGCGGGGCGTCCGCCTTGCACCGCATCCCCCACGCCCCAGCGAGGGGTATGAAATGAGTATGAGCAGGCCCTAGCTAATGGGGGGGGGCGGCCCCGCCCGGTGACACCCATCAACGCGCAGCGTTGCGCTGCGCAAAAAATCTAGCGACTTGGCAGCCCCAAGACCGCGCGGGCTTCAAGTCTCCAATTCTGGGCCGCATCGGCGCCCATGGTCGTGGCCAGCGATTGGGCCATCTCATTGACCGTGATCTCCAGATCACGATGACTCTTGACGCCACTTAGCTGCGCCGTCAGAAACATCGCGCGCATGCCCAGGGAATCATTGAGCATCTTCGCCAATCTCGCCTTCAGCACATCAAGTGGAACGGCCGTCCAATTGGGTCCCGTCTGCTTAGCCGCAGCGGTTGCGACCGGCTCTGGCTGAGTTGTCTCGACGATAGGTGCCGCCGTCGCCTCCGCGGCACTCGAAGACGCGAGGGTTTGCGGTTCGACGGCAGGCCCTGCATATCCCGTACCGCGCACCTCCTCGATGAAGCCCAACGTGATGAGGTCGTTCAACTGCGCCGCGAGCTGTTCGGCCAACGCGCCTGCCTGGTCCAGCAGCTCGGCCCCCGTGCGCTGGCCGTCCACCATGATCAGCACCGCGCGAAGCCGCCCCGGCAACTTGTGAGAGCGCGTCTCGATCTCCTCCTGGCCCTTGTGGGTTTTGGCCAACATCGCTTCCAGATTCATAGTCGTTCTCCCGCGCAATCGATGTGCGCAATGCCGCAGCTTGCACGCCGCTTCCGCCGAGATTCTAGACCACCCGGCGCATTCCGCCGGTGATGAGCCGCATGACGTCGCGGGTGTTTCAAGATTTCCCGCATTGCGTCAGTAATTTAACCGGCAACGACATGAAATTCCTGAATCCGTTCCGCGGCCGCAAACAGTATTACAATGTGGTCGCAATCCGGTACGCAAACGGCCGCAAGAGTCGTCCGGAACCTGGTGGAATTCTGTCGCAACGGTTGCAACCTTTTTGGTTTACAATCCGGGCTTTTTTCGAGCCGGTTGCGCTGTCGGCAACCACCAGTTTTGCCCCTAGTTGCCTTCACAGGCTGTTGATTGAGTGGCGTCACTCTGGCGCTGCCCGTATGGAGATCCTATGCAAAAGCTTTTCGCTCGCTTCATGGTGTGCCTTGCGCTGGTTGGTTTTGGCACGCTGAACTCGGTGTCGTTCGCCCAGGCACCGGCCGCCGATGCAGCCAAACCCGCAGAAGCAGCGCCTGCCGCTGCAGCCGCTCCTGCTCCCGCCAAGCCGGCCGCAGCACCAGCCAAGGCAGATGAGAATCCTTACGGCTTCAAAGCCATGTGGGAACACGGCGACTGGGTTGCCAAGATCACTTTGTTCATCATGATCATCATGTCGATGGGTAGCTGGTACATCATGTTCACCAAGCTTTACGAGGGCAGCAAGATCGCCGCCCAGGCAAAAGCCGCTGAACGTGACTTCTGGTCTGCGGGCTCGGTTCGCGCCGGCGCCGATGCGCTGAAGGAAGACAGCCCGTTCCGCTTCATCGCCGAGAAGGGTTTGGAAGCGACACAGAAGCACACCGGTTTGCTGGGTCAGATCGACCTCTCGACCTGGATCACGATGGGCATCTCCCGCGCTATCGATAACGTCCAGAGCCGCCTGCAAGACGGTCTGGCGTTCCTGGCCACCGTCGGCTCGACTGCTCCGTTCGTGGGTCTTTTCGGCACGGTGTGGGGCATCTACAACGCACTCGTCAAGATCGGCGTTTCCGGTCAGGCATCCATCGACAAGGTGGCCGGCCCCGTGGGTGAGGCGCTGATCATGACCGCCATTGGTCTTGCCGTCGCTGTGCCGGCCGTGCTGGGTTACAACTTCATCGTTCGCAAGAACAAGACCAGCATCGACGCCATCCGCGCCTTCGGCTCGGACGTGCACTCCGTGCTGCTCGCTTCCGCCAACGCCAAGAAGTAAGAGGCCTCACCATGGCCATGCAAATCGGTCCCTCGGAGGGGGAAGAGAGCCTCAACTCCACCATCAACACCACGCCGCTCGTGGATGTGATGTTGGTGCTGCTCATCATCTTCCTGATCACCATTCCGGTGGTGACCACCTCGGTGAAGGTTCAGTTGCCGCTGGAAAAGAACGCGCTTCGGGAAACCAAGCCGGAGAACATCATTCTGTCCATCAGTGCCCAGGGGCAGATGTTCTTCTACGACGCGCGCATCAAGGACATGGAAGACCTCAAGGACAAGCTGCGTCGCGCTCGCGACGCAGCCAAGAAGGCCGACAAGCCCCAGCCCGAGGTCCACATTCGCGGCGATTCAACATCGAACTATGAGCCTGTCGGTCGCGCCATCCTTGCCATCCAGGAAGTGGGATTGACCAAGGTTGCGTTCGTCACGGACCCCACCAATCAATGATGCATGACGGTGTGGCGAGGGCCCGACGCCATCGCCCACCCGAACCCGGAGACTCATCATGGGTATGAACATAGGACAAGGTGGCGGCGGTTCCGATCCGGAACCGATGATGGACATCAACACCACGCCGCTCATCGACGTGATGCTGGTGTTGATCATCATGCTGATCATCACCATCCCGATCCAATTGCACTCGGTGAACATGGAAATGCCGGTTGGAAAGCCGCCCAATATTCTGGACAAGCCTCTGGAAGTGCGGGTCGACATCGATGCCGCGGGGCTCATGTATTGGAACGGCGAGCAGCTCGATCGCGCGGGCATGGATGCCAAGATGTCGGAAACCGCCCTGATCACGCCGCAGCCCAACATTCTCATCCGCCCGGACAAGGCGGCAAAGTACGACAACGTCGCCTTCATCCTGGCCAACTGCCAGCGTAGAGGGTTGAACAAGATGGCCATCATCGGCGGCGAGCAGTTCCGCTGATCGAATGGCTCCCGCAACCCTTTCAACGCGGCATCACGTTGAATCGTGTGCGGACAAAGGACATAGGTTGGAGACCTGTCAATGAGTACTGCCAATTCTGAAGTTGATGGCACCATCGTGATGTCAGGCTGGGCGCAGAAGCAGCGCCAGCCCGGCAAGCACCTCACCGGCATCATCGCGGTTTCACTGGTTCACGGTGTAGCGTTCTGGATGATCATGACTGGCGCAGGCCAGAAGTTCGTCAAGGCCGTGGTGCCGAGTTCCATTGTGGAGGTGGTGCTGCCACCCGAGCCGCCGCCGCCGCCGCCGCCCAAGCCGCCGGAGCCGCCGAAGCAAAAGCTCGATACGCCGCCGCCACCGCCAAACTTCGTGCCACCGCCGGAAGTGGCGCCGCCCACGACGACCGCGCCGGTGATCGAGGCCGTGCAAACGCCCCCGCCCCCGCCCCCGGTCTACGTGCCGCAGCCGCCACAGCCGGTACAGCCGCCACGGCCGGTGGGTCCGCGTGGGTTCGGATCGATCACCAACCGCGCGGCCTGTGTGGCTGCTTTCCGCGATTCCTTTCCGCGTGAAGCACGTAGAGCCCAGCAAGAGGGCTCGGTCACGATCTCGGCGCGAATTGGCCAGGATGGCCGGGTTATCCGGGCCGAGGTGGTCAATTCGAATCCGCGAAGGGTCTTTGATCGCGCCGCGTTGAACGTGCTGAATTCCGGCATCTGCAAGTTCGATACCGATACGGCCGAGTACGATTGGCAGGCCGAGATCTCCTACAAGCTGAGTGGCGAATCAGCGGAATAGGCATCGAACCCAGACGCTGCACTCTTCAAACCCCGCTTCGGCGGGGTTTGTTTTTTGCGAATCGCAGGACGAGTGGCGGCAACCCCGATTTCACAGTTTCTTCGTTGAAGGAGATCAATCCACGTGTTCGGGGGGGCGACAATGGGTTCCACGATCGCGGTCAACAGCAGCGCGGCGCTCTCTGGCTGGCACCGCAATGGCGAGGGACGACGCAAAGGCAAACCCGCCATCGGGCTGAGTGCCGCTGCGATCCTTCATGGCATCGCGCTCTGGCTGGTGCTGAATGGGACAGTCAGCATTCCGCGCACACCGGAACTGCCCCCGATCATCGCGCAGATTCTGCCGGCGCCCGAGTCGGCCCCACGCAAGCCGCCGGACCCTGTGAAGCAAATCAGCCCTGCTGCGCCGCGCGTGCCTCAATCCGTTGCCCAGGCGCCCGAGATGCGACCCGAAATCAGCGACGCCACTCCGGTGATCTCCTCGGCAGTGCCAATACCCACCGCTGCGGACACGCCGGCCGAACAGTCTGGCGAAATCCGTTCCGGCGCGGCGACCGGGCCACGAGGTTTCGGCTCGATCACCAATCGCTCGGCTTGCATCGCAGCGTTCGCGGAGTCCTTTCCGCGCGAGGCCAGACGCTCGCGGCAGGAAGGCTCGGTCACCATCGCCGCCCGCATCGGCGCCGACGGCCGCGTGCTTGGCGCCGAAATCATCGCGTCGAATCCTCGGCGCGTGTTCGACCGTGCGGCGTTGAGTGTGCTGAACTCAGGCGCATGCCGATTCGAACCGGATACGGCCGACTACGATTGGCGGGCTGAAATCTCCTACCGGCTGCAGGGCGAAACCGCAGACTGACCACAGCGTCCGCGGCCGGGAAGCGCCGCCATCGCGGACGTTTTCCCACCAGCTCGGCCGTGAGGCTGCGCAGCGCTTTCGCTACAATGCAGGGCCATGCAGAACTATCTCGACCTCATGCGCCACGTGCTGGACAACGGCACGAAGAAATCCGATCGCACCGGCACCGGCACCCTCTCCGTCTTTGGTCACCAGATGCGCTTTGACTTGAGTCGGGGCTTTCCGGTGGTCACCACCAAGAAGCTGCATCTCAAGTCCATCATTCATGAGTTGCTTTGGTTTCTGTCGGGCGATGCAAATATTCGCTATCTGCGAGAAAACGGCGTCACCATCTGGGATGAATGGGCGGATGCCGATGGCAATCTCGGGCCGGTGTACGGCTATCAGTGGCGCTCCTGGCCCGCGCCGGAAGGCAAACACCTCGACCAGATCACCGAAGTCGTGCGCCAGATCAAATCATCACCCGACTCCCGTCGGCTGATCGTATCCGCATGGAACGTGGCCGACATTCCGAAGATGGCGCTGGCACCTTGTCATGCGCTCTTCCAATTCTATGTCGCGGACGGCAAGCTCTCCTGCCAGCTTTATCAGCGGAGTGCCGACATTTTTCTCGGCGTGCCTTTCAACATCGCCTCCTATGCCTTGCTCACGATGATGGTCGCGCAGGTGTGCGATCTCGAACCGGGCGAGTTCATCTGGACCGGCGGCGATTGCCACCTGTATCTGAATCATCTCGATCAAGCTCGCGAGCAGCTCGCGCGGAGCCCCCGCCCGCTGCCCACCCTGTGGATCAATCCCGCCGTGCGCGATGTCTTCGCCTTTCGCTTTGAAGACTTCCGGCTGGATGGCTATGATCCCTGGCCCGCGATCAAGGCGCCCATCGCCATCTAATTTGCCATGCCGACGGTCTCGCTGATTGTTGCCCATGACCGCCAGCGCGGCATCGGCAAGGACAACCGCATGCCCTGGCACCTGCCGGGGGAGTTGGCCCACTTCAAGCGAACCACGATGGGCAAGCCCGTGATCATGGGCCGCAACACGCATGAATCCATCGGTCGGGTGTTGCCGGGCCGGCGCAACATCGTGGTGACGTCGCGTCCGCTGTCGACACCTGGCATCGAAACAGCCGACAGCCTGCCAGCCGCGCTCGCCCTGTGCGCAAACGAAGCCGACGTGATGGTGATCGGCGGCGGCCAGCTCTATCGCGCAGCGCTTCCCCTCGCCAAGCGAATATTCGCAACAGAGATTCATGCCGATTTCGCGGCGGACACGCACTTTCCGCCTCTCGATGCCGGCTGGCGGGAACTGAGCCGCGCGCATCAGCCCGCGGATGAGCGCGATCAATACGCCTACGACACCGTGGTCTTCCAACGCGACTAGCGTCTGGTGGGGCCTTGCGAATATTCGCCATGAAGCCGAAACTTGACTTGGTTTCGCATCAATTGCCCAATCGCCAATCGCCTTTTTTTCGGCCGTGAACCGCGCTTGATCGGCCCTCACCTTTTCGACGCGGATCCGCAACGGCGGGCGCGAGGCATCACGGATGTCATGACGATGCGATTTCGCGATGTGGCGAGGATCAGCGCCGTTGACGACGCGGCCGCGCAGCAATGCAACGTGGTGCTGGCGCTTGACCTGAAACTCTCCATTGGTTCAGTGTCGTTTGCCAGTCATACCGCTGAGTTCACCGTGGCGCTCGCCGACGGCAAAGCCGCAGCATCGAGACAGTCAGTGCGCAAGGCTCGAGCATGGCGCCCTTTCCTGCCCCGACATCAAACTTTCGCGCGGGCTGGCAACAGGCCATCTCCACGCTTGGCGCAGCACTTGACGACTCGGTCAAGCTGCGTGAATACGCCGCGAGCCTCCCCGCCACGACCGTACCCGCGGCATCGGTCGCCGTGGACCTGGCCTTCTGGGCCAGCGTCAAGGCAAGCAACAATCCCGCCGACTTGCAGGCCTACTTGCAGAAGTTTCCCAATGGCAGCTTCACGTCGCTTGCTCGCACCTGCTTGAAGACGCTGGGCGAGGCGGCGCCAGCCCGCGCTTCGCCTCTGCCGCAACCCGCGCCGGGCAAGGTCAACTTCGGCGCGTACCACGCGGGCAAAGCACGTGCTGGTGGTCGCGCACAGTTGCTATGCCGGCACACTGACCCGCAGCGTCGCCGTGGAAGTGTCCAACCTGGATGGCTTCAGCCGTCTGGCGCAGAAGCGCGCCCGCACGGCGCTGGTCTCCGGTGGTCTGGCGCCGGTGGCAGACGCGGGCTTTGGCGGACACTCGGTGTTCGCCAAAGCCTTTCTCGATTCGCTGCGCGCGAACCCGGGTGTGGTCGACATGAGTCAGGTCTTTTCATCGATGCGGCGCAAGGTGATCGTGAGCGCGCAGCAGACCCCTCAGTGCGGCGACATCGGCCGGACAGGGCATGAAGGTGGCGACTTCATTTTTGTGCGGCGGCAGTAAGCGCCGCCGCGAACAGGCTGCGAATATTCGCGACCTGTTCACGCTGGAGCACCCGCTTTAACCGCCTTCGACGGCTACTCATCGTCATGCGCCAGCTTGAATTTGCTCGCGAGCTGCGCCTGAGTTGCCGCAGACACGGGCGCGTAGTGAGTGAATTCGATGGAATAGCTACCCTGCCCGCCCGTCATGGCGCGCAAGCGCGAAGAATAGTCCGTCAGTTCGGAAAGCGGCACCTGCCCGTTCACCTGCGCCCCATCCGCACCCATCGAGTCGTTGCCAGTCACATGCCCGCGCTTGCCGGCGAGATCGCTGGTGATGTCGCCGACATGGCGTTGCGGCGTGGCGATGGAGATGTTCACGATGGGTTCGAGCACGATGGCGCTGGCCTTGAGAATCGCGTCGATCACCGCTTTGCGCCCGGCGGAAATGAATGCGATCTCCTTCGAATCGACCGCGTGGTGCTTGCCGTCGTAGACGATGACGCGGACGTCCTCGACCGGATAACCCGCGATGACGCCGTGCTGCAGCGCCTGCATCACCCCCTTCTCCACCGCCGGAATGAACACCGTGGGAATCACGCCGCCTTTCACTTGGTTCACGAACTCGAACCCCGCGCCGCGCGGTAGCGGCTCCACCTTGAGAAACACCTCTCCGAACTGACCAGCGCCACCGGTCTGTTTCTTGTGCCGGCAATGCCCCTCGGCGAAGCGGGTGACGGTTTCGCGATAGGGAATCTTGGGCGGCTGGGTCGTGACTTCCAGCTTGTACTGCTGCGCCATCTTTTCCAGCTTGGCGCGCATGTGCAGTTCACCCAGCCCGCGGATGACGGTTTCATTCGTGCCGGCGTGACGTTCGACGATGAAGCAGGGATCTTCCAGCTCCAGCTTGTGCAGCACGTCGAAGAGGCGCTGCTCGTCGCCCTTCTTCTTCGTCTCCACCGCGATGGCATGCATGGGCAAAGGGAACTCCAGGGGCTTCAGATGGATGTGGTCTTCGTCGTGCGAGTCGTGCAGCACGCTGTCGAAAACGATCTCGTCCACCTTCGCCACGGCGCCGATGTCGCCTGGAACGAGCGCATCCGTTTCAACATAGTCCTTACCCTGCAACACGTAGACATGATTCGCCTTGAAGGCGCGCTTGCCTTCGCCGACGTATAGCTGGGTGTCCTTGGTGATCGTGCCCTGATGCACGCGGAAGACGCTGACGCGACCCACGTAAGGATCGATCACCACCTTGAACACGTGGGCCAGCACATGGCGCTCACGGTCGGGCTCGGCATGAAAGGCCTCCGCGTCCGGCCCCTCGCCACGCAGAAAAGGGGGCGGGTTGCCCTCCGTCGCGTTGGGTGCGAGCCCGGCGAGAACATCGAGGAGCTCGGCCACGCCCGCACCCGTCTTCGCCGAGGCAAAGCAGACCGGAATGAGGTGCCCCTCGCGGAGCGCCTTCTCGAACGGCGCATGCAGTTGCACCGGGGTCAGCGCCTGACCCTGCTCCAGGTAGAGCGCCATCAAGTCCTCATCCACCTCCACCACCTGGTCGATGATGCGCGCGTGCGCCTCGGCGACCGACGAGAAGTCGGACTCCCCCTCGGGGTTGAAGAAGCAGTCCACCACGCGTGTGCCGCCACCCGCCGGCAAATTCATGGGCAGGCATTCGGTGCCGAACTGGTCCTGGATGCGCGAGAGCAACCCGGGCAGATCGATGTTGTCCGCGTCAATCTTGTTGATGAGAATCATGCGGCACAAGCCACGCTTCTCCGCCCAGCGCATCATGCGCTGGGTGTTGAGTTCGATGCCGTTTTGCGCATTGATGACCAAGACTGCGGTTTCGACAGCGGCCAATGCGGCAACGGCCTGACCGGCGAAGTCGGGTGCGCCGGGCGTGTCAATGAGATGGACATGAATGCCCTGCCAGGGAAAGTTGACCAGCGATGACTGCAGGGAATGACCATGGGCCTTCTCGAGTGGATCATGGTCGCTCACCGTCGTGCCGCGTTCGGTGCTGCCGGGCGCGGCAATGGCGCCGGACTTTGCCAGCAGCGCCTCGGTGAGCGTGGTCTTGCCGACACCGCCGTGCCCGATCAGGGCCAGCGTGTGAATGGACTCGGTGGCGTACTTGGGCACGACGCTCTCCTCTCCTGCCGCACCCTGTGCGGCACTCGTTGTCGATCACGGCCGGAAGCTGCTGGTACGGAATTGTGTGGGTGTTGCCGGGGTTTCTGGTCATGCCCCCTTGGAGACAGCTTAAACCCGCGTGGCAGGATGCATCAAGCGACGCCGGAAATCAGCGCTGAGCGACACCCGCTGGGAGTGCTGCGGGCTTGCGAATATTCGCAGCCCGAAAGTCTGGCTGCGCGCGCCTGTCAGGTGGCGCGCTTGCGGTTCGACGCGCGCGCCTTGGGCTTGGCGTTGCCGGCGGCGGACGCAGGCGGCGTCGATGCGGACTGCATGACCTGCTGGGCCGCGGCTTGGAATTGCTCGGTGGCCTGGTTCATCATCTGCCAGGCCCAAATGGCGGGATTGGCCGCGCTGTCGCCGCCCGCGCCGCCGGGCTTCTTGCCGTCATCCCTGGGCGGCGAGAGCAATGCCTTCTGGTATTCCAGCGTCTGGATGGACAGCTTGAGCATGCCGAGATTGGCCTGCAGCCAATGCTCGACGCTTTTCAGCTCGATGATCTTCTTCTCGATTTCCTTCACGTCCAGCGGCGGGAAAAACAGACTCTGGAAAGAATGGCCACCCGGGCTCGCCATCTTCTGCATCAGCTCGAAATAGTCCTGGGGCGTGACCGGCGTTCCGGGCTTGTGGTTCATCAGGCGTGGTCCGCGATGAACTGGCGGATCTTCGGATAAACCATCTCGCGATACTTGCGGCCGCTGAAGATGCCGTAGTGACCCACCCCCTTGGCCAGGAAATGCTGCTTCTTCGTCGCAGGCAGCCCGGTACACAGCGACTGCGCGGCCTCGGTCTGGCCATGGCCGGAAATATCGTCCAGCTCGCCTTCAATCGTGAAGAGCGCCGTCTTGCGAATATTCGCGGGTTCGACCCGCTGGCCGGCCACTTCCAGGGTGCCAACGGCCAGTGCGTGGTCATGGAACACGCGCTTCACCGTGTCGAGGTAATACTCGGCCGGCAAGTCCATCACCGCGTTGTACTCATCGTAGAAGCGCTTGTGCGCCTCGGCGCTCTCGCCGTCACCTTCCACCAGGTGCTCGTAAAAATCCCAGTGCGAATTGAAGTGGCGGTCCGGGTTCATGGCCACGAAGCCCATCCATTGCAGGAACCCGGGATAGACCTTGCGCATCGCGCCGTCGTACTTGTTCGGCACCCGCTGGATGAGATTGTGTTCGAACCAGTCGATGCTGTGATTCTTGGCGAAGGTGTTGACCTGGGTCGGATTGCGCCGCGTGTCGATGGGGCCGCCCATCATGGTCATCGAGCGCGGCTGCACTTTTTCGTTGTCGGTGGCCGTGAGCGAAATCGCGGCCAGTACCGGCACGGTTGGCTGGCAGACCGAGACCACATGCACCGCCGGCCCCAGCTTGCGGATGAATTCGCGAACGTATGCCACGTAGTCATCAAAGCGGAACGGGCCTTTGCCGAGCGGCACTTCGCGAGCGTCTTTCCAGTCGGTGATGTAGACATCATGGTCGGACAACATGGTGCGCACGGTGTCGCGCAGCAGTGTGGCGAAGTGACCGGACAAAGGCGCCACCACCAGCACCACCGGCTGCGCCTTCACGCCATCCTTGGCAAAATGGGTCAGGCGGCAGAATGCCTTGTCGACAGCGATCTCTTCCCGGACCGGAACCTGCTTGCCCGCCACGGTGACGCTCTCGATGCCGAATTCCGGTTCACCGTAGCGTTGGGTGAGCCTCAGCATCAGCTCGTAGCCCGCCATGAACTTGCGGGATTGGGGAAAGTACGACAAGGGGGATAGGGGATGGCTGTAGGCGTCACTGGCCAATTCGGCCCAGATCCGCCAAGGCTCCAATACCGCGCGCTGCATTTCATGTACTTGATAAAGCATGGATTTCTCCAATCATTTCAACCAGTTTACCTGATGTCGCGGCGCAGCAAAACCGCTCCGGAAACCCTGCCATGAGCTATCCGCCCATCGAGCCTTACCGCACCTTCCGACTCAACGTTGACGCCGTGCATTCGTTGTACGTGGAGGAGTGCGGCAACCCGGCCGGCATTCCGGTCGTGTTCCTGCATGGCGGCCCAGGCTCGGGGTCGAGTCCTGCCCATCGCCAGTTTTTCGATCCGGCGGCGTACCGCATTGTCATCTTCGATCAGCGCGGGGCCGGCCGGTCGACGCCGCACGCCTCGATCGAGAACAACACCACCGACCATCTCATCGCCGATCTGGAACGGCTGCGACTGGAGCTGGGTGTCGACCGCTGGCTGGTCTTCGGCGGCTCCTGGGGCAGCACGCTGGCGCTCGCCTACGCGATCCGCCATCCCGACCGCTGCCTGGGGTTGGTGCTGCGCGGCATCTTCCTCGCGCGCGAAAGCGAGCGCGACTGGTTCATGCGCGGCATCGGGCTGATTTTCCCGGAGCACTGGGCGCAATGGGTGGACTACCTGCCTCCGGATCAGCGCGCGGATGTCTGCGCGAGCTACTACGCGCTGCTCAAGAACCCGGACCCGGCCGTGCATATGCCCGCCGCGCGCGCATGGAGTTCCTACGAAGGCGCCTGTTCCACACTGAAGCCCAATGCGGATGTCGTCGCCAATTTCGCCTCGGACCGCGTGGCCCTGGGACTGGCGCGCATCGAAGCGCACTACTTCTTTCACGCGTTCTTCATGCCGACCAATCACCTGTTGGACGGCATTGCGAATATTCGCCATCTGCCCTGCATCATCGTTCAGGGGCGCTACGACATCGTGTGCCCCTTCGTTTCCGCGCACGATCTGAAGCGCGCCTGGCCGGAGGCTACCTTGCAGGTGATCGAAGACGCCGGGCACTCGGCCTTCGAGCCCGGCACACGCGCCGCGCTGGTGGCGGCGACGGATCAAATGAAACTCCGCCTGACGGCGCTGTGAAGTCTTGAAATCAGGACGCTGAAACCAGCGCGGTGACATCGCTGGCGTAGCCGCGCAGTTTTCGCTTCAGGTGCTCGCGCTGCGCGGGCGTTGACATCGCCAGGAGGTCGGCGAAGAGCGCCGTCGTCTGCGCCCGCCACTCGCGCGCATGCGCCTGGTATGCGGGATCGCGCCCCTCTTCCGGATTGAGCAGGATGCGTCGCAGCGCCGCCTCGAACTGGGGCTTCGGCGGCGGGTTGCGCAGCAGCGCCAGAAAATCACCCTGCAGTCGGCGACGATCCGCGAGGCGCAAGGCATCGCCCGCCGGCAGAAGTGCGAGGCGTTCGCGAATCAGCGCTTTCTGCGCCGCACCCATCTCGCCCAGCCAAGATTCCATGTTGCGCACGAAGCGGTCGAGGCGCTCCTGCTCCCGCCTGGCCGTGGCTGGCGCCAGCCGCTCCTTGCGCATTTTCTCGTTGTCGCGCGCGAGTCTCGCCTCGATGCTTGCGATCTGGTCCGGCGTCAGCGTGAGGAGAATGTCCGCGAAATCGGGCAGCGCGCGGTCGGTCAGGCGGTTGGCGAGACGGCGGCCATCGGCGTACAGCCCGCTCACGTCGTCGACCGAGACCTTGCCGTCCACCTTGCGGGCGGCATCCTCCAACACCCGCGAATACTCGGGCAGCTCGCTCTTGCGATGCCACGCCTGCAGACGCGACAAGCCCTCGCGAAAGCGCGCCATCTGCGCGTCATCCAGATCGACATAGTCGTCCACGTACCAGGACGCGAGCGGCACGACGTTGTTATAGGCCATGCCCGCCATGCTGCACGCGGCCAGCAGTCCCGCCGCCGTGAGCAGTGCGAATATTCGCAACACGAACGCCTTCATCGCCGCGCCCGCCGCATCACCAGATGATGGCTTTCTTGTCCCGGAAGAAGCCGCCGGTCGGCCCGGTGCTCGGCAAGAGCGCGAGCCAAGTCGCCGTTTCGGCGCCCTCTTCCACCGTGCGGTCGGCGTTGGGGCCACCCATCTCCGTCTTGACCCAGCCGGGGCTCACGGCGTTGACAAGAATGCCCGACCCGTTCAGCTCCGCGGCGAGCGTTCGGGTGAGCGCGTTGAGCGCCGTCTTGGACAGGCGATAGCCCGGCAGACCGGCGCCCATGCGCTCGAGCTGACCCAATCCGCTGGACAGATTCACGATGCGTCCGTAGCCGCGCTTCTTCATCATGGGCACGAAGGCCTGACACAGGCGCACCGAGCCAACCACGTTGATGTCGAAAATCTCCAGAAACTGCTCGGGCGAGGTCTGCATCAGCGATCCGTCCCGCGCCTCGGGCATGATGCCCGCGTTGTTGATGAGGATGTCGCACTGGCCATAGTAGTTGGCCGTCTCGGCCGCGAAGGCGGCGACGCTCTGGCTGTCCGCCACGTCCAGCGCGGCCACATGCACTTCCGCCGTGTCCGGCTTCACCGTCGACAGCAATTGCTGCGCCGCGCGGCGGCCTTTTTCCACATCGCGGCTGCCCAGCATCAGCGAGACGCCTTCGGCGAGCAATTGCCGCCCGATTTCGAGCCCCAGGCCGCGATTGCCGCCGCTGATCACCGCCACTTTCATCTTTGCCAATTCAATGCTCCGTGATGGTTGGTCATGAATCCGCCGCGCTGTTGTATCGCCTCACGAGCGCGCGCGGTGCGCGGATCCATGCACGATGCGTGCCTGACCGCAGGCTCGCAGGATTGCCGAGGATTCCCCTTCCTTGACCGACATCATAATGGCACGCGCCACGGGAACGCGCCCGCCCGCCTCAATGAAAGCCCAGACCGGTCTCAACCCGAGTCCAGGGGCGCCGCCACCGGCACTTCGACAGACCGCCCCGCCGCCCCGGTCACCGCACGATAAAACGACAGCAGCATGCCCGCCGTGGCGCCCCAGATGTAGCGGCCCTGCCACGGCACGGCGTGATAGGAACGCATCCGGCCCTTGAACATCGCCGTTTCGCGGCGATGGTTTGTCGGGTCGAGCAGGAACGCGAGCGGCACCTCGAACACCTCGGCCACCTCGAACGCGTCATGCGAATATTCGCTCGGCGCGGGCGGCGTCTCCACCCAGCCGACCACCGGCGTCACCAGAAAACCGGTGCCGGTCGTGTAGTCGGGAATGCGCCCGATCACCTCGATGCGGTGGGCGGCAAGCCCGGTCTCTTCCTCCGTCTCGCGCAGCGCCGTGTGGGCCGCGTCGCGGTCACCCGGGTCGCGCCGCCCACCGGGAAAGCTGATCTGCCCGGCATGGTCATTGAGATGCGCCGTGCGCTGGGTGAACAACACCGTCGGCTCCGCGCGATTCAACACGCCGATCAGCACCGCCGCTGGCGTCAGTTCAACCGCGGGACGCGGATGCGGCAGGTCGCCGTCATCACTGAAGCCGCCAGCGGCCGCCTCGGCCGCGAGCATGCGGGCGAGTTCGTTTCGGGTCAGCATGGGATTGGGATTACCATGCGGCGAGTGTAGCAGCGCCGCCGCGACCGACCCGGCGGCACCCGCGCCCGACGCGAATATTCGCAATCCTCTTCCATCTTCCTCACTCCGCCCCTGCCATGATCCTTTACACCTACTTTCGCTCCTCCGCCGCATTCCGCGTTCGCATCGCGCTCAATCTGAAGGGCCTCACCGCCGAGATGCGGCCGATCAACCTGCTCACCAAGGAGAACCGACTGGCCGAGTACCGGACGGTCAATCCGCAGGGCTTCGTGCCCTATCTGATCGACGGCGAGCTTCGCCTCGCGCAGTCGCTCGCGATCATCGAGTACTTGGACGAAACCCGTCCGAACCCGCCGCTCCTGCCCGCGACACCGGCCGAGCGGGCGTTCGTGCGCGGGGTGGCGACCCTCATCGCCTGTGACATTCATCCGCTCAACAACACACGCGTGCTGGACTACCTCGACTCCGTGCTGCACGTGGAGAAGGATCAGCGGAGCCTCTGGTATCAGCACTGGATCAACGAGGGATTCACTGTGCTGGAGCAACTGCTGGCCGCGCGCCCGGCCTCGACCTTCTGCACCGGCGAGGCGCCCTCACTGGCCGACATCTGCCTCGTGCCGCAGGTGTTCAATGCGCAGCGTTTCAAGGTGGATGTCGCACCCTATCGGCGCATCATGGCCATCTTTGAGGCCTGCATGAAAGTGCCCGCGTTTGACGCCGCGCAACCTTCGCGCCAGCCTGACGCGACATAATCACCCGGCCCGTCGCTGACCCCAAGGAGCCCGCCATGCCGTCGCTCGCCCGCCTGCTTCGCGCCGCGCTCGTCCTTTTGTGCGTCACGGCGCTGCCGTCCGCGGCCCAGTCGTTCAGCGGCGCGCTGTCAGGCGCCTGGTGGAATCCGGTTCGCAATGGCGAGGGGCTCATGGTGAGCTTTGAGTCCGCGGGCGGACAACACTACGCCGTCATCGCCTTCTTCACCTACACGTCGTCCGGCGCCACATCGTGGATGACCGGCGCCGCCACCTATGCCACCGGCGCCACCACCGTCGCCGTGCCCGTGCTGACCGGCGCCGGCGCGAGATTCGGCGCGGCGTTCCGCGCCGAGGACGTGCAGCGCACCAATGTGGGCACCATCCACCTTGATTACATCTCCTGCACGCAGTTGCGCCTGCGCTACACCGGGTCGGAGAATCTCACCATCGATCTCACCCGCATCGTCGGTCCCCTGAACGGCGTCGCCTGCACCACCACGCCGGCGCCGGCCACACCCAAGGACACGAATCTGCGCATCCTCGCCCAGGGAACCGGCCAGACCGGGCTGCCGCTCACCGGGCGCACGCTGCCTTCGATCAGCGACCCGCTGCCGCAATTGGGCAAGCTGCTCTTTTTCAGCAAGACGCTCTCCGGCAATCTCGACACGGCTTGCGCATCCTGTCACCACCCGGGCCTGGGGGGTGCGGACGGCTTGTCGCTCTCCATCGGCGCCGGCGCCACCGACCCCGCCGTCATGGGGCCGGGCCGGCGGCTCGCCAACGGCGCGGTCAGCACACCGCGCAACGCCAACACGTTTTTCAATGTCGGCCTGCTCGACAACGGCCTCTTCTGGGATTCGCGCGTGGAGAGCATCGGCAAGCTGGTCGGCCGCAACGGCATCGGCAGCGGCATCCGCACACCCAGCACGGCGCTCGGCGTGGCGGACGTCAATGCCGGGCTGAGTCTGCCCGCCGCGCAAGCGCGCTTCCCGGTGGCATCGGTCGCCGAAATGCGCGGGCCGCTGCTGGCCGGCAGCGGCGACGACCTCCTGCGCAGTCATCTCGCCGCGCGTCTTGGCAACTACGGCACGGGCGTCGGCCAACTTGCCGGCAGCACCTGGCTGGCACGCTTTCGCACCGCCTTCAACCAGCCCAACGGCACGGCCGAGCAGCTCATCACCTTCGACAACATCGCCGCCGCCATCGCCGAGTATCAACGCTCGGCCACGTTCGTGGACACGGCGTGGGCGCGGTTCATGCGCGGCGACAACAGCGCCATCAGCGAGGACGCCAAGGACGGCGCGCTGCTTTTTTTCCGCCAGGCCAACCAGGGCGGCGGCCAATGCGTGCAGTGCCATGTGGGCGACAATTTCACCAATGAGCGTCACCACGCCATCGGCTTTCCGCAGATCGGACCCGGCATGGGCGACGGCGTCGCCGCATCGGAAGATTTCGGCCGCGGGCGGGAGACCCAGGCCGCGGGCGACCGCTATAAATTTCGCACGCCGTCCCTGCTCAATATCGAGCTCTCCGCGCCGTACGGCCATGCCGGCGCCTATGCCAATCTCGCCACGGCGGTCGCGCACTACATTGACCCCGACGCGACCCTGAACACCTTTCTCGCCAATCAGGGCGGGTGCGATCTCGCCCAGTTCCGCAATGGCGCCACCTGCACCGACATCGCCACCGTGACTCGCAACAGCCAGGCGGCACTCGCCAAGATGAAGGCCGACCGCGCCGGCAATCCTGGCGACGCCATGCCGGTCATCAACACGACGACGGTCCCGCTATCGTCGGCCAATCTGATCGTCGAATTCCTGAAGACCCTGACCGACCCGTGCCTCAAGGACCGTGGCTGCTTTGGCCGCTGGATCCCCACCCCGGCGGAAGCGCCGGACGGACATCAGTTGAATGCGGTGACGGCTGGCGGCGCGACGCTCTAGGGCGCCTCTGATCAGGTTTGCGAATATTCGCAAGGCAAACGCCGGCCGAGACGAGGGCTCAAGCTCACCGCCGAAGCCACCCGCTCAAACCGCCCGCAGGTCCGACGGCGTGAGTTCGCAGCCGTAGACGCGCCAGTCACCATTGGCCTGACGCTCCATGCTGAACAAGGCGATCACGACGCTGCCGTCGCGGTTCACGATGCGGAGCGGCTGAATCACATCATCGCCGACGACGCTGGCCTCCAGAAACGCGGTCGACTGATTTTTGAGCAACGCCGGATAGCCTTCGCGCACCATCTCCCCGAAGGCTTCGGCCGTGCCGAACTGCCTGCGCACATCCGGCGCCGACATGGCGAAGGCGGCGGAGTCGTCCTCAGCCACCAGGGCCTTCAACTGGGATGTGATGACGGTGCGAATGGCATTGCGATCCGCGCGGCTCAACAGCGATTGGGGCGACGGACTGGGCGCCGGTTTGGACGACTGGCTCGGCGTCGCCAGGCGCGTTGACGGCGGCACACCCGGCGATGCCCGCGCGGCGCCAAGGCCGCCACACGCCACCGCCGCGAGCAGGACAAGACCGCCGACCCAGACGGGCAAAGCGCGTTGACGAGCGGGATGCGAATCGTGGTGGTTATGCATGTGCGATGAACGTTCGTTTCCAAATCGAGCAGGCGGCGGCCGCCCGCGTCGCATCCAATGTACCCCATCCATCCCGTCCAAGGCGTGACACAGTGTCACCGGCCGATCCGGCCGGCTCCAACCATCGACGCGAAAAAATCTGGAACCTTTTCCGCCACCCGCCGCAATAGTCTGCAAACATCCCGTCACGATGATGCCGCTCACCGACCCCCAACCCGATTTCGACCTGCTGCGCCGGCTGCGCGAAGGCGACATGGCAGCGCTTTCCGCTCTGTACACGAAGCACAGCGCACCGCTTTACCGGTTCGCCGTGCTCCAGTGCGGGGGCGCCGACCTGGCGCACGACATCGTGCAGGAGACGTTTTTGGCCCTGATGAATGCCAAGGGCAAATTCGACCCCACGCAGGGCAGCCTCGGCAACTATCTCTTCGGCGTGGCGCGCAATCTGTCGCGCCGGGCATTGGAGCAATCGCGGCGCTGGGTCTCGAACGAGCACGAGGACGACGCCGCATCGAATTGGGCCGATGCATCGCCCCAGCCGATGGAACGCTTGCTCGCCAATGAAACCGCCGAGGCCGTCCGCGCCGCGCTCGCCACGGTGCCACCGCACTATCGCGAGGTCGTGATCCTCTACGAAATGCACGACTTCAGCTACGCCGAGGCCGCTGGCGCGTGCGGCATCGACATCGGCACGGTGCGCTCGCGCCTCTTTCGCGGCCGCGCGCTGCTCCTGAAGGCCCTGAACCGCGCCGGACTCGCTCGCCCCGACACCAAGATGGACGCTGCAATGAAGCAGGAGGCATGACATGACACTCAAACCCCTATCCGGCGAACTGCCCCCCAACGAGGCAGCGGCTCTCGACCGTGAGCTCGACCAGCTGCGCGCCGCCACGGCCGACTTGCAACCGCAGGCCGACCTGGAAGCCCGACTCTTGAAGCAGTGGCAGAAGCGGTCCCGGCCCGGTGTGCTCGGCTGGCTGGCCGGCGGCAAGCGGCCCGCCCCGGGCTTTGGCCAGTTCGGCGTGCCCGCGGCGGCGCTGGCGCTGTCCCTGGGCTTCGCCGGCTGGATGACGGTCGCACCACTCATCAGCCAGGCGCCGCGCCTGACGAATGCCGCCGCCCCCGCCGAGCCCGCCGACGCCCCGTTCATCGCCTTGCAACCGATGGAACGGATCGCGCTGGAGCGTGACGCGACGGTCGTGTCCACCACCTTCCCGCGCGCGCTGCTCGCCAACTACGGTCTGCCAGTCAGCCCGGAACGCGCCGGCGAAGCGGTGCGCGCCGACATGCTGCTCGCCAGCAACGGCCAGCCGCTGGCGCTTCGCATCATCGAATGACGACTGACAAACCGAACGCGAATTCCGCACACGACATCGACTGGAGAACCTCATGAACACCCGCGCAAAGCTCCTCACCACCGCTCTCATCGCCACCCTGCCCGCGCTGGCGCCCGCGGCCCACGCCCGTGCCATCCCCATGATCGAGCAGGACATCCAGATCATCGAGTCGTCCGGCAATGTCACCGTCGAGGTGAACGGCCAGATCGTGCAAGGCGAAGAGGCGAAGAAATATGTCGAAGACGCCCGCCGGTCGGTGGAGGAGGCGCGCCGCAGCGCGAGTGAAGCGCAGAAGCACGCCCGCCACACGCGCGAGCGGGCGCTCGCCCACACCGACAGCCTGCGCGAGGAGATCCGTCTTCGCATGCCGGACATGGCGGGGCTGGGCGATGCCCTCTCCAATTCGGTGGCCTACAGTTTCACCACCGGCAACGTGAAGTCGATCAAAAACGCGCCCTACTCGGGCGAGGTCATCAACGAGCGCGTGCAAACGCTCGCCGACGGCAACCAGCTCGTGAAGCGGACGACCAACCGCGTCTATCGCGACAGCCAGGGCGCCACGCGCCAGGAGGTGCTGGATGCGAACGGCCAACTGAAGGTGGTGCATATTCGCGATGCGGAAGGCGCGCGATTCGTGGTGACGCCCGCCAGCAAGTCCGCCATCAAGATCATGTCGCCGCGCGGTCTCGTCGACGGCAAAACGGCGGAGTGGACGGGCAAGGGCGACGGCGGCAAGCGCATTGTCATCCAGTCCGGCGGCGCTGAAAAAGGCGAGAAGTCCGAAAAGGGCGACATCGTCATCCGCACCGGCGAAAACATCGTCGTGAAGCGGGTCAACGTCGACGGCAAGGAAAAGTCCGAGGAAATCCGTGTGCAAATGGGGCCGGGCGAGTTTTCGTTCAGCAGCGGCGGCCTGGTCGATCTGGCGAAGCTGGGCAAGCTCTCGGAACTGTCCCAGCTGTCCGAGTTGTCGGTGCTGGGCGATGCGTTTCACGCCGCGGGCGACGCCTTCGCCATGGCTTGGCGTCACGGCGAGCCCACCTTCGTGCGCGGCGACAAGAGTTACGAGCGGACGACCACCAAGCTGGGCGTCAAGAATTTCGACGGCGTCACGGCCGAAGGCAAGATGGTGAGCTACACCATTCCGGCCGGCAAGATCGGCAACGTGAAGCCCATCACGGTGAGTTCCGAGACCTGGTATTCGCCCGACCTGCAGATCACCGTGTATTCGAAGCACAGCGATCCGCGTTCGGGAGATGTCATCTATCGCGTCGCCAATCTGAAGCGCACCGAGCAGAACGCCGAGCTCTTCCGCGTGCCGGCCGACTACGAGGTGAAGGATCCGCTTTCCAAGCTGGCCGGCTCGGTCAGGATCGAGCGCACGGAGAAGAAGTGATCATTCGGCGCGACGACCCCGTTCGCGCCTGTAGGTGTTGTCCCCTGGAGTGGCGTTGAAGTCATGGCCGCGTCGCGCAAGCGTTCGCGGCCATTTTTTGCACCTGTCTCAAAGCGTGGCGGGCACGCTCACGCTGGCAACGAGAAGCGCGGCGACATCCTGAACGGCGGTATCGCGCGAGTCGCCAGTCGCCGCTTGCGCTAGTCGCCGCTGGATGCGGCGTCGAACCCCGCCGTGACCTTCTGCTTGCGGCGCCCATAGCGCCAGATCTGGCCGAAGCGGTCGAACTTGTCCCGCCACGAGAGGTTCTCGGAGGCCATCGCTTCCATGAAGTCCGAGATTCGCCTCGACAGCACGACCGTGAAGAGTGCCAAGAGCGTCGTCGGCACGAACACGGCGAAGAAAATGGCGAACTTGCTCCACTGCGACTGGTCGGCGTAGCTGAAAATGTTCATGCCGAGGAAGCCGGTGACGATGGTGCCCACCATGCCGCACGCGGACACGACGGTGAGGCGCATGGTGCTGTCGGCCTGCTTTCTCATGCGGTCGTTGTCGAGGTACTGGTTGATGTCGTGCGCTTCTTCCCGCACCTCGCGGTAGATGTGGTCGGTGCCCAGCTCCTGCCGCCACTTCAGGAAAAAATCGCTGGCCTGCACCTGATTGGAAATCTCGTGGAACCAGTAGCGATGATTGAAGCGCAGGAACACCTCCAGCGCCTGGCGCACGTTGCGCTTGAAGTCCTTCACCGACTCGACGTTGTAGACATCCAGCCGCTCCACCGCGCGCGAGAAGCGGTTGGAGAACGACAACAGCGCGGCCTTGTGAAAGTGCGCGATGAGGCCGACTTGATAGAACGGATGGCGGAAATGGCGCTTCAAATCGCGACGGTCGTCCGAGTACTTCGTGATCATCGCGAACGAGAGGCCAGCGAAGATGTAGCGGGTGTTCATGCCGATGTCCGAGCGCTCCGCGTCCCAGTAGCGGTCGTAGCAGTTGACCCGCTCGAAGCTGGCGAGAAACGATTCCGCGTAGGGCAGCGTGTCCGACGGCCCCCACTTGGCCGCCGAACCGATGCGGATCATGTCGCCGCGCGTGAGATCGCGCGGCTCATCGAATGAGAGATAAGACATGAGCGGGATGCGCTTGTTCTCGATCTGAAAGTACTTGATGACGCCGCCCTTCTTGTAGTTCGGCACCAGCGGCTGCAGCAGGAACTCCCAGTGCGTGGCGAGCGGCGTCTGGCGCGCATCGCGCACCAGCCCCTGGTAGCGCGCACGGTCGCCGTAGTCGCTCGACGCCAGCACGCGGCCGGAGGCATCGAGAAAGCTCACCGCGTCGGTGCAGTGCGCGCCCCGCGACGCCGACTCCCAAGCCGGCGGATAGGGCCGGCCGAAGCGGTCGAGCAGTTCGACCGCCTGCTCCAGCGGGATGTCATAGCCAAACACCTCGAAGGCGACGATGGCGATGTCCACGTCGTTGAAGAGATACAAACGCAGCCGCCCGACATCCAGCTCCAGCGGCGCCTGGTCCGCGTGCAGCGTCACGCGAATATTCGCGATGTCGTCGCGGCGGAAAATATGCATCGACGCCTGCGCCGCCTTGCCGTCCTCGCCCACGCCGTAGAGAAAGCGCTGCACGTACGGCAGGAAGTAGACGAATTCCTCGTACCCCACCTCGCAGGACTCGTCTTCGATCAGCAGCGGATCGGCCACTTTCTTCCAGGCCCCTGGACTCTTCTTGAGAATGTCCCAATAGGCCGTGAAGCCGGTGTCGCGGTTGATGCGCCGCAACTGCAATGGCCAGAGCAGAATCTGGTGGAATTCGCGGACGGTTGTGTCGGGCACGATGGTGGCGTGTGGGTATTTTTTTGGTTTTTGGTGCCCCCAACCCAATACGGGAGGGAGACGACATGGCGCGGTGCTCACCGCACCGCGATCTGCCGCATTATCCCCTTACCCTCACGCAGCGTGAAGGGTCTTCACCCTTTCGGCGGAAACGCCTGAAACCAGAGCGTGTACGCCCAGCAGCCCGCGCAAAATGAAAACGCCCACTCCAGGGTGGAAAAAACGAGCAACACATAGACAGGCACGACCCAGAACGACTGCCCGCCGAGATAGAGACCGACCGCCGCCGAGCTCGCGATGCACAGGAGCTTGGCCGCGAACATCTTGGCGCCGGCGTTCTCCTTCTTGCCCGCCCAGCCGCGCGACTCGAACAGCTTCACCCAGACGCCGTGCATCGGCTCTCGATGGTGGCCGAAGAAGCCGCGAATGAAACCCTGGACCGCCGGGATGACCATGAGCCACGGCGAGAGCGTGTAGGCCAGCAGGCACATGACAAACGTGAGAAACGCCTCGAAGCGGATCACGTTGGACCAGACGGGTGGGATGTCGAAGCGGAGCATGGGTTGGGTGAGTGTCTGTGGCGGCTGCGAATATTCGCATCAGAATCGCCCTGATGCAACGAGGCCAAATTCCGGGTTCAAGTATCGCGAGATTGGGGGACTTCGCTCAGACCCAATCGAACAGACTGACTAATTCGCAAGTTGAAACCCCGCCTGCCCCGTCTGCCACAACAGAAACGCATAGACATCCGCCAACTCCTCATTGGCCGATGAACGCGATACCGCGGAGCTATGCCCTGCGCCGTAGTCGAGCCGCAGAAGCACCGGCTTTTCCTTCTCGCTGGACAGCGTGGCCGACTGCAGGCGGGCGGCGAACTTGAGCGAATTCCACGGCTCGACGCGCGGGTCGTTGGCGCCGGTGGTGAGCAGCACCGCCGGATAGGCCACCTTGTCTTTCACGTTGTGAAACGCGGAAGTCTCGAAGAGCCAGCGGAATTCGTCGAGTTTGGTGACGGTGCCGAACTCGACGACGTTGGGTTTGCCATTGGGCGTCGTCTCCATGCGCAGCAGGTCGAGCACACCCACGCGCGGCACGACAGCGGCGAAAAGGTCGGGCCGGCGCACCAGTGCGTTGCCGACCGTGATGCCGCCCGCGCTGCCGCCCGTGGCCACGAGTTTGCGCGGGTTGGTGAAGCCGCGCTCGATGAGAAATTCGGCGCAGGCGATGAAGTCGTTGATGGTGTTGTTCTTGTTGGCCTTCTGTCCGCCGCGATGCCACATTTCGCCGTATTCGCCGCCGCCGCGCACGTGGCAGGTGGCGAAGATGCCCCCACGTTCGAGCAACGCCATGCGCTGCGGCACGAAGCTGGGACTCTGGGTGATGCCATAGGCGCCGTAGCCGGTGAGGAGCGTGGGATGATCCTTGGTGAGCGTCGTGCCCTTCTTGTAGATCATGGACACCGGAATGCGCTGCCCGTCCGTCGCGCGGGCGAAAAGGCGCACTTCATCGTACTCATCGAAGTTGACCGGCGATTTCGGCAACAAGCCGGTATCGCGAATATTCGCGGTCTTGGCTTCCACGATGGCGTAGTGCGGCGCCTCGGTCCAGCCTTCCAGCCGCACCACCGCACCCGGCACGGACGGATCGGCGATGAGCTGACGCACCGCGAGATCGAACTTCAGGCGGACGAACTCAAGCTTTGAGCCAAAGGAATCGCTCTTGAAATTGAGCCGCTGCAACTGGTCCACGCCGCCCACGATGAACTTGACGTACAGCGCGTCGGACCCGATGGCGATGTCGCTCACGACCTTGTCGGTCTCGGGCACGACGACCCTGGCCTTGGCGATGTCCGGCGCGTCGAGCGAGAGGCGCAGCACCTTGCGATTCATGGCCTGACGATGGGTGACCAGGAAGAGGTCTTTGTCGTAAGCGGCAAGCTTCACCACTTGGTCACGGCGGTCGACGATCTTCTTCCACGGCGTGCCGGGCTTGCCGATGCTGGCGACAGGCGCCGCGAAAATGGTGCGCTCGTTCTCGTCGCCGCGCTGAACGATGGCAAGCGCGGTCGTGCTGCCGCGCGGCACGAGAATTTGCGGAATGTCGATGTCGATCAACTCCCCAGCCGCCGCGCCGCTGACCGCTTCGCCGATGCCGAAAATGAGTGTGTCGGTGTTGGGATGTTTGCCCAGCTGGTGGCGATAGACCTTGCTGTTGACGTAGCCCACCGCGGCACCCGGCTCGGGGGGCGGCAGCTTGTTGTAGAACACCTCGCGGCTGTTCGGGTGCCACGAGACGATGCTGCCGTAACGCGTGCCAGGGATGACGATGCCGATGTCGTTGCCCTTGCCCAGTTCCACGATGCGCAACGTCGAGTCCTCGTTGCCGCGCGGGCTGGTGCCGTAGGCGACATGCCGGCCATCCGGGGACGGCGCGAACCAGTCGATGGAGAGCTTTTCATCGGGGGACCCCACCTTGTCCGGATCGACCAGCAAGCGTTCGGGACCATTCATGCCGTCGCGGACGTAGAGCTTGCGTTTGGCATCACCCGGCGCCAGCTTGAAATAGAACACGCGACCCGCCGCCAACTTGACGCCGGTGATGGCGACGCTCGATTGCGACAGCTCGTTGATGCGCGCGGCCAGCGCGGCGCGGCCGGGAATCTTGTCCAGCATGCCGCGCGCGAAGTCGTTTTGCGCCTTCATCAACGCCTGCACTTCCGGATTTTTCAAGTCCTCCATGTAGCGGTAGGGGTCGACGACTTGCGTGCCGTGATAGTTGTCCGTCACCGGGCGGATGGGCACGGCCGGATACGACGGTGCGGGCGGTGGCGGCGGCTTCACCTCCGCCGGTGGCTGGGGCGGCGGGGCCGGCCTGATCAGCGGAATCACTTCGCACCCTGCGACCAGCACGACCAGCAGCGACGAAATCAGAACGGAACGCGATGAGGAAAATTGGGCCGGCATGGGAGTCCTGCTAGGCGGAAGGATCGAAGGATTATAGCCGCGCGGCATGACCCGCAAGCGGCCGCTCCCGCTCGTGTCGTGGATCAGCGACGCGACGCTATACTCGCCGCCATGTCATCGCACTCATCGCGAATCGTTCCCGCCACGCTTGCGTTCAACACCGGCGGCACGCCGGTCTCGCCCGCTTTCGACGACGTGTATCACAGCGCGTCCGGTGAGCGCGGGCCGTGGGGACAGGCCGAAGAAGTCTTTCTGCGCGGGAATGGCTTGCTGGGTGAGACGTCGCGCTGGCGCGGACGGCGGCACTTCACCGTTCTTGAAACCGGCTTCGGTCTCGGGCTCAATTTCATCGCCACGGCGAGCGCGTGGCTGAACGATTCGGGGCGCGGTGAATGGCTGCATTTCATGTCGGTGGAGAAGCATCCGTTTCAGCAGGAAGACATGCGAACGCTTTGGCGGCGGCTTGCCCGGGACATGGAACGCAAGCTCGTCGATGAACTCGTCCAACAGTGGCCGCTGCTGACCCCCGGCCTGCATCGCCTCGAATTCGCAGGGTGCCGCATCAAGCTCACGCTCGCGTTCGGCGACGCCGTCACCTTGCTACCCAAGCTGGCGCTTTCCGCCGACGCGATCTATCTCGACGGCTTCGCCCCGCGCAAGAATCCCGAGCTCTGGTCTCCGCGAATATTCGCAAGCCTGGCGAAACTCGCCGCGAGGGATGCGACAGTCGCCACCTGGTCAGCGTCCGCATCAGTGCGCGATGGCCTCGCAGCGGCAGGTTTCGCGATGCGCCGCGAACCCGGCTACGGCGGCAAGCGGCACCAGTTGAACGGTGTGTACACGGGCCACATCCGTCGAGCCGCATTCACTCCAGCGGAACGCCGCGCCATCGTCATCGGTGCCGGGCTGGCGGGCTGTGGCATCACGCATGCACTGACGCGGCGCGGCTGGCGCGTGACGCTGATCGACAGGCATGACGCGCCCGCGCGGGAAGCGTCGGGCAATCTCGCCGGCACGTTTCACCCGGTCATGTCGCGCGATGACAATCTGCTGGCCCGGCTCACGCGCAATGCATTTCTCAACAACTTGCGCGCGTGGCGGACGCTGCACGCAGCGCAGCCATTCGCCTGGGCCACGACCGGCGCGCTGCAACTGCCGAGCGAGCGCCGGCGCGGCGCGGGGCTGCCGCCGGTGGCTGACTGGCCGCCGGAACTGGTGCGCGCCGTCAATGCCGATGATGCGCGCCAATTCACCGGCGCGCCGCTAACGGATGGAGGCTTGTGGTTTCCCGACGGCGGCTGGTTGCAGCCGGCTTCGCTTTGCGCGGCCCAGCTTGCGGCAAGCGCCGGCAACACCTTGCGAATATTCGCAACGGCGGTTGACCGTTGCGAATATTCGCAAGACGGCTGGAAAGGGACGCGTGAAGATGGCGGGATCATCGCCGAGGCGCCCGTTCTGATTCTCGCCAACGCGCTCGACGCGCAACGTCTTCTTCCCGCCCACTCTCTGCCGTTGAAAGCCGTCCGCGGGCAGCTCACCCATCTGCCCGCCGATGCGCTCCCGCGACTCAAAGCCTGCGTCTGCGGCAATGGCTATCTTCTGCCAGCGCTGCACGGCGAAATCGTCAGCGGCGCCACGTACGGGCCAGGCGATACCGCGACCGATGTGCGCGAAGCGGACCACGCAGACAATCTGCGCCGCGTCGCGGAAATCGTCACGGCCGATCTGTCGTCGCTTGACGCGGCCGCGCTGAATGGCCGCGCCAGCGTGCGCTGCGTGACACCTGACCGCCTGCCTGTCATCGGCGCGCTGCCCGACCCGGATGCCGCCGCGACAACCCCTTCACGCGCCAGGCGCTTGCCGGGCCTCTACTGCGCCACCGGCTTCGCGTCGCGCGGCATCTTATGGGGTACATTCGCGGGCGAAGTCATCGCGGCACAGATTGAAGGCGAACCGTTGCCCACCGAGAAAGACCTGCTGGCCGCCATCGACCCGGCGCGCACGCTGAAAGTCGCCGCATCATCCGGCGACGAATCGCAAAAAAGGAAGCGCGCATGAAAACACTCTTGCTGCTGTTGCCGCCGCTGCTGCTCTCAGGCTGCGCGCTGCTCATCGAAACCGCGCCGCAGGTCACGCAGTCCACGGCCGCGATGATGACCCAACTGCCACTCTCCGACGCCTGGCATGAAGGGCGGCGCGCGCAGTACATCACGACCGACGTTTCCGACGAGGCGATGGCCATCAAGGCCAACGCCAATTTCGCCCCCCGCCTCCGGGACGCCATTGCCCCCGGGCCGAAAGTGCCGGGGCGCCGCCATGCGCTCGAGCGCGTGTACAAGTTCACCAACTTTTCCCAGCCCGTCGTGTTCCCCTCGATCCCGCTACCCAGCGGCCCGGCCAGCCGCGACGCCAGCTACAGCCCGCTTTGGCAAGTGGTGGAAGTCACGTGGACGCCGGGCAGCGTCCCGGCGGAGCTGCGCTCCGAAGAGGCGATTCTCAAAGCGGAAGACGCAGGCCGCGTCCAACTCGCGATTCTGGATGTCGTCGTCAATTGTCCGGTCATCTGGTCGGAGGCCGGCGGGCTGCTGCCCGGAGCAGGGCGCTTTCGCACGCCCTGAATGGTGACGCATCACCGGCGCGCGTTCACCGTCCAGTCATACGGAATGAACCGGACTGCGTAGTCGGACGGCAATGGCTCGGCGCGATAGCGGTTTGCATACGTGGTCAACGATGGCGCCACCGCGAGAAAATCGGCGGTGAAGAAGTCGAAGATTTCCGACAGCCACACCGTGCGCGCCGCGCGATCCACGCGCACATGGCGCGGATCATTCATGAAGCGCACCGTCTCCCGCTGCAACTGTGTCTCCAGCATGGCTGCGGAGAACGGCACGCGCGGCAGGGTGGGACAACCGACCGACATGCAATTCAACGCGAAATGCACACGCGGTTCGCCGAGCGTGCGAATCAGCTTGTTCTCGTAGTCGTAGAGTGAAATCTCCTGCCCCCCCACACGCACCTTGGCCAGCCAGAAGAAGCGCACCTTGGCGAAGCCGGCCAGCGTGTCGGGGATGCCGGACTCGATCACGTTATGCATCGAGAGCGCGTTGTAGGCATTGAGGTGAAAGGCGAGCGCACTCTCTCGGGCGGGAAAGTGCGCGGGATGGCTCAGGGGCGAATGGTCATAGACCCAGGCCACGTAGCGGTTCAAATCGGCCCGGTCAGCCGCCAGCGCCTTGAAGTCCACTCGACCCGCATCATCGACGAATCGCTCCAGCACCCGTGCCCAGGCTTCAATGGGTTCACGCGTATCCGTCGGCGCATCCGCTTGCGGGCGCGGCACGCTGGCGCAGCCCGCCAGCAAGAGCAACAGTGCAAAGAATGCGATGCGAATATTCGCCGTCATGCCGCTTTCCCCATCGGCTTGACCACCTGACCCCGCGCACGACCGCGGGCCGTCTTGCGGGTGAGCGAAACGGCAATGCGTGTCGGGGGCGTTGCCGACCAGGTGCCATCGGCCGGGTTCCAGAAGCGCACCGCTTGTCCCGACTCCACGCGTGCCGCCTGCAGGAGATACGTGTCGCGCTTGGCGTTGTGGACGCACATGGACAGCGGCCCTTCGGGTGTCATCACCATGAAACTGCATGCGTCGCAGCGCTCGCGGTCAAGCCCGCCGGCATCCATGAAATTGTGGATGAAGAACGACAGCTTGCCGACGCGCCCGCGCGCGCGCAGCAGTCCGCCGGACAACCGCCAGAGTGCCCCCGTCAACCACGCCGCGCCCCGCAAGAGCAATCCCGGATGGCGCAGCAGCGCGCCGCCGAAGGCGGAGAGCGTGGCCCACTTGCTGCGCCGGTCGAAGCGTGCGTTCGCCGTGGCGGCATGCACGTCCCAGGCGAGTCGCGAATCCGAGAAGAGATCTTGCACGGTATCGCCCGCGACCAAGGCAAAGGCGTAGCGGTTGCACGCCTGATGGCCGGCACTGATCGCCGTGAAATTGAGCGACGTGCCGGCAGCACTCTGCAGCGCCCGCACAACCCGCGCCTGGTCGATGGCGGCACGCTGTGCCCCTTCCCGCTCCGCACCCCGCCCGGTATCCGCCCCGAGCTGAAAGGACGCCATGCGAATATTCGCGTGCTGGGAAAGAAAGAATTTCCCAAGCATTTCCAGTTCGTTGATATTGCCCGCAAACACCGTCGTGTTGAACATGACCGCGACCGGCAGACCACGTGCCAACGCGATGTACTGAAGCCGGATCGCGTTGAGGCTCTGCTCCGTGGGATAGCCCTCGCGCTCCTGGGTGAGATCGACATGAAAGGCCACATCGACCAGCCCCGCGTCAGACAGCGCTTCAAGCAGGGGCCGGGTCAGCTTGATGCCATTGGTGAAGAGCGACGGCCGCAGCCCGCGTTCCGCAACCCGCCGCACGATCGCGACGAGCTCGTCGCGTGGTCGCAAGGTCGGCTCACCGCCGGTCACCTGCACATCGGTGCCGGGGCCATAGTGCGCGAGAATCATGTCGATCCGCCGGTAGACCTCTTCCAGCGGGATGTCCTTCAGCGCCTCCGAGCTCTCCGACAAATAGCAATAGGTGCAGTCCAGATTGCAGCGCTGCGTGATCTCCAGCGCCACGCAGCCGATGGCCATGCGCCGTCCCACCGTCTGCCACGGCGCCCACTGACCGGCAGCGCGCATGCGCTCCCTGGCGGCAGCCCATGCGTCGGGCGCTGGCGTCGAGAGCGGCAGCCAGGCGGCGATGTCTTCAACCGTCAGTGGCGATGATGAAGGTCCACTCATGCAGCAGCCCTTTCTTCGAGGATGTCCTGACGCAGGCGCTTCCGCGCGCGGTGCAGCAGCACCCAGACATTGTCCGCACTCACCCCGAGAATGCGCTGGATGGTCGCAGTGGGCAACTCGTGGTGCTCGGCCAACAGCCAGGCGTCGCGCTGCTGCGCCGGCAGATTGCGCAGGGCCGCATGAACACGGGCCCGCGACTCCTGCGCGGTGAACATCGGCACCGGTTCTTCCGCAGAAGGCGCCGCGCGCTCCAGCCAGCCAGGCTGGGCTTCTTCCAGCTGATCGACGGAAATCAGCGTCGCCCGCCCCTGCTGGCGGCGGTGATCGGCGATCTTGAACAGGAGAATGGAAGTGAGCCAAGTTCGAAACGCCGACTCTCCGCGAAACGCCGCCCGGCTGCGCAGCGCCGCCAGCAATGTTTCCTGGACCAGATCCTCGATTTCGTCATCGCTGCGCAGACGGCTCCGCGCGAAGGCCATGAGGTAGGCGCGATGCGTCTCGATGTTGGCGGGATGCTGCGCTGCCGCCGCATCCATCACGCCGCCCCTGCCAGCTCGCCCCGTGCCGGATAGTCATTGGCGATGACGAAGTCCAGCGCCTGCAGCAGCTCATCAAAGTGCGGTCTGGCAAAGGGCATGGACTGTACGGCACTGTAATAGAGCGTGCCATCGGGCCGAACCAGAAAGAGGCCGGGCTCGGCAAACTGTGGCGGCTCTTCGACGCCGATCGAGGTGACACCTTTCGATGCGGAAACGAACAGACCCCACTGGCGCGAGAGCGCCAGCGACACGTCATGCCCGATCCGCAAGCCACCGCCGCCGACTTTCTTCGCCATGTCGGCCGCCCGATCGGCCGTGTCCCCCGACAGCGCGATGACGGTCACGCCGCGCCGCTCGAACTCGGGCAGCAGCCGGACCAGCTCCGCCAGGTATTTGGCGCACACCGGACAGTGCAAGCCTCGGTAGAAGACCAGCAAGGTGAATCGCCCGGGCGACTCGGCGTACAGGTCAAAGAGGCCGTGGGCCAGCGTAGGGACGACCACATTGGGCACCGGCAAACGGGGAATCAGCACGTGTCACTCCATCGTGGGTGGGTACAGCCTTGTGACCAGGATGGTGGCGCATTCGATGCATCAGGTAGCATGCTCATCGTCTAGTAATCTTTGCCAATCGTCTCGCATGGATGCGCTTTCCACGCTGTTTGACCGCTTTCCGCTCTCGGCCCGGCTCTTCTATGCGGGCGAAATCTGCAACACCGCCGACTTTCCGGCGTCCGCCGGTCATGGCCATTTGCACATCGTCAAGCGCGGCACGCTCAGCTTCGCCAGCGAACGAACCACGCTGCTCACGGTGAACGAGCCGGCAGCACTATTCTTCCCGCAGCCGAGGGATCATCGACTGGTGCCGGTCCCCGGCGAGCCGGCGGAGGTGCTATGCGCGTCCGTGCAACTGGGCGGCACCGCCAACAACCCGTTTCTCAAGGCGTTTCCCGATCTGCTCAATGTCTCGCTGGCCGAATCAGACACGTTGGCGAAGGGACTGGATCTGCTCATCGAAGAAGCGTTCGGCCACGGTCAGGGCCGGCAAGCCGCGCTGGACAGGCTGACGGAGTTTTGTCTCTTGCTCATGATGCGGCACGTCGTCGACCAGCGAAAAGTGGAAATGGGCGTGCTGGCCGGCCTGTCGGATGCGCGCATCGCCAAGGCCGTGATCGCCGTGCACGAAGACCCGCGACGCGCCTGGACGCTCGCCGCCATGGCCGAGATCGCCAACCTGTCGCGCGCCCGTTTTGCGGCGCGATTCAAGGAGACCACAGGCGTGACGCCGCTCGATTACCTGACCGACTGGCGCATCGGCCTCGCCCAGTCGCTGATGAAGCACGGCCGTCCACTCAAGCTGGTGGCCGAAGAAGTCGGCTATGCCTCCCCGGCGACCTTCTCGCGAATATTCGCGGCGAGAGTGGGCAAGCCACCCCGAGCCTGGCTGACCGCCCAGACAACAAGCGCTGATGGGGACCAGCCTGCATGAGGCCGTCGCTGCACCCCGAATCGCCTCAGGTGAAACGGTAGAAGTATTCCCAGTCCGCAAACGGATGATCGTGCGTCACATGATGGAATGCATGCAGGGCCAGTAGCGACTGACCCACGCGCAGCGCCTCGCAGCGATTCAGCCGCCCATGCTTGCGCAGCCAGACGGCGGCTTCGCTCCCGGTGAAACATGCCGGGTAGCGTTTTCCCAGATAGGTCCGGTCCTTGACCGGAAAGCCCGCCTCGCCTCTTGCCGCATCCAGCAGTGCGGCCAGATCGGCACGCTCGGTGTTCTCCGTCGGCGGTGAAAAGCGGAAGAACAGATCTTCATCGGCGAAGACATGGTCGCCCGCCACGTGATGCAGATAGCCCAGATGCTGCAGCGCCTGCCCGAGTGCCACGGCCGACCCGCGCGATGCGCCGGTGATGGCGCACAGCGCGTCGACACCCTCGGATGCCACCAGACACTCGGGATAGGATTTCAGGCGGAAGCTGCGGTCGGCGACGTTGAAGCCGCGCGGACCTTTCAGTTCATCCAGCAGTGTCTTCAGCGTGAACCCTCGTCCCGGCAGCTTGGCCAGCGCCAACTGGGCGTCGTCCAGCGCGCCGGAAAGTTCATGGTCCTGCGCGATGACTTTCAGATAAGGCTCGAGGTCCGCAGGATCCAGATCGGTGACCGGCACGCCCAGCACGCAGGCCTGCACGGGCAGCAGGGTTTCCTTCATCCGATGGCGTGACAGCGCGGGAAACGCCCCCAGCGCGCCATGCTGCTTCAAGAGAATTTCCTGCGCCGCGCTGAGTTGGAGACATTCGTCCGCCAGCGCGACAATGCCCAATGCCGGTTGGCTTGCCTGCAGGCGCTGGATGACAGTGCCGGGCCCCTCGCCTTGCGCAGCGAGCGTCGCCACATCGGCGACCAGCACCGACCGCTCGTGGTGCGCGTAACGCAGTCGCGTGAGTTCATCCTCCAGTCCAGCGTCGGGTGAGGCGACATACGCATGCGCACCGGACGCGATCGCCAGTGCCCGGATCAGATTGGCCTGCGCCGGATCTCGTGCGGCGATGATGAGTGATGTGTCGGAACGTTTCAGTCGTGGGTTGGGCATGCAGGCTCCAGGCGGATCGGTTCCGACTTGGGTCGGTCGATCCGCCAGAACCTTTCACCGCGTCAACCCGGGATGGCCATCTCGCGCGTCTTGGAAGACCGCACCGTCAAGACATTCGGCGGCGCCGCAAACGTCTCCGGCGTCGACACGTCCCAGAACACCTTGAACACCGGGTGTGACGGTACGCTGTCCAGCAGCTCACCCGGCTTCAGCCATTGATAGAGCGCGGAGAGCGAGCGCACTTCGGTGGATGAAATGCGGCGGATGACATGTTCCGGCCCGACTTCGGACGGATGCGACAAGCCTGCCGCACCCAGCAACTCCTTCAACGCCTTCAACGTGTTCTGATGGAACTGGAACACGCGCTCCGCCTTGTCCGGCACGACCAGCGCGCGCATGCGCACGGGATCCTGGGTGGTGACGCCGGTGGGACAGTGGCCGGTGTGGCAGGACTGCGCCTGAATGCAGCCCAGCGCGAACATGAACCCGCGCGCCGAGTTGCACCAGTCCGCTCCCAATGCCAAGGCCCGCGCCATGTCGAAGGCGGTGACGATCTTGCCGGAGGCGCCGATGCGGATCTTGTCGCGCAGGCCCACGCCGACCAGCGTGTTGTGCACCAGCATCAGGCCTTCGCGGAGCGGCGCGCCGACGTGATCGGTGAACTCCAGCGGGGCAGCCCCCGTGCCACCTTCGCCGCCATCGACGACGATGAAGTCGGGCGTGATGCCGGTCTTCAGCATGGCCTTCACGATGGCGAACCACTCCCACGGATGACCAATCGCCAACTTGAAACCCACCGGCTTGCCGCCGGAGAGATCGCGCAGGGTCTGGATGAATTGCATCATCTCGATAGGGGTGGAGAACGCCGAATGCCGCGCGGGTGAGACACAATCCACCCCTTCCGGCACGCCGCGCGCGATGGCGATTTCGCCGGTGACCTTGGCGCCGGGCAGCACGCCGCCGTGGCCGGGCTTGGCGCCCTGCGACATCTTCAACTCGATCATCTTCACTTGGTCGGACTTCGCGTTCTCGGCGAATTTTTCCGCGCTGAACGTACCGTCCGGATTGCGGCAGCCGAAATAGCCCGAGCCGATCTCCCACACGAGATCGCCGCCACGCTCGCGGTGCCACTTGGAGATCGAGCCTTCGCCGGTGTCGTGGAAAAACTTGCCTCGCTTCGCCCCGTCGTTCAACGCGAGGATGGCGTTGGCCGACAGTGCGCCGAAGCTCATGGCCGAGATGTTGAACACGCTGGCCGCGTAAGGTTGTTTGCACGCCGGCCCACCCACGGTGACACGGAAGTCGTGGCTCTTGAGATCGAGCGGCGCGATGCTGTGGTTGATCCACTCGTAATGCGGTTCATACACGTCGGCCTGCGTGCCAAACGGGCGCTTGTCCACCGCATTCTTGGCGCGCTGGTAGACGATGGAGCGCTGCGACCGCGAGAACGGCAGCTCGTCCGTGTCCGCTTCCAGAAAGTACTGGCGGATTTCCGGGCGGATGAATTCGAAGAAAAAGCGGAAATGCGCGAGCACCGGATAGTTGCGGCGGATGGCTTGGCGTGTCTGGCTGAAATCGATCAGCCCGATCAGCCACAGCACGGCGAAGACAAGCGCCGGCCAGGCGAAGTGGAGCGATTGCGGGATCAGCGCGAAACACAGCACCGCGGCGAGTCCGCATGCGGTCCAGGCCCAGTAGCGCTGCGGGATGATGCGATCGAGCAAGGCGGTCATGTTGTTGTAATCCTCCTCCGGTGGGGGCACTCATTGGCCGCCTTGCTTCAAATGAGCGAGCGGTCTTCTCGCTGATGATGCGACACCTGTCACCGAGTTGTCCACGGTTATGGGGGATTGCCGTCAAGCCTCTAGTACTTGTTGCCGCGCTCGTTGTTGCCTTCGCCTTTCTTCTTGCCGTTGCTCTCGCGCGCTCCATCCACGCAACGCGCAGGCAAGGCAAAACACTCCGCGCCGGGAAGTCGCCCGACATGGCCAGCTTCCAGCAGAATGGCCCTGTCCTTTCACCGCTGGTCATGTTCGACGCCATCGATCTCCGGGCATCACCACATACTCCAGCCAGACCTGTTTCCATGGAATGACGAACGGCACCAGCACCACGCCCATCATGCATGCGAAAAAGGTCTCCGAGGCGTACTCATCCAGCCCCGGCCCCAGGGCCATCGGCAGCGCGAACGCGAGCAGCCAAATCAGCTTCCACAAAAGCTCAAAGAGCAAAAGCGGGATCATCTTCAAGGGGTATCGCAAGCCAAGAAGCGCCAGCACCGCCAGCGCGCCCAGGAGTGAACGGATGACGGTCCTGGCATCGGCGGACAATTCCGGCGGCGCGACGATAAGCGGCCAGAAAGAGATGCCGAGACCGACCGCGATGAGCAGATGCATGGCGCGCAACAGATGAAGCCTGAACAGTCCAGGCGGCGGATGGGGTGGCAGGTGCATGGGGCCTCCACAGAGTGAATCAACGCCGCCGAGGATGCACCGAAGCTCGGCGGCCGGCGAACAGTTTCCGATGAACGCAGGCTCAGCGGGCGTGGGCGACGGCTCGGAACGATGACTCGAAAGGTCCAGGCCGCGGCACGCCGTAAACGCGGCCGCCAGGGCGGTGCGCGCAGTCTGTACTGCTACACTCGCGGCCAGACACATTCTCAGGAGTCGCAAACCATGACCGTATCGCTCTACCGCATCACCGCGCCCGCCTTCGAACACACGCTGGGCTGCCTCAAAGACATCCTGCGCAAAGCGGAAGATCACGCCGCGGCGAAGAAGATCGACCCATCGGTGTTCCTCAACGCACGGCTCTATCCCGACATGTTCACCCTGACCCGGCAAGTGCAGATCGCCACCGATGTCGCCAAGGGTGCCTGCGCCCGCATCACCGGCCAGGAGATTCCCAAGTACGAGGACAACGAAACCTCATTCGCCGAGTTGCAGGCGCGCATCAACATGACGCTGGCCTACATCGGCAGCTTCGAGGCCAAGGACATCGACGGGCAGGAAGAGCGTGACATCGTCATCACGCCCGGCGGCGTGGAGCGCAAGTTCAAGGGCGAGCGCTACATCGTCCACTGGGCCATCCCCAACTTCTACTTCCATGTGATGGCGGCGTATTGCATCCTGCGCGAGAACGGGGTGGAGGTGGGGAAGATGGATTTTTTGGGGAAGGTTTGAGATTAATCGTCGGCGCATCAGGTTCTCAAATTTCAGTACCCCAATGTTCAACGTTGAACTAGAGTCCTATCTTGTCGCGTGGGCGGCAATCGGTTTGACTGTTTGGGTCGGACACGCTGACTCGGCTCCAGTCCAGTCATCCAAACTACAAAATAGCCAGTGGCTATTGGCAGCTACAACCTATATTGGCATGGGTGCCTGGATGCTCTGGAGCAATCGGATTCCATTGCCATTTCGGCCACGTCACGCTCCAGAATTGTTGGTGGGTGGTTTTCGAGAGTTTCCCACTATGTACATGTTGCTGATTGCGTTCATGTTGGGAATGGCGGTGTTTTGTGTTCGCAGATTTCTTGGCAAATCAGACGAGAGAGATGACCTGCCGCCTTAAGCGCCGCTTAAGAACTGCACGACAACGCCGAACACCCCGCCTTGTGCCGCGCCCATTCGGGACGGCGCGCGTATAGACCCTCGAATTCCGGCTGCTCGTCATAGGGCAGCCGGATCATGCGCATCAGGCGCTTCAACACCGAATCATCCCCGGCCGCGAGCGCATCAATGGCCTGCTGCGCGAGGTAATTACGCGGGACGTACTTGGGATTGACCGCGTTCATGGCCGCGATGCGCTCGGCCGCGGGACGACCTTCGACGCGAATGCGCGCGGCCCACTCGCCGAGCCATGTGGCGAGCGCCTCATGCTGCGCCACCGATAGCTCTGCATAGAGCGCGGGCAGCACCGGGGCATTGCGAATATTCGCATCCAGATCAGCGGTCGTTGAAACCCTCGCCAGCTCGCGGAAGAAAATCGTGAAATCCGTTTCCACCTGCGTGAGCACGTCGGCCATGCGCGTGACAAACGCCGCGTCGTCGGGCATGGCGAGGCCAGACAAGCCCAGCTTGGCCGCGAGCATGTCCTTGGCCACCGTGTCGAATGTGCGCTCATAGGCCGCAAGTCCCTGGTTCAACGCGTCCGGGTCCTCGATGACCTGCGTGAGCGCGTTGGCCAGCCGCACCAGATTCCAGTGCGCGATGGCCGGCTGCCGGCCGTAGGCATAGCGGCGACCTTCCGCATCCGTGGTGTTGGGCGTCCAGTCGAAGTCCACGCCTTCCAGCCAGCCATAGGGGCCGTAGTCGATGGTGAGGCCGAGAATGGACATGTTGTCCGTGTTCATCACGCCATGCACGAAGCCGACCCGCATCCAGTGCGCGACCATCATCGCGGTGCGATGGCAGATTTCCTCGAACCAGGCGGCGTAGCGTGATTCACCCTGCAAGTCCGCGAGATGCGGGTAGTGCGTCGTGATGACCCAATCCGCCAGACGCTTCGCAGTCTCCGGTTCCTTGTGCGCGAGGAAGATTTCAAAGTTGCCGAAGCGGATGAAGGTCGGCGCGACTCGGCACACCACCGCGCCCGGCTCGGTCGCGGGATTGCCGTCGTAGAACATGTCGCGCCACACCTCTTCGCCCGTGCCGACCAGCGACAGCGCGCGCGTGGTCGGCACGCCGAGGTGGTGCATGGCTTCCGAGCAGAGGAACTCGCGCACCGATGACCGCAGCACCGCGCGGCCATCCGCCGTGCGGGAGTACGGCGTGCGACCGGCGCCCTTCAGCTGCAATTCAAATCGCCGCCGATTCGGCGTGATGAGTTCGCCCAGCGTGATGGCGCGGCCGTCGCCCAACTGCCCGGCCCAGTTGCCGAACTGATGGCCACCATAGCGCGCGGCATAGGGCGCCATGCCTTCGGCCAGCGCATTGCCCCCCAGTATCGCCGTGTCGCCTTGCGTCGGCGCAGACAGACCCAGCAGCGATGCGACATCTTCAGACCAGGCCAGAAGCGCCGGGGCCTTCACTGGCGTCGGCATGACGGGCGTGAACGCGGCATGGCGCACCTGTCGGGGCACGTTGTCGGTGAGCGGGTCGGCAGGCAAATCCCGGACAAGGGAGTTGTCAAACTTCGCGGCAGTCAGTGGCGTCAGAACCTCACCCACACTCTTCTCCATTCTCAATGTCCGCAGATGGAAGGGCCTTGTACCCGCGGACAATCCGTCGCACCAATATTCGAAAACATGGCGCCGCTCCTTTGCGATGCGCCGGCTGGCCGCGATGAGGTTGATATGCCGGAAACGTTCATGACCGACCTCGATTGACGAGCAACTCGCGGCGGCCGGGATACAGCACGCGCTCGGCCGCTGAGAACAGCCATTCCACCAGCAAGGCCATCGCCGCCGCCGGAACGGCGCCTGCCAGCAGGACCGCATTGTCATGCAACGCGAGTCCGGTCACGATTCGCTCACCAAAGCCCCCGGCGCCGATGAAAGCGGCGATGGTGGCGGTCCCCACGCTGATCACGGCCGCTGTCTTGATGCCGGCCAGGATCACCGGCAGGGCCAAGGGCAGCTCGATGTGGCGCAACACGGCCCACTGCGTGAGACCCAGCGAGCTGCCGGCTTGCCGCATCGCGAGCGGAATCTGCTCCAGCCCGGAAGTCGTGTTTCGCACGATCGGCAGCAAGCCATAGAGTGCCAGCGCGATGAGAGCCGGGACGGCGCCGATGGACCCTGTCAGCGGGATGAGAAAGGCCAGCAGTGCCAGCGATGGCACTGTCTGAATCACACCCACCACGCCGAGGATCCAGCGCTGCAAACGTTGCACGCGGAATGCCAGAACACCGAGCGGCACGCCGAGGGCAATGCTGGCGGCGAGCGACAACAAGACCAGCGATAGATGCTGCTGGAACAACCGCAAGAAGTCGGGCGCCGTCAACGCGCGCCAGAATTGGCTCGAAAAGGCCTCAGGCCCGGCCTCACCGATTCGAGGCTTCGACGCACCTTGAGCCGCACGACTTCGCACCCAGGCGGCGGCCACGTCGGCGGGCGGCATGCGAGAAATCTCGGCTGCGGCATTGAGTTCACGCATCCTTGCATCGCTCAGCGCGCCCTCAAGTCCCGTGATCCGCGACCAGGCCTTCGGCAGCTCCGCGGGAAGACTCAAGCGATGCAACAGCACAGCATCGTATCTTGGGAAGAACGCGAGATCGTCGGTCAGCACCACCATATCGAGCTGGCCAATCTGGGCATCCGTGGAGTAGACGTCGAACAAATCAATCTCGCCATTTGCCAAGGCGGCAAACGCCAAACCGTGATCCAGTCCGCGAATCGCGTCGAACCGGAGGCCATACGCCTCGCTGAGTCCCGGCCATCCGTCCGCGCGGCCGAGGAACTCGTGGCCGAAGCCAGGCCTCAGCGAGCTTCGGCCACGCAAATCGGAAATCTTCTTCAACCCCAGCGAGCGGGCGAGATCGCCTCGCACCGCGATGGCGTAGGTGTTGTTGAAGCCCAGGGGCGCGCTGGCGCGCAACCCGAGTGGCGCAAGGTGCTTGTTGAGTTCGGACAGCGCGGGCACCCGATCAAGCTTCAGAATCTCCTTGGAAATCGTACCCGTGTATTCGACATACACGTCGATCTGACCGGCGGTGAGCGCGTTGAACAGTATCGACGTATTGCCGAGTCCCTGGCGATGCCTGGCGGTGACATCCCCCGACGCGGCAGCCGTCTGCCGGATGATCTCGCCGAGGATGAAGGACTCGGTAAAACGCTTCGAACCCACGGTCAGCGTGGCCGCGCCGGCAAGGCCCGGAAGCAGCAGCACCAAGACAAGCCATCGCAAAAGGCCGAATTTCATCATTCCGGTTGTACGCCCGTCTCCAGACACTCGGACTGCCAATCCGCCGACCGCTCGCCGCTTCGGCCGGATGAGCCCGATGCGACTCACTTTAACCCAATCGCATCAATCGTCCCCGAAGCGGTGTCGCGTCCCGACCGACGGTTCGATTCGAGTGGAAAACCCCACAGTCGCGCGCAGCCGCGATGCACTATGATCCAGCCTCCGCTCATCGAAAGCCGACCGTACGAGACAACAATAAATGAACGCCGACAGCAGACTCATCGTCATGCAAGCCCTGCGCGAGACCGGCTTCGCCTTCGTGCCGGCCGAAGCGGTGAAGGATGCGCTCCGTCTGCCCGACGACGACCAATGGCCCGCCTTCGCCGCCAGCTGGGACGGCATGGCGCGCGACCAGTACATGGGCGACGGCGGGCGCTACCGCTTTCGCCGCTACGCCACGCTCGCGGCCGACAAGGCCGGCAAGATCTCCGTGGCACCCCATCAGCCGCACTACCAAAGCACGGACTACAACCGTCTCAACGGCGGCGTGGCGCGCTGGTTCGAGCCGATTCCGCACACTGTTCTGGAGTGCCCGGTCCTCACGCGAATATTCGCAACGGGCACCGCGATGTTCTCGGTGCTGAAGCCCAACACCGCCTGGCACATCGAGGTCCACCAGTTCCGCATCCAGGCCAGCGCCAGCGAGGCCGGCAAGCCCACGCCGGAAGGTGTACACCGCGACGGCGTCGACTTTGTCGTGGTGATGATGGTGACGCGCCGGAACATAGAAAGCGGCACCACCACCATTCACTCGCCAGATGGTGCGCTGCTCGACAAGTTCACCCTCACCAAGCCCTTCGATACCGCCCTGCTGGACGACCATCGCTGCCTGCACGGCGTGACGCCGGTGACACCGCTGGATCCGTCTCAACCCGCGTGGCGCGACGTGCTGGTGGTGACGTGGCGGGCAAGGCCCTAGCCGGGCGCTGCGAATATTCGCACCATGAGTTCACCCCGCCCGCCCATCACCGCGCTCATCCTCGCCGGCGGTCGCGGCACTCGCATGGGCACGGTGGACAAGGGCCTGCAGCCCTTTCGCGGCAAGCCGATGGTGGCGCATGTCATCGAGCGCATCGCGCCACAGGTGAGCGAGGTCATCATCAACGCCAACCAGAACCTTGACGCCTACGCGGCGTTCGGACATCGCGTCATCGCGGACGAGGTGACGGGGTTTGTCGGCCCGCTGGCGGGCTTTGAGCGCGGGCTCACGCACGCGGCGAGTGAGCTCGTGGTCACCGCGCCGTGTGACTCGCCGTTTCTGCCCGCCGATCTGGTGGAGCGGCTCTACGCGCAATTGAAGCGGCACGACGCCGAAGTCGCGGTCGCGAAAACCGGCGATCAGGCGCAGCCGGTGTTTTGCCTGATGAAGAAGCCTGTACTGGACAGTCTTCGCGACTTCCTGCGAAGCGGGCAGCGCAAGATCGATCTCTGGTACGCGGCCCGGCGCGTCGTGGAAGCGCCCTTCGATGATGAGGCCGACGCATTTCGCAACATCAACACGCTCGAGGACAAGTCGGCGCTGGAGTGAAGGGTGCGAATATTCGCAATCGGCTCACGTCGCCGCGAGCGACTTGCCGTCATGTCGCGGTTGCCGCTCAGTTGTCGATGTACCGCCGCCGATGCGTCTCATGCAGCTTCCAGCGCACGACGGGAATGTCGGCGATGGCCGACATGGGCAGGCGGCAGACTTCCGTATCGGCATCGAAACGGATCGACGCCGTCGCGGCGGAAAAGCCCGAGAGCTGTGTGCCTCCAAAGTGACTGCCCGGGATGAGCGGCTCGGCGTAATCCGACGGCGTGGTGAGCATGCCGCTGCCGGTGCGCATGAGCATGAGCCAGTCGGCCGGCGGCGTGGTGACTTCGCCCGCCTTGAACGTGATCGACTCCGCCGCGCGCAGCAGCCGATGCAGCGTGACCCCGGACACGTTGTCGGCGAACAGCCAGCTGCGGCGGAAGAACTCCAGGTGTTGCTGCGAGTCGACCAGCTCCTGGTGCTTCACCCGGTCGGCGACGAAATCGAGATAGAGATCACGGTGCATGCGCAGGACCTGCACGAACGAAATCGCGCGGCAGGTCTCCTCGGGCACCGAACCCAGCAGCGCCGGCGCCTCGCCGAGGATGGACCCGGATGACACCAGACTGCTGACCGAGCGGCCCGGACGCAGCAGTTCCGCGAGCCCGCTCACGATGAGGAACACCGCGTCCAGCGGCTGGCCCGACTTGTACAACAGCACCTCGGGATTGAACGACAGTATGTTGCCGTTCATGAGGTGCTTGATGCGGTGCAGCGGCGCTTCGGGGAAGTACTCGGAAAGGTAGAGGAACGCCTGACTGCGCAGCGGCTCGGACACGCCCTCGATCAGCACGTCGATGGTGCCAAAGGGTGCGCCGGAGCCGATGGCGCGTTCGTCGTCGGTGAGTTTTCTCGCCGTGTGCGCGAGGATCAGCTTCTTCGACATGTCCCAGGTGAAGTCGCGCGCCTCGCCGTGGATCATGCCGCCGCCGATGTCGATCTTCTTGATGTCGGCCGGCTCGGCATAAGCCGCCACGACGCGGTCATGCAGCGCCTGGCTGATGCCGGGCTTGTCCGGATCGTCCGTGACCATTTTTTTCAGCACTTCCGCCGATGTGATGTCGGCCAGGTGGGCATAGCTGCGATAGCCGCCCTCCCACATCACCCGGAACTGGAAGATCGTCGTCTCCACCGGATGCGGCGACAGGATCGGCTTCACCTCCAGCCCCTCGATGTCGTTCCAATGGTCCAGCGCCAGATCGCGCACGTCGAACAGTTGAGAAAACTCGGTCTCGGGAATCCGCATCAGCTTGGACAGCTTCTTGAACACCGACACCCGCACCATGGGCACGGCGTAATAGGCGATGCGCCGGTCGCCGCGAATGAGCGCGGTGAGGCCGGCGAGGTGATCATCATGGCCGTGGCTGTGAAAGATGCCGTCGATCTCGTTCACGCCGATGCCGAGCGCGGTCAACGCGTATTCGATGTTCGGGCCGGCATCCACCAGATACACGCGGCCCTGGAACAAGACGATGCTGCCCATGGGCGGCCGGTTCATGTCCCAGCCGTCGCCATCCCCCGTGTGGACCACCGCGAAGTAGTCACGCTTCAGAAAATGGTTGTCCAGCGTGTACGGGCACTCGAAGGACTCGTCCGCGCCAAGGTTGAGATCGATCTCGACCTTCTCGCCCCGGTAGGCCAGCTCGAACACGTTGGTGCGCAAGCGGCGGATGGTCACGCCATTCAAGACTTCATGCGGCTCGCGCTCCACATACACCGGCCGGCAGAGCTCCTCTGTCGGCATGATGCGGCCGAAGGCGAATGCGAGCTTCATGCGCATCAACTCGTCGGCCATGTAGGACGGCACACCGGCTTCGGTCAATTCTTCCTTCGAGGACAGGCCGTAGTTGCCGCGAAAGAGATACTCCATCTGCGCATTGACCTGGCTCCTTGAACCCACGAGCAGCGGCCGAGCCCCGGTGTTGCCCGGATGGCCGGGCACGATCATGCCCTGCTTGTATAGAATCTGGAGCAGCGGGAACTCGGCATGATTGCTCGGCCAGCCGTTCTGGATGGGCAGGTCGGACAGCAGAATGGCGTTGGGTCCGGTTTCGCATTCGACGCCGCTGACCTCGGTGCGCACGATGAGCCCGCGGCGCAGCAGATGCTTCACGGCATCGACCGGGCAGCCGCACAAGATGCGCAAGCCGGCCTCTGGCACTTCGACCCAGAACATGCCGGTCGTCACCGCGATTTTCCTGATGGCGGACATCCTCCCCCTCCCCTGGGTCAAACCTGAACCACTGCGTAGTCTTTTTTTGGATCCGAGGATGGGGTCCGCCTGGAGGCGGTACTATCGACGGCGTGGTTGGCGCGATGGTTCGCGGCAATCCGGCGAATATTCGCAGATAGACTGCGGTGCCGCAACCAAGCGGCGCACGCAACTGATGCCACCTTCACGTTACCGTCCGCTTTGGCCTCCGCGCACGGCCAGGCGCCCCCGTCCATGAAACGCATCGCCATCCGCAAACTCGTGAAGCCGCCCCGCTGGGGCATCGTGTGGTTTCCCGAGTTCAGCGCGCAGACTGCGCAGGCGATTGTGAACATTCGTCAATCCTTCGATCCGCTGGCCGGAGTGCTGCCCCCGCATCTCTGGCTCGTGTTTCCCTTCGCCGCGCATCTCAACGCCACCCAGCTCACCGCACACATCCGTCGTCGCACCGCGCGCTGGCCGCAGGTGCCGGTGGTGTTTTCCGGCATCCGCAACCTCAAAGACGAGTTCGTGCTGCTCAACGCCCGCACCGGCGCGGCAAGCCTTGTCGCACTGCACGACCGGCTGTATGGCGGCATCCTTGCGCCGTATCGGCGCGATGACATGGACTATCTGCCGCACATCACGCTGGCGCGATCGGCCGACCCGCGACTTTCGACAGTCCGGGGGACTGTCGATGGACCGAATGACGGGTCCCGAAGGGATTCGGCTGGCGTCTCAAACGACAGCCGAACAATATTCGCAACCGCGCTGGAGATGGCTGAACACACGCTGTCAGGCGAATACCGCGCCCGGCTGGGTCACGTCAGCCTGCTCAGCCTCGGCGGGGAAGGTGTTCACCTCTCGCCGCATCATCGCGTGACCGAGGTGGCGCGCATCGCGCTGGGGTGATCAGGCGGAATCCCGCGCGGCGATGCGCTCGATGATCGCCACCGCCCGAGCAACGCCGTTCTCGGCCTGGATCGCACGCCCCACGCGCTGGGCGCAGGACCGCATCGCGGCGTCGCCCGCGGCGCGTGCGATGGCGGCCGCGAGTCGCTCTACAGTCAGCCGCTTCTGCGGAATTGGGTCCGGACCGGCACCCAGGGCCGCCACCGCACGTCCCCAGAGCGGCTGGTCGAGTCCGAACGGACAGATCACCGTCGGGCAGCCGGCCCGGAGCCCTGCAGCCGTCGTGCCCGCGCCACCGTGGTGGACCACGGCAGCCATTCTCAGAAACAACCACTCATGCGGCGCGGCGTCGAGCATGAAGACCGAAGATGGCAGAGACGCCGCGGTCATGCCACCCCAGCCGGTCGCGATCACGGCACGCACTTTTGCCCGCTGGACCGCATCCAGCACCAGGCGCGTGGTGGCCTCCGGTTTGGTGCCCGCCATGCTGCCGAAGCCGACGTAGACCGGTGGCAGGCCTGCATCGAGAAAGCGCTGCAAATCCTCAGGGGGCGTCCAGACCGGCGCCGTCGCACGCTCCGCCAAGGGCATGAACCAGTAACCGGTGACGTGGACATGCTCGGGCCAATCCTCTGCCACGGGCACCACGGTACTGCTGAGGCCATGCAGCACCGGCAGCGGGCGTCCTGGTGCGACGCGACTGGGCGTGCTCGCCGCCGACTTCCCCAGCGGATCGTGGCGGCGTCGCCAGGCATTGATGTAGCCGCGCGAAGCGAGATTCATCATGCCGTGCATCAATCGCCATGTCGCCCGGTTGTAGGCGGCGCCCAGCGGCAGACGTGACAGACCTGGCAGCGGCCACTCACCCGTCGGCACGAACATGGGGTTGAGCAAGGCCAGCACGACGGGAATGTCGCGCACGGCCGCGAACGCGGGCATGCAGAAGAGTTTGGGGTGATACACGATCACATCAGGCTGCGACGCTTCCACGGCGGACCAGGCATCCGCCACCAGGCGATGATGGATGGGCCCGACCTCGCGCAGGACCTTGGGCAGGCTGCGCAGTACGCCAATCAGACCGGTCAGATTGCCGATCAGCTCGCGGCCGCGTTGCGATTCGAGCAACGTCAGCAAGCCTTCGTCCAGCGGCAAAAAGCGCAGACCATGATCGGTGATGAAGGATTCAAAACGCGGGCAGGTGGCGACGGTCACGTCATGGCCCGCGGCGTTCAGTCCCAGCGCCAGCGCGAGGAACGGCTGCACGTCACCGCGGGTGCCAATGGTGGCGAGAAGGACCCTCACGGCGCCACCTCGACCAGACCCGAATTGATCCGACAACCCATATGCTGCACCGCACAAGAATGAGAAGCGGCGGACTCTGCGCCTTCTCCAGATGCGCTGTCAAGCGTCATGGATGCGTCGCAGACAAGCAATTGTTGCGCCGCAGCACGCTGGCATGGCTTATGCAGATGCATTGGCTTGACGCGCATATTCAGACACTTGCGACGCAAATTTGGGCACCACTTCGTACCCGCCGACACATCCGCCGGCCAACGCCGAAACGTCTGATCGGCACCACACAAGGAGGCCCCATGCGCACACTGACCACGTTCTGCCTTGCACTGATTGCCAGCATCGCCCTGCCGCTCACCACACTGGCGCAGCCCTGGCAAAGCAGCGTTCAGGACCACACCATCACCTCCACCGGCTTCCCCGAAGGCACGATCAAGGTCGACAAGAAGCTGACCTACATCGGCTCGGACAAGTGGGTGCTGTATGGCGTGGCCGATTGCGAAATCCACGTCTTCGCCGAAACCGATGCGGACAAGACCTTGAAACGTCTCATCTGGGTGCAGTTCGAGGGCTATCTGCCAGACAAGCCGCACACCTACAACTACGACAAGGAACCGTTCCGCACCGAGCTCTCCGGCCACACGTACTTCGACCGCGTGACCTTCCGCAAAATGGACCCGGCGCAGAAGCCACGCGCGGGCTCGGACGCGGAACGCGTGCTCAATATGCTGGAGAGCAAGGGCATCAAGCTGTCGGCCGAGGCTGCCAATGTTCGCTGGGTGCGCCTCAACGAGGATCGACGCAAGGAGCTGCTGATCATCTATGTCGAGAACCTCGCGCCGCTCAACCTGACGGCCGCTGATCTCGCCGATGGCGGCAAGGCGGCGGCGGACATCGAGACAGTGCGAGCCGGCATCCGCGAGCGGGCGAAGGCGTTGTTGACGATCAAGATGAAGTGAAGCAGCCACAACACTTCCGCGCCACACTGCGCGCCCAAGGGAGGCTGCTCATGGTGCGAATATTCGCACTCATGACGTCCCGGAACGTCACGCGCGCACTGGTCATCGTGGCCGGGTTCCATGCGGCGGTCGCGGTCGCTGGCGAGCGCTGGCGCGGCACGGTCGACTACGCGCGCGCGGACCAGGCCATCGCGGCCGTCTATGCACGAATCGATTTCGAAAAGGATGGCAAGTCCACGCTCAACATCGCGCAGATCGGTGTTCGCGACGCCAGCCTGCGCGACGTGCGGCGGTCGGCGAGTCAGCTCAGCTTCAACTTCACCTATCAAGGGCGGATCGCCGCAGTGGCCGCGACGCGGGATGGCGATCACCTGTCCGGCACCTGGGAGGTGAACGGTGTCGCGCGCCCGCTAAGGTTCGAGCGTGTGCAGGCCGACGCCGATGCGGCCTGGACGCGCTCGTGGGGTGGGCTGTACGAAGACGAAGACGGCGGCGCTGTGCTGCTCACACCCGCTTCGTGGGTGCTGACCGCCCATGACCTGAGCACACGCCAGGTGACGACATTCTTTCCGCGTTCCCGCGACGCCCTTTTCGCCGGCCCCGGCTATCTGGACCCGGCACCCGAGACAGCGCGGATGCGACTGAAGGAGACCACATCCACGCGCGGCATCGAACTCGATTGGCAGGGCCGGCAGCGCGTGCTCAAGCCATCAACCCGCATCATCGCGGAACCGGTTCGATTTGCGAGCGGCGACGTGGCGCTGGCGGGGCTGGTGATTCGCCCGGCCTCGTCCTCCAAGCCAGTGCCGGGCGTCGTGGTCATGCCCGGCTCCGGCCGCCAGACGCGCTTCGGCCAATACGGCCTCCCGCATCATCGCGCCGTGACCCTGGCCCGCAGTGGCATGGCAGCGCTCATTTTCGACAAGCGCGGAACGGGCGAATCCACCGGCCGCTATGAAGACCTCAAACTCGCGACCATGACCGCGGACGCCGCCGCCGCCGCGAATTTTCTGGCCGCGCACACCGGTGTCGATCGCAACCGAGTCGGACTGCTGGTCCATAGCCAATCCGGCATCTATGCGCCCAGCACGGTGCGACTCGCACCGCATCTCGCCTTTGTCGCGGCGCTCTCCACGACGGTGGTGAATGGCGAAATCCAGGAAGTCATGCGCACGGAAATGCAAATGCGCGCCGACGGCTGGCCGCAAGGGGACATCGACGACGCGGTCGCGACCCAGATTCTCAAGTTCCACTACGCCAATCACCGTATCGGCTGGGATGCCTATGTGGCCGCGTATCACCGCGTGGCAAAGCGCGACTGGTTCCCGGACATTATCGGTTCCACCATCGACCCCAACCGCCACTCTTGGGACTTCTGGCGCGACGGCAATCGCTACGATCCGGCGGAAGAGTGGAAGAAAGTGAACATCCCCGTACTCGCGATCTGGGCGGAACACGACACCATCTCGCCGGTGACACTCAGCGCGAAGGCGCTGGCCGGCGCCTTCCCGGGCGAGCGCGCAGCACTGCTCAAGGTCATCATCAAGCCGGGACTGGACCACAACCTGTTCGAGTCGAAGACCGGCGGCACGCTGGAGGAGAATCGCGTCCAGCGCATGTCGAGCTACATGGATCACGTGCTCGATTGGCTGAAGGAGCGTGGTGTTCTGCCGTAACGCACTTGGTTGAGGGTCCGCACAACGTCACCCGTTCGCACCACCCAGCGCTGCGACGTTGCACGGATGCTGTTGTCGTAGCCACCACGCAATCAGCACGCGGCCGCCGGGCAGCAGGCTAGCCGTGCTGAAGGCCAGCGAATCCGTGCCCCGCCTCAGGCGACCACCCGGCCGTGAATGGGCGGGGGTCGGTGTGTCATGGCGACCTCCGTTTCATGAATGGTTCAGCGCCTGGCACGAGCATGTATCAGCACGAGAAGACTGAATAGCATGATGGCGCCCATGACCAGCACCGCGACATTGACACCCAGCCAGGCGAGCTCGGTGCCGTCCGTATGACGCATGGAGCCCCCATAGGTTTCCTGCAGCGCCACGGCCGCGCAGAATCCGCCGGACACCATCAGGATGATGGCCGCGGGTCGGCGCGCATCGTCCTGCGCGCTCAGCGAGCGAAGACAGTAGGCCATCAGCAGCGAGTGGGTGATGAGCTGCCAGACCTCATGCAGCCGCGCGTGGGCGGGCCAGGCGGGATTGAACACGTGGGTCGCATTCACTTCCAGGATCGGGATACCCGCACCGATCAGCAGGGCGGCAAGACCCAAACCGATCCGGGGCCAGCGGGGCGAATGCCGGGCTGATTCGGTGCCGGCGCCCATCACCGACCTGTCAGCGGATTGCGCGGGGGTTCTCCCGGGCGGTTGCACAGCGCCTCGGACACCATTCGGCCAAGAACATTGATCGACCCGCCGACGACGCAGTTGAAGCGTTCGCCTTTCTGGGTCGTCACGTTATAGCGCGTGGTCACGCCATCATCAACTCGGTTGGAAATGGTGAATGCGTCTCTGTTGAGGCCCAGGGCGAACGCGGTGCGCTCCACGAGCGCGGCATCGGTCACGGCAATGGAAGCACAGGCTGAGAGCGTGCCGCAGACAAGAGTCAATGAGAAGAGAACTGACGTGCGCAAGGTCATGCGAATCTCCGAAGTATGAGGGGCAAGCATCCCGATGACCGACAACCGGACCGCGCTAGACCGCCGCTTGCGGGTAAGCTCGCGGCTTTCGGCGGTGGCGGGCAGTCGGAACGCATGCGCACAGATTAGATTCCCGCTGCCAAGAACCCCATGACGTTACGCACCAGAAACATGACTTCCGGTAACGCCCTGCCGACGACCCGGCGCCACACGCCATCTCCATGACCGCGCCGACCGTCTCTGCGGGCCTCGCACGGTCGCTCTTCGAACTGGCGGTCTCGCGGGGCGCTGCCGCAACGGACCTTGCAGCCGCCAGCGAGATTGCGCTCGCGGCGCTGGACGACCAGGACCGGCGCGTGCCCTATGCCGCGTATGTCCGCCTCATGCATGCGGCCAAGGCGCTGACCGGCGAGCCGGCGCTGGCCCTGCACTTTGGCGAACAGGTGGATGCATCGGCATTCTCGATTGTGGGACTGCTGGTGCAGGCATCGGAGACCGTCGGCCAGGCGCTCGCCCAGCTCAATCGCTTTGTCAGCCTCATCATCGAAGTGGACGGCGAGCGGCCCGGCGAGCGCTTTCACCTCGCCCGCGACCGCGATGGGCTATGGCTGGAGGATCGCCGTCTCAATCCCAACGATTTTGCCGAGCTGACCGAGGCCGCGTTCGCCCGCATCGTGTGTGGCGCGCATCGGCTCGGCGCCGTGCCATTCGCCACAGCGGTGGAAGTCACCCACGCCGAGCCCGCGTATCGCGCGGAATACGAGCGCATCTTTCAGGCGCCGGTGCGCTTTGCCGCCCCGCGCAATGCCTTGCGCATCAACGAGCCGATGCTGGCGCTGACGGTCGCCCAGGTGCCACGCTACGTCTTCGGCATTTTCAGCGAGCGCGCACAGGCCCTGCTGGAATCGCTCCGCCAACCGCAGACCGTGCGTGGCCGGGTGGAAAGCCTGCTCATGCCCATCCTCCACACCGGCGAAGTCAGCATGGATGGCGCGGCCCGCGCGCTCGGCATGAGCCGCCAGACCCTGTTTCGCAAACTCAAGAGTGAAGGCGTGACTTTCGAGCGGGTGCTGGATGAGCTGCGCCAGCGCCTCGCCCTGCACTATCTCGAGAGTCGCAAGGTGTCGGTGAATGAAACGGCGTACCTGGTCGGCTTCTCCGATCCGGCCGCGTTCTCGCGCGCGTTCAAGCGCTGGACGGGCCAATCACCGGCGCACTTCAGGGCCGGGATGAGGCGCTGAATCGTCCTTGCCACGTCGTCAAGCCGGCGCACCGCGCGCTGCTGACCCATCAAGTTTCATTGCGAATATTCGCAATGCGGTGACGGCAAGTGTTCGGAGTAGTCGCTACAACGACCCCGACGCCCGCAACCCTTCCAGCCGCAGCGCGATACGCTGCTCCAGATCGGAGAGGGCCTGGCGCAGCGTGGTGCGCTCCGCCTCCGTGGCCGCGGCATCCAGCTCGGCGCGCAGCTTCGCGCGCTGATGGAAGAGCTCGATTTCCGGCGGCAGCACGCCTGCGTTCTTGAGTATCTTGAACGGCATGCGGAACTCGGCGGGTGTCGAATCCCAGCCGGGGTCCTCGATCATGGGCTTGCCATAGCCCAGTGCGCCTTGCAGTTCACCAGTTTCGGCCGCTTCCGCCAGCTTGCGGCCGATTTCATCTTCGACGAGCTTGATGTTGGACATGCTCGACACTTCCGTTCAATTTCTTGCTGCAAGCATAAAAGCAAAGCGCCGCCGCGAAAAGCATCGGCTGATCTCGGCGACTTGCCAATCCGACTTGGCTGCCGATACCATGCGGGCATCCGGGGCTTGCGCAGACTCCCGGCATCGCTGGCGGTGTCCAACTGCCCAAGTTCTGCGGGTTCAATCGAGGCCCCCTCATGGACACCGCACGCCCCCAGTCTCCCTACCGCATTGCCGTTGTTCAATTCGGCGCCACCGAAACCGCCCGCACGCTCACGCCCGCGACCAGCAAGGTACCCAGCGTCTTTCCCGCGCTGGCCGCAATCGGGATGGAAGGTGTCCCCATCGCCTACCACGATGACCATCGCGACATCGTCCGCGCCGCGCTGCTCGGCATGGATGGCGTGCTGGTCTGGGTGAATCCCATCGAGAGTGGGTACGACCGCACCTATTGCGACGCGCTGCTGCGAGAAGTGGCGGCAGCCGGCGTGTTCGTCAGCACGCACCCCGACATCATCCAGAGGCTCGGCACCAAGCAGGTGCTGGTCGACACGCTCGACATGAGCTGGAGCGCGCCCGGCACCTGCGTGCATCGCACGCCCGCCGAGTTGCACGCCTCGCTCTCGACACTCGGCGATGGAGATATTCGCGTGCTGAAGCAGTATCGCGGCCACAGCGGCCAGGGCATCTGGAAGGTCAAGCGCCACTCCGCGGACAGACTCCGCGTGCGCGAAGCGGTGCGCGGCAGTCCGGAAATGGCGCTGTCCGCCGAGGACTTCGTGGCGCGCTGCGCGTCCTACTTTCGGGAGGATGGCCGCATGATCGACCAACCCTACCAGCGACGGCTGCCCGAAGGCATGATCCGCTGCTATCTCGTGCATGACAGCGTGGCGGGTTTCGGGCATCAGGCGGTCAACGCGCTATGTCCCGCGCCCTCCGATGCGCCCGACGCTTTTCCCGAGACCACGCGACGCCTGTACTACCCATCGGACAAGCGCGAGTTTCAGGCGCTGAAACGGCAATTGGAAGATGAATGGGTCCCACAACTGAAATCGCACTTCGGTCTGACGACCGACACACTGCCTGTTCTCTGGGACTGCGACTTCCTGCTGGGCGAGAAGGACGCGACTGGGCGGGATACCTACGTGCTCTGCGAAATCAACGTCAGCAGCGTGTCGCCGTTTCCCGATTCGGCGCTCGGGCCGCTGGCTGCGGCAACGATGGCAAGCGTGCGAACGGCGAAGGCACGGCGGCAATCCTGACCTCGGCAAGGCGCGGGAACTTGGCGCGCACGCATCAATCGCGCAGCCAAAACCCCCAAGGCGGCGGCGAGCCACGCGCGGGCTGCGGCGAATAGGTGAATTGCTTGAAACAGTTGCGCAGTTCCTCTCCCATGTGGGACGCCCCCTATTTCGCCAAGCGAATATTCGCAACGGCCATCAGCCGTGGCGAAGCCGTGTCCGCGCCGAAGCCGTCAGGCGAAACGGAAGGCTCAGCCTTCTTTCGGCGGCGGCTCGGTCTCGGGCGTCTGCGGGTCAGTCGCGGCCCCGGCCTTCTTCTGCGCCTTCTCGGCCTTCTTTTTCTTCTTTTCCAGCTCGCGCTGGCGCTTCTCGAATTGGTAGTTTGGCTTGGCCATGGGTTCTCCGTGAGTGTCGATGGCGATCACGATACCTCATGCGCGGAGAAATTTCGCCGGGCGCGGATCAGCCTCGACCGGGCCGCGCGCAGGAGCGCCTGCGAGTACAGCTTGTGAAACCCCAGCAGGGCATGGAAGACGACGCCCAATGCCGGCTTCCCGCCCTCCGCACGATGCCTGGCAACGACCGCCGAGCCGAAGTGGAGCCGCGTGGCGACCCCGCCCGCCATCGCGACCGGCTCCACCATGAACCACGAGCGAGTGCGCCCGGCGGCGGCGAGTAGCTGGTGATCAGTGCGAGCCTCGACCTGCCACGCGGCAAAGCGCTCGGCCGCACCCGTGGCGAACGCCCTCGCGCCCTCATCCCTGGACGGGCGGCGCACCAGCCAGGTCAGGATGAAGCGCTCCAGCCTGAAGAGCGGTGTCGTGTAGAACGCCGTGACGAACGTGGCCAGCGGGATGTCGCCGTCGATGTCGGTGCAGTAGTGGTCGGTGAAGTCGTGACCGTTCTGGAACTTGCGCAGCAGCGCGACTGAAGGAAGGTCGGAAGGGGTGATCGTGGGCATGTCTTCTCAATCTGCGCTACTGATCAGTTTTCGAGTCCTGTGTCCACGGTTTGGCATACGCGTCGCGGAAGTTGATCGGGGGCGACGTGACCGACAGATACTCGAATTCCGTCGTCCCGGTGTTCTCGAAGCCATGCAGATCGTTGTCTGCGAAACGCGCGACATCCCCCCCGACAAACGGCACGCGCGCATCACCCTCGACAATCAGGTGCCCGGTGCCCCGCAATGCCACCCATATCTGTTCTGAGGTCGGATGCCGATGGGGCGGATTGATCGCACCCGGTTGCATCACCACCCTCGTGACCGTGATGCGCTCGGACTTCGAGTTTTCGGGAAACAGGAGTTGCCTGGAAGAAACGCCAGCAGCCGAGAAGGTCGCGATGTCATCGGCACGAGTGATTTCCACACCACCTCCTGGTCAGTTCAATCACAACAACTAACCGTAATCGCTCCGCCGCCGCGCTAGCCTCCATCAGCTTGGCCAGTCGCGTTGCGCGTGTTTCCTTCCTCTTTGCCGTGGTTATCCAATGCAGGATGATCTTTTTGTAGCCCGCCGGCGTCATGCGGCCTTCGGCCACCAGCTTGTGATACTTGGCGATGTTGACCTTGCTCCAGATGGAGGTCGTCTTGCGCGGCGTGAAGCGGACGGTGTAGGACGCGTCGTCAATGCGCTTGGTGACACCGTCGATCCAGCCGAAGCAGAGTGCTTCGTCACCGGACTCGGACCAGGTCATGCTGCGTTTGCCGGTGCCCATCTTATGGAAGCCGACCAGCAGTTCGGTGGCCGCGGCGGCTTTGGCCCCAAGGCAGGTGCGGAAGGCTTTGGAGGTAGCGAAGAATTTGGCTGGCGTCATGGTTCATCCGAGTGCTGATGTTTGACGGCTGCTAGAGAAGGAACGCAAGGTGGTGCCAGTCCACGAACCATCGTCCGTCGAGGTTTCGCAACTCCGCTGTCAACACTGCACCATGTGGGGATGGTCCTGCAAAGGCACGAACCATCGCACGGTCACCGTCTCTTGAGTATCCCGGCAAGAAGACTTCGAGCCATCCTCGGGCACGTGGGTATGCCTTCTTGAAGGCACTAAACTCAAGCTGTTGTTTCCTCACATGTGTCACATCAGAAACAACAATATTGGACGAGAAGGACAGCCCACCATAAGAAGCGCCAACCGACTCGTATGGATCTGAACCAAGTTTGTCGGGCGTATTCCTTCTGCGTAGCGCGGCCACCAGCTCCTCGGACAGCGTTCTTCGACCACTATCGGCACTTATCTGGTTCGGCGACAAAAAAACAGTCCCGATCGGAGTACGCGTATGTAGAACTATTTGCGGTTGCTTGGAAGTGGGCTCAGTAAAGCTGAACTTGGGGTCCCGCAGCATATGGGAGAAGAGTGCTTCCAAAACCTGACGGTCGCGTTCATTTGCTTGAGAGGCAAATCCAAGACTTGCATGTAGCAGCAACAGCGCCAGCACAGAGAAACACTGCAGTGGTCGACGCAATATGTTCATCCTGGGCAGACCCTAAACCGCTCAATGCTCAGCGACAGAGAGTGCAACCACCTTTATCAAACCTGCTCCTTCTCCAACCACTTCTGCAACACCGGCAGCTTCGCCGTCTCAACCGCCTTCAGCACGCCCTCCACCGTATCGGCAGACACCACCAGCCCACGATGCGGCGGCCGGATGAAGCCCGCCGCGACCGCATTGTCGAGATAGGCGAGAAACGGATCGTAAAAGTTCAGGATATTGAGCAGCCCGACCGGCTTGCGATGAATGCCGAGTTGCGTCCACGTCGCAGCTTCCGCCAGCTCTTCCAGCGTGCCCCAGCCGCCGGGCATGGCGATGAACGCATCGCAGAGTTCGGCCATGCGGGTCTTGCGCTCATGCATGGTCTCGACCACCTCCAGCCGCGTCACGCCACGATGGCCGACCTCGCGCTCCAGCAGCGACCGCGGGATGATGCCGATCACCTCACCGCCGCCCTGCATGACCGTATCGGCCACGACACCCATGAGGCCGACGTTGCCGCCGCCGTAGATCAGCGTCTGGCCGCGCGCCACCATGGCGCGGCCCAGCTCTTCCGCCGCCGCGCGATAGGCCGGCGAGTTGCCAAAGTTGGAACCACAATACACACAGATTGCTTTCAATGAGCCCCCTCCAGGTGAAACGACGACGCCGCTGGCGAAGCGGAGCCGGTCATCGTCGCCGTTGCTGGTCATTGCAAGCAGTAGTCTTAGCCATTTCGCCACTTCCCCACCGGGCTCGTACTGCTTGATCTTGCGAGGCCCCTCGGATCAGATCTCAGCACTTCAGCGTACATCCCCGCAAAGAGACGCAAGCAAGCGTGCGGTCAAAATGTGCTTTAGCGCTTGGTGAGATCAAGGCTCTGACAGTTTCCACCACGCGGTCGACTCGCTGGCTCAGCTAACGCAAAGCCACCTCTACAACTGCGACATGATTTCCTTCGGCGTCTCGCGTGACGCGAGCCACCACGTTACCACGGGACTGAAAGCGTACACGAGCGGCCGGACCCAGTCTTGGGTCGTCATCAAACCCAATCTCTGCACTTATCCGCAGCGCTTCATCTTCAACACCGAAATGAATGTGCTGTGGCAAATCGCTTCCTGGATAACCCGCAGGTCGAATCGTGCGCAGCTGAAATTCGCCTTCAGCTCCAGTTTTCAGGTAGCCGAAAAGCCTTGCATGCTTCCAGTCGCCAGAGTCACCCGCGACGTGAATGGCATCTTCCGCATACAACCCGCGGGAATCAGTGTGGTAAACGTAGACCAAAGCCCCAGGGACTCCTTTGCCAGTCGCATCAATGAGACGGCCCCTGACGACTAGTTGCACACCCGCCTCCGATTGGCTCACCAGGGTGAGCGGAGCTGCCTTCGCGGAGCGCCGCACCCCACTGCGGAATCGCGGCCACGCGCGCGCAGCATCAAACTTGGCATTCGAAAGCACTTCGGACGCGCTGGCACCCGCCTTGTAAAGGGCTTCGCTTTCATCAATCAGCTTCCCAATCAGGGCAGTCTCGGCGCCAGGCGGCTGCGCAAACTTTGAAGGCATTGCAGTAGACGCAGGATTCTGCGCCCACCCCAAGTGGGATGCAGCGAGGAATAGTGCGCCAAACATCACTGAGACTGACAATTTGTGTGGCATGACGCCCTCCAGGCAGTGGCAGGATGGAAACTCGAACGGTCAGCGTTCATGCCAAGCAATGGCATGGGTCAAGGCACTGCCGTTGCTCAACGGTACGGACCAGGCCAAGGTTGACAAGCCAAGACACTCAACCACGCAAGTCTCGGGTCAGTTGACACAGCTTGGTTGTTGCATCCATCAGCGTCTCATCCTTCTTCGCAAAACAGAACCGCACAATCCCCGTCTCCATCCCTTCGCGATAAAACGCCGAAAGCGGAATGCACGCCACCCCCACCTCGCGGGTGAGGTGCTCGGCGAACTGCAGATCCGAATATTCGCGAAAGCGGTCCAGATGGCGGAAGCCGGCGGACATGAAGTACGTGCCGGGTGACGGCATCCATGCGAGCGGCACGTCGCGCACGGCTTCGCGGAAGAGATCACGCTTGGCTTGGTAGAACGCGGGCAACGTGAGATGCGTGCCGTGGGCCATGTACGCCGCCAACGCGTGCTGCGACGGCGTGTGCACCGTGAAGACGATGAACTGATGCGCCTTGCGGAACTCCGTCATGAGCTCGCGCGGCGCCAGCGCATACGCCACCTTCCAGCCGGTGACGTGATAGGTCTTGCCGAAGGATGAGATGACGATGGCCCGCTCGGCCAGCGCGGGACAGCGCGCGACGCTCTCATGCCGCTGGTTGTCGTAGACCATGTGCTCGTACACCTCGTCGCTGATGACGACGATGTCGGTGCCCTTCAGCACGTCGGCCAGCGCCCGCATGTCCTCTGCGGGCCAGCACGTCGCGGTCGGGTTGTGCGGCGTGTTGATGAGAATGGCGCGGGTGCGCGGCGTGATGCTGGCCTTCACCTGCCTCCAATCCGGCCGATAGTCGGGCGCATTGAGCGTCACATACACCGCCTTGCCGCCGTTCATGGTGATGCTGGGCTCGTAGCTGTCGTACACGGGCTCGAAAATGATGACCTCGTCGCCCGGCCGCACCAGTGCGGTGATGGCCGTGTGGATGGCCTGCGTGGCGCCGGCGGTGATTGTGATCTCGCTGGCGACGTCGTACTCGCGCCCATACACAGCACTCACTTTTTCCGCGACGCGCTCACGCAGCGCTGGCACGCCGGCCATGGGCGGGTACTGGTTGTGCCCGGCCTTGGCGGCGTCGTTCAGCGCCTCCACGAGTCGCGGATCACACTGAAAGTCGGGGAAGCCCTGGCCGAGATTGACCGCGCCGTGCTCCACGGCCAGTGCGGACATGGTGGTGAAGATGGTGGTGCCAATGTGGGGGAGTTTGGAGTTGACGCGCATGGACATCAGAGTGGGTGGTGTGAATGACGTGCCGCATGCGAATATTCGCATGTCTCCGAGTCGCGTATCGAATGCACTAAACTCATCGGCAGGATCAACCGACCATGCCACCCACCACCCACGAACGCTTCTTTCGCGTCACCCTGCTGTCGCTCCTGATCGCCTCGGCGCTGGCGACGGGTCTGGCGGCCGCGGCGCATCACTGGCAACCCAATCCGGGCACGCTGAACCGCTGGCTGCCAGCGCTGCTGTGCATTGCCTATGTCGCGCAATTCTTCATCCTCTGGCGTTCGCCGGACAAGCTGATCGGCGTCGTCTGGGTGGCGTTCGTCACCGGCCTCATCGGCATCGCGACACCGGCATGGGTGTTCTCCCTGCAGGCATGGCAACCGGGTGCGGCGCCGCTCACCGAGACGTTGCCGCCCATTTCCGCCGCGCTGCTGCCCTTCCTGCTCGCGATGATCCTGTTCACGCCGCCGCGCCAGCTCTTTCGCGCGGCGCTGGTCGCGTGGGCAGTGATCGCAGGACCCATCCTGGTCTGGCTGATCGGGCATCCCGATGCGCTGCTCTCGCCCCGCGGGCTGGACATGCTCATCACCCTGGGCCCGGTGACGCTCATGGTGGTGCTCTTCATCCCTTTCCATCGTGGCATGGAGCAGCGCATGGACCAGCTGCACCAAGAGCGCGCCCGTGCCCAAGCGCTGGCCGAACGCGACGCCCTGACCGGCCTTTACAACCGTCGCGCTGGCGAGACCTTTCTCAGCAACATGCTTGCCGGTCCGGACGATGCGGATGCGCTGATTCTCTTTGACATCGACCACTTCAAGTCCATCAACGACAACTTCGGCCACGACGTCGGCGACGCGGTGCTGAAGGAAGTCGCGGCGCGCTGCACGACGCTCTTGCGCAAGAACGACATCTTCGCGCGCTGGGGTGGAGAGGAATTTCTTGTCCTCATCAGGGGCTCGGGCGAGGCCGGCATCGTGCGCGTGGCCGATGACCTGCGTCAGGTCATCGGCGAGACGCCCATCGAATCGGTGAACAAAGTCACCGCGTCATTCGGCGTCGCCCGCTTTCGCCGGGGCGACTCGATGCAGACCTGGCTGAAACGCGCGGATGAAGCGCTGTATGAAGCCAAGCGCGCAGGGCGGGATCGGGTGGTGGCGGGGTGACACCCCCATGTCGTCTCCGCGCGAATATTCGCACCGCGCGGGCGCGACTTGCGTAGCGAATATTCGCGCCAATCCAAGATGGATTTTGTCGCAAAAGCCCGACACTATTGCTCCCCACAAGCGCGTACGCCGGCGCTAGACTGCGCTCACTGATTTCGCGGGAGTCCTTGGCATGTCTGCATGTCGCGCGCTGGTGATGGTCGGGTTGCTGTGGTCGACAGCCATCGGCTTTGCCCACTCCGAATCGCCGCTCGAATCGCCCACTGGCGCCTGCGCATCCGCCGATGCACCCTCGGCGGCGCAGCCGGACGTGTCCGCGCCGGCTTATTACTTCCCGGCGACTGCGGCGGCCGAGACGCATCCGGCCCTGCCAGTCGCAATCACGGTCTGGCGCACACGTTGTGGCGCATCGAATGACACGGCGCTCTGGGTGCGCATGACGCCCGATCGACTGGACCTTCCGCTGCAGGACGGGCTGCGTCTGCGCCCACGCGTCGTGGTTGTTCAGCGCGGCGTAGAGGTTGGCTGGTTCGGCACCTGGTTTGGCGCGGAGCCGCCACCGTCGCGATTTGAAGGTCGCTTTCAATGGGGCGTCGATGTGTTTCCGATGGAGACACTTTACGGCTCACGCACGGCCAAACTTGTTCACATAGGCGAGGCCTTCAAGCCCGACGAAGCGTTCAGTCTGCACGTGAGTTACCCGAAGACGTGGGGTGAGACCCTGCCGCCGTTGGTCTACGAAATTCCGGTGGCCGATCAGCCAGGAAACGTCGCCGACATTCCGGCGCGGCTGGAAGGTCTTTGGTGGAATCCCGCCGAGCCGGGCTGGGGCCTGGTGCTGGATCGCAATGAGCGCGGCGCCGTGTTCGCCGGCTGGCTCACTTACGATGATGACGGCCGCAGCACTTGGTTCGCCATGACCAATGGCCTTTCGACGGAGCCGGGCGTGGTGGAAGGTGTGGTGCATGCGCTGCGCGGCGAGCCGTTCGGCGCCGCCATTCGGGGCCGGGCCAGCGCGGGAGAAAAGGTGGGCCGATTCACTCTGCGTTTCGATTCCGCCGACACCGCTGAATTCAGCTACACCGTGAACGGCCGCCAGGGTCGTTCACCCGTCCGCCGTCTCACCATTCATCAAGCCAACGGTGAAGTCTGCTCTCGCAATCGCGGCGTTTGGCGAGTCGACGGCCTGCACGGCTGGGCGGTGAGCCTCGAAGGCTCGTATTTTCCCGGCTGCATGCAGCATGCGACCGTGATGACCTACGATGACGCGGGCAAGGCTATCTGGGCATTCGCTGGCCTCACCCCCTACTCGCCGGGCCGCCCCAGCTTGAGCGGGCACCATCCCTACCTCGACGGCGCTGTCTACCGGCCACGCGGCACGCCCTACGGCGTCACCTACAACCCGGCGCAGTTCAACCTCGGGCTGATGATCGGGCGGTGGGAATCGAGTTTCGAGCTGGACAGCAACGCATCATTCAACGCGTACATCAGCATGAATAGCCAGACCGAGCGCCTGAAAATCGAGCGGTTTCGCTTCGAGTATTGAACGGGATACACACTGATGCACACTCTGCTTGGATACATCGCGGCAGCCATCGCGTGCCTAGCTTGCGCGCCTGGCGCGGCGCAGCGATTGCCAGAGCCCGCCGTCGGGCGCGCAAAGCCGCAACAGGGTGACGCGATGCAGACCTGACTGAAACGCGCGGATGAAGCGCTTTACGCTGCCAAGCGCGCAGGGCGGGATCGCGTGGTGGTGGGGTAAGGCGTCTGCGAATTCCTGTCGTGCTTGGCGTGCGGTTGCGAAAGCCGATCCTGCCTACAATGGCGGCTTGCGACTGCAAGCCGCCATGTCCCCCACCCTCGTCTTCGTCCTCCTCTCCGCCTCCGCGCTGATCACCTCGTTCATCAGCGGCATCCTCGGCATGGCCGGCGGGATGATCCTGATGGGTGTGCTGCTTGCGGTGGAGAGCGTGCCGACCGCGATGCTGCTGCACGGCACGACGCAACTCGCGTCCAACGGTTGGCGCGCATGGTTGTGGCGCAGCCACATCGACCGGCGAGTATTCGCAGGCTATGCGCTGGGTTCACTCGTCATTCTTGGCGTCTACACGTTGATCCAGTTCATCGTGTCCAAGCCGGTGGCGTATCTCATTCTCGGTCTCACGCCGTTCATCGCGACGGCTTTGCCGGAGAGCTGGCATCTTAATGTGGAGCGGCGGGGGCATCCCTTTGTCTGCGGCGCCATCTGCACAGCGCTGCAACTTGCCTCCGGCGTCTCCGGCCCCATTCTGGATTCATTCTTCGTTCGGGCGAAGATGAGTCGTCAGCAGGTGGTCGCCACCAAGGCCAGCACGCAAAGCTTCGGGCACCTTTTGAAGATCATCTATTTCGGCGCCATCGTCCCGGCCAGCGCCGATATCGATCCTTGGCTGATGGGCGTGATGATCGCGCTGGCCTTCGTGGGCACGACGTTGTCAAAGAGCGTGCTTGAGAAGATGACCGACGCCGACTTCCGCAAGTGGACGCGCTGGACCGTCTGGTCCATCGGCGTGTTCTATCTGGCGAGTGCCGGGTGGATGTTCTGGCGCGCTTAGCCGCGATGCCCCAGCGCGCGGGCCGGCAGCATCAGGGTCGCTTTCAGCGGCGCGAGGAAGGCGGAGACGACAGCGCCGAGAATCCGAAACGGAATCGAGAGCAGCCTGGTGTTGATCCGCGCGCTCATCGGGTCGATGTGTTCGAGCATGTGCCGACGCATCGAATCAGAAGTGTCGATGAGCAACTGCTTTGGCGTATCAAGCGAACCATCGAATGGGTTCGCGAGGCGCTTGTAGCCTGAATTGGTCATTGGCCCTTTGCCAAGCGACGCTCACGAGCGCGCGGAAGCACATGTTTTCGGGAAATGACCACCTGATCAGAGGCGAGAATGCGAAAAGGGATGACGAGAGGAGCGACGGTCGGGATCAACCCCCTTGGACCGCGATCGGGGATCGCGGAGCGATGTTCGCCCCAAAGAACCGTGTCTGACTCAGAGGTATCCCAACTCCAACCCCCGCAACACCGCCCGCATGCGATCGCGAACGCCGATCTTGGAGAGAATGCTCGACACATGATTTTTGATCGTGCCTTCGCTGGCGCCCAGCGCGTCGCCAATCTCGCGGTTGCTCATGCCGGCTGCCATCAGGCTCAACACTTCCGTCTCACGTGAAGTCAGGCGACTTGCAAGCGTCAGCCTCTCGAAGGCCGCAGGCTTTCCGGCAATCGCCTGAGTGACACGCTCGCTGATGGCCGGGCGAAAAACGGTCTCACCGGCGGCGACATCGCGGATGGCGCGGGTCAAGCGCTCCAGTGAAATGTCTTTCAGCAAAAAGCCGCGCGCGCCCGCGCGCATGCCATCCAGCAGCGCTTGGTCGTCGTCAAAGGTCGTGAGCAAAATGGCTCGCGCTGGCGCGCCGCCCCGCATCAGGGTTTCCAAAACCTCGATGCCGGTCATGCCAGGCATGCGAATGTCGAGCAAAACAACATCGGGCTTCAAGTCCTCGATGGCCGCGAGCGCGGCAGCGCCATCCGCCGCTTCGGCCACCACGCTGATGTCGTCGGTCAAGTCCAGCAACCCGCGAATGCCGCTGCGCACCAGGGTCTGATCGTCGACCAGCACCACACGAATCATTGCCACGCCCCGCGTGGCAGCGAGATCGTCAGACAATAGCCGCCGTCCGTTGGCTCGCTTTCCGTAAACGTGCCTCCTAGCTCCTCGACACGCTCCCGAATGCCGGTGAGGCCGTTGCCGTCGGCAGCGCCGCGTTTGCCGATGCCGTCGTCAATAATCGTCGCGACCCACGCGCAATCGCCGCCACATATGTCGATGCAAAGCCGAGTGGCCTTGGCATGGCGCATGGTATTGGTGATGGCTTCCTGGATCGAATGGAATAGCGCCTGCGCGATGGCGGGCGAATCGATAGCGACAGTCTCGCCAACGGCGAGCTCAATGCGCGGTACCGGGATGCTGTCGCACAGGGTCTGCAGGGCCCGCTTCAAGTCGATGGCCTGCGACTGCCGCTCGACGCCCACGACGGTGCGCACCTCCGATAGCAACTCCCGCGCCAGCGACTGCGCGACCCCAATCACCTCTTTGGCGCCCGTGGCCTTGCGCGAAGCGAGGTCCAGATGCAGGGTCAAAGCGGTCAGATGATGCCCGATGGCGTCGTGCAGATCGCGCGCGATGCGAGTGCGCTCAGAAGCCCGCACCGTGTCGCCCAATAGCTGCTGGGTGGCGAGGAGCTTGCCATGCGCGGTGGCTAGCGTAACGCGGCTTTGACGCTCCGCGGCGATCAAGACTCCCACGCCGAAAGCCATTCCCTGCATGATCATCATCGCGAGGCCGCGCGTCAGCACTTTTGTCACGTCGACGAACTCATGCAGGCCACCGGTAATCAGAAAGGATAGCTGAGCCAGAATACTGCCCACGAGCGCGGCCGCAAACCACTTCAGCGCTGCGCGCAGCGGCAAGAAAACGGCGACCTCCATGACGAAAAAATAGGTGAAGTCGAGGTTTCCGGCGAGCGCCAGTGGCAATTGCGCGGCCAGTAGAGCGCTGTCGCGTCTTTCGGAGCGAACCCGATCCGGATCGGTGCGCAACCAGAACGCATAGGCGAATAGCAGGGCCATCACCAGTGACGCGATCACGTAGATATCGAAAGACAGCAGGCGCCAATCGGAGCCAGCGCTGACCAGCGTAGGCGGTTGCGTGAACTGGGCGCTGATCTGGTTGGCCAGCCAAGCGAGGGGATAGGTGCCGCTGTTGAGGTAGCCCGGCCCGGCGCTCTTCGCGTTGAAAAACGCCATCAAGCCGAGTGCGATGCAGGGAATGACGCAGAGCAGGCCAAATTTGTTTCTGATGTGCATTTCCTACCCAAGTATTCGGGGCAGTTCATTTTACGGCTTCCGCTTTGGCGCGGCCTGTGCTGGAAGTCATGGATGCCGCGCCTGTCTTTCGGCACATGTGCGCGGGGGCTGCTTTTCCTACTATTCAGCGGCCACTCCACACTGCGCAGGAGATACCATGAATTCACAGAGTCCCCCAAACCCTGATATTGCCCATCACGCACCGAGCGACCTGTCACGCCGAAGGGTATTGGGCTGGATGGCGGCGGCCGGTGTGTCGCCGTTGCTCGCGGCATGCGGGAGCGGGAACGGCGTCGATATCAACGTGGCGGTAACCAACCCACCTGAAACCGGTTGGGCGCTCGACTTCCGCGGCCTATCCAGCACCCTGACCGCGGGCCATCCCGATCCGACCGGCGTGCTCAGATCCGCGCATTGGACCGAGGCCGTCAATCGTGCCGCCACTGGCGCGGCAGCGCGTTCCTTCAACGCCAATGTGGTCGAAGCGGGCAAGTTGTTCGGCTTGCTAGGCGATGCGCACACGACTCTTACCAGCGGATTGGATCGCTTCACCACGATTCCAGCGCGTTTCTCGTGGATCAACAGCGCCGTTTACCTGACCTCCGCGACAGCCGCATTGTCAGCCCACTTGGGCGCCAGACTCACCGCCATCGATGGCATGCCCGTCGCCGCCGTCATGGACAGAGTCGCACTGGCGCGACCCTTCTACAATGTGGCCGGCAAGCAGGCGGGCGCGCCTCGATTCATGTCTCTGCCAGAATTCCTCATGCTGATCGGCGTCGCCACCACGGCGGGTTCGGCGACGTATTCGCTGGAACTTCCCAATGGCACGCAACAGAGCCTGCGATTGACTGCCGAGCCGCTACCGCAAACATTGGTCCCGCTGGTGTCTGGCGCCAATGTGCCGTTGTGGCAGAGCGTGAGCGGGGTCAACTATTGGACCCGCGTCATCGAGAACAACACCGTTGCCTACTTTCGCTACATCGTCTGCGCCGACGACCCCGGCAGGCCCATCGCAGGCGTGATGGACGAACTGGCGGCTGCGCTCAACAAGATGGCGACGCCGCGGCTGATTATTGATGTGCGGGCCAACCAAGGCGGCGACTCGTCGGTACTGTCGAACGCCATGCAAGCCGCCAGCAACAAAATGACCGCCTCGCCCCAGATCGCCGTGCTGCTCGACCGGAACACGTTTTCATCGGGTTTCCGGGCCGTGTATGACATCAGGCGCGGCCAAGCCAGCGCACGCACCTTCGGTCAGCCCAGCAGCCAGGCGCCTACCTCGCCCAGCGAAGTGGTCACAAGGCAACTCACGTCCAGCGGGCTCAGCTATCAGATGTCCACCAGGATGTTCACCGTACCGCTCGGTAGCGACCCGAATATTTACACGCCCGATTCGCTGATCGAACCGACCATCGAGGACGTGAAGGCAGGCCGGGATCCTGTACTGGAACAGGCTATCGCTTGGCTGCAATCACAGTGACTGACCCAGCGATAATAGGGGCGACGCAAAGCGCGGAAGGTGCGTGAAGTGCGTGAAGCGCGCGGCGTGCGTAAAGTGTGAAGCTTCAAGCATGTGGAATCCGTCGATATCGATGTTGCTTTGCCTCGCCTTGGCGTTGCCTGCGGCGGGTGAATCGTTGGCGCCCAAACCGTCAACCGGCGAGACCGCGCGAGAGGTTCCATTGCGGGACCGGGCTTGGAGCGCCTATCGTCCCTTTTACGAGTACTTCGCCCGTTTTCAAGCGGAACAGCACAAGAACTACTCGCATCTGCGCGTGACGCTCAGAGTGGTTCCGGCGGAGGCTGGGGTGTCCCTGGAGGGGGCGACGGTGCAACTCGTCAGCGGGTCTGTCGATCAGACGCTCAAGGTCGATCCGATGCTGGGCGTGGAGCTTCCCCTGCTGAAACGCGCCTACGAGGAAGACGGCATTTTGCGGGTGAACCGCGCCAAGGGCGAAGTCGTGTTCGGCACACGACACTCAATTCAAGTGCGCCCTGAGGGCATGTACACGCCGGAGTGGCTGAAGCGCGCCTGCCAACAGATGCTCGCAGCGAAAGCGGCCCTGAATCTTTCGCACCGCCTGTCCGCGATGGGTAAGTCTTGCAAGGGGGTCACTTTTCATTTCCGCGCGGCTGGCAGCCAGGCATCTGTCGTGTTTCGGGACATGACGGGCAGGGACCGTCCCTTGCCCACACAGCCGGTGAAGCATTTCCCCGGAGCGACTGAGTATCCAGTCACCATTGCCACCTACACGTTCGGCGACTGGCCTGAACAGGGGCAACTGATCACGCGGACGCCGCCTGTGGTGATCGATTTCGTCATCGGGTGACAGGCATGCGGCGCGGTTCCACGCGGCGGCGAGAGAAAGGTCTTGGACAGGAAATTGCCGAGCGGTAAGCATGCCGCGCGACGCGCAGCATGCCTACTCTGACGCAGCGAATGGACGCGAATATTCGCAATGGTCCAGCCGCGATGTTCCAAAGCCCGCCCAGGCAGCATGAGGATAGCCTTCAGCAACGCGAGGATCGCATGCACCACCGCTGCGAAATCGGGATGGCGAGCGTACATCGCGCTAAAGCCGGCCAGCGAGCCGCCGTGGGCGACGCGTCGGCGGCCATCCTGCTCACTGCTTTCCCAGCCCAGGCCGTGGCCTTGTGAATTCGGGTTCATCTTGCCGACCATGCCGCCACCATTCATTCGTCGTGCGGTCCAAGATGAATCGTCACCCGGTGGTCGCCCCACGGCCAGCACGCAAGGCTTCGGTCCAAAGAGCGTGCTGGAGAAGATGACCGACGCCGACTTCCGCAAGTGGACGCGCTGGACCGTCTGGTCCAGCGGCGTGTTCTATCTGGCGAGCGCCGGGTGGATGTTCTGACACGGCTAGTCACCCCCTGTCATTGCGAATATTCGCAACTGCTCAGGCCAGTCTGAACGGCGTGCCGCGCAATCGCTGCCCCGTCGCCGCAAAGATCGCGTTGGCCAGTGCCGCCGCGACCGGGTGCGAGATCTGCTCCCCTGTCCCGCTGGGCGCCACGGTCGATGGCAGCAGGACAGTCTCGATGATCGGCATTTCGTCGATGGCGAGCAACGGATAGTCGTGGAAGTTGCTCTGCTGGACGCGCCCATTCTCCACCGTGATGGCGCCCTTCAGCGCCGCGGTTAGGCCGAACACGACACTGCCTTCCACCTGGGCTTTCACCAGTTGCGGGTTGATGACGATGCCGCAGTCCACCGCGGTGACGACACGCGTGACGCGGATGCGGCCATCCGTCACCTCCACCTCCACCACCTGCGCGACATGGGTGTCTGTCACGGTCGCGGCGATGCCGCGTCCGCGTCCCTTTGGCAGCGGCGTGCGCCAGTTCGCCGCGTCGGCTGCCGCGCGCAGCACGCGCGCGAGACGGCCGGTATGGATTTCTTCGACTTCACCGCCCTTGTTGGCGAACTTGACCGGCTGGTTTTCCGGCAGAAGACGCAGGCGATAGTCCAGCGGATCAACACCCGCCGCATGCGCGCACTCGTCCAACAGACACTCGTTCACAAAGGTGTGATTGGGCGTGTAGCCGCGCCGCCACCAGAAGACCCGGATGGTTTGTTCCACAAGACGATGACGCACCACACGCTGCGGCACGCGGTAAGGAAACTTGATGGCATCGAATGCCGCCGCATAGTCCAGACCGCTCGGTTCGATCTCGGTGGGCTCCTGCTGCTTCCAGACCGAGAGCGCGGCAAAGGCGTGATCCATCGCGAGAGGATTGCCGCCCGCGTCGAGTGCGACACGCACGCGATGCCGGCTGGGCGGCGAATACAGTCCGCATCGCACATCATCCTCGCGCGTCCACACCACCTGCACCGGCTTGGCCAGTTCGCGCGAAAGCATGACGGCCTCGATCGCATAGTCCACGTCCAGGCGTCGGCCGAAGCTCCCGCCCAGCATGGTGGTGTGGATGATGATGCGCTCGGGCGGCAGTCCGGTCAGCTCGCGCAGCGCGTTGAACAGGCGTGTCTGGAAGTGGCACGGCACCCACACCTCGCAGCGTTCATCGGTGCAGTGCGCGGTGGCATTCATCGGCTCCATGGGCACATGCGCCTGCAGCGGCACGTCGTAGAACATATCCAGCGTGCGCGCGGCGGATTGGAAGGCGGCATTCATGCCTTCCACCGTGCCATCGCGAACGGCAACCACATCCGGATGCAGTCCGTTTTCCGTCTTCACCGCGGGGTCCGTGAGCAGTCGCTGGAAATCCGTGGCGAGGCGGGTGCTGGACGCCAGGGCGCCGTTGCGCGGGGCGCCATCGGTCCAGCTCTCGTGCCAGCTCACCTTGAGCGCGCGCCGTCCTTTCAATGCCGCCCAGGTCGAGTTGGCGACGACCGCCACGCCATCCCGTACGTAGTTGTACGTCGGAAAGGTGTTGCCCCGCAGGCGAACCACACGTGACACGCCTGCGACCTGGCGCGCGGCCGCGTCGTCGACATGTGCGATGCGGCCATTCACCACCGGGCTGCGTTCGATGACGGCATACAACATGCCGGGTACCTGGATGTCCATCCCATAGCGGCTTTCCGCCCGGACCAGCGCATCCAGATTCTTCGCCGGCATGGCCTTGCCCACGAGCTTGAAGGTGGCGGGGTCCTTGAGGGCGGGCTCTTTCGGCACGGAGAGCTTTGCGGCGGCCGCCACCAATTCACCGTAGCCAAGTTGCCGCCCGCTCGCCGGGTGGCTGACCGCATGGTTGCCGGTTCGGCACTCGGCCCTCGGCACGCCCAAGGCGGACGCACCCGCCTCCAGGAGCATGTGCCGCGCCGCCGCGGCAGCGCGACGACCGACCACCCAGGCACCGGCGATGCTGTAGGACCCGCCAGTGATCATGAATCGCTTGCCATCAGGTTGAATGGTGCGCACGCTGACCCGCGCCCAGTCCGCATCCAATTCCTCGCACAGCACCATGGCCATGCCGGATTCCGTACCCTGACCCATCTCGGTCTTGCTGATCAGAAACTCGACCGAGCCGTCGGTATCAATGCGCAACCAGGCATTGGGTTTGAATCCGGCAGGCTTGCCGGGCGCGCCTGCAGAGGGCGTCGCAATCGCACCCTGCATCGAAAATCCGATGACCAGCGCCCCGCCCGCCTGCATGAATTCGCGCCGCGCCAATGACTCGGGTGCGCAGGAAGAACGTGACGCGCTCATGATGTTCTCCCGGTCGACTTGCCGCTGTTCGCGCGAGACAGTTCCGCAGCGCGCTTCACCGCGACGCGGATGCGCGCATAAGTGCCGCAGCGGCAGAGATTGCCGCGCAACGCCTCATCGATGGCTGCATCGTCGGGAGCTGAATTCCCGGCCACCAACGCCGCCGCCGCCATCATCTGGCCCGCCTGACAGTAACCGCACTGAGGCACGTTGGCCTCCCGCCACGCCTGTTGCACCGGATGGAGGGCGTCCTTGCCGGCCAGACCTTCCACCGTCGTCACCCGCTTGCCCGCCAGTGAACCCATGTTGACCACGCAGGCGCGGGCAGGCTTGCCCTCCACATGCACCGTGCAAGCGCCGCAGAGGCCAGTGCCACAGCCAAACTTCGTTCCAGTCAGCCGCAATTGGTCACGCAGGTGCCAGAGCAAGGGTTGGTCGCCATCGCCGTTGTAGTCCTGGCGCGTCCCATTCACGAAGAACTGCAGTTTGCGATTGCTGCTCCTGGCCATGACGCCCTCCCCTGCGTGGTTGGAATGCCGGAGATTGTGAGCAGCCTCACGCGGCCACTCGACGCGGATGCGACAAAACGCGGAAAAGCGTCCACGAAGCGCGCGGCAAGTTGTTCGGTGTCGGACGTCTCTGGGACAGGCTGGAAGCGAAAGCGAGGTGTTGCTCTACGACCGCAAGTGTTCGGCGGCTAGAGATCGCCACACCGGCGGGCGCCAGCTCGGTGCCAGCCCTAGCTGACGGCAGGGTGATGCCGAGCGCGGCGTCACCCTTGCCGCTGGCTTACGTCGCTGCACGCCTTCATTGAGTAGCGCGTGAACACCGGCAGTCCGCCCAGCGAATCGCGCAGCTGGACGCTGAGACAGGGATGGCGGGGTGGCGGAGTGGCGGGGGTGGCAGCTAGAGCCGCTGCGACGCGGCAGGATGCCACTGCCGCGGCGATGCGAATATTCGCACTGGCTCAGCCGCGATGCCCCAAAGCCCGCGCAGGCAGCATGAGAATGGCTTTGAGCAGTGCGAGGATGGCACTGACCAGGGCGCCGAAAATCCGGAACGGTATGGACAGCAACCAGACCACCGGCAACACGATCAGCGCCAACAGCGCCACCGGCCAAGCCAGCACGAAGAGCACGCACCACAAGATGAAGATGAGCATGAATTTCATGTTCCGATCCCTCCGCCGTTCAAGTTGTGGGTGGTGATTGGACGCGCCATCATCGCATCGCGGATGTGGCGCATCAAGGCTTCGGCAGCAGCTTGGTGACCGCGCCCTCCAGCGCATTGGGCCGCGCGCCGCCGCCGTTGGTCAGGAGGATGACGGCCCAGCCCTCGTCGGGGTAGCGCGCATACATGGTGCGGAACCCGGCCAGCGAACCGCCGTGGGCCACGCGTCGGCGACCGTCCTGTTCGCTGATCTCCCAGCCGATCCCGTAACCCAGCGAGTTCGGATTCATCTTGCCGACGGAGCCGTCGTTGAGGCGCGCAGGTGTTTCGGCGTGCTTGAGAGCGTCGGGCTTGACCAGCCTGCCAGCGGTGAGTGCCGCCTCGATGCGTGCGAGGTCGTTCACCGTGGACAGGAATGCGCCGCTCGGGCGCAGCGCGACGTATTCGCGCACGTTGTGATGCTTGCCGTCCTTCCACTCGTAGGACGCCGCGCGGCGCGGGACGAGATCGCGCACGCTGGTGGGCCGGGTGTCTTTCGCGCCCGAAGGCTGGAACACTTCACGCTCCATGAAGCGCGGCCACGGCTCGCCCGCCGTGCGCGTGATGACCTCGGCCAGCGCGAAGTAGCAAACGTTGCAGTACTGCATCTTGCTACCCGTCGGAAAAGCCAACGGGACAGGATAGGCGGCCGCGACCACTTCAAAGTCGGACTTGATCTTGTCGCCCTCGAACGCGGGCGACTCGCGCACGATGCCCGACGTGTGATTGGCGAGATGGGCGAGCGTGACCGCACGCCACGTGTCGGGCGTGCCGGGCAGGTGCTTGCTGATCGGATCGCTCCACCCGAGCTTGCCCTGCTCCACCAGCTTCGCCACGCCCAGCGCGATGAGTGGCTTGCTCACCGAAGCGATGGCGAAGACGGTGTCAGGCGTGGCCGTGATGTCATGCTCGATGTTGGCCTTGCCGTAGCCCTTGGCATAGCGGAGCTCGCCTTTGTACACGACGGCAAGCGCCAGGCCCGGGACGTTCTGCTCGGCCATGAGCCGGCTGACGGTCTGGTCGATGGCCGCCGTGTCCAGCGGCGGCGAGGCTGCGCGCGAATCGGCGCGCGCCGGCATGGACGATAGCGCGGTGGCGGTCGCAAGGGCAACAACGAGAATGCTGTGGAGGATACGCATGGCAAAGCGATTGAATGAAGGGCAGGAGTCGGCACGATAGCAGCCACATTCGACTGCGTCCTTGCCAAAATGTAACGGCCCCGGGCGCGGCCGCAGCATGCGGGCCGGCGCGGGGCCGTGGGTCAGACGGGGAAGCGGAGACCGCGAACCGATAGCGCTGCTCAGCAATCACCCTGCCGCGTCATCACCATTTTCATGGTCGAGTTGCGCATGTTGTCCGGCATCTGGCCGCCGGTCATTTTCTGCTTCACGTTCATGGTGACCACGTCGCCGGCGATCTTGCCGTCGTAGTCGGCATCCATCCCCATCCCGCCTTGCATCTTGCACGATGCCGTGAAGGTGAAGCTGCCGGGGGATGCCTTGACGTTGCTGTACTTGCAATCGACACCGGCATCTTTCTGCGACTGGAAGGCACGGCCCTCGTCCATGTCCTTGGCCGTGACGCACTGCGTGAACGTCATTGGCGGCATCTTGATAGGCAGGCCCGGGTTGTTCATTTCCATACTGTAGGAATACTTGCCCGGCCTCATTTCCTTGATGTTCGGACCCTTTTGCGCGAAGGCTGGGGCGGCGAAAGCGATGGTCAGTGCCAAGGCGGTGGTGGCGGCGAATTTCATGGCAATCCTTTCTGCGACGTGAGCGAATGAAAACGAGCGCAACGATACCTGAAAGTCAGGAGGACATGTGCGCACCCGTCCGCTGATCAGTTTCTTGTGTTGGGTGTGGAGTCCATGTATGACATGTCAGGCGTGTGCGGCAGGAATGCCCATCCTACGGAAACGCGAATTTGACGTTGATCCCGGTTGATGCATCACCCGTGCAAGAGCCTCCCGGGCGCAGAGCAAGTCCTGAACATGTCGGATTGTCTTTCGGCAATGGTCGACAGTGCGCACCATGACTCAGCGCGGGGCCGCCCGTCGCCTCATAACAGTACTCGGTGTTCTTTTGGCAGATCGTGCTCTTTCGGATTTGTCCGTCAGCACGATTCAACGAATCCGCGCACTTGAATGTCTGGTCGGCAACTTTGCGCGCTTCCGGTTGAGCGCATGCAACGGTTGCTGCGCAAAAGAAGAAACAAGAAACTGCAAGAGATTTAATCATGATGCATAGCTGGACTTATCAAAAAAAGGACGCCGAATAACAACCCGCTGCGCCGCGACCCGTTGCCTCGCCCCGATTCATTCCGCACCCAGTCGATGACGCGCTCCGCGATTGTGCCACCCTAGCTGGTGCAGGCGTTGTGCCACTTGTCATCCCGCGTCAGCAGTACATCGGAAACGAGTGGCATGCACCAGCGCACGGCCTCTTCCACGCCCAGCAGCGCCGGCCGGCCCGGCCCTTCCAAGTCCGTCCGCCACCCAGCTCCGGCTGATTCACTGCCAGGTGTGCTCTCTGCTTCACGCAATGCTCTTCGGCTCAACGCTTCTTGTTGTCCCAGGCCTCTTGAAAGAGGATCTGCTTCCCCAAGTCCCACCCACCATGCATGAGATAGCGGCCATCGGGATCGTCGGCGCGAATTTTCTTGCCGTCCTCCTTGGCCATTTCAACAGTGAGCCAATCGGGCGGCGCACCCCAGTTGACCCACATACCGTGCGCACGGCCGATGCGAATATTCGCAAACTTGAGCGATTGATTGCCCACGACTTCAATGACACCTTCCAGCGTCTTGTCGCGATGCGGCACGACCAGAAGCTGCAGTTGGTCTTTCCAGTCATGGTGATTCAGCACCAGCGGCTTCATGCTCTTGAAGTCCTTCAGCGTCGGGGCGGATTTGCCAATCCAGTTCAGCTCCACCACCACGTTGCCGCCGTGCGCGCCCTCTTCGTGAAAGGCTTCCACGATGTACGCTGCCGTGAAGCGGCCGCCTTTGAGCCTGACCGCCAGGCAGTCCCCTGTCTCGAACCCCGGCGCGAACGTGCGCTTCAAGGGCTTCACAGGCTTGGGCGGTGACTTGGGCTTGGGATTGGCGACGGACACTTTCTCGATGAATGTCGCCACCGCCTTCGCCCGTTTGCCCGGGTCGTCCCAGGTGTTGACAGCGTGACCGGCGGCGAGGTCAGCCTTGAGCGCCTTCAACAGCGTTGCCGGCACCTTGCCGTAGGTCCAGGCCATGTGCGCGAGGCCGTGGCGGATGAGCGCCATGTCCTCGGGATCATCCAGCACGTCCTGCCATTCAGGTAACGCCAGAAAGGCCTTGCCGGCCTTGTCGACCGACAAGCCCTCGCTCATCAGGTCGGTCATGATGTCGATCACGTCGGTCGTCGTGTCGTTGTCCTTGATGTTGTAGCCCCAGGCGCCCATGATGTCTCCTCAACGCGGCGCCGTGCCCACACGGAACACGGGATACAAGTTGTACTGATCATCCCAGCTCGCATGCCGCTGGTGAAAGAACTCCAGCCGCGCGGCAGCGCTCTTCGCGAACTCCGCATCTTCCGCCACACGCTTGGCAAAGGTGGCGGCCAGCGCCGCATCCTTCGCCATCATCTCGCGCGCCACAACCTCGGCGACATAGGGTTCCATGTACTCACGCTTGTCGAACGCGATGTTGAACTCGCCCCATGCCGCGAGCGAATCCGGCGCGCGCGGTTCCAGCAACGACATGGCCATGCGCGCGGCTGGCTGATTGATGGGGATGAAGAGTGAGCCGGCGGGAATGGCACGCTGTTCCGGTTTCCATTCGCCGTCCAGGGTCATGCGCTGGCGATTCTCGACAGGCCGGGGCGATGGTGTCGCCTTGATCGCACGAAAGGTCTCCATGTCGCTGGCAGACACGGGCTCCTTCAGCGCGGAGTAGCGCACGCCGTGCAGATTCAACCAGCGCGTGACACGTTCCACGTGCTGCGGCGGCACGATGTAACCCGCCTTGGGCGCGGAGATGACGAGATCGGGTGCGACCTTGTCGAACAGTTTCAGCTTCCAGATTTCAGGCTTGCTCTCGTCGTAGCGCGTCATCAGCGCACCGGAGACCTCGGACTGGGTGCGCGTGTAGGCGTAGCCGCGGAACTCGATTTCCTTGAAGTCCGTCGTGTTTTTGTACGAAAGCGGCACAGCCTGACCCGCGAGCTGCGCCGTGCGGGCGTCTGCTTCAGCCGCCAGCTTGCGCCAGGCCTTGCCGTGCTTCGCCATTTCTTCCAGCACGGACACGATGACATTGCGCGTGGCCTTCACGCGGGTCGGATAGTCCTTCCACGAATGCGTTTCCACCAGCATGCCGAAGCGATTCTTCAACCAGAAGTAGCCATGCGAGAGGCGCGGGGGCGGCACGCCTTCTCGTATCCCAGATGCCGGATTGTCGCCTTCGATGAACGCCGGATAGAACGGCAGCGACAGTGAGCCGTTCTTCGCAAGATAACCCACCACGGCGTCACGAAACTGCGTGCCGGCTTTCTGCAATTCACCATCGCCGGCGTTGGTGGGCTGCACCATGATGCCGATGTCGTGCTCGAACTGCGCGCCGTTGGTGACGTGCAGGTCGATGACAGCCAGCGGGTCCCATTTGTTGATGAGCTTCAGCATCGCCTGCATCTCGGGCGCGTCGGCCTTCACGTACTCGCGGTTGAGGTTGAAGTTCTGCGCCGTCGTGCGCCAGCCCATTTCCACCGGGCCGCGCTGGTTGGGACGGTTCCACTTGCCGAAGCGCTCATGGCCATCGACATTGAAGATGGGCACGAAGAGCCAGACCTGGTTCTTCAGCACGCCCGGCATGCGCTTGCCTTCCAGCAGCTCGCGCAACGCCCAGAAGCCGGCATCCTTGCCGTCAATCTCGCCGGCGTGAATGCCCCCCTGCATGAGCGTGATCGGCAGCTTCATCTGCTTCGCCCGCTCAGGCGTCAGCGCGCCGGATTGCGAGATGACGAGCAGCGGCATGGCTCGTCCCTGCGGCGTGGTGCCGAAGCGCTCGCATTTCACCCATTGCGGGTATTTCTTCGCGAACGCAGCGCAGAGCGCTTCCACTTCGGCCAGGCGGCCGGTTTTGGTGAAGCCGCTTTGTTCGGAAATCGTGGTGAGCGGCGATGCGGCGGCGGCGGTGGCGGCGGCGGTGGTGGTGGTGGCGGCGCTACCGACGATGACTGAGGCGATCAGGCTGGTTGCGAATATTCGCATGGCGACTCCCGTATTCATGGCATCGCGACTATAGCGAACTTCCGACGCTAGACTGGCCGCGCCGGACGAGGCTCGGTATGCTGCAAGCATGAGAACCGGCTCCGTCGCGTTGGGCATCATTTCTGCCGCCAGACTGGTGTTGAGCCTCTTCATTTCATCCGCAGTGGTCAGCGCCCACGCCCTCGACCCGGCCAAGCCGCTCACCCAATTCAGGCTGACGCAATGGGGCGTCGACGACGGGCTCACCCACGGCTCGGTACACATGATCACCGAGGACCCGGATGGATTTCTCTGGATCGGCGCCCTGACCGGGCTGACGCGATTCGATGGTGTGAGCTTTCGCCCAGCGATTCCGGCGAACGCCGAGCGAATCGACTACTTCGCCCGCTCCGTGGCGTTCGGACCGGACGGCACGTGGGCCGTCATGAGCGAAGGCGGCGTCGCGCGCCGCATTGATCAACGCTGGCAACTGCTGCCACTGACTGATGTTGGCTTCGTGCGCGCCATTGCCGTGCGACGCGCAGGCGGCTATTGGCTGGGCAGCGAGCGCGGTCTGTTCATCATGACGGTGACAGATGGCGTACCGAGCGCGAAGCCGGCGGGATACGGACCGCGAGGACCGATATGGCATCTGCGTGATGATGGTGACGGGCAGCTCTGGATCAGTGCGGAATCCGGATTCCACCTCGCAGATGCCGAGGGAAAGGTGCGCCACCTGGATCGTGAATTCGGCTTGCCGCCACGCACCGCTTGGATCGTGCAGCGTGACCGCGGAGGCGTGCATTGGCTGGGAGGTCGCAATGGCCTCATTCGTTTTGACGGCGCGCAGCATCGCCGCTACGGCGTCGAGCAGGGCTTGGCGCAGGCAACCGTGCGCTGGATCACCGAAGATGCGACAGGCTCGCTATGGTTGGCCACGCCAGGGGCTGGCGTGCAGCGCTTTCATCCGGCGGAAAGTCGTTTTGAGACCTTCAACACCGCCAACGGGCTGGCCAGCGACAGCGTGATGAGCCTGCACAGCGACCGCGCGGGCAACCTGTGGATCGGCATGGCCGGCGGCGGCATCGCGCGCCTCTCGGAAGTGCCGCTCGTCGTGCTGCGTAAGCGTGACGGCCTGACGGGCGATTGGATCTGGGCGGTGCAGGAAGATGCGAAAGGCGACATCTGGGTCGCCACCAATGGAAACGGTGTGACGGTCTTGCGCGGGGACCGCGCCATCCGCCGTGTCCCGGACATCGATACGGTGTGGGCTCTGCATACATGGGATGACGGCCGCGCGATTGTCTCGACGACCGCCGGGGTTGCGCGACTGGAACGCGACAATCGTCTCACCTGGCTCGCCCGCGCGCAGGAAAGCGAGCCGCTGCCGCGGGTGTTCCTGCGGTTGACCGATGATCGTCTTCTCATTGCGAAGGGCAAACGATTCCTGCACGTGACCGAGTCCGGACTGACTCCCACCCGCTTTCCCGAATTGCCCGCGAACATCAGTTCAGTCATGGAGCGTGCGGACGGCACACTCGTCGTCGGCACCCGCGCCGGCGGGCTTATGGCCGTGCGCGAAGGTGGAACCCTCACGGAACTCGCGCCCCCGGCGAAGGCGCCCGTCCTCAGCGTCAGACAGGACGGCGCGGGACGCCTTTGGGCGGCCGCCGGCGGCCTGCTCATTGTCGACGGCGACCGTCACGCACACGTGGGCGGCCGCCACGGCTTCCCCGACCGCGCAGCCAACGAGCTCATTCTCACTGGAGAGGATCAGCTCTGGCTGGGCACCAATCGCGGCATCGTGCGCGCTTCACGGCGGGAACTGCTGACCTGCCTCGACAACCCGAACTGCCGGCCGCACGTGGAAGTGATGGACGAGCGCGACGGGTTGTCCACCGCGGAAACGAACGGTGGCGCGCAGCCAGCGGGCTGGCTGGATCGCGCCGGCCGCGTCTGGTTGCCTGCCATCAATGGGCTGATCCGAATCGACCCGAATGCCGAACCTCGACGCGCCGGGTTGCCGGCGGTTGCGATCGACGCGCTTCGCGCTGATCGGAAGTTGCTGCTGCCCGGCACAGTCGTGCCCGCACTCACGCGCGACATCGAAATCGATTACACGCTACCCGAGCTCACGTTGCCCAAGCGCGTGGAGTTCCGCTATCGGCTATTGCCCGATGCGCCGGACTGGGTCGACGCGCGCACGCGGCGCACCGCGTTCTTCGCCGGGCTGAAGCCGGGTTCCCACACGTTCGAAGTGTCCGCCTCACTGCCCGCCGGCCAGCCGACAAGAACCGATGCGCCGAACGCGCCCGTGACCCGACTGGAATTCGTCGTCGCGGCGGCGTGGTATCAGACCTGGTGGGCCCGCTTCGGCGCTGGCGCGATTCTGTTCGCCGTGCTGCTGCTGGCGCCCTGGCTGCGCTTTCAGGCGCTGCGGTCGCGCAAGCGCGCGCTGGAAGCGGAAGTGGACCAACGCACGGCGGAATTGGCCCGCGCCAACGCCGATCTGGATCGCCTCGCCCGCACGGACGCGCTCACCGGCATCGCCAACCGGCGGGAATTCGCTCAGCGGCTGGCGAAGAGCTGCGCGGCTTTTTCCGGGGACGGCGTGCTCGCCGTCTACATCGCGGACATCGACCACTTCAAGGCCTACAACGATCACCATGGACACCTGATCGGTGACGAGTGTCTGGCCGCCGTGGCCGGCGTCATTGATCGTGCGATGCGTGAGGCGGGCGGACTCGCCTGCCGCTACGGCGGCGAAGAATTCGCAGCCACGGTCCGCTTGCCAGACGTTGGCAGGGCTGAGGCGCTGGCTGCCGCACTGGTGCGCGCGGTGGCGGAGATGGGCAGGCCACACGCGCGCTCAACGACAGCCGCACACGTCACCCTGAGCGTGGGAATGAAGTACACCGCGCAATCAACGCCCGATGCCGCCGCATTGCTGCAGGCGGCGGACGAGGCGCTTTACGAAGCCAAACGTGCCGGACGTGACACCTGGCGGCGCGCTGGCTGAGTATGGCCTGTCAGGAGAATGCGTCGGCAGCCGGACCGATGCGGCCCGCATCAGCGGAGCGCATGAGTCGGCGGCACTCTCTCAGACAGGCAGATTCAAGGCGCCGAAGAAACCTTGAATGTGAGGCGAAGCGTGCGGCCCTCGGCATCTTTCAAGCTACCCACCTCCAACGATTCGTCGAGATTCAAGCGCACGGTCTGGCTCATGCGCCGGATGTCCATGCCGAGCTTGCCGGGCAGCTCGAGCTCGAGCGTGTAATCCACGGCGGCCGCGCGCGCGTTGATCGGCGCCACCATGCCGGACAGGGTGACGATGCGCTCACCCTCCTTGCCCACCTTGACTTTGAAGTCATGCCCGGCTTCGACCACAAGGCGCGGCTTGGACAGAATCTCCTCATCCAGTGCGATGGTGGCCGCGACCATCAACTTGGCGGGGACATCCGAGGCGAGAACCGGAGCGGCGAACAACAGGGCCAACAACGGCAGATAGCGAATCATGGCGTAGCTCCGGGAAGGCGTTCCGAAACCTCGCATTGTGCCCGAACCGACGGTCACGCCCGGCTCGACCGCTGCTCGGCCAGCATGTCCTCGATGCGCTGAAGCCGGCGTTTCACTTCTTCCTGCTCGGCATCCGAGAAGAGATTCTTGTCGTCCAGAAGATGCACGACGATGTTCGCCACGATCATGGGGATGACCAGAAAAATCCAGAAGTGGCCGAACGCCATGCCCAGGAGACGGCCCGGCACACTCGCCGGGACAAGGTCTCCGTAACCAATGGTGAGCGAAGTCACCACGGACCACCACAAGCCATCCCAGAGTGATTTGTTTTCCAGAGCCGCGAAGCTGAGGGCGCCCAGCGCGAGACTGACGACGTACAACAGGAGTACCAGCCACAGGCGATTGGCGACGAAAACGAGTGCGTGCTTCATGGCGGACCTCCCTGTCCTTGTTGTGAATATTCGCATGATGCCCGAGAGATGAAACGCCGCAACCGTCACACATCCAGCATCCAGCGAAGCCGCGTAGTGCGCCATCTGGTCAATGGTTCAGGGGAAACGCATGGATCGCTTCGAAGGAATGGGGGTGCTGGTCACGGGCGGCACATCGGGTATCGGCGCCGAGTGCGCGCGACACTTCGCGGCCGAAGGCGCGCGGGTGATGATCTCGGGGCGCAGGGAGGATGCGGGCCGCGCAGTCGTCGCCGGCATTCGCGCAAGGGGCGGCGACGCGAAGTTCATGCGCGCCGATGTCACCCGGCCCGACGACATCGTCCGGCTGGTGGACGAGACCGTCTCGGCTTGCGGGCGCATCGACATCGCGTTCAACAACGCGGGCATCGCCGGCGAGGCGATGAAGCCGCTGCATGAACACGCGCTGGAAGGCTGGGAGACCGTCATGGCGGCCAATCTCACCAGCGTCTTCCTGTGCATGAAACATGAAATCTCCGCGATGCTGAAGACGGGCGGCGGCGTCATCGTCAACAACGCGTCGGCGTACGGGCTGAAGGCCAGCACGGTTGGCCACACGCCCTACACCGTGTCCAAGCACGGCGTGGTATCGCTCACCCGCACGGCGGCGGTGGAATACGCCACTGCGAATATTCGCGTGAACGCCGTGTGCCCCGGCTGGACCCACTCCGAGATGGTGGACCCGGTGCTGGACGCGATGCCCGATCAGATGAATGCGATCCTCAAGGCGGACGTGCCCATGAACCGGGTGGCTGACACGGCCGAGATCGCGCGGGCCGTGCTGTGGCTCGCATCGGGAGAGTCGAGTTACGTCACCGGTCATGCGCTGTGCGTGGACGGCGGCTGGGTGGCGCGCTGAGGCTACCTGCCGGGGGCGGACGATATCGCGCGCCTCGTCCCCTGTTCTCCACATCTTGTGGCGGTTACATTGTGACGGCTACATTTTGGGTAAGGTCACGCCCTTTTGCCCCTGGTACTTGCCGCCGCGATCCTTGTACGAGGTCTCGCACACTTCGTCGGACTCGAAGAACAGCACCTGGGCCACCCCTTCGTTGGCGTAAATCTTGGCCGGCAGCGGCGTGGTGTTGGAGAACTCCAGCGTGACGTAGCCCTCCCACTCGGGCTCGAATGGTGTGACGTTGACGATGATGCCGCAGCGCGCGTAGGTGGACTTTCCGAGACACACCGTGAGCACATTGCGCGGGATGCGGAAGTACTCGACCGTGCGTGCGAGGGCGAACGAGTTGGGTGGGATGATGCAGACCTCGCCCTTGAAATCCACGAATGACTTCTCGTCGAAGTTCTTCGGGTCGACGATGGTGGAGTTGATGTTGGTGAATATCTTGAATTCGTCGGAGCAACGAATGTCGTAGCCGTAGCTCGACGTGCCGTACGAGACGATGCGCTGATTGTTGACGTGGCGCACCTGTCCGGCCTCGAAAGGCTCGATCATGCCGTGCTCGGCCGCCATGCGGCGGATCCACTTGTCGCTCTTGATGCTCATGGGCTGTCCGGGGGAAAAGAGTCGCTGAATGATACTAGGGTGACGGTGGCGGCGGCATCGCGGATGGCGACCAGCGCCTGGTATTCGGGAGAGTCGTGCCAGCGGTCGGCCGCGGCTTGGTCGGCGAATTTGATCATGACCACCTTGTCTCCCGAGGGGGCGCCCGCGAACACTCGCGAGAGCCCGCCGCGAAACTGAACCTCCCCGCCGTGCCGCGCGATGGTGCCGCCGACCTTGGAGAGGTAGTCCTGCCAGCGCGACGCATCGCGCACGGTGATCTGGCCGATGACGAATACCGGCATCGCGAATATTCGCAGGTCAGGTGTTCTGAATCACGATCTTGGGGAACACATGCGAGCGATCCTGGCTCGCCTTCGCGATCTTCGCAGCCACCTTGCGCGCGATGGTCTTGTAGATCTGCGCCACCTCGCCATCGGGGTCGGCAACCACCGTCGGCTTGCCGGAGTCGGCCTGCTCGCGAATCGCGATATCCAGCGGCAACGAACCCAGGAGGTCCACGTTGTAGTCCTGGCTCATGCGGGCGCCGCCGCCCTCGCCGAAGATGTGCTCCATGTGCCCGCAGTTGGAGCACTTGTGCATGGCCATGTTTTCCACAATGCCGAGGATGGGAATGTTCACCTTCTCGAACATCTTGAGACCCTTCCTCGCGTCCAGCAGGGCGATGTCCTGCGGTGTCGTGACGATGACAGCGCCCGTGACCGGCACCTTCTGCGCGAGCGTCAGTTGGATGTCCCCCGTGCCTGGGGGCATGTCAACGACGAGATAGTCGAGATTGCTCCAGCGAGTTTCGGTGAGCAATTGCTCCAGCGCTTGCGTGACCATGGGGCCGCGCCAGACCATGGGCGTTTCCACGTCGATGAGGAAGCCGACGCTGTTGGCCTGGATGCCGTGGCCTTCCATCGGCTCCATGATCTTGCCGTCTTTGGACACTGGCCGGCCGCTGATGCCCAGCATGGTGGGCTGCGACGGGCCGTAGATGTCGGCGTCGAGCATGCCGACGATGGCGCCTTCCGCCGCCAGCGCCAACGCGAGATTGGCGGCGGTCGTGCTCTTGCCCACACCGCCCTTGCCGGAGGCGACGGCGATGATGTTCTTGATGCCGGGGATCAGCTTCACGCCCCGCTGCACGGCGTGCGACACAATCTTCGAATACACGTTGACCGTCACGGCCTCCACGCCTGCGATCTTTCTCAGCCGGTCCTGCACCTGCCTCCGAATGGGCTCGACCAGGCTCTTGCCGGGATAGCCCAGGACGATTTCGAGATAAACATTGCCGCCCTCGGCCTTCAAGTTGCGGATGGACTTGCCGTCGACGTAGTTCTCATCGGTGACGGGGTCGATGAGTTCTCGCAGCGCGTGCTGGAGGTCCTGCTCGGTGGGTGTCATGACGGATGCCTGGATGGGTGCGGAAAATCAGCGCGCAGTGTAACGGAATTACCTTGAAACTCATTGATTCAAGTTGGAAATTTCCCCGCCAACACAAGGGTCTTTGCTACAATTTCATTTCGCGATTTTTTCGCAAACTTCCCAGAAAAAAGTCCGCAGCGTGCCGCGCAAACTCTTCGTCACCACCGCTCTTCCCTACGCCAACGGGCCGTTCCACATCGGCCACATCATGGAGTACGTGCAGGCCGACATCTGGGTGCGCTTCCAGCGCATGCAGGGCCACAAGGTCAATTTCGTGTGCGCCGACGACACCCACGGCGCGCCCATCATGTTGAAGGCCGAGGCCGAGGGCATCACGCCCGAGGAGCTGATCGCCCGCGTCAACGAGTCGCACAAGCGCGACCTGCCGCGCTTTCACATCAGCTTCGATCATTTCCACTCGACGCACTCGAAGGAGAACGAGGAGCTGGCGTCTTCGATCTTCCTGGCCTTGAAAGAGAACAATCTGATCGAGACCAAGACCATCGAGCAGTTCTTCGACCCGGTCAAGAAGATGTTCCTGCCCGACCGCTACATCAAGGGCGAATGCCCCAAGTGCGGCACGGCGGATCAGTACGGTGATTCTTGCGAGAACTGCGGCGCGGTCTATGCCCCGACCGATCTCAAGCGCCCGTTCTCCACGCTGACGGGTGCCAAGCCGGTGCTGAAGTCGTCGGAGCACTTCTTCTTCAAGCTCTCCGACCCGCGCTGCGTCGCGTTCCTCAAGGAATGGACGCAGGACGGCAAGCTGCAGCCCGAGGTGATGAACAAGGTGCAGGAGTGGCTCGGGGATGGCGAGAAGTCACTCGGTGACTGGGATATTTCGCGCGACGCACCCTACTTCGGCATCGAGATTCCCGGCGCCAAGGGCAAGTATTTCTACGTCTGGCTGGACGCACCCATCGGCTATCTGGCGAGCCTCAAGAGCTACCTGGACAGCAAGGGTCAGGATTTCGAGAAGTACGTGAATGATCCGAAGGTGGAGCAGTTCCACTTCATCGGCAAGGACATCATCTACTTTCACACTTTGTTCTGGCCGGCCATGCTCAAGTTCTCGGGCAGGAAGCCGCCGACCAATGTTCTGGTGCATGGCTTCCTCACGCTGACGGGCGAAAAACTCTCCAAGTCGCGTGGCGTCTCCATCAGCCCGCAGAAGTATGTCGAGCTGGGGCTCAATACCGAGTGGGTGCGCTATTACCTCGCCGCCAAACTGAACAGCAAGGTGGAAGACCTCGACTTCAACCCCGAGGACTTCATCGCGCGCGTCAACTCCGACCTCATCGGCAAATACGTCAACATCGCCAGCCGCGCCGCGGGCTTCATCACCAAGCGCTTCAACGGCAAGCTGACCGAAGAGCCGCTGTCCGCCGGCCGCGAACTGTTCCACAAGATGCGCGGCCAGCTGGCCGGCGCCGCCGGCACGCCGGACGACCAGGTGCCGTCCATCCTCTTTGAAGTGCGCAATTTCGCCGAGCAGCTGGCGCAGGACTACGACGCCCGCGAATTCAGCAAGGCCATCCGCCAGATCATGTTCCTGGCCGACCGCGTGAATCAGTACGTGGACGAGCAGAAACCGTGGGAGATCGCCAAGGAAGCCGGGCAGGACGCCGCGCTGCATTGGTTCTGCACGCTGTATCTCGAGCTCTTCCGCATCCTCACGATTTACCTGAAGCCCGTGCTGCCCAAGGTCGCGGAGGACGTGGAAGCCTTCCTTGGCATCAAGCCGCTGGACTGGGAAGACGTGATGACCCCGCTGAAACCCGGCAGCGTCATCCAACCCTACAAACACCTCATGTCGCGCATCGATCCCAAGCAGATCGACGCGTTGTTGGAGCCGCCGGAAGCGCCCAAGGACGCGGCGCCTACCGCGCCGGCGAAAGCCGCAAAGGGCGACGGCAAGGGTGACGCGAAGGCCGAAACATCAGGCCCCGACTTCGCCCTCGTGCCGCCCGAGCCACCCAAGCCGCCCGTCATCTTGCCGGTGTCGGACACCATCAGCATCGACGACTTTGGCAAGCTGGATCTGCGGGTGGCTCGCATCGTGGATGCGGAGCTGGTGCCGGATGCGGACAAGCTCTTGAAGTTGACGCTGGACATCGGCATCGAGCAGCGCCAGGTGTTCGCCGGCATCCGTTCGGCCTACAACCCCAAGGACCTCGTCGGCCGACTGACCGTGATGGTCGCCAACCTGGCGCCGCGCAAGATGCGCTTCGGTGAATCGCAGGGCATGGTTCTGGCAGCGGGTGATGGCATCTCGATTTATCTGCTGACGCCGGATGGCGGGGCTGTGCCGGGGATGAGGATCAAGTAGGGTAAGGATGAAGAATATTCAGGTCATCGATGGCGCCGAAAATTGCGTTTACGACATCTTTGCCTGTTCAGAAGATGAATATGGTCTGATATTCCCTCCTGGCCACGACATTGCATTCATTGACGAGGTTTATGCCCGTAGTCCCGAGGCGTCCCTAAATGCTGCGTTTGCGAATATTTGGCGACGCAGAATTCGCAAGTGCGATGCGCTTGGTATTCACGGGACCCTGTTCTATCAACTCGAATACAAGAAACAGTTCTACCCCTCAAGGCGAGATGAAGAAGCACGTAACCCTGGTGGCAGCAGGCTCAGAACCTAGCCGCCCCGAAAGTGCCGGTGATCGCAACTCCTCGCCTCAGCCTTGAACAGCTGACTCTCTCCCACGCCGACCTCCTCTTCCCCGGCCTGTCCGATCCCGCGCTTTACACCTTCATTCCCGCCGACCCACCTTCCAGCCTGGACGAAAAGCGCGAACACTTCGCCCGCATCCTGCGCGGCCCGCGCGACAACGACGAAGAACTGTGGCTGAACTGGGCGGCACGCGTCTCCGCTACCGGCGAGTACATCGGCTACATCGAGACCAGCACCTTCCCCGGCGACTACGCCCATCTGGCCTACTTCATCTTCGCCGGGGCGCAGCGCAAGGGCTACGCGCGCGAAGCCTGCGAGCACGTGATCCGCCATGTCGAACGGGCGCACCGCATCCGGTTGGTCGTGGCGGAAATGGACACGCGCAACGTTGCCTCCTGGCGGCTGGCGGAGTCACTGGGTTTCGCGCGAGTCGGCGAGAAACGCGACGCCGATTTCTTCAAGGGCGAAACCAGCCACGAGTATCGCTACGAGCTCAATGTCACCAGACTGATCCAGGCGTCGCGTGGAACTTGATCATCTCGTCATCGCTGCCCGGACCCTGGAAGAAGGCACTGCTTTCGTGGAGCGAATATTCGCAACGCCGACTCAGCCCGGCGGTCAACACACGCGCATGGGTACGCACAATCGCCTTCTGAATCTTGGCAACGGCGTCTATCTGGAAGTCATCGCCATCGATCCGTCTGGCAACGTGCCGTTCCAACCACGCTGGTTCGCCCTGGATGATCTTGCCATGCAGGCTCGATTGGCTGACGGCCCCAAACTCATCCACTGGGTTGCACGGACGAACTCCATTGAAGCCGATGCGATGCGCTCTCCTGCATCGCTGGGTGCCATTCACCAGATGGAACGCGGGTCATTCAAGTGGCGCATCACCATTCCGCCTGACGGCCATCTCCCGGCCGATGGCATTGTGCCAACCTTGATTCAGTGGGATGTTGATGATCATCCCACGCGGCACTTGCCCGAGAGCGGCAACAGACTGAAGTCTCTGACGGGCTGGCATGACTCGCTCAGCCAGGTATTCGAATATTCGCATCACGTCCGTATCGGGCCTTGGGCCAGAGGATTGGCACCGCTCCTCGAAGCAATGATCGAAACCCCACAGGGCGACGTGATCCTGAGCAGCTAGAATGGCTGCATGAAGCCCTTGGTCCTGCCTCCATATGCCACCGATCGCGCCACGCTCGAACAGGAAGTGATCGTGGAAGTCTTCCGCGCCAGCGGCCCGGGCGGGCAGCACGTCAACAAGACCGAATCCGCCCTGCGCCTCAAGCATCCGCCCTCGGGCGTGGTGGTGATTGCCCAGGATTCGCCTTCCCAGCATCGCAATCGCGAGACCGCTTTCGCGCGGCTCATCGAGAAGCTGGAGAAACTGAACTACGTGAAGCCCAAGCGCATCAAGACCCGACCCACGCTGTCATCGGTGAAGAAGCGCATCGAGACCAAGGTGAAGCGCTCCACCGTGAAATCCGGCCGATCCAAGCGAGTGGCGCACGATGAGTGAACGGGTGATCCGCCATCTGCGAATATTCGGAAGGGTGCAAGGCGTGTGGTACCGCGAATCCATGCGCCAACTGGCGGAGCAGCTAGGCATCACCGGCTGGGTGCGCAATCGGCTGGACGGCAGCGTGGAGGCGCTGTTGCAAGGTGAACTGGCGCAGGTTGAGCGGCTCATCCAGTGGGCGCGGCGCGGGCCTGACCAGGCGCTGGTGACTCACATCGACATCGACGAGAACTCGCCGCAAGTGGGTCACGCCACCACGTTCGATGCATTCCTGAAGCTGGCGACCTGCTGAACCTGCATCACTCGTAGCTGGCGTAGGCCGGCTGCCGCGGACGGCTCTGCAAAACGATGCCGTCATACTTCACCATCACGTTCCCGGCCGACAGCCACTCCTCCAGCGAGGCGATGAGCAGGTCGTTCACCCGCACGCGCTGGGACTCGGGCAGGGAAATGTCCGCTTCGGCCACGCCATTCCTGTAGTGAATGAGCACGCCGCAATTGCCCGGCTGGTGCGGCGCCAACAGTGACTTCAGGCGCGCCACGTTGGCCTGGCCGTTGATGTTGAGTTCGATGCGGCGGGCGTATTTCATGCGCACCGTCTCCATGTCCAGCGCGTTGTCGGCGATGACGCGCATGCCGCCGGAGAATTCGTCGTTGGACACCTTGCCTTCGACGATCAGCAGGTGATCGTCCTTCATGAGGTCGCGCTTCTCGTTGAAGACCTCGCTATACATCACGACCTCGATCTTGGCCGTGCCGTCGTCCAGCGTGAGCACGGCCATGCGGCCGCGCTTGCCGTTACGCACGCGCTGTCCGGTCAGAATGCCGGAGAGGAGCTGCGGCTCCTTGCTGGGCTGCAGCTCCTTCAACGGCGTCCGCACCATCTGGCGCACTTCGGCGGCATAGGTGTCGAAGGGATGGCCCGACAAATAGAAGCCCAGCGCCTGCTTCTCGTGCATCAATCGCTCGCGTTCGGTCCAGGGCTTGGCAGTCACCAGCGTCAGCGACTCGCCCGCCGCATCACCGCTGTCGCCGAAGAGCGAGACCTGGCTCGCGTTCCGCTCCGCCGCCTCGGCCAGCTCGATCGCGTTGGGCAGACTCTCGAACAGCACCGCGCGATCAGGGTGCAGCTTGTCGAAGGCGCCCGCCTTGATCATGGCCTCCATGGCGCGGCGATTGATGATGCGCCGATCCACGCGCTTCACGAAGTCGAGCAAGTCCTTGAATGGCCCGGCCTGTCGCGCCTGCTCGATGCTCTCGATGGCCGTGGCACCCGTGCCCTTGATGGCGCCGAGGCCATAGCGGATGGTCTTCTTGTCCAGCGGCACGAAGCGCGTGGTGCCGGTGTTGATATCCGGCGGCAGGATCAGCACCTTGTTTTTCAGGGTGTCGTCGAAGACCTGCTGCACCTTGTCAGTGTCATCCATCAACATCGACAAGTTGGCGGCCATGAAGGCAGCGGTGTGGCGCGCCTTCAGCCAGGCGGTCTGATAGCCCAGGAATGCATACGGCGCGGAGTGCGACTTGTTGAAACCATAGCCCGCGAACTTCTCCATCGCGTCGAAAAGCCTGGTGGCCACCTCGCCTTTGACCGCGTTCTTGTCCGCGCCCGCGTTGAAGATGCTGCGCTGCTTGGCCATCTCTTCCGGCTTCTTCTTGCCCATCGCGCGGCGGAGCAGATCCGCGCCGCCCAACGAGTAGCCGGCGATGACCTGCGCGATTTGCATCACCTGCTCCTGGTACACCATCACGCCGTAGGTGGGCGAAAGTATCGGTTCCACGCGCGGGTCGAGATATTCGGGCCGGGCCTTGCCGGTCTTGCGATCACAGAAATCCGGGATCGAATCCATCGGGCCCGGGCGATAGAGCGCGTTCAAGGCGATCAAGTCCTCCAGCCGGTCCGGCCGGGCCTTGACCAGCATGTCGCGCATGCCGCGCGATTCAAACTGGAAAATGGCGACTGTGTTGCCCTTGGTGAAAATCTCGAAGGCGGCGGGATCGGTGAGCGGAATCTTGTTGAGATCGAAGTCGGGCTCACCCAGCGCGCGCACGTTGCGTTCGGCTTCCGCGAGAATGGTGAGCGTCGTGAGACCCAGGAAGTCGAACTTGACCAAGCCGACGGCCTCGACATCATCCTTGTCGTACTGGCTCACCACCCCTTCGGAACCCTCGGCGTTGTAGAGCGGGGTGAAGTCGGTGAGCTTGCCTGGCGCGATCAACACACCGCCCGCATGCATGCCCACGTTGCGGGTCATGCCCTCGAGCTTCAAGGCCAGCTCCATCAGCTCCTTGACCTCTTCCTCCGCCTCCATGCGCTCTCTGAACTGCGGCTCCTGTTCCATCGCCTTTTCCAGCGTGATGCCGAGTTCATTCGGAATCAGCTTGGCGATGGAGTCGACATAGTTGTAGCCCATGCCCAGCACCCGGCCCACGTCGCGGATCACGGCCTTGGCCGCCATGGTGCCGAAGGTGGCGATCTGGGACACGCTTTCCGCTCCGTACTTCTGCTTCACGTAGTCGATGACGCGGTCGCGCCCGTTCTGGCAGAAATCCACGTCGAAGTCGGGCATGGACACCCGCTCCGGATTCAGGAAGCGCTCGAAGATCAGCTCGTACTGCAGTGGATCCAAATCGGTGATGCCGAGCGAATACGCGACCAGCGAACCCGCGCCAGAGCCACGCCCCGGCCCGACCGGTACGCCGTTGTCGCGCGCCCAGCCGATGAAATCGGCCACGATGAGAAAGTAGCCGGGGAAACCCATCTTGATGATGATGTCGGTCTCGTAGTCGAGACGCTTCACATACTCGGGCCGAACCTCGTTTCGCTTGGCCTCGTCGGGATACAGGGCCCGAAGCCGCTTCTCCAGCCCTTCCAACGCCGAGCTCTGCAGGTAGTCCTCGATGGATTCGCCATTGGGCGTCGGAAACTGCGGCAACTTGCTCTTGCCCAACACGAATTCGAAATTGCAGCGCCGCGCGATCTCGACCGCGTTCTCCAACGCTTCCGGCAGATCGCTGAACAGCTCGGCCATCTCGGCGGAACTCTTGAAATACTGCGCCTGCGAATATTCGCGCGTTCGCCGCGTGTCGCCGAGGATCATGCCTTGCGCGATGCAAACGCGAGCCTCGTGCGCCTTGAAGTCGTCACGGTCCATGAACTGCACCGGGTGCGTCGCCACGACAGGCAAGTCGCACTCTGCGGCCAACGCGATGGCGCTTTCGATGTAACGCTCGCTGGCGCCCCTCTTCCCTTCGGGCCGCTGGATTTCGATGTAGAAGGCATTCGGAAAGTCGCGCTGCCATGCATTCGCCAGCGCGGCCGCTTCATCCGCCTTGCCCTGAGCCAGCATCAGGCCCACATCGCCGGCTTGCGCGCCGGATAGTGCGATCAGCCCCGCTGCGCTTTCACCCTTCAGCCAATCGCGTTTCACTTCGGCGCGACCGCGATGCATGTTTTCGCCGTAGGCGCGAGTCAACAGCACACAGAGGTTGTGATAGCCCGCCTGGCTCGCACACAGCAGCAGCAGGCGATGGGGCTGATCGCGGAGCTTCGCGTTTTCGATCCACACATCGCAACCGATGATGGGCTGCACACCTTTGCCGCGCGCGGCCTTGAAAAAGCGCACGGCGCCAAACAGATTGGCAAGATCAGTGATCGCCAGCGCGGGCATGCCGTCGGCGGCAGCCCGCGCCACGGCATCGTCAGGCCGCACGATTCCGTCCACGATGGAGTATTCGGAGTGCAGACGGAGGTGGACGAAGGGGTGATTCATGCGGGGCTGGCTTTCGGCGCGAATTTTACCAACTTCGCCAGCATGGCGAATCGGTCTAGCTATTGAGACGGAAGTGCTGGACGAGATGACCGACAATCTCTTCCGCGAGCGCATCGGGCATGTCATGTCCCATGCCACGAAGCATCTCGAGCCGGGCGCCCGGAATCAGTCGCGCGGTTTCGCGTCCGCACTCGGGCTTCAGCAGCGGGTCTTCGTCACCATGCACGACCAGCGTGGGCCGCGTGATGCCGCGCACGATGGCGCTGCGATCATCCGCGGCAGCGATGGCGACGAGCTGGCGTGCCATGCCGGCGGGTCGATAGGCGCGGCGCACGTGGCGTTCGCAGCGCTCGCGCAACAGCGCCGGATCATCCGGATGCGAGCGACTGCCGATGGTTGAAAGCAGCGCATGAAGGCGGCGAATCGCGGCCTCGACATCCCCCGGCCGCGGCGGCTTGGCGAGGATGGCCTTCAAGGTGCGCGCCTCGGGATTGGGCAGCCTGCGGCTGCCCGTGGTGGACATGATGGACGTGAGCGACCGCACGCGGTGCGGGAATCGCGCGGTGAGATTCTGCGCGATCATGCCGCCCATCGATGCGCCGGCGACGTGCGCGGACTCGACGCCCAGCGCATCCATGAGGCCGACCGCATCGGCGGCCATGTCGTCCAGCGTGTAGACCGGATGGAGCCGCATGCGTAGCTGAAACTTGAGGTATTGCAGCAACACGTTGGGCGCGCCCGCGTGATCGAAGTGGGACGAGAGGCCGCAATCGCGGTTGTCGAAGCGGATGACGTGAAATCCGGCATCCGCGAGCGCCCGACAGAGCGATTCCTTCCAGCCCAGCATCTGCAAGCCGAGACCCATGATGAGCAGCACGGCGGGATGCGCAGGATCGCCGAAGGACTCGTATTCAATCTGGATGCCGTTGGCTTGGACGGAGGGCATGGGATTCGAGGTCTTGTCTCTCTACCTTCTTTGCTTGCGGGAAGGTCGGAATGGAGGTGTCAGCTCTTGCGAATATTCGCAAGCTCACCTACGCAAAGGCGGCAATCCCGGATTCGGGCGTCATGCCGGTCGCGCCGGATCGAGATAGACCCACTGCCGCCAGCCCACGCGATGAAAGGGCTGCCATCGCCCCTCGGGCTGCGCGAGACGATCGGCCACCGCGTACCACGCGGCGGGATGCAGCCCGAGGCCGAGATGGCTCGCGATGATTTCAATGTTCTCGGTGCGCTTGCCGGGCTTTTCATAGCTGCACTGCCACGTCACGACCCCATCGGTGCGCGAAAAAATGGACGTGGTCGGCACCGCGGGCGCGGCTTTCACCTGCGCCAGCAGTTCCGGATCGTCCAGCTTGTGACCGCTTGCGACCTCGTAGAGCCGCCACGCATTGGTCGCGCGCGGATCGCCGCCGAAGGGGGTGCCCAGCGTGATCACCGTGCGCACGTCGTCGGGATACAACTTGGCGATTTCGCGGGCGTAAATGCCGCCGAGACTCCAGCCGATGAGGCTCACCTTTCGGCCCGTCTCCACGCGCAGCTCATGCAGGCGCTCGACGCACGCTTCCAGCACGCCTTCGCGCGGGCCGAAGTTGAAACCCATGTCCCAGCCGTGGGCCTCGAATCCGCGGGCGGCCAGGAAATTGCGCAGCGGGCGCGTTGAAAAATCCGGTGCGGCCAGCCCGGGAAAGACCAGCACGGCATGCTCGTCGCCGCGCGCTGCGTTGCGCAAGAGCGGCCATGCGGCGAGCGCCGCGCCGTATTCCCACGGCGCGCGCGCTTCCAGCGCCACGAGCAGCGCGCCGGGTGGAGAGAGGTTGTCGGATTCGTGGTGGTGATGGGCCTGCATCGAGTCCTTGGGACGGCGATGGGCGCCGTAGGGTTTGCGCGGTCGGTCGGTCACGATTTTTTCTTGCGGGGTGTTCGAGAGATGCGACTCGCGCGGGGCTTGCGCCGCGCGACTGTTTCCACGGGCGCACACAATGCCAGCAATTCCGCGTGCGCCGCCTTGATGTGCGTCGTCCACTTCGAGAGCGCGCCTGTGCAGGCGGGGTCGGCCACGAGGCCGTACTCCAGTGAGCCGTTGTAGGACAGGATGGTCACGTTCAAACCGAGGCCATGCGTGACGATGGACACGGGAAAGTATTCCGCGATGCGATAGCCCGCCAGATAGAGCGGCATCGGCGGACCGGGCACATTGGAGATCACGAGGTTGGCGATCACCGGAATGCGATTGGCCACGAGCGACGTGTTGTAAAGCGATGACAACGCGCCCATGAGCCAGGGCAAGCCGAGCGAAGGCAGGTCGGTTGGAATGACGCTCTTCATGCTCCCGGTCAGCAGCTTGGCCTTGCCGCTGGATCGATGAATGGCGGCAAGGCGTTTGAGCGGGTCCTTCTCTTTCGATGCCAAGTCCACCAACATCATCGTGACTTGATTGTTCTGCGTCGTGTCGCCCGGTGCGCGCAAACTGGCGGGAACGGCGCCGATCATGCTCTTCGCACGCAGCGCCTCGTCGGCTGCGAATGCGCGCCGCAGCGCCCCGCTCACCGTCGCCAACACCACGTCGTTCAGCTTGACCGCGAAGTGCTTCGCGACGGACTTGGACTCGTCCAGCGGAATGGAGACGGTTGCGAATATTCGCTTTGCGGAAATGGCGACATTGAGCGGTGTGCGCGGCCCGAGCGGCAACCCCTGCTTTTTCACACCCGCCGAGAGCTTCTTCGGATCGATGCCGGGCTTGGTGTCCGCCTTCAAACCCATGTCGGCGGAGAGCGTGCGGCTCATCGCCATCGCCGCGGCGGCGGCGCTGGCGGCCTTCACCGCGTCTGGCACGGCGCGCACGATGCGCGAGTATTGCGCCACGGTGTTGGAAAGCGCCGCGCCGATCAGTTTCGCGGTGCTTGTGTCGAGCGGCTGATCCGCCTTGCCCGCGCGTGGCGCGACCTTGCGTGGCGTCGCGTCGATGTCCAGCACCGCCTGCGCGAGCGCCACGCCGCCCTGCCCATCCATGCCGGCGTGATGCAGCTTGGCGTACACCGCGACCTGACCGGACTGCAAGCCATCGATGATTGTGAACTGCCAGAGTGGCCGCGCACGGTCGAGCAGACCCTCATGCAGCTTGGCGACCTTCATCTCCAGCTGCGCGCGTGTGCCGGGCTTGGGCAGGGTCGTGCGCTGGATGTGCCACGCAAGGTCGATGTCCTCCGCCTCCAGCCAAATGGGGTTGGCGAGATCAAAGGGCATGAATTGCAGGCGGCGCGTGAAAAGCGGCGCAAGATGCAGGCGGGAAGCGATGTGCTTTCGGATGTTCGCGTAAGCGCTCTCGCGTGAACGCGCCGGCACATCGAGCAACATCAGGCTGCCCACATGCATCGGCGTTTCCGCCGTCTCCAGATGCAGGAACAGCGCGTCCAGCGCGCTCAGGTGTTTCATGCTCTCCTCCGCCCTGTTGTTGTCGAGGTGGGCGAATGCATTCTAAGCGCTATCGGCGCGACGCGAAAAACGCCTTGAGCATGTCCGCCGATTCCTCGGCGAGCAGCCCGCCTTCGACCGTGGCGTGATGGTTCAGCCGTTCCTCTTCGAAGAGGTTGATGACGCTGCCGCAGGCGCCGGTCTTGGGGTCCGACGCGCCGAACACGACCCGCGCCACCCGTGCATGCAGCATCGCCCCCACACACATCGCGCAGGGCTCGAGCGTCACATACAGCGTGCAACCCACCAGCCGGTAGTTCTGCAAACGTTGGCCCGCGTCACGCAGCGCGGCGATCTCGGCGTGGGCGGAGGGATCATGCCCCGCGATGGGTCGGTTCATGCCACGACCGACAATGACGCCGTCCTTCACGACCACGGCGCCCACCGGCACTTCGCCCGCCTCCGCAGCCTGTCGGGCCAGCGCGAGCGCTTCGCGCATGATGTCCTGGTCAGTCATGGTTGATATAGGCGTCCACCTCGATCTCCACCAGGTGATCAGGATCGATCAGCTTGCTGATCTCGACCATGGTGGAAGCGGGGCGAATATTCGCGAAGACCTCACCGTGCGCCCGGCCGATGGCCTCCCACTGCGTGATGTCGATTGCGAATATTCGCGTCCGCACGACATCGCTCATGGACGCGCCGCCCTCCTTCAACGCCCGTTCGATCTTGGCCAGGATGTAGCGGGTCTGCGCACCGACATCGCCCTTGCCCACCACCTCGCCGTTCTCGTCGGTGGCAGTCGTGCCGGCAACCCACAAATGGTTGCCGATTTTCACCGCGCGCGAATAGCCGACGATGGATTCCCACTTGGCGCCTGAGGAGATGAGTTGCCGTTTCATACAAGGTGTCCCTGGATTCAGATTGGAAGCAGACCATCGCTTGCGAATACTCGCATCAGGCTTCGAGGGGCCAGCTTTCGAATTGTTCGTACTTCGCGCCCCGCTCCGGGCGATGGATCAGCACAAACTCTGTCGCGGTCCAACGGATGGGCTCCACGCCGTACTGAGGTACGCGCACTTCGTCATACAGCATGCTGACGTGGGGGAGAAAGCGGCCGAGACTGGCGCCCTTCAGATTGGCCGTCTTCATGCTGGTTCCCAGCAAGTTTCGCAGCAACCTCACGCCCAGGTCGCCATCACCGCTGGCCGTCAGCACACATGCGGAACGCCTTGAGGCCTCGCGGCTTCCACCAGGCAACGTCACCACTCGATCGAACTGCACCGAAAATGGCGCTGCCCGCACGCTTCCCCCAGCTCGCAAACCGGCGGTCAGCCAACTCTCGTTGCGCAACGGCTGTGGCATCAGACCTTGCAATGAAACGTGGTACTGCCAAAGCGGGAACGGCTCACCGCGCAAGTTGTGCTGATTGCGCAGTCGGAATGCCAGATCATGAATCCGCTCTGCCGCCTGCTGCGGCACCCTCAAGGCAAAAAACCAGTTCTCACCCGGATATAGCAGCGGGCGGAGAGGCTCGATACCTGTGAGAAAGCCTTGTTGCAAGCGGATGCTCCGAAGTTGGGTGGGGCTGGGTGGTTATGTTCTCATTGTTCTTAGGAAATTCCTGGCTGGCACTGCAGATTCCAACAAGAAACTCCAAGCAAGACAAAAGTAAACACACCTGGTAGCTCAACCACCAGCGCGGCGAATTTCAATTGCCGCCAGCGCCGCCTTGCGCCCTTTAGGGGTCAACTTGTATGTTGCAATACTGAATCCAGTAGCTTCTTTTTCGTCAAGCAGGCCAATTGCGCAGAACTGAAGCGCAATCCTGCGAGCCCCCGTCTCAGATGAAAGTCCGTAAAGATGATCGTCTGCGAGTTGGTAGTGCAGGCTGCCAAGCACATCTCGTTCGATCATCCCGCGCTCCGCTGCGATCCTGGTTGCCGCCCGGTTGATATTCCTTTCGACCTCGCAGTTATCAATGGCGACGGGTACCTCTTCACCCACGGCAGCTTTAAAGAGTTGATCCCATGTCATCTCCATCGCTACTTCACGCGGCGCAGCAACGACTCTCTTCATCTGCTCTTCGGGTAGCGCCTTTGGTCTCCTCTTCAAGATCGCTGTAAGTTGAGCTAACAAAGACCTGATATCTCTTGTCCATTTCTCGTGACCTCTAGTTCCAAACCGACATGGCAAAAGGAATCTACTGAGTATTTGAGCGACCTGAAAGCACTACTCCCATTCAATGGTCGCGGGCGGTTTGCCGGAAACGTCATACACGACACGATTCAAGCCGCGCACCTCGTTGATGATGCGGTTGGACACGCGGGCCAGCAGTTCATACGGTAATTCGGCCCAATGCGCAGTCATAAAATCACTGGTGACCACCGCGCGCAGCGCGACCACGTAGTCGTAAGTCCGGCCGTCGCCCATCACACCCACGCTCTTCACCGGCAGGAAAACGGCGAATGCCTGCGAGGTCTTGTCGTACCAGCTCACGCCATCAGCATCTTTGGTGTTGCGCAGCTCGCTGATGAAAATGTCATCGGCGCGACGGAGCAGGTCGGCATATTCCTTCTTCACTTCGCCCAGGATGCGCACGCCCAGGCCCGGACCCGGGAACGGATGGCGGTAGACCATTTCGCGCGGCAGCCCGAGTTCCACGCCCAGCGCACGCACTTCGTCCTTGAACAGATCCCGCAGCGGCTCCAGCAGCTTGAGGTGCAGCGTGTCCGGCAGCCCGCCCACGTTGTGGTGCGACTTGATGCTGGTCGCCTTGCCCGTCTTGGCGCCTGCGCTTTCGATGACATCGGGATAGATCGTGCCCTGTGCAAGCCACTTTGCCTTCGGCAGCTTCTGCGCTTCGCGCTGAAAGACTTCGACGAACAAGCGGCCGATGATCTTGCGCTTGGCCTCCGGGTCGGTGACACCTTTCAGCTCACCGAGGAATTCGGCGGAGGCATCGACATGGATCACCTTCATGTGCAGGTGATTGCCGAAGGTCTCCATCACCTGCTCGGCTTCGTTGAGGCGCAGCAGCCCGGTGTCGACGAACACGCAGGTGAGCTGGTCACCAATGGCCTTGTGGATCAGCGCCGCGGCGACCGAGGAATCCACGCCACCCGACAAGCCCAGGATCACTTCCTCGCTGCCCACAGCTTCGCGAATATTCGCGACGGCGTCAGGCACGAAATGGGGCATGTCCCACTCGCGGCCCAAGCCGCAGATCTCGTGCACGAAGCGTTCGTAGATTTCCTTGCCCTTCTTCGTGTGCGTCACTTCGGGGTGGAACTGCACCGCGTAGAACTTGCGCGACTCGTCGGCCATGCCGGCGATGGGGCAGGACTCGTTCGAGGCGATGACCTTGAAGCCAGGCGGAATCTCGGTGACCTTGTCTCCGTGTGACATCCAGACATCGAGGAACGCCTTGCCGTCTGACTCGACGCGATCCTGGATGCCCTCCAGCAGCTTGGAGTGACCCCTTGCACGAACTTCGGCGTAGCCGAACTCACGCACCAGACCGTTCTCGACCTTGCCACCCAGTTGCGCGGCCATGGTCTGCATGCCGTAGCAAATGCCCAGCACCGGCACACCCAGCTCGAACACCACCTGCGGAGCGCGTGCCGTCTCGGCTTCGGTCACCGATGAATGACTGCCGGAGAGGATGATGCCGGCCGGCTTGAAATCGCGGATGAACTGCTCGCTGACATCACAGGGATGCAGTTCGCTGTACACACCCGCCTCGCGCACGCGGCGGGCGATGAGTTGGGTGACTTGAGAGCCAAAATCCAGAATCAGTATCTTGTTCATGATGTTTTCAATAGGCCAAAACCAAACGCCCGGCATCCGCCGGGCGTTTTCCTTTGTTACTCCACCCGGTAGTTGGGCGCTTCCTTGGTGATCTGCACGTCGTGCACATGCGACTCGCGGATGCCTGCGGAGGTGATCTCCACGAACTCCGCATTGGCGCGCATCTCGTCGATGGTCTTGCAGCCGAGATAACCCATGGATGCCGAGAGACCGCCCTTCAGCTGGTGCAACACGTTGACCAGCGGGCCCTTGTACGGCACGCGGCCTTCCACGCCCTCGGGCACGAATTTGTCGGCGTTGTTCTGCGGGTCCTGGAAATAGCGGTCGCTGGAACCCTTCTGCATGGCGCCCACCGAGCCCATGCCGCGATAGGACTTGTATGAGCGGCCCTGGTAGAGCTCGGTCTCACCCGGCGCCTCTTCGGTGCCGGCAAACATGCTTCCCAGCATCACGCAGTTGGCACCGGCCGCGATGGCCTTGGCAATATCGCCCGAGTAGCGGATGCCGCCATCGGCGATGCACGGTACCGGCTTCTTCAATGCCGCCAGCGCGTCGGACACGTTGGCGATGGCGGTGATCTGGGGGACACCGACACCTGCCACGATGCGGGTGGTGCAGATGGAGCCCGGACCGATCCCGATCTTGACGCAGTCCGCACCATGGTCGACGAGCGCCAGCGCGGCCGCCTTGGTGGCGATGTTGCCGCCGATCACTTCGACATTGGGGAAATTCTTCTTGACCCACTTCACGCGGTTCAGCACGTTCTTGCTGTGGCCGTGGGCGGTGTCGACGACCAGCACGTCCGCACCCGCCTCCACCAGGAGTTCCACGCGCTCATCAGTCCCTTCACCGATGCCCACCGCGGCACCGACGCGAAGGCGACCCGCCTCGTCTTTGCACGCGGCCGGGTGCTCGCTCGACTTCAGCACGTCCTTGACGGTGATGAGGCCCTTCAGCTCGAAATTCTTGTTGATGACCAGCACGCGTTCGATGCGGTGCTTGTGCATCAACTCGATGGCTTCGGCGCGAGTGGCACCTTCCTTGACCGTGACCAGCTTGGCCTTGGGGGTCATGATGTTCTTGACCGGCTGATCCAGCTTGGTCTCGAAGCGGAGGTCGCGGTTGGTGACGATGCCGACGACCTTCTTGCCGTCCAGCACCGGCAGGCCGGAAATGTTGTGCTTTTTCGTGAGCGCGATGACCTCACGCACCGTCATGGTGGGGGTGATGGTGACGGGGTCCTTGACCACGCCGCTCTCGAAGCGCTTCACCTTCGAGACCTCGGCCGCCTGGGCCTTGGCACTCATGTTCTTGTGCACGATGCCGATGCCGCCTTCCTGCGCGAGCGCGATGGCGAGCTTGGCTTCGGTGACAGTGTCCATCGCTGCCGAGAGGATCGGCAGGTTGAGCGTGATGGAGCGGGTGAGCTGGGTGGTGAGAACTACGTCGCGCGGAAGGATGCTGGAGTGCGCGGGGACGAGGAGAACATCGTCAAAGGTCAGGGCCTTTTGGGCGATTTTCACGTTTTTGACTCCGACAAAAGCGGCATTATACGCGCCCACCCCGGCGTCGCAAAATCGGTGTCGCCCCGTTCTGCGAAATGATCCAGCAAATTCAAGGAAATAGGTCATGCCCGGATTGACGCAGCCGCAGTTTCCCGCTAACGTGCGGACATTGTTAGAAATGTGCGCTAACCCATTGATGGAAAATTTGTTTCCTGCCGAGATGGCAAGACGAAACGGGCGGCCGCAACGAGAACTGGACTGAGGCAGAGGAAGGAGTCGAAGCATGAACAAATCAACCGCATTGGTCGCGACCATCTTGCTCGCGCTGTTGAGTCTGACGGTCGGCGCGCAGGTGTATCGCTGGGTCGACAAGGACGGCAAGGTGCAGTACTCGGACCAGCCTCCACCACCGGGCGCGGTCAAGTCCGAAGCGACGCGGATCACCTCAACGACGCCAACAACCTCCGGCGGCGCCGCCGCCGCTGCCAACACCGCGAAAGCGCCGGAAAAGCCCAAGTCGAATGTCGTGGACGCGACGAAGGCGAAGTCCGCTGCGGAGGAAGCCCAGGCCGCCAAAGAAAACGAGGAGTATTGCCGCAATTTGCGCGCTCAGATCAAACTCATGGAAGACGGCGGTCGCGTGACCAAGCCCAATGACGCCGGCGAACGCGAGATCATGAGTGACGAGCAAATGGCGGCGGAGGCAGCCCGGTTGCGCAAGGCCGTTGCCGACAACTGCAAGTAGCGATCACTTGGCAGGCGAGACGAACTAGAAACTCGCCGCACGAATATGGAAACCACTGCGCTCCCGACCCGATGGGCCGGGATCAATCAACTTGCCACGAACTGTCTCGCCGCAGCCGGCCTGTGCGGTGGTCTCATGCTTGGCACATTTGCCGGCGCGGCCACGCTTGGCGATCCCGACATCCGCTCCTTCATCGGCCAGCCGCTCGATGTGCGCATTCCCATTCTGGCGGCACGCAATGAGTTGATTGAGCTGGGCTGCATCAGCGCGCGTGCTGGCGAACGTACGCTCTCTCCGCTTGCGACGTCGCGGTTCAAGTTGGATGAGACGCTGGACAGCCGCACTTTGATCGTCCGGACGCATGATCCGCTGGAGGCGCCCCGCCTGACACTGGAGCTGAGCGTGCGCTGCGACGGCCAGTCGGCGCCAGTGACGAGAGTCTACGACCTCGTTTTACCGGCCCTGAACCCGGCGGCGCCTGAATCGACGGTCATCACCATTCAAAAGCACGGTGAGGCGCCGCGCGTTGTCACCACTGCGCCCGTTCAGGTCGCCCCTTCCGCGCCCTTGACAATCAAAACGCAGTCCGACGCGCCCACACAACCTCCCAGCCGTCCCGGCAGCACTTGGGTCACGGGCATCAGCGACACGCTCGACGGCATCGCCCAAGGCCTCTATCCCAAGTCCGCGCGGATGCGCGCCGCGTTCATCCGGCGTCTCAGGGAAATCAATCCCGGCCCGCTGCCTGGCGACGGCGAAACGCTGGCGACCGGCCTCAAGCTCACGCTGCCCGATCTGGTGGCACTGGCCAACCAGAGCCCGCGCATTGATCCGCCTGCCGCCGACGCGAGCCTACCGACAATCGCTCGGGCGCCGAGCAAGTCCGCGCCGCGAGTCGCCTCGGCGGCGCCAGCGCCGTCCACATCGCTTCGCCCGCCGCAACCCGTTCCACAGGCGAGCCAGGTGGCCGCTCCCGTCCAGCCCCGTGCAGCCAACGACGCGCCTTCGGCAAAGCCTGCGTCGCCCAGCGCGGGCGGCTTCGCGTTGCGCCTCTCGGGCGCCGAGATGGATATCTCGCGTAGCAAGGGTGTCAGCGAAGCCACGCGCGCGGCGCTGCGCGACAAACAAATGCTGCTCGACGCGGATGATCAGGTCGCGGCGCTCTTGGCGCTTCGCCACACGGTGAAGCAGTTGGAGGGCCGGCTGAACGAGATGCAACTGAAGCTCTCGACGAGCACGCTGCCGGTCCCGGCCAAGGCCACGCCCGCGCCTGAGCCGAGTCCTGTGCAAAAGGCCGCGCCGCAGCCGCCACCCGCCGCCTCCGCAACGCAATCTCCCGTGCCAGCGGTCATCCCCCCACCGCAACCCGCGCGCGCTGCCGCCCCCCCGCCTGCGCCGTCACCAAAATCGGCAGCGGAACCTGAAGCGCCGCCTGTGAAGCCCAAACCCGCCCCCGCCGACAGCAAGCCCGCGCCGGTCGTATCGAAAGCGCCCGCGGCGGGGCCGGAAGCGGAGACGCCGGTATGGATGTCGCCGCTCGCTCTCGGCATTGGCGCCTCGCTCCTGGTGATCCTCCTGGCCTGGGTCGGCTGGCGCCGGTCGCGAAATCGCGGGCTGCCGCGCACACTCGCCGAGACGACGTCCGAGTCGGACGCCGTGACCCGGGGCGGCACCGCCACGTCGGATTTGCAGGGGCCGCCGTCGGATGACTTCCCCAAGGGCGAGTGGGATGACGACCCGCCCCCTGCCGTCCGCAGCCCGACTTTCCACTCCAGCCAGCCGTCGGCGAATCTCAGGAACGCGCTCCGCCAAGCGGAGCACCACGAAACCGTGCGCCTCAATGCGCCGCCCGATCTGCTGGAAGCCGAAGCGGCCGCGCTGGAGCTGGATACGCGTCCCGCGACTTCCATCGACTTCATGCTGGGCGACGACGGCGGCGAGGACAAGTCGCGCCGTCAACGCTACATGGAGGAACGGTTTCCGGAGTTGGCCCATCACAGCATTTCGGTGGACGAGCCCGACTCCATCATCGACGCCGCCCGCCATCACTACGAGGAAGGCCAGTTGCAGAAGGCCGTCGAGCTGCTCACCTACGCCTTCGAGGAACGGCCGGGGCAGTTGCGGTTCTGGCTGGCGCTGTTCGAAATTCATCGGCTGGAGCAGCGCACCGGCGACTTCGCGGAGCTGGCCGCGCGCTTCAAGAACGTGCATGGCGGCACGGACGCCTGGCCCAAGGTTCAGCACATCGGCCGCGATCTCGATCCGGGCCAGCCGCTTTACTCCGCGGCACTCGGTCGCCTCGGCGTGCCCATGGACGCGGACTTCGACCCGATGAGCGAGAACTGGCTCAATGTGCCGATGGACTTCACCTCGGACGTGCTCATGATCGAACTCCGCCACAGCATCATGGCCGAGCACATGTTGCTGGATGATGAATTGCGCCGCCCGCTCATCGAGGTGACAGCGTGAGTGCGGCCAATCCGATCGCGAATATTCGCGGTCTCACCGATTCGAAGGACTGCATCGCCATTCTGTCGGCGCTGTCAGTGCTGGGCAGCCGCGACGGCGCGTACACGCCGGAGAAGCTGGATCAGCTACTGGCGGCAAAGCTCCACTTCGCGCAACTGCTCGACAACGAGCTGCCGCACTATTTCAGCGACGCCCAGGATGATGGCGAGCGCGCCGCGAGCGATGCCTTCGCGAAGCAAATTCAGCTCGTACACTCGCACTTCGCCAGCGCGTTTCAGCGCTACGTCATGCGCAAGGACGATTGGCGCACCACGGCCGAAGACGATGTCCGCCTGAGACTCGCGACCGGTCACGCCATCGACAGCTTCGCGGCGCTGGTGAAGTGGAGCTATTTTCTGCACGAGACGCTGAAGGGCACGTCGTGGTCGGAACTTCACGCCCTGTATTACCTCGCCGAGCAGCAGGGCTATCATCATCAGCCGCTGGACTTGCACGGCGCGAACGCGGCCTACAATCCGTCGATTCAGGCGCTCTATCTGCGCGCGCTGGTGTTGGACATCATCAATCCCGGCAGCCTCACCGCCGCCCAGATCGAGATCGCGGAAGGCTGGCTCTCCGCCTGGTGTCTCGACTACACGCTGGAAAGCGAATTCCAGCCGCGCTCGCATCTCATCTACGTCGATCTCGCGGAGCACGCGGGCTTTCATGTGGTGACGCCAGCGGTGAAGGGTGACTCGATACGGTATCTGCGCGCCGATGCGCTGCGCGGGCAGATCGAGGAAGTCAAAAACGAGTTGCGCCAGGGCCACCCCTACCATGGCTTGGGCACGGCGCACGATCTGCCCGTGGAAGAGCACGCGACGCTGCTCTCCGCCATCGAGAGGCTCTACAACAACATCCTCGCGCACAGCGGCAACCGCATCGCCGAGCGCACACTGGTCGAGAATCAGACCATGCGGGTGGTCATGGGCTACGACGCCGTGCTGCAAGCCGTGCTGGCGCCGGGCGCGAGCACGGCTGCCGGACTGTCGCTGTCGCTGATGGCCGGGTCCACGGAGTCGGCGAGCGAGACATGGAAGGTTCACGACTTCAGCGCGAGCGGTGTTGGCCTGCTGGTCGACCGCGCGACCGGCGATGTGGTGCCGTTGCAGTCGCTGGTGGCGATGCGCGCGGCCCGCGACCGCGCCTGGGCCGTCGGCACCATCGTGCGCAAGCTCACCAACCGCGTTCAGGGGCAGACGTTGATCGGCATCGAGCTTTTGTCCAGCCGCGGCGTCGCGGTGAAATTGCTGCGCACGGGCACCGCGCCGTATGTTGAAGGCGTCGACGCGCTGTACCTGCCCGGCACGGACAGCGACGGCAAACGCGATGTCCTGGTGCTGCGCCAGAGCGAATTCGCCGCGCGCAGCGTGTTCGAGGTTCCCACCGGCGGCACCCACTTTCGCGTGCGGCTCAACCGCACCGTGAAGAAGGGCACGGACTGGATCGCGATGCGGTTCGAGGTGGACAACAAACGCTGACGCCGCTCGTGCGAATATTCGCACCGGTCGCGGCTCACCTACCGTATAGCGCGCTTTCGCCTCGCGGTCTTGGGATCGGCCACCAGCGGCCGGTAGATTTCCACCCGGTCGCCGTCGCGCAGCACGCGATCACGCGGTTGAACCTTTCCCCACACACCCACTGCCGCGTCAGCATCCACTCGCCAGCCCGAACGAGTCAGCGCCACCGCCAGCGTGGCATCTTCCGGCAGCTCCATGGCCTGCTCGTCATGCCGATCCGGCCACGCACGGATGAGGATGATCTTCATGGCACCGCCAATGCATCGGCCCGTGCGACAAAGCGGTCCACCATGGTCTCGGTGATGATCGAAAACACCGGCCCGACCACTTTCTCCAGCGCGACATTGCCGAACGCGTAGTCAAGTTCCAGCGTGACTTTGCTTGCGGCGGGCGAGAGCGCCTGAAACGTCCAGCTGCCATGCAGCGCGCTGAACGGTCCTTCGACGAGGCGAAGCCGAATGGACTCGCCTGGCGTCTTGGCGTTCTCCGTGGTGAACGACTGCCTCAATCCGCGAAAGTCGATGTCGATCCGCGCACGAGTGATGCGCGCGTCGCGCGCCAACACCGCCGAGCCGCCGCACCAGGGCAAGAACCGCGGATAGTCCTCCACCCGGTCCACCAGCTCGAACATCGAGACGGCGCGGTGCGCCACCAGCACGGAGCGGCGAACGGTCGGCATCAGCGCGCCAGCACAATGACGCGAGAGAGCGCGGCAATGACGCTCTCCTTGCGAATATTCGCACGGTCGCCGGTGAACTGATGACGCGCCGTGTGCGTGCCGCCGTCGAGCAGGCTCCAGGCGAAGCAGACCAGGCCCACCGGTTTTGTGGTCGAACCGCCGCCCGGGCCAGCGATCCCCGTGACGGCCAGCGATATCTGCGCGCCGCTTTCGCGCAGCGCGCCTTGCGCCATTTCGGCCGCCGCTTCCTCCGACACGGCGCCGAAGTTGTCGAGCGTGTGAACGGCCACACCCAGCAACTCGCGCTTGGCTGCATTGGTGTAGGTGATGAAGCCGCGGTCAAACCACGCGGAGCTGCCCGCGGTACGCGTGACGCACTCGGCCACGCCGCCGCCCGTGCAGGATTCAGCGGTGGCGAGCATCCAGCTCCGTGCGCTGAGCGCTTCACCCACGGCCGCCGACAGCGCATCCAGATCATTCATGGTTTCACCCGATAGTGATAGTCGTAGCGCGGATCGAATCCCGCGCGGCGGTACAGTCGAACTGCCGCATCGTTCCCCCGCTCCACTTGCAAAAATGCCTGCCGCGCGCCCTGCCCGTGCGCCCACGCCAGCAACGCCGCGACCAGCGCGCTCGCGATGCCGCGTCCTCGATGCGCCGCCGCGGTCCGCATGTTGAAAAGCCCGGCCCAGGGTCCCTCCACGCGCACCAATCCGCACGCACGCACCTCGCCTGCCTCCATGAACGCGAGATGCCGCTCGGGCGATGTCCACCGTGCCTGCCGCGTCTGATCGCGTTCGATCAAGGCGGGGGCGCTGCCCTTCAGTCGGTGCAGATCGGCGATGCCCTGACGCGCCGTGCGTTCGACGATCTGCGGGGGCGGCTCGGCCTCACTGACCTGATCCAGCGCACAACACATCATATGGCTCGGCGTGACCACGGAGTAGCCGCGCGCTTCAAGCAAGGCATCCAACTCGGGCGGCGAAAGCGCGGAGGTGAGGCGAAAGGTCGCAGGCTGACCGGCGTCGGCATACCAGCGCTCGCAACAGTCGATCTTTTCGGCGAGCGGCAGCGTGCCCCGGCCAAGTTGCGTCACGCTGTTGGCGCGCCGCGTATCCGTGCCCGACGCGCGCAGCACCCATTCGTCATACAACTCCTCGCGCAGCGCCGGCGAAGTCGCCAGCGTCAAGCGCTCGAGTTCGAGGAGTTCGGCGTGGTCTTGGGACGCGACGAAAGCATTCATCGTGCGATTATCGCACCGCCAGTGTTCCTCCCAGCCGGCGCGCTCAATCGCGCCGTCGTTCGCCAGGCTCGCCGCATGCGGCTCGAATTCCCTGTCCTTCCCAGCCGGCGCGCTGCATCGCGCCGTCGTTCGCCAGGCTCGCCGCATGCGGCTCGAATTCCCTGGCTCACCCCCCGCTGATGGCGGCGACGATCATCAACCGGTCACCTTCGCGAATATTCGCATCGAGATCGCGATGCAGCTGCCCGTTGATGAAGAACTTCATGTGCGCGCGGCCGCGCCCCTGTTCGTCGATCATGCGAAAGCGCATGCCGGGAAACTGGCGGTCGAGATCGGTGAGCAGCGCATCGAGGCTGGTCCCGGTCGCAGACACGTCGCGCTGGCCATCGGTGTAAAGGGTCAGCGGCGTCGGCAGATTGACCGGCACAGTGATCGTCACAGCCGGCCCGCCTCCACCGAATAGATGTGCGGCAGGTGCTGCATGAGGCAGTGCCAGTCGCGGCCTTCATTGAAGCTGGCCCAGACCTCGCCGCTGGTGGTGCCGAAATAGAGGCCAACATCGTCGAAGTCGTCCGCGCACATGGCCTGGCGCTTCACCGTGAACCAGCCGTGTACCTTGGGCAGCCCCTTGTCGAGACGCTTCCAGCTCTCCCCGGCGTCGGCTGATCCGTACACCGCCGGCTTGCCGCCGATGGACACGCGCGGCCACACGGTGCCGCCATCCATCGGAAACACCCACAGCTTTTTCGGGTCGCGCGGATGCAGCACCATCGGAAAACCGATGTCGCCGATGGCCTCGGGCATGTTGTTGCCGATTCGGGTCCAACGGCGTGCGCCCGCCTGATCATCCAGCCGGTAAATGCCGCAGTGGTTCTGGTGATACATCACTTGCGAATATTCGCGATGCATGCGCACGCAATGCGGATCATGGCCGTACTCTTGATTGGGGTCAGGCAGAAAGTCGCCCGCGCAACCCGCATTGAGCGGCGACCAAGTGGCGCCCGCATCGCGGCTCTCGAACACGCCGCCCGCCGACATGCCGATGATGAGATGTTTCGGATCGCGCGAATCGATGTTGATGGAGTGCAGGGTCGCGCCGTCGGGCGGCGCATCCTGCGTGGGATCACCGCACCAGTCGCGGCGCTTGGGATGCAGGTTGAAACCATCGACGCTGTGCCAGGTGTCGCCCGCGTCGCGGGACACGAAGAGACCCTGCGGTGATGTCCCGGCGTACCAGGCGCCCGGCTGGCTGGCATGTCCTGGCGTCAGCCAGAAGACGTGTCCGATCGAGAGCCCGACGGCTTCGGGAAATGCGGGAGGCTGCTTCGACTCCTGCCAGGTGGCGCCGAAATCCGTGGATCGGAACACGCTGGGCCCGAGATGCCCGGGGCGGGCCGCCGCAACCATCGTCTTCCTGTCCCTAGGGTCCAACACGATGTGGTTGACGATCTGGCCGTAGAAGTGCGGCCCTTCGGCGCGCCACTTCTGGCGGGCCTGGTCCGCCACCAGCAAAAAGGCGCCCTTGCGGGTGCCCACGGAAATGACCAGAGCGTCGTTTCGCTTCATCGCTGCCTCCTCCGAACGGGTGAGGCAGTCTACACCGGCAAGGGCTACAAATTGCCGCCCTGGCCAGTGAAGGGGACACGCTTGCCCAGCTGCCAGAACTGGCTCGGCTTGCCGATAAGAAGTTTGGTGAATTCGTCCAGCGTGGCGTCATTGAAATTGCGCGCGTCAAGCAGCATGCACACAAAACCGAACTCGGAAATGTGCTTGCCGGTCACCTTGATCTGGGCGTTCTGGTGATCGCCTTCCCACAGCACTTGCGCGAGGAACTCGCCGGTGATGCTGAACACCTCGTGCGTCACCACGCCGCGATCGTTCTTGAACGCCTGCGAGGTGTGCTTCATGCCGAAGCGAGTCAGGATCTTGCGAAAGGACTCCAGCTGGTCGAAGTTGCGCCGCACCTGCAGCGGCGCGGGCAGCGTGCAGCGGAAATTGAGCAGCACCTGCTTGTAGCGGTCCTTGCCTTCGACTTCGCCCGTGCGATGGTCGGAGAAGAACTCGCCTTGCGAAAACCCGGAGAGCTCGCCCACTTGATCCAGGTAGTAGACCCGGGTGGCCACCGGCTTCAGCACATTGAGCTGGGGGCACAATTGCGCGAAGTACTTCGCGGCGAGTTTCAGCGCGTTTTCCGTGACCTGGATGTTCGACTGCAACATCTCGGTGCGGCTGAGTTCACTTCCCTTGGCGGCTTCCGCCTGTTTCTTCAAATCGTCTAGGAGACCCATTTCTTCAGTCCTTGTTTGCCGCGGCGCGCATGCGGGTGCTTGATCGCTTGTTGACCGCTATTTTGCCAAAATCAATCGCGCGAAGCCAGATTGCGAGTAACACCCCTACCCTGAAAACGGCACGACACGCTCGGCATGGCCCAACTGCCGCGCCTCGGGCAGAATGACCGAAAAAGGTCACCCCCCCACTCATTCCGCTCCTTCGCCGATCATGCCTACCACGCAATCCACGTCAAATCCCGCGATCCTGGCACTCGACCAGGGCACGACCAGCTCTCGCGCCATGCTGTTTGGCCGTCGCGGCGATTGCCTCGCCTCGGCACAGCAAGAATTTCGCCAACTCTTTCCGCAGCCCGGCTGGGTGGAGCACGACGCGCTGGAAATCTGGGCCACGCAACGCGCGGTCGCCGCAGAGGCCCTCCAGCGTGGCGGCCCCACCATCGGCGACATCGCCGCCATCGGCATCACCAATCAGCGCGAGACAACTGTCCTCTGGGACAAGCGGAGCGGCCAACCCGTCGCCCCCGCCATTGTCTGGCAGGATCGACGCACCGCTGAACACTGCCAACGCCTGCGCGACGCGGGCAAGGCAGACGACATCCAGGCGCGAACCGGGTTGGTGCTGGATGCCTATTTTTCCGCCACCAAGCTGGCCTGGCTGCTCGACCGGACGCCCGGTGCTCGCGACGCGGCGGCCAGCGGTGAGCTGGCCTTCGGCACGATCGATAGCTGGCTCATCTGGAACCTGACTGGCGGTGAACACGTCACCGATGTATCGAACGCGTCGCGCACCCTGCTCTTCAATTTGCACACTCTGGATTGGGACGAGTCGCTGCTGACACTCTTCAATATCCCCCGCGCCGTGCTGCCGCGCATCGTGTCGTCATCCGGCGTCATCGGCGAAACGCGTTGCGACGGGCTGCCGCGTGGGATCCCCATCAGCGGCATCGCCGGTGATCAGCAGGCCGCGCTGTTCGGCCAGGCCTGCCACAGCCCTGGCATGGCCAAAAACACCTATGGCACCGGCTGCTTCATGCTCATGAACACGGGTACCAAGCCAGTGCCGTCCCGGAACCGCCTGCTCACCACAGTCGCCTGGCGTGTGGACGGCGAGACGCACTATGCGCTGGAAGGCAGTGTCTTCATCGGCGGCGCGGTGGTGCAATGGCTGCGCGATGGCCTCGGTTTCTTCAAAAGCGCAGCGGAAATCGAGGCGCTTGCCGCGAGCGTCCCGGACACCGGTGGCGTCTATCTCGTCCCCGCGTTCGCCGGCCTCGGCGCGCCGCACTGGGACCCGGATGCGCGCGGAACGCTGGTTGGCATGACGCGCGGAACGACGCGCGCGCACATCGCCCGCGCGGCGCTGGAAGCCATCGCATTCCAAAGCGCCGATCTGCTGGATGCGATGACGGCCGATGCGAATATTCGCCTGACCGAAATGCGCGTCGATGGCGGCGCATCGGTGAACAACATGCTGATGCAGTTTCAGTGTGACCTGCTGGGCGTGCCGGTGGTGCGGCCGGCGGTCACGGAGACCACGGCGCTGGGGGCGGCGTTTTTGGCCGGGCTGGGTGTGGAATTCTGGAAGGATCGTAAGGAGATTGCGGCGCTGTGGCGGGAAGAGCAGCGCTTCACGCCTGTGGCCAATGACGCACCTGCCGGAAGAAAGCAATACTGGGTCCGCGCAGTCGAATGTGCGCGGCATTGGTCGGATCAACCCCCGGTACGGCCCGACAAGCGATAGTTCACAGTCAAGCAGGCCAACGGCTTGGCGTCCTTGGCCAAACCATCCACTGAAAACTCCGCTGTTGCCAATCCCTCTCTCACAGCTTCACTGAATATTTTTTTCATGGAGCTGCGGACCAACTTGACCTCAACTTCACGAACTCTGCCGGTGGCCGGATCAACATGAATGGCCACGTGGACATCCCCTTCCGCTCCGGCGCGACGCGCCTCACGCGGATAACTGCGAGCCAGCGCCTTTATCAACGCGTCCCGATTCTTTAGTTCCGGTCCGGTTGAAGCACTCTCGCTGTGCCGCGGGGGGCTGGAGACGCTGATGATGGGCTTTTCATCCCTGATTTCGAACCAGACGCGAAGTTTCAGATCTGCGGCGACTGGCATGCAGTCGCACGCGGTTTCTCCGTGAAAGGTCCAGTACTTCAGCACGTCCATCACCGCCTTCTCCAAGGCGGGACTCCTGGGGTCAGAGGTGATGTTGTTGATCTTCGATACTTTCCCGCTGAACGGCACATGGGCGTCAATATCAACAGTTCCCGTTATCCGCGCGGCCAACTCTGCCGCTGGGTATTCCGGTTCAACGATCAGCTTTGGTTCCGCCCAGCGCTTCGCGTCCAGGGCGAAAGCCACACCCGGGCAGTCGTCCGTGGAGATTGGCCGCGCGGCTGGTGACGCAGATTTTTCGGATGCATTGGCACTCATCGCGGCGCAACTCAGCACCAGTAGAGGTAGGACAAAACTATTTAGCATTTGCCAATTCTAGCTTTGGAGAGCTTTGCCCGCCTCGCATCACGTACCAGTTGACAGCCAGCAAAAGCCGGCGTAATTTCTGCCATTAACTGACCAGTCAGTCATTAACGAAATATGACGCCCATGCCAACGCGCAAGAAGTATTTAACTTTCAAAGCCTTAACGATTTCCATCAGTGTAGCTGCCGTCAGCATGCTGTCAGGCTGTGGCGGCAAACCCGCTGACGCCCCCGTCGTGCGCCCGGCACTGGTATTCAAAATCGGCGACGGTGCCGGCATCGACGCCGAGGTCTATCCCGGCGAAGTCCGCGCCCGGGTCGAAGCGGACATGGCATTTCGCATCGGCGGCAAGATGCTGTCGCGGTTGGTGGACCAAGGCGCGACGGTACGTCAGGGTCAGCCGCTCGCGACGCTCGACCCGCAAGACGTGAAACTGGCCGCCGATGCGTCGCGCGCTCAAGTCAACGCCACCAAGGCCGAATACGACTTCGCCGAGGCCGAGGCGAAACGCTTCAAGACCTTGCTCGACAAGACCTTCATCAGCCAGTCCGCGTACGACGCCAAGGTCAATGCGCGCGACGCCGCCAAGGCGCGCTTCGAAAGCGCCACTGCGCAAGCCGCGGTGAACGCCAACCAGACGTCGTATGCCACGCTGGTGGCGACGCAGGATGGCGTCGTCACGCAGGTGATGGCCGAGGCCGGCCAAGTGGTGGCGCAGGGCCAGCCCATCATGCGCATCGCCAATCCGCGCGAAAAGGAAGTCGGCATTTTCGTGTCCGAGAGCCGCATCGGCGAATTTCGTCAGCAAAACAAGTCGCGCGAGATGTTCATCGAAGTTTCATCGGCTCCGGGCAAACGCTATCCCGCGAAGGTCCGCGAAATCGCGGCCGCGGCCGACCCGGTAACGCGCACCTACCCCGTTCGCGTGTCATTCGCGCAGTCGGATGAGAACGTGCGGCTCGGCATGACGGCGAATGTGGCGTTCGTGGGCGAGACCGCGGCGAGCCAGATCGCGGTGCCGCTCTCCGCCCTGTATCAGCAAGGCGACAAGACGCTGGTGTGGGTGATCGGGCAGGACAACAAGGTGACGCCGCGGGCCGTGACCGTCGTGCGTTTCCGCGAAACCTCCGCGCTCATCACGGGCCCACTGAAGGCTGGCGAACTCATCGTGGCGGCGGGTGTACACAAGCTGCAGGATGGTCAGTTGGTGAAGCCGGTCACCGACCGACTCATCACCGGCGCCAATGAAGTGGCGATCGTGCCGCTTGACGTTCCCAAACTCGCCTCACGCGCTCAAGCCACGCACTGATCGGCCCGGCGAATATTCGCAATGAAGAACTTCAATCTCTCCGAATGGGCCCTTGCCAACCGGCCCCTGGTTCTGTACTCGATCATCGTCCTGTCCGTCGCCGGCTTCTTGTCCTGGGGCCAGCTTGGGCAGTCCGAAGACCCGCCCTTCACGTTCAAGATCATGACCGTGCGCACCATCTGGCCGGGTGCGTCCGCGGCCGAAGTGGAGCAGCAGGTCACGGAGAAGATCGAGAAGAAACTGCAAGAGGTCCCCAATTACGACTTCATGCGCAGCTATTCGCGCCCGGGCGAATCGAACATCTTCTTTTTCGTGAAAGATTCCGCGCCGTCATCGGCGGTGCCCGAGACGCAATACCAGGTGAGAAAGCGCGTCGGCGACATCCGCCACACGCTTCCGCAGGGCACGCTCGGGCCGTTCTTCAACGATGAATTCGGCGACACCTTCGGCAACATTTTCGCGCTGAACGGCGACGGTTTCAGCTACGCCGACCTCAAAACCTACGCGGACCGGCTGCGCCGCGAAATCCTGCGCGTACCCGATGTCGCCAAGGTGGAAATTCTCGGCGAGCAGGAAGAAAAAATATTCATCGAAGTCTCCAACGCCAAGCTCGCCACACTGGGTGTGGATGGCAACACCATTCTGCATGCGCTGCAGCAGCAGAACGCGGTGGCCCCCGCCGGATCGTTCGAGACGCCGACCGACCGCATCTATATCCGCACGTCCGGCGAATTCACGAGTGTCGAGGCGGTGCGCGATTTCACGCTCCGTGCCAACAACCGCGTGTTCAAGATCGGCGACGTGGCTGAAGTGCGGCGCGGCTATGTCGATCCGCCTTTTTCCAAGATGCGTTATCAGGGCAAGCAGTCGCTCGGGCTGGGTGTGGCGATGCGCCAGGGCGGAGACATCATCGCGCTGGGCCGAAACCTCGACAAGATCGTTCACAAACTGGAGGCCGAGCTGCCCACGGGCCTGGAACTGCATCGCGTCAACGACCAACCCAAGGCCGTGCGCAACTCGGTGAGTGAATTCGCGCGCTCGCTGGCCGAGGCCGTCATCATCGTCTTGGCCGTGTGCTTCTTCAGCCTAGGCGTGCGCACCGGCTTCGTGGTGGCGCTCTCGATTCCGCTGGTGCTGGCCGCAACCTTTCTGTTCATGAATCTTTTTGGCGTCGGGTTGCACAAGATTTCGCTGGGCGCCTTGATCCTCGCGCTGGGTCTGTTGGTGGACGACGCGATCATCGCGGTCGAGATGATGGCCATCAAGATGGAGCAAGGCATGGACCGCGTGCGCGCGGCGAGCTTCGCCTATACCTCGACGGCCTTTCCGATGCTGTCTGGCACGCTGGTCACGGCGGCGGGCTTTCTGCCCATCGCCACCGCCAAGTCGGGCACGGGTGAATACACGCGCTCCATCTTCCAGGTGACATCGCTGGCGCTCATCATTTCGTGGTTCGCGGCCGTCATTCTCATCCCCTATCTCGGCTACAAGTTTCTGCCCAATTACAAAAATGGCGTGCCGGTGATCTCGGATCGCTCACGCCGCTGGGCGGACTGGCTCGCGAAGAACGTGCCAGGCATCGGTCCGCGCATCGCGAAGCGCATGGTGCCCGACGGCACACCGCACGATGCCGGGTTCGATGAGCACGCGGTGTACAAGACGCCGTTCTACACCCGCTTTCGTGCGCTGGTGGATTGGTGCGTGATGCGGCGCAAGACCGTCATCGCCGCCACGGTCGCGCTTTTCGTTGTCTCCATCGCGGGCTTCGGGCTCTTGCAGCAACAGTTCTTCCCGTCCTCCACGCGCGTGGAACTGGTGGTGGATCTGAAGCTGCCCGAGGGCTCGTCGTTCAATGCGACCCTGGCGCAAGCGCAGAAGATGGAGAAATTCCTCGACGCGCGCAAAGCGCGCTTCGACAATTATGTGAGCTACATTGGCACGGGCAGCCCGCGCTTCTACTTTCCCCTGGATCAGCAACTGCCCTCGGCCAACTTCGCGCAATTTGTCGTCACCACCAATAGCACGACCGACCGCGAGTCGCTGCGCGCGGAAATCATCAAGGCATTCGAGGTCGACTTTCCCGAACTGCGCGGCCGCGTGAGCCGGCTGGAAAACGGTCCGCCCGTGGGCTTCCCGGTGCAAGTGCGCGTGTCTGGAGAGAGCATTCCGCAGTTGCGAATATTCGCAAGAGAAGCGGCCGCCGTCGTGCGCGCCAACCCGAACACGGCCAACGTGCAGTTCGACTGGGATGAGCAGTCCAAGGTCGTTCGGGTGGAGATCGACCAGAACAAGGCGCGTCTTCTCGGCGTGTCGTCGCAGGAGCTCGCCGCTTTCCTGCAGACCTCGCTCTCCGGCGTCACTGCCACCTATTTCCGCGAGCGCGACAAGCTGATCGAAATCCAGGTGCGCGGCGACAAGGAAGAACGCGCCCGCCTGTCGCTGCTGGAGAGCCTCGCAGTGCCCACCAAGACCGGCAAGGCCGTGCCGCTCACGCAGTTCGGCAAAGTCACCTATGGGTTCGAGGACGGCGTGATCTGGCGCCGCAACCGCCTGCCCACCATCACCATCCGTGCCGACATTCTCGTGGCTGGCGTGCAGCCCGCAACCGTGGTGAACGAGATCACGCCGAAGCTGAATGAATTGCGCGCCAAGCTGCCCGCAGGCTATCGCATAGACGTAGGCGGCGCGGTGGAAGAGAGCGCCAAAGGGCAGTCTTCCATCAACGCTGGCATGCCGCTCTTCATTTTCGTGGTACTGACGGTGCTGATGATTCAGCTGATGAGTTTTCAGCGCGTCATCATCGTGGTGCTCACGGCACCTTTGGGCTTGATCGGCGTGGTCAGCTTTCTCTTCCTCCTGAACAAGCCGTTCGGCTTCGTCGCGATGCTGGGCACCATCGCGCTCTTCGGCATGATCATGCGGAACTCCGTGATCCTCATCGACCAGATCGATCAGGACATCGCCGCCGGGCATGATGCCCGCACCGCCGTCATCGATGCGACTGTGCGCCGCTTCCGCCCCATCGTGCTGACTGCGCTTGCCGCCATCCTTGCCATGATCCCGCTGACCCGCTCCGACTTCTTCGGCCCGATGGCCGTGGCGATCATGGGCGGTCTCTTGGTGGCGACCGCGCTGACGCTGCTCTTCCTGCCCGCGCTGTACGCCGCGTGGTTCCGCATTCCGGCCCGGCCCGCAGCGGCGGCCTGAGGCATACCAGTCCTCCCACACATCAACAACCTCCTCCTCGTTGATGTGTTTTCAGGGCGATCCTCACGGGTCGCCCTTTTTTCTTTGCGTAAACTGGCGTGGACAATATCCATGGGGGAACGAACCATGCGCTACCGCAGACTGGGCAAGAGCCCGCTGAAAGTATCCGAACTGTGTCTGGGCACGATGATGTTCGGCGACCAGACCGACATCGCCAAAGCCCGCCGCATCACCGACCACGCGCGCGAACACGGGGTGAATTTCATCGACACCGCCGACGTGTACACCAAGGGCGCCTCGGAAACCATGGTGGGCGAGCTCATCAAGCACCAGCGCCACGACTGGATTCTCGCCACCAAGCTGGGCAACAAGATGAGCGACCGCCCCAACGAGTGCGAATATTCGCGTGCCTGGGTGCTGCGCGAATGCGAAGCCAGCCTGAAGCGGCTGGACACGGATCACATCGACATCTATTACCTGCATCGCGACTTCAACGGCATGGACCTTGAGGAGCCGTTGCGTGCAGTCGAACAGTTGCTGCGCGACGGCAAGATCCGCTACTGGGGGGTGTCCAACTTCCGCGGCTGGCGCATCGCCGAGGTGGCGAACCTGGCGAAGCAATTCAACATGCCAGGCCCGGTCGTCTGCCAGCCCTATTACAACCTCGTGAACCGCCAGCCCGAAGGGGAAATCCTGCCCGCGTGTGTACACCACGGCATAGGCGTTGTCCCCTACAGCCCTATCGCGCGCGGGGTGCTGTCGGGCAAATACACGCCCGGGAGCAAGCCTGCCGAAGGCACACGTGCAGGCCGCGGCGACAAGCGCATCCTGGAAACCGAGTTTCGCGATGAGTCGCTCGTCATCGCGCAGAAGCTGGCTGCGCACTGCAAAGCGAAGGCTGTCGCCATGACGCATTTCGCCACGGCCTGGGTGCTGGCGCATCACGCGGTGTCATCCGTGATCGCAGGTCCACGCACCTTCGAACAATGGACCGACTACCTCGGCGCATTGACGGTGAACATCACGCCCGACGATGAAGCCTTCGTCGATGCGTTGGTCGCACCGGGCCATCCGTCCACGCCGGGCTACAACGATCCGGCCTACCCGCTGCCAGGCCGGCATGGCTAACCTGTACGCAAGCTTGTTCACGGTACGCGGGCTCACTGCCTGCGAGCTGACCGAGGACGAGCTGCCCGCGCTACAGGCCTTCTTCGAAGCCAATCCGCTTTACTTCGAGTCGGTCAACGGCGAGCCGCCGGGTCCCGACACGGCGCGCGAAACTCTTGACGACGCACCGCCTCCGGAAATGTCGTTCTCGAAGAAATTTCTGATCGGATTCCATGACGAGCATGATCGACTGGTGGGTGTGGCCGAGATCGTCTCGAACCTGTTGGCGCGCGGCGTCTGGCACATCGGCCTCTTCATCGTCGAAACATCACGCCACGGCAATGGCGATGCGCAGGCACTGCACGACGCGCTGGTCCATTGGTGCTTGCTGCAAGGCGTGCAATGGATGCGGCTCGGCGTGGTCGAGGGCAACATCCGCGCCGAGCGCTTCTGGGTGCAGCGCGGCTACATCGAGACCCGAAAGCGCCACGGCCTCGTGATGGGACAACGCACCAACACCGTCCGCGTGATGATGAAACCGTTGGCCGGCGGCACCATAGAGGAATATCTCGCCCTGGTGCCGCGCGACCGCCCGGACTGATCAGTCCGACCTGCGACCTTTGCGCGCCAACGCCGGCGCAGGACTGCTCTTCACCGCCGCCTGCAACAGCTTCATGAACGCGTGTGCGTCGCGCGGCGCCTGCTTCGCCTCGCGGCGATACACGCGGCCATCTTGCGTGCGCCAGAGCAGCTTCGCGTTCACCAGTTCGCGCCTGAGCGTCACCGGATCATCGAAGGTGTTGAACGCGGCGAAGTAGCGCGTGACGTCGGCCTCGGTGAGATCGCGACTGGCCGGTAGCCGCATCCACAGCCCCCACAGCGCCAACTGCTGCACCGCGTACTGCGTGGGCCAGCGGGTGAGACGGCCGGCCGTGTCGAAGTGGGACAGCGCGCGTTGAGTCACCTTTGGGATGTCGGGACTGCGTGGTGGAGCTATGGGCTGCGGCACATCCGGCCCCGCGAGCGACGCGGCGCGATTGGCTGCGCTCGCCTTCAGCGCCTGATAGCTGCGGTGCCCGGCACTGCGTGCAAGGAGATTGAGCAGCGTGAGATGGCTGGGTGTTTCCTTGACGTGAGCGAGCTGCGCACGCAGGGATTTGCAGAACTGCGAGATATCGTCCGCATAAAGGGGGACGATTTCGGAACGAGACATGGTTGACTCCTGCGCGCCCCCGATGAGGTTCAGGGCGAATGCTGGGGTTGCCGACTTGCAGCAGGGCGCGCTCAGAGTTGGAAAACACGAGTCACACACTGACGGGATTGCGGGCAGGTTTAGCTTGCGAAATTTCGCACGGCAACGCCTGGGTGAACTGCCGACCGACGCGGATTGTAGGTGACAGCACTGCCGTGATGCAAGCAGATATGGTTCAATGCCGCGTCCCGACTACACCGCGAGAACCCCATGGCCGGATCCAGCTTGTTTGCCCTGATTGACGACATCGCCACCCTGCTCGACGACGTGGCGGTCATGACCAAGGTGGCCGCCAAGAAAACCGCCGGCGTGCTGGGCGACGACCTCGCGCTCAATGCGCAGCAGGTGGCCGGCGTGAATGCCGACCGCGAACTGCCCGTGGTGTGGGCGGTGGCAAAGGGCTCAGCCATCAACAAGGCCATCCTGGTGCCAGCGGCACTCGCCATCAGCGTGATCGCGCCTTGGGCCATCATTCCGCTGCTGATGATCGGCGGCGCGTTCCTGTGCTTTGAAGGCTTTGAGAAGCTGGCCCACAAGTTCCTCCACTCCAAGGCGGAAGACGACGCGCATCACAAGGAGGTCGTGGAGGCCATTGCCAACCCGGCCGTGGACATGGTTCAGTTTGAAAAGGACAAGATCAAGGGCGCCATCCGCACCGACTTCATTCTTTCAGCGGAAATCATCGTGATCAGTCTGGGCACGGTGGCTGCGGCTTCGTTCGGCAAGCAGGTCGTGGTGCTGGTGGGCATCAGCGTGCTGATGACCGTCGGTGTTTATGGCCTCGTCGCGGCCATCGTGAAGCTGGACGACTTCGGGCTGCATCTCGTTGAAAAGGGCGGTGCGGCGGCTGGTTTGGGAAAAGGCATTCTGGCTGCTGCGCCGTGGCTCATGAAAACGTTGTCCGTTGTCGGCACCGCGGCCATGTTCATGGTGGGCGGCCATATTCTGACTGAGGGTATCCCGGTCGTGCATCACTGGATCGAAGGGGTGACGAAGGGCATGGGCGGTTTCATGGCTGGTCTCACGTCCACTGGTCTCGATGCGCTGTTCGGCATCGTCGCCGGCGCGGTAGTGTTGGCTGTTGTGACGCTGGCTCAGAAACTCTTCAAGCGCGCGCCCGCCGCAGCCTGATCACTCACTTCATCGCTGCTTCGCCAGCCAGCGATCCAACTGGTTGGCGAACGCCTGACGGTCCGCGTTGCTGAACGCAGCAGGACCGCCACCTTCCACCCCTGCTGAACGCATCTCTTCCATGAAGTTGCGCATGGCGAGATGCTCCTTCACGTTCTCCGCCGTGTAGAACGTGCCGCGTGGATTGAGCGCTACGCCGCCACGATCGATCACCTGTGCCGCCAGCGGCACATCCGCCGTCACCACCAGATCGCCGGGCTTCATCTCGCCCGCGATGTGATCGTCCGCAACATCGAATCCGCGCGGCACCTGGATGCTGCGAATATTCGCACTGGGCGGGACGCGCAAGAGCTTGTTGGCGACAAGCGTGAGCGGCGTGCCGGTGCGATCAGCGGCACGAAAGAGAATTTCTTTGATCACCGCCGGACACGCATCGCCGTCAACCCAGATGTGCATGAAATTCTCGCTTCAGCGTCGAACAATCCCCTCCACCTTCAAGGGGGAGGATGGGAGGGGGATGGGGTTCAACTTGTGTCTGCTCAAGCGAGACCCATCCCCACCCTTGCCCTCCCCTTGAAGGGGAGGGAATGAGCGCAACTCAACGCCCTTTGTTGCCACCACCACGAAACAGCGCAGGCGTCTTCGGTCCGCTGCGCGCGCCTCCTACTGCGCCAAAGGAACGAACCTGCGCGGGCTTGCCCGAACTCGAGCCCGACGCAGGCTGACGCGGCGTGCCCTGCTTTCCTTTCGCATTGGGCGGCTTACCGCCTTGCGGCTTGGCTGCGGGTGGTGCGGCGTGTTTGCTCTTTCCATGCTGCTGACTGTCTCTCGGTGCGCGCTGCCCCTGTTTCTGGCCGTGGCCCCGGCCTCCGCCGCCGCGTCCCTGGCGATGCTCGAACGAACGCAGCTGGATGGGCTGCGCCTTGTCGTTGGGATCAGGCTCGAAGCCTTCGATGACTTCCTTCGGAATCTCGCGTCTGATGAGCCGCTCGATGTCGCGTAGATAACCTGCTTCATCGATGCACACCAGCGACACGGCTTCGCCTTCCGCGCCCGCGCGACCGGTGCGGCCGATGCGATGCACATAGTCCTCGGGCACGTTGGGCAGCTCGTAGTTCACCACGTGTGGCAACTGGTCGATGTCGATGCCGCGTGCGGCGATGTCGGTGGCCACCAGCACCTGGAGTTCGCCCGACTTGAACTCGGAGAGCGCCCGCGTGCGCGCACCCTGGCTCTTGTTGCCATGGATGGCGAGTGCGGTGATGTCGTCCTTGCCGAGTTGCTCGGCGAGGCGGTTGGCGCCGTGCTTGGTGCGCGTGAACACCAGCACCTGGAACCACTTGTTCGACTTGATAAGGTGGGACAGCAGCTCGCGCTTGCGGTCGCGGCTCACCGGATGGATCTTCTGGACGATGAGATCCGCTGTCGCGTTGCGGCGAGCGACTTCGATCAGCGCGGGTGATTTGAGCAGACTGTCAGCCAGCGCCTTGATGTCGTCGGAGAACGTGGCGGAGAAGAGCAGGTTCTGGCGCTCCTTCGGCAGCAGTTTCAGCACACGCTTGATGTCGTGGATGAAGCCCATGTCGAGCATGCGGTCGGCTTCGTCCAGCACCAGGAATTCCACGTGGTTCAGATTGATGGTGCCCTGACCACAATGGTCGAGCAGGCGGCCGGGCGTCGCGACGACAATGTCCACGCCACTGCGCAGTTGCGAAATCTGCGGGTTGATGCCCACGCCCCCGAACATCACCATGGATTTCAGGCCGCTGTACTTGCCATACACGCGGACACTCTCCTCCACCTGCGCCGCGAGCTCGCGGGTGGGCGTGAGGATGAGCGCGCGGATGTTGGGCTTCTGGTTACGCTGCACCGGTGCGGCCATGAGGCGCTGCAGCATGGGCAGGACAAAGCCCGCCGTCTTGCCGGTGCCCGTCTGGGCGCCGGCCATGAGATCGCCGCCCGCCAGCACGGCTGGAATGGCCTGCGTCTGGATGGGCGTGGGTTGACTGTAGCCGTGCTCGTTGACAGCACGAACCAAGACCTCGGAGAGGCCGAGTGTTGCAAATGACATTTGGATTTTTCTTTCACGGCGCCACTGCGAATATTCGCGTGACACCATTTGATCGACCTGCTTCCCGGGGCGGGAACCAGTCTCAGGAGCGATACAGCTTGGGGAAGGTCAGAATTGACGCGCAGCGTGGGGACTGGACTTCAGGCTGCATGGGGCCGAATTATACGGGGGGACCGTCTGCCGCACCAGCGAATATTCGCAAGGCAAATCAGCGACCCATTAGCTCCGGGACATCGCATCACGCAGAGCCGCCGCGCAACGCGTCACCTCCGCCAGTTCTTCCGGCGAATTCATGTGGTCTCTCGCATGCAAAAGGACGGGGCGCAGCGACTCCACTGACCGCCCGAACCTGCTCATCCAGCCGTAACGCGGAACCATCCACAAGTGGAAGTGGTGCGTCGTGTCTTCGTTGTAGAAATAGTAAACATGCTCGATGCCCAGCACTTGGCGCTGCTGTACTCGAATGGCATGCACCAACGCCATGAACTCGGCCGCCTCGTCCCCAGTCAGCTCGTCCAGCGCCTTGATGTGCCGCTTCGACGCCACGATGACCAGGCCCGGAATCGGATAAGCAATGTCCTGATGGGCATGAAAGCCACCGGTCTCGACAATGGTGCCGCCGAGTGTTGGCCTCTCACCAAGAACAATCGCGCAGCTCAGGCAGCTTGAATCCGTCGTACTCGACTGGTTGACGTGCGCGGGATTCAAGGTGCGAATATTCGCAGTCAAACCGATCTGGTCAGGCAGCGAGCCGTCCTCTCGATGCGACCGTGCGTTCAATATCCTTGCGCGTCGGCAAGGTCTTCAGGTCGTAGCTTGCTTGCAACGCCAGCCAGGATGCGGCATCGCCGCCGAAGTAGCGAGCCAACCGCGCAGCGGTATCCGCAGTGACGGCCCGCCGCTCCTTCACGACTTCATGGATGCGCGTGGCAGGCACGCCCAACGCCACCGCAAGTGCATTGACGCTGAGCCCCAGCGGCACAAGATAGTCTTCACGAAGCACTTCTCCGGGGTGAACAGGGCGAACGCAATTGACTGCTCTAGACATATTTATCTTTGGTATCCCAGATTACGCTGCAGCGCATCCAGGCTGGTTTATGGTTCCCCCGAGTTAGTTCTCAGCCCGCCCTTTGATGGCTTTGGTCGACCCTTTTCGCTTTCCAAGTGAAGCATGTCCAACGCCCGACTTACAAGTGGATCAATTTCCTCCATAAGAATGAACATCTCCTTGCTTCCCGAGGAAAACTCACGTGAAAAGGGTCCATGGACAGTGAATTCGATTGCGTGACGAAATTCCCTCGCAGCTCTCTCAAGCATGTCAGGGCTGCCTGCCTGAGCAGCTCGATACACCTGCAGACCTAACTCATAAACCCAAGGCATAGAGTCCTTGAACACGCTCGCTAAAATGAGTACGCCAAGAGCGGGGGAGGAGCTTGGCCCAAATTGAGCACTCATGTGCAACATCTCTCGCAACAACATGGGGTGAAAGCGCCCACGCCTCATACCTGGAAGTCGCGGACCTCCAAAGTACTCCTCCAACCGGCTTGGCAAGCTTCGTACTTCCGCCTGAATCTCACCAAGCGCGCCTTCCTGATCCTTTGTTCCAAGCCGGGACTCGACCTTTCCGAGACTTGCTCTTAGATCTACAACTGCAGCAACCAAGTCCGCTAATGACCGCTCTTCTGGCTTGTCACTTTGGCGTAGCAACTGAAGATCAAGAGAAACGGATATTGGCGTCTCAATATCAGATGAATCTCTCTCCAAGGCGCGGATTTGCTCAACAATTTCGTTCTTCGCGGATTCAACGCTGTCCAAGTCCTTGTGGTCAACAAAAATTGTTCTTGTACCAGCAACATCGAAGGGAATCGACTCTCCCTTGCGAATGAGTTGAACAAGCGGCTTTCTCAAGGCATGACGAATCGCAAGCTCATAAAAGACATTTGGATTTCGTTCGGTCAAGTCAGCAACAACCAAGGCATCGTTGACCACATGCTGAATGACCTGCGAAGTGATCATTCCAGGCTTGTCAATTTCGTCGGCGCGAACCGCCTTGTAACCACACTCAATAGCGGCAGGTCGAATGACATGCTTGAGCACTTGATCTGCTCTCTTGCGAGTATCAGAGTCAGTATCTCCGATTGGGGAAATTACGAAACACAATTTCTCGGGCTCACTCATCTCAATCCTCCAAAAAAATACTCCTCTCGGCCCCAACACGCTAACACAAGGCTACGCTGATTCTTGATACGAATACGGCTGGCCTCAACCTACTTAACCAGACTTTGGGCCTTCTCCACTTTCACCCCCGCCGCAAACGGCTTCACCCCCAGCGTCGTGTAAATCTCCGCTGGCGAATAAACGGTTCCCGCCTTCATCGTCAGCGCCACCTTGCGGAGGTCGCTGATGTTCACCGTGGGATCGCCTTCCACCAGGATCAGGTCAGCATCCTTGCCCACGCTGATGTTCCCGGTGCGGTCCGCAACGCCTGCCACGCGCGCACCGTTGCGCGTCGCGATCTGCAACGCCTGCGACGGCGTGAGGCCGGCCTGCACGTAGATTTCCATCTCGCGATGCAGGGTGAAGCCGGCGATGTCATCCGAGCCGGCCACGAGCGGGATGCCGGCGTCGTACATCTTCTTCAACAACCCCAGCATGGTCTGCCATGACTTGCTCCAGGGACCGGCGTTCTTGTCGTTGATGTCCATCGAGTTGATGAGCCATGCGCGGCGGAGGCTCGCAGGCACGTTGGGCGACACGGCGTTGAAGCTGGGGTTGGGCGCACCCTGGCGCTGGAGGAACATGTACTCGAACGCGGTCATGGTGGCGTCTATGGTGACTTTGCGGTCCTGCAGGAGCTTGATGAAGTCACGCACGACCGGGCCATCGAGATCGATCTGGTTGGCGTTGTCGCCGACAAGATAGAAGCGCAGCAACGTGCGCGTGTCGTCATCCTTCTTGGTGAGAAAATTGAGGATGACCTGGTTGATGTGCTGGATCTCGTCGAAGCCGTCACGCACCGCCTCTTCCGCGCGCATGAACGCGGGGATGTGACCGCCGACACGCAGGCCGCGCGCATGCGCGTGCTCCGCCAGCGGTTTGACCCACTCGGGACGGATGGAGTTGTAGAGCTTGATCTGGCGATAGCCGTGCTGGGCATACCAGTCGATGGCCTTCCTGCCCTCGTCCACGTCCTTGATGACGAAACCGCCGGTGGACTGGTGCTGGCCGGCGCCTTCGATGTAGCCGGCGGGAATGATGTGCGGGCCGAGGTTGATGCCCGCATCAATGCGGGTGCGAATCTCGTTCAGAAAGTCGTTGACGTTGCCCATGTCGCGCACGCTGGTGACGCCACCGGCGAGATGCAGCACCGCATCCCACGAGGCCGTGTGTACGTGCATGTCGAAGAGACCAGGCAGCAGGGTCTTGCCGGTGCCATCGACCACATGCGCGACATCTTGCAGGGGTGTGTTGGGCGGCTGGATGGAGGCGATGCGGCCGCGGAACACATGCACATCCGACGGGCCTTTCAATGTCGCGGACTCGGCATCGAACCAGCGCACGTTGCGGAACACGACGGGCTCATCGAAGCGTTTGGCATGCGTGCGGGCCATGTCGACCAGCGCCTTGTTGTCGATCTCCTTCTGTATCTTGAGCAGCGCCTCCTCGTTGCCTTCCCAGCCCGCCTCCAGCACGGAGAAACCGGGATTCACGATGCCGAGCATGCCCGGCCCGCCTGCATCCTTGCCCGGGCCGGACCATATCCACACATAGGCGGGCGACAGGCTGACGCCGGCGATGTTGTAAAGCGTCGCTTTCGCTTTCTGCCTGGTGGCCGATGTCACCTGCGCTTCCGCCATTTTCTTCAGCGCGAGCTGGCCGCTGGGCAGGCCCGGCAACTTGTTGCCAGGCGCTTTCAGCAGCGCGCGCGTGGCGATGCCCAGAATCTCCAGGCTGGACTCGATGGGCAGGTAGACGCCCTGCGCATTGTCACTGGCGCCTTCGTCGGCCTTGGACTTCCACTTGGCTTTCAATCCCTGGCGCGAGAATGACTCCTCGATGGACGCCCCGAAGGTGGATTTGCCGGTGACGTTGTACTGCTCGATCTGGCCCGCGCTGCCGAGCGTGATGTCCTCGTAAACATCCGGCCCGCGTCCGTTGTCGCGGTAGGTGAACACCACCTTGAGCTTGTTGCCTGGCAGCGTCTCGACCGTCTGCTTGCCCGAGACCTTGTTCTGAATGACAACAGTATGGGTGACCGTGGCGGCGCTGGCTGCGAGGGACAGGCCGGTCATGAACAGTGTGGCGACGATGTGTTTGATTTTCATTTTTTCATCCTGCGAATATTCGCAATGGTTTATTCAAGAAGAATCCTGATCACTGCCCGCGACAGTACTCCACCGCCTGCTCGATACGTTCCACCGCGATCACTTCCATCCCGTCAATGCTCTGCTTCGGCTTGTTGCCCTTGGGCACGATGGCATGGGTGAAGCCCAGTTTCGCGGCTTCACGCAAGCGTTCCTGCCCGCGCTGCACCGGCCGCACCTCACCCGCGAGGCCGACTTCACCGAAGACGACATGCTTCAGCGGCAAGGCGCGATTCTTCAGGCTGGAGAGAATCGCGAGCAGCACCGGCAGATCGGCGCCGGGTTCATCGATTTTCACGCCACCCACGGCGTTGATGAAGACATCCTGATCGAAGCATGCGACACCCGCATGGCGATGCAGCACCGCGAGCAGCATGGCGAGACGGTTCTGTTCAAGCCCGACGGAAAGACGGCGCGGGCTCCCGCCCTGCGTGGCATCGACCAGCGCCTGGATTTCCACCAGCAGCGGGCGTGAGCCCTCCTGCGTGACCATGACACAGCTGCCGGGCACGCCGGCGTTGTGCTGCGAGAGGAACAGCGCGGAGGGATTGGTGACCTCGCGCAAACCCTTCTCCGTCATGGCGAACACGCCGATCTCGTTCACCGCGCCGAAGCGGTTCTTGAACGCGCGGATGAGGCGGAAGGAGGAATGCGTGTCGCCTTCAAAGTAGAGCACGGTGTCGACAATGTGCTCCAGCACACGCGGACCAGCCAGGGCGCCTTCCTTGGTGACGTGCCCGACGAAGATGATGGTGGTGCCGCTCTGCTTCGCTGCGCGGGTGAGCTGCGCGGCGCACTCGCGCACCTGCGCCACCGAACCTGGCGCCGAGGTCAGCGCGGCGGAATACAACGTCTGGATGGAATCGATCACCGCGATCTCGGGTTTTTCGGACGCGAGTACGGACTGGATTTTCTCCAGCTCGATCTCCGACAGCAGTTTGACATCGTGGGTATCCAGCGAAAGCCGTTTGGCGCGAAGCGCGATCTGTTGCGCCGACTCCTCGCCGCTCACGTAGAGCACCGAGCTGTTGCCGCTCATGGCGCAAAGCGCCTGCAGGAGCAGCGTGGATTTGCCGATGCCCGGATCGCCGCCGATGAGAATCACGCCACCCCGCACCAGCCCGCCGCCCAGAACGCGATCGAACTCGGCCATGCCGGTCGGTTTGCGCGGCACATCCGCCGCTTGCACTGCGGAGAGTTGTTGGACAAGGCCGCGCTCACCCGAACCGCTGGCCAGCGCGGCATAGCGGTGCATGCCCGCAGTCGAGCTCTCCTGCACAGTCTCGACCATCGTGTTCCAGGCCTGGCAATGCGGGCACTGGCCAGCCCACTTGGGTGACTGGCCGCCACATTCGGTGCAGGTGTAGACGGTTTTAGATTTGGCCATTGGCTTTCAAATTCAAATGCTTGCTCACGCGAAGATGCTTGTTGTTCATGGTTTATCCGGCGCAGGCGCGGAGTCTGCGGATGCCAGTGCTCTTGCAACCACCTCCTTGGCTGTCTTGACGCCGGGATAGACGGACTGCGCATGGAAGGCAAAGCCGACACTCAACACCAGCACGATCGCGAACAGCCACCAGGTTTTTTTGACCACGCCCATGACCCAGCCACTGCCATCCTCCCGCCTGGCGGTCTTGGCGAGGCTGCCGGCCAGCGCGGCGCCGACCACCGCTTCCGCGAGGATGTCTGGCGCGAACCAGACGATGTAGCCACTGGCGAAGACCACTGCCGCGATCACCGCGATGGCCAGCACAAGCACCACCAAACCGTCACCGTCCAGATCAAAGTTGAAGTCGAATCCCTTTCCGGCTGAGGCCGCGGAACTTTCGGCGCCTGACACGAAGCCCTGTTGCACGCCAGGTTCGGTCCACGACCCGCTCGCGCCACCTCCGCCGAAGTCGCCGCCACTGGATATCCGGCCTCCTCCGCGCGCGACTCCGCTGCCCAGATCGCCCACGCTGTTGATCAGATCCAGCGCGTCGACCGGGTCACCGCCGTCAAGCTGAGCGGATAAAGCTGGATCGGCGCGGTCGCGCCGCACGCGCGCCACGTAGCGCAGCCACAATCCGACGCCCAGCAGAAACGCGGCGTAGGCGCCCAGCACCGCGATCGCGTAGCGGACCCACATGCTGTCAACGCCCAGTTGCAACATGGCCCAGCTTGCCAACATCGCGGCGAAGACGGATGTTCCGAGTATCAACGTCATGTGGAAGCGCACGTACAGCCGCTGCACGAGATGGCGCTTGACCCTCGCATGCGCATCCTCCGTGATCGCGCACCCCGCCGGATTGCGGCGCCTGGACACTATGCGACGTCCTGAGTCGGCACGCGCGGCGCCACGGCGCACAGCAGCTCGTAGCCGACCGTGCCCGCGCCCTTCGCCACTTCATCCACGGGCACGAGGTCGCCCCATAACTCCACGGACGAGCCGATGTGCGCAGTGCGAATATTCGCAAGGTCCACCGCGAGCATGTCCATCGATACCCGACCGACGGTGCGGGTGATCTCACCGTCCACCGCGACCGGCGTGCCGGTCCTGGCGATGCGCGGGTAGCCGTCCGCGTATCCGCACGCCACGATGCCGATGCGCATGGATTGCTCCGCCCTGAAGCCGAGGCCGTAGCCGACACCGTCGCCGGGCTGCAGGTCCTGGATGGCGATAAGTTGCGATGTGAGCCGCATCGCGGGCTTCAGGCCGATGCGCGCCGCGCCGCGATCCGTAAACGGCGTCGCGCCGTAGAGCATGATGCCGGGCCGCACCCACGCGCCGTGGGCATCGCGATGATCGATGGTGGCGGCGGAATTGCTGAGACTCACCGGGTAGTCGAGACCCAGCGTGGCTTCACGGAAGCGGCGCATCGGTTCGTCAATCCCGCCGGGTTCATCGGAACTGGAAAAGTGCGTCATCAAGGTGATGGACGCCACCTGCGGCAGCACCGCCAGCCGTTCGACGGCCGCGCGGAATTTTGCTGGCGCGAAGCCCAAGCGATTCATGCCGCTGTTCATTTTTGCGAAAACATGCAGCGGCCGCTCAAGCTCGGCTTGCGCAAGCTGATCGATCTGCTCGTCGGCATGCACCGATGTCCAGAGATCGTTCTCCGCGAATATTCGCAACTCGTCCGGCTCGAAGAAGCCTTCCAGCATCAGGATGGGCTGCTCGACGCCGAGCTCGCGCAGGCGGATGGCGCTCTCCAGTTCCAGCGTGGCGAAGCCATCGGCATCGGGTAACGCGCGCACGGCGCGATCCAGGCCATGCCCATAGGCGTTGGCCTTGACCACGGCGAAGGCCTTGGCGTGCGGCGCGCAGGATTTGGCGAAGCGATAGTTGTGGCGCAGGGCGGACAGCGAGACTTCGGCGCGAATGGGGCGCATGACGTCCTTGCGGAGATGGGGGTGGAAGCGGAGATTCTACCGAACGGTCTCCGCGATTCCGCCTTCCGCCAACCAAGGCTCAGTAACCCTGGTACCCCGAGTCGCCCGCGAAGTTCTCGAAGCGCGTGTTCTGGCCGAGGAAGGTGAGGCGCACGGTGCCGATGGGGCCGTTACGCTGCTTGCCGATGATGATCTCGGCCGTGCCTTTGTCCGGCGACTCCGGGTTGTACACCTCATCACGGTAGATGAAGATGATGACGTCGGCGTCTTGCTCGATGGCGCCGGATTCGCGCAGGTCGCTCATCACGGGGCGCTTGTTGGGGCGCTGTTCCAGCGAGCGGTTCAACTGCGACAGCGCCACCACCGGCACCTTGAGCTCCTTCGCCAGCGCCTTCAGGCCGCGCGAGATTTCGGAAATTTCGGTGGCGCGGTTTTCCCCGCCACCGCCTGAGGCCGAGCTCATGAGCTGCAAGTAGTCAACCACGATGAGGCCCAACCCGCCGTACTGGCGATGCATGCGGCGCGCGCGGGCGCGCAGCTCCAGCGGATTCAATGCCGGCGTTTCATCGATCTGTATCGGCGCGTCGTTCAATCGCGCCATCGCAGTGCCGAGTCGGTCCCAGTCGCGCGAGTCCAACCGGCCGGTGCGCAGCTTCTGTTGATCCACCTTCGACACGGAAGACAGGAAGCGCTGCGCGATCTGCGTGCCCCCCATTTCCATGGAGAACACCAGCACCGGCAGCTTCACGGCGAGCGCCACATTCTCGGCGATGTTGAGGCTGAACGCGGTCTTGCCCATCGAGGGCCTGCCCGCGACGATGACGAGATCGCCGGGTTGCATGCCCGAGGTGCGATCATCCAGGTCCACGAAACCGGTGGCGACACCGGTCACGGCAGACGGGTTCTGCGACAGTTCATCCAGCCGTTGCATCACCTCTGTGAGCAGCGTCGCCATGGACATGAAGCCGGTGCCACTACGCTGTCCGGCCTCAGCGATTTCAAAGACCTTGGACTCGGCCTCGTCCAGCAGTTGGCGGGCGTTGCGGCCCGCCGGGGTGTAAGCGGAGTCGGCAATCTCGGTGCCGACCTGAGCCAGCCGGCGCATGATGGAGCGCTCGCGCACGATCTCCGCATAGAGGCGAATATTCGCGGCGGACGGCGTGTTCTCCGCGAGTGAATGGATGTACTGCATGCCGCCCGCGGTGTTCAGCTCGCCCGAGAGCGTGAGCGACTCCGCGATGGTGAGCACATCAGCGGGCTTGTTGGCCTCGATCAGCTTCGAGATGTGCTGATAGATCAGCCGATGGTCATGACGATAGAAATCCTCCATCGTGACGATGTCGCCGATGCGGTCCCAGGCGTCGTTGGCGAGCATGAGCCCGCCCAGCACGGATTGCTCCGCCTCCAGCGAATGTGGCGGGAGCTTGATGATTTGCACGTCGTTCTCGGCGGGCGAGAGGTACGCGACGCGCTGGGGTCCGGTGTTGGAGGGAACGCTGGCCATTTGATTCTGGGGCTGGGGGCTGGGGGCTGGGGGCTGGGGGCTGGGGGCTGGGGGCTGGGGGCTGGGGGCTGAAAAAGAATCTCACAATCTTGCGAATATTCGCGATTGCGGGAAGCGGCGATTGTGCGCGCGCCGGCAGACCAAAACAATGGAGCAATTCTGTGGACAAGTCGGGTATCACTTGTGCGGTATTTTCAAAACCCCTGAAAAAACAAAGGGCCGCGAAAGCGGCCCTTTGTCCACAGACTGCAAAAAACTATTTCTTCAGGCAGCCTCGCCCAACACCGATACCGTGATGTTGGCGTTGACGTCGGTGTGCAGATGCAGCGTGATGGGGAAGTCACCCACATGCTTCATCGGACCATTCGGCAGCAGCACCTCGGACTTCTTCACTTCGATTCCCTGCTTGGTGATGGCCTCGGCCACGTCGGAGTTGGTGACGGAGCCGAACAGGCGGCCGTCCACACCGGCTTTGGCGGGGATTTGCACCATCATGCCTTCGAGCTTCTCAGCACGGGCCTGGGCAGCGGTCAGTTTCTCGCCGGCGACCTTCTCCAGCTCGGCACGGCGGCCTTCAAATTCCTTGATGTTGGCTTCGGTGGCGCGCTTGGCCTTGCCTTGCGGGATCAGGAAGTTGCGGGCGTAGCCCTGCTTCACCTTCACCACGTCACCCAGCTGACCCAGGTTCAACACTTTTTCCATCAGAATGATTTGCATGCTCTCTCTCCTTCTTTACACGCGGCCATGGAGGTCGGTGTAGTGCAAGAGGGCCAGGAAGCGCGCGCGCTTGATGGCCACACCCAGCTGACGCTGATACCGGGCTTTCGTGCCGGTGATGCGGGCGGGGATGATCTTGCCGTTCTCGTTCACGAAATCCTTCAGGATGTCGATGTCCTTGTAGTCCACCTGCTCGATTTTCTCGGCGGTGAAACGGCAGAATTTCTTGCGACGGAACAATCCGCGATTCGGGTTGCGCGAATTCTTCTTGTCGTCCTTCTTGAAACCACGGCGGGGGCCGGGACGGGGCATGGTGTACCTCTCTCTAATTCAAAGTTTTGAATTCAGTGATGTGCAGGATGGGCGCATCACTGAAACGATTCTTGCGATTCATGAAGCCCTTGAACGTGACACGCTCGCCAGGATGCACTTCGGCCAGCTCCATGGCGACCACGCCATAGGCCATGGCCGGCATCTCGAACTGAACCGTGGACAGCTTGCCGGCCTGCTCCTGCTGGGACTCATGCTTAAGCGTGAGCGCCAGCGCGGGAATGCCCGCGGGCGTGTGGCGCAGGGTGTCCGACGAAATGATTTCAGCGTCGATCACGAACTGGTTCCGGTTCAAGGCGTGACGTCAAGGCAAAGGTTGTCAGGCGGCCTGGGGCGCCTTGGCTTCCTTCGTGTCCTTGTCCTCTGACTTGGTGTCGACGGACTTGGACTTCTCTTCCTTCATCATCGGCGAAGGCGTCGTGACAGCCTTGTCCATTTGCACGGTGAGGTGGCGCAGCACGGCGTCATTGAACTTGAACGCGTGCTCCAGCTCATCCAGCGTGGCGTTGCCGATTTCGATGTTCATCAGCACGTAGTGCGCCTTGAACACCTTCTGGATGGGATAGGCCATCTGGCGGCGGCCCCAGTCTTCGATGCGATGGATCTTGCCACCGCCCTGGGTCACCATGGCCTTGTAGCGCTCGATCATGGCGGGCACTTGCTCGCTC
>JAEUMY010000008.1 GCA_016791265.1 Betaproteobacteria bacterium
CACGGCGGGCAGGTGTACATCGACGGCGCCAACATGAACGCCATGGTGGGCCTCTGCGCGCCGGGCAAGTTCGGCGGCGACGTGTCGCACCTCAACCTGCACAAGACCTTCTGCATTCCGCACGGTGGCGGCGGCCCCGGCGTGGGCCCGGTGGCGGTGGGTGCGCATCTCGCACCGTTCTTGCCGCGCACCAGTCGTGCAGGCGATGGCAAGCAGATCGGGCCCGTGTCCGCGGCGCCGTTCGGCTCCGCCTCCATCCTGCCCATCTCGTGGATGTACATCGCCATGATGGGCGGCAAGGGCCTCACCGACGCCACCGAAGTCGCCATTCTCAACGCCAACTACATCGCCAAGCGCCTCGGCCCGCAATACCCGGTGCTGTACAGCGGCCAGGGCGGCCTGATCGCGCACGAGTGCATCCTCGATCTGCGCCCTATCAAGGACAAGTCCGGCATCACCGTGGATGACGTGGCCAAGCGCCTCATCGACTACGGCTTCCACGCGCCCACCATGTCGTTCCCGGTCGCGGGCACGCTGATGATCGAGCCGACCGAGAGCGAATCCAAGTACGAACTGGACCGCTTCATCGACGCCATGATCGCCATCCGCGAGGAAATCTGCGCTGTGGAAGAAGGCCGCATGGACCGCGAGGACAATCCGCTGAAGCACGCGCCGCACACTGCGGCGGTCGTGACGGCGGACAAGTGGGAGCGCAAATATTCGCGGGAACTCGCCGCCTATCCGGTGAAGAGCCTGCGCGAGACCAAGTACTGGGTGCCGGTGGGTCGTGCGGACAATGTGTACGGCGACCGCAACCTGTTCTGCTCGTGCATTCCGATGAGTGAGTTTGCGGAGTAAGTCTTTGTACCGAGGCGAGGGCGAATCGCGCTGATTCGCCCTACAATCCGGCGATCTCCAAGGAGACATTTCATGGATCGCCGGACCTTCCTCAAGATTTCCGCTGCTGTTTCCTCTGCCTCGGCTGCTAGCGCTGCAGTCGCGGCACCGTCCGCCACCAAGGGTGGCTTCACCGTGGTCGAGGCCAGCGTTGCCGACCTGCAAAAGGCCATGGCCAGCGGCAAGCTCACGTCCAAGGCGCTGACCCAGGCTTACATCGCCCGCATCAAGGCCATCGACAAAGCCGGGCCGCGCATCAACTCGGTGATCGAGATGAATCCCGACGCGCTTTCCATCGCCACGCAGATGGACAAGGAGCGCAAGGCTGGCAAGGTGCGCGGGCCGTTGCACGGCATCCCGGTTCTCTTGAAGGACAACATTGCCACCGGCGACAAGATGCAGACCACCGCAGGCTCGCTGGCACTGCTCGGCGCCCGCGCGGTGAAGGACGCGCACATCGTCACACGGCTCCGCGATGCGGGCGCCGTCATCCTGGGCAAGACCAACCTGTCCGAATGGGCGAATATTCGCAGCACGCGGTCCACCTCCGGCTGGAGCGCACGCGGCGGGCTCACGAAGAATCCCTATGCGCTGGACCGCAATACATCGGGCTCCAGCTCGGGTTCCGGCGCGGCCGCTGCCGCCAGCCTGGCCACGCTGACGGTGGGCACCGAAACCGATGGCTCCATCATTTCGCCGTCCAGCATCAATGGCCTGGTCGGCATCAAGCCCACGCTGGGTCTGGTGAGCCGCAGCGGCATCATTCCCATCGCGCATTCGCAGGACACGGCCGGCCCCATGACGCGCACCGTGGCGGACGCCGCGGCGCTGCTTACTGCCTTGGCGGGCACGGATGTCAGCGACCCCGCCACCAAGGAAGCGTCAGATAAATCCGTCGACTACACCAAGGCGCTGAACAAGGACGCGCTGAAAGGTGCGCGCATCGGCGTCGTGCGTTCGCAGTTTGGCGGGCGCAACGATCTCGTTTCCGCGGAGATCGAGAAGGCGCTGGAATTGCTGAAGGCACAAGGCGCAACACTGGTGGACATCAAGGAAATGCCGGGTGCCGGCAAGTTTGGCGCGACCGAATACCAGGTACTGCTGTACGAACTGAAAGCCGGCCTCGCCGCTTACATCGCCGAGTACGCACCCACCGCCAAGGTCAAGACGCTGGCCGACATCATCGCGTTCAACGAGGCCAACAAGAAAAAAGAAATGCCGTGGTTCGGCCAGGAGCATTTCATCCTTGCCGAAGCCAAGGGCGACCTCACTAGCAAGGAATATCTGGATGCACTCGCCAACAATCACAAGTTCTCGCGCGAGGAAGGCATCGACAAGGCGCTGAAGGACAACAGCCTCGACGCGCTGGTGGCTCCCAGCGGCTCGCCCGCGTGGCTCACGGACTTCATCCGCGGCGACAACAGCGGCGGCGGGTTCAGCTCACCGGCGGCCGTGGCGGGCTATCCGCATGTCACCGTGCCGGCGGGGTTTGTGCATGGCTTGCCCTGCGGCATCTCGTTTGTGGGTACGGCGTGGAGTGATGCCAAATTGATCGGCTATGCGTATGCGTTCGAGCAGGCGAGCAAGGTGAGGAAGGCGCCGACGTTTGCGAAGAGCGTCAATGTCAATACCTGAAACCGCGCACCCTTCACGGCCCGAGCCGTTCGCAGCGCAAGGCACACTGTTTGCGCTGGGCATTCGCCGCTTCACCAATGTCGCCGAAAGCTTTTCGGCAGACCGTACGGTCGAGCTTGCGAACCGTCATCTCGATCACGTGACCCGAGCCATCGCGAAGCATGGCGGCGAAGTGCATCAGTTCATCGGTGATGCGGTAGTGGCCTATTGGCTTGACGGGAGCACATCTGGCGCATGTGCCGCGTTCGCCTGTTCGCTCGATCTCTTGGCAGATCCCATGCCCGCCAAGATGGAGAAGGGAGTCGCTTACGACCTCAACATCAGCCTCGCGACCGGCGAGATTGTCGGCGCGTACTTTGGCCCAATCCAGCAGTTTCAACTCATTGGTGCGGCGAAAAACATTTCGGATCGATTGTCGTCCGGTCCCGGAATGGGGCACGGTCTTCGCTTGTGTCAGTACACGGCATCAAAGCTGGCAAGTACTGATTTGATCTCTCCGATTGCCTCGGTCGAGCGTGCCGGGTTGGAGCCGCTCGTCGTTCATGGCTTGAAGAAAGCTGTCAGGCCGGAAGCTGCGCCCTGGTGGCGCTGGCGCTGATGCGAATATTCGCGATCAATAGGTTTGTTGTCCTGCCAAGTGTCTGCGGTGTGTTGCTGCTGACCGGGATGCTGGTCGCGGCGCCGCCCGCTGCCGCAAGCGATGCATTGATTGCTGAATTGGAGGCACCACTTCCAAAGATCAGTCCGGAAATTGACTTGGTAGCCGCACTGCGTGGCGTGTTGCTGACAGACGAGCCGGATCTCACTCGCGCGGGCAAGCGTGTGCTGAGCAACGAACTCAGTGACCGCGAGCAGAAGTCGCTTCGGCAAGTGCAAGAGCGTCTCAGCGAGGCTGTTCGGTCGCTGGATTGCTGGTGGCAGCACGGACTGCCCAAGGAGCACCTGTGTGCAGATGAGCTGCAGCTACTCGCCACTCTCGCTGAGTTTGATCCAGTTCTCGCGCGGTACGAGAAAGCGATTGCCCGCAGTCAGAGTTCGGTTTCAATGGACTCTTGGCGCGAACTGATGGATTTGAACAGACTGGTGTTTGCTCGAATCGGCTGGCTTGCGTCTCGTGGCGACCGCGATAAGGCGCTCAGGCTATGGCAGCAGAATCAGGCTGCTTTGGCCAGATTGCGCAAAGCCGGCGGAATTGCGGTCCCGTCAATCATGGTGACGTTGTCCGAGAACTACAGCCTGGAGGCTCTCGAATCCCTGTTGGCGCGAGCGCCCACGTTGGCAAAAGAAGATCGCAAGGTCATCGATGAATTGCTTGCAGATCGTGCCTGGACTCGTGAGCGACTGATCGCAGATCTGCGAGCCCAGTATTGGCTTGTCGCAGACCTGGCCCGGTCGCAATTGAAGGGCGATGACGAGCTGTTCGTGAGCGAAGTGTTGAAGCGGCAGGTTGCGTATTCGGTTGATGTGTTGCCCCTCCTGCTGACTCGGGAGGATGACTTTCAGTCTGCGCGCGCGCTTCACAGGTCGATCGAGTGTCCGAATTCGACAGTCACGTCCTGCTGGAAGCAGAAGACGTCGGATCGCCGCTATGCCGAGTTCTACTTTTCTTCGCTCAGCATAGAGGGCGTGGCATCTGCGCAGCGCCGCGATGTTGCTGCGCATTTGCTGCGCCTGCGACTGCAATGGGATGCTGTGGGGCGTCACGCGGCGGCTTTCGCGAAGCTGGTGGAGGATTTCAATCGCGCGTCGCCTGATTCGCGGGTGATCTTGGACCCCGAGCAGGCCAGTATTCGCTTCGAGGACCCCAGTCGCTCAAGGCTTGTGGTTCGCCTGCCCCGCTGAAATTGCAGTGCGCGGCTGCGGCACACAAACAAAAAAGCCACCCGAAGGTGGCTTTTTCTTTCTGCGGTTCTGACCAGTCAGCTTAGATGGGCTGGATGGTGCAGGCTTGCTTGCCCTTGGGGCCGGTCTTGACTTCGAACTGCACGCGCTGATTTTCTTTCAGCGACTTGAAGCCGTTGGCCTGGATTTCGGAGAAGTGAGCGAAGAGATCTTCGCCACCGCCGTCCGGGGTAATAAAGCCGAAGCCCTTGGCGTCGTTGAACCACTTCACGGTACCTTGTTGCATGAGATTTCCTTTGAGATAAAAAATAAAACCGGATCGTGGGATCCGTACAGCTAACTGCAGACACCTCAAGGGAACCAAAGCAACGGCGCGAACTCAATGTTGTGATTGCACAAGGCATCGAATGCGTGCGTAAACTGATGCGGAACCAAGGACTGCCTGAATCGACTGCACGCGCACGATACCCTAGACCGAATGCCCCTGCAACCCCCCGTTTCCAAAGCCTTTTTTCAATGACTGCCAAGAATGTTCTGGGCGGACCGCTGACCGCCTGCTGTTTTTCCCCTTTGACGGGCTATTTCCGAGATGGATGGTGCCGCACGGCTGACGAGGATCGCGGCTCACATGTCATCTGCGCGAAGCTCACCCATGAGTTCCTGGCGTTCAGCCGCGCGCGTGGCAACGACCTTGAAACGCCGGTGCCGGAGTTCCGGTTCGCGGGGTTGAAGCCGGGTGACCGTTGGTGCCTTTGCGCGCTGCGCTGGCGCGAGGCGCTCCTGGCGGGTGTGGCGCCGCCAGTGGTGCTGGAGGCGACGCATGAGCGGGCGTTGCAGTTCGTGTCGTTGGAGGAGCTGACGGCGCATGCGCTGGAGGCGGCTTGAGGCAGTCTCTGGGAGAATTGTCCTATTGCGAATATTCGCAATGTTGAACACCCCCACCCCGACCCTCCCCCTCAAGGGGGAGGGAGTGAAACCAGAACTCTGAATCCAAGATGATCGATCTGCGCAGCGACACCGTCACCCGCCCCGGACCCGCCATGCGCGCCGCCATGGCCGCCGCCGAAGTGGGGGACGATGTCTTCGGCGACGACCCGACTGTCAATCGACTGGAAGCGGCGGTGGCGGAGCGCTTCGGATTCAGGGCGGGTCTCTTCCTGCCCACCGGCACGCAGAGCAACCTGGTCGCGCTGATGGCGCATTGCCAGCGCGGCGACGAGTACATCGTCGGCCAGGACGCGCACACCTACAAGTACGAGGGCGGTGGCGCCGCGGTGCTGGGCAGCATCCAGCCGCAGCCGCTCACCAATTTGCCGGACGGCTCGCTCGATCTCGCCGAGGTGGCGCGCGCCATCAAGCCGGACGACTCGCACTTCGCGCGCACGCGGCTTCTCGCCATCGAAAACACCATCGGTGGCAAGGTGTTGTCGCTGGACTATCACCGTCGGGCGGTGGCGCTCTGCCGCGAGAAGGGCTTGCAACTGCATCTCGATGGCGCGCGTGTCTACAACGCCTGCGTGAAACTGAATGTGGCACCCGCCGAGCTGTGCGCGGGCTTCAACTCGGTGTCGGTGTGCCTGTCGAAAGGGCTGGGCGCGCCGGCGGGGTCGGTGCTGGTGGGCAGCGCCGAATTCATCAAAGCCGCGCGCCGTTGGCGCAAGATGGTGGGCGGCGGCCTGCGCCAGGCGGGCATTCTCGCGGCGGCGGGACTATTCGCCATCGACCACCACGTGGATCGCCTCGCCGAAGACCATGCCCATGCCGCGCGTCTGGGCGACGGGCTCGCTCGCATTGCCGCGCTGAAGGTGACGCCGGCGCAAACCAACATGGTGTTCGTGCAGGTGCCGGCGACGGAGGTTGCGGGCTTGGGCGAGCATCTCAAGGCATCGGGCATCATCGCCATCACCGCGCCGACCATGCGGCTGGTCACGCATCTGGATGTGTCCGCCGCCGACGTGGATCGCGTCGTCGCCGCATTCGGCGCCTATTTCGCCCGCAGCGCCAGAGCGAAAGACCAGGTGCCCGCATGAACGATGTGACGCACAACGCCCCCGGACACGGCAGCCCGCTGCGTCATTTTCGTCTCGTGTGCCTCGGTGTATTCGTCGCCTGCGCGGGCATGCTGGCCTTCGCGATTTTCCATTTGCAAGGGCGGCTCTATCTCGACCCGTGCCCGATGTGTGTGCTGCAGCGCTACGCGTTTTTTCTGGTGGGCGTGGTGGCGCTGATCGCGGCGATTCATAATCCGGATTTTCGCGGCCGGCGCGTGTACGGCGGCTTCCTCGGCTTCTTCTCGCTGCTGGGCGGCGGCGTCGCGGCCAACCACACGTGGGTGCAGTACTTTCCGCCGGAGAGCGCCGGCTGCGCGGCGGGCGACTTGCACTATCTGGTCAACACGTTCTCGCTGGCGCAGGCGCTGCCGAAAATCTTCGCCGGCTCCGGCGAGTGCTCGGAAGTGAAGTGGCGCTTCCTCCTGCTGTCCATTCCCGAGTGGGCGCTGGTGTGGTTTGTCGCGTTCTTCTTGTTGGGTGCGTTCGCGATGTTGAAGCCGGGTTGGTTTCGGCGTTGACGCATCGTCACGTTGATGCCAGAGCTCCCCGACATCGTTGTCTACTGCGAGAGTCTCGAAGCCCGCATCGCCGGTCAGGTCCTTGCGAATATTCGCATCGTCTCGCCCTTCCTCCTCCGCACGTTTGATCCGCCACTCACGGCGGCGCACGGCAAGCGCGTGCTCGGCGTCCGCCGGCTGGGCAAGCGCATCGTGCTCGCGCTGGAAGACGATCTCCATCTGGTGTTGCATCTCATGATCGCGGGCCGGCTTCGCTGGTTGAAGCCGGCCGCGAAGCCGCCCGGCAAGATCACCCAGGCGGTGTTCGAATTCGCCGACGGCGTGCTCGCGTTCACCGAGGCGGGCAGCAAGCGGCGCGCGTCCATGCACCTTGTACGTGGCGAGGCGGCCATGCGGGCGCTGCATCGCGGCGGCTTGGAGCCGCTGGATTGCACGGCAATGGAATTCGCGGCGCAGTTGCGGCGCGAGAACCGCACTGTGAAGCGCGCGCTGACCGATCCCGCCATCTTCAGCGGCATCGGCAACAGCTACTCTGATGAAATCCTGCATCGCGCAAGGCTCTCCCCGTTCGCGTTGACGCAGAAGATGCCTGACGATGAGGTGGCCCGACTTCACGCCGCCACTCAAAGCGTGCTCACAGAGTGGACGGCCCGGCTGCGCGCCGAAGCGGGCGCCGATTTCCCCGAAGGCGTCACCGCGTTTCGGCCCGAGATGGCGGTGCATGGCAAGTTCGGGCAGCCTTGTCCCGACTGCGGCGCGCGGGTGCAGCGCATCGTCTATGCCGAGAACGAGTGCAACTACTGCGCGCGCTGCCAGACCGGCGGGCGCCTGCTGGCGGATCGGTCGCTGTCCAAGCTCTTGCACGATAGTTGGCCGAGGACGCTGGACGACCTGTAGCGGTCGCGCCCGACGAGGCGTAGCATGCGCGGTGTCGAAGCACACCGATTCCATCTTTCCACTCAAGAAGGAGAAGCCATGAAAAAGACCGCGCTGTTCACCAGCCTCCTGTTCGCCAGTTTCGTTTTCGTCAGCCCCGGCGCACTCGCTTTCCATTGCCCCGCCGACATGAAAAAGATCGATGAGGCGCTCGCCAAGAAGCCCCAGCTCTCGGAGAAGGACATGGCCGAGGTCAAGAAGCTCCGCGCCGACGGCGAGAAGCTGCACAAGGATGGCAAGCACCAGGAGTCGGTCGACACGCTCGCCAAGGCCATGAAGATCCTGAAGATCTGATTCGCCGCGATTGGGTTGAAACAAGGGCCGCGCGAGCGGTCCTTCGCATTTCTATCGCGCGAAAAAATCCGCCAACACTTGCGCGAGGGCCACCGGCTGGTCGTGTTGCAGCATGTGACCGGCGTCGGCAATGGTGGCCCTGCGAATATTCGCGACGCAGGCCGCGCGACTGGCGAGATCGGTGTCGTCGGCGCCGTGGAAACGCGTGAGCAAATCCGACCGGTCACCCTGAACCCAAAGCGTGGGCGCGGTGATGCGGCGCCACGCCGCCATCGCTTCCGCCAAGCGGTAGCTGTAGGGGCCGGGTGACTTGTGGCGGGGATCGTGTTTCAAGGCGAAGCCTCCTTCCACCGGCTTCGCCTGCTCGGCGGCGAGATAGAGCGAGCGCGGCACGCTCAGTCGCGGATTCGCACGGCGGAGTCGCTCCGCCACATCGTCCAGACGCGGGTACGGGCGCATCGCGCCGGGGGACGCGCGCAAGTGATCCAACCATTGGACGATCCGCTCCGGCGCGCCTTCCGCCGGCATGTCGGGCAGGCCAAAGCCTTCCAGCGACACCAGCCGCGCGACGCGTGTCGGCCGCAGTCCGGCGTAGATGCAGGCGATGTTGCCGCCCATGCTGTGACCGATCAGCGTGACTGGCCCATTGCCCGAGAAGTGGTCCAGAAGCGCATCCAGGTCGGCGTGATATTCGGCAAACCAATAGGTGTCCGCGGCCGGCCACGCACTGTCTCCGAATCCTCGCCAGTCGAACGCGCACCAGCGATGACGCGCGAAGAGTGGGTCGGGCAGTTCATCGACGAGGAATTGCCAGGACGACGAGGCGTCCATCCAGCCGTGCAGCAGCACGACCGGCGGCATGGCGGGGTCGCCCCACTCGCGGGTGGCGAGCCGCGCATCGCGAATATTCGCGATGGCGCGGCGCGGCGCACGGCGCGGGGTCCAAGGTGCGGGTTTGTCAGCGGCAGGGCTTTGCATTAGGCTTCACGACAATCATGTTCACGTCAAATTCCGTTCGTCCCCGAGTTATCCGTCCCCGCATTATCGCCCCCGTGGAGCGCCCGGCATGAAATGCCCCAGCTGTCGCCAGGACATGCTGGTCGAGTCGATTCCGCGCGAGTACAGCGGCGAAATCGTCCTCGACATCTGCTACCACTGCCACGTCATCTGGTTCGACCAGTTTGAAAGCGCCGCCCTGCCGCCCGCGGGCGTGATGGCGTTGTTTCGGAAACTGCACCAGCACGACGCCGATGCGCGCCTGCCGCTGGCCCAACGCATGACCTGTTCGCGGTGCCCGGCGCCGCTCGCGGAGGCGCAGGATTTCGTCAAGGCCGGACGCATCACCTATCACCGCTGCCCGGCGGGCCACGGCCGGCTCACGTCGTTCGTGCAGTTCCTGCGGGAAAAGCAGTTTGTCCGCACGCTGACCGCGCCCGAGATCAATCAGTTGAAGGCGACGGTGAAGCAGGTGAAGTGTTCGTCGTGCGGCGGGCCGATTGATCTTGCCCGGGACTCCGCCTGCGGCTATTGCCGCGCGCCCATCTCGGTGTTGGACGCCGAGGCGGTCGAGAAGGCGCTGGCCAAGCTCTCCGCGGCCGAGGCCAAGCGCGGTCAGGTGGACCCGGAGAAGCTGGCCGCCTTGCAGAAGGAAGACGAGAAGCGCCGCCGCGAGCTGGCGCGCATGAGTGGCGCGGGCCAGGGCCACGGCGGCATGTGGCAAGACACGTCCGGCGGGGGTGTGAACACCGTCGATCTGGTCGCGGGCGGCATCGCCATTCTCGTCGCGCTCTTGAGCTGAAAGCGCGGCGTGAATTTGCGGAAACGCAACGAAGCGCGTTTTTCCCTCTGAAAAGTTGTGTTAAAGCGTTGACATTTGCTCTGACGGTGTGCATTCTCCCGTCTGTCTCCACACAGGAGCGAACGCGTTAGGACGCGAATGGCGGCACAGAGGGAAATGAACCGCGCCGTTCGCATCACCAACAACCTAGTTAGGAGGAAGTTCAATGGCAGCTAAGAAGCCCGCAGCAAAGAAACCCGCCGCAAAGAAGCCGGCAGCCAAGAAGCCGGCCGCCAAGAAGCCGGCCGCCAAGAAACCCGCCGCGAAGAAGCCCGCAGCCAAGAAGCCCGCTGCGAAGAAGCCCGCTGCAAAGAAGCCCGCAGCGAAGAAGGCCGCCCCCAAGGCCGCCAAGCCCAAAGTCAAGCGCAAGCCAAATGCCGCTTTCATGAAGCCGATGACCCCGTCCGCCGCTCTGGCCGCCGTGGTCGGCGCCGCCGCGCTGCCGCGCACGGAAGTCACCAGCAAGATCTGGGCGTACATCAAGAAGTCCGGTCTTCAGGACAAAATGAACAAGCGCATGATCAACGCCGACGCCAAGCTGTCCGAAATCTTCGGTGGCAAGAAGCAGGTGTCGATGTTCGAAATGACCAAGCTGGTCAGCAAGCACCTGAAGTAATCTCGCTTCGAGGAAGCTTCAAGCAGGGCAGCGGAGCGATCCGCTGCCCTTTTCTTTTCCGAATCGCACGCCGCCATGAGGAGACCCCATGCGCCAGAAACCCGCACTCACGCTCGATGACGCCCGCCGCATCACCGCCGCCGCCGAGGCCGAAGCGGCGAAGAACGGCTGGAACGTCTGCATCGCGGTTGTCGACGACGGCGCTCATCTCTCCCATTTCATCCGCATGGAAGGCGCGCAGTTGGCGAGCATCGACATCGCGCTCGGCAAGGCCCGCAGCGCGCTCCTCGGCAAGCGGCCCACCAAGGCGTATGAAGACCTCATCGCGGGCGGCCGCACGGCGGCGCTGTCCATGCCCGGCATCACCCATCTCGAAGGCGGCGTGCCCATCGTGGTGGACGGAAATTATGTTGGCGCGGTCGGCGTGTCAGGCGTAAAGTCGGCACAGGACGCCCAGATCGCTGAGGCCGGCATCGCCGCGCTGTGACGTGGCGGCCGCCTTCGCTTGCGAATATTCGCGAGCGGGGGTGACGGCGTGGGTGGACGCAGCGGCAGGCATAATGGCGGTTCGAGAATAACGACAATACGGGGAAGCATGAAGCTTTATCTCGTCACGGGCAGCTCCAGCGGATTGGGACTTGCGCTGGCGAGCCGTCTGGCCCAGACGGCGGGCACGGAGGTCATCGGCGTCTCGCGGCGCCCGGTGTCGGTCGCCAATGTGCGCAGTGTCGAGCTGGATCTGTCCGCGCCGGCCAACGTCGTGCCCGGCATCAGCGCCGCGCTGGCGGCGCACGGATCGCCGCAGTACGCCGAAGCCGTGCTCATCAACAACGCCGGCGTGGTGGCGCCGGTGGCGCCGCTCGCGCGCATCGATGCCGCCCAGCTCGACCACAACCTGCGCACCAACCTCGTCGGACCGATGCTGGTCATGCAGGCCTTTATCGCGGCCACTCAAGGCCTCGCCAAAAAGCGGCTCATCATCAACGTCTCGTCCGGCGCCGGCCGGCGTCCCGTCTCCGGCTGGGCCGCTTACTGCGCGAGCAAGGCTGGGTTGGACATGGCCACTCGCGTGGCCGCGTTGGAGGCGCCGCCGGGGCTGGTCATCTGCTCGCTGGCGCCGGGCGTGATCGACACGCCCATGCAGGCCAGCATCCGCGATGCGAAGTCCGAGGACTTTCCCGATCTGGCGCGCTTTCAGGCGATGATGGCCGAGGGCACGCTGCGTCCGGCGGCCGACGTGGCCGACATCATCCTGCGTCACATCGACCAGGGCAGCTTCAAGCATGGTGCGTTGCATGATCTGCGGGAAATGGCCTGAGGCCGGCGCCGCGCCATCCCGTTCCCTGCGCACGGCTCGCCGTGACGCGAGCGCTCATCGCGCGCGGCGCGCCATGCACCGCGATGCGCGCCGGGGTGCGCCATGAACGATGCGCTGATGCACGATCTGGAGCGGGCGCTGGCCGCCAGCGAGGCGCGCTTCAACGAGATGATCCAGGCGCTCGATGCGCTGAACATCGGTGTGGTTCACTACGGCCCGGACGACCGGCTGCGTTTCTGCAATCGCCGCTTCCGCGAAATGTATGCGTCGATTGCGCCGCTGTTGACGCCGGGCCGGTTGTACGCCGAGATCGCGCTCGTCTACGCGCAGGAGCGCATCGCGCAGGGCGACCGGCGCACCGAGGACGAGATTGTTGCCGCGATGGTGGGCAACCATCGCGCCCCCGACGGGTTCGACAGCGAAGTGCAGGTGTCGGCTGATCGCTGGCTGCTCATTCAGGACAGAAGGACCGCCACCGGCGGCGTCATCGGCTTCCGTCTGGACATCACCGAACGCAAGAAGACCGAGAAAGCGCTCGCCGAGAGCGAGAGCCGATTCCGCGATCTGCTCGAGATGTCCTCCGACTGGTATTGGGAGCAGGATGCGGAGCTGCGTTTCACCGTCGTTTCCGAAGGCCACATTCGCCAGTTGGGCCTGAATCCCGAGGACCGCATCGGCAAGCGGCGGTGGGAGTTGAATCTTGAAGGCGTGAGCGAAGAGCAGTGGGAGCGGCACCGTCGGCAAACGGAGGCGCACGAGCCGTTTCGCCACTTCGAGTACCAGGTCGTGGATGCGCGCGGCGAGCGTCATCACGTGAGCATTTCCGGCGATCCCGTGTTCGACGCCAAGGGAACGTTCATTGGCTATCGCGGGACCGGCACCGACATCAGCCAGCGCAAACGCTACGAGGCGCGCATCCAGGAGATGGCCGAGTACGACTTCCTGACCGGGCTGCCCAACCGCTCGCTCCTGAACGCACGCTTCGCCCAGGCCGAGCGCCAGGCCCGCCGCGCCGGGCAGTCCCTGGCACTGCTCTTCATCGACCTGGACCGATTCAAGAACATCAACGATTCCCTGGGGCATCACGTTGGCGACCAGATCCTCGCCGAGACGGCCGAGCGGCTCCGGCGCCTCGTGCGCGCGACGGACACGGTGTCGCGGCACGGCGGCGACGAGTTCCTCATCCTCCTGGTCGATGTCGGCGATCCGGCCAACGTCGGCCGCATCGCGGAGCAAATCCTCGCCGATCTCGCCCGGCCGTTCCAGGTCGCGGGCCACGAGTTGATCGTCACCCCGTCCATCGGCGTCACCCTGTGGCCAGTGGACGGCGACGATCTCACCACGCTGGTGCGCAAGGCCGACGTCGCGATGTATCACTCGAAGTCCATGGGCCGCAACCAGTTCAGCATGTTCCGCGAGGAAATGAACACCCGCGTGCATGAGCGTCTCGCGCTGGAGAACGCGCTGCGCCGCGCGCTGGGAAGCGACGAGTTCTTCCTCGACTATCAGCCGCTGTTCGAGTTGAAATCTCGGCGCATCGTGAGCGCGGAGGCGCTCCTGCGCTGGCGGCATCCGGAGCTGGGGCTGGTCGCGCCCGACCGCTTCATCCCCATCGCCGAGGACACGGGACTGATCATCGCCATCGGCGATCTCGTCATCCAGAAGGTATGCGAACAGAAATCGCGCATGGCGTCCTCGCCGCACGCCTGGCTGCCGCTCGCGGTCAATCTCTCGGCCATTCAGCTGCGCGACCGCCATCTTCTCGACGTGCTGCCGGCCAAGATGCGCGAGCACGGCCTGTCGCCCGGCAGCCTGGAACTGGAGATCACCGAGACGCTGCTCCTGTCCGAGTCCGAAGTCACCGCGGGGATCCTGCAGGCGTTGCGACGCGAGGGCATGCGGCTCGTGATCGACGACTTCGGCACCGGATACTCCAACATGGGGTTCTTGCGTCGATTCGCCATCGACAAGCTGAAAATCGACCAGAGTTTCATTCGCGATATTCCCGCCGACTACAACGCCATGGCGCTGGCTCGCGGCATCATCGGGCTCGCTCGCAGCATTGGCTTGCGCACGGTCGCGGAAGGCATTGAAACCCAGGCGCAGCTCGATTTCCTGATCGATGCCGGCTGCGACGAGGGGCAGGGTTACCTTCTGGCCCGGCCGGAGAGTTGCGACACGTTGATCAACCTGCTCGACCTGCAGCGCGAAGCTGATCAGACGCGCATGGCGCGGCTCCGATTTCTCTCTCGACTCAAGGGCACCTGAGTCAGCGTGCCTTGCGCGTCGCGGCGCTGAGCCAAGCGATCTCCGCGTCGCTGAATCCGGCCGCCTTCCGCGCGGCCACGTTGGGTGCGGAGCGAATCGGCGCGGTGGAATACTCGGCGAGCAAGTCCTGAAACGTCGAGTCCGCGTCCACCCCGCGCGCGGCGCAGAGCCATTGAAACCAGCGCGTGCCAATCGCCACGTGTCCGATCTCGTCGTCGAGAATGATCTGCACGATTTCCGCACCCCGCGCGTCGCCGGCCTGGGCCAGCCGCGCCTTGATGCCGGGCGAGGCATCCAGCCCGCGCGCCTCCAGCACGCGCGGCACGAGTGCCATGCGCGCGAGCGAGTCGTGGGCGGTGCGCCGCGCCATGTCCCACAGGCCGTCGTGGGCGGGAAAGTCGCCGTACTGATAGTCGAGATCGGCGAGGTGCTGGCGCAACAGGCCAAAGTGCATCGCCTCTTCCGTCGCCACCTTGCGCCAGTCCGCGTAGTAGTCGGCAGGGAGTCCGGCAAAGCGCCAGATCGCATCCAATGCCAGGTTCACCGCGTTGAATTCGATGTGGGCGAGCGCATGAATGAGCGCCGCGCGGCCTTCCGGCCGGGACAGCGACCGCCGCTCGACGGCGGCGGGTTCCACCAGTCGTGGACGTTCGGGCCGGCCGGGCGTGAGCGCGTTCTGGGGCCATGCGGTGAAGTCGCGCGCCTCGTCCGCTTTGGGCAAGGCATCAACGAGGGACAATTTGCGGTCCACGCCGGCTTCCAGCCAGGCGGCGCAGGCCGCCTCTCGGAGTGACACGGGCGCGGCGTTCGTCGATGTGGCGTTCATGGAAAAAGTGTACCTTCGCGCGGTGCCGCGCGGTGGCGGGCTGTAAGCGGTGCGGTTCGGTTTCGACGAAGGGACTCGAACATCGGCGCAACATCGGCGTCGATTCACGGTCACATGCGGATTGAAAATCGGGAGAGAGATTCATGAAGAAGCAATGTCTGGGCGGGCTGATCATCGGCCTCATTGTGATGTTGAATAGCGCCGCGTTCGCAGCCGATGCGCCGGGGAAGGCCCCCCCTGCTGGCAAACTCGCCAAGGCCACGTTCGCCGGGGGCTGCTTTTGGTGCATGGAGCCGCCGTTCGACAAGCTTCCTGGTGTGATTTCGACCACGTCGGGCTACATCGGCGGCAAGACGGCGAATCCCACGTATCAGGCCGTGTCGTCGGGCGTCACCGGTCATACCGAGGCGGTTGAAGTGGTCTTCGATCCTGCCAAGATCACTTACGAAAAGCTTCTCGATGTCTTCTGGCGGAACATCGATCCGACGGTGAAAGATCGCCAGTTTTGCGATGCCGGCAGCCAGTATCGCTCGGGCGTTTTCTATCACGATGCCGAACAGAAGCGCCTCGCCGACGCGTCCAAAGCCGCGCTGATGAAGTCCAAGCCCTTCGCCGGGGACATCGTCACGGAAGTCACGCTGGCGACCACTTTTTACCCGGCCGAGGAATATCATCAGGACTACTACCTCAAGAACCCCGTGCGCTACAACATTTACCGCGGTGGTTGCGGACGCGACGCGCGTCTGAAGCAGCTTTGGGGCGGCGCGCCGTAGCGGCGGCGGTCGATGCGAATATTCGCAAGGAGCGAGGCATGGCGATTGAAATGAAACGGCTGAACGGCGGCGGCGTGTTGCGCGCGGCCGGCTATGACGAGCGCAATCGGGTGCTGCGCGTCCAATTGGAGCGCGGCACCTACGACTACGCCAACATCTCGCCGGAGCTGGCTCGGCGGCTCCTGAACGCGTCGTCGCCGGGCGCGTTCTTTCGCGATCACATCGAAGAGGAATTCACCGGCCGGCGGGCATAGCTCGCGCAGCCGGTGAAAGGCGCGCTCAGCGCTCCTGCGTGCGCGCGGGATTCTTGACGCGATCCGATTCGCGGTTGTCGTCCCGCTCGCGCGGCTCGCGCTCACGCGAGGCGGGCGCGGGCTTGGGCTGCGGCGCGGGTTGCGCTTGCGGCGCGGGCTGCGCCGGTGCCGGGCGGCTCGACATGCTGTCCGTGCCGCGCGGCTTTTCGACTCGATCCGCGCGCTCCACCCGTTCCACCCGCTCCGGCCGCTCGCTGCGCGGCGGGCGCGGTGAGACCTCGCGCGTGATGGGCATCGGTTGCGGCGTGACCTGCGCTGCTTCTGCGGGTGCGCGCGGCTTGGGGGTGTGACGTGGTTGAGGCTCCACACGCTGCACGGGCACCGGGGTCGGAGTGGGCGCAGCCGCTGGCGCCGGCGTCGGAACAGCCGGCACCGCGGGCGCGTATTGCGGCGCGGGCCGTGAAGGCATGCTGTCGGCAGGCGCGGGCACGGCGCCACCGCCATCCAGGGTCGCGGGTTTCGGTCCGCCCGGCGTCGCACCCCCGATGGGCTGCGGCTTCTGCGCGCGCGACCCGCCTGCGCCGTCCACGGTCCGGCCGGGCAGCGGCATCGGCACCGGTGTGGGTTCGGCGGACGGGGCGGGCTGCAGCACCGCTGGCTTGCCGTGCGGCGCGGCCGGATTGTTGGCCACGCCAGGCACGCCGCGACGTGGCGGCAACGTCACGCCGTCTTGCACGACAGGCTGATTCCAGACCGCCTCGCCCGGTACGCGACCGCGATGCGTGGCCACCGGCAAGGACCCCTGGAAGGTCGTCGGCGCCACCACCGTGGCGCCCGGCTTGTGATTGGCGTACTGGCGCGGCGGCCGCGTGTACACCGGCCGATTGATGTGGATGTGGTTGATGTTGTAGATGTAGGTCGGGCTATGGCGATACCACGGCACGTAGGCCTCGTAGGGCGCCAGCGGGAACCAGCCGATGCCGGGGCCGCTGCCCGTGCTGTAGGACACCGTCCAGCCGTTGCCGCCGATCCACGCCACCAGCGCCGGCGACCAGATCGGACGATGGATGCGGTTGCCTGGCCACCAGGCCCAGCGGCCGCGCACATGCACCCATCGGCCATAGTGCATGGGCGCGAAGCCCCAGGGCGCGTCATCGATCCAGGTCCATCCCCACGGGCGCACGTAGCGCCAGTGGCCATAGCGGTATGGCGCCCAGTCCACTTCGACGCGTGGCACCCAGACACGGCCGTACTCGGACTCGGAATTCCAGTCGCCGTGGCGGTTCAACTCTTCATAGCCGGTCATGTACGGCGAGACTTCCTGCGGTGCGGCCACCTCCCAGCGATCATCGCGCGCCTGCGCCCAGTCGTCGAACTCGGTGCGGGCGACGGGCTCGATGCGCGCACTGCCACGGTCCAGCAAGGCCATTCGGCCCGCGTCGATCCACGGCGAGCCGGCGGCGGATTCCACCCGCGCGCGGCCGGACATCACCGCAATGCGCGCCTCGCCCTTGTCCGTGTCGGCCTCGATGCGATAGCTGCCGCGAGCGCGCAGCGTGACCGTGCCTTCGGGCGTGAAGATACGGAATATTTCGCCCTTTTCGATGAGGCCGATGCGAATATTCGCGGCACCGCGCTGGACATAGAGCGCCAGCTCATTGTCATCGAGTTTCTGCACGTCGACGACGGTGTCGTGATCGAGGCGCACCGCAGCCGGGCCGACTTTCCATTCGGCGCGCGCTCGACCCTCGGTCCAGATCGAGTTCTCCGAGGTCACCGGGAAATTCAGCTTCGCGGGCTGCCAGCCGTCTTCCTGGTCGGCGTAGAACCTGACCGTGCCTTCGATAAGGGTGATGCGGCCGACGCGGCCGGGCGGGTCGGCCGCCAGTACTCCCGTTGAAAACACCGCCATCAGGCAGAGCACAGCGGTTGCAACAAGATGTTTCATCGCCAGCCTCGGGTTTTTCATGATCGATTCTCCTCGTCACCCCAACGGATGAGCAACCACTCCCGTTTACCGACCCGAATACGGTCGGGGTGTTCCCGCCCGGCGGTTTGGCCCGGCGTGGAATTGACCCCGGATTCGTGCGATGATCGAACGGGAATCAACCCTGTGCAATCGGAGCGAGGCACTGGATGGACCTAAAAACAATACACAGCAAGACGGGCAAAGGGGTGACCCAGATCACCCAGCGCAACGCGCCCCTTTCCAAGGACCTGATGAAGGTCTTGAAGCTGGTGGACGGCAAGTCCACCCTGGAACAGACCGCCAAGGCGGCCGAGTTGCCGGTGCCCACGACGGAAAAGGTACTGCAGCAACTGGTCAAGGAAGGTTTCATCCGCGTCTTCGAGACGAAGAAGGAGGATTCCGGATTCAGTTCCGCCTTTGGCGGTGACGATGACGATTTCGACTTCACCAAACCGGTGAAAGGTGGTGCGGCGCCCGCCGCTGCGGCTCCCGCCGCCGCCGCCCGCGACGACGCGGCCGCACTCGCTGCCGCGCGTGAGAAGGCGCAGGCCGACGCCCGCGCGCGCGCCGAGCGAGAAGCCCAGATTCGCGCCCGCCTGGAAGTGGAAGCCAAGACGAAAGCCGAGGCCGAGCGCCGCGCTGTCGAGGAAGCCCGGCGCATGCAGGAGGCCGCGGAGCGGGCCAAGCTTGAGTTCGAAGCGCGCATGGCCGAAGAAGCCGCGCGCAAGAAAGCCGCGGCGGAATCTCAAGCCAAGCTGACCGCGGAACAGGCCGCCCGCGAGGTCGAGGCCACCAAGGAACTGGCTGCCGCCCGCGCCAAGGCCGAAGCGGAGGCGAAGGCGCTGGCTGACGCTCGGGCCAAGGCCGAAGAGGAAGCCAAGGCGCTGGCCGCCGCCCGCGCGCAGGCGGAGACCGCCGCGCGTCGTCAGGCGGAGGAAGCCGCCATCGCGCAGCGCGATCTCCGCGCAAAGTTGAAGGAAGAGATCGAGGCGCGTATCCGCGAGGAGATGGAAGCCAAGCTCCGCGTCGAGATCGAGGACAGCGCCCGCGCGGAACTGGAGGAGGCGGTCATGGCCGACGCGCGCGAGGAAGCGCGCGCCGAGCTGGAACGCCGTCTGGCCGAGGAAGCTGACGCCCTGCATCGCGCTGAATCCGAGGCCAAGAAGAAGGCCGAGGACGATACCAAGCGCATGCTGGCTGAGCAGGAGGTGAAGCTCCGCGCGGAAATGGAAGAGCGCATCAAGGCCGAGACCGAACGCTTGCAACGCGCGGCGCTGGAAGCGCGCGCGCGCGCCGAGCGCGAGGCGATTGAACGTCAGGAACTGGAGGACAGGCTGCGCCGCGAGGGGGAAGCCCGCCGCCGCGCCGAGGAAGAGGCTGCCCAGCAGCGCGAGGCCGATGCGCGCAACCGCACGCGCCTCGAAGCGCGTGCCCGCGAAGAAGCCGAACATCGCGCGCGGCTGGAAGTGGAAATGAAGGAGCGTCTCGAGGCCGAGCAGCGCGCCAAGTACGAGGCCGAAGCCCGCGCCAAGATCGAAGCCGAGCAGCATGCCCGCGCCCATGCCGAGGTCGAGGCGCGTTTCGAAGCCGAGCGCCACGCGCGGGAAGAAGCCGAGAAGAAGGCGCGCATGGAGGCGCAGGCTCGCGAGATCGCCATGCAAGCCGCCGCCGAGCAGGCTGAAGAAAAGGCCCGGCTCGCCGCCGAGGTGGAAGGCCGCGTCGACGCCGAGCGCAAGGCGCGCGAGAAGGCCGAGAAGAAGGCCCGCGCCCGCGAGGAGGAGGAGGAGGAGGAGCGCCAGCGCCAGGTCGAGCACCTGAAGCTCTTGCAAGCCCAGGCCGATGAGCGTGCGCGCAAGGAACAGGAAGCGCTCGAATCGGGCGGCGTCTCGCGCCACCAGAAGGTCAAGTACAAAGGACCCACGCCCTGGGGCACCTACATCGGCATCGCGCTGGTGGTGATCGTCGGCGGCTTCATCGGCATCATTCATGTCATTCCGTTGGGCAGCGTGCAGGCCAAGATCCAGCGCGGACTCTCGGCTTGGCTGCATGACGATGTGTCCATCTCCGGCGTCAATTTCGCGCTCTTCCCGTCGCCGCGGCTCAAGCTCGGCAACGTGACGGTGGGCAAGGCGCGCGATGCGACCGCGACCACCGGCGTGATCCAGATTCCCATCGGCGCCTTGTTCGACGACAACGTGCGCATCGACACCTTGGAGTTGCAAAGTGTCGCCATCAGCGAAGACGCCGCGTCACGCATCGGCCTCTGGGGCAAGAACGAGAATCGGCCGGCCAATGTCAGCGTGAACCGGGTGGTGCTTCGCAACGTGAAGGTGGAGAGCAAGCAGCTCAACTTGAACGAGTTCAATGCGTCCCTCAAGTTTGAAGGCGGCGCGCTGAAGTCCGCCAGCCTGCAAGCCGTGGACAACAAGTGGAGTCTGGATGCGCGGCCGGAAGGCGACGGCTGGGGTGTGGACGCCGCCGTGCGCGGCCTGCCGCTGCCTGTTGGCGCGCCGATTCCCATCGATGACGTGAAAGCCAAGGGCACCATTCAGGGCACGCAGCTTATCTTTCCCGAGCTGGCCGGCACCGCCTACTACGGCAGCTTCACGGGCAGCTTGAAAGCGGACTGGTCATCGGGCATCAACGTGAACGCGGAAATCGCGACCAAGGACGTCAGTCTCGCGCCGCTGTTCGAAACCTTCACCAAGGACATCGCCATCACCGGCCGCATGGAGGGGGCTTTTTCCATCACGGCGGCGGCGCCGAACCTGGGCGGGCTCTTGAAGGCGCCCAGCATCGTCGGCAGCTACACCGTGCGCGAAGGTTCGGTCAGCAACGTCGATCTGGTGCAGGCGATGCGCACCGAAGGCGGCGGGCGGGGCGGCGCCACCAAGTTCGCGGAGTTGGCTGGCGGATTGAATGTGTCCGGCGGTGAAATCCGCTACAACAAGCTCAAGCTGCAAGGCGGGGTGATTCTCGCCAATGGGGAGGTGGTGGTCGGCACGGGGGAGCATCTGGCCGGCCGCATCAATGTCGAACTGCGTTCCAGCGTGGCGCAGGACCGCGGCAGCTTCGGTGTCTCCGGGACGGTGCAGAAGCCGACTCTGAAGCGCGGGGCCTGATCCCCGGCGAATATTCGCATCACCGATTCACGGGACGCGCATCAGCGTCCCGTTCTCCTTTTTTCGCCAAGTGTCCATGAATCCGCCGCCGACCAAGCGCAGTCTCAAGCTGTTGTTGCCGCTCTTCGCGATGCTCTTGCCGCACAAGTTCCGCATCGCGGTCGCGATCACGGCGCTGCTTTTGTCGGCCGGATTGGTGCTCGCCATTGGATCGGGGCTGCGCATCGTGATCGACAAGGGTTTCGTGCAGGCGGATCCGGCGATGCTTGATCTTTCCGCGCTGGTCATGGCGGTGCTGGTCTCGGTGCTGGGCGCGATCACCTACATCCGCGTGTTCAACGTCTACTGGGTGGGCGTGCGCTTCACCGCCGATCTCAGGCAGCGACTCTTCAATCACATGCTGAAACTGTCGCCAGCCTACTTCGAGGTGACGCGCACGGGGGAGTCGATCTCGCGCCTCACCAACGATGTCACGCTGGTCGAGACGGTGATGGGCGGCTCGATGTTCTACGCCGCCCGCATGTTCGTCACCATGTGCGGCTGCGCGGTGATGCTGGTGTTCACCAGCCTGAAACTCTCGCTCATCGCGCTGGCCTGCCTGCCGCTCGTCATGCTGCCCATGATCGCGCTCGGCGGAAAGGTGCGGAAACTGTCGCGCGAAATGCAGGACCGCGTCGCCGATGTCAGCGCGCATATCGATGAGAGCATCCATGAAGTGCGCACCGTGCAGGCGTACGGCCATGAAGAGCGCGACCGCGCCGAATTCCGCCGCCTGGCGGAAGCGGTCGCCTCCACGGGCATCGCCAAGAATCGCGCGATGGCATTGCTCATCGCCGCCATCACGGTGCTGGCGTCGGGCGCCATCGGCGTGCTGTTCTGGGTCGGCGGGCACGATGTGCTGGCCGGGCGGTTGACGGCGGGCGAGCTCTCGGCATTCGTGTTCTACGCCGTCATCGTCGCCAATGCCGTGTTCGTCGTGGCTGAAGTCTACGGCGACTTGCAGCGCGCGGCGGGCGCTTCCGAGCGGCTCATGGAATTGCTGGAGACAAGGCCCGCCATCGGCGACCCCGCCACACCGGCGGCCATGCCCGCGCCGCGCGGTGAAATCGAATTCGCCAACGTGGTTTTCAACTATCCGACGCGCCCGGACACGCCCGCACTTTGCGAATATTCGCTCAAGGTGAAGCCGGGTGAAGTCGTGGCGCTGGTCGGCCCGTCGGGCGCCGGTAAGAGCACGGTGTTCCAGATGTTGCTCCGCTTCTACGATCCAGCGTCGGGCGCCGTCCGCATCGACGGCATCGACATTCGCGAAGCGTCGGTGGCGAGTGTGCGCGGGCGCATCGCGCTGGTGTCGCAGGACCCGGTCATTTTCGGCACGTCGGTGCGCGAAAACGTTCGCTACGGAACGCCGGATGCGACCGACGACGCCATCCGCGAAGCCTGCCGCCATGCCTACGCGCAGGACTTCATCGAGAAACTGCCCGGTGGCTTCGACGCCAACCTGGGCGAGCGCGGCATCCGCCTTTCCGGCGGACAGAAGCAGCGCATCGCCATCGCCCGAGCGTTCCTTGCGGACCGCGCCATCCTGCTCCTGGATGAAGCCACCAGCGCCCTCGACGCCGAAAGCGAAAAGGCCGTCCAGCTCGCCATGGCCGATCTCATGCAGGGCCGCACCACACTCATCATCGCGCACCGCCTCGCGACGGTGAAGTCGGCCGACCGCATCATCGTGATGGATCATGGCCGCATTGTCGCGACCGGCACGCATGAGGCGCTCGTGGCCGAAGGCGGGTTGTATGCGCGGCTGGCGGCGTTGCAGTTTGGGGCGAACCAATGACCCGCGTTCGCTGGGGATTTCGAAAGGTGTGAGGCGGCTCGCGGTTACCATGCGAATATTCGCAACGCTTCGCAGGCCATGAACGCCGTCCCCCCGCACCTTTCCGCCGGTTCCTCGCCGCGTGTCACCACCGAGAAGGTCGTGTGGTGGCATGAGTGGATGCCGGGTCTCTTTTCCTTCCGCATTTCGCGTCCGGCCGGCTATGACTTCGTGCCGGGTCAATTCGCGCGGCTGGGTGTCGCCAATGACGCCGGCGAGATGATCTGGCGGGCCTTCTCGGTGGCGTCGGCGCCGGCGAGTGACTACCTGGAGTTCTACGCGGTGGTGGTGGAACAGGGCGTATTCACGCCGCTGATTCACCAGCGCCGCATCGGCGCGGAGGTCAGGGTGGAGAAACCCGCGCAGGGTTTTCTCACCGCCGACCGGCTCTGGCGCGGTGATGAACCCAAGGATTTGTGGATGCTTTCCACAGGCACCGGTCTCGGACCGTTCATCGCCATGCTGGAAGACACCGAGGTCTGGCGGCGCTTCGACCATCTGGTGGTGGTGCATAGCGTGCGTCACGCGGCGGAGCTGGGTTATCGCGAGCGGCTCGAAGCCCTCACCCGCTCGCCACGTTCGGGCGGCGCGACACTGCGCTACGTGCCGACTCTGACCCGCGATCCGCACACGCCGCTCACGCAAGGGCGCGTCACGACGTTGCTTCAATCCGGCGCGCTGGCGGCGGCGGCTGGCGCCGCCTTCGACGCCGCGCGATCGCGCTTCATGCTCTGCGGCAATCCGGCGATGGTGGAAGAGTCGCGCGCGCTCCTGAAGGCGCGCGGATTCACCAACGACCGCAAGCTGACACCGGGTCACATCGCCGTCGAAAACTACTGGTGAACGTTGGCGCGGTCGCGCGCCAACACCAAGGCGGCGTGGCGGATGCGTCGAGTCACGAGCTTTTCCGCGCCGAGCGCGATGAGAGATCCGCCGCCCACACAGAGCGCCCTCGCCGCCGAGTCGTCCAGCTACCAGCCTGCCGCGACGGCAGCCGTGCCAAGCAGCACATCGCCCACACACAGCCAGATCAGCTGGAGCTTCAGATCGCTCAGCGGCGCCGCGTCATGCGCACTGGGGCTCATGCGCTGGCCTTGGCGGCACCCGCGCCCAACGCGCGATACAGATCGGCGATGGCCGCGCGCAAGGCCCGCTCGGCCTCGATGCGATTGTGCTCGGCCGCGACGAGGCTGCGCTCGTTGTCGATCACATCAAGCTGGCTGGCGATGCCGTTCTCGAAGCGGAGCTTGGCGAGCGCATAGGCTTGCCTGAGCGACTCCACGCGCCGCGTCTCGGCGACAAACACGTCGCGCGCCGCCGCCTGCGCGCCGACCGCATCCTGCACTTCACGGAACGCGTTGATGACGGCCGCGCGGTACTGCTCGACGGCGATCTTCTGGCGGACTTCGGCGATCTCCTCTTCGCGCATCAGCCGCCCCGCACCCCACAGGGCCTGGGTGATGTTGCCAGCGAAATTCCAGGTGCGCGCCGGGCCGCTGAACAAGTCGGACAGTTGCGCGCTTTCGCTGCCGATGGCGCCGGTCAGCGTGATCGATGGAAAGTAAGCGGCCCGGGCCACACCGATGCGGGCGTTGGCCGCGACGAGGCGTTGCTCCGCCTCACGCAAGTCGGGCCGCGCCAGCAGCAGCTCGGACGGCAGGCCGGCGGGTGCGGCGAGGTTCAGCGTGGTCGCGTTGGCGCGTTCGCCGTCTCTGCGAATATTCGCATCGACCACTTCGCGCGGCGCGCGGCCCAGCAGCACGGCCAGTGCGCGCTCCTGCGTGGCGCGATCACGCATCAGCGGCGGAAGCTGCGCCTCGACGGCATCGATCTCGGCACTCCGCTGTTGCAGGTCGAAACGCGAAATCATCCCGACCTCGAACTGCTTGGTGAGCAGGCGCAACGCCTCGCGGCCGCGCTCCAGCGTGCGTTGCGTGGCGGCCACGCGCGCGTCCTGCGCGAGAAGGCCGTAGTGGCCTTGAACGACCTGCGCGACGAGCGTGAGCCTGACCGTGTCGCGCGCCGCCTCCGTCGCGAGGAGTTCAGCCTTCGCGGCTTCAGTGGCGCGGCGGTACTTGCCCCAGAAGTCCAACTCATACGACACATTGAGCTGGGCGCGATGGCTGGTGGTTTCCAGCGGCATGCCTTCCTGGAATTGACCGCTCTTCGCGGACGTGCGATTGCGGCCGCGGCCGCCGTCGGCATAGGTGGTCGGGCTCAAGTTGGTGCGCTGCAGGCCCAGTTGCGCCTCGGCCTCGGTCACGCGCGCGGCCGCCACGGCCAGATCGGTGTTCTTGGCGAGCGCCTCGTCCACCAGCGTGTTGAGCGCGCCGTCGCCGTAGATCGTCCACCACCGAGCGGCGCTCGCGTTCGCGGCGGCGCCGGCCGGCGCCGCGGGCCAAGCTTGGGGCAGATCGGCGGCGGGGCGCTGGTAGTCCGGCCCCACGGCGCAACCGGCGAGTGCCAGGCTGGCGAGCAAGGCGGCGAGCGGCCGCGCGCTTATGGCGTCTGGAACGATTCGGTCAAGCATGAGTGCCTCCTTGGGCTCTCTCGGGATGGGAATGGGTTTGGTGCGCCTCGGCGCGGATGGCGTCCGCGGACTTGTCCTCGCGAATGCGCCACTCGGCGATGATCTTGTAGAAGAGCGGCACGAAGAATATCGCAAGGAAGGTCGCTGCGAGCATGCCGCCCATGACGCCGGTACCCACCGAGTGGCGCGCACCGGCGCCCGCGCCGGACGAAAACGCCAGCGGCATGACACCGAGAATGAACGCCATCGAGGTCATGAGAATCGGGCGGAAGCGGAGCCGCGCGGCTTCCAGCGCGGCGGCGGAGGCGGACATGCCCTCGGCGGACTTGTACACCGCGAACTCCACGATCAGGATGGCGTTCTTGGCCGCGAGCCCCAGCAGCGTCACCAGACCGATTTGGAAGTACACATCGCTAGTAAGTCGATCAACTTGAGGCAGGTAGCTCGCTAGCGCAGGAAACTGCCCGCTCGCGCTTGCGGTGATCGTGGCTGCCGTGTTCTTTATCCAAATTGCCGCAAGCGCACCGAACACGCCAAACGGCATGGCGAGCAAGACCGACAGCGGCAGCGACCATTTCTCGTACTGCGCGGCGAGAATCAGGAACGCCATCAACGCCGCCAGTGCGAGCGCGATGCCTGACGTGCCGGACGAACGCTTTTCCTGGAACGAGGAGCCCGTCCAGTCGTAGCTCATGTCGGCGGGCAGCACCTGCGCCGCGATGCGTTCCATTTCCGCGATGGCTTCTCCCGACGAGTGTCCGGGCGCGGCCTGACCGAGCAGCTTCACCGCCGGCAGATTGTTGTAGCGGTCCAGCGTGTCGGGGCCGGCGGAGTATTCGACCTTGGCGAAGGCCGACACCGGCACCATCGCGCCGCGATCGCTCCTCACGAATATTCGCGATATGTCTTCGGGACGCTTGCGGTACTGGCTGTCGGCCGACAGCAGCACCTGCCAGGCGCGGCCGTACTTGTTGAAGTCGTTGACGTAGTAGGTGCCCAGGGTGGCGGCCAGCGTGTTGAACGCGCTGTCCAGCGGAATGCCGAGCGCCTTGGCCTTCTCGCGGTCGACATTGACCTTCAGTTGCGGCGAGGCGGGTTTCCACAGGGTCTGCACGCCGGCCAGCACCTTGCTTTGGCTCGACGCGCCCATGATGCCGTACATCGCCTCGGCCAACCTGGCGGCGCCGCCTTCTCCGCGATTCTGGATGTAGACCTCGAAGCCGGCCGTGTTGCCGAGGCCGAAAATCGGCGGCGGGGCGAACGCCAGCACCAGCGCCTCCTTGATGCCGCCGGTTTTCATGAAGAATTCGCCGACCAGTTCGTTGACGCCGACCGTGCGCTCGTCCCAGTGCTTCTGGGTGACGAAGATGGTGGCCGCGCTGTTCTTGTAGCCGCCGCCAAGAAAGTCGAAGCCGGTGAACGCCACCACATGTTCATTCGCCGGATTGGACTGGATCGCGGCCAGCACCTCGCTCATGACCTTGTCGGTGCGCTCCAGCGACGATCCCTCCGGCAAGAACACGGCGGCGATGTAGTAGCCCTGGTCTTCGTCCGGCACCAGCGAGCCGGGCGTGAACTTCCACAAGCCGGCGGTGATGACGACCATGCCGAGGAAGAGCGCCAGCCCCAGTGCGCCGCGCTTGATCATCCACAGCACGCCGTCCGTGTAGCGCCGGGTGACGCGGTGGAACCAGTCGTTGAACCACACGAAGAAGCGGGCCGGCGTGCGCGCCTGGCCCTTCAGCACCACCACGCACAGCGCCGGTGTCATGGTGAGCGCAACCACGCCCGAGATGACGACGGCGATCGAAATCGTGACCGCGAACTGGCGGTACAGCTCGCCGGTGAGGCCACCCAAGAAGGCGATGGGAACAAACACGGACACCAGCACCAGTACGATGGCGATGACCGGCCCGGTGACCTCCTTCATGGCCTTGATGGCGGCGTCGCGCGCGTTCAGGCCTTCCTCGTGCATGATGCGCTCGACGTTTTCCAGCACCACGATGGCGTCGTCGACCACGATGCCGATGGAGAGCACCATGCCAAAGAGGGTGAGCGTGTTGATGGAATAGCCCAGCGCCATGAGCCCGGCGAAGGTGCCGATGAGCGACACCGGCACGGCCGCGAACGGAATCAACGTGGCGCGCCAGTTCTGCAGGAAGAGAAACACGACCAGGAACACCAGCGCCATCGCTTCGGCCAGCGTCTTCACCACCTCGCGAATCGAGACCTTCACGAAGCGCGTGGTGTCGTAGGGCACGGAGTAGTCCAGGCCCGCCGGAAATTTGGACTTCAGTCTGGTCATCGTGGCGTTGACTTCGTCCGCCACGGCGAGCGCGTTGGCGCCGGGTTGGAGGAAGATGCCGATGAGCGTGGCCGGTTTGCCGTTCACGCGACCGATGAAGTCATAGTCCTTGGCGCCAAGCTCGACCCGTGCGATGTCCTTCAACCGCAGCGCGGAGCCGTCGGTGTTGGCGCGCACGATGACATTCTCGAATTCCTCGGCCGTGGAGAGCCGGCCCTTGGTGGTGACCGAATAGACCAGCTCCTGGCCGCCACCCGTGGGCGACTGTCCGATCTTTCCCGCGGCGAACTGCGCGTTCTGCTCATTCAGCGCGCGCGTCACATCATCAACCGTCACGCGCAGTTGGGTCATGCGGTCGGGCTTCAGCCAGATGCGCATGGCGTAGTCCTTGGCGCCGAAAATCTGCACCGAGGTCGTGCCGGGGATGCGCTTGATGTTGTCCAGCACGTTGAGCGTCACGTAGTTGGACGTGTACAGATCGTTGAAGCGGCCGTCGGGAGAATAGAACGCCAGCACCTGCAGGAAGGCTGACGAGCCTTTCTCGACAGTCACGCCCTGGCGGCGGACTTCCTGCGGCAGTTTGGCCTCGACCTGCTTCACGCGGTTGTTGATGTTCTGCGCGGCCTTGTCCGGATCGGTGCCGATCTCAAAGGTCACCTGAATGGTGACCGTGCCATTCGAGGTCGACGTGGAGGCCATGTACATCAGGCCTTCGATGCCGGTCAGCGCGTTTTCGATGGGCGCCGCCACCGTTTGCTCGATGACCTCGGCCGATGCGCCGGGATACACGGCGATGACTTGAACGACAGGCGGTGAAATTTCCGGATATTGCGCGATGGGGAGCGAGCGCATTGACGCCAGACCCGCGATCACGATGAAAATCGAGATCACGAAGGCGAAGATGGGCCGGTCGATGAAGAAGCGGGAGAACATTTGAAGGATCCTTTCCGCTTACTTCTTGGCAGCCGGCGCGTCGCCCGGTTTGGCATCGGGTTTCGCCGGCGGCGCGACGCTCGATGCTCCGGGCTGTTGCGCGGCCTTCGCGGTCTCTTCCGGCGACATCGGGGCGATGGGTTGGCCGGGTGCGAATATTCGCGCCATGCCGTCGATGATCACGGGGTCGCCGACATTGAGACCCTGGCGGATCACCCAGCCGTTCCGGTCCTTGCCGTCCAGTGAAATCCACTCGCCCGGCACCACGGGACGCGGTTCGGCGGCGGGCTTGCCGTCCTGGCCTTTGCCGGCGACATAGACGAACTTTCCCATCGGCCCATCCAGCACCGCGCGCTGCGGCACGACGATGGCGTTGGGGCGCGTCGCGCCGGTCAGCACGACACGCACGAACTGCCCGGGGGTGAGCGCTCCGCCGGGATTTGCGACCGTCGCACGGGCGGCATACGCGCCCGTGTTGGCATCGGCCTTGTAGTCGGTGAAATCGAGCGCGCCCGACTGCGGGAGCGGACGGCCTTCAGATGTTCTGAGCTTGACGCCATAGCCGCCCTTGGCCAGCCGGATGCCACCTGCGGCGATTTCCGCGTCGCGCTCGGACTTTTCCTTTTCGGCGATGGCGAAATTGACGTGCAGGGGATCGGTCTGGGCGAGGGTGGCGAGGAGGCTGTCGCCGCCGCTCGCATTGGCGAGCGCGCCTTCGACTTTCAATGCGCGCCCGACCACCCCGGCAAGGGGCGCGGTGATGTTCGTGTAGCCGAGATCGACGCGCGCCGCCGCGAGCCGCGCTTGGGCTTCCTTCACCTGGGCGCGCGCGATGTCGAGCGCGGACTGGGCCTGATCCCATTCGCGTTGGCTGACGGCCTTCACCTCGATGAGCGGCTGCAATCGCGAATATTCGCGTTCCGCCTGCTTGGCGCTGGCTTCCGCGCTTGCGAGGGCTGCCTCGGCCTGGGCGGCGGCAGCGGCGTATGGCGCCGCGTCGAGTCGGAAGAGGGGCTGCCCCGCCCTCACCACCTTGCCTTCGTCGTAAAGTCGCTTTTCGACAATGCCGTTGACCCGCGCTCGGATTTCAACTTCGCGGGAACCCGCAGTCTGCGCGACATACTCGAATTCCAAAGGCACCTCGCGGGCAACGGCGGGCTGCACCACCACTTGCGCGGGCGGCATGCCCTGGAAACCGCCCTGCGGCGCCTGGCCGCAGGCGGCGAGGCCGATCGCGATGAGCGTGGCAAGCGCCGCCGTGCTCGCGAGTTTGTGATGCGTGCGTGCAATGCGCGGCGTGGTTAGCACGTCATCAATGCACCCGAGAGGCGCTGAAAGTGAAGGCGGGAGAGACGGCAATCGCGGCGACTGCGGTGACGAATGAGGTGTGCGGCGTGCCATGGCGTGAGCCTTTCAGGAGTTTTGTCGGCGTAGTTGTTTGATCGGGATCAAGCGATTTGCGCTTCAAGCCGCCGTTGGGGCTTGAGTCTTCGAGGTTTGGCGCGTATCATACATACATACGTGAATGTATGTAAAGTGGCAAACATTAGAAACCTGCAAGACACCGTCGGCGAGGTGGGCCAAGCCCGCGTCGGGAGCAGGACGCGATCGAGGGGACAGAGATGGTCAGGAGAACGAAGGAAGAAGCGCTTGAGACCCGCAACGAGTTGCTCGACGCGGCCGAGCGCGTGTTCAACGAGAAGGGTGTGTCACGGACATCGCTCGCCGACATCGCCGAGGCCGCCGGTCTCACTCGCGGCGCCATCTATTGGCACTTCAGGAACAAGGCTGATCTCTTCGACGCGATGATGGAGCGGGTCACGCTGCCCCTGGAAAATCTGGTCGCCCAGTCAGGGGACAGTGAACTGGAGGACCCGCTGGGCCATGTGCGGGCCTGCGCAGTGGGCGTGCTCCGCCAGACTGCGCGGGACGCGAGGATGCAGCGCGTGTTCGAGATCGTCACTCACAAGTGCGAGTACGTGGACGACATGGTGGCGCTGAAAGAGCGTCATCTGGAGAGCCGCTCGGCCTGCCTCGAACAGATTGAGGCGGGATTCCGGCACGCGGCTGCCCGTGGTCAGGTCGCAGCCGGTACGGACGGCCGGCGCGCGGCCATCGGCTTGCACGCGCTCATCGATGGATTGATCGACAACTGGCTACTCGACCCGGCCTATTTCGATCTGGGCGCCGAGGCCGACCGCATGATCGATATCTATCTGGCGGGTTTGGGGGCGGGTGCCGAAGGGGGGCAGGCTGCCCGCAAGCCGGTCAAGGCGAGGACGAGCGTGCGGGTCCAAGCGGCGGTGCGCGCAACGACACCGCGAAAATCACGCTGATTGTCTGGTTGGCCGGCACCGTCGGCCGATCACGCAAGGTACTGTCAGCGGTGCAGCAGCAAAACGAGAATCAGCACAATCGCGGCCAAAGACAGGCCGCCCAGCATGGCCAGTGGCAGCCACGCAGGCGGGCCTGAGCGCGCCTCGAGCTTGATGGTGGCCGTGTCATCCGCGCTCGCCGCGACCGGCGCTGTCCTGACCGGCGCCGCCGGTTGCGGTGCCGCCTTTGCCACTGTCGGTGCCGGCGCATCGATGGGTTGCGCCTCGATCTTCCCCTTGTATGCCCGGAGCTTCTGAGTCTCGCTGATGAACTCTTTGAAGTCCTCGGTCTGCTGGGTGAGCGCGGCGAGGCGCATGGTGGCCTCGAAGGAGTCGAACTTGCGATCCAGTTTCAGCGGCGCGCTTTCCTGGGTGGTGCTGCCCTTCGCGAGCCGTGCCGGAGAAACATCCGACACCGCCGATCGCGGAGCAGGTGCGGCGCCCGCCTTTGTCAGCACCGAGCCGGAGACCGGGGAGGCCAGCATGCGCTTCACCTCGCGCAAGTCCGCGCAGAAGTCGCGCATGGATTGATAGCGATCATCCAGCTGTTTGGCCAGCGCCTTGGCCACGATCAGGTCCAGCATGGTCTGGATGCCGGGGTTGAGCGTGGATGGTGGCACCGGATTGGTGTTCACCGTGGCATACATGATCGCGTTAACGTTGTCGCCGTCGAAAGGGGCGATGCCGGTCAACGTCTCGTACAGGACAACGCCCAGAGAGAAGATGTCGGAGCGATGGTCGATGGTCTTGCCGATCACCTGTTCCGGCGACATGTATCGTGGGCTGCCCAGGATCATGCCAGTCATGGTCTTGACCGCCGATGCCGGCATGCGCGCAATGCCAAAGTCCGTGAGCTTTGCCATCACCCCGTTCGGCACCTTCACCACCATGATGTTGGAGGGCTTGATGTCGCGATGAATGATCTCGCGCTCGTGCGCGAAGGCGAGCGCATCGGCGACCTGGGCGATCAGTTCGACCGTGGTCTCCACGTCCGGCTTCTCGCCAGCGGCGAGGAGATCCTTCAACTCATTGCCATCCAGGAACTCCATGGCCATGTATGCCAAATCGGCATTGCGGCCCACGTCGTAAATGGTGACGATGTTGGGATGATTAAGCCGACCCGCCGCTTTGATCTCCTGCTGGAATCGCGCTTCGTACTCGGCCAGATCTTCCTTGGACAATGAGAGATTGACCGTCTTGATGGCCACGATGCGGTCGATGACGGGATCGACCGCCTTGTAGACGATGCCCATCGCACCGCGTCCGACGATGTCCAGAATCTTGTACCGCCCGAGAACCTCGAGTTTGCTGTCCGACATGATCTCCGGCGGTCTTATTTGGTCGCGGGCGCTGCCTTGGCCGGCTGTTTGTCCTTGGCGGCTTGCGCATCCTTCCAACGCTGCTTGGCGCCGGCGTAGGTGCGAGTCCAGGAGGGGTGTCCGGCTTCGGCGGGGGTGAGGTCGAAGTTCGGATCGACATCGAAGAGTTTCATGAACTCGGTTCGGCACTGACCCCACTTCTCGGCGAGACAGAGACAGAACGCCGAGTGCTTGATCGCCTTCAGCTGGTCGGCCGGTTTGTCGAGGCCTTCTTTGAGAGCGTTTTGCAGGATCTTGTGGGCGGCATCGAATTCGCCCGCGTCGTACTTCGCCATGCCGTCGGCAAGGAGTTGCTCGGATTTGCTGAGCGCCTTGGGCGCAGGCGCGGGCGTCGCAGCCGAGGCGAGTTGGGCGCGCACATTGCGGTAAATCGGTCCCCAGATCGGATGTCCCGCCTCGGCCGGCGTGAGATCGAACCGCGAATTGATTTCGAGGGCCTTGCGGAACTCCGAGCGGCAGGCGTCCTCGCGGTTTGAAACGCAGTGGACGAACGCGAGCAGCTTGCGGGCCTGCGCCTGGTCCTCGCGGGACAGCACGCCGTGAGTCAGCGCTTCATTGAGGCTCTTCAAGGCGTCGTCGAATGTGCCGGCTTCGTACTGGCGTTGGCCGAGCGCGAGGTTCTGCACCGCGCGCTCGCGTAGCTGAGCCTCGGTGACCGTGGGCACGCTGGGGGCCGAGGGATCGGGCGCCTTGGGCGCCGGTGCGCAAGCCGTCAAGGCCAGCAGCAGCGCGGCGGCGACGCCGGCGAATCGGGGGGCCAGGAGAAGCGGATGGGAAAAGCGGGTCGGGATTCTGGGCTTCATGGCGGACTCTCGCAGTTCGAAGGTCAGAATTTGTGCCGCACAGTGATCTCTTCGCGAGACTTGATCTCCACGGATTCCGAATAGGGCGGGAAAGTCGTGTTCTTGATCTCGATGCGGTATTTGCCGGGTGGCAGCTTGAGGTTCTTCATCGGCGGGCTGACTCCGCGTGAGCGGCCATTCACGAAGACCTCTCCCCACGGAACCACCGCCAGATTCAACGTACCCGGCGGCAGCTCGGCCTTGGCGGGCTCAGCCGCCTTGGCCGGATCGATCTTGGCAGGCTCCGTCTTGGTGGGTGCCGCCCCGGTGGCCGGCGCACTCGTTGCCGCGCTTGGCGCCTGGCTCCCGGGTGTCTCGGTCTTGGCGGGCTCGTTGGGTTTGGCAGACTCGGCGACGGGCTTCGCTGGCTCCGCGACGGGTGCGGGGACAGCGTTCGCCGCTGTCTGGCCGGCGCCTCCCGGCGCGGTGGCGGCGGCGGGCGAGGGGTCTGCGGGCGATTGCGGCTTTCGCATCAGCACCAGAATGATGAGAATGAGCACCACGACACCGAGCCCAGCGCTGGCCATCATGACTTTGCGGGTGTCTTGCAGGAAACTCTTGGGTGCCGGCATGTCCTCTTCGGGCAGCGGGAGGGCGTTGATGCGATAGGTGCCCGATTGCACGCCGACCTGGTTTTGCGCGCGACCCTTCGGATTGGTCTGCGCGGCGCGATTTTCCAGACCCAGTTTGGCCTGGCGAAAGGCGTCGTCGGATTCGCCGACGATGTAGATTTCGTGCTCCCGGACATGCTTGTCGGTGCGCGAGCCCTCGTAGCGGAAGAGCTTTGCGTAGGCTTCGGAAATGACCGACACGACATCGTAGTAGGAACGCGACACCACCACTTGGCCAGGCTTCGCGAAACTCATGATGCGTTGCGCGACATTGATGCCGTCACCGATGATGTTGGGATGGCCATTGATGTCACGCACCAGCTTGACCGGACCAAGGTTGATGCCAATGCAGATGACGCCTTCCTCTTCATCGCGGCCGGCCGCGCCCGCGCTGTCCTCGGTCGACCGCATCGCGTCGCGCAGATTCATGGCGACAAAGAGGGCATCCTCGGGATCGCCGAGGAAACTCATGGCCGCGCCATCGCCGGTGTCGAGGATGATGCGTTCGTTGACGGCGACGTCCTTGATCGATTCGGCAAGCAGGGACTGGAAGCGCTCCTTGAGCGATATCTGCTCGGCGACCGACTTCTTCGAATAGCCGACCAGATCCACAAACACCACGCTGCAGATGAAAGTGCGGTTGGCCTGGTCGATCATTTTGCGTGCGCGTGGGAGTAGGGAGGCGAGTTGTGGTCGGGACGTGTCGGCGCTTCAGATCGGCGCATTCTTCGGAGGCCGGTCTTCGGTGGCGGCCGGCGCTTGCGCGTCATCATCCTGGTCCGAAGCCTTCTGCGATTGTGTCAAGTGTACCGAAAGAGCGATGACAAATGAACCGGAGACGCTGACGCATTCATGTCACGACGCATCCTTTGCCGCGATATCGAGCACTTTGCCCCTCACCGCATGGCTGTCCGGCCCCATGAGATACAGACAGGCGGGCGCCAGCGATTCGACGGCTGGCAGCGAGTTGACGGACTCGCCCGGATGGCTTTGCCCTCGCTGGGGCGTGGCGACAGGTCCCGGAATCAGACAGTTGATTCGAACGGGCGTTTGAGCGAGCTCCTGCGACCAGATCGCGGTCAACGTGTGCAAGCCTGACTTGGCGACCGCGAAACCACCCCAATAGGCCTTGGGCTCTGCGCCATGGGTTTCGCCGACCAGCACGACCGATGCGTCATCGGCGCGCTTCAGCATAGGCAGACAGGCGCGCGTCAACGCGTGTGGCGCGGCCAGATTGACGCGCAGCAACGCGAGCCACTGGTCAAGCGTCTGCACGGCCAGCGGCGCGAGAGGTTCAAAGTGCGCGGCCGAATGGAAAATGCCATCGAGCCGACCAAAGGTCGCATGCAGCGACTGGGCGAAGCCATGAAACGTCGCGTCGTCGGCCTTGGCGAGATCAAGCGGCAGCATGGCCGGTTCCGGCGCGCCGAGTGAAGTCAGGGCGTCGTAGATCGCTTCGAGCTTGGCCAGACTGCGGCCGGTGAGCACGACGGTCGCGCCATGCTTCGCGAACGCCGTCGCCGCCATCCGGCCGAGTCCCTGGCCCGCACCGGTCACGAGAACGACGCGGTTTTTCAGCAAGTCGGGCCGGGCGACATAGTCTCGTGCCATCTGAAGTGATTGCGAAGTGTTGCGAGTCATGCGGATGTCCGGTGGATTTGGCGGGAATTCAGTGGGCGAGGTCGGCGATCAGTTGGGCGGCCGCAGCTTCGCCGCTACGGACCGCGCCTTCCAGTGTGGCGGGATAGGGGCCCGCGGTGTAGTCACCGGCGAGATAGAAGCCCGGCAGGTTTGTGCGCGTGCCGGGTCGCGGTGCGTCGGGCGTGCAGGCGAAGGTTGCGAAACGCTCGGTGATGACCTTCGACCAGAGCGGCGTCTCCAGCGGCCCCGTGATCTGTTGAAGTTCGGCATGTGCCTGGCTGGCGATCTTGCTTTGTGCCATGCGTTCGTGCGGCCCGGATGCTGAGATGACGGCTGCGATGAGCCCGCCAGGTCCGCCCAGCTGCGAGCGGTCGAAAAACCACTGCGCCACGCCCCGCTCACTGCCGACCATGATCGCAGGCAACGGCACCGGGCTGGAATAAGCGAGATAGACCGTGCAAATGGGTTCGAACCGCAGTGGTCGTGACGCTGGCAAAGCGGTCGCGGCGAGGCCGCCAAGTTCGTCAAGCTGATGCGGCCCCACAGCGCAGACAACGGCATCGAAGCTGTCGCCCATCGCCTTGGCCTTGTCCGTCAGGATTGTGAAGCCGCGCCCCTCTCCACTCACCGCCCTGACCCGCGTGCCCAGATGCACTGCGCCGCCTCGCGCCGAGAGCCATTGCAATGCCGGTCCCGGAAAGAGTTCCGTCAGCCCCACTGTGGGGAGCAGAAAGTCGCTGTGCTCGCGACGCTTGAACAGTGCGTCGCGCAAGACATTGGCGAACACGTCCGCGGAGGCGGTTTCAATGGGCGTGTTGAGCGCCGCGATGCAGAGCGGCAGCCAGAGCGCTCGTACCAGCTTTTCGGTTTGACCGGTGGCGGCCAGGAGCTCCGCGACCGTGCCCGAGCGTAGCTTGGGCGGCAGGCATGGCTTCCGCACCATGTTTGAGAGGCGCGTGGCTGCCATGCGGTCGCGCCAGGACAATCCTTCGGCCATGATGAGACCCCACGCCAGATTGAGCGGTGCCGGCAGCCGGGGCGTAGTGAGTCTGAAGTCGGGATGCATGCGCATCTGCATCGGCATGCGCAGAAGCCCCGCCTCGCCCATGCCGATGACGTCTAACAACGCCAGCAGATTGGCATACGCCCCCACGAGCATGTGCTGCCCGTTGTCCAAGATGTGCTCGTGATACTGAATGCTGCGAGCCCGGCCGCCCGGCGTGTGAGCTGACTCAAAGACGCATACGCGAATATTCGCAAGGGTGAGCCGCACCGCCGCCGCAACCCCTGCGTAGCCCGCGCCAATCACCGCGACGCGAGGCGTAGTCGTGCCGGAACCCGGGCTCACGCCGAGACCCACGTCTTCCAGGCTAACCAGAATTTGCGCAGCGGGGTCAGCGAGATGCGCTGGTTGAGCACATGGAATCCGTCTGCCTCGATCTCGTCCAGCAGTGTCGAGTAGATGGCCGCCATGATCAGTCCCGGACGCTGCGCGCGTCGGTCGTCCGCCGGCAACGCGGCGCGCGCGGCGCGGTAGTAGCGCCGCGCGCGCTCAGTCTGAAAGCGCATCAATGCGTCGAAGCCGGCGGTCTCGCGGCATTTCAGGAGGTCTTCTTCGCCGACGTTGAATTGGGCGAGGTCCTCGCGTGGGAGATAGATGCGATCGCGCCGCGCGTCCTCGCCGACATCCCGGATGATGTTGGTGAGTTGGAACGCCATGCCCAGGTTGCGCGCGTAGTTCAGTGTCGCAGTGTTCTGGAAGCCGAATATGCCGGCGGAGAGTTCGCCCACCACGCCGGCGACGAGGTAGCAGTACTTCTCCAGCTCCGTGAAATCCGCGTAGCGATGCTTCACCAGGTCCATCTCCATGCCATCGATCACCAGCAACATGCGCTCACGGGTGATGCCGTGATCGGCCAGGCAAGGTTTCAGGGCCTGGGTCACGGGGTGGCTGGGATGGCCGTTGAACAGGTTGTCGACTTCGGCTCGCCACCAGCCCAGCGTGGCGCGGGCGACGTCGACGTCTTTCACCTCGTCCACCACATCGTCCACCTCGCGGCAGAAGGCGTACATGGCCGTAATGGCCTCGCGGCGAGGCTTGGGCAGGAACAAAAAGCTGTAATAAAAGCTCGAACCCGACTGGGCCGCCTTCTGTTGGCAGTATTGATGTGGCGTCATGCCGCGCTCAGGCCAGGAGCGCTGCGGGTGCGCGCACGATCCAGTCGAAAGTGCCGAGGACAGGTCTGCGGCGAAACACATCGCCCTTCACGGCATCAATCTTGTCCAGAATCGCGTGGCCGCCGGCAAGGACGAACCGAAGCTCGTAACCCATGCGTCCGGGGAGTGCCCGGGTCAGCGGCCGGCCGCTTTCGAGGAGCTCGCGTGCGCGCTGACACTGAAAGGCCATCAGCGCCTGCCAGGCGTCACCGGTCCGCGCGTCGGCGATATCGCTCTCGCTCACGCTGAAACGCTCGAGGTCTTCCTGGGGCAGATAGACGCGGCCCTTGCGCCAGTCCACCGCGACGTCCTGCCAGAAATTGATGAGCTGCAACGCCGAGCAAATGGCGTCGGACCACCGCAACGTCTGCTCCGACTGCCGCTTGTTGAGATGCACCAGCAGCCGCCCGATGGGATTGGCCGAACGACTGCAGTAGTCCATCAGATCGCGAATATTCGCATAGCGCTTGGTGGTCACATCCTGACTGAAGGCATCGAGCAGATCATGGAACAGCTCGACCGGCAGGTCATACGATTCAATCCAGTGTGCGAGTTCGAGAAACAACGGCCCCAGTTCACCGCGCTGGCCCGCCGAAAGCCGGTGCAGCGATTGCCGATAGCCGTCCAGCAGCTCAAGCCGCGCGGAGTCCGCGAGGTCGCCTTCGTCTGCGAAGTCATCGGCGCTGCGGGCGAAGCGATAAATGGTCTCGATCGGCTTGCGCAGATGGCGGGGCAGCAGGAACGAGGCGACGGGAAAGTTTTCGTAGTGGTCGACCGGCATGGGGCGCTTTCTGGGGCGGTCGGATTATAGCCTCGGCGCCGCACCCCGCCGGACGCATGGCGATGGCGAACCTGATGGGGTAAAATGCCCGGCTTGCAAAAACTGCTGGCGTGCCGCGAGGTGTGTTGTCTTGTGGCGATGCGGAGGGTTGCATGAATGCCACGGTTCTGCGCATTTTTTCGGCGCTCCGGCTATTCCGTGGTTTCGTGGCGATGCCTCCGGCGAAACTGGGCGAAAGTGGCGGAATTGGTAGACGCACTGGATTTAGGTTCCAGCGCCGCAAGGCGTGTGGGTTCGAGTCCCTCCTTTCGCACCATCGGGCCGCGCCGGCACCCACAATCCGAAGCTCCCAGTCATTTCTTCCGTCGTAGTCAAAGGATCACCCGATGCAAACAGCCCCTGCTGCCCCCGCGGCCACATCTCTTGAACGCAATCTCAATCTGTCCGTTCCCGCGGTCGCCATCGAGTCTGAAATCCAGGCCCGTCTGAAGCGCCTGGCCAAGACCGTCAAGATGCAGGGCTTCCGTCCCGGCAAGGTGCCGATCTCGCTGGTCACCAAGCAATATGGTTTCCAAGTGCGTCAGGAAGTGGTGACGGATTCCGTCAACCAGTCCTTTTCCGATGCCATTCGCGCCCAGAACGTGCGTGTCGCCGGGATGCCCCGGTTCGCGCCGGCCAACACCGGTCAGAACGCCGACAGCTTTGAGTTCACGGTCACCTTCGAGGTCTATCCCGAGGTCAAGGTCGGCTCGCTCGCCGGGCGCAAGATATCGAAAGAAGTCGCTGAAGTTGCCGAGGGAGATGTCGACAACACGCTGGAGACGCTACGCAAGCAGCGCGCGACCTTCGAGAAGGTGGAGCGCGAGGCGCGCAAGGGCGATTTTCTGGTCATCGATTTCGACGGCACCCTGAATGGGGTGCCTTTTGAAGGCGGCAAGGCTGAGAATTTTGGCGTCGTGCTGGGCGAAAAGCGCCTGCTGCCAGATTTTGAAGCGGCGCTCGAAGGTCTAAAGTCCGGTGAAAGCAAGACGTTCGATCTCACATTCCCCGCCGACTACAAAGAGGAGCTGGCCGGCAAGACGGTCCAGTTCGCGGTCACGGTCAAGCTGGTCAACGAGGCCAAGTTGCCGGCCATCGACGCTGAATTCGCCAAGAGCCTCGGCGTCGCGGACGGCAATGTCGAGCAGATGCGCAAGGAGATCAAGCAGAATCTCGAGCGCGAATGCAAGAAGCGCGTGCAGGCCAAGCTGAAAGAACAAGTCATGAATGCCCTGATCGAGTCAACTGCAGTCGAATTGCCGCGCTCGCTCGTCGGCATGGAGATTGCTCGTTTGCAGGAAACGGCCAAGAGCGACTTGGAATCGCGCGGCATGACCACCAAGGACATGTCCTTGCCCGCCGAGCTTTTCGTCGAGCGCGCCGAGCAGCGCGTCAGGCTGGGCTTGATCCTGTCCGAACTGGTGCGCCAGCAGAACTTGCTGGCCAAACCCGAGCAGGTTCGCGTCATGATCGAGGAGCTCGCCGACAGCTACGAGGAGCCCGCGCAGATGGTGAAGTGGTATTACACGCAACCTGATCGCCTGGCCGAGGTCGAAGCCGTTGTCGCGGAGGAAAATGTGGTGGCCTGGTGCGCGGCCCAAATGGAAGTGGCGGAGCAGAAAACGACATTTGACGCGCTGATGGGCATCGAGCGCGCATGATTGACAGGTTCGGACATCGCGGAGCCAGCATGAACAACTTTGGATTGATGGGCATGGAAACGACAGGCTTGGGCTATGTGCCCATGGTCATTGAGCAAAGCGGTCGCGGCGAGCGCGCCTTCGACATCTATTCCAGGCTGCTCAAGGAACGGGTCATTTTCCTCGTGGGAGAAGTGAACGACGCGAGCGCCAATCTCATCGTCGCGCAGATGCTCTTCCTTGAATCCGAGAATCCGGACAAGGACATTCACCTCTACATCAACTCGCCCGGCGGTTCGGTGACGGCGGGCCTCGCCATCTACGACACGATGCAATTCATCAAGCCGGACGTGACCACGCTCTGCACCGGCTTTGCCGCCAGCATGGGTGCATTTCTGCTCGCGGCGGGTGCGAAGGGCAAGCGCAATTCCCTGCCCAATTCCCGAGTGATGATCCATCAGCCGTCCGGTGGATTCCGCGGTCAGGCTTCCGACATCGAGATTCATGCCAAGGAGGCGCTGTTTCTCAAGCGGCGCCTCAATGAAATCATGGCTCGGCACACCGGCCAGTCCTACGAGACGATCGACCGCGACACGGATCGCGACAACTTCCTGTCGGCGGACGAGGCGCTGAAATACGGTATCATCGACCGCGTGCTGGCCAAGCGTGGCGCGGATGTCTGAACGCGAAGCGTGCCAGCGTCTTCGGAATGGCTGACGACAAGGCGCATCGATGACGGAAAAGGCGAGCGGGGAAAAGCTGCTGTACTGCTCCTTCTGTGGCAAGAGCCAGCATGAGGTGAGGAAGCTCATCGCCGGTCCGTCCGTGTTCATTTGTGACGAGTGCATCGACCTCTGCAACGACATCATTCGTGAAGAGGCGCAGTCGGACCCGGCCGCCAAGACCTCAAAGGGCGATCTGCCGACCCCGCAGGAAATTTGCGACATCCTCGACCAGTACGTCATCGACCAGATGACGGCCAAGAAGATTCTTTCGGTCGCGGTCTACAACCACTACAAGCGATTGAAGACGGGCGCCAAAGACGCCGATGTCGAGCTGTCCAAGTCGAACATCCTCCTCATCGGCCCCACTGGCTCCGGCAAGACGCTCTTGGCGCAAACGCTGGCGCGCTTGCTCAATGTCCCCTTCGTCATCGCCGACGCGACCACGCTGACTGAAGCAGGCTATGTGGGCGAGGATGTCGAGAACATCATCCAGAAACTCCTGCAGAAGTGCGACTACGATGTCGAAAAGGCCCAGCGCGGCATTGTCTACATCGACGAAATCGACAAGATTTCTCGCAAGGCTGACAACCCGTCCATCACCCGTGACGTATCCGGCGAGGGCGTTCAGCAGGCCCTGCTGAAGCTGATCGAAGGCACCATGGCCTCCGTGCCCCCGCAAGGTGGCCGCAAGCATCCCAATCAGGAATTCGTGCAGGTTGATACGACCAACATCCTGTTCATCTGCGGCGGCGCGTTCAGCGGACTGGAAAAAGTCATTCAGAACCGCACGGACAAGTCCGGCATCGGATTTGGCGCGGATGTGGTCAGTGACAATGACCGGAAGGCGCGAAACGAATTGCTGCACGATGTCGAGCCCGAGGACCTCATTCGCTATGGGCTGATCCCGGAATTCGTCGGCCGACTGCCCGTGGTGGCGACGCTTGATGAGCTGGATGTGAAAGCGCTGATCCGGATTCTCACGGAACCCAAGAACGCGCTGGTCAAGCAGTATCAGAAGTTGCTGGCCATGGAAGGCGTCGAGCTCGAGTTTCGCGAGCCAGCGCTTGCGGCGATCTCACGCAAGGCGCTCGATCGCAAGACCGGTGCGCGGGGCTTGCGCTCCATCATCGAGCATGCGTTGCTCAACGTGATGTTCGATCTGCCCTCCATGCAAAACGTGCAGAAGGTCGTTGTCGACGAGGGCGTCATCGCCCACGGCGGCCAGCCGCTGCTCATTTACGCCGACCAGCCCAAGGTCGCCGGGGTCTGAGCCCGATCCGGCCGGTGTCTTGGCCGGTTTGCGCCCGTTGAAATCCACGCTCAGCCACCCATCTTCATCGAGTCGACTTCATTCAGAGAATCCATGAATCCAATTCCCGCGACCGAGCCGCTGATTCTGCCCCTCCTGCCATTGCGCGATGTGGTGGTCTTTCCGCACATGGTCATTCCGCTTTTCGTGGGGCGTCCCAAGTCCATCAAGGCGCTGGAAGCGGCGATGGAGGAGGGCAAGAACGTCATCCTGGTTGCGCAAAAATCCGCCGCCAAGGACGATCCCGCGCCGGAGGACCTGCATGACACGGGCAGCACGGCGAGCATTCTGCAGATGTTGAAGCTGCCAGACGGCACGGTGAAAGTGCTGGTCGAAGGCATCCAGCGCGCCCGCATTCTGCATGTCCTGTCGGTCAAGGAGAATTACGAGGCGCATATCGATCTGGTCGCGCCTGAAGATGCGGAAAACACCGAGATCGAAGCCATGCGCCGCAGTCTCTTCACCCAGTTTGACCAGTACGTCAAACTGAACAAGAAGATTCCGCCCGAAGTGCTGACCTCCCTGGCTGGAATAGAGGACGCGGGACGCCTGTCGGACACCATCGCCGCCCACTTGCCGCTCAAATTGGAACAAAAGCAGCAGATTCTGGAAAACGTCAGCGTGCAGGGACGACTTGAGCAGCTGCTGGGACTCCTGGAAACGGAGATTGACATCCTCCAAGTGGAAAAGCGCATTCGTGGCCGTGTGAAGCGGCAGATGGAGAAGAGTCAGCGCGAGTACTACCTCAACGAGCAGGTCAAGGCCATCCAGAAGGAACTGGGCGAGTCCGAGGACGGCGCCGATATCGACGAGCTGGACAAGAAAATTAAGGCCGCGCATCTGACCAAGGAAGCCAAGGCGAAGGTCGAGGCGGAGATGAAGAAGCTCCGCCTGATGTCGCCCATGTCGGCGGAAGCGACTGTGGTGCGCAATTTCATCGACACCGTCATCAATCTGCCGTGGCGGAAGAAGACGAAGGTCTCAGCGGATCTCGTCAAGGCCGAAAAGATCCTCGACGCTGATCACTACGGTCTGGAGAAGGTCAAGGAGCGCATCGTCGAGTATCTCGCCGTGCAAAGCCGCGTCGACAAGTTGAAGGCGCCCATCCTGTGCTTGGTCGGTCCGCCTGGCGTGGGCAAGACTTCGCTCGGTCAGTCCATCGCCAAGTCGACCAACCGCAAGTTCATCCGCATGGCGCTGGGCGGTGTGCGCGATGAGGCCGAAATACGCGGCCATCGCCGCACGTACATCGGCTCCATGCCCGGCAAGATTTTGCAGAACATGACCAAGGTGGGTGTGCGCAATCCGCTCTTCCTGTTGGACGAAGTCGACAAGATGGGCATGGATTTCCGGGGCGATCCGGCGTCCGCGTTGCTCGAGGTGCTGGATCCCGAGCAGAACCACACCTTTGTGGATCACTACGTTGAAGTCGAATACGACCTGTCGGATGTGATGTTCGTCGCCACGGCGAATACCCTGAACATCCCGCCCGCGTTGCTGGATCGCATGGAGATCATCCGGTTGTCCGGCTATACCGAAGACGAAAAGGTGCATATCGCTCGGCAGTATCTGCTGCCCAAGCAGATGAAGGCCAACGGCGTGAAAGAGGATGAGCTGGTGGTGGCGGAGAGCGCGCTCCGTGACATCACCCGCTACTACACCCGCGAGGCGGGCGTGCGCGGCATGGATCGCGAGATCTCCAAGATTTGCCGCAAGGTCGTCAAGTCGCTACTCACCAAGAAAAAGACGGGCAAGGTGACGGTGTCGGCGAAGAATCTGGACAAGTATCTGGGCGTGCGGAAGTACTCCTACGGGATCGCTGAGAAAGTGAACCAGATCGGCCAGGTCACGGGCCTTGCCTGGACCGAGGTGGGTGGTGAGCTGTTGACCGTCGAAGCCGCGCGCTTGGCCGGCAAGGGCAAAGTGGAAACCACAGGCAAGCTGGGCGAGGTGATGCAGGAATCCATCAAGGCTGCGCTATCGGTCGTGCGAAGCCGTTCCCGCATTCTCGGGATCGCGGAGAATTTCCACGAAACGAGTGATCTGCACATTCACCTCCCCGAGGGCGCCACGCCGAAAGATGGCCCCAGCGCCGGTATCGCGATCACCACGGCGCTGGTGTCGGTGTTGACGAGTATTCCAGTTCGCGCCGACGTGGCCATGACCGGCGAAATCACCTTGCGCGGCGAGGTGTTGCCCATCGGTGGCTTGAAAGAAAAGCTTCTCGCGGCGCACCGTGGCGGCATCAAGATCGTGCTGATTCCCCACGAGAACGTGAAGGACCTCACGGAGATTCCGGACGACGTGAAGAACGCGTTGGAGATTCATCCCGTGCGCTGGATTGACCAGGTGCTCGACATGGCGCTTGAGCGAAAGCCTGTTCCGCTGCCCGAAAAGGAGGAGGTTGCGCAGGTCGCTGCCAAGCCCGTCGACGCGGCGTCGGCCGTCATCAAGCACTAGGCGGCCCCATGAACAAGATGGACATCATCGAGTCGGTGGCCAAGTCCGCCGACATTTCCAAGATGTCGGCCGGACGTGCGGTGGATGCGGCGTTGGAGGCCATCGTCGCCGCATTGAAGGCCGGCGACAGCGTGACGCTCGCCGGATTCGGAACGTTTCTGCCGGTGCAGCGCGCCGCCCGCATGGGGCGCAATCCGCGCACGGGGGAATCGATCCCCATCGAGCCGAGCAAGGTTCCACGCTTCAGGGCTGGCAAAGCGCTCAAGGATGCATTAAACTAGCGCGCTTTCCGGGTGCCGAAGTAGTCGGATTTGTTTCGGAACGCGGCAGCGCCGGGGTGCTTAGCTCAGCTGGTAGAGCGTCGCCCTTACAAGGCGAATGTCGGCGGTTCGATCCCGTCAGCACCCACCAGTTTCAAGAGTGTGGAGTGGTAGTTCAGTTGGTTAGAATACCGGCCTGTCACGCCGGGGGTCGCGGGTTCGAGTCCCGTCCACTCCGCCAACCGATTCAGTAGGGCGAACCTTGTTCGCCCTTTTTTGTTTGCACCGTAGTTTGCTCGATGCCGGTTATCCGCCGGAGAAGGACGCCATGTCTTCCAGTCTTGTCTTTTCATTTGCGCGGTCGAAGATCGTTCAGGTCATTTTCTTCAGCGTTCTGGTGGTTTCTTTCGCGTTCGTGGGCATAGAGGCCTACTTCACCACTCCGGCAGGCCAAGACACGGTCGCGGAAGTGGGCAGTCAGCGCATCACCACGGCCGAGTTTGATCAGGCTCTGCGCCAGCAGCAGGACCGCATTCGCGGCATGCTGGGGCCGAACTTCGATTCACGCATGTTCGAATCGAAGGAAGCGCGCATGCAGATCGTCGATGATCTGGTTAATCAGAAGCTGATCGTGGTCGCGGCCGAGCGAGCGGGTGCGAGCGTGAGTGACGTGGCGCTCGCCGAGCAGATCGCCAAGATGCCCGACTTCCACGAGGGCGGAAAATTCTCGGCGGACAAGTACGCGAGCATTCTCAAGGCCAACGGACGGCCCCCAAAGGTTTTCGAGGCGGCGATGCGCAAGGACATGGAGCGCACACTCTTCGTCGAGTCGGTCACCCGCACTGGTTTCGCCAGCGGCGTGTCGGCGGAGCTGTTCGTGAAGGCCATGGACCAGTCGCGCGAAGTCTCTCTGGTGACAATTCCGGCTGACCCGTATCTGACCGAAGCCAAGATCAGCGCCGAGCGGGTCAAGGCCTACTATGACCAGAACAAGGCCGAGTTCACCGTGCCCGAGCAAGTCCGCGCCGAGTATGTCGAGCTGTCGCTGGACGCGCTGGCCGGCGCGGAGGCGATCGCGCCTGAGGACGTGAAGAAGGCCTACGACAGCGGCTATGCCGCCAAGCACGAGGAGAAGCTTGCCGCCCGCAAGAAGGCGGAAGAAGTGCTTTCCAAGGCGCGCAAGGAGCCCAAGCGATTCGCCGACCTTGCACGCGAATATTCGCAAGACCCGGGCTCGGCCCAATCTGGCGGCAGCCTGGGTGCGTTCGGCAAGGGCGCGATGGTCAAGCCGTTCGAGGACGCCGTCTTCAACAAGCTGAAAGTCGACCAGATCAGTGATCTCGTCGAGACCGATTTCGGCTTTCACATCATCAAGCTCACTGGCATCAAACCAAAGAAAGACGGCGTGGAGGAGCAGCGCGAAGCCAGTCACATTCTCATCAGCGCGCCCAAGGAAGGGAAGTCATTCGAGCAGGCGAAGGCCGAGATCGAGCGCAACCTGCGCCGCGATCGCGCTGGCAAGAAGTTCGCCGAAGTGGCCCAGGTGTTCAGTGATCGGGTGTTCGAGCAGTCCGGATCGCTGAAGCCCGTGGCCGACGAGTTGAAGCTCGCCATTCGCGCCACGCCCTGGATGGGCAAGGGCATGGGCTTCCCACCGTTCAACAACCCAAAGTTGTCGCAGGCCCTGTTCTCCGATGAAGTGCTGAAGAACAAGCGCAACACCGAGGCCGTCGAGATCGCGCCCAACGTGCTGGTCGCCGCCCGCGCCGTCGAAGTCAAGCCGGCGGAGATTCGACCGCTCGCATCGGTCGAGGCCGACATTCAGCGCAAGCTCCAGCGCGAGGAGGCGGGCAAGCTGGCTCAAGCAGAGGGTGAGAAGAAGCTGAAGGCGCTCAAAGAAGGCGTCGAGGCGACAGTCACCTGGCCCGCGCCGCTGGCGGTCAGTCGCCAGAAGAGTGGTGCCTTGAATCCGCAGGTCCTGGATCAGGTTCTGAAGGCGAGTGTGGCGAAGCTGCCGGCGTATCTCGGCGTGAAGGACGGTCAGGGTGGCTACACGCTCGTGCGCATCAGCAAGATCATCGACCCGCCCGCGCCGGACGCGGCAACGTTGACCTCGCTTCGTCAGCGAACAGAGCAGGCGCTTTTGCAGGAGGAGCTGGCCGCGCTCCTCGCGCATGCCCGCAAGGAAACGGGCGTGAAAGTTCGTGCGAGCGCCGTCGAGTTCAAGCCACAGTGACGCTTTTCAACCGTTGCCGGTCGGTTCATGCATGAAACACACGGGGCGCCTTGGCGCCCCGTGTGTTTTTTCGCAAGACCGGTGACAACGCGGCCTCAATCTTCCATTCCAGCGGCGACTGTGCTGAAGCCACAATCGACGTAGGTGATCTCGGCGGTGACCGCGCTCGCGAGGTCGGAAAGCAAAAATGCCGCGACGTTGCCAACTTCTTCGGTGGTCACATTGCGGCGCAACGGTGCGTGCTTTTCGACGTGATGCAGAATCTTGCCAAAACCACCGATGCCAGCGGCGGCCAAGGTCTTGATCGGGCCGGCCGAGATGCCGTTGACGCGAATACCCCGGGGGCCGAGGCTGGTGGCGAGGTAGCGAACACACGCCTCAAGGCTCGCCTTGGCGAGCCCCATCGTGTTGTAGTTCGGGACGGCCCGCGCGGCACCCAGGTACGAGAGCGTGAGCAACGCCCCGTTGCGGCCTTCCATCATGGGCATCGCCGCGCGCGCCAGCGCCGCGAAGCTGTAGCTGGAAATGTCGTGCGCGATGCGGAAGTTCTCACGCGTGACGCCTTCGAGAAAGTCGCCAGCGATGGCCTCGCGCGGGGCGAAGCCGATCGAATGCACCAGACCGTCGAGACCGTCCCAGTGCTTGCGCAGAGACTCGAACGTTGCGGCGATGCTCTCATCGCTCGCGACATCGCAGGGCAGAATGATGCTGCTGTCGAACTCCGGCGCGAGCTTTTCGACCCGCTCGCGCACACCTTCGCCTTGATAGGTGAAGGCCAATTCCGCGCCTTCTCGGCGCGCCGCCTTGGCGATGCCGTGGGCGATGGATCGATTCGAGAGCAAACCGGTGATGAGGATTTTCTTGTTGGCGAGAAAGCCCATGATGGCGTCCTGATGGTCAGCGCAGCGTGCGCGGGCGGGGCAAAGGCGAGGGTGGGTCGACGAGTCGGTAGAATGCGTTGACTTGCATCGGCTTTGCAGCGTTTTTTCGCCTTGAAGTTTACCGCAGCAGTCGGGAAGCCGGCTCCTCGGCCCTGATTGACTCCCTGATGCTCCCCGACCGTCCACCCATCTTTCACCTCAATTCATCGCCCACGCTGGGGGGCGCGGAGGTCTACACCGGTTTTCTCGCACACGCGCTGCAGGAAGGCGGTTGGCGAAACGTCATCGTGACCGGCCGCAACGCGTCCTGGTGGCGTGACATTCAGCACGGGGACATCGAGCTTCGCGAGCACGACTTCCGGGTGCGGGACGACATTGCGGGCATTCCGGACGATGCCTTGATCTGTGTTCATGCGCCTTTGCCGAAGGGCTTGCTGGATCGACTGGCGGCGCGACACCGTGTCCTCGGGCTCGGCCACCAGGCCGTCTATTCCTCCTCCATTCCCTACTACTACCGTGCCGCGCATCGCTTGCTGCCCGTGTCGGCGCATGTCGCCGCCACACTGCGAGCCGCGGGCTTTTCAACTGTTCACGAGACGCCGCTTCTGGGGGTCGCGGAACTCGGCCGGCGCGATACAGGCGCAGGCATTCGCCAAGGTGCGATGGTCGAGTGGGATCAGCGCAAGACGCGTGACCGGCTGTTGGCGTGGGGCGAGCCGTTCATCGAGTGGATGATGCCCAGGCGAATATTCGCAAAGCGGCTGGGCCTCACCCTGGGCGTGGTGTCGCGGCTTGCGCCGTTGAAGCAGTTTCCCGCGTTGTTCACCGCGCTCATGCCGGCGCTGCTCCGGCAGCCCGATGTGAATCTAGAAGTGTTTGGCAGCGCCATCGGCTACCGCGCATATCGCGAGCTGCGGCGTGTGCTGGCCCCGTTGGGTCAGCGTGCGCGCTTCTGGGGATTTCAATCGAACGTGGGCGCGGTCTATGCCGAACTGGACTACCTCCTCACCGGCCTGCCGGAGCGCGAAGCCTTGGGCTTGAACGTGATCGAAGCGCAACAGTGCGGCACGCCGGTGCTGGCGCCTGCGGCCCCGCCCTTCACCGAAACCATGATCGATGGCGTGACCGGTTATCTCTACGCCGATCCGCGCGAGGACCGGGGGGCCGGATTCCAGTCCGCCCTGGAACGGGCGCGCGCCATGCGTCCCGACCCGCGGTTTGCCACGGAGCACTTGCAGCGCTTCTCCTTCGCCGCGTTTCGAGCGCGCGCGGACGCGGTTTTCGCCGCAGAGGCCGTTCAGGTTGCGAGTTCCGGCCATGCTTGAGCCGATTTTCAACGGCACACGTGCCCGCAACATCGAGCTCGCGTTCCTGCTCGCGCTCGCGTTTTTCTTTCCTCTCTACGAGGCGCCCAAAAACATTCTGGGCGTTCTCTTCTTCACCACCTGGACATTCAATCGATTTCAGACCGGACGCTGGGGCGGGCCATGGACGCGGTGGGACGCCATCATTGCCGCGTGCATTGCGCTGGCGGTTGTGGGCACGCCATTCGCCGGCATCAAGGGCGGCGAGTGGGTCGGGCTCCGCGATGTCGTGCGCACGCTGCTCTTTCTCTGGTGTCTGGGACGCGCCGGCTATTCGCGCGCGCAGTGGCTCGTCGTGTTCGCAATGGTCGTCGCAGGCGCCGTATCGGCGACGCTGATTGGCGCATGGCAATTTACCGGCTCTACCAGAGAAGGGTTGGAGCTGCATTCAATCGGCCACTCGAATCACACGGCCACCTACCTCTGCACGGTCATGGGCATCGCGCTTGCGCTGCTGGTCGGACGCTGGTCCGAGTTTGGCTCCACGGCGAGGCTTGCGCTCACCACCGTGATCCTGTTTCTTGGCGTCGCTGTCGTCGCAACCGGCAGCCGGGTCGCGGTGTTGTGCCTGCCACTGATCGCGATTGTCGCGGTGGCGCCGCTTCTCAGACGCTCCTGGAAACCCCTGCTCGCCGTATTGGGCGTGCTCGCCCTCACCACGACGTTGTTGGTCGCGGCTGATCCTTGGGTCCTTCGCAAGCACACGCGGAATGTGGATAACCACAATGTGCTGGCATACCGCGATCTTCTCTGGGAGCGGGCTGCCACGGCCTGGCGCGCGCATCCCGTGTTCGGCATCGGCATGGACAATTTCTCCCGCGTCACCACCGTGCGTTACCAGGAATGGACGGCGGCGCAAGGGCGGACATGGGATGCGGCGCGTGACTTCGCCGGCGCGCACGCGCACAGCCTGTATTTCGACACGCTGGCGGAGCGGGGCGTCGTGGGGGTCGTCGCGATGCTGCTGCTGTTCTCGGCGTGGGCGGGGTCGCTGCTGCGCGGGTTTGCCCAGGCCGCTGACGGCCACGCGCGGGTGGCGTGGATCAGCGCGACGCTAGCGCTGGTGTCAACGCTTTTCATCGGGTTGGTCAACAGCACTTTTCACAACGAACAAGCCGCCGTGGCGGTCCTTTGCCTGGCTGCGTGGCTTGCCCGCAAGCGGCCGGCTAGCTGACCGCGCGCGGGTCGCGGGCGCCACGATTTGCCACCAAGGGAGGCGACGTCTTGAGGTATAGTACGCGCGCTCTTTCTCAGGAGATTTCCTGATGTTTTTCAGACTGTTGAAGCGGGTTTTCGACGCAACCTCCCGACGCGTGACTACGCTCTCGATCATTGTCGGTGCGATGTGCATCGCCGCGATGCCCAGTGCGCGTGCGGCGGACCCGAACAAGGTCGTGCGCTATGCCTTTCGCATCGCGGAGACCTCGTTCGACCCCGCCACCATCTCGGACCTTTATTCGAGCTATGTCGTCGCGGCGATCTTCGATCCGCTCGTGACCTATGACTATCTGGCCAGGCCGTACAAATTGAAGCCGAATGTGCTGGTCGACATGCCCACCGTGTCGGAAGATGGGACCGTCTTCACGTTCCGCATCAAGCCCGGAATCTACTTCACCGACGATCCCGCGTTCAACGGCAAGAAGCGCGAGCTGGTTGCCGCCGATTTCGTCTACGGCATCAAGCGCCATTTCGACCCACGCTGGCGATCGAATGTGCTGTATCTGGTCGATCACATCGAGGGCATGGACAAGGTTGTCGCCAAGTGGCGGGAGACCAAGGTCTTCGACTACGACATGCCCGTGCGCGGATTCGAGACGCCGGACAAGCACACCTTGATCATCCGCCTGAAGCGACCCGACTTCCTGTTCCTCTACCGCATGACGGACTCTCGCTTTGGCGGCGTCGCGCGCGAAGTCGTGGAGAAGTACGGCGACAGCACCGGCGATCATCCGGTCGGCACCGGTCCCTACCGGCTCGCGTTCTGGCGCAAGTCCTCGCGCATCGTGCTGGAGGCCAATCCGGGCTATCGCGACGAAGTGTGGGAATCCGAGCCGCCGGCCAATGACGAATATTCGCAGGCGATTGCGAAGCGCCTCTCCGGCAAGAAGATTCCCATGGTTGGGCGCATCGAAATCTCCATCATCGAAGAGCCGCAGCCGCGTTGGCTCGCGTTCCTGAACGAGGAGCACGATGTCATCGACGAAGTGCCCTTCGAGTTCTCCACCCGCGCCGCACCTGGCGGCAAGCTCGCGGCCGACCTGGCCGCGCGCGGCATGAAGCTGGATCGCGTGACGCGCATCTCGCTTCAGTACACATACTTCGGCATGGAGAACAAGGTTGTCGGCGGCTACACGCCGGATAAGGTGGCGCTCCGTCGTGCGATGACACTGGGCTATTACGCGGACGAAGAAATCAACATCGTTCGGAAGGGCCAGGCCATCCGCGCCAACTCGCCCATCGCGCCCGGCGCCAACGGGTTCGATCCCGACTTTCGCTCCGAGACCGTGGAATACGATCCCGGCCGTGCCAAGGCGCTGCTCGACATGTACGGCTATGTCGACAAGGACGGCGACGGTTATCGCGAGAATCCGGACGGCTCGAAGCTGGTCATCACGCTGTCCTCCGCGCCGGACATGGAGCGACGCCAGCTCACCGAAGTCTGGATCAAGAGCATGAAAGTCATCGGCATCCGCATGGAGGCGAATTTCCAGAAGTGGCCGGACCTGCTCAAAGAGTCGCGCGCTGGCAAGCTGCAAATGTGGGGTGTGGGCTGGACCTCGACGCTGCCCGACGCCGATTCGTTCCTGCAGTTGCTGTATGGCCCGAATAGCGGCCAATCCAACCACTCGCGTTTCAATCTGCCCGCCTACAACAAGATGTACGAGGCGACGCAGCGCATTCCCAATTCACCCGAACGGAACGCCATCTTTCGCGAGATGAACCGCACCTTCATGGCCTACTCGCCCTGGACCTTGTCCGCATACCCCATTTGGAACAACCTCACCCAGCCTTGGGTGATCGGCTATCGCATGAACCCGGTCATGAACTCGGTGTGGAAGTTCGTCGACGTCGACCTGGAAGAGCAGAAGCGGAGGAAGAAATGATTGCGAATATTCGCAGGACCGGGGCGCTTGCGTGCGCGATGATTCTGGCGGCAGCCGGTCACGCCGCGGTGGCGAGCGCGAAAGACGGGCAAGGGCCGGACTTGCGCAAGGTGTTGCGCTACGCCTTTGAGGTCGCGGAAACGAGCATGGATCCGCAAAAGGTCAGTGACGTGTATTCCAACATCGTCAACAACGCGCAATTCGATTCGCCGCTGCGCTACGACTACCTCGCTAGGCCCACCAAACTCGTGCCCAATGTCACCGTGGGCATGCCGGAGTTCACCGACAACTATCGCACGCTGACATTCAAGATTCGGCCTGGCATTTACTTCGCGCCGCACGAAGTCTTTGGCGGCAAGAAGCGCGAGCTAACCGCCGAAGACTACGTCTACACCATCAAACGCCTGTTCGATCCGAAGTTGTCGGCGCCGCTACTGGCCGAGGTGGAGGGCTACATCGTCGGCTCCGACGAGATGATGAAGCGTGTGCGCAAGGCCAACAAGATGGACTACGACACGCCGCTGGAGGGTCTCAAGGCGCTCGATCGGTACACGGTGCAGATCAAGCTGAACGACCCCAAACCCAACTGGATATACAACCTTGCCGACTGTCGTGTGTCCTGCGCCGTGGCCCGCGAAGTGGTGGAGAAGTATGGCGAAGACATCGGCTCCAATCCGGTCGGCACAGGGGCGTATCGCATCGCATTCTGGAAGCGCTCGTCCAAGATGGTGTTCGAGCCGAATCCGAACTTCCGTGAAGAGTATTTCAGTGGCGAACCGGCCGCCGACGACAAGGAAGGCCAAGAGATTCTCGCCAGACTGAAAGGGCGTCGGTTGCCGATGGTTGGCAAAGTCGAGGTTTACATCATCGAAGAGCGCCAGCCGCGTTTCCTCGCGTTCCAGAACGTCGAACATGACCTGCTCTGGATCGTGCCAGAAGACTTCGCCAATCTGGTCATGCCGAACAACAAACTGGCGCCTGGTCTCGAGAAGCAGGGGATTCGTCTGTCACAAATTGCCGCCCTGGATATCACCTACGCCGTGTTCAACATGAACGACCCCCTCGTGGGTGGGTATTCGCCAGACAAGGTGGCATTGCGCCGAGCCATTTCGCTGGCCTACAAGACGCACGATGAAATTGCCATCATCCGCAAAGGGCAGGCGATTCCGGCGCATACGCCGTACAGTCCGGGCGTGATCGGTTACGACCCCAACTTCAAAACCTCGGCCAACGAGTACAACCCGGCCAAGGCCAAGGCGCTGCTTGACATGTATGGGTACGTGGATCGGGACGGTGATGGCTACCGCGAGATGCCGGACGGAAAACCGTTGGTGTTGCAGCATCACACGTCCCCCACGGCACGCGATCAGCAGTTCGATGAATTGTGGAAGCGTTCGATGGACGAGATCGGACTAAAGATCAACATCAACAAAGGCAAGTGGCCCGACCATCTCAAGGCCTCCAATGCAGGAAAGCTGATGATGTGGCAGTTGGGAGGTTCCGCATCCAGCCCTGACGCGAGCGGAACGTTGCTCAACTTGTACGGACCCACCGCCGGATTCAAGGGCAACCGCGCCTTTTTCAAGTTGCCGGCGTATGACGAGGCCTACGAAAAAGCGGAACAGCTTCCACATTCGCCTGAACGCACGAGGCTCTACCAGGAAATGGCGCGATTGATGGTGGCCTACGCACCTTGGAAGATCAACACCCACCGCATCATTTCCGATCTGTACTATCCGCATGTGATCGGTTTTCGCCGCCCCATGGTGCAAAGCCAGAACTGGTGGCGTTTCATCGACATCGATCTTGAACTGCGGAAGAAGTACGTTACCCAGTGATGGCACTCATTCGGGGTTGTCCGCGCAGGCGGCCGGGGCCAGGGCGAGCGGCTATAATCGCCCCCTTTCGTCCAGAAGACGGTCAGTCAGTCCCGCCCACAAGGCCGGTCATGAACGGACGCGCGGGAGGTAGCGGGACCATGGCCCGGATTCATCCAGGGGAGTTTGAAGTTTGAGCGGGCGCATGTTGGCCGTGCGCATTGGCGCGCTGCTGCTCGCCGTGTGCGGCCTGGTTGCGCGTGCGGACGCGGCGCCACAGAAGGTGCTGCGCGTGGCGATGTCAGCCGCTGAGCGTTCGTTCGATCCGCAGGTCGAATCCGACCTCTACTCGAACTGGGTCAATCAGGTCATTTTCGATCCTCTGTATCGCTATGATTACCTCGCCCGGCCGGTGAAGGTGGTGCCCAACACGGCCGAAGCGATGCCCGAAGTCACCGAAGGCGGGCTGGTCTACACCGTGCGGCTCAAGTCCGGCATCCGTTTCACGCCTCATGCGGCGTTCCAAGGCAAGCCGCGCGCGCTCTCCGTGTCCGATTACGAATATTCGCTGAAGCGGCTGGTCGACCCGAAGAATCGCTCCCAGTGGCAGTGGCTCGTCGAAGGCAAGATCGTCGGTCTGGATGAGCTCGCCGCGCAGGCGAAGAAGACAGGCAAGTTCGACTACGACGCCAAGATCGAGGGCATCCGTCAGCTTTCACCCAACACGCTGCAAATCCGACTGAAGCGACCGGACTATAACTTCATCTACATCCTCGCCATGACGGCCACGGGGGCTGTCGCGCGCGAGGTCGTTGACGCCCATGCCGCCGACATCGGCGCCCATCCGGTCGGCACCGGGCCGTTCGTGCTGAAGCTGCACACCCGGCGCTCGAAAATGGTGCTGGAGAAGAACCCGGATTTTCGAGACGAGTTCATTGAGGTTCAGTACGCCGACTCAAATGATCCCCAGGACCGCGAGGTGGTGAAGTACCTGGCCGGCCGCAAAGTGCCGATGATCGATCGCGTGGAAATCGATGCGATCGAAGAGCCCCAGCCGCGCTTTCTGGCATTCCTCAATGGCGAACACGATGTGCTTGAGAATTCCCCGCGTGAATTCATCAACCAGATCATGCCAGGCGGCAAACTGGCGCCCAAGCTCGAGCGCGAAGGTGTGAAGGCCCAGCGCGAGCCGCAGATGGAAGTGGTTTTCACCTACTTCAACATGGAGGACCCGGTGGTCGGCGGCTACACGCCGGAGAGAACCGCGCTACGCCGCGCCATCGTCCTCGCCTACAACATGGACGCGGAAATCAACGTGGCCCGCAAGGGCCAGGCCATCCAGGCCCAGTCCATGATTCCGCCCGGGGTCACCGGCTACGATCCGAGTTTCAAGAGCGATGCGGGTGAACACAACATCGCCAAGGCCAAAGCCCTGCTCGACATCTACGGTTATGTGGATCGCGACGGCGACGGTTGGCGGGAGGATCCGCAGGGGAACCCGATACGCATGGTTTACACCACCCAGCCTGGTCAAGACTATCGCGATCTGGACCTGCTCTGGTACAAGGCCAACACGGCGATTGGACTGAATGTGGAGATTCGAAAGGTGCAGTTCGCCGATGCTTATCAGGCGGCCAAGCTCAAGAAGTTGCAGATATGGGGCTTGTCTTGGGGCGCCGACTATCCGGACGCCGAAAACTTCGTGCAGCTGCTTTATGGCCCGAATTGTGCGGAGTCAAATAAGTCCTGCTTCAATTTGCCAGAGTACAACCAGCTCTATGACAGAGCCGCGAGCTTGCCTCCATCGGAAGAGCGGAACCAAATCTATCGTGAGATGGCGCGTCTGGCGCTCGCGTACGCGCCGTGGAAGCTCGGCGTGCATCGCATCTGGCACCATTTCGCGCGGCCATGGGTGATCGGTTTCAAGCATCACCCCATCAATGCCACCAACTTTTTCGTCTACAGCGATATCGATGTGGACGCGCAGGCGAAAGGACGGGCGCGGTGAGCATGCGAATATTCGCAATTCTCGTGTGTGCTGGAATGCTGGTCGCCGATGCGGCGCATGCGCAGCAGAAGGTGTTGCGCACCCAATTTCGCACGGCCGAAACCGGCTTCGATCCGCAACAGCGCGACGACCGCTATTCCGTCGGCGTGATGGAGAACATCTTCGAGCCACTGCTGACCTATGACTATCTGGCGCGCCCAGTCAGATTGGTCTCGCTCACGGCGACCGAAGTGCCGCAGGCGGAGGAGAGCGGCACACGCTACACCTTCAAGTTGCGTCCCGGCATCCTGTTCGCCGACGATCCGGCTTTTGGCGGCAAGAAGCGCGAGCTGGTGGCGGCGGATATCGAGTACTCGATCAAGCGCTTTCGTGATCCGGTCAACCGCAGCCCGTACGAATGGCTGTTCGAGAACAAGCTGGTCGGTCTGGATGAGCTCGCCGCGCAGGCGAAGAAAACCGGCAAATTCGACTATGACGCCAGGATTGAGGGCATTCGCGTCATCGACAAGTACACCATCAGCTTCAAGCTGAAGGAGCCGGACTACAACTTCCTCTACATCCTCGCCATGCCCAATGTGGTGCCGGTCGCGCGCGAGGTGATCGAGAAGTACGGGACCAATTCCAATGCCCACCCGGTCGGCACGGGCCCGTACCTCCTCAAGGAATGGACGCCGCGCTTCAAGATCGTGCTGGAGAAGAATGCCAATTTCCGCGGCTTCACGCTGAATGAGGAATTCGCCGATCCGAAGGATGAATGGGACCAGCGCGCCATCGCCGACTTGCGCGGCAAGAAGCTGCCGCTCCTGGACCGCATTGAAATCTATCCCATCGAGGAGGAGCAGCCGCGCTTCCTCGCGTTCATGAACGGCGATCACGACGTGATGCTGGAGACGCCCTTCGCGTTCATCAATCAGGTGCTGCCCAACGGCAAGCTCTCTGACGGCATGGCGAAGAAGGGCGTGCGCGCGTTCAAGGAGTCGCAGCCGGAAATCACCTACGACGCGTTCAACGTGGACGAGAAGAAGAGTCCCACGATTGGCGGCTATTCACCCGAGAAAGTCGCGCTGCGTCGCGCGATGGTGCTGGCTTACGACAACGAGCAGGAAGTGCGCATCGCCAGGAAGGGCCAGGCCATGCCCGCGCAGTCGCCGGTTCCGCCGGGCATCGTGGGCTACGACCCCGCTTTCCGCGCCGAGGCGACGCAGCATGACCCAGTGCGCGCGAAAGCGCTGCTGGACATGTACGGATATGTCGACAAGGACGGCGATGGCTGGCGCGAGAAGCCGGACGGCACGCCGCTGACCCTCAACTACAAATACAACGCGCGCAACGACGAGAACCGGCAATTGGCGGAGCTCTTCGTCAAGTGCATGGCGGCGGTGGGTTTGCGGGTGACGTCGCTGCCGGTGCAATTTTCCGATCTGTTGCGCGACCGCAAGGTGGGCAAGTACGAGATCGGCCAATCCGCGTGGATCGCTGACTACCCCGATGCGCAGAACTTCCTGCAACTGCTTTACGGACCCAATACCGACCAGTCCAACGATGCGCGCTTCCAGTTGGCGGCGTTTGATCGCCTCTACGAGAAATCGCTTACCATCCCGGACAGCCCGGAGCGCAACGCCCTGTATCGCGAGATGAATCGGTTGATCGTGGCTTACGCCCCCTGGCGCCTGGGCGTGCATCGCGTGTTCAACCATCTCATGTATCCCTGGGTCAAGGGTTTCAAGAAGCATCCCATCCTGTATACGAATTACATGTACCTCGACCTTGATGTCGCGGAACGCGACAAGGCGCTGGGAAATCGATAGTCAGTCAGTAAACGGCAGCAACACGGCAGCAGCAGGCCCGCTCGCGAAGACTTGCGCTGCGGAATTTTGTTGAGGAGGCACGATGGCGGCATACATCATTCGACGACTGTGGCAGATGATTCCCACGCTGGGGGGCGTCATCCTGCTCATCTTTTTCCTGTTCACTTACTTTGGCGGCGACCCCGCCCTGGTGCTGGCGGGCAAGATTTCCAATCCTGAGCAGATCGCGAATATTCGCAAGCAGCTCGGCGTGGACGAGCCTTACTGGAAACAGTTGCTCATCTTCGTGCAACAGGTGTTCACCTTCGACTTTGGCCGCAGTTGGTCGACCAACGAGGAAGTTTCCAAAATCATCCTCACCCGCGTCGGTCCGACACTCACCATCATGATTCCGGTGTTGGTCATCGAGACCATTCTGGCCATCATCCTGGCCATCGGTGTGGCCTATGTGCGCGGCACATTGACCGACCGCACCATCATGATCATCTGCACGGTGGCGATGTCGATCAGCTTCCTGGTCTACATCATCGTCTTCCAGTGGCTGTTCGGTTTCATACTGGGCTGGTTCCCCGTGCAGGGCTGGAGCGAAAGCTTCTGGAAGAACCTGTTCACGTACGCGCCTCTGCCCATTATGCTCGCCGTATTCGTGGGCCTCGCACCGCAGCTACGGCTCTATCGCTCGTTCTTCCTGGAAGAGATCAATCAGGACTACGTGCGCACCGCGCGCGCCAAGGGCGTGCCGGAAAACGTGATCATGAGGAAGCATGTGCTCCGCAACGCCATGATCCCGATCCTCACCAACATCGGCATCTACATTCCGGGTCTATTCGTGGGTTCCTTCCTGCTGGAAGTGTTTTTCTCGATTCCCGGCCTTGGCCGAGAAGTCGTGACCGCGGTGAACCGCTCAGACTTTCCCGTCATCAAGGCGATCACGGTCTATCTCGCCATGATCACCATGCTCGTCAATCTCGCCGTCGACGTGATGTACAAGTTCGTCGATCCGCGCGTTCAGTTGAAGTGAGGAGCCCAACATGAGCTCGATTGCAGAAACCACCCAACCCACCGCCGCGCCGCTGCACCAGGAGTCGCCCGGCCTCTGGACGCTGGCCTGGCGCCGCTTGAAGCGCGACAAGGTCGGCATGATCGCGATGGTCATCGTCATCGCCTTCCTCCTCGTGATGCTTGCTTCGCGAGTCGGCATCGTCGCCGGCAATTGGAGCAAGGAAGCCGGCGTGTCCTACGCCAACCCGGTGTTCATGAAGGGCGCCGAGAATCTCGAGGCCGCGACCGTCGCGGGCGGTGTGCCGGTGTCCAAGGTGCCGCCGGTCGATCTTTCCGACATTGATCCGCTGGCGCCCCGCTACAAGGAATGGGAGGAGCGAGCCAAGCAGATTTCGGTGACCGAGACACCGCGCTCCGACACGCTGCTCTTCGGTGGCGACAAGTGGGGCCGGGACGTGATCCAGAAAGTCATCAAGGGTTCCGAAGTCTCCATCACCGTCGGTCTCATCGCGGCGCTGCTCGCGACCGTCATCGGCACGTTCCTAGGCGCACTGGCCGGCTACATGGGCGGCAAGGTCAACGACACGCTGGAATGGTTCTACAACATCTTCACTTCCATTCCGTACATCCTGCTGGTCCTCTGTTTCGCCGCCGTCGCCAGCACGCCGCGGGTGGCCGAGCTGACCTTCGGCTTCAACAAGGGCATCGTGCCCATCATCGTCATTCTCGGCCTGACCGGCTGGACTGGCATTTATCGCCTGGTGCGCGCCGAGTACATCAAGCACGCCAACCGCGAGTATGTGCGGGCGGCGGCGGCGATCGGCACGTCGCACACGTCGCGCATGTTCGTGCATATCCTGCCGAACGTGAGCCATGTCTGCCTCGTGCAGTTGTCTCAGCATGTGGTCCAGTTCATCAAGGCCGAGGTGATCCTGTCCTTCCTCGGGCTCGGTGTGCCGGTGGACATGGTGTCCTGGGGCACGATGCTCGCCGAGGCGCAGAGCGAACTGGTCATCGGCAAGTGGTGGCAGCTTGTCGCCGCCGGCGCCAGCATGGCGATCCTTGTGACCGCGTTTTCCATGCTCACGGATTCGTTGCGCGACGCGCTCGATCCGAAAATAAAGTGACCACGGACGCAACCATGAGCCAAGCCATGAACATTCTTGAAGTCCAAAACCTTCGCGTCTCGTTTCGCCTCGATCAGGGCCAGATTTTCGATGCGGTCAAGGGCGTGAGCTTCGATGTGCCGACCAACTCCACCGTGGCGCTGGTGGGAGAGTCGGGATCGGGCAAGTCCGTGTCGGCCATGTCGATCCTCGGCTTGCTGCCCGAAGGCCAGTCGATCATTCACGCCGACAGCGTCATCAACTACTCGGGCCGCAATCTGCTGAAACTCGGCATGAGCGAGATGCAAAAACTTCGCGGCAAGGACATCTCGGTCATTTTCCAGGAGCCGATGACGTCACTCAATCCCGTGTTCACCGTCGGCGATCAGATTTCCGAGGTGCTGCGGCTGCACATGGGCATGTCGAAGGCCCAGGCCTGGGCGCGCGCCGAGGAGTTGCTGAACGAAGTCGGCATCCCCAATCCGAAGTTGCGCATCAAGTCCTACCCGCACGAGATGTCCGGCGGCCAGCAGCAACGCGTCATGATCGCCATGGCCATCGCCTGCGAGCCCAAGCTCCTCATCGCGGACGAGCCCACGACTGCGCTTGACGTGACCATTCAGAAGCAGATTCTCGATCTCATCGCCAAGCTGCAAGCCTCGCATCACATGTCCGTGCTCTTCATTACCCACGACCTCGGCGTGGTGGGCGAAATCGCCGACTCGGTGGTCGTGATGCAGCAAGGCGAGATTCAGGAGAAGGGCGCCGTCAAGGCCATCTTCGAGAATCCCGGGCACCCGTACACGAAGGCGCTCCTCGCATGCCGCCCGCGGATCGAAGTGCGGCCAAAGCGCCTGCCGGTCATTGATGATTTCCTGAGTGGCGACGGCAGGGTGGAGACCGAAGAGCGTCGTCGCGGCCTCAATGGCGGCGAACCCATCGTGTTGGAAGTGAAGAACCTGAAGAAGGAATTCGAGCTGAAGGAAGGCCTCTTCAAGAAGCGCAAGGTCGCGGCCGTGAAGGGCGCCTCGTTCAAGCTCGCCAAAGGCAAGACCTTGGGCCTCGTGGGCGAGTCCGGATCGGGCAAGACCACGGTCGGGCTCACCCTCATGCGCCTGCACGATGCGAGTGGCGGCGAGGTGCTGTTCGACGGCGTCGACATCCTGAAGCTCTCCGAGAAAGACTTCATGAAGTACAAGCGCCGCATCCAGATCATTTTCCAGAATCCCTATGCGTCGTTGAATCCGCGCATGACCGTGGGCCAGATCCTGCAGGAGCCGATGGAAGTGCATGGTATCGGCGCCAGCAAGCAGGAGCGCGTGCAGATGGCGCTTGAACTGTTGAAGAAAGTCGGGTTGCCGCCGGTGTCGTTCTACAAGTATCCACACGAGTTTTCCGGCGGCCAGCGTCAGCGCATCGCCATCGCGCGCTGTCTCACCATGAAGCCCGAGGTGCTGATCTGCGACGAGTCCGTGTCCGCGTTGGATGTGTCGGTGCAGGCGCAGGTGCTCAATCTGCTGCAGGACCTGCAAGATGAATTCGGCATGAGCTACATCTTCATCTCGCACGACCTCGCGGTCGTGAAGTACATCTCCGATCAGGTGATGGTGATGAGCGAAGGCGACGTGGTCGAGGTCGCCAATTCCGACGAGATCTATCTCAATCCCAAACAGGAGTACACGCGGAAGTTGCTGGGGTCGATTCCGAAGGGCTGGGATGGATCGCGCGCCGCGGCCTGATGTCATGTAGTGCCGCGAATATTCGCAGCGAGAATGACAAGGCCCGCAATCGCGGGCCTTGTCGTATTGAGCGCTTGCGAATATTCGCAACCGGCATTCAAGGCTCGATGGCGATTCCCTTCACCACCTCGCCGCCGCCGATGGTGCCCTGAAACGTCCCCGCGCCGTTCTCCAGGTTCACGAGATAGAACCGGGTGGAACTCGCCCCGGCCTTGGTGAATGCGCCGAACGCGGTGTTGGACACGTCCGAAATGTCGAACGACACGCGCGCCGACTCGCCCGCGCCGATGCGGCCCACGGTGAAGAGCTGGCCCGTGTTGGGGGAGACGGGCGTCGTGGCGCCTTCCTTCGAGCCTTGCATGACCAGCATGTCCAGCTTGCCATCGACGGCGAAGTTGGTGGTGATCTTGTCGTTCTGCTTGTTGTAGGTGTAGCCGGCGGCCATGACCGCGGGCGTTTTGCCAGCGTTCGGGTCGCTGTTGGCGTAGGCCAGCCTGCCGTCGGTCTGCAGTCCTTCCGCGTTGGGATTGGCGTCCACGGCCGCGCCGGTGTCGGGATGCAGTCGGGTGTTGAGTCCGGTGTTGCTGACCAGACGAATGCGGTCCACGGTCGGGTTGAAGTCGAAGCCGAATTCATCGCCTTCCAGCGCCACGGCGAACGGCCCTGAACCCACCATCGCGGCCTTGCCGCTGGCGACATCGATGGTGTACAGGCGGCCCACAGTCCCGGTCTTGCCCAGTGCGTACAAGACGCCCTTGGCGACCCGGAAGTCAATGCCGGCGATTTCCTCGCCCGGCTGCAAGCCGGTCAGCGCTTTCTTCGAGAGGATTTTGGCGGGTTGGCCGGCGTTGAAGGTGATGAGCTGGTTGCCCGCCGTGACGGCGACGATGTTCTCCTTGCGCAAGGGAAGGAGCGGCTCTTCCGGCGTGGTGGCGCAGCCGGTCAGCATCAGTGTGGCGGTGAGGGTAGTGAGGACGGGTGCGCGACGGGCGCGCGACGGCGAAGCGGCTGAAGTCATGAAGTCTCCCGGTCAGTTCTCGAACCAGTGATCCGATGGCAACACGCGTGACAGCATAGACGGTACGCGCACGCTTGTCCGCGCTTTGCTATGCGCTGACGCGCACCTGCCGACCGGGCTGAATGACGGATTGCGCGGTGAGGTTGTTCCAGCGCAAGAGGTCATCCAGTGCGATGCCGAAGCGCTGGGCGATGGAGTAGAGCGTGTCCCCGGCGCGGATGGTGTAGGTCCGAATGCCGGCGCCGACGTTGGCCGTCCTGGGCGCAGGTGTCGTCGCCTTGGCCGGCGCGCGCGCAACCAGGCTGGGCGTCGCGGTCGGCGTGGGCTTCAGCAACGGAGCCGACGTGCTGATAAGCCTGAGCGTCTGGCCGATGGCCAAATGATTGCCGCGCAGATTGTTCATCTCGCGAAGCTCGTCCACTTCCAGATCATGGCGCTGGGCGATGGTGTACAGCGAATCTCCGGCGCGCACGCGGTAGGTGGCAGGCGCATCAGCGCGCTGCGGCGTGGCCGTAGTGGCAGATACGTCGAGTGACGCCTTGATGAACCCGGCCTGTTGCTGCGCAGGCACCATGAGCAGCATGGGTTGGGCGAGGCGTCCTTTGCGTTCCTTGAGTCGGCCGTTCACGCTGCGCAGGTACGCGGGCGAGACACCGTGCTTCCGCGCGATCTGATCGACGGATTCGCCGCGCTGCGCCGAGTACGTGGACCACGACACGAGCGGCTTGTCGTAGTTTTCCAGGTTCTCGCGAAAGAGCTGCGCCTTGTCCACCGGCAGCAGGAAATGGCCGCTGTCGACCGACGCCACCGGCTTGTTGAACGCCGGGTTGAGCGCCACGAATTCATCCTCGGGCATCTCGGCCAGCTTGGCGGCGAGCTTGACGTCGATCTTGGGCGGCGCCGCCACGCGAGTGAAGTAGGGTTCGTCGGGAATGGCATCCAGCTTGATGCCGTACGACGACGGCCAATGGATGATGTTCTTCACCGCGAGGAGCTTGGGCACGTAGTGCTTCGTCTCCTTCGGCAGATCGAGCGAGAGGTAGTCGGTCGGCTTTCTGCGCTTCTCGTTCTTGGCGATCGCGCGGGCGACACAACCCTCGCCGCAGTTGTATGCCGCCAGCGCAAGCTCCCAGCTCTCGAACTGGTTGTAGAGCTTTTCCAGATAGTTGAGCGCCGCATGCGTGGACGCGACGACATCACGTCGATGATCGGCCCACCAATTCTGGTCAAGGCCGTACAGCTTGCCGGTGGAGGGGATGAACTGCCACATGCCGGCCGCAGCGGCGCGCGAGTAGGCGCCGGGGTTGAACGCGCTTTCGATGACCGGCAGCAGCGCGATTTCCATCGGCATGCCGCGCTTTTCCACTTCCTCCACGATGTGGTGCAGGTAGAGTGCGCCACGGTCAACGAAACGGCCGATGTAGTCGGGCCGGCGCGAATACCAGTCCTCGTGCTGGAGGATGAGCGGCGAATCCATGGGCGCCAGCTTGAATCCAGCGCGAATGCGTTCCCAGAGATCGCGGTTGGCCTGGGCCTCGGCGGGGGAGAGCGGCGCTGGTTGTTCCTTCGGAGCCGAAACAGGCGCCGCAGCGGCAGGCGGAGGCGCTTCATCCGGAATGGACGGGCCGAGCGGCATCCGCGCCCAAGATGGACCGCTGCTGGCGAGCAGCGCTGCGAAGACCGCGTGGGAGATGAGACTACGCCTGAATTTCATCGTGTAGCTATTTGTTTTGTTGCCGGAAAGTCTATGAAAACACGAGCCGCAGGTCAACCTGAAATTGGCCTCAAGGGGTTAAAGCGTGAGCGCGAAATCCCGCACCAGCGCGCCGGGCAGGCGTGTGGAAAGCACAGAGCGCTCGCCATAGCTGTCTGAACTGGGCTGAAGTTCACATTCGCGCGTCAGCCCCTCCAGGTTCTCGCCCAACACGCGATACACCGTGTCGTCAAAACGCATGACGTTGAGCGGCGCCTTGATTTCGCCGTTCTCCACCCAGAAGGTCGCGAAGCGGGTCATGCCGGTCATGCGGCAGGCGGCGCGGTCTGAGAAGTTGAGGTACCAGAGATTGCCGATCAGTAGGCCGGTATCCAGCGCCTTCAGGGCATCGTCGCGCGCCAGTGTGCCGCCTGCCATGTCGAGCGATTCCGGCATCTCGTACAGATTGGCGCCGTTGGTCTCGACCGCGTACTCCTTGGCCGAGCGGGGTGAAACAAGCGAATCCTTCAACGCGCCGCCGGCGATCAGATCGACGCGGCCCTTCTTCATGAAGCCGTCTTGCTGGAAGCCGCTGGCGAGACCCTCCGCCGTGTTCTCGCTGATGCGCACACCGGGATTCATCACCGCGCCGTCCTCGATCATCTTGGCGAGGCAGCTCTGCTTGGTCTTCTGCGACTTGATGCCGAAGCCGCCCCAGCACAGCATGGACAACACCTCCGAGAGTGCGGAGGGCGCAAGGTACGCACGGTACTGGCCCGGCTTCAGAGCCATCGGCTTGTCGCCGAGGCGGGCGAGCTGCGTCTTGGCAAACGCCATCTTCTGCGAATATTCGCGTGCATCCCACACCGCACCTGCGTAGCTCGATTTCACCGCCTTGTCGGCCGCGTGATACAGACACCACTCGAAGTTGAAGTTGTCGGCGCTGTGCCAGTTGCGCTGGCCGAGCGAATTGGCGAAGCCGCGATAGAGCTTGCCACCAGCATAGAGGCCGACGAGATCGACACCAGCGCCTTCACGCGTGACCTGATCCAGAACTTCGGCTGGCGAGGGGAGCTTGGCCTGCGACTGCACCTCGCTGTTGTTCACTGTCTCGGCGATCAGCAGATACGGATCCTCCGGCAGCTGCGCCAGATCGGCGCGCAGGATGTCCAGCACCTGGCGAACCTGGGCGCGATCCTGCTCGGCGTTGCCCGAGAGCATGAGCTTGATGTCAGCGCGGCGACTGGCCTTGATGAGCCCGAGCGTGAGTGCGATCTGCTTAACGCTCGTGGCTTGCCGCACCTTGCTGTGGTTGAAACGGATGAAGTCCGATTCCTCGGCCGAGAGCCAGGCCAGGAAGGTTTCGCCGGATTGCATCTGCGTGCCGATCCAGTCGGCGAGTTCGTAGAAATAGGTTTGCATGGTGCTCGGGTTCGTGGTCTGCATGACGGTCAGCCCTCTCCGCCAAAGACGTCGATGTTGGAAAACTTGCAGGCCGGCGATGCATGGCCCACGCGGATGACCTGGTTGGGCTCGCCCTTGCCGCAGTAGGGCGTGCCTTGCACTTCCACCGTATCCGGTCCGCCCACCATCGAGAGCGAGCGCCAAAACGTCGCCGATATGCCGCGGTAGTTGGGGTTCTTCACGACATTGGTGAGCTTGCCCTTTTCGATTCGCTGTCCGTACTCGCAGCCAAACTGGAACTTGTTGCGCGAGTCGTCGATGGACCACGACGTGTTGGTCTTCATCAGCACGCCGTTGTCGATGGAGGCGATCATCTCGTCGAGCGATGACGAACCGGCTTCCACATTGAGATTGCTCATGCGATCAATCGGCGCCCGGTTCCAGGAGCAGGCGCGCGTGGTGGCCACACCTTCCATCGGCCGACCCTCTGCCGCGACGCGTCCTTGGGAGATGGCGCCACCCAGCGGACGCTGCAGGATGCCGTCCTTGATGATGAACTGGCGTTCGGCTTTCAGTCCGTCATCGTCATAGCCGAAGCTCGCGAATTGTTCGCTGCGCGTCGGATCGTAGGTCACGTTGAGCAGCGGCGAGCCGTACTGATAGGTGCCGAACATGTCCAGGGTCACGAAGCTGGTGCCGGCGAAGTTGCGCTCGTCGCCCAGGATGCGATCCAGTTCCAGCGGATGGCCGATGGACTCGTGGATCTGCAACATCATCTGGTCGGGCATGAGGATCACGTCCATCACGCCGGAAGGACAGTTGGGCGCGGTGAGGAGTTGCAGCGCTTCTTCCGCCGTCAGCTTGCCGCAGCCGGCGAAGCCTGCACGCTCCAGGATCTCCATGCCACCTTGCTGGCAGAAGCCGTTGTAGCGGCCACCCCAGGATCGGATCTGGGTTTCACCTTCGTGGAACGCGGTGACGTGCAGCGACGGCACTACGTACTGGAACTGTTGCTCGATCTCGCCGCCATCGGCAGTGAGATAGAGCTGGTGGGTCTGGGTGGTCCAGAGCCCCGCGCCCCAGTCGACAATGCGCGGGTCCACCTTGCACTGCGCGGATTCACGCATCAGCAGATCCATCTTGTCGCGCTTGGAAAGCTGCGCGATGGGTTTCACCACCTTGCTGGAAAACTGCGCGGGCGTCTTGCCGATGTTGGGCTTGACGAGCTTCGAATAGTCCGCAACGGTACGGCCGGCGGTCTGCTCGGCCCAGTAGCGTGCGCGTTCGGCGGCCGCGGCCAATCCGGCACGCGACAGATCGCTGGTGGCGGCGTAGCCGATGCCGCCCTTGTGCATCACCGTGATCATCGCGCCGCGGTCGAAGGCGGTCTGCGGCGGTTCGGAGACATCCTGGCGAACGGAGAGCTGTTCGCTGATTTCTTCCACATAGCGCAGTGAACAGAAGTCCACGGCGGGCTGGATGGCGTTGAAGTCGGTCTTGAGTTGGGCCAGCATGATGTCCTCAGTCTTTCCTGCTCACAAATTGATCGATGCGGTCGGCGGTCATGCGCACCAGCCACCACTCCTTCATGATTTCGCCGCCGATCGATTCATAGAACTTGATCGACGGTTCATTCCAGTCCAGCACCCGCCATTCGAAGCGGCCACAACCGCGCGACTGGGCGAGCTGGGCGAGATGTTTCAGCAGCGCCTTGCCGTAGCCCGAGCCGCGCTTGTCTGGCACCACGAAGAGGTCTTCGAGGTACAGCCCGGGCTTGGCGAGAAACGTGGAGAACGTGGAGAAGTACAGCGCGAAGCCGACGGGCTCGCCGCCTTCGCGCGCGACGACGCATTCGCACACCGGCCGGGCGCCGAAGAGCGCGTCATGCAGCATGGCTTCGGTACCCGTGACCATGTGCGCCAGCTTCTCGTACACGGCGAGTTGCTTGATGAGATCGAAGATCACCGGCACGTCCGCAGGGGTGGCTGGTTTGATGGTGAATGGCATGGTGCGAATATTCGTGGGAGATGGACGATTACCAGATCACGATCCGGTCCGCCTCGCTTCGCGCGAACGACTTGTCGAGGTCGCACGAGAAGGACTTGAAGAACGGCGCGAAATTGGCGAGAGGCCCCAGCACGCGATAGCGCGGCGGTGAGTGCGAATCGGTGGCGAGTTGCAGCCGCAGACGCTCGGTGCGGTACTGGGACCGCCATATCTGACCGTAGGAGAGGAAGAACCGCTGCTCCGGCGTGTAGCCGTCGAGCGGCTTGGCGTCTTTCGCCTGCGCCGTGCGCTTGAAGGCGTTGAATGCGATGTTGAGACCGCCAAGATCGGCGATGTTCTCACCGGTGGTCAGCTTGCCGTTGATGGCCATGTCGGGCAGTGGTTTGTAAGCGCCGTACTGGGCCTGGATCTGCGCAACGCGCTTCAGGAAGCGTTCCTCGTCCTCCTTCGTCCACCACGATTTGAGATTGCCGTCGGCGTCGTACTTGCGGCCGTTGTCGTCGAAGCCGTGCGTGATCTCGTGGCCGATGACCATGCCGATGCCGCCGTAGTTGGAGGCGTCATCCTTTTTCGCATCGAAGAAGGGCGGCTGCAGGATGCCGGCCGGGAACACGATCTCGTTCAGTCCCGCGTTGTAGTAGGCGTTGACCGTGGGCGGCGTCATGCCCCATTCCTTGCGGTTGACCGGCTTGCCGATGCGGTCATTGCGATACATGAAGTTGATCTCTGCGGCCTGGCGGGCGTTGTCGAGATAGGTGTCGGGTTTCAGCTTCAGGCCAGGGTACTCGCGCCAGACTTCCGGGTAGCCGATTTTCCACACCATGCTGTCGAGCTTTCTGAGCGCCTGCTGCCGCGTCTCCGGCCCCATCCACTCAAGACCATTGATGCTGTCCTTCATCGCCGCCTTGATGTGGGCGATCATGTCGTCCATCTTGGCTTTCGCCTCGGGCGGGTAGGTGCGCGCGACGAAGAGCTGGCCCAGCGAATGGCCGATTTCCAGGTCGGTGGCTTCCATCACCCGCTTCCAGCGCGGCGTCATCACTTGCTGGCCCTGCAGCAACTTGCCGCGCAGGGTGAAGTTCTCCTCGACGAACGCCTTGGGCAGGAATGCGGCCCACGCGTTGACGAGATGGAAGCGGAAGTACGGCCGCCAGTCGGCGACGGGCACGTCTTTCACCATCGTGGAGAGCGCGGCGAAGTACGCCGGCTGCGAGACGTTCATCTCAGGCGGCACTGGCAGGCCGGCCGTGGCATACCAGGCTTTCCAGTCGATGTTGGGCGTGAGGTTCTGGAATTCGGCCAGCGTCTTCTTGTTCCACGTTTTCTCGGGATCGCGGCGCTCCACGACGTTCATGTGCGCGCGGGCCAGGCGGGTTTCCAAGGCGACGATCTTCGCCGCATCGGACTGGGCCTCGCCAGCAGTCCCGCCCATCAGCGCCAACATGCGCGCAACGTGCGCCTCATAGTCCTTCAAGAGTTTCTGCGAGCGCTCATCCGTCTTCAAGTAGTAGTCACGCTCAGGCAGGCCCAGTCCGCCCTGGCCGAAGCTGGCGATGTACCGCGTGCTGTCCTTGGCGTCCTGGCGCACGCCGTAGCCAAAGCCCACCGGCTGTGGGCCGCGAAAGTTCGAGGTCGGCCGCGTGCGCTGCAACCACGCCAGGGTGGTCACGATATCGGCGCTGTTGGCGATGCTGTCGATGCGCTTCAGGTCCGCTTCAAGTGGCTTCAGGCCGAGCCTTTCGATGGCCGCCTCGTTCATGCCGCTTTGATGGAACGCGAGGACCTGCGCTTCCACCGGCGTGCGCGCGCTTCGAATTTTCTCCAGACTCTCCAGGATGTTCTTGAGGGTCTCGGTGTTGCGCTTTTCGATTTCGTTGAAGGCGCCCCACCGGGTCTGATCGGCCGGGATGGGATTGTTGGCCATCCAGTTGCCCGTGGCGTAGGCGTAGAAGTCCTCGCAACGATTGGCGGACTTGTCGATGTCGGCGGTCGAAATGGCGGCGGCTGGTGGTGCGGCGCAGGCCAGGGCAAGACACAAGACTCTCAGCGGGGGTTTCATCGGCAGTCTCCTCAGAATGTGTTTTTCCACTCGCGCAAGCACGCGAAGATGGTGGCAGGTTCGCTCAAGGCACGGCCGGCGCGGCGCTCGACGCTGGCCTTCACGGCAGGGCTTTCCCAGCGCAGAAACGGATTGGTCGCGAGCTCGTCGGCGATGGTGCTGGGCACGGTGGGTTCGCCTTGATCGCGGCGCGCGGAGTCGCGGGCCTTGCGCGCGGCGAGCGCGGCATTCTCCGGCTCAACCGCTTCGGCGAAGCGAATATTCGCAAGCGTGTATTCGTGCGCGCAATACACGCGCGTGTCGCCGGGCAGCGCGGCCAGCTTGGCGAGCGATGCTTGCATCTGCGAAGGCGTGCCCTCGAAGAGTCGCCCGCAGCCGCAGGCGAAAAGGGTGTCACCGCAGAAAAGCAGACCCTGGGCGCGCGCCTGTCCGACGTACGCGATGTGCCCGCGCGTATGGCCCGGCACGTCCAGCACGCGAAAACGCGCGTCGAGTTCCGCGATGTTCACTTCATCGCCTTCACATAACCGATGGTCGACGCCGCGAATATCTTCGCCTGCCGGCCCGAACACGGGCACGCGGTGCCGCGCAAGCAGGGCCGGCAGTCCGCCGACATGATCGCCGTGATGGTGAGTGACCAGAATGGCCGCCAGCGAGACACCCAGGCGATCCAGCGCAGCCTGAATCGGCGCGGCGTCACCCGGGTCGACCACGGCGGCGTGGCGTCCGTTGTGCAAAAGCCACAGGTAGTTGTCGGAAAACGCCGGAACCGGCAGGACGATCAAACTCACGGGTTGAATTGACCTAAGATATGCGGCATGGATGACCGCACCAAGCCCGCAAGTTTACATGACTGGTTCAGCACTCCCCTGGGGACGTATGTGCTGGGTCGGGAGCAGGCGTGGCTCGACGAGACCACGCCGAACATCTTCGGCTATCACGCGCTGCAACTGGGGCTGCCGGAGGTGGACTTGCTGCGCGAGTCGCGCATTGTTCATCGCCTGCGCGTCTCGCCCGCGGTCGAACGCAAGCCCGCAGGCGGCCTCTGTGCGCGGCTGGCGGAGCTTCCCATCGCCACCCAAAGCGTGGACCTGGCGATCCTGCCACATGTGCTCGAATTCGCGGCCGATCCGCATGACATCCTGCGCGAGATCGACCGCATCATGATTCCAGAAGGCCGGCTCATCATCATCGGCTTCAACCCGTGGAGCCTCTTCGGCATGCGGCGGCTGCTCGGCCAATCCGATGCGTTACCCTGGAATGGCCGCTTCGTGTCGCTCCTGCGCATGAAGGACTGGTTGTCGCTCTTGGGGTTCGATGTCGCGGACGGCCATCTCGCCTGCTACGCGCCGCCCATGCGCTCGGAAACCTGGTTGCGGCGCTGGGGTTTTCTCGACGCCACCGGCGGCCGCTGGTGGGGCGTTGCCGGGGGCGTCTACATGCTGGAGGCGGTGAAACGAGTGCGCGGCACGCGCATCATCACGCCGGCATGGAGCCAGCGCAAAGTCGAGCGCAAGTTCGCCGCCGCGGCCAAGCGCCAGGAAGCGGCGCGCACTTCGTCTCATCTCACCCTGATCAAATAATGAGTGTCGAAATCTTCACCGACGGGGCCTGCAAGGGCAATCCCGGACCCGGTGGCTGGGGCGCGCTGTTGCGCTTCGGCGCCGAGGAAAAAGAACTCTTCGGGGGTGAACCCGAAACCACCAACAACCGCATGGAACTCTTGGCCGTGATCGAGGCCCTCACAGCCTTGAAGCGGCCGTGCGACGTCGTCTTGCACACCGACTCGCAGTATGTGCAGAAGGGCATCACCGAGTGGATTCACGGCTGGAAAAACCGGGCATGGAAAACGGCCGACAAGAAGCCCGTGAAGAACGCCGATCTCTGGCGCCGGCTGGATGCCGTGTCGTCGCAGCACAAGGTGGATTGGCGCTGGGTGAAAGGCCATGCCGGGCATGACGGCAACGAGCGCGCCGACGCGCTGGCCAACCGCGGCGTGGACCTCGCACTGAAAGCGCGCCGATGAGACAAATCCTGCTCGACACCGAAACCACCGGCCTGGACCCGCGCCAGGGTCACCGCATCATCGAAATCGCCTGCGTCGAAATGCAGAAGCGGCGCTTCACCAGCAAGGATTTGCATCACTACATACACCCCGAGCGCGACATCGACCCCGATGCGACGGGTGTGCATGGCATCACACTCGATATGCTGGAGGGCAAGCCTCGCTTCGCCGACATCGCCGACGAGTTCCTGCGCTTTGTCGAGGGTGCCGAGCTCATCATCCACAACGCGCCGTTCGATGTCGGCTTCATCAATGCCGAACTGGATCGCCTCGGCCGGCCGGCGCTCGCCACGATTTGCAGCGTGACGGACACGCTTGCCATGGCGCGCGAGCTGCACCCCGGCAAGAAGAACTCGCTGGACGCCCTGTGCGAGCGCTACCAGATCGACCGCTCGGCGCGCGTGCTGCATGGCGCGCTTCTGGACGCGCGTCTCCTGGGCGAGGTCTACATGGCCATGACCCGCGGTCAGGACAGCCTGGAAATCGGCATGGACGCGGATGCCGCGGACACGGGCGACAGTGCGAATATTCGCAAGACGCGACCGACCCGGCTGAAGCTTGTCCGCGCCTCGACCGAGGAGCTGCGGCTGCACGCGGCCCAGGTCGAGTCCATCGACAAGGCCAGTGGCGGCAAGGCCGTGTGGAAGTCGATGTCCGGTGCGCCGCAGGGCAAAGACGCCTGATTCAGCCTCGCGCCAGCGGGGTCGCATGCTATACTCCGCGCCGTTGTTTTCGCTTCAATTTTGCTGGCCCGCAAGCGTAAAGCCAGTCCAAACCGCCACAACAAAAGCCATGACTTCCTCCATATTCGCTCGCGGCCTCGTGCTGCTCACTCTGGGTGTCGCCGCTTCCGCGTCCGCGCAGGCCATCGGCGACCCCGTCGCTGGCAAATCCAAGGCGTTTGCTTGCACCGGCTGTCACGGCCTGGGCGGCACCAAGGTCGCCTATCCCGACGTGTACAAAGTGCCCAAGCTGGGCGGCCAGCATGCGGCCTACATCGTGGCGGCGTTGAAGGCGTACAAGAGCGGTGAGCGCTTCAACGAGACCATGAAGGCGCAGGCGTCCGCGCTCTCCGAAAAGGACATGGCCGACATCGCCGCCTACTATGCGGCCGACAAGAAGTAATCGGGGACCCGAATCATGAATCGCACCATCAAGACATTCGCACTGGCCGCACTTCTGGCCGCATTCACCGCCGGCGTCCAGGCGAGCGCCATGCCCAAGGGCAATGCGGCCAAAGGCAAGGAAGCGTCGGCCGCCTGCGCTGCTTGCCACGGCGAAGACGGCAACAGCAAGTCGGGCGAGTTCCCCAAGCTGGCTGGCCAGCATGCCGACTACCTGTACAACTCGCTCGTGCAGTACAAGTCCAAGCAGCGCAAGAACGCCATCATGGGCGGTTTCGCCGCGACGCTGTCCCGTCAGCAGATGGCCGATCTCGCCGCGTTCTATGCGAGCCAGAAGGGCTTGGATCACAAGTACTGACAACCTGGCGAATATTCGCAACGAAGGAAAACCCGGCCGAGCGCCGGGTTTTTTGTGCCGGCTGCCGGTGTGGCGTGGTCCGGCATGCCTTGCCAGCGCGCTGTGAGCCGCGCAAAATCGAACCACTCTCCGACCGGATCGCGCCATGGTTTCAGCGACTTTGTCCACTGGCTTCGCATCGTGCGTGTTCACCCTGCGCGCAAGCGCCGTCTTGGTTCGCGCCATCGCGATCTGTCTCGGTCTCTCGCTGGCGATGCCGTCCTGGGCCTGCTCCGTGCATCCCCCAGCGTCGACTCTGCGCAAGGTCTCGGCGCAGAAGTTCCTCGCCAAGGCCGACCCTGTCTGGGCCGGGCCGGCACTCACCGGTTCCTGGTTCGACCCGGCACGCAGCGGCGAAGGCATCATCATCCAGTACCTCGGCAATGGCAGTGTCCTGGCGCTCTGGTTCACTTACCCGACGACAGGCGAGCCCGGCACGCAGGCCTGGCTCCTCAGCGAGCCCGCGTTTGCGGATGGCAACAAGGTGACCTTCAGCCGCGTGTACCAGCCCAAGGGCGGCGTGTTCGGCGCCAACTTCAATCCCGAGGCGGTCACGCGCGAGAACTGGGGCACGCTTGAGCTTGAGGTGGTGAACTGCGAAACACTGGTGTTGCGCTACCAGGGTCCGGCCAGCTACGGCAGCGGGCTGCGCACGATGACGCGCATTGCCGCGCTAGACCAGCTCAGCTGCACCGGGATCACGCGGACGCTGACCGCATCCGGCGCCCGCGCTTTCTCGGGACTTCAGGCGCGTACCGGTGCTTGGTACGTGCCCAGCCGCAGTGGTGAGGGCTGGATTGTCGAAGAGTTGCCGAACAACCAGGCCATCGTCTACTGGTTCACGTTCGATCCCGACGGCCGCCAGGCCTGGGTGGGGGGACTGGGCACGCGCAGCGCCGGACGCATCGACCTCGTTGACGCGCGCATCACCCGTGGCACCCGCTTCGGCGAGAGCTTCAGCGCCGCCGCAGTCGAGCGCCTGCCCTGGGGACGCATGAGTTTCGTTTTCTCCGGATGCGGACAGGTCGACATGAGTTATGAGTCGACGCTGCCGGGCTGGGGTGCGGGGAGCCATCGTGGCCAGCGGCTCACCGAAGTCGCCGGTGCGGTGTGTCTGGACGGTCAGCCGGCGGCGAGGACGCGCGGGACGTGGGCGGATGGGCCGCCGGTGCCAGGCGATGCACAGTCGGAGCTGGCGGCGACCGTGCTCGATGGCAGCATTTATGCATTGGGAGGCTTTGGCGATCCGCGCGGCTTCAAGCGCTACAACCCGACGACAGGCAGCTGGCAAACGCTGCCGGCCATGCCCGCGGGACGCGATCACCTGGCGGCATTCGCTTTGGATGGCGGTGTGTTCTTTTCCGGCGGCGCCGCCAACGGCGACGGCAACCAGGCCGTGTCCGCATTCCGCTACGACGTCGCCAGTCAGCAATGGGAAGCGCGACCGGAGCTGGCGATGAACTTCGGCAGCCATGCCGCTGTGTTGAATGGTCGCGTCTACATCGGCAATCTCGATGGAACGTTGCAGGAATACGATCCGCGCAGCCGCAAGGTGCGGCGCATCGACGCCTCCACCGATCCAGGCGCGCCGCGTGACCATTCGCAAGTGGTCGCGTTCCTGGGCGAGATCTGGATGATCGGCGGGCGCATCCCCGAGACGACGGTGGTTGCCATCTACGATCCTGTCGCTGAGCGCTGGCGTGCCGGTCCCAGCCTGCTTCGGCGTCGCGGGGGCTTCGCGGCAGCGGTGGCGGATGGCCAGCTCGTGATCGGTGGCGGGGAAGTGCTGTTCAACGTCTCGCCGCAGCGACTGGAGGGCAGCTACGAAGTCATTGCGCCAGGCGCCAATGCGTGGGTGGAGGCACAGCGCTCACCCGTCAGCGTTCACGGGATGGGCAGCGTCGGCCTGGGCGGGCGCTTCTACGCCATCGGTGGTTCGACGGTCGCCGCGTCTGCGGCGTCGAATGTGAATCGGATGCTGTCGGTGCAATTCACCGAATAGCGCTACGTCACTCTCAGCCCGCCTGCCTCGCGGCGAGACAGCCCAGATAAATCGCCGGGTCGGGTGCGGTGTGATGGCGCTGCGCCTGCCAGATCATCTCAGCAAGGCAATCCATCATCACATGCTCGGCGTCGAGCGCCGACCCCAGCGCCCGCGAGAGCCTGGCGTGGTGGGCGGCCACGCCAGCCGGTTGATCGATGGACACCTGCTCGCGGATGGAGAGATGCATCGACAGATGCAGGAACGGATTGGTCTCGCCGTGCTCCGGCGGCCAGTCGCGGTCCAGCGCATCGCCCCCGGATTCCAACAGCGCGTGATACTCGGGATGCTGGGCGATCAATTCACCCGCGACCGTTTCCAGCGGCGTGGCCGGCCGTGCGTCGCGATGCTTCAGCCAGGCGTCAATGAGGAATTGGCGGGCTTCGTTGCGGGAGGGGTTGAACATGGTGGCGAGAAGTTTCGCACGAAGGCGCGCGCGACCGGTGCGCTTGCAAAGCGAAAGGGCAAAAAATTGGGGCGGCCCCTTGCGGCGCCGCCCCGAATCTTCTCCTCCTCGTATTGGGTTCCCCATTGCAGTCCAGGGATGGGGCGCATTCTTATGGGAGTGTCGCGAAAGTGCAATCGTGCAGCGCAGCAAAAATGCGGCAATTGGTATGTTATTGGCATCTCATTGCTGGATTGCACAGAGGGAAGGGATGCGAATATTCGCGTTGAGACTTTTTTGCAACACCCCAAGGCTTGCAAGCATCGTGGCTGTTGGATGCGCAGGCATTGCTAGTCAGTCGCCCTGCTCACAAGCGCCGGATCCGCAGGTCTGCCTCGCCCCCTCCGCGCTGCCATTGGCGCCTTCGTGATGAAATGAAATGTGTGCAACAGCTCGGAGATAAGACGTGAAAGCACTTGTACTGTCGATGGCCCTGATGCAGTTGTCTTGTTTCGCATTTGCGGGCAGCTATCCCCAAGGCATTGATGAATACGACCCCACTTCGGATTTCTACTACAAATCCGTCGTCACTCAAGACAACCGTGGCCTTTTGTCCAAGGGAGGCCAGATTGGCAATATCGCAATCGTGAACCTTGCTGCGGGAACTACACAGTTATTGTTCAAGGAGCCAATCAAGGGAGCGTTGCGCACATTCCTCTATGAGGCAGGCCACAAGGAGGGCGCAATCCTCTTCTCCCACGAAGGCTATAGTCCGGTGCGGAACAATCGAAATATCGAGAAGCGCCCACCACGAAACCGGCTTCTCATCGAGCTGGCATTGCCCGATGGTCGAGGCTCCGAGCTTCATACGGCCGAAAAGGATGGCAAGAATCTGAAGAAGCTGGTGACAGTCCCAACCGGCGCGAGTTGGCATATCGACGTCAAGAACTCCAAGCTGAGGATAGTCCACCGGACGGGCGACTCAATCCGCCTTGAGAACTTTGACTGGTGACAGATACATCGCTGCTGCTTCAGGTCAGGCTTCCTCGATCTTGTCCTTGAATCCGCACAGATCATTCACCACGCAGGTGCCGCAACGCGGCTTGCGCGCCACGCACACATAGCGGCCGTGCAGGATGAGCCAGTGATGTGCATGCAGGCGGAACTCGTCCGGCACGCGCTTTTCCAGCTTCATTTCCACGGCCAGCACATCCTTGCCTGGTGCCAGCCCGGTGCGATTGCCCACGCGGAAGATGTGCGTGTCCACGGCCATGGTGGGTTCGCCGAATGCGACGTTCAGCACCACATTCGCGGTCTTGCGGCCGACCCCCGGCAATGCCTGCAATGCCTCGCGCGTGCGCGGCACCTCGCCGTCATGCTGGTCGATCAGCATCTGGCAAAGCGCGATCACGTTCTTGGCCTTGGTGCGGAAAAGGCCGATGGTCTTGATGTACTCGGTGAGCTTTTCCTCGCCCAGCTTCAGGATGGCCTTGGGCGTATTGGCTTTCGGAAACAGCTTGGCCGTGGCGAGGTTGACGCTCTTGTCCGTGGCCTGTGCCGACAACACCACGGCCACCAGCAGCTCGAAAGGCGTCGCGTAATTGAGCTCGGACTTCGGTTCCGGGTTGTCGGCTTGCAGACGGCGGAAGAATTCGATGCGGTGGGCGGGTTTCATGGCAAGTATTCTGAGCAAGTCAGCGGGCTTGCCAATTTGGCTGAATTATTGATACCCTCTTCTAGCAGAAAAAAATATTCAAGCTGCAAGGGAGCCAAGTTTCACAGTCCTGGAGTGTGTCATGCACCCTTTCAAGTCATCCGGCCTGACTTTATCAGGCTTCCCACCGCATACCTTCCGCCCTTTTTCTCGTTTCATCTCTCTGCTTCTTCTGTTTGTCGCTTTCCTGTTTGTCGGTTTCTCAGGCCAGGCGGCCGCGGCGCCTTTTGCCTACGTCACGCTAGGCGGCTCAGGCAAAATCGTGATTCTGGATGTCGCGACCAACACTGTAGTTCGCGAGATCACGTCGAACGTGGCGTCCTCATCGGCTGTACTTTCGCCTTCCGGGCGCCAACTATATCTGGGAAGTAACGCCGCTCACACTGTTTCCGTTGTCGACATCGCGTCCGGCACGGTAACCAGCACATTCAGACCAATGGCGGCCGACGGTTTTCCGGTCGCCCTGGCGGTTCATCCAAACGGCAGCCGGCTGTACGTTTCAAACCAGAATGGTGAGCTATTGTCGGTGATTGATCTCTCAAGCAATCTCCCGATAGCGCAGATTCCGCTCATCAGACCTTCGGGTATTGCGGTCAGTCCAACCGGCAACTTCGCATACGTGGCGCAGCAGCGCAGAGATATTTCGCCATCCACGCCTCGTACCGTTGCCGTGATTGACCTTCAGCAGAACAGGATGGTGTCTGAGCTGATCATCAACGCGAGCAACACCGAATCAATTCTTTTCAGTCCGAATGGCAGTCGTGCCTACTTCATCGAGGGCACCCATGTTGTGGTTGTCGACACTGCAAACCACTCGATTCTCGCCCGCTGGCAGTTGGGGGGCGCTGAATTCGGTTTCTCGACAATGACGAGCATGGCAGTTTCAGCGGACGGATTGCGCCTTTACGTCGTGGCAGACAGCAGCAAGCGGGTTCATACCGTCGATACCACGACGGGCAACATCGTTGCCAGTTTCCAATATACGAATGAACCGACCAGCATTGTTGTCGATTCGGCGCAGCAGGCTGCGATTCTTTTGGGTAATCGGACGGGCCTGTCCACTTCCGTGAGTTTGGCGAATGGATCGGTCGTCAAATCGTTCTCCATTGGCGAAGGACCGAAAGCGTCCGCCTTGACCATGGCGAGTTTCGTGCCTGCGCAGCAATCGATTGACAACGGAGGATCCAGTGGCGGTGGTGGGGGGTGTGGCTACATCTCCGGCTCCGGTGGCCCCCCGGATCCAATGCTGCCGGCACTGGCCGCATTGGCGTTGCTTACAATTGCCCTGCGCCGACGCGCGCGCCAGCGCTAGGCAGACTTACTGTGTCCGCGGAGGCGCGACAGCGCTTCCGCTTCCACAGCGGCCAGCCTGGCTTCACGTTCTTCCTGATTGCGAACCAGCCGGCGTTGATGCGCGTTGAAGCGCTCGCGCGATGCATCCGCATCCGGCAGTGCGGAGACGGGCTCCATGTGGATGCAGTCCACCGGGCATACGGGGATGCACAACTCGCAACCGGTGCAGAGACCGGGCACGACGGTATGCATCCACTTGTTCGCGCCGATGATGGCATCCGTGGGGCAGGGCGGCAGGCAGCGGGCGCAGCCGATGCAGGTGGCTTCATCAATGACGGCCACGGTTGGCGGGCGGTATTCGCCGAATTCAGGGTTGAGCGGTTTGGGCGTGCGTCCCAGCAGCGTGGCGAGTTTCACCACGCCTTCGTCGCCACCCGGCGGACACTGGTCGATGTCCGCCTCGCCCGCGACGATGGCCTCTGCATACGGCTTGCAGCCCTGATAGCCGCACTTCGTGCATTGCGTCTGGGGCAGCAGCGCGTCGATGCGGTCGGCAAGCGTGGTGGGGGTCGTCATGGGGCGCTATGGTAGTCCGCTAGCCCGGTAGCCCGCAGCGATGCAGCAGCGCGTCGGCCGGCGTGCACGGGAGGCCGAGCGCAGCGGCGACACCTTCATGCGTGAGCTGTCCACCCGCCATGTGCAGGCCGGCCGCGAGGCCGGCATCAGCGCGGAGCGCGCCCCAGATGCCCAGGCGGGCCAGCGCCTCCACGTACGGCAAGGTGGCTGTGCACAAGGCGCGAGTGGCGGAGCGCGGGACGGCGGCCGGCATGTTGGGCACGCAGTAATGGATCACACCCGCTTCAACGAACATCGGCTCGGCATGTGTCGTGGGCCGGGACGTCTCGGCGATGCCGCCACCATCGATGCAGACGTCGACGATGACGGAGCCGGGGCGCATGCGCGCCACCTCGGCGCAGCTGATCATTCGGGGCGAGCGCGCACCGCGAGTATTCGCAGCGCCCACGACGAGGTCCGCGTTGGCGAGATGTTCGGCAAGTTCGGTTGCAGCCCGCACCTCGCCCTGCGCTGCGCGACCGAAGCAAAGCACCTTGGCGCCGAGCGCTCGCGCAGTCCGTGCTGCGGCCTGACCCACAACACCCATCCCGACGACAAGCACGCTGGCATCGCGGAGCATCACGCCGCTGCCACCGTGCGGTGCCATGAGTGCATTCGCGCCGATGGTGATGGCGAGCTCGCCTGCGATGGCGGACATCGGGGCCAACAACGGCAATTGTCCTCTCGCATCCTCGACGGTTTCGTAGGCGATGGCGGTGATGCGGCGCGCCAGCAGCTCGCGCGCCATCTCGCCATCGGATTGCAAATGCTGGAAGCAGAAGAGTGCTGAATCCGGTTTCAGTTCCCGCCATTCATTCGGCTGGATTTCCTTGACCTTCACCACGAGGTCGGCGTCGAAGGCGGCGCGGGCCGAAGAAACAACCGTGGCCCCCACCTGCGAATATTCGCTCTCGGCAAAGCCGCTACCTGCACCAGCACTGGCTTGCACCTTGACCGTGTGGCCTGCCGCAATCAGCGCACGGGCTCCTTCCGGCGTCAACCCGACGCGCCGCTCGCCGTCCTTGATTTCCTTCGGGACGCCGATGATCACCGCAACGCCTCGGCGCACTCCTTGATCAGATCAGGCCCCTTGTAGATGAAGCCGGTATAGATCTGCACCAGCGATGCGCCGGCGGCGATCTTCTTCTTTGCATCCTCGCCGGAAAGAATGCCGCCGACGCCGATGATGGGCAGGTTGCCCTTGAGCGCCTTGTTCAACTGGCGCAGCACCTCGGTGGAGGGCGAGAACACCGGGCGTCCGGACAGGCCGCCGGCTTCCTTTGCCAGTGGATGGCCTTCCACCGCCTGACGCATGATGGTGGTGTTGGTGGCGATGACCCCGTCGATGCCGTGATCGAGCAGCAGCTGCGCAATGTCCTTGATGGCCGCAGCGTCGAGGTCCGGTGCGATCTTCAGCAGCAGCGGCACCTGCTTCTTGTGCTTCTTTGTGAGCTTCACGCGCTCGTCTTTCAACGCGGACAGCAACTGGTCCAGTTGCGCCGCGGCCTGCAGGTCGCGCAGGCCCTTGGTATTGGGCGAGGAGATGTTGACCGTGACGTAGCTCGCGTGGGGATACACGCCGCGCAGGCAGATCAGATAATCGTCCGTTGCTTTCTCTATGGGCGTGTCGAAGTTCTTGCCGATGTTGAGACCCAGCACGCCTTTGTACTTCGCCCGCTGCACGTTGGCGATGAACGCATCCAGCCCGCCATTGTTGAAGCCGAGACGATTGATGAGCGCCTCGTGCTCGACAAGGCGGAACATGCGCGGCTTGGGATTGCCCGGCTGCGGGCGCGGCGTCACCGTGCCGACTTCAATGAAGCCAAAGCCCAGCGCTGCCATGGCGTCGATGTATTCACCGTTCTTGTCCAAACCTGCGGCAAGGCCCACGGCATTGTCGAACTTGAGTCCGAGTAGTTCACGCGGGGCCGAGACCTTGCAGCCCAGCAACCCGGCCAGGCCGAGGCGCTCCATGCGCCGCAGCGAGTTCAGAGCGAGGTGGTGAGCCTTTTCAGGGTCGAGCGCGAAGAGCGCGGAGCGTGCGATGGGGTAGAGCAAGCGTCAACCTTGTTTCTGTGGTTCGGCGATGCGCGTCCACTGCCCACGCACCAGCCCTTCAATAGGCTGATAGCCAATCTTGTAGTTCATCTTGCGGCTCTCGGCGATCCAGTAGCCGAGGTAGACGTAGGGCAGGCCGCGGCGTTGGGCTTCGCTGATCTGCCAGAGGACGTTGTAGTTGCCGAGCGACAGATGCGGGCGTTCCGGATCGAAGAAGGTATAGACCGATGACAGTCCGTCGGCCAGTTCATCGACGATGCTCACCATGCGCAGATAGCCATGGTCGCGGAACTCGATGAGCCGCGTGTGCACGTTGCTCTGCAGGAGGAAGTGCGAGTACTGCTCGCGCGAATCGTGGTCCATGCCGCCACCCGGATGGCGCTGCTGCTGGTAGCGGCGATAGAGCGCGTAGTGCTCATGCGAGAACTTCAAATCCATGACCCGCACCGAGAGTCCTGCGTTGCGCTTCAGCGTGCGCCGCTGGGTGCGGTTCGGTTCGAATTCATCGACGGCGACGCGTACCGGCACGCAGGCGCGGCAGTGGTCGCAATAGGGGCGGTAGGTGAAGGCACCGGAGCGGCGGAAGCCGGCTGCCACAAGGTTGGAATACGTCGGCGTGTCGATCAGGTAGCTCGGCGTGGCGACCTGCGAACGGGCGAGTTTGCCCGGCAGGTAGCTGCACGGGTAGGGCGCCGTGGCGTAGAACTGGAGATTCGCGAACGGAAGATCGTTTAAGCGCGCCACGGACGGATCGGTTCACCACCGGGTTGGAACGAGCGGAAAGTGTATCAACTCCTTGAGCTTTTGCACGAATTCGGCACGCGGGATGGGACCGGCGCCGAGCGAGGCGAGGTGGCGCGTCTCCTGCTGGCAGTCGATGAGGCCGAAGCCGTCCTCCTTCAGTTTCTGTACCAGCGCGACCAGTGCGACCTTGGACGCATCGGTCTCGCGGGCGAACATGGACTCGCCGAAAAACATGCGCGGCAGCGCCACGCCGTACAAGCCGCCGACCAGTTCGCCGTCGCACCAGGTTTCGACGCTGTGCGCGAAGCCGCGCGCATGCAGCGCGGTGTAGGCGCGCACGATGTCGTCGACGATCCAGGTGCCGTCCTGCCCGTCGCGCGGCGCGGCGCATTCACGCATGACGCGTTCGAACGCGGTGTCGAAGCGGATCTCGAACTTGCCGCTTCGCACCGTCTTCGCCAGCGAGCGCGTGACCCGGAGTTGGTCCGGCACCAGCACCATGCGCGGGTCGGGGCTCCACCACAGCACGGGTTCGCCTTCCGAATACCAGGGGAAGATGCCGTGCGAGTAGGCGTCAAGGATGCGCTCGGGCGTGAGCTCCCCGCTGGCCGCGAGCAGGCCATTGGGTTGTTTGAGTGCCTTGCCGGCCGGCGGAAACGGCTGGCCGGGTTGTAGCCAGGGAATCACGCGAATATTCGCAAGCGTCTACGTTGACGATCAGGCCGTGCCGAATCCCGCGCCCTGAATCGCACGCTTCAGATCATCGAGATTGACGACCTGCGGATCGAACGACACTTTGGCATTGGCGGCGGCGAGATCGACTTGCGCGCTGGCGACGCCATCCAGCTTGGTGAGCACACGGGTCACGCTGGCCGCGCAACCGCCGCAGGTCATGCCGGTGATGGAGAGAGTGGTGTTTTCCATGATGTCTTCCTTTCAGTTGGGACGGGATGGTGATTCAATTTGGATGTGGCCGCCTAGGTTCAAGGCTTCCAGCGCTTCAACAGCAATGAATTGGTGACGACCGAGACCGAAGACAAGGCCATGGCGCCGCCCGCGATGACCGGGCTCAGCCAGCCGATGGCGGCCAGCGGAATGCCGAGCACGTTGTAGATGAACGCGAAGAAGAGGTTCTGGCGGATCTTGCGCAAGCTGGCGCGTGACAGCTCAATGGCGTTGGCGACGGCATTGAGATCGTTGACCATCAACGTGACATCGGCGGCCTCGATGGCGACATCGCTGCCAGCGCCCATGGCGAAGCTCACGTCTGCCGCCGCCAGTGCCGGGGCGTCATTGACGCCGTCACCCACCATGCCGACGTGCGCGCCTTTCGTCTTCAGCGCCTGCACGTGACTCGCCTTGTCCTGCGGCTTCACGTCCGCCTCGAAGCGAGTGATGCCGGCTTCGCGAGCGATGGCGGCGGCCGTGCCGGCATTGTCACCGGTGAGCATGACGACCTCGATGCCGTCGCGCTTCAGTCTTTCGACAGCGGCGCGGGAAGTTGCCCGCAGCCGATCCGCCACGGCGATCAATCCGACCAGCTTGTTATCGCTGGCCAGCGCCATGACGGTCTTGCCCTGACTGGCGAGTGCATCGACCTCGGACTGCGGAAGCGGCGCGAATTCGCTGATCCAGCGTGGTGCGCCGAGGCGAATCGTCGCACCCTTCATGGTTGCCGACACACCGTGACCGGTAATGACCTTGAAGTCCTGGATGACAGCGGGCTGAACGCTTGCGCTGCTTGCATGAGCGAGGATCGCGCGGGCCAGCGGATGCTCCGAGCCTTGCTCGAGGGCTGCTGCAAGCGACAGCAGATCCAATTGCGAATATTCGCCTTCAGGCAGCACTTCCGTGACTGCCGGCTTGCCTTCCGTCAGCGTGCCCGTCTTGTCCACCACCAGCACGGAGATTTTCTCCGCCTGTTCCAGCGCCGCCGCATTGCGGAACAAGAGACCATGCTGCGCCGCGCGGCCGATGCCGACCATGACGGCCGTCGGCGTCGCCAGGCCCAGCGCGCACGGGCAGGCGATGACCAGCACGGCGATGGCATGGATCAACGCCGGCTCAGAGTCACCTGTCACTGCCCAGGTCACCGCAAAGGTCAGCGCGGCAATGGCCACCACGATGGGTACGAACACGCCGGAGATGCGGTCGGCCATGCGCTGGATGGGCGCCTTCGATCCCTGCGCCGCCGAGACGAGGCGGGTGATTTCTGCGAGCTGCGTCGTGGCGCCGATGCCGGTCGCCTTCAGTTTCAGCATGCCGTCCTGGTTTTTCGTGCCGGCGAACGCCTTGTCGCCCACCACCTTGGTGACAGGCAGGCTTTCGCCGGTGAGCAAGCTTTCATCCACGGCGGCGCGGCCTTCGATGACTTCGCCATCGACCGGCAGGGTTTCGCCGTGGCGCACCAGCACCACGTCGCCGCGACGGATCTGGCCGATGTCCACTTCGACCAGTTCGCCGTCGCGTTCGACGCGCGCGGTCTTGGGCGCCATCTGGATCAGCGCCTCGATGGCGGAGGAGGTGCGCGCCTTGGCCCGCGCTTCCATTACCTTGCCCAGCAGGACCAGCGTGATGACCGCGGCACTCGCTTCGAAGTAGACATGCAGATCGTGACGTCCGGTCAGCGTGGCATAGGCGGAAATGATCCACGCCATGGTGGTGCCGAGTGCAACGAGCACATCCATGTTGGCTGCGCCACCGCGCAGCGCATGAAAGGCGCCGACGTAGAAGCGCGCGCCGATCCAGAACTGCACCGGTGTGGCGAGCAACAGCTGCAGCCAGCGCGGCACGAACTCGTGGTGGCCGCTGAACATCGCCACCATCTCCGCCATGAGCGGCAGGGTGAGGGCCGCGGCGATCCAGAAGTGACGGGTCTCGCGCTGCAGCAGCGCCGCCTTGCGCGCCTTGCCCAGCGGGTCGGCGTCATCCTTCAGCCGCGCGCCGTAGCCGGCACCTTCCACTGCCCCGATCAGTGCGTCAGTCGTGACGGCTGCCGATGCGGTGATGCGCGCGGTCTCGCTGGCGAAGTTCACGGTCGCGCTGACGCCCGGCACGGTGTTCAGCACTTTCTCGATTCGGGTCGCGCAGGCGGCGCAAGTCATGCCCTCCAATGCCAGTTCAGCCGTGCGGTCCGGCACGTCATATCCGGTGTCGCGGATGGCCTGGACGATGGCCTCGGCATCCAGCGTGCTGCTTTCCACATGCGCGGTTTCGTTGGCAAAGTTGACCGTCGCGGTCACGCCGGGCTGGCGGTTCAGCACGTTTTCAATGCGGGTGGCGCAGGCGGCACAGGTCATGCCCTCGACGGGCAGGTCCAGCGTCAGGGGCGATACTGCCTTGCGAATATTCGTTTCAAATTCAGTGGCAATCGTGTTCACAGCTCTTTCCTTTGCGCTTCTTCACGGTGCCGGCAACGCCATCCCCATTCGGCGTCGTCACCGCATCAACTGCCAGTTCGTCGAGAATCGGACAATCGGGCCGGTCATCGCCATGACAGGCATGCACCAGACGATTCAGCGTGGCGCGCATGGTCTGCAACTCGCGGATTTTCTGATCCAGCTCGGCGATATGTTCAATGGCCAGTGCCTTGACCTTGCTCGACGGGCGCCGGGTGTCGCGCCACAGGCCGACGAGTGCTTCGATCTGCTTCATCGAGAAGCCGAGGTTGCGCGAATGCTTGATGAAGCGAAGCATGTGCACGTCCTGCGCGCTGTACATGCGATACCCCGACATCGTCCGTCGCACTTTGGGCATCAGGCCGATGTCTTCGTAGTGACGAATCATCTTGGCGGTCACGCCGGAGGCCTTGGCGGCGTCGCCGATATTGAGGGATTCCATGGTCCATCCTTGCCAGTCAGTTCTGCAAGGATGAACCTTACCATCATGGGAAGGTCAAGCCCTCCCGAAAACACTTACTTTGCCGGATCGGCGGCCGGCTTTTCGATCTTGGTCACGGTGTAGCTGCCGCCGATCTTCTCGGCGGCGATCTTGATCTTGTCGCCCACTTTGAGGGAGTCCAGCATGGTGGGCTCCTTGACCTTGAACACCATGGTCATGGGCGGCATCTCCAGATTCTTGATCTCGCCATGCTTCAGCGTGACCTTGCCGGCGTCCTTGTCGATCTTGCGGACTTCGGCGTCGGCCATTTCTGCAGCGGAGGCGGACAGGGCCAGTGTGGCGGCGAGTGCAGCCAGTGACACGAGAATGGATTTGCGAATATTCGCAGTCATGTTGGGTTCCTTTCCGGGAAGTGGTTCAACGATAAGACTGAAAAACGCGCGTGCTGCCATCCGCGAGGACAAGCAGCACGTCGTAGGGATCCTTGCGGCCGCCATAGGCCGGGCCGTCCATGCCGGGTGAGCCGATGGGCATGCCGGGGACCGCCAGGCCGAGTGCCTTCGGCTTTTCCTTCAGCAGGCGGCGGATGTCGCGGGCGGGGACATGGCCCTCGATGACATAACCGTCCACCAGCGCGGTGTGACAGGAGCCCAGCGCCTCCGGCATATTGAGGCGATTGCGCGCCGCCACGTTGCCGGTGTCGTGCCCGCGCGGCGCGAAGCCGTTGCTGACCAGGTGCGCCATCCAGTCCTTGCAGCAGCCGCAGGTCGGTGCCTTCCAGACCTCGATCAGCGTGCCGCCTTGCGCGAAGGCCGTGCCGCCCAGGCCGAGCAGCGTGGCGCCGGTCAGGGTTGCGAGCGAAACCAGCGATTGACGGCGGTTCATGGCGTCACCTTGATGCGGCCGACCATGCCCGCTTCGAAGTGGCCGGGGATGAGACAGCCGAACATGAAGTCGCCCGGCTGGGTGAACTGCCACGTGATGCTTTCCTTCTTGCCCGGCGACACATGGGCCATGTAGGGCTCGTCGTGCTCCATATTGGGATGCTTCTTCATCATTTCAGCATGGGCCTTCAGTTCCTTCTCGGTGCCGATGACCATTTCGTGCATGACCTGGCCCTTGTTGGCAACGACGAACTTGACCGTGTCGCCGACCTTGACCTCAAGCTTGTCCGGCGTGAAGCGCATGGCGTCGCTCATGGCTATGGTGACCGTGCGTTTGGCCTTGGCAGGATCGCCTTCCCGGCCCCAGGGATGCTCGTCCTTGGAAATGGCTTTCTTCACGGCCGGCTTCTTGTGGTCCTCTCCGCCGTGGGCAAAAGCGGCAGGTGCCGCCAGTGCGGCGGCGAGGAGCAGAACAATTGAAGTTCGTTTCATGCGTGCATCCTTCAATGATGTTTGTGGTTCGTGGGCTTCTTCACATCCACCGTGATCTCGCGCTTGCCGACCGCATTGCCGGTGGCGGGATTGATCTCGGTGGCGCGTGAGGTGGGCGCGCGGTCGACGTTGAGCGGCTTGCCGGCCCATTCGTAGGCGACGGTGCCGGCCGGGAACTTGTAGTGTCCGGGGTCCTTGTAGTCGTCCTTCTTCAGGCCCTCGCGCACCTTGACCACGGTGAACATGCCGCCCATTTCCAGCGGGCCGAACTGGCCCTGGCCGGTCATCATGGGCAACGTGTTGTCCGGTAGCGGCATTTCCATCTCGCCCATGTCGGCCATGCCGCGTTCGCCCATGACCATGTAGTCGGGGATGAGCTTGGTGATCTTGGTCACCACTTCACGATGATCCACGCCGATCATGGTGGGCACGTTGTGGCCCATCGCGTTCATGGTGTGATGCGACTTGTGGCAGTGGAACGCCCAGTCGCCCGGCTCGGTGGCATCGAACTCGATGGCGCGCATCTGGCCCACGGCGATGTCGGTTGTCACCTCAGGCCAGCGCGCGCTGGGCGGCACCCAGCCGCCATCCGTGCCCGCCACCACGAATTCGTGGCCGTGCAGGTGGATGGGATGGTTGGTCATGGTGAGATTGCCGATGCGGATGCGCACGCGGTCATTCAGCCCCACAACCAGCGGATCGATGCCGGGGAACGCGCGCGAATTCCAGGTCCACAGATTGAAGTCGAGCATGGTCATGATTTTCGGCACGGCGCTCCCCGGCTCGATGTCATAGGCATTGAGCAGGAAACAGAAATCGCGGTCTGCCTCGCGATAGCCGGGAATCTTGGACGGGTCCTTCGGATGGGTGACCCAGAAGCCCATCATGCCCATCGCCATTTGCGTCATCTCGTCGGCGTGCGGGTGATACATGAACGTGCCGGGGCGCCGCGCCTCGAACTCGTACACGTAAGTCTTGCCGGGCGGGATCTGCTTCTGCGTGAGACCGCCGACCCCATCCATGCCGGCCGGCAGACGCTGGCCGTGCCAGTGCACCGCCGTGTGCTCCGGCAGTTTGTTGGTAACGAATATTCGCACCTTGTCGCCTTCCACCACTTCGATGGTCGGGCCGGGCGACTGGCCGTTGTAGCCCCACAGGCGCGCCTTCATGCCGGGGGCGATTTCGCGGATGACGGGTTCGGCGATGAGGTGGAATTCCTTCCAGCCGTTGTTCATACGGAAGGGAAGGGTCCAGCCATTCAGCGTCACCACGGGACGATAGGGCCGGCCGGCTTTGGGATAGAGCGGCGGCGCCATGTCGGGCTTGTCCATGAGGGGCGCTTCGGGCACGGCACCCATGGCGGCCTTGCTGACGGCAGCGGCGCCGATGAGCGCGCTGCCCATGAGGAAGTTGCGTCGGGAGTTCATGTGGATTCCTTTGAATCGTCGTTCCCGCGTAGGCGGGAACCCAAGGTTTCCCTTGGCGGATCGACGAATTGAACTTGGGCTCCCGCCTTCGCGGGAGCGACGGCGTTGAGAGTGCGATGGTGTGTGCACATGTCAGTGACCACCGGCGTCGCCACCCGCAGCGACGGCTGCAGCAGAGGGCAGCGGTGCCATGACGGGCTTGCCCAGCAATGTGGCGTCGAGCGCGGCATCAGCCAGCCAGAAATCGCGCTGCGCGTCGATGGCGGCGATGATGCTGCCGATCTGGTCGCGCGTGCCGGTGAGAAGATCGAACACGCCGATCAGCATGCCGTTGTATTGCAGCAGCATCTCATCGGCGATGAGCTTCTTCAGTGGCACGACTTCGTCACGGTAGTGCAGCGCGTAGTCGTAGGCGGTGCGCCAGGCAGCGTATTGCTCACGCAACGCGGATTCGGCAGCAAGGCCGGTCTGCGCGACGCGGAACTGTGCGGCTTTGACCTGTTGCGCGGCCTGGCTGCGCGTGGCATCACCGAGATCGAAAATCGGAATGCCGATTTCCAGTTCGTAGCCTTTCTTCACCGGCTCACCGGTTTCGCTGATCCGGATGCCGGTCAGGTGCAGCGCGTTCATCACGCTCTGCGTGCGGGTGAAGCCCTGACGTGCGGCGAGCGTTTCCAGTTCGGCCACGGCCAGCCGTACGTCGAGCCGCTGATCCAGCGCTTTCTGTGCGATCACGCTTTCCGGCTTGGCTGAGTTCGGCAGATCAGGCAGGCGGGCCGGCAGTTTGAGTTGCGCGGCCTGCGCGCTGTTGAGGCCCAAGGTGCGGTTCAGGGCTTCACGTGTGCTGACTGCGGTCTGCTTCGCTCGCGCCAGCTGCGCCGTGGCCTCGGCATAGAACGCCTGCTGACGCGCACGCTGCAGCTTGCTGAAGTTGCCGGCCTGATACATGCGCTTGGCCAGCTCGGCGCTGGCTTCTGCGGCATCCATCACTTGCTGGAAGTACACCAGCGCCTGCTCGGCCGCCACGGCGCGCACCCAGGCCTGGCGCGCATTCGTCGCAGCCTCCACGACGTGTGCCGCGCTGGCCAGCCGCACCTGCTGCTGCATCGCATCCGCTGTGCGCAGGCGCGAGGGCAGGTAGATGAATTCAAGCAGGGACACCGACAGCATGCGACCGATATCCAGTTCGACTTCGCCGTCGTGCTTTTTCACCAGGCGTTCGAAGGTGAACACCGGGTTGGGCAGGCGGCCCTTCTGCGCGGCAGCAGCAGATTGCGCCGCCTGGTCAGCCAGCATGGCCTGGAACTGTGGCGACAGCGTCAGCGCGAGACGCACCGCATCATCGGCCGAGAGCGGCTGGCCGAGCAGCGCGTCCACATTCGCCCGCGCTGCGCTGCTGTCGGAGGAAATGGTGGCGCCATAGGTATCGCGGGCGAAGTTTTCGGTGAACTGGCGCGTGCCGTCCATGCCGGTGCTGGCGCAGCCGGCCAGGGTGAACGTTGAGGCCAGCGTGAGCGCAAGAACAAGTGCGCGGCGCTTCATGGCTTGCCTCCCTGGGCTTTCTTCTCGGCCTCGATGGCCCGCGCGGCTTCCAGGCCATAGGCTTGCCAGCCGCCGATGGCGCGCACCGTGTCGTTGACCTGGCGCCAGTCCTTCAGCGGCTCGTCGGGCGTGAAGCGTTGATAGCGGGCGAATGCGGAGCTGTTTGGCGCGCGGGCAGGCGCGGATGCCGTGGGCGGCGCCGATTGTGGCGCGGACTTCGCGGCGGCTGTGGGCGGCTGATGATGCTCATGCCGGGTCTGGGACTCGGCGGCCAGCGGCAATGCCGCCAGCATGGATGCAACTGAAAACGCGACAAGTAAAAGTCCGGTGGACTTTTGCTGGACACCGCAAGCATTTGCGGTGGGCCCGGCGGGCCAAGGTGCCCGTTCTGAACGGGCGACTTGCAATATTCGCAACATGATCTCTCCTCGGTGAATGAATGCCGGGAGAGGAGGTGGCACTCTCACACCGTGATGCGCACGATGCGGTGTGGACCACAGATCCCCCGGCGGTCAGACCGGGGAGAAAAGCGGGGGATGCTGCGGGGGATCTGGCACCCAGGAGCGGAAATCGCTCACCGAGGCGTCGAACGGTGCCACGCCAGGCGCGGCGTTGGCGACGAAAGGCAGCGTGGGGGCGGCGAGGGCGCCGGCAATATGGCAAAGGTCGCAGTGCTCGATGGGCAGCTTCGCACCGGCTTCCGCCGCGCTTGTCGCGCCGTCATGGCAAGGCATGGCATCCATCTGGCCCGCCGCGTCAGCCGCCCGCATCATCCCGCCCATGCTTTGCGCGCAAAACGGCATGGTGGTCGCCGTGACGCCCGAGACGGGCAGCCAGGCGAACATCCAGGCGAGAGCGATTTTGCGCAGCAGTTTCATGATGGCTGAAAGACCGGGCAGGGTGAGTTTGGTTCCTGCGATGTGGGACATTATCAACCTTGCCACGGGGGGAAGGTCAAGGCGCATCCGTGCTGCGCATCCGGCCGGGCTTGCCGGGGGCGCTATACTGCGGGCCCCATGCGTGCCTTCCGCCAGTTGACCCCGCGTCTATCCGCCCTGCTCGCCGCGATCTGCCTGATCGTGGCCCAGCCGGGCGCGCTGGTGCATGCCTGGTCGCATGACCTCCATGGCGATCATGCGGCGCACGGCCATGCCGCCCACGCGTCGGATCATGCAGACCATGACGACCATGGCGGTGCGGATCATGACCATGGCCACGGCGATGCCGAATCCGCCATTGCGCTTTGCGATCTCTGCGCGCATTTCTCGGCCGTTGTCCACGTACCGGGCGCGTCTTCCGCGAGCAGTCTCCTGCTCCCGCAGGGCACACTTCCGCGCCCGGTGCTGGATCCGCCGGCGCGCGGCACCATCGCCGCGACACCCTACGCCGCACGCGCACCCCCGGTTCTCCTGAGCTGACCCCCACTCGTTTGTCATCAGCCGCCGTCGCAGTCCCGAACGGTGCGGCCTGTCTCGGTCATTTCAGGAGATTCACATGTTGTCCATGCCCTTCGGCCAGCGCACGCTGGCCATTGCTGTGCTGTTCACGCTTTCCGTTCCCGCGCATGCCCGTCAAGCGTCACCTGGGCCCGATGCAGCCAAACCCGCCTCGCGCGTTCCCACCAAAATTGAAGCCATCGAGGTCAAGGCACTCCCCTTGCCCACACCCCTGAACGAGCTCACCCAGCCCATCACCGTGCTGGATGCAGAAGACCTGCGCCGCAAGCGCGCCGCAAGCATCGGCGACACGCTGGCTGGCGAGGCCGGCGTGCAGTCCAGCGCCTTCGGTCCCGCCTCGGGTCGGCCGGTCATTCGCGGCATGGATGGGCCACGCGTGCGCGTGCTGCAGAACGGCGTTGGCACGCTGGATGTGTCCACGCTGAGCCCCGACCACATGGTCACCAGCGAAGCTGCGCAGGCCGAGCAGATCGAAATCCTGCGCGGCCCGGCCAGCCTGCTCTACGGCAGCGGCGCCATCGGCGGCGTGGTCAATGTCGTGTCCAATCTCGTGCCCAGTGCGGCGAAGCAGGGTGTGTCGGGCGAGGCTGAGCTGCGCGCCTCGACGGGTGATCGTGGCCGCTTTGGCAGCGCGACACTCGATGGTGGCAACGGCGATGTCGCCTGGCATCTGGACGGCTTCAAGCGCCGGGCCAAGGACCATGAAATTCCGGGCCGCATCGTGGCCGATGATCCGGACAGCGCATCAGGCCGGCTGCCCGGCAGCGATCTCGATGCCGAGGGCGGCGGCGCCGGTGTGTCGTTCACGCGCGCGGGCGGATTTCTCGGTGCGGGCGTTTCCGGTTTGCGCAACACCTATGGTTTGCCGACGGGCGAAGGTACGTTCATCAAGCTGAAGCAGAATCGGGTCGAGCTCGCTGGCGACATACGGCGCCCGCTGGCCGGGATCGATCTCATCAAATTCCGTGCGGCGCGCGGTGACTATGAGCACTCGGAAATCGAGCCGGATGGCGAAGTCGCGACGACCTTCAAGAACAAGGGCGACGAGGGCCGCATCGAGTTGCGTCATCTGCCCATTGCCGGATGGAAGGGCGCCATTGGCGTGCAGTGGCAGGATCGTGATGCCTCCGCCGTCGGCGAGGAAGCCTATCTGCCGCCCAGCAACACCCGTGCGACCGGCGTGTTTCTCGTGCAGGAAAAAACGTTTGGCGACTGGACCATCAGTGCCGGTCTGCGCGGGGAGCGCGAACGCTTGCGTGCGGAGGGCGAGCTGCCGTCGCGCCGCTTCTCGCTCACCAGTCATGCGCTGGGCGCGTCGTGGAATCTGGCGCCCGGCCATGCGCTGAGCATCAACTTCACCAGCGCCGAACGCGCCGCGTCCGCCGAAGAGCTGTATGCATTCGGCCCGCATCTCGCCACCGCGACCTTTGATGTGGGTGATGCGAATATTCGCAAGGAGACCTCGCGCAATATCGACATCACGCTCCAAAAAAACACGGGTGCGTTGCAGTGGAAGTTGAGCGTGTTCGACAACCGCATGAAGGACTACATCTTTGCCCGCAGTGCCGACGAGGATGGCGACGGCATCGCCGACCGCGTGAATGAAGAAGGCGAGATCGAGCCCGATGGCGAGCTGCTGCTGCAGATGCTGGGCCAGGCTGATGCCACCTTCCGTGGCTACGAGGCGGAAGTGAGCTGGCAGGGCAATGGCACGAAGGTCCGGGCGTTCACCGACAACGTGCGCGCCAAGCTGAAGTCCGGCGGCAACCTGCCGCGCATTTCGCCTGCTCGCATCGGCATTGAGCTGTCGCAGTCGTGGTCGGACTGGACGGGCCGGTTCTCAGCAACCCGCGTGCAGCGGCAGAACCGCGTCGCGGAGCTGGAGACAGCCACCGCCGGCTACACGCGCGTGGATGCCGAGCTGCTCTGGCGCGCGCCTTCGTCGCTGGGCAATTGGCAGGTGTTCCTGCAAGGCCGCAATCTGCTCGACAAGGAGATTCGCCTGCACACGTCGTACCTGAAGGAAGTCGCGCCGCAGCCGGGGCGGGCGTTTGCGCTGGGCGTGCGCGCCGCGTTCTAGGCGCAATCCCGCTTCTTGTCGGGTGGCTTTTTCGCAACAGACCCTCAAGTGCAACCTAGTTGCATAAGAGGGTCTGGCGAACTAGACTCCGCCTCTCATCTGCTCAAAAAGAAAGCCCTCCAATGTCTCAGGCTCAAACCGCGCTCACGAGCGACCGACGCCTTCCCGTGACCGTGCTGTCCGGCTTCCTCGGCGCGGGCAAGACGACGCTTCTGAATCACATCCTCAACAATCGCGAGGGGCGTCGCGTCGCGGTCATCGTCAACGACATGTCCGATGTCAACATCGACGCGGCGCTCGTGCGCGAGGGCGGCGCGAATCTCTCGCGCACCGACGAAAAGCTGGTGGAAATGTCCAACGGCTGCATCTGCTGCACGCTTCGCGAAGACTTGCTGATCGAGGTCTCGCGGCTGGCGGCGGAAGGGCGGTTCGATTACCTCGTGATCGAATCGACCGGCATTTCCGAGCCGCTGCCAGTCGCCGAAACGTTCACCTTCGAGCTGGAAGACGGCATGAGTCTCGCCCACAGCACGCGGCTGGACACGATGGTGACGGTGGTCGACGCCTTCAACTTCCTGAACGATTTCTGCTCGACCGACTCCTTGACCGACCGCGGCCAGTCACTCGGCGAGGCGGATACGCGCAACATCGTTGATCTCCTGACCGACCAGATCGAGTTTGCCGATGTGATCGTGCTGAACAAGCTCGACCTCGTTTCTGCTGGCGATGCCAACCGACTGGGCGCGCTGATCCAGTCGCTGAATCCGGATGCGGCGATTGTTGCCGCGACGAAGGGGCAGGTGCCGCTCGATGCGGTGCTGAACACGGGCCGCTTCGATTTCGAGCGCGCTCAGCAGGCGCCGGGCTGGCTGAAATTGATGCGCGGCGAAAAAACGAGCGAAGCGGAGGAATACGGCATTCGCAGCTTTGCCTACCAGGCCCGCCGTCCGTTTCATCCCAAGCGCATTTACGAGTTCTTGCGCGGCCCCCTGGATGGCGTGGTGCGCTCCAAGGGTTACTTCTGGCTGGCCTCGCGCCCGGACATGGCGGGAAGCTGGAGCCAGGCTGGCGGCGCGCGCGTGCATGAAGCGGCAGGGCTGTGGTGGTCCGCCGCGCCGCGCGACGCTTGGCCGGACGACCCGGAAGACATCGCTCGCATCAATCAGAAGATGCAGGGCGAGCATGGCGACCGCAGGCAGGAGCTGGTGTTCATCGGCGTGTCGATGGACGAAACCGCGCTCCGCCGCGGACTCGATAGCTGCCTGCTCACCGACAAGGAAATGGCGCTGGGACCACGTACGTGGGCGCTGTTCGATGACCCCTTTCCAGCCTGGCGCATGAAGGCGGCGGCCTGAGCGCGCCGATCTCTGTTGCGAATATTCGCAGCCCTGCCGCAGACGCAAGCCGTTACCGGGAAGTTAATCCCATCACTCACTTTCAATCACTCGACATGAAATCACGACACCTTTCCACTCTGATCGCGGCGCTGTTCTCTGCCGGGGCGTCCTTGACGGCCCAGGCGCAAACGCAGCCGCAACCCGGCAAAGAGCCCCAACCCGAGTCCATCACCGTCACCGCGACGAAAGACGCTGCTCTAAACCTCGACGCCACGAGCGAAACCGCCTCGCGCCTCAGCATCCCTTTGCGCGAGCTACCAGCTTCTGCTGACGTGCTGGATCAATCCCAGCTGCAAGCGCGCGGCGCCAAGCTCATGTTTGAAGCGTTGAACTCGATGGCCGGCATGACGGCATCGTTCCGGCCCGGCTCATCAGTCGCGATGCAGGGCCGCGGCTTCGCCGAGAACGCGTTCGGCATTCTGTACGACGGCATCCGCGTGGCCAGCACCAACGCAGCCATGCGCACTTACGATAGCTTCGCGTTCGACCGCATCGAGGTGTTGCGCGGGGCGGCGGGTTTGACGCATGGCGAGGGCAGCATCGGTGGTGCCATCAACCATGTGCGCAAGCAACCTTCTCGCGTGGCGCAGCCGATTGACGTGCTGGCCGGGTTTGGCAACAACCGCGCGCTCCGCATCGGCGCAGGCACCGGAGGGCCGATCACCGATTCGCTCTCGGGCCGCATCGACGCCGTGCGCAACCAGTTCGACACCGACGTGAAGAGCAATGAGCATGCGTACAGCCATGTCGTCGGCAGTCTGCGCGCCGATCTCTCGCCCACACTGGCCATGACCTTCACCATTGATGCGCTGAAGAACAGCATCGACGACGTGTACTGGGGCACGCCGCTCATCGCGGGCCGGCTGGATGAAAGCCTGCTCGACATCAACTACAACAACCTGCCCGACAACGTGCATGACGACGATGTCACCTGGCTCTCGTGGAAGACAGAGTGGAAAGCCGGTAGCGCGACGGTGCTGAACACCGCATGGCATTACCAGGCCGACCGGGACTGGAAGAACGCCTACCGCTTTCAGTACGTGCCGGGCACGCCCAACCAGGTGCGCCGCCAGTGGTTCGAGGACTTGGCCTACGACCATGAATTCTTTGGTGACCGGCTGGAGGCGCGCTGGGCTGGGAAGTGGGGCGGGCTGGATGTGAAAAGTGCTGTCGGGTTTGAATACGGCCTCACCAATTTTCTCTCGCCGCGCGGCGCGACCACCGGCACTTCGCAACTGGTTGATCCGTTCGATCCGCCGCCCACGTCGTTCTTCACCGGCAACAACGCGGGCCGCAACCGCACCGTGTCGGTCGATCAGACGCAGACCAGCGTGTTCGCGGAAACGCAGATCAAGTTCTCGCAGGCACTTTCCGTCGTCGCAGGCTTGCGCCACGACCGGCTGGACTTCGACTACGAAGACCGCCGCCCGACCAGCTTCGCCGCGTTCAACAAATCGTTCCGCCCCACGACGGGCCGTCTCGGGCTGGTCGTGGAGGTGATGCCGGGTGCGTCGGCGTATGTGCAGATGGCGACAGGCACCGAATCGCGCTTCACCGCGTTCTTCCTCTCCGCGTCCGACATTCCGTTCGATCTCACGCGCGCGCGCCAGGTCGAAGCGGGCTGGAAGCAGCAGTTCGCTGGCGGCAAGGGCGAATGGACAGCGGCGGTGTATCGCATCGAGAAAGACCGCATCCCCTTCGCCGATGCCGCCACTGGCATCACCACTGCAGTGGGCAAGCAGTCGTCACGCGGCATTGAATTCTCCGCCGCACTGCGGCCGATGCCAGGCTGGCTCATCGAGGGCAATGCCGCGTTCGTCGATGCGCAGTACGACACCTTCGCCTCCGGTGGTGTGTCCTTCGCCGGCAAGACACCGCCCAACGTGCCCGTGCGTGTCGCCAATCTCGGCGTGACATGGACGGCCACGTCACAGCTCAGCATTGGCGGCTGGCTGCGCCATGTCGGCAAGTTCTTTGCCAACGACGCCAACACCATCGAGCTGCCGGCGGCAAGTGTGGCGGATGTGTACGCAATCTGGAAGTTCGGCCGTGACACGGACGTGACCCTTCGTGCAAAGAACATCACCGACCGCGCGTACGCGAGCTGGGCGACGGATGCCAACTATGTTCTGGTCGCACCGCGACGCGGCTTCGACCTCACATTCAGAGGGAGGTTCTGATGGGCGTATTGCGAATATTCGCAACGGCGATAGTGCTGCTGATCGGTGTGGAGGCCTGGGCGGCAACGCCCACGCCCACATCGAAACCGCCCAACTTTGTCGATGTGAAGACGATTGATCTCAAGGCGGTGCTACCCCCGCCGCCGGACACCGGTTCGCTGGCGGACCAGACCGACAAACTCACGCTGCTCGCGGTGCAGGCGGCGCGCAGCCCCGCCGAGTCATTCGAGGCCAAACGGGACGCGGGCAGCGGCCCGATGCCGTGGGCGGCCAGTCTGCTGGGCGCCGACTTCAGCGCGGAGAAGTATCCGCAGCTCGCCAAGCTGCTCGCCGACGTGCGTGACGACTATGATCCGCTTGCCCACGTTTCGCCGCATCCGGCGCGCAAACGTCCGTCAGAGCAGGATGCGCGCGTGCAGCCGCTGGTGCCGTTCCGCCATGCGAGCTATCCCAGCGCCCGCACCATGGGCACGCGCATCTGGGCGCACGTCATCGGAGACGTGATGCCGCAGCATCGCGCGGCACTCGTTGCGCATGCGGAGAAGAGTGCTTGGCTGCGGGTCGTCGCGGGCGTGCATTTCCCGTCCGACCTCGCAGGCGGTCTGCGCGTTGCCGATGCGTTCATCGCGCGGCTTTCCGTGAACGAGGCGTATCGCGCGCGTATCGTGGCGGCGCGGAAGGAAGCCGACGACATGGCGAAGGCCGCGAGCGCAAAGGCGGCTCAACCATCCCGCTGAAGGTCCGACCGGCCCGCGATCCGTCGCGGGCACGGGCGGATCCAACACCGATTCGCTCTCGGGACGCTTCGACGCCGTGCGCAATCAGTTCGACACCGACGTGAAGAGCAATGAGCATGCGCATAGCCATGTTGTCGGCAGTCTGCGCGCCGATCTCTCGCCCACACTGGCGATGACCTTCACCGTTGATGCGATGAAGAACAGCATCGACGACGTGTACTGGGGCACGCCGCTCATCGCGGGGCGCCTTGATGAAAGCCTGCTCGGCATCAACCACAACAACCTGCCCGCCAACGTGCATGACGACGATGTCACCTGGCTTTCGTGGAAGACAGATTGGAAGGTCTTCCTGCAGGGACGCAATCTGCTGACAAGGACATTCGCCTGCACACGTCCTATCTCAAGGACATCGCGCCGCAGCCGGGGCGCGGCGTCACGCTGGGGGTGAGAGCGACCTTTTGATACGGTGAACCAGATGCGAATATTCGCAGGGCATTCGCCCCTGCGAATATTCGCGATGTTGATCCGCGCCCTTGAGTCGTCGTGGAAGGGCAAGGTTGGAAGGGCTGCGTCCGGCCACGCCCGACTACCCCGGCTGAATCGCCGCCGACCCCGAACGCCATCACCAACTCCATCACCTACGCCTTCACCAATGCCGCCGGAATGCCGCCTCTGGTCTCATTGCTTACCTGGTAAGAACGGACTAAGATGGCGGCAGGATTATTCATCGGAGCGCCCGTGAACGCGACTGTCAGCAGCAAAGGCCAGGTGGTCATCCCGCAGAAGATTCGTGAGTCGCTGGGCATTGTCGCCGGCAGCTCGGTCGACTTCGTCATCAAGGACAATGTCCTGCAACTTCACGTGATTCGCAACAAGCCGCTCTCCACGCTGCAAGCCGGGCACGGCATGCTGAAGCACAAGGGGCGCGCGCTGCCACCTGATTTCGATGTCGCGACGCTGCTGTCGGGCAGGACGAAAGCGAAACCCAGAGCAATCACGAAAGCGAAGAAGTGATCGCTCTCGACACCAACGTCCTCGCCCGCTTCTACATCGAGGAGGACGAGCCCGAGGCGAAAAGACAGCACCTCTTGGCGGCTCGCGTCATGGCCTCTCCCGCGCTGTTCGTGGCCCGCACGGTGGTGCTGGAGTTGGAGTGGGTGCTGCGCGGCGGCTACGGCTATGCGCGGGAGGACATTGCAGACGTGATCGAGCATTTGCTGGGGCTGCCCAACGTGACTGTTGAAAACTGGGAAATGGTGAGCGACGCCCTGACCGACTATCGCGCGGGCATCGACTTCGCCGATGCGCTCCATCATGCGGCGGGCAAGGCCGCGACATTCGCGACCTTTGATGCGAAGTTCGTCAGGGCCGCGGCCAAGCGCAAACTCCAGCCCCCGGTCACCTTGGTGAAAGCGGGCGGGTAATCTGGATGGAGGAGGGCGGGCGGCAGAGATGCCCCGCGAACATGGATTCGCATCCGAGTCGCCTGCTGCCCTCCGTCGCTCGCGCTGCCGCACAGCGAATAGTCGCCATCAGTCATGGGTGGGCGCCCTGTTCCCGGCTGAGAATGGATGGCTGACTTTGGCATACTGGACCTGCCGGTTCGATCACACCGCCCCCAATCCTCCTTCGAACTCTCAACCTCTCCCGCGCCACTTCGCGCGAAGGACCCGCAGCCATGGAAGTCGCCCTGCTATTCGCCCTCATTCTCCTGAACGGGGTGTTCGCAATGTCGGAAATCGCCTTGGTCACCGCGCGAAGGGCACGGCTTCAGGTGCTGATCGAGGAGGGTGATCGGGGCGCTGCCGCAGCGCTCGAGCTGGGTCAGGACCCGACGCGATTTCTCTCCACCGTGCAGATCGGCATCACCTCCATCGGCATCCTGAACGGTATCGTCGGTGAGGCGGTGCTGTCCGCGCCGCTCGCGCTGTGGGTGCAGGGCTTTGGCGTGGAGCAGAAGCTGTCCGAATACGCCGCGACCGGTCTGGTGGTGGTGACGATCACCTACTTCACGATCGTCCTCGGCGAATTGGTGCCCAAGCGCTTGGGCCAGATAAGTCCGGAGACCGTCGCGCGACTGGTGTCGCGGCCCATTCAGGCGCTGGCGATGGTATCGAAGCCGTTCGTGCGGCTTCTGGGGGGCTCCACCGATCTGATTCTGAAAATTCTCGGCATGAGCCAAAAAGCGGGTCCCAGCGTCACTCAGGAAGAGATTCACGCGCTTCTGACCGAGGGCTCCGATGCCGGCGTCATCGAGCACCATGAGCACACGATGGTGCGCAACGTCTTCCGCCTCGATGATCGCCAGATCGGTTCGCTCATGGTCCCGCGTGCCGACATTGTCGCGCTGGACGCGAATCTGCCCTGGGCGGAGAACATGAAGCGCATCGAGGCCGAGGACCACACCCGTTTTCCGGTGGTGCGCGGCACGCTTAATGAGGTCGTGGGTGTCATCTCCTCGCGCGTGCTCCTTGCGAAGATGTTGAAGGGAGACGTGCCCAACCTCTCGACCGACCTTCAGCCGCCCGTGTATGTGCCTGAGAGCCTGACCGGCATGGAGCTCTTGGAATCGTTTCGCAATTCGGGTGTCCAGCTCGCCTTCGTCGTGGACGAGTACGGCGAGGTGCTGGGCATGGTCACGCTGAAGGATGTGATGGAAGCGATCACCGGCGAGTTCAAGCCGAAGAACAGCGAAACCGCCTGGGCCATCCAGCGTGACGACGGCACATGGTTGCTGGATGGATTGATCCCGGTGCCGGAACTGAAGGACCGGCTGGCGCTGAAATCGGTGCCGGAGGAAGAGCGCGAGCGCTATCACACGTTGGCAGGCATGCTGATGCTGCAATTGGGACGCATGCCGCGCGTCACCGATCACATCGACTGGGAAGGCTGGCGCTTCGAAATTGTCGACATGGATGGCAAGCGCATCGACAAGGTGCTCGCCACCCTGCGACAGGCAAGCTGAAGCGGCATGCGCATCGCGTCCGCTCATGCCAACACGCTGAACATGCGCGGCCGGGGCGAATATTCGCAATTCCAATTTCCACTCGCCTTCCTGCATACTGCGGCAGGCTTCTTTCGAAGTTGCCAAACCCACGGTGAATCTCCCAGCCGCAGGACGTTCAGTAGCTGCACGGATCGCGATGCGGGAGAACCGGGCGTCCCCACCGGGAGCCACTTCCGAGCGCCAGAAGTCGACCATCGGTCTCCGTGTCACACTGACCGCATCAACCAAGCCGATGTTGACCGAGGCCGCGTCATGCGGCCATCATGAAAGCCCGCATCACGGTGGATTTCCGCGCATTCAGGTGCTCACCATCGAGGGGCTGCTGGACGGCACCGCGCGCCCGCAATGGCCCGACCTGTCGGTTGGTCAGCAGAACTTCAGGCAGGCCGGGGCGGAAAAGAAGGGCGGGAAGCAGAAAGGGTTGTTTGAGGAGTGAGTCAAGTTGAACCATGAAAACCGCAATTGGCGGCGCCGGTGGGTCGTGGCATCAGACGGCCAGTCGGCCGAGCATGAGAGCGGTCTGGTCGTGCGCCGGGACAAGGGGCGCCTCATCACCGACGAGGACAATCGCGCACGCGCATTCGAGCGCCTGTCCGCCGATCCGGTGTTGAGCAAACAAGCCGGCAACCGGCTCGCCCGGCTGATCCGGCAAGGGGAGAAGTTGCTCGCGTTGGCCTAGGTCGGTATTGCGAATATTCGCTATCGCTGCGCGACGGCCCTGCCCACTTCGTCCCGCACCAGCTTTCGCAACGGTTCCCACCCAAACGGCTCCAGCGGCCGCCCGTTCACAAAAAACGCCGGCGTCTTCGCCACTTGCAGCGCGCTGGCGTCCGCCAGGTCTTGTTGAACCACCGCGGCGGTTTCAGGAGAGGACAGGTCGACAGCCAGCTGATCCATGTTGAGGCCAGCGCCGGACAGCACCTTCCACGCGCGCTCGGGATCGACGCGATGCGCGACGACCCACTCGCCATGCGAATTGAACAACGCATCCAGCGCGGGCCAGAACTTCCGCTGCAAGTGCGCGGCGTGCAGCATGGCGACGACGCGATCGGCGCCCTGATGGAACGGTGCGTAGCGCACCACGAGCTTGATCTTGCCGGGATGTTCGGCGAGCAGCGTCTTCACCATGGGGTGGAAATCACGGCAGGTGCCGCATGCCGGGTCGAGGAATTCGACGATGACCACCGGCGCCGACGCGTCGCCCTGCGCGGGCGAGTGCGCACGCACGAGCTTGTCGCGCGTGGGCATGGGTTCGGCGGGCGCTTCCGGTTTGGCGTGCTTCAGCAGCATGCTGACGGCGAACGCGGTGAACCCGAAGAGGAGGGCGGTGATGATGAGGGCTGTTTTCATGAGTGCGTGTCGCGACTGGCTTAAGTCCGGGGAGCTTCGGCTGGACGCCGAAGGCGGTTCAGAAGGGACTTCCGAATCGCCTCAAGCGATGCGGAAACAATATTCGCAGTGTGGCTCAAGCGGGTCGCAACAGCGTGCCGGGGCGGCGCGTGATCCAGACGGCGAGGATGATCATCAGCGCCTGGCACAACACGTACACGGCGAGATAAGCCAGACCCAGATCCTGCTGCTGCGTGGTGGAGAGGGTGCGCGTGTAATGACTGAAGCCGCCCGAGAGGACGTAGATGAAGAAGTCCCACGAGAAGTGGAAGCCCAGCACCACCCACAGGTTGTGCGTGCGCAGATACAGCACGCCAAGCGTGATGCCGACCAGCGTGGCGTTGAGAATGGAGTACGCACCGAAAATCCAATGCTCCGCGCCGAACGCGACGGCTTGCAGGAGCACCACGCGGCCGGGCGGCATGAAGCTCACCAGCCAGCGCAGCAGGAGCGCGCGGAAGAGAATCTCTTCTTTCGCCGCGACCGCCGCGGCGACGGTGCGGGAGCGCAGCAGCTCTTCAAACGACAGCGAACCGGTCGCGATGGATTGCATCAGCGATGGCGAGCCGGGCGCCGTCACCGTGAGATACAGCGACAGGCCGACGGTGATGAGGGTCAGGCCGATCAACGCCAGCCCGATGCCGAGCAGCGCGCCTTTCACGCTGAACGGCCGCACGTCGGTGGGTACGCGGCCCTCCACGGTCTTCACGCCCTCGACATAGGTGAAGACGAAGAAGGCGGCGATGAGCGGGAACAGGATGTCGGAGGCCGGCGTGGCGCCGGTGCGCTGCACGAGCCAAGCCGAGGCGTAATACGCCGCGAGCGGCAGCGCGAGACGCAACGCCAGGCGCCCCGCCTGACGGTGGGAGAGCGCCGGCAGGCGCGAGATCGTGATGGCGGTGGAGTTTTCGCTCATTGCAGTGGCAGGATGAGACAGGTGGTGGTGGCGTGCGCGAGCAGCTTGCCGGCGCTGTCGGTGAGCCGGCCTTCCGCCGTGGCGACGGTGCGGCCCAGGTTGATGAGCGCGCCTTCGGCGCGCACTTCGCCCGTGTCAGCGGTCATGGCGCGGATGAAGCTCACCTTGAACTCGAGCGTGGTGAAGCCCTGCCCAGGTGGCAGCATGGCGAGAATCGCGCACGCCATCGCGGTGTCGAGCAGCGTCGCATGCACGCCGCCATGCACCGTGCCGATGAGGTTGTGGTGGCCAAGATGCGGTGTCATGGCGATGACCGCGCGGCCCGCCGCAGCTTCCGCAAAGCGAAAGCCCAGCAGTTCGGCGATGGGTGGCGTCGGATAGACGCCGTTGACGACGTTCTGCAAAAAAGCGAGGCCGCCGAGGGATTTCAGTTCGTCGCGCGGGCCGATGGCGGCCCAGCGCGCGCCGGGTTCATTGGTCGAGTTCATGTGGGGCGTCAATCTCCGGGTGACACTTTACCGGAGTCTTCGGCGCAGGCGCCGCCCGGCGCGGGCGCTCGGTGCGTCGTGACAAGCGTCTCAATCCCCCGTTCTCTTCACACCACCCCTTCCAACACCTGCACCTCGACAACAGTGTTCGCCTCGACGTTGCCCACGTGATCGCCCAGCACGATGAAGCAATTGGCATCCGACATGGACTTCAGAATGCCCGAACCCTGTTCGCCCGTGACGCGCACGGTCCACGTGCCATCGTCGCCTTGCGACAGGATGCCGCGCTGGAACTCGGTGCGGCCGGGCGCCTTCTTGATGGGCGACGTGCATAGCGCCTTCAGCATCGGCTGCGCGGGCACGGGGTTCACGCCCTGCAAGGTGAGCAGGGCTTCGCGCACGAACTGGTAGAACGTCACCATCACGCTCACCGGGTTGCCGGGCAGGCCGAAGAAGTGCGCGCCGGCGATCTTGCCGTAGGCCAAGGGCCGGCCGGGCTTCATCGCGATCTTCCAGAAGACGACTTCGCCCAATTTGTCCATCAGTTGCTTCACGAAATCCGCCTCGCCCACCGACACGCCGCCTGAGGTGATGACCACATCGGCATTGGCGGCGGCGTCGCGGAAGGCGCTTTCCAGCAGAGCGGGGTCATCGCGCACCACGCCCATGTCCAGCACGTCGCAGCCCAGCTTCTCCAACATGCCGAAAATCGTATAGCGGTTGGAGTCGTAGATCTGGCCCTCGGCGAGCGGCTTGCCGATGGACACCAGCTCATCGCCGGTGGAGAAGAACGCGACGCGCAGCTTGCGATAGCAGTTGACATCGCCGACATCGAGAGAGGCGAGCAACCCCAATTCCGCCGGGCGAATGATGCGGCCTCTGGCGAGCGCGACCGCGCCTTGCTTCAGGTCTTCACCCGCGTGGCGCACGTTCTGGCCCAACTTGACGCCGGGGGCGAAGGTGATCTGTTTACCCGCCGCCTTGGCGCGCTCCTGCATCACGACGGTGTCGGCGCCCGCCGGCACGACACCGCCGGTGAAGATGCGCACGCACTCGCCGCGCTTCAGCGTGCCTTTGAAGGGGACGCCGGCGAAGCTTGACCCGACTTCGGTGAGGCTCGACTCGCCGTCGGTGTTGAGGTCGGAAAAGGCGAGCGCCCAGCCATCCATCGCGGAATTGGTGTGCGCGGGCACGTTCACCGGCGTCATCACATCCTCGGCCAGCACGCGGCCCAGCGCGGTGCGGATGGGGAGGCGGACATGGCCTGTGACGGGTGCGAGGAACTCCCGGATGAAGGCGCGCGCCTTCGCCACCGGCATGGAGTTGGGGTCGTAATCGTCGGCGCAGGAGGCTTGGGTGATGGTGCGTTGCATGTTGGCGATGGGTGATGCGTGATGGGTGAAATGGATTCTAGCGGACACGGGCTTGTCTTATACTGCGCGCTCCTTCCGTTCACTCTCCCGCGCCGCCATGAAATTCCGCTTCCCCATCGTGATCATCGATGAAGACTTCCGCTCCGAGAACACCTCGGGACTTGGCATCCGCGCACTGGCCGAGGCGATGGAGAAGGAGGGGATGGAGGTGCTGGGCGTCACCAGCTACGGCGACCTGTCGCAATTCGCGCAGCAGCAGAGTCGCGCGTCGGCTTTCATCCTCTCCATCGACGACGAAGAATTCACGCCCGGCCCGGAGCTGGACCCGGCGGTTCTTTCGCTGCGCAAGTTCATCGAGGAAATCCGCTTCAAGAACGCGGACATTCCCATCTATCTCTACGGCGAGACCAAGACCTCGCGCCACATTCCCAACGACATCCTGCGCGAGCTGCACGGCTTCATCCACATGTTCGAGGACACGCCGGAGTTCGTGGCGCGTCACATCATCCGTGAGGCGAAGTCCTATCTGGACGGCCTGGCGCCGCCGTTCTTCCGCGCGTTGGTGCATTACGCGCAGGACGGGTCGTATAGCTGGCACTGTCCCGGTCACTCCGGCGGTGTCGCGTTTCTCAAGTCGCCTATCGGGCAGATGTTCCACCAGTTCTTCGGCGAGAACATGCTCAGAGCCGACGTGTGCAACGCGGTGGAGGAACTGGGTCAGCTGCTGGACCACACCGGGCCGGTTGCGGCCTCCGAGCGCAACGCGGCGCGCATCTTCAATGCCGACCATTGCTTCTTCGTGACCAACGGCACGTCCACCTCCAACAAGATGGTGTGGCATGCCAACGTGGCGCCCGGCGACATCGTCGTGGTGGATCGCAACTGCCACAAGTCCATCCTGCACGCGATCATCATGACCGGCGCCAACCCGGTGTTCCTGATGCCGACGCGCAATCACCTTGGCATCATCGGGCCGATTCCGAAAGAGGAATTCGAGCCTGCGAATATTCGCAAGAAGATCGAGGCCAACCCGTTCATCAAGGACAAGAAGGCCAAGCCGCGCATTCTCACGCTGACGCAGTCGACCTACGACGGCGTGCTCTACAACGTGGAGACGCTGAAAGGCATGCTGGATGGCGAGATCGAAAACCTGCATTTCGACGAAGCCTGGCTGCCGCACGCGACGTTTCACGAGTTTTACAGCGAGATGCACGCCATCGGCAAGAATCGTCCGCGGCCGAAGGAGACGATGCTCTACGCCACGCATTCCACGCACAAGCTCCTGGCCGGCATTTCGCAGGCGTCGCAGATCATCGTGCGTGACTCGGAGAAGAAGAAGCTGGACAAGCACATCTTCAACGAGGCGTACCTGATGCACACGTCGACCAGCCCGCAATACGCCATCATCGCGTCATGCGATGTGGCCGCCGCGATGATGGAACCGCCTGGCGGCACGGCGCTGGTGGAAGAGTCCATCGCCGAGGCGCTCGACTTCCGCCGGGCCATGCGCAAGGTGGATGACGAATTCGGCAAGGACTGGTGGTTCAAGGTGTGGGGCCCGGACAAGCTGGCCGCCGAGGGCATCGGCTCGCGCGAGGACTGGATGCTGAAGGCCAACGAGAAGTGGCACGGCTTCGGCGATCTGGCGCCCGGCTTCAACATGCTGGACCCGATCAAGTCCACCATCGTCACTCCCGGTCTGGATGTGTCCGGCAAGTTCGCCAAGACCGGCATTCCCGCGTCCATCGTGACCAAGTTCCTCGCCGAACATGGCGTGATCGTCGAGAAGACCGGCCTCTATTCGTTCTTCATCATGTTCACCATCGGCATCACCAAGGGCCGCTGGAACACGTTGCTCACCGCGCTGCAGCAGTTCAAGGACGACTACGACAAGAACCAGAAGATGTGGAAAATCCTGCCCGAGTTCATCGCCACGCAGCCGCAGTACGAGCGCGTGGGATTGCGCGATCTCTGTCAGGAAATCCACGACATGTACAAGGCGAGCGACGTGGCCCGCCTCACGACGGAAATGTATCTGTCCAACATGGAGCCGATGATGAGCCCGGCCGACGCATTCGCGCGCATGGCCCATCGCGACATGGATCGCGTGCCCATCGAGGAGCTGGAAGGCCGCGCGACGGCGGTGCTGCTGACACCGTACCCGCCCGGCATTCCGCTGCTCATTCCGGGCGAGCGCTTCAACAAGACCATCGTGCAGTACCTGAAATTCGCGCGCGACTTCAATGCGCAGTTTCCCGGATTCGAGACGGACATTCACGGCCTCGTTGAAGAGACGGTGCATGGCAAGGTCGAGTATTACGTGGATTGCCTGAAGGCCTGAGCACTTTGTCCGGTCACGCCTTCGGCGCACGCCTGCGCGAGTCGACTCTCTCCCGGCCTCTGGAGGGGAGAGGACCAGGGTCGGGGTGTTCGCCGAGCCGTTGTCCCAAAGCGTGGCGGCGGAAGTGACCCACCCCGCGCCTCTCGCCCTCGTTGTCGACGACGACGAAGCCGCACGCGACTTCTGCGAGCTCGTCATGGTCCGTGCCGGGTTCGCGGTCGAGATGGCCCGCGATGGCTTCACGGCGTTGCGTCTCTTGCAGGCTGGCGATTTCGCCGTCGCGATCTGCGATATCCGCATGCCCATGCTCGACGGGCTCTCCGTCGTGCGCAACATGCAGAAGAGTGAAAAGCGCTGCCCCATCATTCTCATCACCGCCAACGAAGACCCGGCCACTCGCCGCCAGGCCGAGGCGCTGGGTGCGCAGTGTCTGCAAAAGCCGGTGACGGAAGCGGCGCTGCGGGCGGCGGTGGCGAGCGCGTTGCCCAGCCACGTGCCGCCGGTCTGACTGGCGGTGATCCGCCCGTCATGGCCCGGAGCGAATATTCGCATCAGGCAGTGCAACACTTTTTCGGCATAATCGCCCGCTGAGTGCCGCGCATTGACGGCGCGCAAGTCAGAGGTTCCAAGTCAGAGGTTCCTTAAGGGAGATCGGCATGACCGAAGAGCAGGGCAACATTTACGCGCCCACCGAAGTGCGGGTGGACGATGTGCGCGTGGAGGGTGACATCGAGTTGGCGTCGCGCTGGTCGCGCCTCGGGGCGGCGATTGTCGACACGATCATCATCGGCGTCCCGATTTGGGGCCTGTATTTCCTGCTGCTGGACGACCCACTGAATGTCACCGGAAAGGTTGCGCAGAGCTGGGTATCCGAGTTCTTCGGTTCCCTGGCGATGTTCGCGGTCGCGTTCGCGTTTTACGCGGCGATCAACTGGTTCCCCCTGCAGGCGTCGGGCCAGACCTGGGGCAAGAAGCTGCTCGCCATCCGCATCGTGCGCGGCGACGGTTCTCCCGTCGATGCCAAGCGCGTACTCTTCATTCGCTATCTGCCGATCCAGACCGTGTCCATGGTGCCCTTCATCGGCACGCTGGTCGCCCTTGTCAACGCCGTGATGATCTTCCGCGAATCCCGCAAGTGTCTGCATGACGATATCGCCGACACCGTCGTGGTGAAGGCGTAATCCGCACCGGACGCCGCGCGCCTTGTCCGCCCATCTCCTGCTGGACACCCGCTTGGGTGTGGAGACGCCCGAGGGCGTCGTGCTGGAGTTGCGCCCGGCGGGCCTGGTGCCGCGCTTCGCCGCGTTCGCGATTGATCTCGTCATCCGCTTCGTGATCTACCTGGTGCTGGGCACGGCCTTGGGTTTCGCCGGGCAGTTCGGCCTGGGCTTTTTTCTGATCGGCCTCTTCCTCATCGAATGGCTCTATCCCGTGTTCTTCGAGGTGTGGCGGCGCGGCGCCACGCCGGGCAAGCGGGTGATGGGCATCACGGTGGTGGAGGACAACGGGCTGCCGGTCAGTTTCGCATCGTCGGTGGTGCGCAACCTGCTGCGCTTTGTCGATTTCCTTCCGCTCTTCTACGGTGCGGGGCTGGTGGCCTTGCTGCTCACCCGAGATTTCAAACGCCTCGGCGATCTGGCGGCCGGCACGCGCGTGATCTATGTCGATCCGCCCGCGCGTCGGCGCATCCTGCCGGATGTGGACCCGGCGGCGCCCGCGCGCATTCCGCGTCCCGAGGTGCAGCAAGCGGTGATCGAGCTGGCCGAGCGCTCCACGCGCCTGACACCCGAGCGCTTGGACGAGCTCTCTTCGCTCGCCGGACGCGCCGTCGGAGTGGATCGCGCCGATCTCACTTCATCGCGAATATTCGCAATCGCCGCGTGGCTTTTAGGGCGGCGGGCATCGACGGGTGATGCGCGTCCAGGGCAAGGCGGGTCGCCGGGCCGACGGAGCGGGCCATGACGCCCATCGAGTTCGAGCGCCGCTATGCGCCCACCTGGGATCGCCTCGACGCGCTCCTGGGCTGGCTGGATGTGAAGAAGGCGCGATTGCCCGATCAGCACTGGAACGCCGAGTCCATTCCGCCGCTGTATCGCGAGGTCTGTCACCACCTCGCCCTGGCACGCGACCGCGGCTATCCGGCGTACCTTGTGACGCGACTGAATGGGCTGGTGCAGCGTGCGCATCAGGTGCTGTATCGGCCGCGCACGCGCTTCTGGACGCTGGCGTGGCGCTACTTCTCGCTCGAGTTTCCCGCGTTGCTCAGGGCAAACCGCGGTCTGATGCTGATCGCCGCCGCCGCGTTCGCGCTGCCACTGGTGGTCATGGGGCTGTTGGTCTATTTCCTGCCGGAGCTCATCTACTCGCTGATGCCGCCGGAGGCCGTGGCGCAGATGGAACGCATGTACAACCCGTCGGGCAGCGTCATCGGGCGCGAGCGGGCAGGCGATTCCGACTTCCTCATGTTCGGCCACTACATCCGCAACAACATCGGAGTGAGCTTCCAGTGTTTCGCGAGCGGATTGCTGTTTGGCGTCGGCAGTCTTTTCTATCTCATCCTGAACGGCCTCATGATCGGCGCCCTGTCCGGCTATCTCACGCAACTGGGCTACAGCGAGACCTTCTGGAGTTTCGTCTGCGGCCACGGCAGCTTCGAACTCACCGCCATCGCCATCTCCGGCGGTTGCGGGCTGAAGCTCGGATTCGCGCTGCTGGCGCCCGGCCCGCTCACCCGTCGCGCCGCGCTGGTGGCGGCGGCGAGAGAGGCGGCGCGCATCATGTACGGGGTGGTGGTGATGCTGGTCATCGCCGCGTTCATCGAAGCGTTCTGGTCCTCGAGTCGCTGGATTCCGAATGAAGTGAAGTATGGCGTGGCGGCACTGCTCTGGACGCTGGTGATCTACTACTGCGTCCATCAAGGAAAACCCGCCAGAACCGGGCGCGGACGGGACGAATGAACCTCGAAGCCATCACTCTGAAGCTGCGTCCGCGTGGCGCCAGCGAGGCCATGGACCTGGGCGTGCGGCTGTTGCAGCGAAACGCGGGCGCCGTGTATGTCGCGTGGGGCGCGACGGTGGCGCCGCTGATGCTGGCTTGCCTCATGCTCGCCCCCGTGGCCCCTTGGCTGCCGACGCTCGTCATCTGGTGGCTGAAGCCGCTCTACGACCGCATCGCGCTCTTCGTGTTGTCGCGCGCCGTGTTCGGCCAGCGGGTGGGCGTGCGCGATCTGGATTGGCGGCACATGTTCAGCAGCGGGCTCCTGTGGTCGCTGACGCTCGGGCGGTTCGATTTCGCGCGCAGCTTCAACCTGCCCGTGTATCTGCTGGAGGGGCTCAAGGGCAAGCGCCGTCGCGCGCGCTTCAAGGTGCTGCAAAAGCACACGCGCGGCAACGCCGTCATGCAGACGGTCACGTTCGTGCATGCGGAACAGGCGTTGATGCTGTCGCTCCTCATGTTGTCGTATCTGTTCATGCCGCGCTGGCTGGATTTGCCGTTCTTCGACTGGATGATCGGCAAGGACGCGCCCATGTGGTTCACGCTGATGACGCAGGGTTTCTACATCCTTGTGTTGGCGCTGCTGGAACCGATCTACGTCGCGTCGGGTTTCACGCTGTATCTCAATCGTCGCGTGGAGCTGGAGGCGTGGGACATCGAACTCGATCTCAAGCGCAACCTGCCGGACGACGAGGGCGCGCGCGCCGTGTCGCCGCCCCATCTGGCGAAGGGCACGCGATGAGGCGCGCGCTTCTCTCAGTCCTGTTGCTCGCCACGGCATTCGCTGTGGCGGCGGAGACGGCGACGTGCCCGGCGCCTGCGGAGGACCTGATCCGGCTTGAAGCCAAGGCCGAGGCCGCGTCGGCCGTCGGCGAGACGGCCGATCCGCGACCCTACAACGTGGCCCACTCCGAGGTGCGCGACACCATGAAGCGCATTCTCGCCGGCCCCGAGTTCAGTCCCGAGGAAGTGCGCACCGTGCCGCGCGTCAAGTCGAAGGAAACGAAGCAGCCGAAGGATTCCGACTGGCTCAAGTCGGTCCAGGATTTTTTTCGCGGCCTGGCCGAAATCGCGCGCGTGGTCGTGTGGATTTTCATCGCCGTGGCCGTGGTGGCCCTGCTGGTCGGGTTGCATTACTGGTGGCGCGTGTCAGGCCCGCGCCTCGGGTCGGGCAAGGTGGACTTGCCGACCAGTGTCGCCGGCCTCGACATCCGCCCCGAGTCGCTGCCGGATGACATCGGCGCCGCCGCGCGCGATGCCTGGCGGCGAGGCAACGCGGTCGAAGCACTGTCGCTGCTCTACCGTGGCGCGCTATCCGCGCTGGTGCTGCGTTTCGATGTCGCCATTCGCGCCTCGTTCACCGAGCAGGAGTGTCTCCGCGCCGCGCGGAAGCGTCTGGCCAGCGGCGATGTCGTCGAGTATTTCGCGCGGCTGACCCAGGTCTGGGTGTTCGCGGTCTATGCGAAGCGGCTGCCGCCGGACGAGGCCGGCCTCGCCTTGTGCGACGCTTTCAATCGCAGCTTTGCCGCGCCATCCGCCGCACCCGCCGCGCAATCCATGAGGCCCGCGACATGACCGCCCGCCGCCTCTTCCTCGTCGCCATCGGACTGGGACTCATCGCCCTCACGTGGTGGGCGATCGAGAACGTGACCTGGGAAGAGGTGCGCGTGCCGGCCCAGCCCAAGGGCGAGGCGGCGCTGAATCCGTTGTTCGCGGCCGAGCGCCTGTTGACCGAGCTGGGCGCCAAGGCCACCTCCGCGCGCAGCTTTCGTGCGGACCTCCTTCCGGCCGACCCGGCGCGCGCCGTGCTGATCCTCCCGACTCAGCGGCGCACGCTGTCGCCCACGCAGCACGCGACGCTGGAAGACTGGGTGCGGCGGGGCGGCCATCTGGTCGCGGTCGCGTACTCGATGCATGAACAGGGCGAGCGCGCCGATCCGCTGATGGCGGCGTTGGGGGTGAAGCGGGTGATGCGCAAAGTGCGGCCGAGAACGCCGCCCGCGCCGCCTCTGGCCCCCGACGCGAATGAAGAGCGCGCGGCCCGGCCCGATGCCGCGCCCCCTCAGCCGGCGCCGGGCGAAGACGACCTGGTCGACGACGAATTCGCCCACCTGCCGTCATGGATTCCCCGGCCCAAGATCACCTGCGCCGAGCAGCGCGATGTCGCGGGGTCGGCGCCGCCGCCTTTTCCCGCGCGTACTTTGCGCGTCTGCTTCTCGCCCTTCTCCGTGCTGCGGTACAGCGCGGCTGCCGGCTCGCAGCCACTCTGGCGCGTCGAGACCGTCCATCGCGCGAACAGCCTCCATGCCATCGCGCTGCCGCTCGGTCGCGGGCGGGTCACGGTGCTGTCCGACTGGCGCTTTCTCGCCAACGACGACATCGGGCGCGATGACCACGCGGATTTTCTGGTCGCGATGTTGGGCGGGGATCTCAAGGCGCTCACCGTGCTGCTCGTCCCGAGCGAAGATGTGCCGGGCCTGCACAAGCTCATCTGGCGACACGGCGCGGCGGTCGTGCTGACGCTCGCGGTGCTGCTGACTGTCTTGCTGTGGCGGGCCGGCACGCGGCTGGGGCCGGTGGCCGCGCGCGCCGAGCCGGTCCGTCGCAGCCTTCTGGAGCATGTGCGGGCGATGGGCGAATTCGTCTGGCGCGAAAAGAGCGCGTCAGCGCTGTGGCGAAGCGCCGTCGCGCGCACCAAGCAGCGCACCGCCCGCGTTCTGACACCGACCCGCGACCCCGGCGTGATGGTCCGAGCGCTGGCCAAGAAGAGCGCGCTGCCGGAAGACCTCATTCGCGAATCACTCTTCCCTTCCACCGACCCCAGCCCGGAACGCTTCGCGCGGGCCATCGCAACATTGGCGAAATTAAGGAAATCACTGTGACCGACATGCCCAACACCACGGAAAGCACGCCCAACATCAGCAGCGAGAAAATCGCGCAGGCCGCCGAAGTCCTGCAGCGCTTGAAAGCCGAGATCGGCAAGGCCGTCGTCGGTCAGGACGGCGTGGTCGAGCAGGTGCTGATCGCGCTGACCGCATCCGGCCATGTGCTCCTGGAGGGGGTGCCGGGCCTTGGCAAGACGCTGCTGGTGCGAGCGCTCTCGCGCACCTTCAGCGGCAGTTTCGCGCGCGTGCAGTTCACGCCCGACCTGATGCCGTCCGACGTGACCGGCCACACCATGTTCGACAGCGGCAAGAATGAGTTCCAGATTCGCAAGGGGCCGGTGTTCGCCAACCTGCTCCTGGCCGACGAGATCAATCGCGCCCCGGCCAAGACGCAGTCGGCGCTGCTGGAAGTGATGCAGGAGTATCAGGTCACGATTGAAGGCACGGCGCTGCCGCTGCCGCTGCCGTTCATGGTGCTCGCCACGCAGAACCCGATCGAGCTGGAGGGCACCTATCCGTTGCCAGAGGCGCAGCTGGACCGCTTTCTGCTCAAGGTGGTGGTCGACTATCCCGGCGCGGACGAGGAAAAGGCGCTGGTCACCCGCATCACGTCCGGCCACATCGGCGATTCGCTGCAGGTGCAGGATGTCGCCGCCGTGGTGAAGCCGGAGACGGTGCAGGCTTTGCAGCGCGTCGCCGCGCTGCTCGCCGTGGACGAGCGCATCTATGACTACGCCGTGCGCATCGTGCGCGCCACGCGCACCTGGCCCGGTGTCGCCATCGGCGCGGGGCCGCGCGGCACCATCGGCATGATCCGCGCAGCGCGGGCGCATGCGCTCCTCAACAGGCGCGATTTCGTCACGCCGGATGACATCAAGTCGGTGGCCTTGCCCGTTCTGCGACACCGCATTTCCCTCGCACCCGATGTGCAGCTCGAAGGCCAGACCCATGACGGCATGCTGAGTCTCATCGTCGATGCCATCGAGGCCCCGCGCAACTGAGCGGCCGGCATCGACCATGACCGATCCTGTCACGCCGCCGCGCCGTCTGTCACTCTCGCCGGGTGCGCGTCTGGTCCACGCCTTGTGGGCGCTGGCTGCGCTGGCGCTGGCCGCGGCCATTCTCGCCAATCGCTTTCCAGAGGGCGGAGCGGTGTGGTTGGGGATCGCCCTGTTGTTGCTGGCCGTCGTGCTGACCGATGGCGCCGTCGCGCTTCGCACCGGCGCGCCGGACGTGCTCACTGCTCGGCGCGCGCTGCCGCACGCGCTGGCGCTTGGCGTGGCGAAGAAGATCGCGCTCAAGGTCGCCAACAGCGGCACGCGCGAGCTGGCATTGACCCTGCATGACCACGCGCCGGCGCTGCTTCACGCGCAGGCGCTGCCTGCGAATATTCGCATTCCGGCAGCCAGCGAAACCACGCTCTGGTACGAGGTGACGCCCGTTCAGCGCGGCCCCGCCGATTTCGGCCACATGGAGGCGCTGGTCGATTCGCCGTGGGGCTTCTGGCGGCGTCGCCGCTGGCTTGGCGAGCCCACGACGATTCGCGTCTATCCCAACTTCGCCGCCGTCGCGCGCTTCGCGTTGCTCGCGACCGATCATCGCCTGTCACGACTCGGTGTCAAGCTGAAGCGCCGCCGCGGGGAGGGCATGGAGTTTCATCAACTGCGCGAGTACCGCGAGGGCGACAGCCTGCGCCAGATCGACTGGAAGGCCACCACGCGGCAACGCAAACTCATTTCGCGCGACTATCAGGACGAGCGTGATCAGCGCCTGGTGTTCCTGCTGGATTCTTCGCGCCGCATGCGTGCGCAGGATGGCGAATATTCGCACTTCGACCAGGCGTTGAATTCGTTGATGCTGCTCGCCCATGTGGCGCTGAAGCAGGGTGATTCGGTGGGCGCGCTGTCGTTCGGCCAGGGGCGGGGCGGCGACCGCTTCTTCGCCCCCGAGAAGGGCGGCGCGGTGCTGAACCAGCTCACCAACGCGCTCTACGACTTGCAGCCGCAGCCGCGCACCGGCGACTACCTCGAGGCCGCGAAGGCGCTGATGGCGCGCGTGAGGAAGCGCGCGATGGTCATCCTCCTCACCAACCTGCGCGATGAAGATGAGGATGAATTGCAACTCGCCATTCGCGTGTTGTCGGCCAAGCACCTGGTCGTGCTGGCGAGTCTGCGCGAAGCGGCGCTGGATGACATGCTCGAACGCGAGGTGAGCACCTTCGACGATGCGTTGGACGTGGCCTCGGCCCAGCACTATCTGGATCAACGCGAACGCACCTTCGCCAAGCTGGTGAAGAAGGAAACCTTCGCGCTCGACGTGCCGCCCGCGAAGTTGCCCATCGCGCTGGTGAACCAGTATCTCGAGATCAAGCGCAGTGGGCGGTTGTGACGCGGTCACCCATCGCGGCGCCGCGAATATTCGCGGGAAGGTCAATAGCCGGGCGCCGATGATCGTGCCTGAACGACGGATCCGCGCCACGATGACGCCGCCCGCCTTCGGCTTTTTTCTCGCGTTCCCTTCACCAAGGCGAATATTCGCGATGTCGGCTTGCTACAATGCGGCCCATTGATCCTCAAGCAGGCGACGCGCCGTGACCAAATTCGACCCCAGCAAAACCGAAACCCTCATGCTCACCAACGAGATCGAGCTGCTCATGGCCGACCGCCAGAAGTTGCTCATGCTCGCTGGCGCGGCCGCCAAGTTCGTCGAGAAGGTGAACATCGAGAAGCTGCCGATGTCGGTCGTGCCGCTGGCCGAGGCCATCGCGTCCAGCGTCAACGATCTGTCGGAAGAGACGCTGCGCGAGGCGCTGTTGGCGCTGAAGAGAAAGTAGTCCGGGCGTTGCCCAGAGACGCGTGGCGCAGGCATTCGCCACAAGGCAGGAGGAGAACCGCATGGACCAGGAAGTTTTCAACATGAGCGTGCGCCGCTTTCTGAAGTCGGTCGGCGTGCAGTCGCAGCGCGAGATCGAGCAGGCCGTCACGAGGGCGGTCGATGAGGGACGCCTCGCCCCCAATGCCAGCGTGCCCGCGACCATGACGCTGACGCTGGAAGGGCTGGGGACGTTCACCGTCAACGGCAACATCGAGCTGGGCTGATCCTCCACCCGCTCGGCAGCCGCGCACCTTGCTCTATCCGGCACTCTCCGAGATCCCGCGCCGCGGCGGCGCAGTCACGCCCGCCATCGGCAAATCGCTGCTGAAGTTCTTCGGCTGGCGACTCACGGGCGCGCCGCCGAATATTCGCAAGGTCATGGTTGCCGTGGCGCCGCACACGTCCAACTGGGATTTCCTCGTTGGCGTGATGGTGATGTGGGCCATTGACCTCCGGCTCAACTTTTTTGGCAAGCACACGCTGTTCAAGGGTGTATTCGGCAAGTGGATGCGCTCCATTGGCGGCATTCCCGTTGATCGCGGCTCCGCGCACGGCCTCGTCGGCGAGGCGGTCAATGCGTTCAACGAGCGCGAGACGCTGTGGTTCGCCATCGCGCCGGAAGGAACACGCAAGAAAGTCGATCACTTCAAAGCCGGATTCATGCACATCGCCACCCAGGCCAACGTGCCCGTGCTGCTGGTGTCATTCGACCTTGTCGACCGCGTCGTGCATTTCGGCGACGTCCTGCAACCCACAGGCGACGTGGCCGCCGATGTTGCGAGGATCGAGGCGTATTTCCGGCCGCTCACGCAGAAGGTTGATGCGGTGAGGGTGCGCGGCAAGAAGTAGCAATTCCCCTAGCGCCAATGACTGGGACTCGCGCTAGAGTGTGGGCGCCGCGAGCAAGGTCGACACGAAGCTCGGTCGGGCACGACGCACGACTACACGACAAACAGGAGGCAGGCATGCGACGTCAATCGCGCAGCCATCTGCGCCAGGCATTTTCGCGCCCGGCGCAGCGGCTGCTTTCTTTTTCTCTCGCCGGGACGCTCGCGCTGATGCCCGTGACTGCGGCGTTCGCCCAGTCGGGCGCGACCCGAGTGGAGGGACTGCGCGACAATACGCCGCGCCACCATGCCATCACCGGCGCCAGGCTGGTGATCGCGCCGGGCAAGGTCATCGACAATGGCGTGCTGGTGATGAAGGATGGCCGAATCGTTGCCGCCGGTGCCGATGTCGCCGCGCCGCCCGGTGCGCGCGTGTGGAACCTGCCAGGCCGGATCGTCTATCCCGGCTTCATCGATCTGGCCGGCAGCGTGGGCGTGCCTGCTGCGGCGCGCGCCCGGCCGGCGCAGCCTTCGTTCCAGCCGGGTGCGGACTTCGCCGCATTTCAAGCCAGCCTCGCGCAAGCGGACTTGCGCGCGCCCGGTCCTCGCAGCCTGTCTTCCGCCAACCGCTCGGTGCGTGCCGATTTTGATGTGGCGGCGCATCTGGAATTGAAGGCAGACGAGCTGAAGGGTGCGCGCGATCTGGGCTTCACCGCCGTGCTTGCTTCGCCGATGGCCGGCACGTTCCGCGGGCAGAGTGCCCTTATCAATACTGCGGACAAGCTGGACGCGAAACCGCTCACCCTGCTGCCGCGCGCCGCGCAGCACGCGGCCATCGAGTACGAGCGCGGCTTCGGCGCGGGTGTGCAATACCCCAACTCCGCGATGGGCGCCATCGCGTTGATCCGTCAAACGCTGTACGACGCGCGCTGGCAGAAAAACGGCGTGACCGCGAATGGCGAGCGCGTCGAACCCAATGCCACGCTGGATGCGCTACGCCCCCCGCTGGAGGGCAAGCAGCCGGTCATCTTCGCTGCCGAGGGGGAACAGGACTTCCGCCGCATTGCGAATATTCGCGATGAATTCGGTCTCAGGGTGATCGCGCTGGGCAACGGCTACGAGTATCGCCGCGTCGCGCAATTGAGGTCGCTGGGCATGCCGGTTATCGTGCCACTCAACTTCCCGACGGCGCCGGAGGTGGAGACACCGGACGCGGCGCTCGATGTCCCGCTGGAACACTTGCAGCACTGGGAACATGCGCCTTCCAATGCGGCGTATCTCGCGAAGGCCGGCGTTGAGTTCGCGTTCACGGCGAACGGTCTCCGTGACGCGGCGCGCGAGTTCTGGCCCGCGGTGCGGCAGGCAGTCAAGCGCGGGCTTGCGGGCGATGCGGCGCTGGCCGCGCTCACGACCACGCCCGCCAAATTGATCGGTGTCGCGACGCAGCTGGGCACGCTTGAGCCGGGCCGCCTCGCCAATGTTGTCGTTGCCAACGGTGATCTCTTTGCAGGTAGCGACGCGGAGATCGAGCTCACCTTCATCGACGGCCGTCCGCATGCCGCACCCGCGCATGACCGCGCCGAGGTGCGTGGCATATGGACGATTGCGGGCCGCGCATCGGCGGAGGATTGGGTCATAGCGGGAACGCGCGCGAGGCCCACCCTCGCACTGGACGGGCAGACTTGCGACGTCACGGTGCGTGGTCGGCAACTGGTGGTGGCAACGCCTTGCGGCAAGACGCCGGGCGAAAAGACCATCTTCATTGCCGACGTTCGCGGTGATGCGATGCAGGGCGCGGCGCAGTCTCCCAGCGGCGTCGCACCCTGGTCCGCGGTGCGGAAGACGCCATTCGTTGATGTCGAGCGGCCCGGCCAGCGCCTGCCGGACGTTCCGCCGCCCGCCGCGCCCAGCGCCTGGCCTGCCGGCAGTTTTGGCATGAAAGCAACCCCCGCCGCTGAGCATGTCATCGTCAAGAACGCGACTGTCTGGACCAGCGCCGCCACAGGCAAGCTTGTCGACGGCGACGTCATCGTGAAGGACGGCAAGATAGCCGCAGTCGGCAGAAATCTCGCCACGCCGCCGGGAGCTTCGGTCATCGATGCGCGTGGCAAGCACGTCACGCCGGGCATGATCGACGCGCACTCGCACACGGCAGTCGCAGGTGGCATCAACGAGTCGACCAGTTCCGTCACCGCCGAGGTGCGCATCGGAGATGTGATCGACGCGACCAACATCAGCATGTATCGCCAGCTCGCGGGTGGCACCACGGCAGCCAACGTGCTGCACGGCTCGGCCAACACCATCGGCGGGCAGAGCCAGACGCTCAAGTTCCGCTGGGGCGCGGAGGCGGATGGCCTCAAGTTCGCTGGCGCGGCGCCGGGCATCAAGTTCGCGCTGGGTGAGAACGTGAAGCAATCCAACATGCAGACCGAGGGTACACGCTATCCGCAGACGCGCATGGGGGTGGAGCAGATTTTGCGTGATGCCTTCTCCGCCGCGAGGACGTATCAGCAGCGTTGGGCGGCATACAAGGCGAATCCCAAGGTGGTGCGAGAGCCGCGTCGCGATCTGCAATTGGACACGCTGGCGGAGCTGCTGGAGAAGAAGCGCGCTGTCCATATTCACTCGTACCGCGCCGACGAAATTCTCATGTTCGCCCGCGTGGCGAAGGAACTGGGCATTCCCGTCGCCACATTTCAGCATGTGCTGGAAGGCTACAAGGTGGCCGATGCGATCAGGGACATCGGCGCTGGCGCGTCGTCGTTCTCCGATTGGTGGGCATACAAGATGGAAGTGGCCGACGCGATCCCGTACAACGGCGCCATCATGCACAAGGTGGGCGTTTTGACCACGTTCAACTCCGATAGCGATGAGCTGGCGCGCCGCCTCAACACCGAGGCGGCCAAGGCCGTGCGTTACGGCGGCGTGAGCGAGACCGAGGCGCTCAAGTTCGTGACGATCAACGCGGCGAAGCAGCTCGGCATCGACGGGCGCACCGGCTCAATTGAAGCGGGCAAGGATGCCGACTTCGTCATTTGGTCCGCCGATCCGCTCTCGCCCGCCGCGGTCGCGGAGCAGACGTGGGTGGATGGGCGGCGCTACTACGATCTGGTGTCGCATCGCGCGATGGCGGCGGAGGCGGAAGCCGAAAAGCGGCGCCTCGTCGCCAAGGCGCTGCCGCACCGCATGGCGCGGGTGGCGCTCGCTGTTTCGTCAGCTGGCGGCGGCGTCAGACCCGAGTCACCGCCTTCGCCGCGCAACGACTTGCAGGACCTGCTTGACTACATGCGCTTGCAGCGGCTGCTGCACATGGAAGCGTCGTACCGCGGCGAATACTGGAACGGCGGCAACTGGCACGAATGCACGGAGGATGCGCGATGAAGCGATGCGAATATTCGCAATGGGCGCTTGCGCTCGCATTGACGTTGTCTTGGGCGCTGCCCGTTTTCGCGTCCGGCGAAGTGCCGCCGCCGAAACAAACGAGGCCGCTCCTCATTGCCGGCGCAACGCTGCACACCATTTCAGGCATCGCCATTCCCGATGGCCGAATGCTCATCGACAAGGGCCGCATCGCTGCCATTGGCACCGCAGCCAGCATGCCCGACGCCGCAGGGGTGGAAGTGCTCAATCTCAAGGGCAAACATGTGTACCCCGGTCTCATCGCCGCCAACACGGCGATGGGGCTCGCGGAAGTTTCCGCCGTACGCGCGACGGTTGATTTGACCGAGACCGGGCCGCTCAACCCCAACGTGCGCGCGCTGGTGGCTGTCAATGCCGACAGCGAGCTGATTCCGGTGGCGCGTGCCAATGGTGTGCTGGCGGCACTCTCCGTCCCGCGTGCGGGCGCCGCGGGTCTCATCGGCGGCACCTCCGCCGTCATCCAGCTGGATGGCTGGACGTGGGAGGACATGGCCATTGAACGCGAGGCCGGGCTGCATGTCTTTCTGCCGTCGATGCGCTCGCCTGCAGCGCAGAATCCCCAGCTTTCGCCACAGCGCATTGAAGACATGCAGCGCACGATGCAAGCGCGGCTTCGCACGCTGGACGAGGCGTTCGAGTCGGCGGCGGCCTATGCCAAGGCTCTTTCCGCAGGTGAGAGCGTCGAGCGTGATGAGCGGTGGGAGTCCATGCGTCCCGTGTTCACTGGCGCGCGCAAGGTGTTCGTGCATGCAGACGACATTGCTCAGCTTCGCCACGCGCTCGGTTTCGCCGAGCGGTTCGCGTTGAAGATCGTCATTGTCGGCGGTGCGGATGCTCCGCTGATCGCGCCGCTGTTGAAGGCGAAGGATGTGCCGGTCATCATCGCTGGGGTGCATCGCCTGCCGCTTCGCCGGAACGATCCGCCCGAGACACCGTTCTTCGTCGCCGCCAAGCTGCACGCGGCCGGCGTAAAGGTCGTCATCGCGCGCACCGGCGGTGCAGGCGACGCGGCCCGTGAACGCAGCCTGCCGTTCGAGGCGGGTACAGCGGTGGCGCACGGCTTGCCGCGTGCCGACGCGTTGCGCGCCATCACGCTCAGCGCCGCCGAGGTGCTGGGCGTGGCCGACAAGCTGGGTTCGCTGGACCCGGGCAAGCTCGCCAACTTCTTCGTCACCGACGGCGACCCGCTGGAAATCCGGACGAATGTGGAGCGCGTGTTCATCCAGGGCCGCGAGCTCCCGATGACCGACAAGCAGACGCGATTGCGTGACAAGTACGAGGAGCGGTATCGGCAGTTGGGTGCGGAGAGGCGCTGACCAGCGCGCGCCAGTTTGGTGCGCGAATCGGGCAATGTGACAAGCAGTGCCTTGAATTGGGCGCCCCGCTTCGTGGGGTGATTTCGCCAAGCGTTTGAATGAGCTTGCGAATATTCGCATTCGCAAGCTGGCATGGTGTATGCATAAGTGATGGAGTGCAGGGTTCTCGCCTGCACGTTTTCTCCTCCGAGAGCGGTTTGCCCGATGATCGAAAGATCATCGGGCATTTTTTCTGCGCGGCGATGCGGGGGAGCGCGCGCCTCTGCGGCCTGCAATTCGCACGGCCTCGCGGGGTGCCGGACTATGCGCTCGCCAACGCCTACACGCTGATCACGCCGCTGTACGACCTGGCGCCCGGCCACGGCAATCTGCTCTTTCGCGCGGGCGACGGCCAGGCGGGCTGATATCGGTATGGCGCCGGACGCGCCGTCTTTTTTGGCGACGGATTCCTGCACACCACCGAACCCTATCCACCGCACGCGACGCCGCGGGTGCTGGTCAGCATGACCTTCGGCACCGACCGGATGCGTTACTGGGACGTCCTGAAGCAGACCGTCGGCACCCAGTCGGGATACAGGGTGCTGCCCTCCGGTGAGGTGCGACGCGGGTAGCGGCGACCGCTATGGTCGATCCGGATCGAGTCTGAACGCGCCCGGCAACAGTGTGCCGACGGTCGTGCGCTCGACGTCGCCGGCGAGATTGGTGAGCACCACTGGCAGTGACGCGCCGCCCAGCTCGAACATCACCTGCCTGCACGCGCCGCACGGCGAGATGGGGCCGTCCGTGTTGCCGACGACCGCGATCATCGCGAAGGTGTCGGCGCGCACGCCGGCCGCGATGGCGGAGAAGAGCGCCGTGCGCTCGGCGCAATTGGTGAGTCCGTAGGACGCGCTCTCGACATTGCATCCTGCGAATATTCGCCCGTCCTGGGTGGCGACGGCGGCACCCACCTTGAACTGTGAGTAGCGGGCGTATGCATGCTCGCGCGCCGCGTGGGCGGCGGCGATCAAATCCGATTCGGACACATGGGCCAAATGATCACCCCGCGAGACTGAAGAACAAGCCCGCCAGCGCCGCGCTCATCAGATTGGACAGCGTGCCCGCCGCCACCACGCGGAGCCCGTAGCGGGCCACCATGCTGCGTACTTCCGGCGTGGCGACACTGCCGAAACCACCGGCGAGGATGGCGATGGAGGAGAAGTTGGCGAAGCCGCAGAGGGCGAACGACAAGATGACTGCCGTGATCGGCGCGATGGGTGTGAGCCCGGCCGCGCTCACGGCCGCAGCATCCTTGAGGTAGGGCGAGAGGCCGACGTAGGCCACGAATTCGTTCAGGATCAGCTTCTGACCGATGAAATTGCCGGCCAGCGTCGCGTCCGCCCACGGCACACCGATGAGCCAGGCCAGCGGCGCGAACAACATGCCGAGCGCGGATTCCAGGCTGGTCTTCACGCCGAAGAGGCTGCCGATGCCGGCGAACATGCCATTCAACAGCGCGATGAGGCCGATGAAGGCGATCAGCATCGCGCCGACACCAAATGCGATCTTGAGGCCGATGGTGGCGCCGGAGGCGGCAGCCTCGATGGCGTTTTCGGCTCGCTTCTCGTCGAACGACAAATCTTTCACCTCGATGGGCGGCTCGGTCGTGCCGGGGCAGATGAGCTTGGCGAAGAGCAGGCCGCCGGGGATGGCCATGAAGGACGCGGCCAGCAGGTACTCAATCTTCACGCCCAGTCCCGCGTAGCCCGCCAGCACCGAGCCGGCCACCGAGGCCATGCCGCTCGACATGATGCAGAAGAGCTCGGGCCCGGAGAGGCGCATCACGAAGGGCTTCACCACGGCCGGCATTTCGCTCTGGCCGAGGAAGATGGTGGTCACGGCGGAGAACGACTCGACCCGGGAAACACCGATGATGCGCTGGAACAGCGTGCCGATCGCGCCGATGAGGATGCGCATGACGCCCAGGTGATACAGCACCGCGATGAGTGCCGTCATGTAGATGATGGCCGGCAGCACGCGGAAGGCGAAGACAAAGCCGACATCGCCGAACACCTCGAACATCTTGCCGGACACGAGGCCGCCAAACAGGAATTCCGTGCCCTTGTTGCCGTAAGACAGAATCTTGTTCACCGCATCGGCCAGCCATTGCAGCACGACCCGGCCCCAGGGAATGAACAGCACGATCGCGCCGATGGCGATCTGGGTGAGCAGCGCGGCGATGACGATGCGCGGGCGAATCGCGCGGCGGTTCATGGACAACAGCCAGCCGATTCCCAACAGGACGAAAATTCCGAGCACTGCCTGCATTGAAGCCCCTCCCAAATTGTGTTGTTGCTGTCTGCCGGTCTCAGCCGGCATGCGGCCCGGTTCGGGCGCGAGCAGGGTGACATGATAGTTCAGTGACGCATGTGGCGCGAACCAGCGCCGAACAGCGCAGAAGTCACTCCATTCCCGCTTTGCCTGCGTCCATCGGGTGTCGAACACCATTGAACCGTATGTAGGCGTTCTCCCGATGGCCGTAGGCTTGCTCGGTTCTTAAATTGCAATGCAGGTAACGAACCCACTCGCATCGTTGATCCAAGTACCGCAATGCGTGCAATGGAGATGGGTGACTTTTTTGCTATTTGTTATTGCTGTACATGAATACATTCTTGCGAATATTCGCTGTATCTTCAGGCGGTTGCATCTGCCAAGAACGGAATGTTATGCAGCATGGGCGGATGTTATTCTGCATTTTTGTCGTATAAATCTAGTTATCCCTCATGTTGACGCACAGTGAAGCTCGGACGCTTGTCGAACGGCGAATTGCCTCCATCACCCCCGATCTTCCCTCCGGCGACGTCTTGGTCCTGGTGGATGACGCGACAATTGAGCGGCCTTGGGGGTGGGTCTTCTTCTACACATCAAAGCTGTGGAGCGAGACCCAAGAGATTCAGTACGCCATCGCTGGAAATGCGCCGATACTTGTTGAGCGTGCTACGGGCGAAGTTCACAACCTTGGCACGGCGCTCTCGGTCGAGAACTACATAGCCGCATACGAGCGAACCGGAGATCCCCATGCCAAATGAGTTCCTGATGGATAGCATGTCATTCGTGCCGGACGACTTCGCCGCCGCACACCTCCGACGTTAGAAAACACGAAAATGGCCGTTTGCCCACACTGCCACCAGAACACAATCGGAGTACACGCCAAGTCATGGTCGTCGGCGTCGCATCCGGCAAAGTGTCGGGACTGCGGAGGCCTCTCATACATCTCTAACACTCATGGCACGGCGGTGGGTCGGGCCGCAGTGATGGTCCCGTGCATCGCAATCCTGGTCGCGATCTTTACTTCTTCGCTTTGGCCGCTGGCGATTGGTGTCGTGCTGGCCATCGCACTTGTGGCATACGAGGCACGCGCGTTCTACCTACAGCCCATGCTTCCGACAGCCGAACCCGCCGTCGGTGAAGCGAGGCGATGGGAGCGCGCTGGCTTGGCTATCCTTCTCGTCATCGGGGTAGCGATCGCCATCGCATATGGCTTCAGTAGTTCGGTCTAACAACTCGTATATGGACTCCCCACCCAACACAAGAAACTGACCGATGGGTTTGGCGGTAGGGGAATAGCCTGCAGTCGCGGATTGGCCAACTAATGGTGGCAACTCAAGTGGGCTCGTGCCGGCCCGTGTTGTCCTTCGCCAGCTGAGCAGGAATCTAAGTCGCGGACACGCCAATCGTTGCAAGCGGCAGGCAAGCTGCCACGAGAGTCATCGGCGTCAAGCCAAGTTGGGTTGCCCGGCTTGCCATATTCCCGCCACCTTTCCCCGCCCCCCGCGCATAATTGCCGCCTGAAGCGGACAGCGTTCCCGCGCATGTTCGTCATCAAGGGGTGAGGCGCGGCACTGCGACGAGGTACAGTCCTGTGGACTGTAGCCGGACGCCCGGAGGGCGGTCTCGGAGAGATTCCGGGATCGCCTCCAGCGATACCGGAACAATATTCGCAGTGCCGGCCGGGTCCCCGAGACCCAAGGCCACTCCGAACGACCGCACAACCAGAAAGAGCCCGCATGAACGCGCCCGCCCGCCTGATCCGTCCCGCCGCATTGCTCGTTTCCCTCCTCGCTGGTGCCTGGCTCTTGCCAGCCAGTGCACAAAGCCCGGAGCCGCTGGGCATTCATGCGCAGGCAGAAGCGTCGCTGCAGGTCGAGGTCCGGCCGGCGCCCAACGACAACAGCATCCTCGAATACCAGGTCTTCACCCTGTCCTTCCACCGCCCGCCCACCGAGGCGTCGCTGCGCAAGAACACCTGGTGCGAGATCAGCAACATCGAGGAAAAGGTCGAAATCCAGATCGTGCGCGGTGCCGAGCGCACCCGGGCGCTGAAGGCGGCCGAGCTGCAGGACAAGCCGCAAAATGTGACGCTGCGTTGCGCGCATCGCTTCCCGTTCAAGTCCGAGGTGGTGCTGAAGAACGAGGCTGGCGTAGTTTGGCAGGGTGCCTCGGCCCAGGACGATGCCGGCGGGAAGGGTTTCGAATTCAAGTACGCCGTGCAGTCCCAGTCCGGCTGGGGCGTGAATTGCGAGCGCGAGAACGCCAACGCCGACTGCATTCCCATCCGACCCATCGTGGTGCGTTTCGACCGCGAGCTGACCGATGCCGAAAAGGCGGGCGTGACGCTCACCTCCACGGCCGGCAAGCGCTATCAGGCGTACCCCAGCAAGAACGCCGAGGACCCGATGTATCACGATCCCTCGCGCGAAATCGTGTTCACCAAGCTGCCGCCGTCGACGCGCTTCGAGGTCAACATCCCCGCTACGGTGCGGGCGCGCTTGCAGCATGCGCAGCCCTTGCAGATCCGCACGGCCGACTATCCGCCGCTGGTGAAGTTCGCCGGCCGCTTCGGCATCGTGGAGCGCAACGCCGGCGCGCTGCTGCCGGTGACGCTGCGGAATCTCGAGCCGTATCTGAATCCGGCGCCTGCGCAAGCGGCGACCACCACCAATCCCGCAGCGCCCGGCACGCTGGCCAAGCTGCGCCAGATCCACGTGTCCTCGGATGACGACCTCGTGGCCTGGAGCCAGAAGTTCGACCGCTTCTTCAACTTTTCCGACGGCGGCGGCGATCCGGATGACCAGTATTTCGATCCGGACAACAAGCAGCAGAAGGATCTGCGCGCCCGCTCGCTGCTGGCGAAAGAGCCCAACGTTGCCGTGAACGCGCTGCCCAAGCCGCTCGGTGCCAGGGAGTTCGAAGTGGTGGGTATTCCGCTCGCCAAGCCCGGCCTGCACATCGTGGAAGTGGAGAGCAAGAAGCTCGGCCAATCGCTGATCGCCGACAAGTCGCCCATGTTCGTGCAGGCGGCAGCACTCACCACCAATCTCGCCGCGCACTTCAAGCTGGGTGCGGACAACGCACTGGTCTGGGTGACCACGCTGGATGCGGCCAAACCGGTGGCCAATGCCACTGCGAATATTCGCGAGTGCAAGGGCAAGGTGCTGTGGAGCGGCAAGACCAACAGCGATGGTGTCGCGATGGTCGACAAGGCGCTGCCCAAGCCGGCCTGGGGCTGCCCGTACTATGTCATCGCGCGTTCCGGCGATGACGTCACTTTCACCCGCAGCGACTGGACGCGCGGCATCGAGACCTGGCGATTCAACCTGTATCAAAACGATGTGGTTTCGCGCACGCTCATCCACACCGTGTTCGACCGCACGCTGCTGCGTCCCGGTGAAACGGTGTCGATGAAGCACGTTGCGCGCATGGAGTCATCGCAGGGCTTCGGCTTCATCGCCGTCGACAAGCTGGCCAAGGTGGCGGTGCTGGAGCACATGGGCTCGGGCGAGAAGCGCAATCTCACGTTGAAGTGGGATGCGCGCGGCGTGGCGGAATCGACGTGGCCCATTCCCGCGTCGGCCAAGCAGGGCCAGTACCAGGTGTTGATCGGTGGCGTGGTGGCCGGGTCGTTCCGGGTTGGTGAATTCCGCATTCCCCTGATGCGCGGCGAGGTGAATTTCCCTGCCGGTCCGTTCGTGAACGCGAAGACGGTGGAAGCGGATGTGTCGCTGCAATACCTCTCCGGCGGCGGCGCCAAGGGCGAGACCGTGAAGGTGAGGAGCCGCGTGTTGCCGCGCGTGCTCGCATTTGAAGGCTATGACGAATACGTCTTCGGCACGGCGGACTGGAACCAGACCAGCTGGCAGTTGAAGGAAGGCGACGATGGCAGCAGTTCGGGCGGGGGCGTCGACTGGCGTCGTCCGCGGGCCCAGGGGCGCGACACCATCGACCTCGGCGAAAAGGACGTGAAGCTGGACGACAGCGGCCACGCCCGCGTGAAGCTGGACGGCTGGATCGTTGCAGGCGACAAGACACGTGCCGCGCTGGAAGGCCCGCGCACACTGGTCAGCGAAATCGAATACGCCGACCCCAACGGCGAAATCCAGACCGCGTCGTCGCGCACCACACTCTGGGATGCCGCGCTGCAGGTCGGCATCCGCATGGATAGCTGGGCCAAGGCCAAGGACAAGTTCAGTTTCCGTCTCGTGGTGGTCGATCTCAACGGCAAGCCGGTGGCGAATCGCAAGGTGGAAGTCGACACGTTGCTCAAGGTGCGCTACTCGCATCGCCGCCGCACGGTGGGCGGCTACTACGCCTGGGATCATCGCGAGGAAGTGAAGCCGCTGAAAGCCAAGTGCGCGGGCAAGAGCGACAAGCTCGGCATGCTGGAGTGCAGCCTGACAGTGGAAGAGGGCGGCAACGTGCTGCTCCGCGCATCGGTGCTGGATGACAAGGGCAACCTCGCCGTGTCGGCGCGCGAGATCTGGGTCGCGGGTCTGGATGAATGGTGGTTCTCGCAGGACAACCATGACCGCATGGATCTCTTGCCTGAGAAAAAGAAGTACGAAGCTGGCGAGACCGCGCGGTTCCAGGTGCGCATGCCGTTCCGTGAAGCCACTGCGCTGGTGACGACCGAACGCATGGGCGTGCTGGCCTACAAGGTGGTGCAACTTTCCGGCGCCAGCCCGATGGTGGAGATGCCGGTACAGGGCAGCTTCGCGCCCAACATCTACGTGTCGGTGCTGGCCGTGCGCGGCCGCGTGGGCGATCCCAAGGCGACGGCACTGGTCGATCTCGCCAAGCCGGCGTTCAAGCTGGGCATTGCCGAAATCTCGGTCGGTGCGGGCCAGTACGCGTTGAAGGTGCAGGTGGAGCCGGACAAGAAGGTCTACCAGACGCGCGACAAGGCCAAAGTGAAAATCCGCGTGCGCAAGCTCGACGGTAGCATCCCCAAGGATGCAGAGGTCGCTCTGGCCGCCGTGGATGAAGGCCTGCTGGAACTCATGCCCAATCGCAGCTGGCGCATTCTCGACGCGATGATGCAGCGCCGCGGCTATGGCGTGGAAACCTCCAGCGCGCAGATGCAGGTGATCGGCCGGCGCCACTTCGGGCGCAAGGCTTTCCCGGCGGGCGGCGGCGGCGGGAAGGGCCCGACGCGCGAGGTGTTCGACACGCTGCTCAAGTGGCAGGCGCGGGTGATGCTCGATGCCAACGGCGAAGCGACGGTGGAAGTGCCGCTGAATGACTCCATCACATCGTTCCGCATCGCGGCGGTGGCGACGGCGGGCGCTGCACTGTTCGGCGACGGCGGCGCCAGCATCCAGGCGACCAAGGACCTCATCGTGCAGTCTGGCTTGCCGCCGGTGGTCCGTGAGGGCGATGAGTTCTTCGCCCGCTTCAATGTGCGCAACGCCAGCGAGCGTGCGTTCAAGGCCGGCGTGAAGGTGGTGGCCACGTTCGGTACCACGCGAATATTCGCCAGCGAGCCGCAATCGCTCGAATTGAAAGCGGGTGAAGCGCGTGACGTGGGCTGGATGGTCAAGGTGCCGCGAGATATTCCCAATCTCGTCTGGCGATTCGAGGCTGACGAAGCCAATGTGCCGGCTGGCAAGAAGGCCGCCAGCGATGACATCCGCATCACCCAGAAGGTCGCGCCGGCCGTGCCGGTGCGCGTGGTGGCGGCCGAGTATCAGCCGGTGCAGGGGGGCCGTCTCTCCCGCGAATATTCGCTGCCGCAAGGCGCGCTCGCGGGTCGCGGCGGCATCCGCGTTGCCGTGTCCCCCACCATCGCCGCCGATTCATCGCCGGTGAAGGAATACATGGCGAGCTATCCCTTCTTCTGCCTGGAGCAGCGCACGTCCAAGGCAGTGGCCACGCGGGATGACAAGCTGTGGAAGATCATTCACGACAGCCTGCACACCTACCTGGATGGCGACGGTCTCGCGCGCTACTACCCGGGCGATGGCGAGGGCTACGTGCAGCTCACGGCCTATGTGTTGTCGGCGTCGCAGGAAGCCGGCTTCACCATCCCGGCGGACGTGAAGCAGCAGATGGAGGCGGGACTCACTCGTGCAGTTGAAGGACAGCTGCAGCGCCGTTACGAGTATCTGAAGGACAGCCAGTACGGTTTCCTGATGCGCTTGAACGCGATGGAAGCCTTGTCGCGGTCCGGCAAGGTGCGCCAGAACCATCTCGACACCATCAAGCCGGAACTTGCCAAGTGGCCGGTGGCGGCGTTGCTGGACTGGATCAACATCCTGAAGCGCTCCAAGGACGTGAAGAACCGCGACGCGTTGCTGCAGGCCGCCGATGCCGAGTTGCGTTCACGCATCGCCACGCTGGGCGGCCCGCAGCTCTTCAAGAATCTTGACGGCGAAGACCGCTGGTGGATGATGTGGTCCGGCGACACGGTGACGGTGCGTGCCATCCTCACCACGCTGGACATGCCGGGTTGGGAGAAGGACGTGCCGCGCATCGTGCGCAGCGCGCTGCTCCGCCAGAAGAACGGCCACTGGAACCTCACCACGGCCAACGTGTGGGGCGTGCTGGCGCTGGACAAGTTCACGGCCAAGTATGGCAAAGGCAATACGACGGGCAAGACGACAGTGCGCGCCGGCAGCCTCACGCGCACCGTGGATTGGGCCAAGCAGGATGGCGACGAGATCGAGCTGCCCTGGGGTACGGGTGCGCAGTCGGTCACCGTGAGCCACGACGGCGCGGGCGAGCCGTGGGTCGCGCTGATCCAGCGCGCCGCCATCCCCACGCCGGGCAAGGTCGAGAAGGGTTTCACCGTCACCAAGACCATCACGCCGGTGGAGCAGAAGGTGAAAGGCCAGTGGAGCCGCGGCGACGTGGCGCGCATCACCATCACCTTCAAGGGCGCGCAGGACCAGGGCTGGGTGGTGGTGGATGATCCGATTCCGTCGGGTGCCACCATTCTCGGCGGTGGGTTGAAGAACGATTCCGTTCTGGCCGCCCAACCGGGTGACCGGGCGTGGTGGGACCGCCCGCGCTACATCGAACGCACCCATGAAGCCTATCGCGCGTATTACGAATGGCTGTGGATGAACACGCGCAAGGTCGAGTACACGGTGCGGCTGAACAACGAGGGCACGTTCAATCTGCCGCGCACGCGCGTGGAGGCGATGTATGCGCCGGACGCGTATGGCGAGCTGGGCAATGCGGTGTGGGTGGTGAAGCCGTGAAAACGGTGGCTGAAGAGATGGTTGTCGCCCCGGCGCAGGCCGGGGCCCAAGTTTCTCCCGCGTTGAGCTACTGCAACTTGGGTCCCGGCCCGTCATTCCCGCGAAGGCGGGAATGGGGCAACGGAAGCATTGCGAATATTCGCCGTGGAGTTGCCACCGCGATTTGCCTCCTCTTTTTCAGTAGCGCTTCATTCGGAGCGGTGCCAAGTTTCCCCGACACCCGCGCCAAATTCCAATCCAGCGAAGCCCGCCTCCTCGCCCGCGACAGCCGCGTGCTGCACGAGCTGCGCATGGACAAGCGCGTGCGCCGCATCGAATGGGTGCCGCTGACCGAGGTGTCGCCGGCCTTCATCGACGCGCTGATCCTGTCCGAAGACCAGCGCTTCTTCCAGCACAAAGGCGTGGACTGGACAGCCATGCTCTCCGCTGCGTGGGACAACCTGAACGCGCCGGCCGGCAAGCGGCCGCGTGGTGCTTCGACACTCACCATGCAGCTGGCGGGGCTGATGCGGGACGATCTCGCGCCCCGAGTGGAAGGCCGCACCGTCGCGCAGAAGTGGGACCAGGTGGGTGCCGCGCGCGAGCTGGAGCGCAGCTGGAGCAAGCCGGAGATTCTGGAGGCCTATCTCAACCTCGTGACCTATCGCGGCGAGCTGCAGGGCATTGCCGCTGCGTCGCGCGGACTGTTCGGCAAGCACCCGGGCGGGCTGGATCGCGATGAATCGCTGCTCCTCGCGGCCTTGCTGCGCTCGCCCAATGCGAAGCCGAATGCCGTGGTGCAACGCGCGTGCGCGTTGCGCGCGAAGGTGGACGCAGCGAGCGGCTGCGACAACCTCAAGCTGGAAGCCGATGCCGCGCTGAAGCGCATTGCGAATATTCGCAACGAGCATTCGCAGGCACCGCATCTGGCACGAAAGCTTCTGGAAAAGGCCAACGCGAATATTCGCACCACGCTCGATGCCGACATCCAGCGCACTGCCATCGCCGCCGTGCAGCGCCATCTCATCGAACTCTCCGGCCGCAACGTGGAAGACGCGGCCGTGCTGGTACTCGACAATGCGTCGGGTGACGTGCTGGCCTGGGTTGGCTCCAGCGGTGCGCTCTCCGCGGCGGGCGAAATCGATGGCGTGACCGCGCTGCGCCAGGCCGGCTCGACGCTGAAGCCCTTCCTCTACGGCCAGGCCATCGAGCAGCGGCTCATCACCGCCGCGTCCGTGATCGACGACGCGCCGCTCAATATCGACACCAGCATCGGCGTGTACACGCCGGGCAACTACGACGGTGGCTACAAGGGCCTTGTCTCGGCGCGCGTGGCGCTGGCCGGCTCGCTCAACGTGCCGGCGGTCAAGATGCTGCAGCGCGTCGGGCCGGAGGCCTTTCGCAGGAAGCTCATCAGTTTCGGCATCGATTCCTTGACCGAGGACGGCGACTGGTATGGCTATTCGCTGGCGTTGGGCTCGGGGGATGTGAGTCTTCTCGCGCTGACCAATGCCTACCGCACGCTCGCCAATGGCGGGCAGTGGACGCCGGTGCGGGTGAAAGCCGAGGAGCCGGTCCTGCTGAAGCCGCGCCGCGCCATGGATGCCGCCGCCGCATTCATCGTCGCCGACATGCTCGCCGACAACAGCGCCCGCGCCATCACTTTCGGCACGGACAGCACGCTCGCCACCCGCCCGTGGACGGCGGTGAAGACCGGCACCAGCAAGGACATGCGTGACAACTGGTGCATCGGCTTCTCCGGCCGCTACACCGTGGGCGTGTGGGTGGGCAATTTCTCCGGCGCGCCGATGCGCGATGTATCCGGCGTTGCGGGTGCGGCGCCGATCTGGGCGGATCTCATGCATGCGCTGCACGCCGATGTGCGCAGCCAGCCGCCCGAGCGTGTGGCCGGCCTCGTCAGCGAAGACATCGCGTATGCACCGGCCGTGGAACCCCCGCGCCGCGAGTGGTTCATCGCCGGCACCGAGCAGGCGACTATTCGCATCCGCGAACAGGCGGCGGTGTCGAGCCGCATCGTCTATCCCACGCCGGGCCTCATCGTCGCCATCGACCCCGACATCCCGGCGGCGTACCAGAAGCTGCCCATCGAGCTCACGCTGCCCGATCAGGTGGCGGGCATGACGCTGAACGATGCGCCACTCACGGTGGCCGCAAGACAGTACTGGTCGCCGCAGCGCGGCCGGCACACGCTGGCGTTGCGCGATGCGGACGGGCGCACCGTGGAGGAGGTCAGGTTCGAGGTGCGGTGATCCAACACGATAGTGCGGATGGATGCTTGCCGCTCACCGACGCGTGACGCTGATGCGGATGTTCCCTAGAATGGGCTTCCCGATTAATCGCAAGGACATCCGCCATGAGCAAGAGCAAGGACACCAAGAAGGAAGCCAAGAAGCCCGCCACCAAGACGCCCAAGGAAAAGAAGGAAGCCAAGAAGCAGAAGCAGCAGTCGCGCACGCACTGAGCCGTTCCGGGAGGGATGTTTGTCGACCAGGTCGGTAACCACCATGCTGATCGCCCCTCCCGCAAGACATCGCCGCGCATGAAGCCCCTGGCAAATTTTCGGGTGCTGGACCTCTCCAACGTCCTCGCCGGCCCGTTCTGCGCCTATCAGCTAGCGCTGATGGGGGCGGAAGTCATCAAGATCGAAACACCGGGCAGCGGCGACCTCGCGCGTCGGCTCGGTGCGGATGCCGACGCGGCGGCGAAGGGCATGGGCATTTCCTTTCTCGCGGTGAACGCGGGCAAGCAGTCGGTGACGCTCAATCTCAAGCATCCGGACGGCAAGCGAATATTCGCGAAGCTGGTCGAGCAGGCCGATGTCGTCGTGGAGAATTTCCGTCCCGGCGTGATGACCCGCCTGGGCCTCGATTACGTCGCGCTGAAGGCCATCAATCCGCGCATTGTCTACTGCGCCATTTCCGGCTTCGGCCAGGACGGGCCGTGGGCCGGACGCCCAGCCTATGACCAGATCATCCAGGGGCTGTCGGGCTTGATGAGCGTGACGGGCGATGCGGACACGGCGCCACTCCGCGCCGGGTTTCCCGTCTGCGACACGATCGGCGGCATGGCGGCAGCGTTCGCGATAGCCGCGGCGCTGGCCGGGCGAGGGAAGGATGGCGAAGGCTGCGAGATCGATGTCTCCATGCTCGAAGCTACGCTCGCGTCGATGGGCTGGGTGGTGTCCAACTTTCTCGCTACAGGCAAACCGCCGGTGCCGATGGGCAACGAGAATTTCACTGCCGCACCATCGGGTGCGTTCAAGACGAAGCAGGGATTGCTCAACATTGCTGCCAACGAACAGAAGCAGTTCGAATCGCTGTGCGATCTCATTGGTCGGCCGGATCTCAAGACCGATGCGCGATTCGCCGCGCGGGAATCGCGCAAGCAGCATCGCGTCGCCCTGAAGTCGGACATTGAAGCCGGCCTGGCCACGCACACCGCTGCCGAGTGGGAGGCCGTTCTCAACGAGGCCGGCGTGCCAGCGGGTCAGGTGTTGTCGGTGCCCGGCATCCTCGCCAGTGATCAGATCGCGGCGCGAGATTTCGTGCACGAATTTGACGCCGTGCCCGGCCTGGACGCAGGTGCGCGCATGGCGCGGTCACCGTTTCGCGTTGATGGCGAGCGGCCAGCGCCAGACGCACCGCCGCCGGCCTTGGGGGCGCAAACGCGCGAATGGCTCCGCCGTCTCGGTATTGGCGACGCGGAGATGGAACGGCTGTTCCGGGAAGGCGCGATCTAGCGCCTTCGGGCATCCGGGGCAGTACCACGTTTGTCAGCACGCAGCGCTGCCGCTACACTGGTCCCCGAGTCCTCGCAGATGGACCGCGCTGGGGACGTCAGACTCGCACACCGCACACAAGATCAGGAGGAGAACAACATGAAAGCGCTTTCAATCATTCGTGGCGCGGCCGTTGCCGCCACGATTGCTGCATCGACCGCCGCATTCGCCATCGACAACCTCAAAGTCATGGTTCCCGCCAACCCCGGCGGCGGCTGGGACTCCACCGGCCGCGCGCTGGCCGCAGCCATGCAGTCCGCCGGCAGTGTGAAGAGCGTGCAGATCGACAACAAGGGCGGCGCCGCTGGCACCATCGGTCTCGCCCAGTTCGTCAATTCCAGCAAGGGTGACCCCAACGCCATCATGATCGGCGGCATGGTCATGGTGGGCGGCATCATCCAGAACAAGTCGGCGGTCGATCTTTCCATGGTCACGCCCCTGGCGCGGCTCACGGAGGAGTATCTGGTCGTCGTCGTCCCGGCCAGCTCGCCGCACAAGACCATGAAGGACCTGCTCGCCGCGTTCAAGGCCAACCCCGGCAGCATTTCCTGGGGCGGTGGCAGTGCGGGCGGCTCAGATCACATCCTCGCCGGCATGCTCGCCAATGCGGTCGGCGTGGAGGGCGGCAAGGTCAACTACGTGCCGTTCAAGGGTGGCGGCGAGGCGGTGTCGGCCGTCATCGGCGGCCACGTGGCGGCGGGTATTTCCGGCGTGTCGGAGTTCGCGCAGCACATCGCCTCGGGCAAGATGCGGGCACTCGGTGTTTCCGCACCAGCCAAGCAGGGCGCGATTCCTTCGCTCAAAGAGCAGGGTTATGACGTCGTGCTGGGCAACTGGCGCGGCGTGTTCGGCGCCCCCGGCATCACCACTGCGCAGCGCGATGCGCTCATCAAGGCCATCGAAGCCGGCGTGAAGAGCAAGGTCTGGGAAGAGTCGCTCAAGAAGAACGAATGGATGAACACCTGGCTCGCGGGCGATGACTACAAGAAGTTCATCGACAGCGACGTGAAGCGTATTGGCGACATTCTCGCCGGGCTTGGTCTGGGCAAGAAATAGTCTTCATGGAACCCCCCCTTTGAAAAAGGGGGCATGGGGGATTTCAGACGTTGCGAATATTCGCACTGTGCGGCACGCAAAGGCTGCATTAGAAGTCCCCCTCAATCCCCCTTTTTAGAAAGGGGGAGGCAAACCAGGGAGCGCGCGCACCATGCCCAAAGGTCAACTCATTCTTTCCTGCGGCGTCATCACGCTGGGCGCGGCCATCCTCGGTGGCGCATTCCAGATTCCCGATGCGGGCGGCTATTCCTCAGTCGGCCCCGGCGCCGTGCCCAAGGTGGTCGGTACGGTCCTGCTGCTGCTGGGCGCGTTTCTGGTCTATGAAGTTCTGTGGCTGAAGGGCTTTCGCAATCACGACGAAGAAGCGGAGCGCGCCCTGCCGATGAACTGGACCGCGTTTGCGTGGCTCTCCGGCGGGCTCATCGTGTACGGACTCACCATTGAACACCTGGGCTTCGTGCCGTCGTCGATGCTGCTCTTCATGGCGACGGCAGCGGGCTTCAACAGCAAGCGCTGGCTGCTGAATGCGGTGGTCGCTCTGGTGCTGGCATCCGCGATTTTCGCGATGTTCAACTATGGCCTCGGTCTCAACCTGCCGAAAGGCTTCCTGAAAGGAGTGCTGCCCTGATGGAAGCGATGAAGCAACCATGCGTTCAGCGAAAGCGCGCCGTCGTCCCGACGGAAGTCGGGATCCAGATTCAATGTAAGGGGGGCTGACGACAATGGAAGTCTTCGATCTCCTGATGCAGGGCTTCCAGGTTGCGATGCAGCCGAAGAATCTGCTGTGGTGTCTCATCGGCGTCACCTTCGGAACGGCGGTGGGTGTGCTGCCTGGCATCGGCCCGGCAGTCGCCATCGCGCTCTTGCTGCCCATCACCAGCAAGCTCGATCCGTCGGGCGCGCTCATCATGTTCGCCGGCATCTACTACGGTGCCATGTACGGTGGCTCCACCACATCCATTCTGCTCAACACGCCGGGTGAATCCGCCACCATCGTCACTGCGATGGAAGGCAACCAGATGGCCAAGCGCGGGCGGGCCGGGCCTGCGCTCTGCACCGCTGCAGTCGGGTCATTCGTGGCCGGCACGATTGCGACCGTACTGCTCACATTGCTGGCGCCGCAGGTGGTGGACATCGCCATCAAATTCGGCCCGCCGGAGTATTTCGCGCTGATGGTGCTGGCCTTTGTCACCGTGTCGGCCGTGCTGGGGGACTCCACCCTGCGCGGGCTCACGGCGCTTTTCATCGGGTTGGGCATCGGCGTTGTCGGCATCGAGAACGAGTCGGGCCAGGCGCGCTATGTGATGGGCATTCCGCAGCTGGCGGATGGCATCGAGGTCGTCACCGTCGCGGTGGGTCTCTTCGCGGTCGGGGAAACCTTCTACAACGCGTCCAAGTTGAATCATGTCGCCGACACGATTGAGCGGGTGAAGGGCAGCATCCTCATGACCGCGGATGACTGGAAGCGCTCCTGGAAACCCTGGCTGCGTGGCACCGCGATCGGGTTTCCTTTTGGCGCAATGCCGGCCGGCGGCGCGGAAATTCCGACCTTTCTCTCTTACGCGACCGAAAAGAAACTCGCCAAGCATCCCGAAGAATTCGGCAAAGGCGCCATCGAAGGTGTGGCGGGACCCGAAGCGGCCAACAATGCGTCATCGACAGGTGTGATGGTTCCGTTGCTCACACTCGGTCTGCCCACCTCGGCGACCGCGGCGATTCTTCTCGCCGCCTTCCAGCAGTACGGCCTGCAACCTGGCCCGTTGTTGTTTGAAACCAACGCGCCGCTGGTGTGGGGCCTCATCGCGAGTTTCTATGTGGGCAACATCATGCTGCTCATCTTGAATCTCCCGTTGATTGGCATCTGGATCAAGCTCTTGGAAATCCCCAAGCCGCAGCTCTATGCAGGCATCCTCGTCTTCGCGACCATGGGCGTGTATGGCATGCGCCAGTCCCCATTCGACGTGTTCCTGCTTTACGTCATTGGTCTCTTGGGATTTTTGATGAGACGCTACGGATTTCCGACCGCCCCCGTCATCGTCGGCATGATTCTGGGGCCGCTCGCGGAATCGCAATTGCGCCGTTCGCTCTCCATCAGCCAGGGCGATCCGTGGGTGTTTTTGCAGCGGCCCATCAGCGGCACGATTCTGGTCATCACCGTGTTGCTGGTGGTGGGGCCGTGGGTGTGGCGGAAGGTGAAGAATACCCAGCCGGCCGCATGACGTAACACCTTGCAGCCAACCCCAACGCTCACCCCGCAAGCGGGAGGGCGCGAACCCCAAAAATCCGAGTCCGAAGTCACAGACCAATGAATCTCCACCACGATCGCTTTTACAAATACGAAGAACTCACCCAGATTCTCAAGCAGTTCTGCAGCGAATATTCGCACCTGCTCAGTCTCGAATCCATCGGCAAAAGCCATGAAGGCCGCGACATCTGGGTGGTGACGGCCACCAACACCAAGACGGGTTCGGCGGAAGACAAGCCGGCCTACTGGATCGATGCGAATATTCACGCGAGTGAACTGGCGGGCAGTGCGGCCGCGGTCTACCTGCTGGACACGCTCACCAAGCACTACGGCAAGCGTGACGACATCACGCGCTGTCTCGACACGCGCGTGATGTACATCTGCCCTCGGATCAACCCCGATGGCGCCGAGTGGGCCATGCGCGGCAAGGATGAGGGCGGACCCAAGATCGTGCGTTCGTCCACGCGCCCGTATCCGCGCGATGAAGACTTTGTCGAGGGACTCGACATCGAGGACATCGACGGCGACGGTCGCATTCTCTCCATGCGCGTGCCCGACCCCAACGGCAACTGGAAGTGTCACGCCGACGAGCCGCGCCTCATGGTGCCGCGCGACCCGACTGAATACGGCGGCCAGTACTACCGCATGCTGCCGGAAGGGCGCATGCAGAATTACGACGGCTATCAAGTCAAGGTCAATCCGAACAAGGAAGGACTCGACCTCAATCGCAATTTCCCCGCCGGCTGGCGCAGCGAGGCGGAGCAGTTGGGCGCTGGACCGTATCCCACTTCGGAGCCGGAAGTGCGCGCGGTGGTGGACTTCATCACCCGCCACACCAACATCACGGGCGGACTGTCGTTCCACACCTGGAGCGGCGTGTTGTTGCGCCCATACTCCACCCGCCCCGACGACGAGTTGCCGGCGGAAGACCTGTGGGTCTATCAGAAACAGGGCGAGCAGGGCAGCAAGACCACCGGCTATCCCGCCATCAGCGTGTATCACGAGTTCCGCTACCACCCCAAGGATGTCATCAGCGGCACCTTCGACTGGATTTACGAGCAACTCGGCTTGTACGAATGGACCATTGAAATCTGGTGCCCCATGCGCGAGGCCGGCATCAAGGAATACAAGTACATCGACTGGTTCCGCGATCATCCGATTGAAGATGATCTCAAGATGCTGAAGTGGGCCGACAAGGAGCTGGCCGGAAAGGGTTACGTCGACTGGTACTCGTTCGATCACCCGCAACTGGGCAAGGTCGAGCTGGGTGGTTGGGACAAGATTTACGCCTTCCGCAATCCGCCACCGCATTTGCTCGAACGCGAGATCGCGAAGTTTCCCGATTGGCTCATCTGGCAGACCATGATTTCGCCCAAGCTCGAATTGGTCGAAGCCAAGTCCGAAGCGCTCGGTGGAGACACCTGGCGTGTCACGCTTTGCGTGCAGAACACCGGCTATCTGCCGAGCTATGTTTCCAAGCTCGCGCTGAAGCAGAAGAGCTCGCGCGGCGTCGTGGCTGAGATCGCGTTGCCGCCCGATGCCGCGTTGGTCACGGGCAAGTTGCGCGAATCCGCCGGCGAGCTGGAGGGCCGTGCGTACAAGCACACGCTCATGAGTTTCTGGACCGATACGTCACCGACCGCGGATCGTTGCGTGGCGCAGTGGGTGGTGAAGGGCAAGAAGGGCGACGTGGTGGCGCTGGATGCGCATCATGATCGCGCGGGGCGGGTGAAGACGTCGGTGACGTTGGGTTGACGATTGTCTCTTTGCGAATATTTGCGATGCGACTAGCTGAAGTCCAGGGGGCTTCAGCTAGTCGCAGGCGGTCCCCAAGGGATTTCTGAACCGACCTGTGCGATTCAAGAACGATATTCGCAACAGCTTGCCGCATGCCTGACCTCGCTCCCAGCTACCTCGCCTTGATCGCGGCGGTGACTTTCATCGCCGCCATCATTGGCGGCATGGGCGGCTTCGGCACGGGCATCATGCTCACCGCCGTGCTGACGCCCATCCTGGGCATCAAGGCCGTCGTCCCCATCCTGGCCTTCGCCGGCATCATCATCAACGCCGGTCGCTTCTGGTTCTATCGCCGCGACGTGACGTGGTCCGCAGTGAAGCGCATCCTGCCAGTCGCGCTTGTCTGCCTGCTCATCGGCACGCAGCTCTATCGCTCGCTGCCGCCCGGGCCGCTCGCCATCGCCATCGGGTTCGTCGTGCTGGCTGCCGTGCCATTGCGCCGCTGGCTGGCCTCGCGCGACTTGCGGCTCGGGCCGGCCGGCCTCACTGCGGGTGGCGCGGCGTTTGGTTTCCTCAACGGTGTGGCCTCCGGCATGGGCATCGTGCTGGTGTCCGTGCTCCTCGGCGCGGGACTGTCGGGCACGGCAGTGCTCGCCACCGATGCGCTCATCACCATCGTCGTCGATCTCGCGCGCGCCGCGATATTCGGGCGCATGGCGCTGTTGACGGAGCAAGGCCTGGCGCTTGGTGTGCTGATTGGCCTCGTGTCGCTTCCGGGGTCGTGGGTCGCGTCACGCATCGTGAAGCGATTGGGCAAGCGGCTTCACATCGTGTTCATCGAACTGCTGATTCTGCTGGGTGGGTTGAGCCTTGTGGTGAACGGTTGGCGGAACCTCGCCTGATTTCGCGACGCGACTCGGCGTGATGCGAATATTCGCATTGGGCATGCGAGCCGATTCAAACGAAAAAAACCGGGCCCGCAGGCCCGGTTTTCGTTGTTGCGATCAGCCCGTGGATTACTTGAACTTGTAGTCCAGGTTGATGTTGAAGCGGCGGCCGAGTTGGCCGGACGTGCCGTTGTCCCAGTAGTTGAACGTGTTGGGCACGTCGGTGGAACGACCATAGTTCTCGGTCAGGTTGAGGATGCTGGCCGCGACGGTGAGGTTCTTGATGCCACTCCATGAGCCGCCGATGTCCACCGTTTCCTCGCGTCCGACACGGCAGTAGCCGCGGGAAGCCAGGAACTGGTTGGCCGCACTCGCCGTGGGCGAGAGGCAGGCGGTGGTGGTGGCGCCGCGATCCAGAGCGGACGTCTCGTTGTAGCGCAGCCAGCTCGTCCAGTTGCCCTGGCTCCAGCGCAGCGTCATGCTGCCCTTGAATTTCGGCACGTCCGCGGTCGAGGTGCCGACCAGACGCTCCACCGTGCCGCCTTCGAGAATCAGACGGTCGAAATAGCGCGTGATCGTGCCGTTGGCGTTGAAGCTGAACTTGCCGTAGGCCGTGGAAGGGAAGCGGACGTTGATGTCGTAGTCCATACCCGCCGTTTCGGTCCACTTGAAGTTGCCGTAGCCGCGCACCAGCGCCACGATCGGGCCGGAATTGGCGATGCCGGGCAACCAGGAGAGCGGGTTCGGATCCCGGATGAGGAACGCCGCATTCGCCGCCGGGTTGGCGTTGTAGGCGTCCATGATGTCGATGCCGCGCTGGACACGGATCTCTTCATTGCGGCGGAAACGCCACCAGTCGAGCGACACGTCCACGTCTTTCACCGGCTCGAAGATGATGCCGACGGTGTACGACCGCGAGGTTTCCGGCTTCAGGTTCGGGTTGCCGCTGACCACCGTGGGCAGGTTGCCCGGGTTCTGGCCGGTGGGCACGGAGGTGAAGCCGAGCACGTTGCAGTCACGCGACACCGAAGGCGTTGCAAGGCTGACGGGTGCGGACGGATTGGACGAGTTGCAGCGCAGGTTGTCGAACACGCGACGATCCTGGCTGGAATGGAACGACAGCAGGAACGAGTTGCTGATTTGCGAAATGGCCGGTGCGCGAAAGCCCGTGGCCAGTGTGCCGCGGAAGGACAGCGTGCCCGGCACGGCGTCCCACTTGAAGCCGCCCTTGCCGGTGGTGGAGTTGCCGAAGTCGCTGAAGCGCTCGTGGCGGATGGCGGCCTGCAGTTCCAGCGCCTTGACCACGGGCAGGCGCAGTTCAGCGAACAGCGCCTTGGAGTCGCGGTCACCGCTGGCGCCGTTGGCCACGAGGCCGATGAAGTCGCCCGTCAGATAGATGTCGCTCGGAATCGACGCCAGCTCCTCGCGGCGTACTTCGGCGCCGACGGCGACGGCGGCGAAGCCACCGGCCATCTTGAACAGTTCGCGGCTGCCGCGGATGTCGAACACGGTGATTTCCGACTCACCCTTGTTGATAGCGTCGGAGGCGACGGTCGCGGCGGCGGCCGAGTTGTTCTGGCCGTTGAAGCGATAGCTGCCCGAGGCGATGGCCGAGGTCAGGAGCGAGCTGCGCACGCGATCCTGCTGGTTGCGCTCGTTTTCCTGTTTGGTGTAGAGCAGCGCCGTGTCGATGTCCCACGCGCCCCACGTGCCCTGCAAGCCAACGGTTGTGCGATAGGTCTTCAGGTCGTTGATGTCGCCGATTTTGAGGTCGGTGAAGCGATAGATGACCTGGATGGGTTGTGCGTTGGCGGTGCCGTTCGTCGGGTTGTCCGGGTGGCCCACCGGCAGGATGATGGCTGGCTGGCTGCGGAAGGTGCCGTTGAGCAGCGGCCAGGTTACCGCCGTGGTGTTGCCGGAGGTCACGAGCGCGGTCGTCATTGTGTACGGAATGCGCTTTTCCGTCGTTTCCGTTTGCGAGTACATCAGGTCGGCATAGGCAGTGAAGTCATTGCTGATCTGGAATGTGCCGCGCACGGACGCATTCACGCGATCCTGCTTGGCGATGGCCTCGTCGGCGTTGTCGAAGTTGAAGCGGCAAAAGCCGTTGGGCATGGAGCCGGTCGTGGAAGCGAAGCCGACTGGACGGTTGGGCACACCCTGCCCGACGGTGTTCTCCGACGGGCAGCCGGCGAAGGTGCCCAGGTAGTTCGTGCCGAAAAGGTTGTTGTTGGGTACTGAGATGCCGTTGATGACTGTCGAGCCGGTCAGGCTGGTCGGCACACGATAGTAGTTGGGCGTGCTCGTGGCCGAAGAATCCGGCGTGAAACGATTGGTGACGTTGCCCAGGTTCTGATGGGTGTTGTGTTCATCCAGATTGCCGCGATCCTTCAATTCCGAGTGCATGACCGAATCACGCTTGGACACCTCGAAGCCGCCGAACACGTTGTAGCGGTTGGTGGAAAGATCGCCGAAGCCGAAGGTCACGGCTGCCCGGGTCGTCTTGCCGACACCTTCATCATTG
>JAEUMY010000012.1 GCA_016791265.1 Betaproteobacteria bacterium
CCATGGCCACGGCCAAGGCAGCGGCGGAAGAGTCCGGCCTGTCGCTCTACCGTTACCTCGGTGGTGCCGCACCGATGCAGATGCCCGTGCCGATGATGAACGTCATCAACGGCGGCGCGCACGCCAACAACAATCTCGACATGCAGGAATTCATGATCCTGCCCACGGGGTTACCAACTTTTCGCGAAGCGCTGCGGGCTGGCGTGGAAGTGTTCCATGCGCTCAAGAAGATTCTCGACAAGGAAGGCATGTCCACCACCGTGGGCGATGAAGGCGGCTTCGCGCCCAGCCTGCCCAACAACGAGTCGGCGCTGCAGTACATCATGCGCGCTATAGAGGCCGCAGGTTACGTGCCGGGCAGCGACATTCTCATTGGTCTCGACTGCGCCGCCAGCGAGTTTTTCAAGGAAGGCAAGTACCACTTCGAAGCCGAGAAGCTTTCATTCAATTCCGAACAGTTCACCGACATCCTCGCGACCTGGGTCGACAAGTACCCTATTGTCAGCATCGAGGACGGCATGGCCGAAGGTGACTGGGATGGTTGGGCCACGCTAACCAAGAAGCTGGGCAAGAAAGTGCAGCTGGTCGGCGACGATCTTTTCGTCACCAACACCAAGATCCTGCGCGAAGGCATCCAGAAAGGCATAGCCAATTCCATCCTCATCAAGGTGAACCAGATCGGCACCCTGTCCGAAACCTTCGCCGCGATCGAGATGGCCAAGCGCGCCAACTACACCGCCGTCATCTCGCATCGTTCCGGCGAGACGGAAGACACCACCATCGCCGACATCGCAGTCGCCACCAACGCGCTGCAAATCAAGACCGGCTCCGCGTCCCGCTCGGACCGCATGGCGAAGTACAACCAGCTGCTCCGCATCGAGGAAGAGCTGGGCGACTCCGCCAGCTACGCCGGCAAGAGCGCGTTCTACAACCTGCGCTGATTCCGGCTACCACGCTCACCATGAAACCCCTTGCCTACGTCCTGACTGGCCTGATCCTCGCGATCCAGTGGCCGCTTTGGTTCGGCAAGGGCGGCTGGACAAAGGTGTGGGATCTCGGCCGCCAAGTCGAGGCTTCCAAGGAAGCGAATCAACAACTGGCTCAGCGCAATGCGGGGCTGGACGCGGAAGTGCGGGACCTCAAGCAGGGATTGGGTGCGGTGGAGGAACGCGCGCGGAATGATCTGGGCATGATCAAACCGGATGAGCTGTTTGTGCAGATTGTGGAGAAGAAGGCGGCGAAGCCGTAGGGTTGTTGCGAATATTCGCCCGTTTCTTTGCTGGCTAATTCGAGGTGGTCACGCAACATCGCCTCTTTCGTATGCCATGAGTACCTTGCCGTTCATTCCGCTTCCATAGCAATTCATGCCATATTGCCCAAATTGCTCCGCAGAGCTTTCAGATTGGCAAGCACCAAGTTGCTGGAACTGTGGTTGCAAGTTCGGCTTCATGGATAAGTCAATGCCGACTGTAACGCCAGCAGACCCAAGCGCAGCTAGACCATTCAATGGGGCGAGCTTACCTCCAAAGGTTCAGATGACAGCGGGGATGTGGTGCGGACAAGTAATCCTCATCATTGTGTATAGCTACGTTTGTCTGTTGGCGATACTTGCGCTCGTGACATGGGGTTCGCCCAATGCGAACGGCGGATTTGTGCTCATGGTGTTTGCACTATGCTACTTCTCGGCTCCACCAGTTCTAGTTCTCTTGCTGATTGGACATGCGCTTCGAGGTAGCTCAAGCTGAACCACACGGATGTATGGAGTCAGGGTGAATTGTTTCTCGCCCGCGGTTCGCGCGAATAGTCGCAGCGCATTGCCAGTCGTCAAGCCACCTGCAACACCAGCCGCGTGCCGCAAGCCTTGACGTACTTCAGCAGTGTCGCGACCGACGGCGAGTGCTTGCCCGTTGCGAGCGCGCGCTCAAGTCGCGCGACAGCGGGTGCTTGCGTGCCCATGCGCTCGGCAACCTCGGCTTGCGTGAGGCCCGCCTCTTGACGGGCTTTTAGCAACGCATCCAGAAGGGCGGATTCCTCGCGCTCAATGAGCTCAACTTCTGCTCGAACGCCAGGGCGCTGCAGCAGCTTCTTTACGACTTGATCATGAGTTCGCATGTTTGATCTCCTTCAATCGTGATTCCGCGATCTTCAATTCCTGCATGGGTGTCTTGCTGGTCTTCTTCACGAAACTGTGAAGCATGACGATGCGCCTGCCGACGAGTGTGCAGTGGAACACGCGTGCGATGCCTTCCGCGCCTTTCCGACGAAGCACGAACAGGCCATCGCCGAAAGCCTTGGTGTGTGGCTCGCCAAGAATGGGGCCCAGGGCAATCATTTGTCGCGTCAGCACGATGTAACTCGCGACAAACGTGTCGGGCAGTTCCAGGATGGCCTCCTGCACTGCTTCACTGTAGTACGCGATCGAATAGTCCGCCCGGCGGCAATAACAAAAATGTTAAATCCCCGCAAGCTCTGGTACGTGAATCAGCCAGGGCCGTGGCCTGCTGCTCCGATGTACATGCGATCAGCTCCGCGAATATTCGCAAGCGCTGAATGAGCCCGCGTGGTCAAATATTTCGGACCCGAAGACTGCGGTAGCTGCGCAACGTGTTCCGCGAGCATCGTGCCTCAGTCGAGCTTCAGCACACGCGGCGGACAAAGCGACAGGCAGGCCCCACAGCCCGTACAGGCCTCGCGGTCAGCCTCCAGCAGCGCCAATCCCCCGACGCGCGGACGAAAGCGCAGTGCCCGCGCGTCGCAGGCGTCGCCGCACAGGCGGCATTCAACACCTTGTTCATGCAGGCAGCCTTCAGCGACGCGAATGCGGACCTTGAACGCCTGAGGCTGTCGGCCGCTGTCCAGCGCACACGGCGCGCAGGCTCGTTCACACTCTCCGCACAGCGTGCAACCGGCGAATTCAAAGCGGATTTCCGGGAACCCGCCATCGCCCACGACCAGCACCTTCTGCGGGCAGATATCCACACAGTCCCCGCAACGGGTACAGGCCTGCAGAAAGGCGGCATCCGGCGCCAGGGCCCAAGGCGGCCGTGGGGCGGGCCGAGGCGGGCGCGCCCTGCCACGCAGGAATGATCGACGGGAGGGATCCATATATAGCGCGACGATATCCGCGTGGCATGGCCTGGGTTTGATCGATATCAAATTCGCACCAACCAGGTGCATTACGCTAGGTCAAGTTCCACTTTAGAGCGCCTGGCGCACGATCTCATGAGCATTCTTGGTGCTGTCCTGCGTACCCACCCTGAGCAACTCCCGCAAGTCCTGGCCCGACTGAAGGAATTGCCGGGCGTTGACATTGCCCTCAATCCTGGTGACGGCCGTCTGGTTCTGGTGATGGAAGACACCGTCGATCCGGAAGGGCAGACCTTTGCGGCCGCCACGATGCTGGCCGACATGGCCATGTGGCCAAACGTCCTCTCGACCTCGCTCGTCTACGAATATTCGGGCCCCGACGCGCCCGCCCTGGGCGAAGGGGACATGAGTGACTACCGCCGCTGGCGGGGCAAACCCGGCGACCGCACGCCGGCTGCTGCGACAGCGACCGCTGCAACCACCGATTTCTTCGCCAATCCCGTGCCTCATGGCACTGACAGGGAGTTGTTTCCATGAACGAGAACCGTCGTGATTTCCTGAAAACCCAGGCATTGCTTGCCTCCGCCACTGCCGCCGGCCTGCCCTTGAGCAGCACCGGCCAGGAAAAGGCCGCCAAGACCGCGGCCGATGTCGCCATCCGCTGGGACAAGGCGCCCTGCCGCTTCTGCGGCACCGGCTGCGCCGTGATGGTGGGCGTGCAGAATGATCGCGTTGTCGCCACGCAAGGCGACCCGGATGCGCCGGTCAATCGTGGCCTCAACTGCATCAAGGGCTATTTCCTGTCGAAGATCATGTACGGCAAGGATCGCCTGACCACGCCGCTCCTGCGCAAGAAGGACGGCAAGTACGACAAGAACGGTGAATTCGTCCCGGTGAGCTGGGATGAGGCGTTCGACATCATGGCCGCCAAGTGGAAGGAAACGCTCAAGAAGGAAGGCCCGGCGGGTGTCGGCATGTTCGGCTCCGGCCAATGGACCATCTGGGAAGGTTACGCGGCATCCAAGCTGTGGAAAGCCGGCTTCCGCTCCAACAACATCGACCCGAATGCGCGGCACTGCATGGCCAGCGCCGTGGCGGGCTTCATGCGCACCTTCGGCATCGATGAGCCCATGGGCTGCTATGACGACATCGAGCAGGCGGATGCCTTCGTGCTGTGGGGCAGCAACATGGCCGAGATGCACCCCGTGTTGTGGAGCCGCATCACCGACCGCCGTCTCTCCAACCCCAATTCCAAGGTGGTGGTGTTGTCCACCTTCGAGCACCGCTCATTCGATCTCGCCGACACGGGCATCATTTTCAACCCGCAAAGCGATCTGGCGATTCTCAACTACATCGCCCATTACCTCATCAGCAACAAGAAGGTGGACATGGACTTCGTGAAGAAGCATGTCAACTTCAAGAAGGGTGCCGACGACATCGGCTATGGTCTCAGGCCGGCGCATGTGCTGGAGAAGGACGCCAAGAGCAATGGCTATCCCGGCGCCGACGGCAAGCCCAAGGGCAACCCCAACGACTCCACGCCGATCACGTTCGACGAGTTCGCCAAGTTCGTGTCCGAGTACACCGCCGAGAAAGTGAGCAAGATTTCCGGCGTGTCGGTGAAACAGCTGGAAGAGCTCGCCAGGCTCTACGCCGATCCGAAGATCAAGGTCATGTCGTTGTGGACCATGGGCTTCAACCAGCACACCCGCGGCACCTGGGCCAACAACATGGTCTACAACATCCATCTGCTGACCGGCAAGATCAGCCAGCCGGGCAACAGCCCGTTCTCGCTCACCGGCCAGCCCTCCGCCTGCGGCACCGCGCGCGAGGTCGGCACGTTCGCCCATCGCCTGCCGGCGGACATGGTGGTGACCAATCCGGAACACCGCGCCAAGACTGAAAAAATCTGGCAACTGCCGGAAGGCACCCTGCCGGACAAGATCGGCCTGCACGCGGTCGCCCAGAGCCGTGCGCTGAAGGACGGCAAGCTGAAGTGCTACTGGACCACGACCACCAACAACATGCAGGCCGGGCCCAACATCAACGGCGAGATCCTGCCGGGTTGGCGCAATCCCGCGGCCTTCATCGTGGTGAGCGATGCTTATCCGACCGTCAGCGCGATGGCTGCGGATCTCATCCTCCCTTCGGCGATGTGGGTCGAGAAGGAAGGCGCGTACGGCAACGCCGAGCGTCGCACGCAATTCTGGCGCCAGCAGGTGCAGGCGCCGGGCCAATCGAAGAGTGATCTGTGGCAGTACATCGAGTTCTCCAAGCGCTTCAAGATGGAGGAGGTGTGGCCGGCCGAGCTGCTCGCCAAGAAGCCGGAATACAAGGGCAAGACGCTGTTCGATGTGCTCTTCAAGAACGGCAAGGTGAACAAGTACCCGGTCGCCGATCTGACCAAGGTGAACGCCAAGTACATCAAGGGCTACAGCAACGACGAGAGCAAGGCGCTCGGGTTCTATCTGCAAAAGGGACTGTTCGAGGAATACGCCGAATTCGGGCGTGGCAAGGCCCATGACCTCGCCGAGTTCGACGTCTACCACGAGAACCGCGGGCTGCGCTGGCCGGTGGTCGATGGCAAGGAGACGCTGTGGCGTTTCCGCGAAGGCTATGACCCCTACGTGAAGAAGGGCGAGGGTGTGCGCTTCTACGGCAACAAGGACGGCAAGGCGAACATTTTCGCCCTGCCCTACCAGCCCGCCGCCGAGGCGCCGGACAAGGATTTCGATCTCTGGCTCTGCACCGGCCGCGTGCTGGAGCACTGGCACACCGGCACCATGACGCGCAGGGTGGCCGAGCTGCACCGCGCCGTGCCTGAGGCCGTGGTGTTCATGCATGCCGACGATGCACGGGATCGCGGCCTGCAGCGCGGCATGACGGTGAAGATCGCGTCGCGCCGGGGCGAGATCACCGCTCATGTGGAGACCAAGGGGCGCAACAAGCTGCCGCGCGGCATGGTGTTCGTGCCCTTCTTCGATGAAGGCCGGCTCATCAACAAGCTGACCCTGGATGCGACCTGTCCGATCTCCAAAGAGACGGACTTCAAGAAGTGCGCGTGCAGGGTGACCAAGGTCTGACGGAGCGCTGGGCGGGGTGACACCCCCGCCCAAAAAAAACATGGACTTCTCCAGGCGCACACTTCTCAAGAGCGCGGCCGGCGCGGCAAGCGCGTGCCTGCTCGCAGGCGGCGCGACGCTGGTCGGCCCCGCCGCTCAGGCGCGGCCGGCGCAGGCATTGCGCCCGCCCGGCGCATTGCGTGAGGAAGCGTTTCTCGCCGCCTGCGTGCGTTGCGGTTTGTGCGTGCGCGACTGTCCCCCGCAGAACCTGAAGCTCGCCGCCTGGGGTGATGGTCTGTCACGCGGCGTGGCCATCGGCTCGCCCTACTTCGAGGCGCGGTCCATCCCCTGCGAAATGTGCGAGCACATTCCCTGCGTGAAGGCCTGTCCGACGGGTGCGCTCGATCCGGCGCTACGCGACATCACCAAGGCACGGATGGGGGTTGCCGTACTCATCGACCACGAGAACTGCCTCAACTATCTGGGCCTGCGCTGCGATGTCTGCTATCGGGTCTGCCCGGTCATCGACAAGGCCATCACGCTGGAAAAGGTGAGCAATCCGCGCTCGGACCGCCACGCCATGCTGCTGCCGACCGTGCATGCGGAGGCCTGCACCGGCTGCGGCAAGTGCGAGAAGAGCTGCGTGCTTGAAGAGGCCGCCATCAAAGTCGTGCCGGCCCACATCGCGCGCGGCGCGCCGGGCGCGCACTATCGAATGGGGTGGGAGCAGAAGAACCAGGCCGACCGTCCGCGTTTCGAGAAGCCGGTCCAGAACCTGCCGCAACACCCCGCACCCGGCGAGATCGCGCCGCTGCGCGGGGGCCAGAATCCGTACCCCGATGCGAACAAGGAGAAGGCGCGATGAACGCGGTCTCTCCGCCTGTCGCAGCGGCTGTCGCACAGACTGCTTCGTCGGCAGCGGCGATAGTGCGCAAGGGCTGGTGGCGCGCGCAGCGGTTCCTGCTGCTTCGCCGCGCTTCGCAAGTGTCGATACTCGTCCTCTTCCTGCTCGGCCCGCTGGCCGGCATCTGGATCGTGAAGGGCAATCTCTCGTCAAGCATGACCCTCGGCGTGCTACCGCTCACCGATCCCTTCATCCTGGCCCAGTCGCTGGCCGCTGGGCATCTGCCGGCAGTCTCCGCACTCACCGGTGCGGCCATCATCGTGCTGTTCTATGCCCTGGTCGGCGGACGCGTGTTCTGCGGCTGGGTGTGTCCGGTGAATGCGGTGACCGACACGGCGGGCTGGCTGCGCCGCAAGCTCCGCCTGACGGGCGGCCGCAGCCCGGATTCCAGTCTGCGCTACTGGTTGCTGGGCGCCGTCTTGCTCGCCAGCCTGGTGACCGGGCGCATGGTGTGGGAAAGCGTGAATCCGGTTTCGCTGACCCACCGCGCCATCCTCTTCGGCGGCATGGCCGCCTGGGGCGGTGCCCTCACGGTGTTCCTGTTCGATCTCCTCATCGCCCCGCGTGGCTGGTGCGGACATGTCTGCCCGATGGGCGCCGCCTACGGACTCATCGGCACGAAAAGCCTCATCCGTGTATCGGCCCAACACCAGAGCCGGTGCAACGACTGCGCCGACTGCTACGCCGTCTGCCCCGAGCCTCAGGTCATTGTCGCCCCTCTCAAGGGCAAGGACGGCAGTGGGCCGGTGATTCTCGACGCCGCCTGCACCAATTGCGGCCGCTGCATTGATGTCTGCGGCCCGGATGTATTCGTCTTCACTCATCGATTCGACAACCGAAAGGACTGAACATGAAAGTCCCCACTTTCGCTCTCATTCTCGGCGGCTGCGCGCTGGCTGCCACGCTGCTGTTGCGCGTCGAGCTGGTGTCCGCCGCAAGTGACGCGACCGGCAAGGACCCCGTCAAGCTGCAAAGCTTGCGCAGTGGCACCCCGCTCAACAAGGACAACCCGCCGAGCGCGTCGCATCAGGAGCGCGATCACAAGCCCGCCGATCGCGACTTCGTGCAGATGCCACCGCTCATTCCGCACACCACCGAGGGCTATCAGGTCACCAAGAATTTCAACAAGTGCATGGACTGCCACGCCTGGCAGAAAACCAAGACGTCCGGCGCGACCAAAGTGAGCGTCACCCACTTCCGCAACCGTGAGGGCCAGGAGCTGGACAACGTCAGCCCACGGCGCTACTTCTGCACCCAATGCCATGTCGCCCAGACCGACGCCAAGCCGCTGGTGGAAAACACTTTCCAGCGCGCCCGCGGCATGCAGTAAGGACGAGTCATGAACGACAACAGCCAAACCACGCGTCGCGGCCTGAAGGGCTGGATCAAATGGGCCATCGGCATCGCCACGGGCACCGTGGGCATCGCCTTCGCCGCCGGCATCATTTTCTGGGGCGGATTCAACTGGAGCCTTGAAATCACCAACACCGAGAAGTTCTGCATCTCCTGCCACGAGATGGAGAAGAATGTGTACGCGGAATACCGCAACACCATCCACTACCAGAATCGCACCGGCGTGCGCGCCACCTGCCCGGATTGCCACGTGCCCCGCGAGTGGGGTCCGAAAATGGTGCGCAAGATCCGCGCGAGCAACGAGCTCTTCCACAAGATGCTGGGTACCATCGACACCCCGGAAAAATTCGAGGCCAAGCGCGCGGTCATGGCGCAGCACGAGTGGGATCGGATGAAGGCCAACAACAGCCAGGAGTGCCGCAACTGCCACAACTTCGCCTACATGGATTTCGCCGAACAGCGCCAGCGCGCCAGCCCGGCCCACCAGGCGGCGATGCAGGCGGGCAAGACCTGCATCGATTGCCACAAGGGCATCGCCCACAAGATGCCGGCGACGGAGCAGAACATCGGCGCGCCCAAATCGGACTCGGCCGTCCCGGCGTCCGCACTGCAGCCGGCGGAGAAGAAATGACCGGATAGGGGCCGCAACCGACAGCGTCAGCCCATCGCCACGCGAATATTCGCAAGCCGCCAGCGCTGATTGGGCTGGCGGCGGCGCATCCATCCGAGCACGGCGCCTACCCGCCACCCGATGCTCGAATATTCGCGAAGAGCGCCAATTCCATTCCGCATGCACGCGCGGATGCAAGCGATTTCACGCCCGCGTGGGCATCACCATGCTGGTTGAGTCCCGCTTGCATCGCATGCACCCGCATTGTGGCGGTCGGCCGCCCATTGAATGTGATCTCGCGGAGTTCCTGGCGAGCGAGGTGCGGGCCGTTGCGACATCGCGACCGCTGGTCTCTCCACGCCGCGAGGTTGAGATCAACTGGGACGCGATGCGTCGACATCCCGGCATCAAGCCACGCGCATTTGATTCATATCAAATTCGGCATTCGAGCAGTGCCCGATCGCGGCAGCGCATTTGATTGACATCAAGGTCGGCGGCGCGCGCAGCGTCAATCTGTGGTCATGGAATTTTCAACCACAGTGAGAGAGACAAGTATGAAGTCGAAAACGGTTCACCTGTGTACGGGGCTTCTTGCGGCGACGATGGGGGCCTTGGCTGCGCCCGCTGCGATGGCGCAGGAAAGCCCGTGGATGGTGCGGGTGCGCGCACTCAACATGAAACTGGACAACGGGAACTCACCCGAGGTCGCCGGTGCGAAAGTCACGGTCAACGACAAGACCTTTCCCGAAGTCGATTTTGTCTACCGGCTGACGAAGAATGTCTCCGCCGAGCTCGTGCTTACCTATCCGCAGAAGCACGATGTGTCCCTGCAAGGTGTCAAGATCGGCACATTGAAGCACCTGCCGCCGATGCTTCTCGCGCAGTACCAGTTTGCACCCGGTCAGACATTCAATCCCTATGTGGGCGCGGGTCTCAATTACACGCGTTTCATGGATGCGAAGCTGCCGTCGGGCATCACCACCGACAAGGACAGTTTCGGTCTGGCGCTTCAGTTGGGCTTCGACGTCGAGATCGGGAAAAACCTATACCTCAATGTCGACTACAAGAAAGTCAACATCGAAGCCGATGTGAAGGTCGCCGGCGCCAAGTTGACGACGTTCAAGGTCGACCCTGATCTCATCAGTGTTGGCATCGGGTGGCGATTCTGAGGCGATTCATCCGCGCATGATTGTTTGACAGGGCAGGGTCCTCCCCCTGCTTCCGAGCGCCTATCGGGCCATTCCGTTCATGACGGAATTGGCCCGTTTTTCTGCCGCCGTTGTCGGAAAGGATTGCCCGGCGAGGGGCATTTGCGCGCGGACCGGTGATATGCTGAGCCATCACCAGACTGACTGGTTCTCATCGCGAATATTCGCAAAGGTGTTCGCATGAATCTCAACGCCATCCAGAAATTCTGCGCCTCGCTCCCCGCGGTCACCCACGACGTCAAGTGGGGCATCGACCTCGTCTACTCCGTGGGCGGGAAGATGTTCGCCGTCGCCTGCGCGGACAATGAGGGCCGGCCGACAGTGTCCTTCAAGGTCGATGCGGATCGCTTCCTCGAATTCACCGACCGCGAAGGCTTTATCCCTGCGCCGTACCTGGCGCGTGTGAGGTGGGTGCAGATCGTCGACTTGAAGAAGGTCGGTGATGCCGAGCTGAAGGACTTGCTGAGTCGCTCGCACGAACTCGTGGCAGCCGGGCTCACGAAAAAGCTGCGGGCCAGCCTGGGATTGATCAAGTCTTAAGAACACCGACAAGGAGCAACGGATGTCCGTGGCCATCACGAGCGGGGAAGAGCATGCGCACTTCATGCGGGTCGTGGAGCGCATGGGGTACGGAAAGGACGACTTCGAAGTCATGGAGAGCAGCCAGGGCGACGTGACGCGCAGCGTGGCCGTCCGCAAGAAGCGCGTGTCGCTGACCGTGACGCGCAAGTCGAAAGCCATCACTCGCGAATACCGCGGCGGACCCGGCAGCAAGTGGTCGGCCAACGCGGAATGGGAATTGATGCAGGGCCTCTTCGGGCCGCCGTGACCTTGCGCGTCAGTGAAGTGATCGCCGTTTGACCCTCGTCAAAAGGCGCGCTGGAGCGCCGCCTAGACTGGTGGTGTGAATCTCTCACAGCCAGGCCACGGAGGCGCGCATGTACCAACATATTCTTGTTCCCACCGACGGGTCCGAGTTGTCCGCGCGTGCGGTGGAGGAGGCCATCAAGCTCGCGCGCTGCACCGGCGCCAAGCTCACCGGCTTCCACGCCATGCCGCAGTACATGCCGGTCTACTACGGCGAGGCGGCGATGCTGGCGCCGGGCGGCGTCGAAGCGGTGTTCGATCAGGAAGGATTCGAACAACTCACGCAGCGCAAGGCTGACGCCGCGCTGAACGTTGTGGCGCGGCTGGCGCGCGAAGCCGGCGTCACCGTCACCGTGGTCGCCGAGCGGAGCGATGCCCCGGCCGATGCGGTGGTGAACAAGGCGATGGAATTGGGCTGCGACGCGATCGTGATGGCGTCACATGGCCGACGCGGCATCACCGGGCTTCTGCTCGGCAGCGAGACCACCAAGGTGCTCACCCATTGCAAGCTGCCGGTGCTGGTGGTGCGTTGAGGCGATGAGGCCACGCGGCGCCGCTCGGGGCGGGCGCCGCGCTATGAACCCAGCCACCAGCCGAGCCAGCCGCCAGCGAGCAATAACGCGAGGCCCGGCGCGACTCTGCGCATGAATGCGGCGCCCCCCGCCACACTCGCGGCCACACCTTTGCTCAAGGTGTTGGTGGTGACGCCCAGCATCGTCAGCAAAGCGACGTCGACGCCGTTGGCGTTGGCGGCCTGTTCCGCCGCGAGATTGAACGCGGCCGTTCCCGCCGCGTGGGCGTCGGCGAAACCCGCGAGGGCGATGGACGCGGTCGCCGCAAGCGCGCCCGCGCTGCCCTGCAACCACGACACCAGCGCCGTCACCCCGGTCATCAATGCGGCGAAGCCCAGCGCGTGCAGCGGCTGGAACGCCGCGGGATGCGGCCGCTCCGCCTTGGCTGGCGTCTCGTGGTCTCGGCGCCAGCCAAACAGCGCGGCGATGACCGCGCCCGCCGCGCCGCCGACGAGCGGCCAGGCGAGTGTCCGCAGCAGATCCGGATTCACCAGCGCGGCCAGCACGGCCAGCTGGATCATGGTCGCCACATTGGAGAGCAACGCGCCACTGGCGCAGGCCGGCGCGCCGGCCGCATGCAGACGGGCGCGGTGGCCCATCGCCGCCATGGTCGCCGTGCTGGAGACGAAGCCGGAGAAGAAGCCGGACAGCGCGAGGCCGCTGCGCGCACCGAATATTCGCAAGGCGACATGCCCCGCCGCTTGCAGCATCAGCACCACCACGACCAGTCGCCAGACGCGGTGCGGATTCAGCGCGGGCGCCCAATGCGGCCCGCGATCCGGCAACAGCGGCAGCACCACCAGCGCGGCGCCCGCCAGCAGCAGGCCGTTGCGCAGTTCTTCGCCGGACAGCAGATCGCGCGAAAAGCGATGCAGCGGGTGGCGCGACGCAAGCAGCATCGCCACCACCACGCCCGCGCCGGCGGCCACGGCCGGGCGCGCGACCGCGGTCACGCCGAGCACATACGTGATGAACAAGGCGAGTTCAGTCGTGATGCCGGGATCGTGCGAGCGGTCCCGCCAGTACGCCACCGCGATGAGGGCGCCCACCACCGCCGCGCCGATGGGCGCCAGCCACGGGGACGAGGCGACCGGCACGAGCGCGCCACTGTCCGCGAGCTGGGCGAGGCAGCCCGTCAGCGCGACGATCGTGAACGTGCGGACGCCCGCGAACGCGCGGGTTGGCCCGGTGCCCTTGCTGCGCTCACGTTCGATGCCGATCAGCAGCCCGATGCCCAGCGACACGAGAAGCGCCAGCATGCGAGGATCGGATTCGAGGGCGGACATGGTGACTGGGCGCGGGCGGAGAGCGATTTCCGTGTACGTCTCTGCGTTTGCAGCGGCGTGGAATTTCTTTCGCATCGAGCGTAGCACGTGAAGCGAGCACGCCGCAGGTTGATCGGCATCGGGTCGCTGTCGTTGGCCGCGCTGGTCGTGTGGTCGCTGACCGTGTTTCATCGCGACATGGCCGCCGCCTATCGCAACGTCGAGGGTCGCTGCGCGCGACTCGCCGCGCCGCTCGGCGATATCGAATACGCCCGTGGCGGTACCAAGGGCGTCACCGTGCTGGTCATTCACGGCAGCGGCGGTGGCTGCGACCAGGGCACGCTGCTGGCTTCAGCGCTGCTGCCCGAGGACCAGGCCTGGGTCGCGCCGTCGCGGTTCGGCTATCTCGGCTCCGCCGTGCCGGCCGGCGCGACCTTCGCCACCCAGGCCGATGCCTACGCCCGGTTGCTTGATCAACTGCGATTGGCGCGGGTCGCGGTGGTGGCCTTTTCGCACGGCGGGCCGTCCGCACTGGAATTCGCGACGCGCCATCCGGATCGGGTCAGCGCGCTGATTCTGGTGTCCGCGGGTGTCGCCGCGTCCGCCGACGCCGAGCAATCGGGTGCGGACTTCAAAGGCTGGATGCTCATGCAGGTGTTCCAGCATGACTTCGCCTATTGGGCCGTGACCCGCGCGTTTCGTGGCGCGTTCATGCGGTTGATGGGGGCGGACCCGGCCGTGGTGAGCACGCTCAATCCCGCCCAGCGCGAGCTGGTGGATCGCGTCATTGACGGCATGAACCCGGTGTCACGCCGCGCGGCCGGCACGCGCTTTGACCACACCGCCGCCATGCCCGATGCGCGGATTCGCGCCATCCGGGCGCCGACGCTGATCGTGCATGCCGAAGACGACCGGCTGCAACTGTTCCACAATGCGGCATTCGCGATGCGACACATCGAAGGCGCGCGATTGCTGAAGTTCGCTCACGGCGGGCACCTGGTGTTCAGCGTCGAGCAGGTGGCCATTCGGTCTGCGATTGAAGCCGCTCTGACGGACGAGAAGGCAGGTCGCGTGCATGACAGAGGAGGACTCTCATGAACACGGAAAGCCGGCGATTCGCGAATCCATCCGCCAAGGCGGTTCGCCCATGAGTGCGCCAGCGAGACTCACTTTCCTCGGGGCCGCGGGCGAGGTCACCGGCTCCTGCCATCAGGTCGACACCGGCACGCAGCGATTCCTGCTCGACTGCGGCCTGTTCCAGGGCGGTCGTGCGGCGGCCACACGCAATCGCCAGTTCGCGTTCAAGCCCTCGGAGATCGACTTCGTCATCCTGTCGCACGCGCATCTGGATCATTCCGGGCTGATTCCGCGCCTCGTCGCGCAAGGCTTTCGCGGCAAGGTGCATGCGACGGCAGCCACCGCCGATCTGCTCTCGGTGCTGCTGCCCGACAGCGGCCACCTGCAGGAGCGGGAGGCGGAGCGCGACAGTCGTGACCGGAAGCGCGCGGTGCAGCCGCTGTACACCGCGATGGAGGCGCAGCAGAGCCTGAAGCGCATCGCCCATCATCGCTATGGCGAGCCGTTTCAGCCCGCGCCCGGCGTGACCTGCCTGTTTCGCGATGCCGGTCACATTCTCGGCTCGGCCACGGTGGAGGTGCGGATCGCGTCGGACGCGGGCGAGCATGTGCTCGTGTTCTCCGGCGACATCGGCCAGCGCGGCCACCCCATCGTGCGCGACCCTGAACCCGTGCCTTACGCCGACACGCTGCTGGTCGAATCCACCTACGGTGACCGGCTGCACAAGAATCTCGCGCAAACGCTGGATGAACTCGCCTACGCCATCACCGACACCTTGCACTCGAAGCGCGGCAACGTCGTCATTCCCGCCTTCGCCGTCGGCCGCACGCAGGACATTCTCTACTTCATCGCCAAGTTGGCGCGCCAGGGGCGCTTGCCGCCGCTCACCGTGTATGTGGACTCCCCCATGGCCGAAGCCGCGACGCGGCTCGTCATGGCCCACCCGGAGTTGCATGACGACGACAGCGGCGCGCTGCGCGATCTCCTCGCCGGCAAGATTCGTGGCGCGCGTGTGGTGCTGGTGAGTGATGTGGAGAGTTCGCGCCGCATCAACACCGTGAAGGGTGGGGCGGTCATCCTCTCCGCGAGCGGCATGTGCGAGGGCGGGCGCATTCGTCATCACCTCTTCCACAACCTGCCGCGCAAGGAGAGCGCTGTCGTGTTCGCGGGCTTTCAGGCGGTGGGCACGCTGGGCCGGCGCATCGTCGACGGCGCGAAGTCGGTGCGAATATTCGCAGAGGCCATTCCGGTGCGCGCCCGCGTGTTCACCATCGGCGGGCTGTCGGCGCACGCCGATCAGGCCGGGCTGCTGCAATGGCTGGGCGGCTTCAAGACGCCGCCGCGCGGCACCTGGGTCGTGCATGGCGAGCCGCTCGCGGCGATGGCGCTTCGCGACCGGGTTCGCGAGAGCCTGGGCTGGGACGCGGCGGTGGCGGTGGTCGGGAAGTCCATCTTCCTCAAGTGAGGTCCATGCGCGGTTCGTCCGCGCTGAAGCCGGTGAATGCCCGCCATGAGACTAGGGCCTGTTCACACTGATTTCATATCCCTCGTTGTCCTCATGCCGGGAGGAGCGCAAGGCGTCCGCCGCCGCCAAGGGTCATCCCTTGGCAAGGTGGGCAACGCCGCTCAATTGGCAAACCCGACCCGGCATGAGGACAACCCTCCGGGCTGGGTTGTGGCGGGCGCGCGGTGTGGGCGCTGTACGCGTTCAGCGGCGCCGGGCTGATCGCGCGGTTGCCGCTCTTGAAATGGGTGTTGGCGGCCATCGCTGGCGCGCTGCTCGCGCGCGCGTTCGCGTTCCCGTTGCTGATGTCGCGCTTTCCCGAGAACTCGATGACGTTCTGGTGGGTGTCGTCCGGCCTGTGCTTTGTCATGGGCGCGGCCTATCTCCACGGTGTCGTCGCACTCTGGCGACTTCGCTAGGAAGGGCGTCTTGCGAATATTCGCATTGGCGAAGGTGCCGCCGTTCGCGCTGCGCGGTTCGCGGGCGAGCAGTTGACTTCAGTCCGCCCACCGGCAATCATCGCCGCAGCCCAGAGTCTTCCGGAGAAGCGCCCATGAATCCCTTGCCCAATGTCGTCGTCAATTTCGCCGATGTCTCGCACGCCATTCAACTGGCGTTGGCGCCGGTCTTCTTGCTGACCGGCATCGCGGGACTTCTCAATGTCATGGCCGGCCGGCTGGCGCGCATCATCGACCGCGGCCGCAAGCTCACTGAGCAGCCGGTGCCGCCGCCGTTTCAAGCCCCCGAGGCGTTGCGCGCGCAGCTTGAGCTGCTGGAGCGCCGCCGTCATTTCGCCAGCGCAGCCATCACCACCTGCACGTCCTCCGCGCTGCTGGTGTGCATGGTCGTCGCGGCGTTGTTTCTGGAGGTCCTGCTGCAAGCGCAGTTCAAGTGGCTGATTGGCGTGTTGTTCACGGCCGCCACGCTCACGTTGGTGGTCGGCCTCGCCTACTTTCTGCGCGAAGTTCATCTCGCCACGACGACCATTCGCATTCACATGGATGCGGGTGGCGGTTGAACGCGATGTCGCGGCGGCCGCGAATATTCGCAATGGCGCGTCATGGCGGCAAGTGACAGCGATGGTCCGGCTGGGTCCGCACAGCGCTTTCGCGCCGCGACGTGGTACATCGTCGCCGCCTGCTTGGCGTGGGCGCTGTTCGTGACTGTCGCGCTGGTGTCGTGGCGCGCAAGCGGCTTCTCGCTCGTGACCCTCGGCCTCGCCGCAGGCAGTGTGCTGGCGCTTGCCGGCTTGGCCGATGCGCTCACGCTCCGCGTCACGTTGCAAGCCGATGCCATCGATTATGTGTGCAACTTTCGCCGCCGCCGCGTCGCGCGAGCGGACATCAAACGCGTCGTGGCCGAGAAGGGGACGCCGCTCACGCTGGAACTCTCCTCAGGCGGCTGGGTCAGGCTGCCCAGCCTCGGCGGGCGCTTGCATGCGAACACCCTGCGCGCGTGGTTGCGGCGCGGAGCGTGAATTCAAGCGGAAATTCGCCAACATGAAACTCACCCTCCATCCCCTGACGCCTGACCGTTGGAATGATCTGGAATCGATTTTCAACGCGAGCGGCTGCTCCGTCGCACGAAGCTGCTGGTGCATGTTCTATCGCCAGCGCGGTCAAGGCCCGACGCCACCGCAAGGCGCCACGCGCGGTGCGATGAACAAGGCCCGCTTCAAGGCCGTCGTCGAGGCCGGCCCGCCGCCCGGGTTGATCGGCTATCGGGGCAAGACACCCGTCGGCTGGGTCTCGCTCGGCCCGCGCGAAGACTACGCCAAGTTGGAGCGTTCGCCTGTGATGAAGCCCGTGGATGATCGGCCGGTCTGGTCCATCATCTGCTTTGTCGTGCCGTCCGAGTTTCGCCGACAGGGTGTCGCGCAGGCGTTGCTCGAAGGCGCGATCAAGTACGCAACCAAGCAGGGCGCCACGCTTGTCGAGGCCTACCCCGTCGACAAGCCCGAGCGTTCGCACGACGAGTTCATGTGGTTTGGCGCCAAGGCCATGTTCGACAAGGCCGGGTTCGATGAAGTGGCGAGACGAAAGCCGCAGCGGCCGGTGATGAGGTTGCGAGCGGAAAAGTGAGATTCGAATTTCTCATAGGAGGTGTGGAGATGTACCCATGGGCGAGACAGATGGCGGCGCTGCTGCTTTGGGGCTGCATGACAGTCGCGGCATCGGCTCAAGAACCAAAGCCGAATGAGGCGCGAGTGCGCGAATTCATCGCAGCCTTCAATGCGAAGGATGTCGACGGCATGTTGACGCGGGTCACCGATGACATCGCCTGGTTCAATGTCTCTGGCAAGACTGTCAGCGTCGAGACGGAAGGCAAGGATGCGTTGAGGAAAGGCATGGAGTCTTACTTCAAGTCGCTGCCCAGCGCGCGCGCGGAGCTGGTCTGGGTGCAGTCATCGCCCAACCGCGTGGCGGCGCTGGAGAAGGCAAGCTGGGAGGGCAAGTCGGGGCCGCGGGCGCAGGTGAGTATCGCGATATACGAATTTCAGGACGGGCTGATCAAGCGGGTCCACTACATGCCGTCCGAGAAGTGAGTGCGAATATTCGCCAGGCGATTCTGAATCGCGGCTGACATGCGAACCTCTTTGCGAGCGCTCCGCGCCGACATCACCACACTGGCGGTCGACGCCATTGTCAACGCCGCCAACAGTTCGCTCCTTGGTGGCGGGGGCGTGGATGGCGCCATCCATCGCGCGGCGGGGCCGGACCTGCTTGCCGAGTGTCGCTTGCTAGGCGGTTGCGACACGGGCGACGCCAAGCTCACACGCGGACACGGGCTGCCGGCCCGGTACGTGATTCATACCGTCGGCCCGGTGTGGCGGGGCGGGCGCGAGGGTGAACCCGAGCGCCTCGCCTCGTGCTATCGCCGCTCGATCGAACTCGCGGGGCTGCATGGCCTGGCAACCCTCGCGTTTCCCGCCATCAGCACCGGTGTCTATGGCTATCCCATCGAAGCGGCGACCGTGATCGCCGTGACCACGGTACGGAACACCGTGGGTCAGCATGCGAATATTCGCGAAGTGACGTTTTGCTGCTTCTCCGCGGATGATCTGGCCATTTACGAGCGGCTGTTGAGAACCGACCGGCCTGAATGAAGGGTCGATGATGAAGCGCCTGCTGATCGTGTTCCTGACCAATGTCGCCGCGCTGGCTCTGTTCATCTTCTTCATGGCGGCGCTGCCCGGCGATGTTCGGGACAGGCTGACCCTTGCGGCGCCAGCCATCGTCGCGCTGTGGCTGTTGGGCCAGGGCGGGCTCCACGCGCGGCGGCGGTGGGCTGTCCTCACGGTCGCAACGGTCGCGGGACTGCTGTTCCTGTTTCAAGTGCTGCTGCTCGCCTTCATCGCCTGGTTCGAGCGCGGCTTTGGCAATGTCGATCGCGCGACCGGCTATATCATTTTCCTCACGGCATCGGCCATACTCGCGGTCGGATCCTTGTCCGCATTCATCCGTTCGAAACGAACGGTGAATGAGCAAGGCAGCGACTGAGGCGGCAGACAGCCGCGGCGATGTCCGAGCCTCCAAGGCAATCGATAGTCCCTTTTTCCGCGCACAACATGCTCCACCTCCTCGACAACATCGTCTGGCATGCGCTCACCGGCGCGCAAGCGCACTTCGCCGTGGGTGAGGGCGCGGCGCGCCGCTATGCGCCCGGCTTCTCGCCCATCATCGGATTCGCGGACAACACCAATGCCGACCTCGCCACCATCGCGCGTTACTGCAAGGCGGGCGAGCAGTTCTACACCGATGGCTGGTCCGGCCCCGTGCCGACGGGCTGGAATCTCATGGTGGAATCCACCATGGACAAGATGGTGTGGAAGGGCGCGTTGCCGGACGAGGACGACGCGCTCTCTGCCGTGCCGCTTGGGCCCGAGCATGCCCAAGAGGCGCTGGACCTGGCGACGCTGACCCGGCCCGGACCATTCGGCCTTCGCACCCTCGAGCTCGGTGATTACTTCGGCATCTTCGAAGGCGCGCGCCTCATCGCCATGGCGGGTGAGCGCATGGCGGCTGGCCCGTGGCGCGAGATCAGCGGCGTGTGCGCACATCCGGATGCCCAGGGCCGGGGCTACGCGCGGCGGCTGATGCTGAAGCTCCTTCGCCGCCAGATGCTGCGCGGCGAATCCACGTTCCTGCATGTCGTGAGCACCAACCTGACCGCGCGCAATCTCTACATTCGCATGGGGTTCGAGACGTACAAGGTCTCGCAGGTGCGGGTCATCACGCCCATCTCGCGATCCTGCTGACGTTCGCCCCAAGGTATCGAAGGGCGGGCGTCCGACCCGGCTTCGATGCCTCAGCCCGAGCGACCTTGTCCTGCCGAGCGAGTACCCAACACCTCATGACCCAACTCACTATCATCCCCGCCACCCAAACCGACATCCCCGCCGCCGTCGCCGCGTGCGTCGACGCTTTCCATGCCGATCCGCTCATGACCTGGTTTTTCGGCGACCACGCAAGCGGGCGCGATGAGGGCGTCAAGCGTTTCTTCACGCTGCTGATGGCGGCGCGCATCGCCCTGGGTGCGCCTGTTCTGGTGGCGAAGCAAGAGGGCAGCGTCATCGGTCTGGCGATGGGTTACCGCACCGACCGCCCGGCCTGGCCGAAGGAGATCGACGCGGCATGGGCCGAGTTCGAAGCGGGGGCGCCGCAGATCGTGCCGCGCTTTGGGCAGTACGAGGCTGTGTCCGATGCGCGCCCACCGGTCGGGCCGCATTGGTACCTCGGTGTCATTGGCGTGCGCAACGACCGGAGGGGGACGGGTGTCGGCAAGGCGCTGCTGAAAGCCTTTTGCGCGCTCTCTGACGCCGACCCGCAATCGACCGGCGTGTACCTCGAAACCGCCAACCCGGCCAGCCTCCGCTTCTACGAGCGCAACGGCTTCGTCATCCGCGAGCATGACGTGATGGAGGGGGTGGGGTTGTGGTGCGTGTTTCGGCCCTCGCCGGTCTAGTGCGAGTTCCTTTCCGGAGTTCACGATAGCCCTGTTCCCGTTCGCGCTGAGGTATCGAAGGGTGAACGGGTCACTGCACTTCCAGCCTTGCCGATGCCGTGCAGTCTGGCGTTCTCGAGGATGCGAATATTCGCAAAGCCCGCGACAGGCGCGCTGACGCTCCTTGGACTCTACGCGCAGAAAATCTGACAGGTGCCTCAAGAAAATTTCAAGCATCATCGGCCCCGGATTGGCGAAGATTGGATTCCCTGCGTTCATCCATTTCGCCATTTCGCCATGTCGCCAGAAGCCGTCATCCAGCGCCAGCTCGACGCCTATAACGCCAAAGACCTCGACGCCCTGCTCGCCACCTACGCGCCGGACGCGGAGCAACATGCGCTGCATGGCGCGTTGTTGGCCGCGGGCCGCGATGCCCTGCGCCGACGTTTTGCCGAGCGCTTCCGCGAGCCCGACCTGCACGCCCGGCTGCTCTCGCGCACGCTGATCGGTGATGTGGTCGCGGATCACGAAGTCATCACGCGCAACTTTCCCGACGGACCCGGCACACTGGAAATGCTGTGCCTGTACGAAGTCCGCGACGGGTTGATCCGCAAGGCCACTTTCGCCACAGGGGCCAAGACCTTGCTGGCCCTGAATGCGGCAAGACCGGATGAGTGAAAGACTGGAGAGCCCCGAAACACGCCATGTCCAATCACCACCTCGCCCAACTCAACATCGCCACCCTGCTGGCACCGAAGGATTCGCCGCAGCTCGCGGACTTCGTCGCCAACCTGGACCGCATCAATGCGCTGGCCGACGCGGCGGATGGCTTCGTCTGGCGCATGCTGGGCGACGGCGCGGATGCAAACGGCTGGCGGCCGTGGGGCGACGAGGTGCTGGCCAACATGTCGCTTTGGCGCGATGTCGAGTCGCTGAAGGATTACGCGTTTCGCACCGCGCATGCCGACATCATGAAACGTCGCAAGGAGTGGTTTGGCCGCATGGCGGATGCGTACATGGTGTTGTGGTGGGTGCCGGCGGGACACATCCCCACATTGAGCGAGGCGAGTGAGCGGCTTGAGCGCTTGCGCGCCAACGGGCCGACTGCGAAGGCGTTCACGTTCAAGGATGTTTTTCCCCCGCCGGGGTGATGAGTTCACGGCGCGGCGTGACGCTATTCCTTCGCCGCCCCCAGCCCGCTTGAGCGTAGTATCGAGTCTCCAACACTCGCCCGCACCCCATGCGCCACGCCACCGCCCGCAACTTCGCCCTGTCGCTCCCCGGCGTGATCGAGGCGCCGCATCATGACTACAATTCGTGGCGGGTCGGCAAGGCGAAGCGCATCTTTGTGACCATTCCTCCGGATGAGGCGCATCTGCACATCTTCGTCGATGATGCGACGCGTGAAGAGGCGTTGGTGATGCATGCGGCGTTCGCGGAGAAGCTGCTGTGGGGCGGCAAGGTCGTGGGCCTGCGCGTCAACCTGGACAAAGCGGAATCCGCCATCGTGAAGCGCCTCATTCGGCAGGCGTGGAGTCACAAGGGTGGTCATTCAGGAGGCGTGGTGTGAAGCTGGGCGCAGTGCGAATATTCGTACACAGCCTCGTCGCGGCGCAGGCGTTCTATGAAGAGACGCTGGGCCTGCCGCGCGTGGCGGGCGGCTCGGCATTCGGCTACTGCGTGTTTGAAATGGATGGGCCGGGCGATGCGCAGCTCGTGATCGAGGCGGTCAGCCTCGACGCGCCGCTGGAGGATCGCGAACTGGTTGGCCGCTTCACCGGCGTTTCGTTCACCGTCCCGGATGTCTCTGCGCTGCATGCGGCGCTCACCGAGCGCGGCGTCAAGTTCACCGACCCACCCGAGCGGCAACCCTGGGGCGGCGTGCTGGCGACGTTTCTCGATCCGTCGGGCAACGAGTTGCAGATCGTCGAGATGCCGGGCGCCACCTAAAGCTGACCACTGAATATTCGCATCATGGACTCATCCACTGAACACGCTACCGACACCATCGCGCTGCGGCTCCTGCGGTCCGACGAACTCGACTGGGCCAACGCGCGCTACGCCGAGATCGGCTTCAATCCCGCGACACCGGAGCAAATCATTCTCGTCGCCGAGACGAACGGTGAAGGCGCTGGCGGGAACATGCTTGCCGGCTTGGGGCGGTTGAATCCCATTGGAGCCGACGAAGCCGAGCTTTCCGGCATCCACGTCCTGCCCGCGTTTCAGGGGCGGGGCATCGCCGCGCGCATCGTGGCGGAGCTGTTGCGCCGCTCGCGCCATCGCCTGCTGTACTGCATTCCGTTGCGCCACCTTGAGCCGTTCTACATGCGTTACGGATTCGCACCCATCGCCGCTGATCAGCCGATTCCCTGCGCGCTTGTCACGAAGCTGGGTGCCTGCAATCGCCGGCATGCGCAAAGTGAAGGGGGCGACATGCGCATCTTCACCCGCGAGCGGCCTGCGGAATCACAGCCCGCCCGCATCACGCTGCGCCCCGGCCGCGTGGACGACAGCGCGCTGCTCCGCCACTGGGACGAAGAGCCGCATGTCATCGAGTCCGACCCGGATGACGATTGGGAATGGGAAACCGAGCTGGCCCACGAACCCGACTGGCGCGAGCAACTCATGGCCGAGCTGGTGGTGGACGGGCAACCGAATCGCCCCATTGGCTTCGTGCAGATCATCGACCCCGAGCGCGAAGAGAGCCACTACTGGGGCGATTGCGAACCCAACCTCCGCGCCATCGACATCTGGATCGGCGAGGCCGACTGCCTCGGCAAAGGTTATGGCGAGACGATGATGCGGCTAGCCCTCGATCGCTGCTTCGCCGACCCGGCCGTGACGGCGGTCATCATCGATCCGCTCGCCAGCAACACGCGGGCGCACAAGTTCTATCAGCGGTTGGGGTTTGTGCCGGAGGGGTTGCGGAGGTTCTTTGACCACGAGTGCCTGGTGCATCGGTTGACGCGGGCGGGGTGGGTGGCGGGGGCAGGGGGATAGATGTGCGGGTTGTTGTCACTTCACCAGACCTCGCGGGTTGCGAATATTCGCAATGAGGTCGCGGGGTTGATGCGGTCTTGCGTTGGGTTGTTGTCGCGCGTGGGGGGTGGTTATCATGCGCGTTCGCGTGATAAATCTAGTTAGCCCCTTCACTCACCATCTAAGGGAAGCATAGTGACATACGAGAAGCCAGAAGACCGTCATGAGTTGTCTGTACGTGCCATGGCAGAAAAATACGATGGATCGATCATTGTGCGTCGCTGGCTCGGCTGCTGGGTTGACATGGTTGGGTCAATATCATGTTTTGTGGTCCCTGATTTTATTCTTGGCAATGAGCTCTATCGCGAGACATTGGCGATTTGGTTGCTGCTGGCAGTCTCATATTTTGTCGTTACTGAATGGCTGTGGGGGCGAACCTTGGGCAAGGTTCTTACCGGGACTATCGTTGTGAATGAAAGCGGTGGTCGGCCTAATCTTGGTCAAGTGTTGGTGCGAACGGTTCTGCGCTTGTTTGAAGTTAACCCACTTCTGGCCGGAGGTGTTCCGGCCGGCATCGCTGCGGCTGTTTCCAGTCGTAAGCAGCGAATCGGTGACATGATTGCCAATACCTATGTAGTTCGATCACGCGACGTTGTGGCACTTCATGCAGCAGGCTAACCGTCTCGTCACGGTGACCCGCCTGCGGCCGGCCCCTTACGTCTGTTGTTAGCCAGCTATGCCGCAATTTGCATCTCCACTTGATCAAAGACGTGAGGGCGAAATCGATGTTTGGATGACGGTCTGTGTATTGCTTGATGCGTCAATCCCGGAAGTAGGCGGCGCGCCTGGAGATTCCGTTTTGGGCTACATGATAAATGTCGGACTTAGGCTACCGGGTCCGCAGCCGAAGGCTTCTCTGGAGAAGTTATTCCCTGATGGAGTAGTTGATTGGGATGAAACTGAGTACTATCAAGTAGATCCTGGTGAACTTGATGATGAGTTGCGCAAGCACGTTTCGGTACCGGACAAAGATGGCGTTTGGTATCGCAGCGGGAAGGTCTTCTTTGGGGACAAAAATAATGCCGGCTAACAAGTCGTTGCAGGCTGACCGCCCGGTGGGGCGCCTAGCCGAACCCCATCGTTAGCCATCTGATGGAATTCTCTCCGACCATACAGCCCTACAGCTTGCCCCTCCGTCGTGGACTCACCGGCGAAGTGAGAGGCTTGCTTCAGTTCACTTTTGAGCGAGAAGCGCCTGATCGCGCGCAAGAAGCATAAAGGCCGGGCTCATTTCTTTCATGATCGTGGGATGAGTACATTCGCCTGTCCCCTTCGACTCTCTAGCGCTTTCTGCGGCACCAACAATCAGCTGAATTCATGAATCGACTCTTGGCAGTACTTCTGTTCGTTTCCGGCGCGAGCTTCGCCGCTGAACCAGATGGCGTCGATGCCTTTCTGTCCAATTTCTTCGCCGACTTCAGCGGCCGAAAGATCGAGCGACTGTCTAGCGAGTATTTTCATCCGGGCGCGCAGGTGGTCTTTGGTGAACACGTTACTGTTCTCTCCAGCCCGGATGATGTAAGGGGATGTTCACCGCGATTCTTGGCGGACTGGACAAGCGGGGCTACCACCGCTCGGTAGTCAGGCATGTGTCGAAGACGCGTGTTGGTGATCACTACGTCCTGGCCGCGGTGTTGTTTGACCGGGTGATGGTGGATGGGAAGAAGATCGATACGGTCTGCAGTACGTACTCCATGGTGAAATCGAAGAGCGGCTGGCGGTTTCTGACCTGGATTCCGACCGATCCGTTGCCGAATGGCCGTTGTGCTTAGGGCATAGCGATTCATCGTAGCTCGGATGCAACGCAGTGGAATCCGGTTGGATTGCGCCAAGATGGATTCCAGGATTCCGCGTTGCTGCATCCGGGCTACGGCAGATGCCGCGCGTCTTCACCGGATCAGAATTTTCCGGGCGTCATGCGACCATTGCGCCCACACCCACCGGAGCCGGCCATGCATCACCACCACAACCTCGACTACGTTGAATTCGCGGCCCGCGACCTCGCGGCGACAAAGTCTTTCTTCTCCAAAGCGTTCGGCTGGACCTTCACCGACTACGGCCCGGACTACACCGCGTTCGACCATCAGGGGCTGGAAGGCGGCTTCTACTGCGCGCCACTCGCGTCCACCCCGGCGCAGGGCGGCGCGCTGCTGGTGTTCTACAGCGAGCGGCTGGAGGAGACGGAACATGCCGTCGTTGCGGCGGGTGGCGTGATCGTGAAGCCGATTTTCGAATTCCCCGGTGGGCGCCGCTTCCAGTTCACCGAGCCCAGCGGTAACGAGCTCGCCGTCTGGTCGGACAAGTAATGCCGACATTCATCGCCCTGCTGCGCGGCGTGAACGTGGGCAAGGCCAAGCGCGTGCCCATGGCCGACTGGAAGACGCTGATGGCGGACCTGGGCTACGCGAATATTCGCACCCTGCTGAACAGCGGCAATGCGGTGTTCGAGGCCAAGGGCAAGACTGCTGCTGCGACGCATGCTGCGAATATTCGCAAGACCATTCTCGACAACCTGAACGTTGACGCTCCGGTGGTGGTGAAGTCCGCCGAGGAATTGCAGCGCATCGCTGCCGCCAATCCGTGGGCGAAGGAAACACTGGATGCCTCGCGCCTGCTCGTCGCCTTTGCACCCGATGCCGCAACACTCGCCGGTCTGGCACCCATCGCCGAGCGTGTGCAGGGCGCGGACCGCTTTCATCTCGGCGCGGATGCGGCCTATCTCTGGTGCCCGGATGGCATTCTGGAAAGTCCCGCCGCCGAGGCGCTGCTGGGCAAGGCGGGACGCGCGGTGACGACGCGCAACTGGGCGACCGTGGGCAAGCTGCTGGCCATGATCGAGACGGATTGAATCGCCATGACTGACGCCTTCGAATCTTTTCTTGCGAATATTCGCGAACAACTGCGCATCAACAGCGAGACGGAGAAGCCGTGGCACAGCTTCTGGTATCACCGGCCGACGCGCGACTTTCCGCCGCGCGCCATTCAGCAGCCTGATGAATGGCCGGGCGGGGAGCGATTGTCGCTCGCCTGCACGCAGACGGCGCTCAAACCTGCGGAGCAGAAGAAGCTGCTCGCGCGCTGGTGCGAGCTCTTGCCCACGCTGAAGGGCATCCGCTTCCTGTGGCTGCAGTCGCGTTGCCCGCAAGAGCTGTTCGAGGCGGCCTGCTCGGTCGAGGGGTTGGAGGGCCTCTACGTGAAGTGGGGGCCGATGACCGATCTTCGGCCCATTGCCGCCGCGCCACGGCTCAAGTATCTGCACATCGGCAGCGCGCCGTCGTTGGCGCCGATGGAAGCGCTGGCTGATCTGAAGCAGCTGGAGTGGCTCGAGCTTGCGAATATTCGCGCGCTGGAAGACCTTGCGTTTCTGCGCTCGCTCACTACGTTGCGGGGTCTTGGGCTCGCCGGTGATGGCAACAGCATCAAGTACATCTACCCGGCCAGTCTGGAACCCCTTGCCGCGCTGCAGGCCCTGGAGTGGCTCTCGCTCACGACGCTGGGTGTGCGCGATGAGTCGCTGCGCCCGCTGGCCCGGCTGCCCAGGCTGAAGCACCTGATGGTTGCCAACAGCTTCAAGTTCGAGGAATTCGCCTGGCTGGCCGGTTCGCGACCGGACATCGAGTGCGACGGCTTCACGCCCGTGGGCGAGCCTGTCAACTGGACGCTGTGCAAGACCTGCAAAGGCAAGACCATGGTGTTGCTCGCCGGCAAGGGAAAGCCGTGGTCGTGCCAGGTGTGCGATGCCGCGCGCATCGCAAAGCACGAGGCGGCCTTTCGGGCTGTGGTCCATGCGGCGCGCACCGAGTCGGGAAAGCACCAACCGTGAAGATGTCGCATCTGGATCATCTCGTCCTGACCGTGGCCGATGTCGAGGCCAGCGTGGCGTTCTATGTCGAAGTGCTCGGCATGCAGCCCGTGACGTTCGGCAACGGCCGCCGCGCGTTGGCCTTCGGCAACCAGAAGATCAATTTGCATCCGGCGGCAGCGCCCATCAAGCCCCATGCGGCAACGCCGACACCCGGCTCGGCGGATCTCTGCTTCATCGCGGCCACACCGCTGGCGGAGGTGGTGACTCATCTCGCAGCATGCGGGGTGACGATTGAAGACGGCCCCGTGCCGCGCACGGGCGCCACGGGGCCGATCCAGTCGGTCTACTTTCGTGATCCGGACGGCAATCTCATCGAAGTCAGCAATCCGGGGTGACCGGCCGCCACGTTTTCAGGGCATGTTCAGAGCCTCCCCGGGGGCAGTAGAATTGCGACCCAGATCAACGGCCCCACCTGAACGCGCCCCATGAGCTTCGCCGAAACCGGTCGTTTCCACGTCTCGCAACTCAAGCCCGGGCAGGACGATTCAGCCGCGCTGGAGCAGGCCCGCCGCGACAGCGAGCAGATTTTCGAGCGACTCCTCGATTCATCCAATGATGCCGTGGTGGCCATGGACGCGGCCGGTCTGACCATGGGCTGGAACCGCAGCGCGGAGGCGATGTTCGGCTGGAAGGCCAGTGAGGTGTTAGGCCGGCGGCTCTCCGATTTTCTGATTCCGCCCGAGCACCGCGACGCGCACGAAGTCGGCCGTCGTCGTGTCCTCTCCGGCGGGGAGTCGAAGGTGCTCAATCGCCGGATCGAGATGGAGGCGATGCGCGCGGATGGCACCCGCGTGCCCATCGAGTTGTCGATCTGGCCGGTGCATCTGGAAACGCAAATGGTGTTCGGCGCCTTCGTGCGCGACATCACCGCCCGCAAGCAGACCCAGGCCGCGCTGCAGCGCTCCGAGCAGCGCCTGCGCCATGTGCTGGACCATGTGGATGTCGGCATCCTGGTGGTCCAGGGCGGGAAGATCGTGTTCTCCAATCCCCGCACCGAGGCGTTGACCGGCCGCACGGCGACCGAAATCCGGGACACGCCTTTCACCGAGTTCATCCATGTCGATGATCGCGAAATGGTCATGTCCAATTACGCCAAGCGCATTCGCGGCGAGCAGTTGGACCGGCGCTACAGCTTTCGCATCGCGCATCGCGCGGGACACACCGTCTGGGTGGATCTGTCGGCGGTCGTGATCGACTGGGACGGCGCCCCGGCGACGCTGTCCTTCGTGGCCGACATCACCGACCGGAAGATGCTGGAGGATCAGCTCACGCGCTCGCTCAGCGAGCGGGAGACCATTCTGCAGAATTCCATCGTCGGCATCGCTTTTCTGGACCCTGCCGGCCGCATGCGCTGGGCCAATCGCGCGCTGGTGGACATGTTTGGCGCGGGCGACGAAGACCACGTCGGCCTGTCGCTGGAGCGGTTCTACGCCGACCGCGAGGAATACCTGCGCATCGGGGCGGCATCCAAGGACGCGATACTCGGCGGGCGGCCGTTCGAGACCGAGCTCTCGATGCGTCGAGCCGGCGGACAGGCGTTCTGGGCCTATCTCTCGGGCCGCGCCGTGAACCCAGGCGACCTGAATCAGGGGACGGTGTGGGTCATCATGGACATCAGCGCCCGCAAGGCGCTCGAAGAGGAATTGCAGCTGTCGAACCGGCGTCACCAGCTGGTCGTCAACAATGTCGGCGAGGGCATGACCGTGGTCCAGGATGGCCGGTTCGTGTTCGTCAATCCGGCCTTCGAGCGACTCACCGGTTATCGCGGCGAGGAACTCATCGGCAGTCCGTTCGACCGTCTGGTGCATCCGGAGGACCTCACGATCATCCTCAGCAACCGCCAGCAGCGGCTCGCAGGCGACAGCTACTCGCAAAAGTTCGATTTCCGGGTGCTGTGCAAGGACGGTCGCGAAGTCTGGATGCAGGTTTCGGCGGCGTTGGTGGACTGGGACGGCAAGCCCGCGACGCTCTCGTTTCTGTCCGACATCAGCCATCGCAAGCAGGCGGAGGCGGACATCCTGAGCTCGCTGGAGCGGCAGAAGGAGCTGAATCTGCTGAAGTCGCGCTTCGTGTCGATGACGTCTCATGAATTCCGCACGCCGCTGGCCGCCATCCTGTCTTCGGCGGAACTGCTGCGGCACTACTCGGACCGCATGCCGGCATCCGAACGGCAGGAGCTTCTGGAGAGCATCGAGAAGGCCGTCGGACGGATGACCGCGATGCTTGATGATGTGCTGCTGCTCGGCAAGGTCGAAGCTGAAAAGCTGGAATTCGCGCCCCATGCGGTCGAGCTGTCCGCGCTCTGCGGCGCGGTGATCGCCGAGGCGGAGAGCCTGCGCAAGAGCGAGAAGGCGCCGCGGCTTGTCCTGCGCTGGGAGCCGTCGCTGGTTGCCGCGCCACTCAGCCTGCTGTTGGACGAGAAGCTGCTGCGCCGCGTCCTCGGCAATCTCCTGGCCAACGCGATCAAGTATTCCCCCAATGGCGGCGCCGTCACGCTGGCTGCCGCGCGCGCGCAGGACAAGCTCGTCCTGAAGGTCGAAGACCAGGGCATGGGCATGCCGAAGGAAGACCTGGCCCGCCTGTTCGAATCCTTCTATCGCGCGAGCAACGTCGGCAACATTTCCGGCACCGGCCTCGGGCTCGCCATCGTCAAGCACGCGGTTACCGTGCATCAGGGCGACATCACGGTCGAGAGCGAGCTCGGCCGCGGCACGACTTTCACGGTGCGACTTCCGTTCATGCCCATCGAGGGGACCCACCAGCCATGACGCACGACGAAACCTCCCTCGCACCGGCCGACAGCGGCGCCGGGCTTGTCTTGATCGTGGATGACGAAGAGCCGATTCGCGCCAACCTGCGCCGCATTCTCCGGCTCGAAGGCTATGCGGTCTGCGAAGCGGCGGACGGCCAGGCGGCCATGACGACACTGCGCGAGGTGACACCCGCGCTGGTCATTTGCGACGTGATGATGCCGCACGCCGATGGCTTCGCCGTGCGCGACATGATGCGGGCGGATAGCCGGCTGGCATCGGTCCCGCTCTTGTTTCTGACGGCGAGCGCGCAGGGCGATGATCCCCGGCTGGGCGCGCTGATGGACCAGGAGGCGATGATCCTGAAGCCGTTCTCCATCGCCGGCCTGCTGGCGACGATGCAGCGATTGCTGGGTCGCGGCGCATGAGGGTCGCGCGTGAAAGGCCCGGCCGCAGGAAGGTGCCGCACCGGCCATGAAGATCCTGATCGTCGAAGACGAAGAGACCCTGCGCAACAATCTCGCGCGCATGTTGCGGCTGGAGAACCACGAGGTGGAGAGCGCGGAGAATGGACGGATCGCCCTGGAGGTCGTTCGCCGGTTTCCGCCCGACCTCGTGCTCTGTGACGTGAACATGCCGGAGATGGATGGCTTCGCCCTGTTGGAGCAGCTCCGGAAGAACGAAGCGACCGAGCTCATTCCGTTCGTTTTCCTGACCGCCCTGGACGACCGCGAAAGCCTGCGGCGGGCGATGCTGCTGGGCGCGGATGACTATCTGACCAAACCCTTCGCCCGCGATGACGTGCTGGCGGCGATTGCGGCGCGGCTCGCGCGTCAAGAGGCGGTGAAGCGCCGCGAGCAGGAACGCATGATCGCGCACGAGGCGCAGCTACGGGCGAAGTTCGAGTCGACCTTCGGCGGCGGCACGTCGCTGGCGGGGCAGATCGCGCTCGACGAGGACAGTGATTCGCGCGAACTGGTCGATGCGTCGGTGTTGTTTGCCGACATTCGCGGCTTCACGACCCTCTCCGAACGTCTGAGCCCGGTGGAGGTGGCCGAGCTGTTGAACGAGTATTTCGGTGCCGTGTGCGCACCGATACTGGAAGCTGGCGGGCGCGCGCTCAAGTTCATTGGTGATGGCGTGATGGCGGTGTTCACCGACCCGCCCGACGCGGCGTCGCGGTCCCATGCGCAGCGGGCCTTGCGCGCGGCGCTCGGCGCCACGCTGGTTGCGCATCGTTTCGGGATCGGGCTCGCCGAGCGCTACCCGGATCGGGGTCTGCCGGAGTTCGCCATCGGCGTCGGCGTACACAGTGGCGAAGTCACCCTGTGCCGGGTGGGGACGAGTCGCGGCGCGGAGTTCACGGCCATCGGCGATACAGTGAACCTCGCCTCTCGTCTGGAAGGCAAGACCAAGGAGCTGGGCTGGCCCGTCATCGCCAGCCTGCAGACGCTGCAGGCGGCCGGAGAAGGCATCGAATTCGGTGCGATCGAGCTGGTGCGCGTGCGCGGTCGCGCGGCGCCGGTCGATGTCGTCGAGATCACGGGCATCAGCGCGGATGTCGCCCGGACCATGGGCGGCACGGTGGAGCTGGCATCGGACATTCGGCATGCGCTCAAGAGCAATGCCGCCATCACCGGCCGCGCGGTCCAGGCGGCGCTGGAGAAGACCCGGGAGCTGAAGCTGAAGGCGGAATCAGCGGCGGCCGCCGCCGCGACGGTGGGGCCGCGCGTTCGCGGCTACCGCCTGCATCGCCTGCTCGGGGCCGGGGGCATGTCCGAGGTCTATCTGGCCACCCGCGAAGCGGGCAACCAGGATGTCGCGTTGAAGATCTTCTTCGCCAATGAAGGGGACTCCACGCCGGGAACCGACCTGCTGGCCCGCTTCATCCAGGAAGGTGCGATCGTGTCGCAGCTCAGCCACCCCAATCTGGCGACGGTCTACGATCATGGCTTCGCCGATGACTTGGCCTTTATCGCGATGGAAGTGTTCGCCCACGGAGATCTGCGGGCGCCGATCGAAGCGGGACTTTCGCCGCGGCGGGTGCGCACGCTGCTTGCCGATATCGCCGCGGCGCTCGTGGTGATCCACCAGGCGGGTGTGGTGCATCGCGACTTGAAACCCGACAACGTCATGCTGCGTGCGGATGGCAGCATCGCATTGACCGACTTTGGCATTGCCAAGCGATTGCACGAACCCCTGGGTCAGACCCGCCATGGCCAGGTCGTCGGTACGCCGTATTACCTCAGCCCGGAGCAGGCGCTGGGTCAGGAAGTCACCGGCAAGAGCGACATCTACAGTCTGGGCGTCATGGCATTTGAAATGTTGACCGGCGAGAAACCGTTTCGCGCCGACGATGTTGACGGCTTGCTGCGTATGCATGTGCGCTCGGAGATCCCTCGTTTGCCATCGGAAGCCGATGCGTTCCGCCCATTTCAGCCGCTACTGGACAGGATGCTGGTCAAGCATCCAGCTGACCGCTATAGCGCTGAACAGCTCGTGGTCGCGTTGCAGAGTCTGACTGTCTAGCCGTCTTTCACTCGGCAGGAATCACTGGCGGCGCCGCATCCGCGGCGCAACTGGATGTCCAAGTTTCGCACGGTGGTCGTCCGTGTCATCGCGATCAGCGCTGGAAGAACTGCGGCGCGGTGGACGGGCCATGCTCCGGCAGCAGTGTCAATGCGGCGAACACCAGTGCCAGCGCGATGGCGTAGATGGCGAGGCCGGTCCAGTCTTTCTTGCTCATCTTCACTCCTTGGCCGCGTCGCGGCGGCGAGCGGATGGCGGTGTTGCCGGGCACTTTCACTCTGCAAGAACCGCTCGGGTAGCGTAATGAGGGTCAACCTGAAAGTGATCAAGGGGTTGGCGAATTCCGCTCGCGCCACTTGCGCACCGGAGCGAGGCGGCAGGGGGATCGGTGCGCAGACTTGATGCAGGCAAGCCGCAGGCGGGCCCCGAGATTCCTCGCCCGCCCGGTTGCGCCCGACTTACTTTTTCTTGCCTGCCGGCTTGGCGGCGGGTTTGGTTGCAGGCTTGGCGGCCGGCTTCTTCGCCGCTGCCGGCGGCGCGGCTTCCGCGGCGGGCTTGGCCTTGGCAGGCGCCTTTGCCGGCGCTTTCGCCGCGGGCGGCGCGGCGGGCTCGGCAGCGGGCTGCGTCGCCTCTGTTTTTCTCTCGGTGGTTGCAGGGGCCGACCTCGGCGCCGGCGCGCTGCCCAGTCCTGTGTGGATCAGCTCGGCGGTCAGTTCATTGAGCGACACCTGGCGTTCCTGCGCCAGCGCGTGCAGGCGCTTGATGAGGTCGCCGTGGAGCTTCACCGCGAACGGCACGAGTCCCGCCTCCTGGTCACGGCGGCGCTGCTCCTTCTTGTCCACCACTTCGGCCGCACCCTTGCCGAAGCGGTCGGGTGTTGCGCCGCCCATGCGGCCTTCGATTTTCCTGCCCTTCAGTTTCATGAGGTCGGTGAGTTTCATGGACATGGTCTGCTCCTGCGATGACGTATGGCCGGATTCTACCCGCCCGCATGGGGGATAATCACCGGACATTCATTGCGGAGAAGGCCCGTGGCCACCCAGACCGACATCAACAACATGGCGCTGTTCTGTGATTTCGAAAACGTCGCCCTGGGTGTGCAGGACGCGCGCTACGACAAGTTCGACATCAAGCGCGTGCTGGAGCGGCTCTTGCTGAAGGGCAGCATCGTGGTCAAGAAGGCGTATTGCGACTGGGCGCGCTACAAGGACTTCAAGGCCGGCATGCACGAGGCCGCGTTCGAGCTGATCGAGATTCCGCATGTGCGCCAGAGCGGCAAGAACTCGGCCGACATCCGCATGGTGGTGGACGCGCTGGACCTCTGCTACACCAAGTCGCATGTCGATACCTTCGTCATCATCTCGGGCGATTCCGACTTCTCGCCACTCGTATCGAAGCTGCGCGAAAACAACAAGACCGTCATCGGCGTGGGCGTGAAGCAGTCGACGTCGGATTTGCTCATGGCCAATTGCGACGAGTTCATTTTCTATGACGACCTCGTGCGCGAGGACGAAGCCAAGAAGAAGCGGGTGAAGAAGAGCGCCGCGCCCAAGCCCGCGCGCACCGACAAGGCCAAGGCCGTGAAAGAGGAGAGCGACTCCGAGAAGCAGCAGGAGGTGTTCGACCTCCTCCTGGAAACCGTGGAGGCGCTCACGACCGAGCGTGGCGACGACGAGAAAATCTGGGGCTCGATGGTGAGTCAGACGCTGAAACGCAGGAAGCCCGGCTTCAACGTGAGCTACTACGGGTTCAAGGGATTCAATGCGCTGCTGGAAGAGGCGGAGCGGCAGAAGCTCATCACGCTGGAGAAGCATGACAAGGGTGGATACCTGGTGCGAATGGCGGGGTAACTGATCCGAAGCCCGTCGCCCCGGCGGGACGATTTGCCCGGACGCTATCGCCCCAAGCCCGCCGTCAGCGTCTCCCTGGGCGGCCGCTTGAACGCAGGCAGGAGCTTGCGCGACGCGGGCGATAGCTCACCCGATGTCGCCTGCAATGAAGCCAGCAAACCCTCATTCACCCCTTCCGGCAGCGCGGCGCGTCCGGCCAGCACCCAGCGCGGCGCGGACTCGCGCTCGGGCAGGAGACGAAAAAGATCGGGATGCCGCGTCATCAACGCTTCGGCCGTGGAGAGCGAGGTGAGCAGCGCATCGCGGCCGGGAAACTGCGCGTAGTGCCGGGCCAGCGCCTCCTCCGAGAAGTGATTGCCGCCGCCCAACTGCGCGTCGACGCCATGCCGGGAGAGCAGGCGTGTGCCCAGCACTGTGACGGCATGCTCCCGGTTGGCAAGGAGCTTCTTTCCTTGCAGATCTTGCAGCGACCGGATCGTGCTCGCGTGTGGCACCAGCAGCACGGCGGTGAGCCGCTCGGGCGAGGTGTGCAGCACGGTGTAGTCGCGGGAAGAAAACGGGATCACCCCGTCAGTCAGCACGAAGTGCGGGGCGGTTGCGCCAGACAGCGAGGCCTCGAGATGGCGCCGTGTGGTCATCACCCGCAACGTGAAGCGGGCCGCCAGCGTGTCATCTAGGTGCGCCACCAGTTCCGCGTAGGCCGCCTTGGGCAAGGCGCCGGGCGCGGAATCGCCCGCCAGCACATCCAGCGTGAAGTGGCTCTGCGCGCTGCAAGGCAGAGCGAAGAGACACCCGGCAAACAGGGTGGCGATGGTGTGGGCGCGAAGCCAGCTTGTGCCGTGGCAAGTGAACATGGCCGGATTAGGAGAAAACCCGAGATGAAACTAGGGAGGCGGAGTATATCTCCGCTCGCCAGCGGCTGTGTTACAGAGCGGCATGCGACACTGGCGGCCATGAAATCGACACCACGCCCGCCGCGCCATGCCCTCATCGTGAGCGAGGAGGATGGCATCCGCTATCTGCACTTTGGCTCACCCTGGGTGCAGGGCGCCATGCGCATCCGCCGGCCTACCGAGCTGGTGCTTGACTACACCCAAGACATGCTGGCGGCGTTGCTGTTGCGGCAAGGCGCGTGGCCGAAGCGCGCACTGCAGATCGGTCTGGGCACGGCGTCGCTCGCCAAGTTCCTGCAGCGCCATCAGCCAGCGTGCAAGCAGACGATCGTGGAGATTGATGAGCGTGTGGTGCGGTTGGCCGCGCACTCGTTTCGCTTCAAAAGGACTGCGAATATTCGCATCGAGCATGGTGACGGCGTTGCATGGCTGGCCGAGTCCGGCAAGACATTCGATCTCATTTTCATCGACGGCTTTGACGCCGATGCCAAGCCCGGCAAGTTGAACGCACGGCGCTTCTACGCCACTTGCCGCGAGCGCTTGTCCGACGGCGGCGTGCTGGTTGTCAATCTGTTGCGCAGAAAGCGCGGCATGAAGCTGGGTGTGGAACGCATTCTGACCGCCTTCGACAACCGCGTGTTCGTGTTGCCGGAAACCGAGGATGGCAACACCGTCGTGTTCGCGGCCGCCGGCAAGCGCATCGATCTTTCTTCCGCGACGCTGAAGCGGCGCGCGACATCACTGCGTACCCGCACAGGGTTAGACTTGCGGCCATTGCTGGACCGCCTCGCCGCCCGTGATGGCGCACCCCGCATCCAACTGTGATCGCCGACCCACATGCTCGCACTGCTGTTTGAAGTCCGACCATTTCCGGACCAGGTCGAGGCGTATCTCGACCGGGCTCTTCAACTCAAACCCGAGCTGGATCGCGTGGGCGGCTGTCTCTTCATCGAGCGCTTTCAAAGTCTCAAGCGCGACGGTGTGCTGCTCTCATTCCAACTCTGGCGCGACGAGGCGGCCATGACCGCATGGCGCGTCAACACCGCGCACCATGCCGTGCAAATGGACGGCCGCATGCGAATATTCGCGGACTATCGCCTGCGCATCGCCGAGGTGGTGGAGGCCACGCTGCACGGCGAGACAACGTGGCGGGCCGCTCATCGCAACACCTACAACGATCCCGCGCATCGCGCGCCGCGCCACTTGCATGTCCTGCAATCGACTGCCCCGATCGAGGACGCGGACTCACTGGAGACTTTCCGCAGCCTTTATCGCGAAGGCCAGTACATGCATGTCGGCGATCTGCCTTCCGCCAATGCTGGCGCCGCGCTGGCAGGCAAGGTCGACGCCACGCATTTCGCCCACCGCGTGTGCGAGGTGGAGCGCGATTACGGCATGTTCGAGCGCGCCGAAGCGCCGCAGTTTTGTCCCGTCATTCAACGCAAGTGAGGAAAGTCGCCATGCGAATCGTTGCAACCATGCTGATACTGTGCGCCACCGCCATCGCGCAGGCGCAAACCCCAGCGCCAAAGCCCACGCTCGCCGATGTGTTGAAGGCATCGCAGCCATCGGACTGGCGCCCGCTTGACCCGGCGCGCACGCTGTACCTGGATCTGCCCGCCGGCCGAGTGGTCATCGAGCTGCATCCCAAGATCGCGCCAAACCATGTCGCCAACATCCTGTCACTGGCGAAGGAGGGTTGGTTCGATGGCACGGCCGTGATTCGCTCGCACGACAACTACGTCGCGCAGTGGGGCGACCCGACGGAGAAGAAGGCGGTGAAGACCGCCAAGCGGAAGCTGGAGGGTGAATTCACCACACCTGTCGGCAAGGACTTCGCGTTCGACAAGCTGCCGGATGCGGATGGCTACGCGCCCGAAGTGGGCTTTTCTTCGAGCTTCCCCGTCGGCCGCGACGCCAAGGCGGGCACCGCCTGGCTGGCACATTGCTATGGCGCGGTCGGCGTGGGTCGCGGCAACGAAACCAACTCCGGCGACGGCACCTCGCTCTACGCCGTGACCGGCCATGCGCCGCGTCATCTGGATCGCAACATCACCGTCGTGGGCCGCGTGGTGCAGGGCATGCCGCTGCTCTCTTCACTGCCGCGCGGCACGGGCAACCTCGGGTTCTATGAGAAGCCCGAGCAGCAGGTGCCCATCAAGTCCGTTCGCATCGCCGCCGATGTGCCGGCTGCCGAACGCATCAGTCTTGAAGTGCTGCGCACCGACACGGCGACCTTCACCAAGGCGGTGGAGGCGCTGCGCAATCGCGGCGGGGATTGGTTCAAGGTGCCGGCGGGATACATCGAGTTGTGCAATGTGCAGGTGCCGGTGCGAGTGGTGGCAAAGTAGGCGCTGAACCTGCATGGCGAGTATTCGCACCATGTCCTACGAGATCAATCCTGACATCACCCGCGCCACCACGCTGGACGCACGCTTCTACGCGGACCACGCCGCATGGGACACCTGCCGCACGCGAATATTCGCAAGGTCGTGGCAATGGCTGGGCGACACGCACGACGTGCGCGAGCCGGAGTCATTGAGTCCGCGCGATCTGCTACCCGGCCTGCTCGATGAACCGCTGCTGCTCGCGCGCGACAAGTCAGGCGAGCTGCGCTGTCTGTCCAATGTCTGCACCCATCGCGGCAATATCCTCGTGAAGTCGGCGTGCAAGTCGGCCGACATTCGCTGTGGCTACCACTCCCGGCGGTTCACGCTCGATGGACGCATGACCTTCATGCCCGAGTTCACGGAGGCGAAGGACTTTCCGCGTGCGGCGGATGATCTGACGTCGCCGGCATTCGCCGAGTGGCGCGGCCATGCGTTCGTCAATCTGGATCGCGACGCGGTACTGCCGCCGGTGTTCGCGGAACTCGATATGCAGCTAGGCGGCATGCCAGTCGCGGACTTCGCACCCGATCCCGCCAGCGCGCAGGACTTCGAGGTGGCGGCGCACTGGGCGCTGTACGTCGAGAACTATCTCGAAGGCTTCCACATTCCCTATGTCCATGGCGGCCTCAATGCGGCGATCGACTATGGCAGCTATCGCACCGAGTGTCTGCCGGGCGCCGTGCTGCAGGTCGCGCATGCGCGGGAAGGTGAGCCAGCGTTCGACCTGCAAGATGAGGGCAGGCCGGTCGCGGCGCTCTACTGGTGGCTCTTCCCTAACCTCATGCTCAATTTCTATCCGTGGGGCTTGTCGGTGAATCGGGTGGTGCCGCTCACACTGAGCCGCACGCGGGTGGAATTCCGCTCGTATGTGTGGAAGCCCGAGCTGCGTTCGCGCGGCGCGGGCTCGGGGCTCGATCGCGTCGAGGCGGAAGACGAGGCCGTCGTGGAGGCTGTGCAGCGTGGCGTGCGGTCACGACTCTATCCCGGTGGGCGCTATTCGCCGACGCGGGAAGCGGGCGTGCATCACTTTCATCAGCTGCTCACCGCCGCACTCGGCTGAAGCCGCCCGCGTCCGCCGTCGCGCATGGCCAAGCGCCCGCCGAAGACTTATCGAAATCCGCATTCCCTTTCCGTTGGGATGGCCAGTGTTCGAAGTGTGGTGGGTGAGAATTCGCGAATGAATCGCTCCGATTTGCGCGACCCACGCCGTTTCGGCATGGGCGAGGTTTGGCCGTGCCGATGAAGGATGCCGCCTCGCGTCTCGATGAAGCGCAGCGCCTGATCCGCGCGGGCCAGCCGCGCCGCGCGTTCATGGTGCTGGAAACGCTCTGCGCATCGATTGCGGACAATGACTCCGCCCTTGCCGCGGCGCTGCACATTCATCTCTCCGATGCCTGTTTCGAGCTGGGCGAATATTCGCAAAGCGCCGCCGAGGCGGGCCTGGCCGAGACCTGCGCCAAGCGGGCGGGCGACGCCGCAATCATCATCCTGGCCGGTGTAAACAAGGCCCGCGCGGCCTATCAATTTGGCAGCTACTCGGTCTGTGAGCGCGAGGGAGAGGCGGCGCTCGCGCAGGCCGAGACCAACGGTGACGCCCTCTTGATTTCGCGTGCGTGCCAGATTCTCATCATCGTGCATGGCGCGCGCCGCCAGTTCGCCCAGGCCACGCGCTATGGCGAGCAGGCGTTGGCCGCCGCGCGTCGGGCGGGCGATGCCGTGCAGGAGGGCCGCATCCTCAACGCCATCGCCCAGACCGAGCTCGGCATCACGCTGGCCCGATTGCATCCACATGGCGGCGGACACGCCTCCAGTTTGGATCCGCACGAGACTGCGGCGGAGCGGGATCGGCTCATCGCGGCGCGCGATCTTCTCATCACCGCGATGCGTCTGACCCACACGCCGGAAGACGCCGCGCTCTTCACCATGGTCGAGGCCAACTTGCAGCGCGTGCGCATTCTGTTGGGTGAAGCGCGGGCCACGTTGCCCGTTCTGCGCAAGAAGCTTCGCGTCATGCAAGAGCAGGGCCGGCGGCATTACGAGATTTCGCTGCGCCAGTTCTACGCCTGGGCGCTGCGCGTGGCGGGCCATCCGGATGAGGCGCTGGCGCAAATCGATGCGGCGCTCGGCTTGTGCCGCAAGGGACGCAACGCCACCCGCATCGTCGAGTTCCTGCACTACGACCGTTCACTGACGCAGGCCGCGCTGGGCAATCACGCGGAGGCGTTGAAGAGCTATCAGCGCTACAAGCAATTCGCCGCCGCGTGGAGCACCGGCTCTGGCGCCAGCGCCGCGGCCGATGCGCTGAAGCCCTCCCGGCCTGGCCGTGTGCTGGAGCCGTTCTATGTGAAACGCGCCGACCGCCTGCTGCGCGAGGCCGAGGGCGCCAAGCTCAGCACCGGCAAGCTGGCCGCCCTCTGTGGGGTCAGCACGCGCACATTGCAACTGGGCTTTCAGCAGTTTCGTGGCGTAAGCCCGGTCGCGCACGCGCGCAACTTGCGCCTCGAACGCTCCCATCAGTCGCTGAAGCAGGGGAATGGCAACGTGTCGGAAGTCGCGGCGCGCAATGGCTTCGGCAGTCTCACCACGTTCAGCATCGAGTACAAGCGGAGGTTTGGCGAATCGCCCCGGGAGACGCTGGCGCGGGCGCGGCGGATGGGGTGATCGCGGGCTGCCGAATTTTTTTCGGCTTGGGCTTATGCTGCCTGGAGCGGGCAAGTCAGCCCCTCATCCACGCCCCATCGCGACATGAACAGCATGCTTCCTCCCCGCCTCGCCATCGTCGACCTGGAGACCACCGGCACCGACCCCACCCGTGACCGCGTGACCGAGGTCGCCATTCTGTTGGTGGACGAGGGTGAATTGATCGAGAGCTGGTCGTCGCTGGTCAATCCGGGTGTGCCGATTCCGCCGGAAATCCAGGCGCTGACCGGCATTCGCGACGACATGGTGCGGTCGGCACCCTGCTTCGCGGACCTGGCTGGCGAGGTGATGTGGCGGCTCAATGACCGCGTGTTCGTGGCGCACAACGCGCGCTTCGACTACGGCTTCATCAAGAACGAGTGCCGCCGGCTGGGGTTGAAGTACACCGCGGATGTGCTTTGCACGGTGCGGCTGTCGCGAAGGCTTCATCCCGAATATTCGCAGCACGGACTCGATGCGGTGGTGGCGCGCCACGGCCTCTCGGGGGAGGATCGCCACCGCGCCACGGGCGACGCGAAAATGGCGTGGCTCTTTCTCGAAAAGATGTCTTGCGAATATTCGGATGAGATCGAACACCACATCAAGTCGCTGCTGCGCATGCCGAGCCTCCCGCCGCAGTTGCCGCAAGACGCGCTGGCGGCATTGCCGGAGGGGCCGGGCGTCTACGTTTTTTTCGGCGTCAACGACTTGCCGCTTTACATCGGCAAAAGCGTGCAATTGAAGGACCGGGTGCGCGCGCATTTTTCCAGCGACCACATGTCGGCCAATGATTCGCGCCTCGCGCTGGAGGTGCGCCGGATCGAGTTCGAGGAGACGGCGGGCGAGCTCTCCGCGCTGATTCTCGAATCGCAGTGGATCAAGCGCGCGGCGCCGCTCACCAATCGCGCGCTTCGGCGCAATGACGACGCGGTGTTCATGCGCTTGGGCGAGCCGGGGCGGCCGCCCGAGCGCGTCCCCGTCGCCGACGTGGACTGGACAAGCTTGGATTGTCCGCTGTACGGTCCGTTCTCCTCGCGCCAGCGGGTGAAGACCGTCCTCGAAGAGTTGGCCGCCGAGCAGTTTCTCTGCTGGCAGCTCCTCGGCATTCAGCGCGGCGCCCAGCCGGGCCAGGCCTGCTTCGCGCGACAGTTGAAGCGCTGCCCCGGCGGCTGCGTGGGGCTGGAGTCGCCCGCTGATCATCACGCGCGCCTCATGGCGGTGCTCGCTGATCTGCGCTTTCCGCCGTGGCCGTTCGCCGGCCCGGCGTTGATTGTCGAGTCGCATCCGGAGCGCGACTGGACGGCGTGGCATCTGGTCGACCGCTGGCAGCACTTTGGTGTCACCCGCCATGAAGCCGGCATTGCCCCATTGCTGGCGCATCCCGTTGAGTCCGGGTTCGATGTCGATGTCTACAAACTGCTTCGCCGTCACTGGGAACGCCACCCCGAGGCGTTCATCCCGGTCGCACGCGCGCCCGATCTCGACAGCGCGTCCCGGCCAGCTGAAAACGGCCCCGATTGACGCGTGTCATGCTGTGAAAAAGTGTGTCTGACTCTGTGTCAATTGGGTTACGATGATTGCAAACCAGCACGAGAAAATGGCCGGCCAAGAACCGGCCTGAAACAAGAACGCCAGCCCGAACCATCCCCCGAGCTGACCATGCGAATATTCGCTTCCCTGTGTAATCGTGTCTTCCGGCTCACGCTTGGCGCGCTGGCCGTGATCGCGCTCGTGGGGGCGGCGCGTGCCGAGACGGTGCGGGTGCCGACCATCGAGCTGGACTATGCCGTGTCCGACGACCCGCGCGGCGCACTCAGGAAGGCGGCGGCCTGGCTCGCCGAGGGCAAGGCCAAGGGCGACAAGCTGAAGCAGTTGAACGCGCTCCGCCTCTCGGCCAAGGCGAACGAGCAGGGTGAGGAGCGGCCGGACCTCGCCCGCGATGCCGAGGCGGGGCTGACGCTGGCGCGCGAGCTGGGAGACCGCGAGGCCGAGGTGGAATTTCTCACCCAGCAGGCCGGCCTCATGGTTGACGGCGGCGATCACGACGCGGCCGCCAAGGCGTTCGACGCCACGATCGCGCTGGCGGAGAAGTATGGCCTGCGCGCCAACATCGCCCGCAGCCAAGCGGCCAAGGCGCACCTTTATTTCGCCCAGGACCGCGCGGCCGAGGCGCTTGCGTTGCTGGTCGAAGCGCATGCGTATTTCGAAACGCATCACGACAAACTCGGCATGATCTACACGTTCTCGCTCATGGCGCAGGTGTTCGCGCTGGATCCGGACGAGAAGACCGCGCTCAGGAAGTCCATCGACTACGGCCAGCGCGCGTTGGCGCTGATCGACCCCAGGCGCAGCCGTCACGACATCAGCGTTCACTACCACAACCTAGGGGTCGACTACGCCCGCGCCAAGAACTGGGTGAAGGCGCGCGAGTATTTCAACAAGAGCCTGGTGCTGGTGAAGGAGCTGGGCGATCGCGTGTCGATGGCGTATCTCGACTACCGCCTCGCGGAGCTGGATCGCGAGGAGGGCAAGCTCGATGGCGTCATCGCGGCGCTGGATCGCGCCATTCCCGTCTTCGTCGACACCGGCAACATCAACATGCAGCTTCTCACGCTGCTCTCCCGGGCCAAGACGCAGGGCGCGCTGAGCAGGAAGCGCGACGCCGCCGATGCGCTCAACAAGGCGCGCGCGCTGGCCGAAAAGCTGGAGGCGCCCTGGGCGCTGGTGCGCACGCGAGAGACCGCCGTTCAGCTGCATTCCCGCTGGGGCGAGTACGAGAAAGCGTTCCGCGAGGCCGAGAAACTTCGCACCGCCGAACAGGATTTCGCCAAGGCCAACAATGCGCGCATGGTCATCGAGATCGAGCGCCGGTTCGACTCGCGGCAGAAGGAAATCGAAAACCAGCTTCTGCGCGCGCGCCAGCAGGAAAGCGACGCGCGCCGCCTCGCGCTGATACTCGGCTTGATCCTCGCGCTCACCGTGCTCACCGGCGCCGCGCTCTTCTTCGCGCGCCAGGCGCAGCGCAATCGTCGCTTCCAGACGCTCGCCATGAAGGACGAGCTGACTGGGCTCCCCAATCGGCGCAGCATCATGGAGTTCGCGCGAACGGCGGTGCAAAAGCATCCTGAACTGTCGGAGCCTGTGATCATCGCATTGATCGACATCGATCACTTCAAGAGCATCAATGACGAGCTCGGGCACGCCCAAGGTGACGCTGTGCTCATCGCCTTCGCCAATGCCTGTCAACGGGAACTGCGCGCCAACGACAAGCTGGGTCGATTCGGCGGCGAGGAGTTCTTGCTGGTGATGCCCGGCTCAGGTGCTGAGCAAATTCCCGCCGTGTTCGAGCGCCTGCGCGCGAGCGTGCAGGCCATGCAGGTCGCCGGATTGCCGCCTGGCCGCACGCTCACCTTCAGCATGGGCGCCACCTCGAAGGCGCTCACCACCGATCAGACCGAGGAGTTGATCCAGCGTGCCGACCGGGCGCTCTATCGCGCCAAGGAGGCCGGGCGGGATCGCCTGGAGATCGGTTGAGCGTTGAGTGTTTCGCGCCAAGCGTCCGGGCCTGAGCGAATATTCGCAACGTGCCGGCGTGCCCGCATCACGGTGAAGCCGGGGTCTGACGCACAACGCGGCCAACGCATCCGCCAAACGACAACGCCGCCCGAAGGCGGCGTTGTCGGCGTCATCGCGACCCGAGTCGCTATTTGCCGAACTGTTCTTTCAGGAACGCGAAGATCTGGGTGTAAAGATCGACGTTGTTCTCCAGCTTGCCGAAGCCGTGGCCTTCGTTGGGCTTCACGACATACGCCTTCGGCGGGTTGCCCGCTTCGCGCAGGTTGCGAGCCATCGCGCCGATCTGCGCGATGGGCACACGGATGTCGTCCTCACCGGCATACAGGAACACCGGCTTGGTGATCTTGCTGGCGAAATGCACGGGCGAGATTTCGCGAACGATGGGTTCGCTCAAGCTCTTCACGCCCAGCACCGCCTTCCAGTAGTCAACGGCCGATTCGCTGTACGGAATGTCGCCATCCTTGGACGTGAGTTGGTAGTTGAGATCCGTGACCGCGAGGCCGGCGATCGAACACTTCCACAAGCTGGCGTTGCGGACCTGCGCCTGCAGAGCCGCATAGCCGCCGTAGGACGCGCCCGAAATGCATGCGTTGGCCGGGTCGACGAAGCCCTGCTCGATGCCCCACTTCAGCGCGTCCTCGTGGTCGTCCGACATCTGCCGACCATAGGAACCGAAACCGGCGTAGTAGACCTTTGATCCCAGGCCTGGCGTCACGCGGAAGTTGGGCACGATGACCGCGTACCCGCGGCTCGCGAACAAGCGGCCTTCATTCACGCCGAAGCCGCGACCCCAGGTGTCGGCGCGAGCAAACGGCCCGCCGTGAACATGCACGATGGTGGGCAACTTCGTGCCGGGTTTGTAGTCCTTGGGCAGGAAGTAATAGCCGTCGATCTCGATGCCATCACGGGTCTTGAAGATGAAAGGCACTTGGCTGGGCAACTTGCCGCGTTGCCACGGACGCGAGGAGCCCAGCTCTTCCATGCGGCGCTTTTCCTCGTCCAGCAGGTAATACACAACCGGCTCGGTGTCGGAGTAGGACGTAATGAGCAGCATCTTGCTGTTGGGCACGCGCTGGAAGGTGTTGACCCGCTTCGGCAGCGCTTTGTCCAGCATGGCTTGCGTCGCCGCGTACTTCTCGTCGGCCCACACGTACTCGGGAACGGCGGCATTCACTGACACGCCGCGGATCTCAAGCGTCTCCGCATCGACTTCCACGCCGCCGGCGATTCGGTTGCCGTCCGCGTCCGCGCCCATGTCATAGCGTGGGTGGCCGGCGATCATCTCGCCCAGCTTTTTCGTTTCCGGGTCGAAACGGAAGATCGCCATCGTGTCTCGGCCCTGATTGGACGCGACGCGGAGCATGCCGGACTTGTCCTCGAAGGCGAGTGGCACGATGGCGCCCGGTTTGGCCGCGTCGAAACGGCCGATTTCCTGCCAAGGGGAATCCGCGCTCTTGCGGTAGTAGACAACGCGGGTCAGCGTGTCCTCGATACTGGCCGTGACCACGCGCGGCACCAGCTTCTGGTCCATGATCCAGTCGCCCGTGCGTTCCGCCGGCCGGCCCTGGGTGATCAGCGTGTGCTTGCCGGTCACGAGATTCAGACGATACAGGTCGGTGGAGACCGCATCGGTCATGTTGCCGGAGGCGATGATTTCATCGGTGTTGCCGGGAATCGTGCGGAAGAAGGCGAAGCTGCGGCATACAGACAGATTTTGGTCGCGACAGTCGCGAAAGGTGTTCGACAGCTTGCGCGCGCCACTGCCGTCGCGATGGATGACGAACAGCCCGCCCGAGTCATTGCGTCCGGGGCCGGTGGGGGCGTTGTTCAAGCCGAGCGTGAACAGGATGCGGTCGCCCACCCAGCGGATGTTTTGAACATCGTAATTCGTGTAGCCGGTCAGCGGCTTGGTCTCGCGCGTCTCGATGTTCATGACCGAGAGGTTCATGCGGCCGCGAATGGGCACCGTGGCGGCGAGCCACTTGCCGTCGCGCGACAGGGTCGGGCTGGCGAACTCCGCCGGGCGCCAGACATCCTCGATGGTCAGTTGGGCATCGGCTTTTTGCGCCGATGCGGGCAGGGCGGGCAAGGCCAGCGCCGCCGAGACAAGCAGCAGGGTGGTGATGCGAAACATTGTGTGCTCCCGGTGTGGATGGATTCCGATCCGGTCACGACGCGCGGCAAAAGCCGCAGTCAGTCCGCCTGCTCGGGATGAGGAGCGGGCGGCTGGCCGTTCCGGAACTGGCGTAGCGTAATTGAATTGGTGACGGATTGCATCAGAACGTGGCAGTTTGTCGCCGTCAGCGACTTTCGCTGCCTTGCGAATATTCGCAAGGCATGCCCCGCCCCTTGCCTGGCACCCTCAGGCTGGCGATGGAATGCTCAACCGGACAGCGGAATGCTCAAGCCGTGCCGCCTCACGAGGGACTCCAGATCGGTGGACGACACCGCGGGACGGCAGAGATAGCCCTGGAACTCGTCGCAGCCTTCAAGCTTCAAGAGGTCGAACTGCTTTTGATCCTCCACCCCCTCGGCCACGACGCGCATGGACAGGCTGTGGGCCATGGCGATGACAGCGCGGGTGATGGCCAGGTCGTCGCGGTTGTGCGGCAAATCCTTCACGAAGCCGCGGTCCACTTTCAACGTGTCCACCGGCAGTTGCTTGAGATACGACAGCGACGAGTAGCCCGTGCCGAAGTCGTCGATGGAAAGCTTGACCCCCAGGCCGCGCAGGTTGGCCAAGAGCCGCGCGGACTTGGCCGGGTCTTCCATCACCATCGACTCGGTGATCTCGAGCTCCAGCAGGCCCGCATCCGCGCCCGTCGTGCGCAGAATCGATTGCAGGTGGGAGAGGAAGCCGTCGTCGCTGATCTGCTTGGACGAGAGGTTCACCGCCACCGAGAATCGCGGGAGCCGCGCGTCCTGCCAGGCGCGAATCTGGCGGCACGCCGTCTGAAGCACCCACTGGCCGAGCGGGATGATGAAGTTGGACTCCTCGGCCACGCGGATGAACCGGTCCGGCAGCAAGAGCCCGTGGTCCGGGTGCTGCCAGCGGATCAGCGCCTCTACACCCAGCATGCGGCCGGACTGGAAGTCGATCTTCGGTTGGTAGAAGAGGCGAAGCTCGTTGTCCTGCAACGCGCGCCGCAGGCCCTTCTCCACCTCGAACCGTTCCAGCGCATGCTCGCCCAGGTCTGACGAATACGCGATGCGTCGGTCGCGGCCGGTGGACTTGGCCTTGTACATGGCCATGTCGGCGTTGGAGAGGAGGGTGGGCACGTCATGCCCATCGTCGGGGAATGAGGCCATGCCGATGCTGGCGGTGACTTTCACTTCGTGGCCTTCCAGCACCACCGGCTGGCTCAGGCTGGCGAGCAGCTTGTCAGCCAGCAGGCCGAGGCTGTCGCGGTCGCCCGCGTCGTTGGCCATGATCACGAACTCGTCGCCGCCCAGCCGCGCCACCAGATCGCTCTCGCGCACGCTGGTGCGCAGCCGCCGGGCGGCCTCGCGCAGCAACTGGTCGCCGGTGGGATGACCGAGCGTGTCGTTGATGGCCTTGAAGTGGTCGAGATCGATGAACAGCAAGCCGAAGCGCCGCCCGGACCGGTCGGCATCGGCGATCAGATGCTGCATCGTGTCGGTGAGCGAGGCGCGGTTGGGCAGACCGGTGAGTGAATCGTGCGTGGCCATGCGTTGGATGGTGCCGAGCGCGTTGGTCAATTCGTCATTGGCGCGGACGAGCCGGTCGCGCAGCGCGCTGATGCGGGCGCCCACCAACGCCACCGCGGGCAGGATGAGGGCCAGCCACGCCCATTGATACCACTCGAGGTACACATCGACCGATTGCGGGCGGAACGTCATCAGCAGATTGATGACCAGCGCATAGCCCGCCAGCATGAACAGCGTTGAGGTGACGAACTCGCGCGTGCGGAAACGGAAAATGCCGAAGAGCAGCACCACGAGGCACCACACCAGCACCAGGCTGCGGTCGCGCTGAAATTGATAGGCCACGAACATGATGACCGCGATGCCGCCCAGGGTCTGCACATGGGTGAGGCTCTTGTCACGGAATTGTGCGTTGGCGCCGCTTGCGAAGAGCCAGAAGAGCGCCCCGTTCCACGCCGCGACGAGCGCCACCGACAGCGCGAATCCCTGGGGCGTGAGGAGATCGACCATGGTCGCGAGACCGAGCAGGACGACCCCCACCGCGTAGGCCAGCACACCCAGAAAGAAGCGGCGGGTGCGCAGAGCCTGTCTGTCAGCGATCGGGGAGAGCAGGGTGAACGGAAACTGTGGGGGGGCGCTGGCCATCCTGGGTCAGTGCCGCGTTTCTCTCTTCATGCGTCAGACCCTACCGTCTCGGTCCCGAAAACGCAAGGCAATAAGTCACAGGCCGCGCGCGCAACCTCCAGGCGCGGCGCCGAAGCGAAACCGCCCCGCCCGCAAGCGCGGACAGGGCGGCAAGGGCCTTCATCGGCCGGTCGTTCGGGCGGCGGGCGGTCAGCCCTTGGCCAGGTTTTCGCTGGCGAAGTTCCAATTGAGCAGCTTGTCGATGACGGCGTTGACAAAGTCCGCGCGACGGTTCTGGTGATCGAGATAGTACGCGTGCTCCCAGACGTCGATGGTCAGGAGCGGCGTCGCACCCGCAGTGAGCGGCGTCTCGGCGTTGGGTGTGGAGGAAATGACGAGCTTGCCATCCTTCAGCGAGAGCCACGCCCAGCCGGAGCCGAAGCGGCCCATCGCGGCCTTGGCGAACTCTTCCTTGAATTTGTCGTAGCCACCGAGATCGCGGTCGATGAGTTCCGCGACCTTGCCCGTGGGCTTGCCGCCTGCATTGGGCGCCATGGAATGCCAGAAGAAGGTGTGGTTCCAGATCTGGGCGGAATTGTTGAAGAGGCCCGCCTTGGACGCATCACCGGCGCTGGCCTGGATGATGGCTTCCAGCGACTGGTCAGCCATGGGCGTGCCCTCGACCAGCTTGTTCAGATTGTCCACGTAGGCCTTGTGGTGCTTGCCGTGGTGGAAGGACATCGTGTTGGCGGAAATGACGGGGTCCAGCGCGTTGTCCGCCCAGGGCAGGGCGGGCAAGGTGAAGGGGGCAGCCATGAGGGTCTCCTGAGTGAGTGTTCGGGTGTAACGGGCGAGCCGGATTATCGGTCAATTCCGGATTGGGTGATGGCGGAAATCCATAGCGCGCGTGGGGAGATCGCGTCGTCAGCGTGGCGGCGGCGAGTCCTTGCCCTTCAGCCGTTCCCAAAGCCAGGCCAGGCGTTTCGGCACGTCGCCCAGACTGCCGACCCGCTCCGCGGGCACGGGCATGAGCGCGCCGTTCTCGCGTTCCGCGATGTGGAAGGCGAAGGTGTAGTAAGGCTCCTGCCCCATGCGCAGATCCGTGAGGCGCACCCGGCCGGCGTCTTCTTTCAGCGCGTAGAAGCCGTGGGTGAACGCCGCCATGCGCGCATGGGCGGCGTTGGCGGCGCGCTTCAGTTCGGCTTCGAGGCGCGCGTCATGCGGGAAACGCTGGAAGCGAACACGGCGTTCGCGGTCGAACAGCGAATAGAAGCCCTCCGCGTAGTCGCCATCGCGCCGCACCACCACGCGCCAGAGGATGCTGTTGAACGCGCTTGGCGTCACCAGCACGCGTGCCGTCGCCTGCTCGCTGGGCGGCAAGCTGGCCCGGGCCACCGACTCGACATGCGATTGCACCGCGGCACCCCAGACGAGATAGAGCGTGGAGAGAACCAGTCCGACCGTGTTCCACTTGCGTCCGCTGTCGTTGCGCTGCGCCAATACAGCCATCACGCCGATGAGAAGCGGCAGCGTGTACATGGGGTCGATGATGAAGACACTGCCGAGGCCGACCGGGTGATTGGTGAAGGGCAGGAAGAGCTGCGTGCCGTACACCGTCATGGCATCGAGCAGTGGGTGGGTGATGAGCGCCAGCCACATCGCCAACCACCAGCGCTTGAACATGGCGCGCTCGCCATGCAGCCACGCGGGCAGCGCGGCCAGCAGCGGCGAACACAGCGTCAGCCAGAAGAGCGCGTGGCTCTCCGCTCGATGCAGCGTCATCGCCGCGATGGCGTCGCCATGATCGATGAAGCTGTCGAGATCAGGCGCCGTGCCCGCGATGCCGCCCCAAAGCGCGGCTTTCCACGGGGCGGTGCGACGGCCCAGGGTGGCGACGCCGACCGCGGCGCCGAGGAGGAACTGGGAGGCGGAATCCACTCTTTTCTTGGGGCTGGGGACTGGGGGCTGGGGACTCGCTTGGTTGCGCTCGACGCATGCGCAGTGCTGAGGCGATCAGACAACAAAGCTCTTGCGAATATTCGCAAGTGAAGCACATTTTTCCCAGCCCCCAGCCCCCAGCCCCGCGCGCTACACCGCCCCCGCCTTCTTCAACAGTTTCGCCAGCGCCTGCGCCATCTCGCCATAGCCTTGCGCGTTGGGATGGACGAGGTCGCTCTTCTTCGCGTTGTCGAACAACACGGACTTGATGACATCGTCCTGCATCGGGAGACCAAACTCGCGCGCGATGTCGGCGTAGAACGCGGGCACGCTGGGCGGCAGGCCGGGCTTCGGCGTGGCCATCAGCACGACCTCGATGCCGCGCCCCTTGGCTTCATGAATCATGCCGCGAATATTCGCCGCGGCGTCGGCCTCGCTCAGCTTGCGCAGGAAATCGTTGCCGCCGTGACAGAGGATGAGCAGCTTCGGCTTCACCTCGTCCAGCACCTCGGGCAGCCGCTTCAGCCCATCGGCGCTGATTTCGCCGGGCACCCCCGCGTTGACGATCTTGCGGCCGACGACGCGCTCCAACTGCGCGGGGTAGGCGTCGTTGGGCGCCGCACCCGTGCCGAAAGTGAGGCTGTCGCCGAAGGCGAGGATCGTCGCGCCTGCGTCCAGCTTGGCGACCTTGGGTACCGACGGCCCGCAGGCGGCGAGGAGTGCGAGCAGCACGGCCGCGCCGAGTCGGCGGAAGGCGTGGAGGACGGTGTCGACAGGCATGACGCGAGTGTCGCACAGGCGACGGTCCGCGTGCCGCCGCCCCGGTCGTGGTGGCGCGCGCACGGGCCTGAACGCGAATGGCGCATTTCTGAAACTTCTGCCCTGTTCATGCCGCGCGGCGAGGCATAGAGTGAAGTCCTCGGCCGGGCTTGCAAACCACGCCGCGCCAAGGAGGGTCGAACATGGACTGGATCATGTTTCAGGCAACGCTGAACGCCGCATGCGGCGGCGTCCCACCTGCCTGGCCGGTGGACGCCGTCGCCGGTCGCGAAGTGCCGGCATCCCCCGCCGTGGCCGAGCCATTCGCCGCTAGTGCGTCTCCATCCCCGCCTGACGCGAATATTCGCATCACGGGTGACGCGCGGCTTCGCCGCATTCTCTGATTCGAGTCCCCTCCCGATCGGCGAGGGATACGCGTATTCGACTGGGATTGTCCGTATCGAGATTGGCTCGCCGCGAAGGCGACTAGAATGCGAATATTCGCAGTCACTGCCTGATACCCCATGAACACTCTTCAGTTTCCCAACTTTCGCAACCACTGGTTCCTGTTTATCGCGCCGCTTGTCGTCGTTGTCGATCTTTCAGTCGCGCTGACCCAACGTGGAGATGCCCTGCGGGTGGTCGAGGCGGGCCTGCTGTTCGATTTCGCGATCCTGTTGCCGCTACTGTGTTTCTGGTGCTATCGCGCACAAGGCAAGCGCGCCGCCATTCGCGCTGTCGCGCTGGCCTGTCTTGGCATCTGGGGCGCGTCGCATCTCGTTCCCGCGTCGGATCAGGTGCTGCTGAGCTATGTGTCACCGCTGCGCTACGTGGGCCTTGCGGTGCTGATCGCCATCGAGATCTTGGTCGTGGTCGCCGTCTGGAAAGCGGTCTTCAAGGGCGGTTCAGCTGAAGACGTCGCCAAATCACTGCCGGCGAGTCACGACATGCCGCCCTGGGTGGCGAAGCTGCTCGCCTGGGAAGCGCGGTTTTGGAAGACGTGCTGGAACTCGATTCGCAGATTGCTTGGCCAGTGACCGAACTGCGATCAAGTCTGAGTCAGCCACGCGCACAGTGACCGCACGACCAGCGCACTGAAGGTGCGCCGCGTGGAATCCTGAGTCCCGCATCCGGTGCGCGAGGCAGGCCCTGCGGGCGAGTTGCGTCGTTCTGGTGGCGTCAGCGCTGAAACGCGTACACGCTGCCCAGCTTGAGAATGCGCGTCAGTTCATCCAACGCCGTGCGCGCCTCGGTGATGAGCGCGGGGTCGGCGAGATCGTCGCCGGTGACGCGGTCACGGTAGTGCTGCGCCACCCAGGCGGACAGCGTGGCGTGGAGCGTGTCACTCATCAGCACGGCGGGGTTCACGGCCTTCGCCTCGGCGTCGTTCAATTCCACACGCAGGCGCAAGCACGCCGGGCCGCCGCCGTTCATCATGCTTTCGCGCAAGTCCATCACCCGCACTTCGGCGATGGGGCCGCCGGATTCGACCAGCCTGGCCAGATAGTCCTTCACGCGAATATTCGCATCACATTCGGAGGGCACCACCAGCATCATGCTGCCGTCTTGCTTGGTGAGAAGCTGGCTATTGAAGAGGTAGGACTGCACGGCGTCTTCGACACTGACTTCGCTGGTGGGCACTTCGACCGATGCGAAGCGCTCGCCGATTTTTTCCCGCAAGGTGCGCAGCAACTCGGCCGTGCGGAGAAACGCCGCCTGATGGTGGAACAACACCGGGCCGTTGCCGACGGCGATCACGTCGTTGTGAAACACGCCGGCATCGATCACGTCCGGATTCTGCTGCGCGAACACGGCGAGGCCGCGCGAGCCATCCAGCCCGTGCAGGCGGGCCACGGCCTGCGAGGCTTCCAGCGTCTGGCGCGCGGGGAATTTCTTGGGCGCGGGCTGCGAGAGGTCGAAGCCCGAGCAGCCGTACACGAACAACTCCACGCCCGGTTCGCCGTAGGCGCGCGTGAGGCGCGTGTGATTGGCCGCTCCTTCGTCGCCAAACTGCGGGCAGGCGGGCAAGGCGTCGTGATGCACGAAGCGCTCGCCCGGAAACACGGCCTTGAGAATGCGCGCCGTGGTCGGATGCTCGATGGAGCGATGAAACTTGTTGTTGAGGTTGGCGGGCGTGAAATGCACCTTGCCGTCCGCCGTGTCGGCGCTGGCGCTCACCGTCGCCGCGTTGGCCGTCCACATGCTGGAGGCGGAATGGGCGGATGCGAGCAACGCGGGCGCTTCTTTCGCCGCACGGCTCACCACCTCGGCATCGCTGCCGGTGAAGCCCACTTTGCGCAGCGCATCGAGGTCCGGCCGCGCCACCGGCGCGAGCACGCCCTGGCCGAACCCCAGGTCGGCCAGCTGCTTCATCTTGGCGAGCCCCTGCAGCGCGGCGCGCCTGGGGTTGGCGATGGCGCCCTGATTCTTGGCCGAGGCGACGTTGCCGTAGGAGAGGCCCGAGTAGTTGTGCGTCGGGCCGACGAGTCCGTCGAAGTTGAATTCGCGTGTGGTCATGAAAAATCCAGTCCAGGGCTGAGCGCGGCAGGCATGCTGACGTGCTCGGCTTCCAGCGACGCCTGCGGATACGCGCAGTAGTCCGCCGCGTAGTACGCGCTGGGCCGATGGTTGCCGGAGGCGCCGATGCCGCCGAAGGGCGCCGCGCTGGACGCGCCGGTGAGCTGGCGGTTCCAGTTGACGATGCCGGCGCGAATCCCTCTTGCGAAGTTTCGCCACTGGTTCACGTCGTCGGACAGCAGTCCGGCGGCGAGGCCGTAGCGGGTGTTGTTGGCCAGCACGAGGGCGGCGTCGAGCGACCTCACGCGAGAAACCTGCAACAGCGGGCCGAAGTACTCCTCGTCGGGCAGGTCCTTCGCTTCAGTCACGTCGATGAGACCCGGCGAGAGCAGGGCGGTGTTGGGAACGAGGCGCTTCATCGCGAGCAGCGGATGGCCGCCGCGCGCGATCAGATCCTCTTGCGCCGCGAGCAGATCGTGCGCGGCCTTGACCGACACCACGGCACCCATGAAAGGCTGCGGATCCGCGTCGAACGCGCCCACGCGAATATTCGCAACCACCCGCGCGAGCCGCGTCAACAACGCATCGGTGTTCGCGCTTTCGATCACGATCAATCGCCGCGCGCAGGTGCAGCGCTGACCGGCGGAGATGTACGCGGACTGGATGATGGTGTGAACGGTGGCGTCGATGTCGCTCACCGCGCCGATCACGAGCGGATTGTTGCCGCCCATTTCGAGCGCCAGCATTTTGTCGGTCTTGCCGGCGAATTGCTTGTGCAGCGCCTCACCCGTGCGCGAGCTGCCGGTGAAAAGCAGGCCGTCGATATCGCCGGCGGCGAGCGCCACGCCGGTGTCCCTGGCGCCTTGCACCAGATTCAGCACGCCTTTCGGCACGCCCGCGGCATCCCAGCACTTCACGGTCGCCGCCGCTGTCGCAGGCGCCAGCTCGCTCGGCTTGAACACGATGGTGTTGCCCGCGATGAGCGCCGGCACGATATGGCCGTTGGGCAGGTGTCCCGGAAAATTGTACGGGCCGAACACGGCCATCACCCCGAGCGGCCGATGGGTGAGCGTGGCCGCGCCTTCGAGCTGCGGTGTACGCGCATCACCGGTGCGCTCGGCATGCGCTTTCACCGAAATCTCCACCTTCGCGATCATGGTCGCGACTTCGGTGCGCGACTCCCAGAGCGGCTTGCCGGTTTCCAGGCCGATGGTGCGTGCCAGCGCTTCCTGGGTTGATTTCAACTGCTCGGCGAAACGACGGATGACGGCCACGCGATCCGCGACGCTGAGCGCGGCCCAGTCCTCGAAGGCGGCGCGTGCCGCGGCCACTGCGGTGTCCACTTGCGCGGCGTCCGCGGCGCGGCCCGACCATGCGGTCGCGCCACTCACCGGATTGACCGAGCTGAACGCCGCACCCGACCCCGCGACCCACGCGCCGTTGATGAAAAGATCAGCCATCAGCGGTCCCGGGTCGAAAGCGGCGCCACGCGCACGTCCTCGCCATCCTTCACCTTGAGCAACGCGGCGACCTCGGCGGTGAGCGGGCACGCCTGCGTTCCCGTCGGCAAGGTGACGAGGCTTGCGCGGAAATCGCCGTAGTGCGTGTTGCTGACCAGATGCGCCACGCCGTCCGCGTTCGGCAGGTCAACGATTCGCGCCGGTACGAGACGGCTCGCCTTCACTGCGCCGATATCGTCGACCACCGCTTCCACCACGGGGCCGGCGTCGAAGATGTCGACATGCCCGGCGAAGCGGAAGCCCTCGCTCGCGAGCATCGCCTGCGCGGGCCGGGTGAGCTCGTGGGTCACGCCGATGACGGCCTGCGCCTCGGGCGTCAGGAACGAGGTGTACAGCGGATGCTTGGGCATCAGTTCGGCCACGAATGATTTCTTGCCAATGCCGGTCAGGTAGTCGGCGTGGGCGAATTCCATCGAGAAGAAATGCCGGCCGAGACTCTCCCAGAACGGGCTCTTGCCATTCGCGTCGGTCACACCGCGCAGCTCCGCGATGACGCGGTCGGCGAAGTGGCCGCGATGCTGCGCGAGGAAGAGCAGTCGTGACTTGGAGAGCAGCACGCCGTTCTTGTCCTTGCGGTACGCGGGGTCGAGGAAGAGCGAGCACAGCTCGCTGTGCCCGGTGTGATCGTTGGACAGGAACAGCGTGGGCGTCTGGGTGAAGATGTTCAGCTCCTGCGACGCATGCACCACTTGGCCCACGCGGTACGAGTACCACGGCTGGCGCAGCCCCACCGCCGGCGCCACGCCGCAGATGCCGGCCAGCTTGCCGGCAGGCGCCGCGGCCGACACCTCCAGCAGGACGAAGAGATACAGCCCATCGCGCGGATCAGTGGTGCCGGCGAATGTGGCCTCGGAGGCTTCGATGCGCTTCCTCAGCTCGATTTGGTTCGGCGGCAATGTGGTGAGGCCCACCCCCGCGCGGCCCACCAGTTCGATGAGCGCCGGCAGATCGCTCAGGGCGATGGGACGAAGCAGCATGGTCGTGGTCATGGCGGCGCTCACAGGGGCACCACGCGCACGGCGTCGCCGCTTTCCACGCCCAGCGTGGTCGCGATGGCGGGCGGCAGGAGCACGGGGCTGTCGCGTTCCACTTTGAGGGTCGCGATGGTTGCGCGAAAGCCGTCGGCGCTGACGTTGCTGATGAGGTGCGGCCGGCCGGCCGCGACATCATCGGGCGCGACCGTCACCTGCAGGCGGCGCTGCTTCGCGATCGAGCGCAGCATGCTGATGCGCGCCTCCACGGTCGGGCCGCCGTCGAAGATGTCGATGTAGGTGTCCGCGTCGAAGCCTTCGGCCAGCAAGATGGAGAACGGCAGTTCGGCCACCGGATGCAGTTGCCCGATGGCGAGCTTCGCCTCGGCCGGCAGGAGCGGCACGTAGATCGGATAGTGCGGCATCAGTTCGGCGATGAAGGTCTTGCTGCGCCCGCCGGAGAGGCGCTCGGCCTGCGGATAATCCATGTTGAAGAAACGCCGCCCGACCGCGTCCCAGAACGGCGACCGGCCCTGCTCGTCGCACACGCCGGGATTCTCCGCCGCGATCTTGTCGCCGAAACGTTGCGAATATTCGCGCAGGAACAGAAGCCGTCCGCGCGACAACAGTTGCGGCCACTCGGTGTCATAGAGCGAAGGGTCGATCCAGAATGACGTGAGCAGCGCGTAGCCGGTGAGGTCGTGGCACAGATGCAGCGCATGGATGCGGTTCGACACCGCCAGCTCCTGCGACGCATGCACGATGGTCTCGTTGCGATAGCTGTAGAAGCGGTCGTGAAAGCCCGCCTCGGCGGTGATGCCGGAAGTGCCCATCAACCTGCCGGTGGCGGCGTCCTCCAGCACGAAGAAGTAGGTCTCCTCGCCGGACACATCGCGATCCGGCTCGAACGATTCCACCGACTGGCGGATCTTGTCGTAGAGCTTGTCGCGGTCGGGCGGCAGAGAAGTGATGCCGATGGCTGACGCTTCGGCGATGCGCACCACCTCGGGCAGATCGGCGATGCGGCTGGGGCGGAGGATCAGCATGGACTGGGGCTCCACTGTTGCTTGCGCTGATCTCCGCGCTCTCCCCCTTGAGGGGGGAGGGCGCCTTGGGATAGCGCGGCGTGCATCACGTTGCCCTCAGGCCTCCCGCACACGGGCGTCATCCGGCGCACTTTCACGCGGCCTTCGCTTGCGTATTCGCGGCCACAAACGCCGCGACGCCGCGCTCGAACCGCGACAGCCCCTCGGCCACATCCGCTTCGGTGATGAGGAGCGACGGCGCGAAGCGCATCACGTCCGGCCCCGCCATCAGCACCATCACGCTTTCCTTCTCCGCGGCGTTGATGAGGTCCTTGGCCTTGCCGGCGAAGGGTTGGGCGAGTTCGGCGCCGATCAGAAGGCCGTCGCCGCGCACATCGGCGAACACCTGGTGGCGGTCGCCGATCTTCTTGAGGCCCTCTTTCAACTGTGCGCTTCGCGCCTTCACGTTGGCGCGCGTGGACTCGGCCGTGATGAGGTCGAACACGGCCAGCGCCACGGCGCAGCCCAGCGGGTTGCCGCCGTAGGTGCTGCCGTGCGAGCCGACGACGAGGCTCTTCGCCACCTTCTCCGTGGTCAGCATCGCGCCGATGGGAAAGCCGCCACCGATGCCTTTCGCGGTGGTGAGAATGTCCGGGGTCACGCCGTAGTTCATGTAGGCGTAGAGCTCGCCGGTGCGTCCGGCGCCGCTTTGCACCTCGTCGAAAATCAGGAGCGCGCCGTGCTGATCGGCCAGCGCGCGCAGACCCTGCAAGTACTCGGGCTTCGCCGGCGTGACGCCGCCTTCGCCCTGGATGGGTTCAACGACGATGGCGCAGGTCTTGTCGTTCACCACCTTCTTCATCGCGTCCAGATCGTTGTACGGCACATGGTGGATGCCGGCCGGCAGCGGGCCGAAGCCCTGGGTGTACTTGGGCTGTCCGCCCACGGTCACGGTGAACAGCGTGCGGCCGTGGAACGAATTGGTGCAGGCGACGATCTCGTTCTTGTCGCTCTCGTGCTTGTCGATGTTCTTCGGGTCTTTGGGAAAGTGATCCGTGGCGTAGCGGCGGGCCAGCTTGAACGCGGCTTCATTGGCTTCGCCGCCGGAGTTGGCGAGGAAGATGCGGTCGGCGAACGTGGCGTCCACCAACGCCCGCGCCAGCTTCAGCGCCGGTTCGTTGGTGAGCACGTTGGCGACATGCCAGATTTTGTTGGCCTGCTCCACCAGTGCGCCGACCACCTTCGGATGGCAGTGGCCGACCGAGGACACGGCGATGCCGCCTGCGAGGTCGACCAGCTCGCGGCCGGACTGGTCCCACACGCGCGAACCCAGCCCGCGCACGGGAATCATCGCGCCGGGCGCGTAGTTGGGCGCCATGAATTGATCGAAGGTGGCGCGGGTGACGGGTGTGTGGGTCGTGGTCATGGCGAACTCCTTGGCGACGCGTGGCGCGTGGTCGTGATGGTCAATGGCGACATTCTAAGCCGCATGCCGTCTCTCGCCCTGTCGGGAAAGCGACGGTGGCTTACAGGGATGGGCTGGCGGCGCTTCATTCGTCGTTGTCGTCCTGCTCGACGGCGCCCATGCGCCGCGCGCGCTGCTCGCGCGGCGTGATGCCGAACTTCGCGCGATACGCGCTGGAGAAATGCGGCCCCGACGAGAACCCGCACGACAAGCCGATCTGCAGGATCGACTGGCTGGTCTGGGTGAGCAGCTGGCGCGATCGGGTGAGGCGAAGGTCCAGGTAGTAGCGCGAAGGGAGGTTATTCAAGTACTGCTTGAAAAGCCGCTCCAGTTGCCGGCGCGACACGCCGACCAGCCGCGCGATTTCCTCGGTGGGCAGCGGTTCCTCCAGATTCGCTTCCATCAGCGACACCGCCTCGGTGAGCTTGGGCTGGCCGCCGCCGATGCGCGCGGCCAGCGGCACGCGCTGCGCCTCGCCTGAGCCGCGCCGCCGCTCCAGGCCGAAGTGATCCATCAATGCGGTCGCCACCGTGTCGCCGTGGCGCGTGGTCAGCCAATGCACGAAGAGGTCGCGCGCCGCGTCGCCGCCGGCGGCGGTCATGCGGTTGTCATCGATCTCGAAGAGATTCGACGACACGACGGTCTCGGCGAAGGTCTCGCCAAAGAGCGCCGCGTACGGCCAGTGGATGGTGGCGCGCTTGGCGGTGAGGAGCCCCGCCCGCGCCACCAGCCAGGCACCCGTGCCCAGTCCGCCCACCAGCCGCCCCGGCAACGCGAAGCGGCGCAGGGTCTCCACCTCCTGATCGAATCCGCGCTGGGGTAGCGGCGTGTCGGAGAGCACCATGAGCGCCGTGGCGTCCTTCGACGCCAATGCGGAGAGCGCGCAATGCACCGGCAGGCTGATGCCGTTGCCCGCCGTGACCGGGTTGCCGTCCAGCGAGACGAGCAGGCTTTCGTGCGCGTGCGTCCCCAGCGCCGCATTGGCGTGCGCCAGCGCGTCCAGCGGCCCGGCCAGCGATGCCAGCGGAAAGCGCGGCAAGAGCAGGAAGGCGATGCGTTCTGGGATGGGTGAGGTCACGGTGCGAATATTCGCTCTGCTGCGACAGGCTGCTATTCAACCACGAAGCTCACGAAGCGCACGAAGAGTGGTGACCGGAGCCACCGGACGGCTTCGCGCCCTTCGCAAGCGTCGCGGTGAAGCGGCTTGCGCTACTGCCTCAGCGTCATTTCAGACTGCCGGCCAGGAACTGCCGCAGCCGTTCGCTCCGCGGCCGCGCCAGCACCTCGCGCGGATCGCCCTCTTCCTCGATCAAGCCCTTGTGTAGGAACACGACATGGTTCGACACCTCGCGGGCGAAGCCCATTTCGTGGGTCACCACGATCATGGTGCGGCCTTCGCGGGCCAGATCGCGCATGACTTTCAGCACCTCGCCCACCAGCTCCGGGTCGAGCGCTGAAGTGGGTTCGTCGAAGAGCATCACCTCGGGGTCCATCGCCAGCGCGCGGGCGATGGCGACACGCTGCTGCTCGCCGCCGGAAAGATGCGCGGGATAGTGGTCCTTGCGATGCGCCACGCCGACCCGCGCCAGCAAGGCTTCGCCACGCGCGATGGCCGCGTCCTTCGACAGCCCCAGCACCTGCACCGGCGCTTCGATCACGTTCTCCAGCGCCGTCATGTGCGCCCAGAGGTTGAAGTGCTGGAACACCATCGTCACCCGGGCGCGGAGCCGTTGCAGCTGCTTCGCGTCGGCGGCTTTCAGCGATCCATCGCGGTCCCGGGTCAGGGTGAGCGTCTCGCCATTCAGCGCGATAGTGCCTGCGTTGGGCTGTTCCAGCAGATTGATGCAGCGCAGAAACGTGCTCTTGCCGGAGCCGGAGGAGCCGATGAGGCTGATGACATCGCCCGCGTTGGCAGTGAGCGAAATACCCTTCAACACCTCGGCCGCGCCGAAGCGTTTGTGGATGTCGGTGACGGCCAGTTTTGCAACGGCAGAGGTAGCAGTTCCGCTCCCTCCCCCTTGAGGGGGGAGGGCTGGGGTGGGGGTGCCAGGTGCTTCGGTAAGCGTTGCAATATCGTTCATGTTCATGTGTGTCCTTCTTCTGCTTCAGCGCCGGCGAAGTCTCGCGGCGCTGCCCACCCCCACCCCGACCCTCCCCCCTCAAGGGGGAGGGAGTTGATTGCGAATATTCGCAAGGCTTTCACGACTTCGCGAACCCGCGACCTATGCACTCAGCAACTTTCCTGTCCGGATTGCGGTGGCGCCGGCGATCTTCGCCAACCGCGCCCCCGTCAGCGCATACCGCTGGTGATCGCGCGCATACAACACGCCATCCACCGACGCCTTCACGCGCACGCTTTCCGCAGTGAGCGGGTCGATGATCTCGACGATCGCATCCCCGGCCCGCACGCGCTCGCCGGGTGCGCGCAGGAACACGACGATGCCGCTCATGGGCGCGGTCAAGGCTTCGGAGCCGGCCAGCGGTGTGGCGGGCGCGATGAGGTCGGGCAGCGGCGGCGGCGCCTCGCCGATGAAGCCTTGCTGCGCGAGATAGGCGAGCAGCGCCTCGGCATCGCGCGCGGCGTTCTCATGGGTCACTTCGGCGAGGCCGCGCAGTTCCACCGTCACCGCGACACAGCCCAGCTCGATGGGAACGCCCACGCCGAAGTGCTCCCCAAGTTGCCACCAGGTCTGCGAGCAGGCTTCGTCGAATGGGTTGTCGCCGCTTTCGGTGGCGAGCAGCGTGGCGTGGGCGCCGAGATAACGGGCCAGCGGCTCCACGCGCGGCCAGAGCGGCGTGCCGGTGTAAAGATGCACGACGGCCTCGGTGTCGCAGTGAAGATCGAGCACGATGTCGGCGTCGCACGCGAGGGAGAGGAGCGTCTTGCGCAGACTCTGCAACTCGCCCGTCACCGGCCAGGCGGCCAGCGCCGCGCGCATGGCTTTGCGAATATTCGCAGTGTTGGCGGCGGCGTCCGACCCCAGCGAGGCGCCCACCCGCTCGATCACCGCGTCTTTCAACGCCGGATAGTGGCGATTGAAATTTTCACCGGTGACGAGATCGAACCGGCCCTGCGCCGTGCGCAGCACCGATTGCGCGAGACCCAGCGGGTTGGCCACGGGCACCAGAACGACTTCGCCCAGCAGCTTGTCCGCGCTCTCCAGCCGCGCGAGGTGCTGGCGCAGGTGGTGCGCCACCAGCATGCCGGGCAATTCGTCGGCGTGCAGCGAGGCCTGGATGTAGACCTTCTTTCGTCCCGGCCCCTCGTTCGCGGCGGGGCCGAAGTGCAGGCTGGTCAACGCGCGGTGCGTGCCGAGCGCGGATGACGCGAGCGGATGTTGGAGAGTTCTCATGAGTTCAAGTCATGCGTGGGCGCAGGTGCGTGAGGAAGCGGCGCTCGGCGAGATGGAACAGCCCCACCAGCAGGAACGTGAGCGCCAGGTAGAACACCGCCGCGGTGAGGAAGGCTTCGAAGGGCGCGTAGAAACGCGAATTGACTTCGCGCGCGGCGCCGGTGAGGTCGAGCAGGGTCACGATGCTGGCGAGCGACGTGCCGTGCAACATCATGATGACTTCGTTGGAGTAGGCGGGCAGCGCGCGGCGCAGCGCCGACGGCAGCAGGATGCGGCGGTGGAGCTGCGCGCGGGACAGCCCCAGCGCGCGCGCCGCCTCGATCTCGCCGCGCGGCGTGGCCGTGATGCAGCCAGCGAAGATTTCCACCGTGTACGCGCAGGTGTTCAGGCCGAACGCCAGCACCGCGCAGAACCACGCCTCCGAAAGCCACGGCCACAGCGCGCTTTCGCGCACGGCGGAGAATTGCGCCAGCCCGTAGTAGATGAGGAAGAGTTGCACCAGCATCGGTGTGCCGCGAATGACGTAGGTGAACGCCCAGACCGGCTGCCGCGCCCACGGATTCGCCGATGCGCGGAGTAGCGCCAGCGGCAGCGCGGCGATGAGCCCGATGCTGAGCGACGCGCCGAGGAGTTGCAGCGTGAGCCACGCGCCGTCGAGGTAGCCCGGCAGGCCGGACTGGATCGCGTCCCAGTTCATGCGTGCGCCCATCTCACGCCGGCCGAGTAGCGGCGATTCAAGGCGTTCAGTGCGAGCAGCGACACGGTGGTGATGGCGAGGTACAGGCCCGCCGCCGCGAGATAGAACGTGAACGGCTGCTGCGTCGCGCCGGCGGCGAAGCCCGCGCGCTGCATCATGTCCGACAGCCCGATGACCGACACGATGGCGGTCGACTTCACCAGCACCAGCCAATTGTTGGTGAACCCGGGGAGCGCCAGCCGAATCATCTGCGGCAGCGTGATGCGAATGAGCACTCTGGCGGGCGACATGCCGAAGGCGAGTCCCGCCTCGCGTTGCCCCGGCGGAATGGCCATCAACGCGCCGCGAAACGTCTCGGTGAGATAGGCGCCAAAAATGAAGCCGATGGTGGCGACCCCGGCGACGAACGGGTTGATGTCGATGTAGTCCTCATGGCCCAGGCGCTGCGCCGCCCAGTTCAGCGCCACCTGGCCGCCGTAAAAGATGAGCAGCATCAGCACCAGGTCCGGCACGCCGCGGATGACGGTGGTGTAGAGGTTCGCTGCGGTTCTCAGCGCGCGGGAGCGCGAGAGTTTCGCCGCTGCGCCCAGGAGGCCGAGCGCCGCCGCGATGGTGAGCGAGGCGCCGGCGACGCTCAAGGTGATGAGCGTGCCTTCGAAGAGGGAGGGCAGGTAGTCGGCGAGCATGGTTCGCTAGTGCGAATATTCGCCGCGCCGGAGAGTGTGGGTGTATTGGTGCGGTGAGCACCCCCACCCCAGCCCTCCCCCCCTTGAGGGGGGAGGGCTGGGGTGGGGGTGAATGCGGCGAGTTGAGAAAACCTTGTTCACTTCACCACCGCCCCATAAATATCAAACTCGAAGTACTTGTCCTGAATCTTCTTGTATGTCCCGTTGCCGCGAATATTCGCAAGCGCGCGATTGAGCTCCTCGCGCAGCGTGTCGCCCTTGCGCACGGCGATGCCTGCGCCGTGGCCGAAGTACTTGGGATCGTTGAACGCGGCGCCGACGAAGCCGAAGCCCTTGCCCGCCGGCTTTTTCAGAAAGCCCGTATCCGCCGGCACCGCGTCCATCAGCGCCGCATCGATGCGCCCGGCGGCGAGATCGAGGAACACCTCGCTCTGCTTCGCGTAGCGAACGATGGTGCCATCCTTGAACGTGTCGGTGGCGAAGCGGTCGTGAATGGTGGTGCGCTGCACGCCGATGCGCTTGCCCTTCAGCGTTGCCGGCGTGGCGTCCGCGAACACGCCGACCTTGGCGATCATGCGGTTGGGCGACTGGTAGTACTTGTCGGTGAAGTCGACCGCTTTTTTGCGTTCCTCGGTGATGGACATCGACGCGATCACGGCGTCGAACTTGCGCGCGATGAGCGACGGGATCATGCCGTCGAACTCCTGGGTGACAAGCGTGCATCGCGCCTTCAGCTCGGCGCAGAGCGCGTGGGCGATGTCGATGTCGAAGCCCGCGACCTTGCCGTCCGCGCCGACCTGCGAGAAGGGCGGGTAGGCGCCTTCCACGCCGATGCGAAGTTTCCTGTCCTGCGCCGCGGCGGAAAGGGCGATGGTGGCGAGCATGACGAGCGGGGCGAGAAGCAGAATGCGAAAGCGTTGCATGACCGGTTCCGGGTAGGGTGGATTCAACGTGGCGCGGGCGGATTCAGCGGTGCGTAGAGGGGACGCGCCATCTTCACTGGCGTCACGTCCAGGCGAATATTCGCAACGGTGTAGTCCTCGCCGCCGAACGCGCTGGTGAACCAGCCGACGCTGTCTTTCCCCTTGCTGAAGCGGAACTCGAAGCCGATGGTGGTGCGTTCATCGGCGTCCGGCTTCGCGAGTTGCAACGCATCGAAAGCGAGGCCGATGACTTCGCGCTGCGGGTTGTCGATGAAGTTGCCCATCAGGTTCGCGACCACGGTGTCGGCCAGCACGTCGGTGTGAAACTCGGGCTTCGAGTGATACGGCTTGTAGTCCTTCGCGTTCGGGTCGATCCGCCGTGCGGCCTTGGCCGGGGCGGGCGTGATTGCCAGCGTGTCCAGATGCATGCGGTCGCCGCGATCCAGATAGGTGAGTTTCGCGTTCTTCACATTGAAGTGGGGCAGCGCGCGGTTGCGGCTTGCCGCGCGCGTGTCGATGACCAGCGCGCCCTTGGCGCCGATGACTTCGACTTCGCGACCGCAGAAAATGGCGGCGGTGTTCTCGTCCACGCCCACGCCCAGCGGGATGCCCGTGTGCATCAGCGCGGGCAGGAGACGGCCGAAGCGGCCGCGTTTCAGAAAGTGCTGATCGACCATGAGTCCCGGTCCGGCGAATCCCAGGCCGGGCGCCACGTCCGCGCCATCGCGGACGCCGTTTTTCAGCATGTCGAGAATCGCCTGCGGCTCGTTGAACATCACCTCGCTCATGATCGCGGCCCCGGCGCTGGACCCTGCGACGACGCCGCCCTTTTGCTGCACCGCGCGGATGGCTTCCAGCATCGGCTTGCCTTCCTTCGAGAGCAGCACTTCCGTGATGCGCGCTTGCGAGCCGCCGGCGAAATAGACGCCGCCGCTGTCGCGCACCTTGGCGATGAGCGCCGAGTCTTGCACCGCCGCGCGCCAGTCGGTGGACTTGAGATTGACCGCGACGGGAATGTGTTCCGCTTTCGCGCCGCGTTGATTGAGCGAGGCGATGATGCTCTCGGCTGATTTGACCGGATCAGCGGCGGCGCTGGCGAAGACGGCGATGCGCGCGTCCTTGCCGCCGGCCAGCCTCACCACGCGCTGCCACACTTCGTCATTGTTGGCCGCGAGCGCGCCGCCGATGGCGACGGCGCAGCCGGCCTTGGGTTCCGTGGCGGCGGCGTGCGCGGCAGGCGGCACAGCCAGCAGCGCGACTGCGAATATTCGCGATGAGAGGTTCATGGGCGCGCAGTGTGGCACATGAATTCCGGGCCATCGCGCGGCCGGGAATGAATGTGTAATGAAGGGTCGCATTTGTGCAAACCGCGTCTCGCGGGTCTTGCCGCGACCCCTTTCATGGGGCGCGTTGCCGGTGGCCGGTGAAGAAGGACCGCCGGGGCTTCAGGGTCTTCAGGGGGTTCAAGGCCCGGCGGGTTTTTTCCGCACACCCGCTTTTCACCTTTGCGACGGCAAGTTGCAGCATTGCGACTTTGGCCGCCGCCCCCCCTTTCATTTGCTGGCGGCCTCAATACACTGCGACCCATCCTGAAGGGATTCGCGGTTGGCACAGTCGCCGCGCCGCTGCCGGGGAACATGGCGGAATTCTTCAGTGAAACAGAGTCCTTCATCCATACAAGGCCACCGGCCAAGGGGTTTCGTTCATGAGCACGTCGCATTGCAAGTCCGCCCGACCCGCAGTGAAGCCTGTCGCGCGCGCTGTTCTTCTCACCCTGTCGACCATTTACGCCGCTGGCGCATTGGCACAAACGCCCGCACAGACGCCCACGCAAACGCCCGCCACGCCGCCGGCCGCGGCACCCACGGCGCCGAAACCCGAAAAGATCGAGGTCACCGGTTCTTCCATCAAGCGCATCGACGGCGAGACTGCGCTGCCGGTGCAAGTCATCAAGCGTGAAGACATCGAGAAAAGCAGCGTGACCACGGCTGCGGAGCTGCTCACCAAGATTTCGGCCAACGCGGCCGCGCTCACCGACGGCGCGCACTTCTCCGACATCGCGGGTCAGCGCGGTTTCTCCGGCGCCAATCTGCGCGGCATCGGCGTGTCGTCCACGCTGGTGTTGTTGAACGGTCGCCGCCTCGCCAACTTCGCGTCCCCCGGCGGCGCGTCCGGTGTCGACTTGAACTCCATTCCTTCCGCCGCCATCGAGCGCGTGGAAATCCTGAAAGATGGCGCGTCGGCCATTTACGGCACCGACGCCATCTCGGGCGTGATCAACTTCATCACCCGCGCCGAGTATCAGGGCGCTGATCTGTATGCCTACGCCAGCAACACCCAGGACGGCGGCGCCGAGAAGCGCATCGCCACCGTGTCCGGCGGCGTTGGCGACATCAACAAGGACAAGTACAACATCTTCGGCGTGTTCGACTGGCAGGACACCAAGGCTTTGCGTACCACGCAGCGCGATTGGGTCAAGGGCAGCTTCCAGCCCGACATCAATCTCGACGTCGGCTCGTCCAACACCTATCCGGCCAACTTCCGCCGCCTGAGCGCCAGCGGCAACCCGACCGGCGGCCGCTGGAACCCCAGCGCGCCCAACTGCAACCCGCCCGCGACGGTCTATCTGCCCACCAGCTTCGTCGGCGCCAACGCCTGCTTCTACGACTACATGCAGGACACGGAAATGTTCCCCGCCTCCGAGCGGAAGTCCGTGTTGGTGCGCGGTCAGTTCCAGGCGAGCCCGGACTTCACGCTGTTCGCCGAGGCGCTGTACGCCCAGACCGACACGCTGTATCGCATCAGCCCGCTCACCATCACCAACCTGAACTATCGCGCCGACGGCCGCTATTACCCGACCGCCACCGCGGCGGCGGCGGGCACCACCGGCGCGCTGCGTCTCAACTACCGGCTCGCCGAGGCGGGCGGCCGGACCAACGAAGTCTCATCCGAAGTGACCCGCTTCGTGTTCGGCGCGAAAGGCACGTTCGGCCAGTGGGATTTCGACACCGCCATCAACTTCTCCGAGAACCAGGTGTCCGACGCCTACGTTGACGGCTACGTCGCGACGAGCGCATTCGACGCCGCGTTCGCCACTGGCAACATCAATCCCTTCGGCCCCTCCGACGCGGCTGGGCTCGCGCTGCTCAACAGCACCAAGATCAAGGACGATGCGCGCAAGTCGCGGGGCACCACGCAAGCCGCCGATTTCAAGGCGTCGCGTCCGCTGTTCGCCATGGCCGGCGGTGACGCAGCCATCGCGCTCGGCATCGAGGGCCGCCGCGAAGACATGGACTTCACCCCGTCCACGCTGCTCGCCACCGGCCAGATTCGCGGCGACGGCACCGCCACCGCGTTCAGCGGCAAGCGCAACGTGACTGCCGTGTTCGCCGAAATCGGTCTGCCGATCTCGAAGTCGCTGGAACTGCAGGCCGCGCTGCGCTTCGATGACTACTCCGACGCTGGCAACACCACCAATCCGAAAATCGGCATCCGCTGGAATCCGATGAAGGACGTGCTGGTGCGCGGCTCGTACGGCACCGGCTTTCGCGCCCCGTCGCTGGCCGATCTCTACACTCCGACCCGACTCGGCCAGACCAACGGCGTGTACAACGATCCGCTGGGTTGCATCCGTGTCGGCAACATCAACAACACCAACAACCCCGACTACTGCGGCATCCAGCCCGACAAGCTGCGCGGCGGCTCCACCAGTCTGAAGCCGGAAGAGTCGAAGCAGGGCTCCATCGGCATCGTGTTCGAGGGCTTCAAGAATCTGTCGACCTCCGTCGACTTCTGGCACATCGAGAAGGACGACACCATCGTGTCTCCCGAGGGCCTGTACTTCGCCGACCCCGTGCGCTTCGCGCCGTTCATCACCCGCGCGGCGGCCGATCCTTCGCTCCCTGGCATTCCCGGCCGCATCACCCAGATCGATTCGCGTCTGCGCAACCTGGGCGGCCTGAAGACCAACGGCGTCGACATCGGTGTCGAGTGGCGCTCACCCACCACCGGTCTCGGCAAGTTCACGGTGAACTTCAATGGCACCTACGTCATGAGCTACAAGCTGCAGGATGGTCCGGGCGCGCCGTTCGTAGAAGCCGTGGGCAGGTTCTATCTCGATCAGGTCGTGCAGCGCTGGCGTCACACGCTGGGCGTCACGCTGGATCGCGGCCCGTGGAGCGCGACTTTGCAGCAGACGTTCTACAACGGCCACACCGATCAGCAGCGTCTGGCCGACGGCAACCTGCGGCGCGTGGACGCGTATGAACTGTGGGATTTCTCCGCCAGCTGGCAATACTCCAAGCCGCTCAAGTTCCGCTTCGGTGTGAAGAACCTGTTCGATGAAAATCCACCGCGCTCCAACCAGTTGTACAGCTTCCTCGCCGGCTACGACCCGAACTACACCGATCCGCGCGGCCGGCAGTACTACCTCAGCGTCGGTTACTCGTTCCGCTGATCACCCAAGCATCACCGCAGCACGCATCTCCCAAAGAGTGGTTGTGGTTGGCCCGCGAAGGTGATCGCCTTCGCGGGCTTTTTTCATTGTTGAGCGGCCTATGCAGAGACGCGCGGAACCGGAGGTGTGTTGTCTGCGAAAACATCGCCGCTCAAGCGAATATTCGCAATCCCACCCTGTCTCAATTCCCCTGCTGTATCGCACCCGCGATCTTGGGCAAGGGCGTGCCCACGTCCACCGCGCCGCACTCGATGGCGGCACGCGGCATGCCGAACACCAGGCTGGTCGATTCGTCCTGCGCGATGGTGCGGGCGCCGGCCTGGCGGAGCGCCAGCAGCCCGCTTGCGCCATCCACGCCCATGCCGGTGAGAACGACGCCGATGGCGTCGCCACCGAGCGTCTCGGCCACGGACTGCAACAAGGCGTCGCCGGACGGGCGGCGGTCGTGAAGGGGCGCGTCGTCGTCCAGCGTGAGGCCCAGGCCCCTCGCGCCGTGTTTCCGCACCCGCAGGTGCGAGCCGCCGGGCGCGATGTAGATCACGCCAGGGAGCAGCGGCTCGTCGTGTTCCGCGACCTTGACGCGCATGGACGCCGATTCGCCCAGGCGCTTCACGAAGTGCTTGATGAACGACGGCTGCATGTCGGTCACGACCAGCGTGGGCGGGCCGTTGGCGGGGAGCGGGCCCAACACGATGCGCAGCGCCTCCGCGCCGCCGGTGCCGGCGGCGATGGCCAGCACGGACTCGCGCGCGGGCGGGCCGGCGAGCGGCGCGAACACCTGTTCCTCCTCGGCCGCGAGGGTGAGGTCGAGTCGTTCGAGACTGTCCTTGGCGGCGAACGCGCCGCGAATCTTGTCCGCGATGAGGCGCGAATATTCGCCGCTGTTGACTTCGCCTGGCGCGGGCTTGCCGATGAAGTCGACCGCGCCCAGGGCCAGCGCGCGGAACGCGACATCGGAGCCCTCCTGCGTGTGCGTCGACAACATCACCACCGGCATCGGCTTCAGCCGCATGAGCCGCTTCAGGAACGAGAGCCCGTTCATGTTGGGCATTTCCACATCAAGCGTCAGCACGTCCGGCTTCAGGTCGCGGATGAGGTCGCGCGCCACCAGCGGGTCGGGCGCCTCGCCCACGACCATCATGTCGGGCTGCTCGTCGATGATGGCTTTGATGACGCCGCGGATGATGGCGGAGTCGTCGACGATGAGGACCTTGATTTTCATTCTTCGCGTTTGGGCTCGCGGTTGCCCATGTCGCGCCAGGCGACGAGGATGGCCTTGGCGTCGGTCCACCAGCGTTGCGCCGCGTCGACGCCGATGATCGGCTCGAGGCCGATGGAGACAAGTTTCGCATTGTTGGCGAGCTCGGACAGATTGCGCGCGTCCAGAAGCTCCGCGCCCAGCACATCGGACTCTTGGCCCGCCATCGCCTCCAGCCGGTTCAGCAATTGCATCTTGGCCGCCATCAATGGCGACAGGTCGGCGGGGCGGGCGTGACCCCGCTCGCCGATGGGCCGGGTCGCGGTCGCGTCATAGACCGTCACGCCGGCCGTGCTGGCCGGGCGGATGAGGTCCTTGCTGAGCAATTCGTCCAGCTGAGTGAGGAGGATGTTGTGCAGCGTGCCCGCGTTGTCCAGGAGCTTGCCCAGGGTGCTTGCGCCGTCGATGAGGAAGAGCACGGCCCGCAGTTTGGGCTTGAGATCGCTCGACCGGTCGCGCATGGCGACGCTGCCCAGGTCGGTGCGGACCAGCACGGTCTCAAGGCCCAGCTCTCTGATGTTCAGCATTCCACAACTCATGATCCAGGGAACCTGAACTATACCGCCTCCGTCAGCGGCAGTGTGTGCTCGCCCAGCAGCGACAGCGCGTCGAGGAGCAGGATCATCCTCCCCTCCACAATTCCGATCGCGCGCATATGGCGCGCGTCGACGGCCAGCGTCGGTGGCACCGGATGGACCGCATTCGCTGGAAAGCCGATCACATCGTTCACCTGGTCGACCAGCATGCCGACGATGGCCTCGGCCAGCGCGACGATGATGACCACCTTTCCCTCGGTCGAGGAGGATGGGAGACCGATCAGGACGCGAAGATCCATGATCGGCACGATGGCGCCGCGCAGATTCATCACGCCGACCACTCGCGCCGCGGCGCCGGCCACGCGGGTCGCGCCGTCGAACTCGCGGATTTCCCGCACGCGGAGGATGTCGATGGCGTACTCCTCACCCACGAGGCTGAAGGTCAGGTACTCGGCCGCTCCTGTTTGCGCGGCGGGCGCGGTCAAAACTCCTCCCATTCGCCCGCTGTCTGTCGCGCTCCGCCCGGTGCGGAGCGGCTGGCGGAGGCATGGGCGAGCTGCGGGGCGGCGACGCTGGCCACGCGCATGTCGGATCGCGAGTGGCGTGCGGCGCGGGGCTCCGTCGCGGTTTCTCCTCGAGGTCGCGCAGACGACCTCCGCTCCACAGCCATCGCCCCGGCATCCGCCAGGGAGAACTTTGCCACCAGCGCGCGAAGGCTCTGCGCCTGCTCGTTCATCGCGTCGGCCGACGAGGCGGCCTGCTGCACCATGGATGCGTTCTGCTGAGTCACGTTTTCCATCTGCACCACGGCACGGTTCACCTGTTCGACGCCGTGAGCCTGCTCAGCCGCCGCGCGCGCGATGTCCTGAATGAGTTGGTCCACTTCGCCGATGCCGGCGCGAATCTGCCGCATGGACTCGCCCGCGTCATTGACCAGCCGCGTACCCACGGCAATCTGTCCGACTGAATCAGCGATGAGTAGCTTGATTTCCTTGGCCGAGGCGGCGCTGCGTTGCGCGAGCGCCCGCACCTCGGCCGCCACGACGGCGAAGCCGCGCCCGTGGTCACCCGCCCGCGCTGCCTCCACCGCCGCGTTCAACGCGAGAATGTTGGTCTGAAAGGCGATGCCGTCGATGACATTGACGATTTCCTCGATGCGCTTCGATCCGGCCTGGATACCACTCATGGTCGTCACCGCGTCGTTCACCACGTCGGCGCTGGCGAGCGTGGTCGCGCTGGCCTGCGCGGCGAGGCTGCTCGCCTTTCGAGTGTTGTCCGCCGTCTGGCGCACCGTTGCGGTGAATTCCTCCAGGCTGGAGGCCGTTTCCTCCAGGGTGGAGGCCTGTTCCTCGGTGCGGGCGGACAAGTCAACGCTGGCCGCGCTCACCTGCTCCGCCGCCGAGGCGACGGTGCCAGTGGATGCCTGCACCTGCTGAACGATTCCGGCAAGACTCGTCTGCATGCTTGCGAGCGCGTGCATCAGCGCAGCGAGCTCACCCGCGTCGCGGGTCGAGACCGCCGTTGAGAGGTCGCCTCGCGCCACGTTCTCCGCCACCCTGATCGCGTCGCGCAACGGGCGGGTCACGCGCAGGTAGATCATGTAGAAAATCGCGCATGTCCCTGCCACGCACAGCGCCGCGGCGATGAGGAGCGCGAGATCGACGCGGCGCTTGTCGCGGTCGAACTGGGTTTTGAACTCCAGCGTGTCTTCGCGGAGCTTCTCGGACACAGCGCCGGCGAGCTTGGTGAACCTGCCATACGCGATCATGACGTCGACATTGCCGGTGGAGCGATCGCTGGCGGCCAGCATGGTTTGCAGTGGCCCCTCCAATTCCGGCCAGCTTGTGTTGGCCCGCTCCCAGTGGTCCACGTTCGACCCCAGCGCGGTGTTCGCCGCGTCGAAGTGCTTGATGGCTTCGCGAAGCCCCTTCATCGAGTCGCTCGAGCCCGCGGTGACGAGCATCTCGGCGGTCGCCGCGTCCACCCGCGCCAGCGAGGCGCTGGCTTCCAGGTGCTGAGCCGTCAGATCGCTGCTGTGCGTCAGGCTTTCCGACGCGCGCCAGAGGGTGGCGAAGACCACCATCTGCGCCGCGATGAAGGCCAACGCGGCCATGAGCGTACCGACGCCGCCCAACGCGGCCGTGAGCTTGTTGAACATGTGAAGTTTCTTTGGGCAGTGTGGCGCGCTACTTCAGCGCGTAGCCCTTGGCCGTCCAGCCCGCCGTGCCCTCGCGCATCCATTTCACGCTCTTGTAGCCCATCTTCGCGGCGGTGACGGCGGCCTTGTACGACTTCCATCCGGTCGGGCCATCGCTATAGAAGACGACGACGGCACTCTTGTCCGTCGGCAGCTTGGCCAGGTCGAACTTGTCCTTGCTGGCGTCGAAGCTCTCCGCCAGCTCGCTCTTCTGGTCATAGGGCAGCGCGATCGCGCCCTGGATGTGGCCTTTGCCGTAGTTGACCGCCGAACGCATGTCGAAGAACTGCGCCTTGCCGACGAGCCGATTGGCTTCCTCCGGCGAGATCACCTCCACGCCCTTGGCGGAGGTCGGCGTCGGCGGCGTATTGTTGGCCTGGGCCGGCGTCGCCGACCCGAGCAGACAAAACGTGACAACGAACAGATGCGCGAGTGCGGTCTTCATGGGCGTCTCCAGTAGTGTGCGGAACATCCTTGGGGACGCAGCGTGTTGGCCTGGCGAGAGGGGGCGGGCTCGGGCGCAACCAGCCACCGGGCTCGCCCCGGGGCGAAGGTCTCGGCTTCTCCAGTCCCCCAGCGCCCGGTCAAGCCGGCCGCGTCTTGTATTTTTTCTCAGGTCAGACCGGTTGCCGGGTTGGTTTCCATCACACCCGACACCTTGTCTGCCCTGCCGTGAACTCTGCCGGCCCCCCAACGGGCTGGCTATCCGCCATTTGGTGGATTATTCTTGCGTCATCTGTTGGAGACAGACCCCTGCACGGCAGCCATAACGAGGCCAAACGCCCGCCCGCCGCATGAATGAACCCGCCGATCCGAACCGCAAGGATTCCGCGCCCGTTTCGCCCTCCGTCAAGGGCGACGCGGCGGAATTGTTGCGCACCCTCTACTCAGCCGCTCTGGATGACCGTCTTTGGCGCCATTTTCTCGCCGAGTCCTGCCGCGTGTTCCGCGCGGCATGCGCCGGCTTTCTGCTGATTGACGAGTCTGACGATTCAAGCGAGGTCTGCCATGCCGAGGGCGTGAGCGAACAGGATCAGCAGCGCTATCGCGACATCTATCACGCAATCAATCCGCGGATTCGCGTCTTGCGCCAGCTACGGGTCGGCGAGTGGTGTCGCTGCACCGACCACTTCGACGAAGCCTTCGTCGCCGGGGATCGCTACTACCAGGAGTATGTGATTCCTGCCGGCCGCCGCTATGCGCTGACCGGCGTGATCGCGCGCCGCGAAGACCAGATCATCACCTTCGGGTTCTGGCGGCGGCCGGAGGCCGGTCCGTTCGCGGTTGACGATCTCGCTCTGGCGCAGTCCCTGAGTCTCCACCTGGAAGGCGTGGCCAATTTCCAGATGCAATCCGCGCGCGCGGCGATGGAGTCTGAATGCCGTGAAGCGTTGGACGATGCGGGCGACGGCGCGGCGTGGATCGTCGCCGCCGACGGCCGGGTGCTGGCGCGCAATCGGCAGGCCGTTCAGATGATGGAGGGCGTGGGTCGGCTGAAACTGACCGAGCGAAATTGCCGGCTCGTCAGTGGTGAACGCCGCTTCGCGCCGGGCATGGCGATCGCCGTTGCCCGTTGCGCGGAGCCGACGACGGTCGGTACTTGCCTGACATTGGACGAGGGCGATCAGGCTGGCGTGCCCGGCGTCCAAATGCATGCGTGGAAAGGACCGCACTCCGCCTGGTTGGCCCGAGGTCGACGGCCGGCCGCGCTGGTCCGCGTCGCCGCACCAGGCGCGACTGATCTGGCGCGCGCGGCTCGGCGCTTCAAACTCTCCCAGGCTGAATGCGAAGTGGCCGCGTCGCTCTGCACGGGCAGCTCGCTGGCTGAAATTGCCGCAGCGCGCCGCGTGGCGCGCAGCACCGTGAAAACCCAGGTGGATAGCCTGTTCATCAAAACCGAGACTCACAGCCAGAAGGCGTTGGTCACCAAGCTGCTGAAGTCCTGATGCGTCCGCCGCGCCGCCGCCAGTGCGAATATTCGCACCGGCGGCGGTCGGCCAGCGCGGCCCTCAGCGCATCGTGAACACGCCGTTGTTCGCGCTCCAATACTCGGTGGCCGCGTTGTTGCTGGTGAAGTTGGCGAAGTTGAACGTGTTGCTCGCGTTGGTCGTGCCGCGCACCACGAACACCTGCAATGCCTGATCGTTCAAGTCCCATGTCAGGGACTGGCCGCTCACGAGCCGCTCCGGCGCCCCGGTGGCGCGGGCGAAGAAGCAGTCGTTGGCGCCGTACACCTTGCCCGTGCCGTCCGGCTCCATCGCGTAGGCGGTGGCTTCGTCGCAGCCGATGCCGCGCACGTTCTGCCACGACACGCTGAAGTTGTACATCACGCTCGCCATGAAGGCCATGAGCCGCGGCTCGCGCGTGCGCTGCGAGAAGTGCGTGTCGGTCACCGTGTTGGCCAGCGCGGCGACAGAGAGGAAGTTGTTGGTGATGGCCACCGCCGCCGGGTTGGCGAGCACGGTCGCGTTGTCGGGCGCGCCGCCGGGATGCACGTACTGTCCGAGGATCGCCATGCCCGCGCTGGTGCCGCCGACGGGCGCGCGCTTGGTGTTGATGAGGTGGTTGATGGCAGCGCCCACCGCGCGACCCTTGAAGTAGTCGATGTAGTTCTGCTGATCGCCGCCCGCGATGAAGAGCATCTCCGCGCGCTTGATGTGCTCGGCCACGCAGGCGTTGTCGCCTTCGCTGGTCGTGTTCACGAGGAGCGTTCGCACCGAGTTCACCGTGCCCAAACCGTAGATGTAGCTGTTGTAGGCGTTGGTGCCCGACGAACGCAGCACGATGACATCGCCGCCGCCGGACTTGCCGATCATCCAGCGGATGGCGTTGTCGACATCGGTGCCGCCGCCCATGAGCACGAAACCGCCGGACGTCGTGCGGTCCACGTTGGTGCTGCTACCGGTGAGGCCGAGATCGACGCCGCTTGGCAGTGTGCAGGGCCAGCCCGGAGTGGGCGGCGGTGTGGTGTCGCCAGCGAGCGGGCCGGTGACCGTGAGTGTGTAGTTGCCGGTGCCTGAATAGCGCTTCACCCGGATGTACCACGCGCCGGCGGTGACCGAATAGCTGCCGGTCTCCGGATTGTTCGACGTGCCGCCGTAGGCGACATAGCTGCCGGTCTCGCGATACAGAAACCAGTCGAAGTCCACATTGTTGGCGTGGGCGAGGCTGATGGTGAGCGTGCCCGAGCCGGTGACATCGAGTCGATACCAGTCGAAGTCGTTGCCATTGGCGATATTGCCGGTGATGGCGGTGCCGGAACAGACGCCGGTGTCGGCCGTGCTGTCGGTGTTGTTGGATTCGGATTCCGCCGTGAGACAGGCGGCGTGAGCGCCAAGTACTACAGACAGCATGAGGCCTGCCAGCACGGCCCAAGTGTGCTTCAACATCGGATGCTCCTCCTTGTATGAACAGTTCGTTGACGACTGCTACACCGGGGCTCTTGTGAGCCCTCTTGGAATCCAATGCATGCGCCGGACACGAATGGACTGCCCGACATTGGAAACCAGTCTAGGCTCGACTTTTGCGGAGGGATTTCAGAAATGCGACAGAAAAGTACGCCGCCGGGACGGACGTAGCGGCGTTCGCTGATGGAACTGTCTCGCCCAGCCAGCCTTCGCCCCGGCGGAGATCGGGGCGAAGGTTCTCTGCGTTCCCGGCACCGACTTCAACGGTGTGGACCCACTATCCTTTCAGTGGAATGCAGATCGCGGTCTTCAATTCCGCAGGCGGCGTGCCGCGCGGATCGTTCAGGTAATGCTCATAAGGCGGCGCGTCGCCGGGCGCCTCGCCGCTTTTGGGCAGCCACTCGCTGTAGACCCAGCGCCATGCGAGATGCAGTTCCGAATAGGGGCCGGTGTGCAGCAGCACGGCGTGGCGGCCGCCCGCGATGGTTTTGACCGGGTGTTCGGCGTCGGACACGAAATTCGCTGCCACGCTGATGCATGCGTCGGATCGCAGCGCCTCGGGCGCGACCGAGTCGGGGTCGTCGTAGTAGATGCCGAAACTCGCTGTCGCCGGTCCCAGGGCGCCGCGTCCGGCGGCCCAAATCGCCAGGCGCTCAAATGTCGGCCCGATCTCGTGATAGTGGCCCTTGTGGGCGAGTGTCGCGACGCGGTGGGCGGGACGTGTTTGGATGCTGACGGGATACATGAGGGGCTCCTTTATGAGTGGGGGTTGCCGGAGGCTGTTGCGAATATTCGCAGCCAAAGTCATCTGCTCGCCGCGCCGGCGATACGCGGCAGGCGGCAGGCCGTACGCCTCGCGAAACGCGCGGTTGAATGCCTGAACACTGCCGTAGCCCGCCTCGGCGGCGAGTTTGGCGAGCGGCGCGGCCGATGCGATCAGCTTGATGGATGCGCGATGCAGCCGCTGCCTGCGCACCGTCTCCGCCACCGTTTCGCCCGTCATCGCCACATAAACGCGATGAAAATGATACGGCGACAGATGCGCCTCTTCGGCCAGCCGATGCAGATCGAGTTGATCATCGAGATGATCAGCCAGGTACATCACGACTTTGTCAATGCGGCGAGCGTAGTGGGCGCGGGTGGCGGTTTTCATTTGGTCTCCAGTGCGTGCAGATTGCCTCTTGGCATTTAACCTGGATTGCGAATATTCGCAGCGAACGAAGTGCAGCGCGGATGGCGACGCCTCTCGCTCCCATCTGGCACACTGCGCGGATGAGCGCACCACGGCCCGCGTCTTTCGCGCAGCGAATATTCGCATTCCTCTGGGACTATCTCTTGATCGCGGGCTGGCTGCTGGGGGTGATGGCGCTGGGGGCGGTTCTCATGCTCACCGCGCCCGGCTTGGCCAAAACTGTGTTTGGCGACCCGGTGACCGGACAGCTTGCGGGCTTCTGCCTGGTCACGCTGCCGGTGACGCTGTACTTCGCGATTCAAGAGTCTTCGACCCGCCACGCAAGCTGGGGCAAGCGCAAGCGCGGGCTCGTTGTGGTGACGACACTGGGCGACGGCATCGGGTTCGCGCACGCGCTGGCACGCACGCTTCTGAAGTTCGTGCCCTGGGAGCTCTCGCACACCTTCGTCATCCAAGCCGCCATTGCGGGCCAGGCCGGACGGGACCCACCCGACTGGGCGACAGTGGTGCTGGTGCTGGCCTACCTGCTCATCATGGCAAACGTGATCAGTCTGTTCATGAACTCGAAGCGCCAGACCCTTTACGACCGCATCACGGGCACGCAGGTGATGCACGCCGATATCTGAGGGCGGCGAGCGTTTGCAGTTCAGCGCGCTGGTGGCGTTGCGCTGAACGCAGGCAAGAGGTGGTCGCGCAGCCAGAACAGCGGCTGCAGCGCATCTGGCTGGTTGAAGCGGGTGCCGGTGAATGCGGCGACGGCTTTCAGCTCGGGCATCACGATAAGAAAGTTGCCGCCGTTGCCCCAGGCCATGAGGAGGCGCGTACTCGGCAAGCTGGGCTGCGAGGTTGCGTCGATCCACCACAGATATCCGTAGCGCTGTTTGCGTCCGGGGATGTCAGCATGCGCCGTGGTCATGGCGCTGATCCAGTTCGCGGACACGACTTGCTTGTCCTGCCACCTGCCGCCATTGAGCACCAGCTCGCCGATCTTCGCGAAGTCGGCGGGTTGCAAGCGCAGGTGCCCGCCGGCGTCGATACCCTTGCCTCGGTTGAATGTGTCCCAGCGCGCGCCGGTGATGCCCAACGGTGCGAACAGCGCGGACTCGGCAAACGCATCCAGCGCCACGCCGCTGCCGCGCGCGATGATGGCGCCCAGCGCGATCACGTTGCCGGTGCAGTAGGAAAAGCGCGCGCCCGGCGCCTCGCGTGACGGCACGGCCGCCCAGAATGCGAGCCAGTCACGCTTTTCGTACATTGTGTCCTCATGCCCTGGTGATCCCGGCGTCCAGTCGTCGCAGTCGAGACCGCTCTTCATGGTGAGCAGGTCTTCCACCGTCATCGCCGCCTTGCGTGGGTCGGCCAGCATTGCCGCCTTGTATTCGGGAAGCAGGTCCGCCACGCGCGACTTCAGCGAGGGGATGTGCCCGCGTTCCAGCGCGATGCCGGTCAGGATCGCGGTGATGGATTTGGTCGCCGAGCGGAGGTCCGGTGGTTTGCCGCGCAGAGCGGGTGCCGCGTACGCGGCCAGTGACTCGCCCGCGATGCTCAGATGGAACGCGGTGATGCCGCGGTGCTGGCCATCTCGAATTTCGTTGACGAGTTGATTCGCCGCGTCGGGCGCGCTGCTGGCCGAGATAGCCGGGTGAGTCAGCGCCATCCAGAGCAGCAGAGCGGTGGCGACTCGGCGCGGTGCCGGATTCTCAGCTCGCGAGCAGTGGGGAGGTCCCATTCGTCGCGAGTCCTCGCTCGGCCGGGACATCAAGGCGCTGCGCGGCACGAACTGATCCGAGTCAGCGCGGTATTGAGACCGGGCAGGTTGGCGTCGATGGCTCGCGCCGCCTCCATGCGATCGCGCGCCGCCGCGCAGCGGCCCATCTTTTCGAGGAGCTCGCCCAGCCGCAACTGCGCCAGTCCGCGCGCGGGAAGCTGGGCATCGCCACTCGGCGGCCCCGCCTCAATGTAGGCTTCCATCATCCGCAGGGCGGCATCAAGTTCAAACTGGCCGACGTACCGCACGCGGCTGCGCCAGTATCGGCCCGCCTGGCGCGCGCGAGGATCGGCGCTCGCCCCCGTCTCAAGCCGTATCAGCCAGGCATCCGCGTCGCGGTGGCGCTCCGCCGCGAGCAACCGTCGTACCAGGGTCACCACCGCGTCGACGTCATGAGGCGCGAGGTTCGCCCAGCGTTCCGCCGCGGCCAGGGCGGCAATGCGCTCCCCATGCTTCAACTCCACTTGATAGGACAACCTTGCCGCCTCCACCGGATGCGTGCGCGAGAGCGCGACAATGCCCTCGCGCGCCTGATCCACGCTGCCGCCGGCAATGGCGGGCGCATGCATGGCGTACTCGATGAGTTCCGTGCGCGCCCTGAGGAGCGAGGGGTCGAGTTTCGCCGCTTGATCGAGTGCGGCGCGGTAGTCGCGTGCCAGGCCCAGCTTGGAAAGCGCGCTGCTGGCTTGCATTTTGGGGAACAGGGCCAATGCGTAGCCCAGGTGCGCGACCGCGCACTGCGGGGCCCGCGCGCGCACGGATTCGGCTTCCTTGATCGCGGCATCCGCATCCTTGCGCGCGCGCACCTCCATGGCCTCCGCGTGTCCGGGCGTCACCCCGGCGCAGGGGCCGTGCGCGCCGAGTTGCAGCATCAACAGTAGTTCAAACATGAGACGTCTCCTCCGGTACCCAGTTGCGATGGCGATAGAGGGGAATGGCGAGTAGTCCGAACCACACGCCGAAGAAAGGCGCTGGATCAACCAGCCCGGCCACGCCCGCAGCGAGGCCGCAGATGAGACCGACGTTGATCAGGTCCTGCGTTTTGCCGCCTGCCGTTCGCAGCGATTGAGTCATGTTCAAGCCCGATTACGAAACAGCCGCTTGGACGTGTCGGTGTCCCGGTTTGGATGTCGCGGTCAGATTTGCGCGGTCTTCTTCAGCAATTCGACCGGAAAGTGCTTCGCCAGTGCGCTGGCATTCGCGGTGAATATCTGGAACACCGCATCCTTGGCCCGCAGCAGATGCTCGCGATCCGCCCGCGTGGCGATCCGCAGATGTTCGCCCAGCACCTCGCCGTGTTCCAGCGACACCGACACGATGGTCTCGTCGCCGGGCTGAGGCGCGTGGCCGGGCAGCCAGAAGTCGACATCCTTGTCGTACAGGTTCATGAAAATCTCCCCGCGCAAGATGGCGCGGCGGTCGGTGATGTAGAACCCGACGTTTTGCACCAGCGGCAAAGTGGGTGCGGCACGATAGTTGATGCCGGATTGGTAGATGGCGAGACCGATGTCGGGCTCTGCCGCGAGCAGGCGTTCGCCCGGCTGGAGTGAAGGGCTTTGCATGAAGAGGCTCCTGGGATGGGAATGAGTGCGAATGGATTCGCGGGGTCTTGCCACGCTGACACCACGCGTCTATTATTTCGACATACATCGAATTACGCAAGTTCTTCCATGCGATCTTCCGACGAAACCTTCAAGGCGCTCGCCGACCCGACGCGGCGTGAAGTGCTGCGCCTGCTGGGCGACGGTGAAATGACCGCCGGCCAGATCGCGGATCATTTCGCCATCGGCCGGCCAACGCTGTCCCATCACCTGGCCGTGCTGAAGGAGGCGGATCTCGTGCATTGTCGGCGCGAGGGGCAAACGCTTTGGTACGCGCTCAACACCAGCGTTTTGCAAGGCGTGGTCGCCTGGGCGCTCGATGTGTCTGACCGGGTTGGCAAGAAGGGGGCGTCATCAAAGCGCCGGCCTACCTGATCGCAGGCGCTCTGACACTCGCGGCGCTGGCCGCTGCGATTTGGGCCTATCCACAATTGCCGGAAGTGATTCCCTCGCGCTGGAATCTGCGCGGTGAAGTGGATAAGCACGGGCCGCGCGAACTCATCTTCCTTGTCGGGCCCGGGGCCATGCTCTTGCAGATGGTGTTGTTCGCGCTCCTGCCCCGCATCGCGCCAAGGCGATTCGAGATCGCGCCGTTCATGGAAACCTGGCTCGACCTCATGGTGATCCTGGTCGGCATGACCGGCTACTTCTTCGCGATGATTCTGATCGGCGTGCTTCACGCGAGCTTCGCGCTGGAGCGCGCGCTGTTTGGTGGCGTGGCCTTGCTGATTGCGTTGGTGGGCAATCTGATGGGCAAGATTCGGCGCAACTTCTTCTTCGGCATTCGCACACCCTGGACACTGGCGAGCGAGACGGTCTGGAATGCCACGCATCGCGTCGCCGCGCGCAGCATGGTCGCGGGCGGTGTCGTCGGGCTCATCATCGCCATGCTGGACGCGAGTCTCTGGTTGGTGTCGCTCGCGCTCGTCAGCGCATTCGCGGTTCCCGTTGTCTATTCCTTTTTCCGCTATCGCGGTGAGAAAGCGCCGGAGCGCTGACTGCACCGGCTGCGAATATTCGCAAGTGATGCGAGTGCGCCGATCTCGCCACATTGTCGCCACCATTTCGCCGCATGAAGGCCGCCGGGCCGCACGGTTCGCGGCACATGCTGCCTGCCAGTCACTTCCGGAGGGGATTGCATGAGATATCAACCCATCAACCGCCTTGTGTGCGCAATGGTTTCGTTGCTGCTGTCTGCGTGCGCCAGCACTGGGCGTGATGCGACGCCGCCAACCGAGTCACGCATCACGCTGCTCGCCCACCGGGCACTCGGCCAGGACTACCACCGGGAGGCGCTTGGCCGCGACACCTGCACGGCGGCACGTTGGCGAGATACGGGACACACGTGGCTGGAGAACACCTTGCCTTCGATGCAGGCGGCCTTCGCGGCGGGCGCCGACATCGTCGAATTCGATGTGCATCCGACCACCGACGGCGCCTTCGCCGTGTTTCATGACTGGACGCTGGACTGCCGCACCGATGGCAGCGGCGTGACCCGACAACACTCGCTCACCCAACTCAAGCAACTGGATGTGGGCCACGGCTACACGGCGGATGGCGTGACGTTTCCATTCCGTGGCAAGGGCATCGGCATGATGCCCAGCCTCGACGAGGTGCTGGCCGCGTTTCCGGACAAGCGCTTTCTCATCAACATCAAGAGCCGCGATCCGCGCGAGGGCGAGTTGCTCGCGAATCGATTGGCGCAGCTGCCTGCTGCGCGGCGCGCATCGCTGATGGCCTATGGCGCTGCCGAGCCCATCGACGCACTGAAGCAACGTCTGCCGGACCTGCTCACCCTGTCGCGAAGGTCCCTGCGCGATTGTCTGCTGGGCTATCTCGCGCTGGGTTGGCTGGGCCATGTGCCGGCCGCCTGCGAGCGGAGCCTAGTGCTGGTCCCGATCAACGCGGCGCCCTGGCTTGCCGGCTTCCCGGAACGATTTGTCGCACGCATGCGCGCAGCCGGCAGCGAAGTCTTCCTCGTGAACGACTACGGCGGCGAAGGCTTCTCGCGCGGGATCGACACCCTGAAGGATCTGTCGCGCGTGCCGCCGGGCTATCGCGGCGGCATCTGGACGGACCGGGCCGATCTGCTGGGTTCGGCATTGCGCGCGCAGGGCCTGAAATGAAAGCGCCCCCGGTTCACGGGGGCGCATCGTTCTGCTGGCGACGGGCGGTGCCTACAGCTTCATCTCGAACCGCAACGCGCCGGCCATGTAGCTCTTGCCGGTGCTGGTGATGGATTGCGTGCCGTCCGGCACGACGTACAGGTTGGTGGTCTCGCTGTTCTTCGGCGAAATGTTGGACAGCGTGAAGCGCAGCCGTGCGCCGCTGGTGATGTTCCACAGCACGTAGGCATCCGCCTGGCGCTTGGTGTTGTTGGTCTGGAACTGGTCCCGCTCCACGCGCAGGTCGTAGCCCGGCGTGTAGGAGACGTTCGCGCCGACCGACAGCGGCGTGCCGCGAATCTTGTAGTCCGCGCCCAGATTGAGATTCATCTTGCCCTGATCGGCGATGCGGTTGTTCGGTCCCGGCACATCCTCGACCTTGCTCGCGTAGAAGCTGGCGTTGGCCTTGACGTTGACGGCCGGCAGTGCGGCGTCGATCTCGATCAGCGAGAACTTGGCGTCGAATTCCAGCCCCGTGGTTTTGGCGCCGCCAAGGTTTTGCGGGCGGGCCACGTAGCGCGGCGACGTGGCCCAGCTCACGGTCTCCAGTTCGGTGACGGTGCGGATGAGATTCTTGATCTCGCGGTGGAACAGGTTCACCGACACCACGCCGCCCTTGTCCAAATAGTTCTCGTAGGCGATGTCGATACCGTGCGCGGTCTCCGGCTTCAGGTTGGGGTTGCCCGCGCGGTCGGCGGACACGGTCGTGTTCGGGCCGGGTACCGGGAACAGCGTGTTCAGCTGCGGCCGCGACACCAGGTCCTGCGTGGAGGGCGGACGATAGCTTTGCGTCAGCGACACGCGCACCTGGTCCCGCCCGATCTGGCCGTTGGCCTCGGAAAAGCGGTACACCATGTGGGCCAGCGGGCTCCACACGCTGCTCTTGTTTTTCACCGGATTGGCGGCGAGATCGCTGGTGGTCTCGATGCCTTCCCAGCGCAGGCCGGCTGAAGTCGACACCTTCGGGCTCGGGTCCCATTCGTCCTGGATGAAGAACGCCTGGCGCTTGGTCTTCACATCCAGGCCTTCGCCGAAGTCGGCCAGCTGGCGCACGCCGTTGAGCACGGTGATGGCGTTCTCGGTGCGCTTCGCCTGCTCCCACTCGAAGCCGGTGGCGAAGTTGTGCCCCTCGCCCCAGCGGCGGTTGATCTTGCCGGCGATGTTGAAGCTGCGGTCCTTCGCGTCGCCTTCGGAATATTGAGTGAGGGTGCGCGCGCCCGCGGTGTTGAACTGCTCGGTGAGGCTGTTGCGCTGCGAGCTGAACTGCCCGCCGCCGCCGCGCAGCTCATACGTGGTCGATTCGTCCAGGCGCTTGTTCAGCATGGTCATGAAGCGCGCCACGTTGAACGCGAAATCGCTGTCGGTGCGCGAGGTGGCGTACTGCGCAGGCGTGGAGCCGATGGTCTGGTTCAGCCTGCCTTCGCTGAAGTTGTTGGATTTGTTGTTGACGTAGAACGGCTGGAAGCTGAACTGCTCGCCAGGGCCGAGCCGCCATTGGAAGCGCGAGGTCAGGAAGAGACCCTTGCGATCCTCGTCCTGGCGGCTCGTCGCGTTCTGGTCCAGCGTCACGTTGCCGGCGAGGTTGCGATAGATCGTGCGCGACTCGTTGTCGGTGAGCTGATCCTGCAGGCGCGACGAAATGCTGACGTTGTAGGTGCCGGTCTCGCCGATCTTGTCGTTGCGCGACACGGAGATTTCCGGCGAGAGCTTGCCGCGCTCGTTCAACACGCCGCCGCGGATGTCGTTGGCGCGCTGGCGTAGCGCCTCGCGCAGGATGACGTTGATCGTGCCGGCGATGGCCCGGGCGCCGGTCTCGGCGGTGGGCGCGCGCAGGATTTCGATGCGCTCCACCATGTCAGGCGTGATCTGCTCGATGGAAAAGCCCGGCGGAATGCGCTCGCCATTGATGAGAATCTGGGTGAAGCCGCCACCCATGCCGCGCATGCGCGGCGGGCCGGGTCGGCCGGGCCGGCCACCGGTGGTCACACCGGGCAGGCGGCGCATCACGTCGCCGAGATTGCTGTCGCCGTATTGCTCGATGTCGTCACGGGTGATGATGATTTTCGATGCGCTCGCGTCGCGGCGCTCGCTGTTGACGCTGCGCGTGCCGGTGACCTCGATCTGCTCCGGTTTGCCCGGCCCCGGTTTGGCCGCCGGCGCAGCGGTGGGTGCTGCGCGCGCGGCGGGCGGCGGTGTGGTCGCGGGCGGAGCGGACTTGGGGGCTTCCTTGGGTGCGTCCTTCGGTGGCTGCGCAGACGGCGCTTGAGCGGACGCCAGTTGGGCGGAGCAGGCGAGTGCGACGGCCAGCGGCAAAGCGCGGCGATGGAACAGCGTGCGTGCGGTCATGATGTTTTTTGATTTGATTGCGCCGTCGGAGACCCGGCGGCGGATTTGAATCGGAATGTGGCGAAATCCTGCGGAGATGCAGCACATTGACCTCGCCAGCCACATAAGTTCCCGAGTCTACCGAGTTGTCGGGCGCGCCCATGTGACAGAGTGTTGCTGACCGGCCGTGCGCACGCGGTCGAAACGGAGTTGCCGCCTGCCCCTTTTCCTCTCTGGCGAACACGTGTTTCGCGGCGATTGAGGCCGATTCCGACACAGCGCTTGTGAGGTCGAGTCACAGACTGGCGCCGCCACCGGCGCGGCGATAACATCCGCTCATGCCATCCGGAGCGCCGCCATGCCCGCCCACGCCGACTTGCAGCCCGTCTTCAACGAACTCCGCGCCCTGTTGAAGCCCTTGTCCAAAGGCATGGTTGTGGTCCATGACACCGATGGCCACTATTGCCTCGATACCACCAAGTCCGCGCCCAACGGCAAGCCCATGTTCTTCGCCAGCGCCAGGATCATGAAGGACACAGTGTCCGTGTATCTCATGCCCGTGTACACCGCGCCCGCGCTGCTGGCCGACATCTCGCCCGAGTTGAAAAAGCGCATGCAAGGCAAGTCCTGCTTCAACTTCAAGACCGTCGATGCGGCGCTTTTCAAGGAGTTCGGCGCGTTGGCAAAGAAGGGGCTGGCGCAGTTCAGGAAGGATGGGTGGGCGTAGTTCTTTGCGAATATTCGCACTCAAAGGGCGGTGCGATTTTCGATCCCGCCACCAATGTTGTTTGAACGCCGTGATCGTTCGCGAGCAGGGCGCAGTGCGTGGTTGCGAATATTCGCAATGGCACGAAGCGCCCGTCACATCGGCAAAAGCCGGTAGCAGCACTGCAGAGAGTTGGGCCTGTCGGGCGACTGGAACGGATGGAATCCGGCCGGTGCCGGAGTGGCGGGCGTGCGCTCGCCCGCTCTATCCGCCCGATGCTGCGCGCGATTCACCCGACGCCGGGCGCTGCGCCAGCACATCCTGCATCGCTTTCACCAGATTGGTGAAGAGCGGCGAGCCGGGCTGGCCGACATCTTTCTGATCCGGCGAAATGCTGACCCACACCACGGGCACGCCGGGCGCGGGGCGGAGTGTTTTGCCAAGCTGGGTGGCGTCGGGATGGTTCAAGTTGATGACGACGACATCGGGCTTGGCGCCGAGCGCCATGCTGACCGGGTCGGTGGGCACGAAGCGTTCATTGACCGACTGCGAGGCGCGGAGCAGCGTGTCTTCCATCGCCTGATACGCGGCGCGGTCAAAGCCTTCGAAATGAACGCGGTAGATGCCTTGCATGGGCGGGTGCGTGCGCGCCGGCGAACCGGGGGCGGGAACGGAGTTGTCAACGTCGCGCATTGTAGGTGCGGGCTGGGCGCCAGAACCGCTTTCGGCGCCGGGTTCACAAATGTTTGCGTTCGCGTTGTCACCCGGATTGGGCGTGGGCGCGCCGCGAAGCACGGCCTCGATGCGCGCGCGCAGCGTCTTTCGCGATTCGGACATCAAGCGGATCGCTCCCGGCTCAGCATGTCACCGGCGCCGCCGGCGGGCACCGCGCGCAGGCGCGGCTGATCGACCAGCGCCTTCAGGTTCCAGCGCGATTCGCGCGCGAATTGGGCCGCGTCTTCCGCCGGCATTGCGTGGCTGAAGTACCAGCCCTGGGCGAAGTCGCAGCCGAGCGTCACGAGCAACGCGAGCTGCTCCTTGTCCTCCACGCCTTCGGCGATCACGGTGAGCCCGAGGTTGTGCGCCATGACGATGATGGCGCGGATGATGGCGGCGCTGTTGGGGTCGTTGGCGCAATCGTCGACGAAGGTCTTGTCGATTTTCAGGCTGTCGGCCGGCAGGCGCTTCATCTGGGAGAGGGACGAGTGGCCGATGCCGAAGTCGTCGATGGCCACGGCGGTGCCATGCCGCTTCAGCGCTTGCAAGAGTCGGTTGGCGCGCGCGTGGTCCTTGATCATGGAGGTCTCGGTCACTTCGAGTTCCAGCGCGCTCGCGGGGATGCGCGCGGCGGCGAGCGCCTCCTCGACATCGCGGAGCAGGCTGTCGTTCAAAAACTGCCGCGCGGACAGGTTGACCGAGATGCGCAAGGCGCCCAGCCCCGGTTCCTCGCGCCAACTGGCGAGGTCGAGGCAGGCGCGCCCCAGCGCCCAGTGGCCGATGGGCACGATGACGCCCGTCTCCTCGGCGAATGGCATGAACTTGCCGGGCAGGGTGAGGCCGAGCTCAGGGTCCTGCCAGCGGAGCAGCGCCTCGAACGCGGCGACACGGCCGCTTTCCAGATTGACCACCGGTTGGTAATGCAGCACCAGCTCGTTGTTGGTGAGCGCATTGCGCAGCCGCGACTCGAAGTCGAGCCGCTGCACCGACAACGTGTCCAACGCCGCCGCGTAGAACTGGTAATTGTTGCGGCCCTGCTCCTTGGCCTGATACATGGCGATGTCGGCGTTTTTCACCAGCGTCGCGGCGTCCGGGCCATTGGTGGGCCAGGTGCTGATGCCGATGCTCGCGGTGAGGCTCAAGTGGTGGCCATCCAGCGGATAGGGCCGCGCCAGCGCGAGCAGCAGGTTCTCCGCCACCATCGCAACGTCGGCCGGGCTGTCGTGGTCATCGACCAGCACGACGAACTCGTCGCCGCCCAATCGTGCCACGAGATCGCTGTCCCGCACCGACTCCACCAGCCGTGTGGCCACCGCGCGCAGGAGATCGTCACCCACGGTGTGGCCGAGCGTGTCGTTGATGTCCTTGAACCGATCCATGTCGATGAACAGCAGCGACACGTGCGTGCCATGGCGGCGCGCCTTGCCCAGCGCGCGCTGCAAAGACTCCATGAACATGGTCCGGTTGGGCAGGTCGGTCAGCTCGTCGTGAAAGGCGCGAAACCGCATGTCGTCTTGCAGGCGCTTCCGCTCGTCGATGTCGTTGAACGCGACAAAGGTGCAGTCCTCGCCCGCCCACGAAACTTTCTGCGCCGAGACCAGCGACCAGAACGGGTTGCCCTTGGCATCGCGAAGCCGCACCTCGTAATCCTTCAGCACGCCGTCGCGGTCGAGAATCTCCAGCATATGGTCGCGCTGTTGCTGATCCTCGTAGTGGCGCGGAATGGGGAAGAGCGCCGGCAATATCTCCGGCAGGTTCAACACCTGGCGCGCGCGGTCGTTGGCGTAGAGAATGCGCTGCTGGCGCGGCTGCGTGATCATGAGCGGCAGCGGTGCCGATTGCAGCAGCGTGCGGAGCCGCGACTCGCTCATCGACAACGCCTGCTCGCGCGCCTCGTGGCGCTTCACGATGCGGAGCGATATCCAGATCGAAAGCGCCAGGAGCACCCCCGCCACCGCGAACATGCCGACGAGCAGCGCCTGCTGCGTCTCGCGCTGCGCCTCGCCGAGCGTGGCGGAGAACTCCCGCTCCTGCCGGGTCATCACTCCGTTCAGGCGGTTGATTTCGCGCAGCGCCGCGTTCACGTCCGCCCCGGAAAGCTCGCCGCGAACAACACCCGCGCGCACTTTGCGCGCCACGGCGGCCAGCTCGTCGGCATGCGCGTCCGCCTGCGTCCAGATATCGATGGCGTGGCTGATCCGCGCGTTGTTCCGAAAGGTGCGGAAAAGCCAGATCATCCGGTCGACATCGGCGGGATGATTGCCGCCCTGAATGAATCCCTGACGCGCGATGAAGAGGTCCGGCTGCGCCTTTTCCAGCTCCGTCCGCGCGCGGCGGTCGCCCTCGATCACGGCGAGGGCCGATTCATAGCCCGACCAGTCCGCTGTCTCGCGGTAGCGCGCGTAGCGGGCGAGGTGGTACACGGCGTCCTTTTGCGCCTTCGACCACATGCTTTCGCCCGCCACGTACGCCCGACCTGCCGAGAGCAGCGCGGTCGCCTGCCAGAAAACGGCAAGCAGCCCCAGCACCAGTGCGGTGAAGAGCCAGACAATCACAATCAACCGCCGCCGCGAAAGGCGTCGCAAAGGCATCGCGTGACCTCTCCGTTAGGGTTCGCAGAGCCTTCCATTTCCGCCCGCCTGGTCGATGCTTCGTCGATGGCGGTTATCTTGTTCATTCGTCGCGCGCAGCGGATGCGCCCTGCGACGGCATTCTTTCAGCCGATTCTATGCCGCGCGCGCGGCCACGGGCAGCAGGGAAACCCTGAAAGTGGCAGAGCGAGATGCCGAGGGTGAGGGCGGCTGCATCGCGGCGTCACGACGTGTCGAGCGGTGGTGGCTGTCCGATGGGCTTTCGAACCCTTCACCCCCACCCCGGCTCTCCCCCCCTCTGAGGGGGGGAGGGCGGGGGTGGGGGTGAAGAGAATGCCCCGCAAAAGCCAATCCCCTCTGCGAATACTCGCAACTCCATCCAAGCCGTACTCTCCCTCCCCCTCGAGGGGGGAGGGCCGGGGTGGGGGTGAGGAGAATGCGCCGCAAAGGCCAAACCACCTCCACGAATATTCGCAACCCACCAAAAAACCCTTCAAACCCCCCAAAACCCTATCAAGGTTGATGGGGATTTTTCCCTGAGCTTCAGGCACCATCCCCTGATGCTCCTATTCTGATTTCCACCGCATTCCGTCATGAAAAACAGCGAAAGGCGCCCGGCGTAGAATGGATTTATCGCTCTTCACCCCCTCATTCATTCCCCGGAGCACCGCCATGACCGCACGCGACGCCATCCCCGAACTCTCCGCCCTGTCCGATACCGCGCTCAACAAGCACATCAGCCAGCAATGGGATGACGACATCGTCGGCCGCATCACCGACTACATCAAGGTGCCGGCCAAGAGCCCGGGCTTTGACGACAAGTGGGAAGACCACGGCTACCTGCAGCACGTGGTGGAAGAGGCCAAGAGCTGGGTCGAGAAGCAGAACGTCAACGGCCTGAAAATCAAGATCATCAAGGAGAAGGGCAGGACACCGGTCATCTTCTTCGACATTCCCGCCACCGGCGGCCTGGGTAACGAGCGCACTGTGCTGCTCTATGGCCACCTCGACAAGCAGCCCGAGATGGTCGGCTGGGTCGAAGGCTTCGGCCCGTGGCAGCCGCGCATGGTGGACGACAAGCTTTACGGGCGCGGCAGCGCGGACGACGGCTACGCCATCTACGCCGCCATCGGCGCCATCCAGGCGCTGGACGACCAGAAGACCCCGCGCCCCCGCTGTGTCGGCCTCATCGAAACGGATGAAGAGAGCGGCTCATCGGACCTGCCGTACTACCTCGACATGCTGGCGCCGCACATGGGCGACGTGCAGCTCGTCATCGCGCTCGATTCCGGCGCGGGCAACTACGATCAACTGTGGGTCACCACCAGCCTGCGCGGCCTCGTCATCGGCACGCTGAAGGTCGGCGTGCTCACCGAGGGCGTGCATTCCGGCGACGCGGGCGGCGTCGTGCCCTCCAGCTTCCGCATCGCGCGGCAGATTCTCGACCGTGTGGACGACAGCCGCACCGGTGTCGTGAAGCCGGATGTCTTCAATTGCGACATCCCCGCCGAACGGGTCGCGCAGGCCGCGCAGGCGGCGGAGATCCTCGGCGACAGCATGTGGAAGCGCTTTCCCTGGGATAGCTGCTGCAGCGACGGCGGATCGCGAATATTCGTGGAGCCCACCACCAAGGACCCGGTGGAACTCATCCTGAACCGCACCTGGCGCGCGGCGCTGGCCGTGACCGGCGCGGAAGGCCTGCCGCCCATCCTCTCCGGCGGCAACGTGCAGCGGCCCTACACGTCGCTGAAGCTGAGCCTCCGCATCCCGCCGCTGGTGGACGGCCACGCCGCCTACACCGCGATGAGAGAGCTCTTGGAAAAGAACCCGCCCAACAACGCCACCGTCAGCTTCGAAGGCGACGGCGCCACCGGCTGGAACGCGCCACCGCTGTCCAACTGGCTGTCGCCGCTGCTCAACGTCGCGTCAGAGACCTTCTTCGGCAAACCCGCCGCGTTCATGGGCGAGGGCGGCACGATTCCCTTCATGGGCATGCTGGGCGCGAAGTTTCCGAATGCGCAGATGCTGGTGACCGGCGTGCTGGGGCCGAAGTCGAATGCGCACGGGCCGAATGAGTTCTTGCATGTGCCGTATGCGAAGAAGGTGACGGCGGCGACGGCTATGGTTATTGCGGGGGTGAGGTAGTTTGGCTGCAATTCAAGCGTTCCCAATCGCAATGAATGTACTTGCGAATTGAAAGGACTTGTACATCCAATGAAGGTACTGACTTTATTCAATCATAAGGGTGGCGTTGGAAAAACTACCCTTGCTGCAAATCTGGCAGAAGCAATTCAAGATGCTGGAAAGCGAGTGTTGCTTGTCGATACAGACCCTCAGTGCAATCTGTCTTCTTTCTACTTAACGGAGAAAGACTTAGACAAAATGCTTGGTGAATCTTCTGAAGGTTCCGGGGCAGGCAGTACAGTCTGGACAGCCATTGAGCCTGTTGTCTTGGGAAGAGGTGAGGTTAGAGAAGTCGAACCCGTAGAGATAAGGGAGAACTTATTTCTGCTTGTTGGTGATGTTCTGCTAAGCCAGTACGAGGAAGAATTGCCGTCTGCTTGGACGGAGTCATTCGCCAGAAAAAAGCGGGGATATGACGTCATGTGTGCGCTGTCACGCGTTGCCAGAAGCACTGCGGAAGATGTTGGCGCAGATTTGTTGATCTATGACGTAGGGCCAAACGTAGGAGCGCTGAACAGAACAGTGCTGCTCGATTGCGACTATTTCCTAACGCCTGTTCACACGGATCTCTATTCATTGCGTGCACTTACAACAGTAGGTAGATCAGTTGCGCGATGGGTAAGAGACTGGCAAACCGTACGCGAATTGGCCAGTGCTTCAGAAAAAGTATCTTTACTTAAGGGACAACCTCAGTACCTTGGCTATGTCTCCTCAGCGTTTAAGGAATATGGAGGCCAAAAGGCGGAGCCGCACGAGTACTGGGAAAGGATGATCCCAGCCCGAGTAAAACTCAGGGTCATTGATGAACTCAAAGCTGTCAATTCAGCTCTAGTGCCCGCGCCGCCATATAAGCTCGGTGATGTGCCAAACTTCAATAGCTTGGCTGCTGCGTCTCAGCAGTTCGGTGTTCCGATAGGCGACCTTCGTGGATTGGTAAACAGTGGGAAATATCCGAAGGTGGACGAGATTCGAGAAGTGTTTGCAAGTCTTGCGCACAACGTCACCAAGCAGATGGGGCTTTGAATATGATAGTCCCACCGCCAACTGAAGATGAACTGGCGAAAGTTGCCAAGCGATTCAAAGAAGAAGAGCACAGACTCCGAATCTTTGGCGGAAGCGTCAGGGAGTTTTTCGCGTCTCATCCTGAACTGTCGGTTGCTGATCATCCCGCCATTCACTCTGTCAGGTTTAGAGTCAAGAACGTTGATCATCTCAAGGAAAAGATCATTCGAAAGGCGGTGACGGAAGGGCGGGTAATAGATGACAGTAACTTGTTCACTGAAATAACAGATTTGGTCGGCGTACGCATATTGCATATGAACATGGAGCAGTTCGATCAAATTCATGCAGCAATAATGCAACAGGTGCAACAAGGACATTGGGCACTTTTCGAGAGTCCCAAAGCCTATTCCTGGGACCCGGAATCAAAGAAGTACTTTGAGGACATGGGGCTCGAAACAGCAATTAAGGAGAGCCACTACACCAGCGTCCACTATGTTGTGAAGCCGAATGATCTTCTCAGCACTACTTGCGAGATTCAGGTGCGAACTCTCTTTGAAGAAGTGTGGGGAGAGATAGATCATGAGATCAATTACCCGCGCAAGACAACCAGCGTGGCGTGCCGAGAACAGCTTAGTGTTCTCGCGAAGATGGTAGGTGCTGGCAGTCGGCTGGTTGAAGCGATTTTTCGATCGCACGGCGAACATTCCGCTAAGAGCTCCGTAGATGGAAGTCAGCATTGAGTACACGGATCAGCGGGGTCAGGTTTTCCAAGATAAATGCAACGAACTAATGCAACGAACTAATGCAAAAAACTAATGGGGTCAGACACCAATTGTTTGTGTCGACGAAAATAGTAAATGGTGTCGGACCCCATTTATCGCGTGACCCCATTTATCGCCTTGAGGCGTGAGAACTATGAAAGTGTACTTGCGGTTGTTGAGAAATTTGGGAACTGAACTCTGCGGGCAGCTGATATCTCAATTACACATGATCCTTGTATCTGCTTAGCTATCTTCGCTAGATGCTGTCGCCAATGTCTGTGCATGTGGCTCTAGATTTTTGCCGCCATCAATTTGGCTGAAAGGAACACCAAAGATGATTTCTGGTGCCAACGAAGCAATCATCACAACTTTGCTTTCATTACTTTTCTTTGTAGCACTAGGTATACGATCATCTTTGAGAACTGCGCCAGATGAGGACTTCTGGTTCGCCCATCGTTCGCTAACCAGTGATGAGTTGGCGACCACTTGGTCTGCAGGAACTGTAGCGTATGCAGTAACCATCCTCTACTACATGCAGATGGTTTCTGTATTCGGATGGGCCATTTTTCTCATTAGCCTACTGACCTACCTTTTCGGTCAATTGCTTTTCCGATCTGCAGCCAGTCGTGTAGCTGCTCGTATTGACTTCACGACCGTTGGACAGCTTGTGGCTGATGCGACTGGTAGTCGCCGACTAGCGACTCTGGTTGAAATTGCTGGTCTTACTTCAGTGTTTGTACTTCTCTATCTGGAGTTGCTGTTAGGGGTAAACCTTGCGTCAACGCTATTTGTATCGAAGTCGCCGTATGCCGAACCGGTGCTATTTCTGCTAATGCTGGCAACAATCTTTGGCTATGTTCTATTCGGCGGAATGAGAGCAGTAGTTGATTCGGACCGCTGGCAATTCCGCCTAATATTGTGCAGCGTTGCAGTATTAGCAATTTACGGTGCCATTCTTCTAGCAAACGGGGTGGCCCCAAATTGGGCGCCTGCAATTCCGTATGTCGTTTGGGATATGAAGAGCCAGGATATTGCTTCGTTTGTACTGTTCGGACTTGCGGTAAACACGTTTCCACTTCTTTGCCAAAATTCACTTTGGCAAATGACAACTTCTACATTGCCTCAGGACGTGGCTGAGGGCGTAAAGATCGGAATCATTAAGTCATTCCTCATCTTCCTTGTGGTTGTAATTGTTGCTCTCATAATGCGCGGAAATGATCAACCAGTGCGGAGTAGTCAAGATCTAACTGCAGCGATAACTGGCTTGGGGTTGGTTGGACAGCATCTGCTTTTCCCGCTGCTCTTCGTTGGATTCATCGCAGCAATGATCTCAACGGCGGACAATGCACTAATTGCTTGCGGAGTGACGCTTCGGCGCCTTCTTCCAGAGTCAAATGAGAGTGACACGAGTCCGAGAAATCTTTTCATTGGCCGGCTTAGGATTCTTGGCCTTATTGCGCTTGCCCAAGTGATTCTGTTTGTTTTATTCACATATGCTTGGGGGCGTGATTTCCAAGGTACTTTTTTGAACTTGCTTTTTTTTCTCTTTGGACAAGCGGCACCTCTCGGCGCTCTTGTCGCAGTAATTGCCTTCTATCCAGACAACCTTCGACAGGGGAATGTCATGACAATCGGTGTCACATTGAGCTGGATTTGTGGAGTACTGGCTTTTTTTGTGTCCGTTGAGATGGCTGCTCCGAAGTATCAGTTCCTGGCCGCTCCAATCTCAGTCCTAATTGCTATTGCGTCTGCATATCGCTTCAAGTGAGGGCGCAATGGCTCAGCAAACTATTACTCTCGCGACTTCTCCCGAAGTGGTTTTTCTCAGCGTTGCTTTGGTTGTCATATCTCACTTTCTCCTGAACGGAATCCCGTCATTTTTTTCCTCTCTGGATGACCGAGCCTCACGATTGCAAGTACGCTGGGACGATGATGAATTTGACTCCGCTACATTGGCCGCATTTCGTGCCTGGGCGGATAACGATGCTCGACTTTTCGTGGCATTTAGAGATCTTCTTCTTATGAGGTTTCTGGTTCTTACAGGCATTGCTCCGATTAGCTTTATTGCCATCGCCGTGGTGAACAAGCAGCACGACTTTGTTTATGCGCTCATTATTTTCATGATGACTTTGGCGATCAAGACAATTCGCGAGCGCACGGATAATCGTTTGAAAGCTTTTGGGGTTTAGTCAATTAAGAATAGACAGCACATATCGGTGTCAGGGCTTGCAATGGGCATAAATGGGGTCATAAATGGGGTCAGACACCATAGGGGTCATAAATGAGGGTCATAAATGGGGTCAGACACCATATATCGCGTCGCCGCTAGATAATGGTGTCTGCAACCAATAAATGGGGCGGATTCAACTCTAAAGTGCGAAGTTTGATCAAGCACAACAATGGGGTCAGTTACCGTCTTGAAAGTCAACTCTCGGCATCGCTTTGTTTAAGTCGAAGGGCATGCCCGACTTGACCACGCCGTAGATCAAGTGCGCGAGCTTGCGCATCACTGCGCCGATGACCGCCTTGGGCGCCAA
>JAEUMY010000014.1 GCA_016791265.1 Betaproteobacteria bacterium
GGGGGGGGGGGGGGGGGGGGGGGGGGGGGGGGGGGGGGGGGGGGGGGGGGGGGGGGGGGGGGGGGGGGGGGGGGGGGGGGGGGGGGGGGGGGGGGGGGGGGGGGGGGGGTGGTGGGGGGGGGGGGGGGGGGGGGGGGGGGGGGGGGGGGGGGGGGGGGGGGGGGGGGGGGGGGGGGGGGGGGGGGGGGGGGGGGGGGGGGGGGGGGGGGCTGGGGGCATTGTGGCGCACTGACGAATATTCGCAAGCCCGTCAATCTTCCACCACCACCTTTCCATGCGCCTTCGTCTCCACCTGTGTCGCGAGCACGCCGCCGGCGATGATGACGGCGATGCCGATCCAGCTCATCAGCGGCAGCACGTCCCGCCAGACGATGAAACCGGCGATGCAGGCAAACACCACGGTTGAGTAGGACAGCGCACCCACAACCAGCGTGTTGCCCAGGCGATAGGCGCGGGTGAGCGCCAATTGCGCGCCCGTGGCGCAAAGGCCCATGCCCGCCAGAATCCATGCGTTTTGCAAGGTGATCGGACTGAAGCGCGCGGGCCCGGCCTGCGGCGCGAACACGAACTGGAACAGCGCACCGCCGATGGTGGAAATGAGCGTGAAATAGAAGACGATGCGCCAGTCCGGCTCGCCCGCGCGGCCTAGCTTGCGCACATTGAGATACGCCCAGGCCGCGAAGAAGCCCGAGCCCACCGCCAGGAGCGCAGGCAGCAGATGGCCATCCGAGGCACTCGGACGGAAGATGAGCGCGGTGCCGATGAAGCCCAGCACGATGGCCGCGATGAGCAGCGGCGGAAACTTCTCGCACAGCAGAAGGGTCGTCATGGCCGCGAGAAACAGCGGCGCCGTGTACGACAGCGTCATCGCCGTTGCCAGCGGCATCTGCGTGACCGCATAGAAGTAGGCGATGAGCGACACGAAGCCCACGCCGCCTCTCAACAGATGGGTGCGCCAATGCACCGTCGCCAGCGTCTGTCCACGGGCCAGCACCATGCCGCCGATGAGAACCAGACCCACCGCCGAGCGATACATCGCAAGTTCCGCCGCAGAGAAATGTGCGGCGCCGAGTTTGACGAAGACACCCATGCAGGCGAACAGGGCGCCGGCAACAACCATCCAGGATGAGGTCACAGGCCAACTCCGCCGGCGCCCACGCGAACGCGCGCCGTCGCATCCCCGCAAGCGGGGCCCCTGCTCTTGGCTTGCATTCGCCCGGCAACAACCATCCAGGAGGAGGTCATGGATCAACTCCGCAGGCGCCCACGCGAACGCGCGCCGTCGCATCCCCGCAAGCGGGGCCCCTGCTCTTGGCTTGCATTCGCCCGGCAACAACCATCCAGGAGGAGGTCATGGATCAACTCCGTAGGCGCCCACGCGAACGCGCGCCGTCGCATTCCCGCAAGCGGGGGGCTCGGACTGAGCCTCGCCCGCGCTCACGGCGCGGGAGCGCGCAGGCGCTCCCGCGAAACCCCGTTCACGCCCCCTGCTCTTGGCTTGCGTTCGCCCTGCGACAATCATCCACGACGAGGTCATTGCTTTGCAGGCTCGTGATCCGGTGGGGTGCGAATTGAACAGAGGCACAAAGAAAACGGGGCGGCCGAGGCCGCCCCGTCACGTGTAATCCAATTCTAGCCCTACTCGGCCGTCATCAAATGCACAGGCGCTGATACCTCGAGCCCCGCCGCAGCACCCAGTTCGCGGCGCATGAACTCATGGAAATGCACCATGCCATCTTCCATCGGCGACTGGTACGGTCCGTGTTCCTCGCGGCCCTCCAGCCACAACGCCCTGCGGCCCTGCGTCATCCGGTCGCAGATTTCCTTGTCCTCGACTGCGGTCTCGTCATAGGCCTTCTGTTCGGCCTCCACGAATTCGCGCTCGAACCAGGCGATCTCCTCCGGATAGTAGAACTCGACCACGTTGCGGCACTTCTCCGGCCCGTCGGGCAAGAGCGTGGAAATGACCAACACATGCGGGTACCACTCGACCATCACGTTCGGGTAATAGGTGAGCCAGATGGCGCCATAGGGCGGTGGCTCGCCGCCACGGAAATTGAGCACCACGTCATGCCACTTCTTGTAGGTCTCGCTACCGGCGCGCGCGAGGGCATTGTTCACGCCCACGGTCTGCACGCTGTACCAGTCGCCAAACTCCCAGTTGAGCGAATTGCAGTCGACGAACTGGCCGAGACCCGGATGGAAGGGCTCGACGTGATAGTCCTCGAGGTAGACCTCGATGAAGGTCTTCCAGTTGAAGTCGTAATCCACGATGTCGACCTTGTCGAGCACGTAGCCGTCAAAGGACAGGTCCTTCGCGCAGCCCATCCTGCCCAGATCGGCAAGGATGTCGCGCTTTGAGTGGAACAGCATGCCGTTCCAGTTCTGCAGCGTTTTCTTCGGCAGGTTCAAGCAAGGTTGGTGATCGAAATGCGGCGCGCCGATCAGCGTGCCGTCCAGGTCGTAGGTCCAGCGATGAAGCGGACAGACGATGTTGGAGCTGGTAAGCGTCCCTTTGCCTTTCAGCATCACGGCCTGACGATGGCGGCAGATGTTCGACAGGAGCTCGATGCCCGAATCCTTGCGCACCAACGCCCAGCCTTCGTTGGTGCCGGGCAGGGCGTAGTACGAGCCTGGCTCGGGGACCATGAGTTCATGGCCGACATAGCCGGGGCCGTTGTCAAACAGGAGTTTTTTCTCGAGATCCGCGAGGGCCGGGTCGAAATACCAGGCGAGCGGAAGTTGGGGCGTGGGGCGCGAGAGCTCTCGCTCGCCCGGCAATTTGGACATGGTCCTTACCTCCAATCGATGCGCGCGTAGCTTTTAACTCCCGCGCATAAACCAAAGTAAAAACAATCTCCGGGCAAATCGAGTCAGCCAGCTTTGAACTCTGCAGCTCCGTCCCGATACAGGCTCTCCGACGCGCAACCCGTGCAAAAGTTCGTGGCGAAAAGCGGGATGGGGATGATGCCCCAAGCGTCCTCGAAAGGCAAGTCGGCGCGCCCAGACGGACTGCATGACGGGGCCGCCGGGCAGGACGGGTGAGGTCGGTATAATCAGCGACTTTGCCTCTGACCCCGGCACTGCCCGACGCCGCCCACTGCCATGCCCGCACCTGCCAAGGACTCCGCCAAGGAGCCGCCCAATTTCGAAGCCGCCATGACCGAGCTGGAAGCGCTGGTCGAGCGCATGGATGCGGGCCAGTTGCCGCTCGAGGAGTCGCTGGCCGCCTATCAGCGAGGTGCGACGCTGCTCCGGTACTGCGAGAGGGTTTTGGCCGACGCCGAGCAGCGGGTGAAGGTGCTGGACGGCGATCAGCTCAAGGATTTGAATGACGATCAGCGTTGAGCCCGCGTTCGCGGATTGGTCCCGCGATATCGCGATGCGCATGGAGGAGGTGCTGGCCGGGCTGTTGCCGGCGGCATCGGCCACGCCGGGACGGTTGCATGAAGCCATGCGCTATTCCACCTTGGGCGGCGGCAAGCGCGTGCGCGCGATGCTGGCCCACGCGGCGGGACGGGTCACCAGCGCGCCGGCGGATCGGGTGGGAATCGTGGCCTCCGCAGTGGAATTGATCCACGCCTACTCGCTCATCCACGACGACCTTCCCTGCATGGATGACGATGTCCTGCGCCGGGGCAAACCGACCTGCCATGTCGAGTTCGACGAGGCCACGGCGCTTCTCGCGGGCGACGCGCTGCAGGCGTTGGCGTTCCAGTTGGTGAGCGAGTACAAGCTCTGCGACGATCCGCTGCATCAGTTGAAGCTGATCGAGACGTTTGCCCACGCCTGCGGCTCGCGCGGCATGGCGGGTGGTCAGGCGGTCGACCTGGGCAATGTGGGCAAAGAGATTGCCCTGCCGGAGCTGGAATTCATGCACATCCTGAAGACCGGCGCGCTCATTCGCGCTTCCGTGCTGATGGGTGCGGCCTGCGGCCAGCCCATCACCACAGGGCAGCAGGCGGCGCTGGACCGCTACGCCCAGTGCGTCGGATTGGCGTTTCAGGTCGTGGATGATATTCTCGACTGCGAAGCCAGCACCGAATCGCTGGGCAAGACCGCCGGCAAGGACCAGGAGCAGGGCAAGCCCACCTACGTGAGCCTCATGGGCCTGCCCGGCGCCAAATCGTTCGCAGTCGAATTGCTGGCCGATGCGGACACCGCGCTGGCCGTGTTTGATGGGCGCGCCGCGCGGCTCAGGGAGCTGGCGGCGTTTATCGTGAACCGCCATCACTAGAGATCCGCATGGCTGCCACCCCCCCTTCCTATCCGCTGCTCGAGAAAATCGACGATCCCGCCCAGCTGCGCAAGCTGGAACGCAAGGACCTGCATCGCCTCGCCGGTGAGCTGCGCGAATTCATCGTGCAAAGCGTGGCATCCACCGGCGGCCACTTCTCGTCCAATCTCGGCACGGTGGAGCTCACCATCGCGCTGCACTACGTGTTCAACACGCCGGACGACCGCATCATTTGGGACGTGGGCCATCAGACCTATGGCCACAAGATTCTCACCGGTCGCCGCAAGCAGATGGGCACGCTGCGTCAGAAGGGCGGCATCGCCGGGTTCCCGCGGCGCGAAGAGTCGGCCTACGACGCGTTCGGCACGGCTCACTCATCCACGTCGATTTCGGCCGCACTGGGCATGGCCGCCGCGGCGCGCCAGATGAAGAATCCACGCACCTCAATCGCCGTGATCGGCGATGGCGCGATGACCGCCGGGATGGCCTTCGAGGCGCTCAACAACGCCAAGCCCGATGACAAGGTGATCGTGGTGCTGAACGACAACGAGATGTCGATCTCGGAGAACGTCGGCGCGCTCACCAACTATCTCGCCCGCCTGATGTCCGGCCAGTTCTACGCCAAGACCAAGAAGACGGCGGAAAAAATCCTGTCCGCGACGCCCACCTTCAAGGAGATCGCGAAGAAGGTGGAGGGCCACGCCAAGGGCATGTTGACGCCCTCGACGCTTTTCGAGGAGTTCGGCTTCAACTACACCGGCCCCATCGACGGCCACAATGTCGACGTGCTGGTGGATACGCTTGCGAATATTCGCAAGTTGGATGGGCCGCAGTTCCTGCACGTGGTGACCCGGAAGGGCCAAGGCTACAAGCGGGCCGAGGACGACCCGATCAACTATCACGGGCCGCAAAAGTTCGACCCGACTGTGGGCATCGTGCCCAAGCCCGCCTCGAAGCCGACCTACACGCAGATTTTTGGCGATTGGCTGTGCGACATGGCGGCGCTGGATCCGCGCATGGTCGGCATCACGCCGGCCATGCGGGAAGGCTCGGGCCTGGTGAAGTTTTCGCAGCAGTATCCCGATCGCTACTTCGATGTCGCCATCGCCGAGCAGCACGCCGTCACCTTCGCCGCCGGCATGGCCTGCGACGGACTGCGCCCCGTGGTCGCCATCTACTCGACCTTTCTGCAGCGCGCCTACGATCAGCTCATCCACGACGTGGCATTGCAAAACCTGCCGGTCGTGTTCGCGCTGGATCGCGGCGGACTCGTGGGGGCGGACGGCCCCACCCATCACGGCACGTTCGATCTCTCCTACCTCCGCTGCATCCCCAACATGGTGGTCATGACGCCGTCCGACGAAAATGAATGCCGGCAGATGCTGTTCACCGGCATGCAGCTAGATGGCCCCAGCGCGGTACGCTACCCGCGCGGCGCGGGCCCGGGTGTCGCGATCGAGCGCGAGATGCGCGCCCTCGCCATCGGCAAAGGTGAAGTACGTCGTGAAGGCCGCAAGGTGGCTCTCCTCGCCTTCGGCGCCATGCTGACGCCGGCGCTGGCGGCGGCGGAGTCGCTCAATGCGACCGTCGCCAATATGCGCTTCGTGAAGCCGCTGGATGACGAAATGGTGTTCAAGCTCGCGACCTCGCACGACTACCTCGTGACGGTGGAAGAAAACGTGGTCATGGGCGGCGCCGGCAGCGCGGTGCTGGAGTCGCTCTCGGCGCAAGGCCTCGCGGTGCCGGTGCTGCAACTCGGATTGCCCGATTACTTCGTGGAACACGGCGATCCGGCGGTGCTGCTGGCCGATGTCGGACTGAACGCGGAGGGCCTGGTCCAGCGCATCCAGCAATGGCTTGGCAAACTTCAACCCCAGCACAAGGCGGCCGGCTAGCCCGGCTCCTTTTGCCTAGCAATGATGTATGCCCCAATGTGCCGTGGCGCGTTGAGTCCCCACCCACCCAACGCAGCCGGCTGAACTCACCGTTGCCGTGATCCGGTGACGACCACTTCGCAGAAAGGAACCCGCATGACCCATATCTTCACTCGCCCGCTCGCCGCCGTCGCCCTGTGCGCCGCGACGCTCACCCTCACCGCCGCGCACGCGCAGGCGCCCGCCGCGCCGGTCGAGGCGATTCCGGCGCCCACATGCGACCAGCCGCTCTATCCGGGCCGGGCCGCGCGTGAGAAGGAGATGGAGAAGTTCAACGCCAAGCTCGCCGTGTACCAGAAGTGCATGAACGAGTACATCGAGAGCCAGAAGAAGGCGGCGGAGACCAGTCTCGAAGATCAGAAAAAGCATGTCGATGAACTCAACGGACTGTCCGCCCGGCAAACCGAGCTCAAGAACAAGATCACGCTTTCCATCGACAAGCAAAAGCGCCACGTCGAGGCGCGCAACCTGGCCGTGAACGAGTACAACGCGCTCATGACCAAACTCAAGAAGGAAGCCGGCCAGTAAGGCATGGTCAGGCACGCCCGCTCTCCACTTCATCCATACGAGGACTTCATGAACACCATTCGCACCCTGGGCGCCGCATGGGCGCTCGCCGCCTGCGCCAGCGTCGCCTTCGCGCAGACGGCTGCCACACCTGCCACACCTGCCACCCCGGCCACACCGGCCGCAGCCGCGACGCCTGCGACGCCGGCCGCACCGGCCGCGCCCGCCATCAAGCACACCTGCGTCAAGGCCGAGTGGCCGGGCCGCGTGGCGACTCAGAGCGCGACCAAGCGCTTCGATGCCGAGCACAAGGCGTACACCGAGTGCATCCGCGCCTTCGTGAACGAGCAGAACAAGTTGAATCAGGAGTCGGTCGCAAAGGCCAATGCGCACGTCAACGCCGGCAACGCCGCCATCGCCGAGTTCAATGAGTACATCAAGGATCTGAATCGCCAGACCGGCAAGGAAGAGCCGAAGAAGGACGAGAAAAAGTAAGCGGCACCACCCGTTTCAATACCGCGAGAAAAAATAGCGCCCGCTCGGAAATCGGCGGGCGCTATTTTTTGCGGGCCGCTTCAGGCGAAGCGCGTCACTTCACCGTGTTCTTGTCCTGCCCGAACAGCACCCTGCGTTGCTCGTCGGTGACCGCGGGCGGTGGCGACGGGTTCGCCTCCTTGCTCTTCGCGTAAGCCTTCGCCGTGGCCGGGCGCGCCTTGATGGCCGCGTGCCATCTCGCCAGCTCGGGAAAGTCGGCCATGTTCTGTCCTTGCCGATCCGGAAGTATCCACGGATAGCACGCCATGTCGGCGATGGTGTAGGCGTCGCCACACACGAACTTGCGACCCTTCAGCCGCTTGTTCAGCACGCCGTAGAGGCGCGATGTTTCCTTGGTGTAGCGCTCGATGGCGTAGGGAATCTTTTCCGGCGCGTAGTGATTGAAGTGATGGTTCTGGCCCAGCATCGGGCCCAGCCCCCCCATCTGCCACATGAGCCATTGCAGGCAGTCCACCTGCCCACGCAAATCGCGTGGAATGAACTTGCCGCTCTTGCCGGCGAGATACAAGAGGATGGCGCCTGACTCGAACACGCTGATCGGCGCGCCGTCATCCACCGGATGATGATCGATGATGGCCGGCATGCGATTATTGGGCGAAATCTTCAGAAAATCCGGCTGGAACTGCTCGCCCTTGCCGATGTTCACCGGCCGCAGACGATAGGCCATCTTGGCTTCTTCCAGAAACAGGGTGATCTTGTGGCCGTTGGGCGTGGGCCAGTAGTACAGGTCGATCATGACGCCCTCCTTGTTCTCCGGTTAAGAGGGCATTATGCGCCGATAGCGATGCACCGTCAGCGACCCAGCGGCCCCACGCCGGCGCGCTTGTACTGATCCGGCCACGCCACCTCAACCCCGAGTCGCGCCGCCGCATGCAGCGGCCAGTAGGGGTCGCGCAGCAACGCTCGCGCGAGGCTCACACTGTCGGCATGACCATGCGCCACGACCTGTTCGGCCTGCACCGCATCGGTGATGAGGCCGACAGCGCTGGTGCGAATATTCGCGCCCTCGCGAATGGCTGAAGAGAACGGCACCTGGTAGCCGGGGCCGAGCACGATCTCCTGGTCGATGACATTGCCGCCCGACGAAACGTCGATGAGATCGATGCCCAGCGCCTTGGCACGCTTTGCGAACTCGACGGACTGTGCGACATCCCAGCCACCCGCCTTCCAGTCGGTGGCGGAAATGCGCACGAACACCGGCAGATGCCCGGGCCACGCCTTGCGCACCGCCGCGCAAACTTCCAGCGGAAAGCGCATGCGGTTCTCCAGCGAGCCGCCGTACTCATCGGTGCGAATATTCGCAAGCGGAGACAGGAACTCGTGCAGCAGATAACCGTGCGCCGCATGCACTTCCACGACTTCAAATCCCGCCTGCAGCGAAAGCTCGGTGGCGAATACGAAGTCCTCCACGCACGCAGCGATATCAGCGCGACTCATCTCGCGCGGGTGATGATATTTCTCGCTGAACGCCACCGCGCTCGGCCCCATCACCGGCCAGCCGCCGCAGCCTTCGGGCACGGCGCCCTGCCCGCGCCATGGCGCGAAGGTGGACGCCTTGCGGCCGGCATGGGCCAACTGCATGGCGGGCGCCGCACCTTGCGCCTTGATGAAGCGCGTGATCGGCGCCCACGCATCGGCCTGCGCCTGGTTCCAGATGCCCGCATCCTGGGGCGAAATGCGGCCTTCCGGTGACACACCCGACGCTTCGCACATCACCAATCCCGCGCCTCCCACTGCGCGACTGCCAAGATGCACGAGATGCCAATCGGTGGGCACGCCGTCCGCGCACGAGTACTGGCACATGGGCGAGACGAAGATGCGGTTCTTCAGCGTGAGGTCGCGGAGTTTGAGCGGAGAAAACAGGACGGAGGCGGTCATGGCGGCGGGAACGGTGGCGATACGCCGAGAGTGGCAAAATGGCGGAAAACATAACACGGGTCGTGCCGCGCGCCCTCACGTTCACGACAAAGAGGCTCTCATCCCATGACCGACAACCCGCTCGCGCTGCGCCCGCTGGATGAATGGCGACACCAGGGCGATTTCTTCGACCACCAGGGCTTGCGAATATTCGCAGTGCAGTCCGGCACCGCCGATCTGCGCCCCACGCTGCTCCTCATCCACGGCTTTCCCACCGCGAGCTGGGACTGGTCCGGCCTGTGGGAGCCGCTGGCCCGACGCTTTCGCGTGCTGACGCTGGATCTGATCGGCTACGGCTTTTCCGACAAGCCTAAGGATTTCGACTACCGCATCGGCGCGCAAGCGGATTTGCTGGAGGCGTTTCTCGCGCGCCATGACGTGCGCGAGTATCACGTGCTCGCGCATGACTACGGCGACACCGTGGCGCAGGAGCTGCTCGCACGCCATCTCGAAGGCAAGACACGGCAGAAGCTGCGCTCGATCTGCTTTCTCAATGGCGGCCTGTTTCCGGAAATGCATCGGGCGCGGTTCGTTCAGAAGCTTTTGCTGACCCCGCTAGGGCCGTTCTTCGCACGCCGCATGAATCGCAAGCGCTTCGGCAACAGCTTCAACGCGGTCCTCTCCAAGCCCGCGAGCGAGCGGGAGCTGGACGGCTTCTGGGCGTTGCTGCGGGAGAACGACGGACTGGAGGTGCTGCCGAAACTGATTCGCTACATTCCCGAGCGCCGCGCCAACCGCGACCGTTGGGTGGGCGCGCTGGAGGCGCACAACATTCCGCTCCGCGTCATCGATGGCGCGGACGATCCCGTCTCCGGCCAGCACATGGTGTTCCACTACCGCAAGCTCGTGCCGCGGCCGGACATCGTTCTGCTGCGCGGCGTGGGCCACTATCCGCAAGTCGAGGCGCCCGCCGAAACGCTGCGTCACTTCCTCGAATTCCACGACATGCTGCCGTCCACGCTCATGCACTTTCTCGAAGACGGGAAGCGGTAGGCGGAAGGCATCGATGCGAACACTGAGGATTCAAGCCGGCCCGAAGGCACTTGCGAATATTCGCAAACACGGTCTCTCGCCTGCCGATGTCGCGGTGATCCCGGGCGCCGCTGGCGGGCCGAAGGCGCTGGGCATTCACGGACTGGACCTTGCGCTGTTCGGCGAATGGCTGCCCCGCGCGCGCCGAACTCGTGATCTCATCGGCGCCTCCATCGGCGCGTGGCGCTTCGCCTCCGTGTGTCGAGGGGATGTGCTCGCCGCACTGAAGGATTTTGGCGACATCTACTGCGGCCAGAAGTACCCGCCCAAGCCCACGCCGCGCATGGTGAGCGAGTCCGCGCACGTCAACATGCGCGCGCTGGTCGGTGGCCGCGAAGAACGCGTGCTGAATGATCCCCACTATCGCCTGCACATCATCGTCATGCGCGGGCAGCGATTGCTCGCCCGCCAGTCAGGGCTACGCACGCCGGCCGGCTTTGCCGCAGCGGGGCTGGTCAACGCCTTCGGCCGCAAGCACTTGCGAATATTCGCCGAGCGATTCTGCTTCCACGACCCGCGCGGATTGCCGCCTTTTTTGCGGTCCGACCCGAACCGGCCGCAGGACTATCAGTTTGACAACTTCCGCACCCAGGTCGTCCCGCTCAATCCAGGCAATCTGCATCAGGCGCTCTGGGCCACCGCCGCCATCCCGATGGTGATGGAAGGCGTGGAAGACATTCCCGGCGCGCCGACCGGCACCTACTGGGACGGCGGCATCGTCGACTATCACCTGCATCTGCCGTATCACCGAGCGGACGGCATCACGCTCTATCCGCACTTCACCGACAAGATCATTCCTGGCTGGCTCGACAAAAGCCTGCCCCGGCGCAAGGCCAGCGGGCCGTGGATCGAAAATCTGGTTTTGCTCTCGCCGACGAAGGAATATCTCGCTTCACTGCCTTACGGCAAGCTGCCGGATCGCAAGGATTTCAGCAAGTTCGGCCAGGACTACGACAGCCGCCACCGCTATTGGCGCCAGGCCATGGCGGAAAGTGAACGGATGGGGGAGGAGTTTTTGCGGCTGGTGGAGACGGGGGAGATTGTCGAGCGACTGGAGCCGCTGTGATCAGATCTCTGGTACGCATCTCTCTGTGCTTCACGCTGACATTGGGCAGCCACCTTCAATCGAGCATGGCCTGTATTCAGCTGCAGCAACACTCAGAATCAATTGAACGCCGAGTTGCGGAGCTGATACCGAAAATTCAAGCAGGCGATCAAAAATCAATGCGCGAGGGATTTTTGCTTCTGCCAATGACAGACGGAGCCCTTGGGGAAGACCTGACCATTGCGCTCGGCAGAACCATTCGTCCCTATGCTGCCCGATTTCTTGAAGCGCTCGCTGCCGGGGATCCGAAAGCACGGCTTGATGCGCTGGTAGGTTCGCTCGGTGGTGAATTCGTCGACAATTTTGGTCTGCAGTTGATCGAGCTTGAGGCGAGAAAGCAAGCTCTACTCAAAGTTCGCGATCCAAAACTTCAACGCGCAAGAGCGCTTTGCCTAAGTGCTCTTGATGAGCAAATCAAGGTTTTGCAGCGCATGGAATCCCGGCGATGACGGCCAAATTCCCCGGCATTTAGTCAGCGCAAAGACGCTTGGCTACTTGAACCACCCCAGCTTGCGAAACACGCTGGTCACGCCGGCAAATAAAGTCACCGCCAGTACCATGCCCACGAACAATGTGGCGAGCGAGGCGAGCAGGCCCTCGCCCATCAGCGACGACACCGCGAGATGAGAGAGGAAGATGGCCGGGACGGCGGAGAGGAGGATGGCGACAATACTGAGCACAATGTTCATGCGGGAACCCGTTTGTTTGACGACATCGACAACGTACATTTCCCTTCACTCCCCTTTTTTCGGCCCGGCATGCAGCCCGTCTTTTGAATGATCGGCATTCTAAGCCAGCGCGCGTCGGGCTGCGCTGAGCAATGCCTGATCGATCCCGTCCTGTCGACGGCAGCTATCCCTTTCGCGGCCGTCGCGTCGCACCTGTCGTCGGGGAATCAGCGAGACTTTCGACAAACTCGAGAAAGCGACCCGACGCCGGATTGACTGTGTCCTCACGAGAAACCAGGGTCAGCGGCGCACTCAGCATTGCCGCCTCCTTGGGCTTGAAGTACACGACATCGCTCGAGTGGATGCCGCGCATGGACTCCGGCACCGCCGTCACCCCAAGACCGCCGGCAACCAGCGCGATGTTGGACAACATGTGCTCGATCTCGACGGCAATTTTCGGCTCAAACCCCACCCGGTGACAGGCCAGGATGAGGTCGGCAAACATGCCCGGCGCGCCTGTCCGCCGCGCCAGAATAAAGGACTCGTTGCGCAGGGCCTTGAGTGACAACATGGGCAGGTCCTTGGTCTTGCCGCCGCCGGCGGCCAGCGCGATCGGGTGGCGTGCGGGCAGCACCAGCAGCATGGACTCGCGCAGCAGCGTCCTGAATCGCACGCCTTCGGGTCTGACCACGGGCGTACGCACAGCCCCCACATCCAGCGAGCCATTGGCGACTGCATGAATCAGGCTCGCCGCACTGCCTTCGCGGAACTCGACCTGAACATCCGGATAGGCCTTCAGGAATCCGCCGATCATGCGCGGCGCCAGCGGATGCGTAATGACTGATGTGGTGAAGCCCAAGGTCAGCTTGCCGGTCTTGCCTTGCGCGGCGCTGGCTGCGCGTTCGCCGGCCCGCTCCACATTGGCCAGAATGCGGCGCGCCTCCTCAAGAAAAACCTTGCCGCCGACGGTCAGCTCGACGCCCTTTGGCAGTCGCCGGAACAGGCTGAACCCAAGCTCCGTCTCGAGCATCTTGATTTGCTGACTGAGCGGGGGCTGCTGGATGCCGAGACGAGCCGCCGCCAGGGTAAAGGTCCTTGCCTCGGCGACGGCGACAAAATAGCGAAGGTGTCTCAGCTCCATGGGGTCATCGCATCAATATACTTCTTGAATATGGATACCGTATTTTCCATATATTTTACATGTGTATGTGCGATTGTTAGGATTGCCAGCGGTAAGACTATTCAAACAAGAACTACAGCAACGGAGGATCGCTCGATGAACAAGAAGCTGGTTGTACTCGCCATCAGTGCCGCTACATTCGCGCCGGCCGCGCTGGCCCAATCCGCCAACCCGGTGACCATGTACGGTCGCATCCTGTTGATGGCAAACAGCGTCAGCGCGGATGGCGGTACCACCCCGGTCTCGCGTCGAGTCACGCTCAACGACGGGTCGTCGTTGCTCGGCTTTCGCGGCACAGAGGACCTGGGCGGCGGCCTGAAAGCCGTCTTTCAACTCGAGTCGGCGACTTCTCCGGACACCGGCGGCGGCACTATCGGCAGCCGCAACAGCGGCGTCGGCCTGACCGGCGGCTTCGGCACGGTCATGCTGGGCCGATGGGACAGCCCGTTCAAATTGTCAGCCATATACATCGATCCGACCAGCCAGATCACGCTCGGAAATCAGCTGTCGGTCATCAATGCCTCGGGCTTCAATCGTCGCGAGAACAACACCGTCCAGTACTGGTCACCCAAGATGGGCGGATTTTCCACCAGGGTGATGTATGGCGCCAATGAAGGACGCACCGCGACCACCAATCCCTCCTTGACGAGCTTCAGCATCGAGTACGAGGCCGGCGGGCTCCGGCTCAACTATGCGAACGAGAAGCACAAAGATCAGCGCGGCAACACGGTCACGGCCGGCATTACTGAACGCGGACAGAATCTGTCAGGCACGTTCACCCTGGGCGCATTCAAGCTGGGATTGCTGACGCAGAAATTCAAGTCCACGGGCCTGACCGACCGCAAGGCCTACCAGGCTGCTCTCACCTACACCTCGGGCAAGAACCGCTTCTTCGTCACCATCGGCGAGAACAAGGACGGTGCAGTCGCGACTGCGCTGCAGCCGGAGTCCAAGTTCAGTGCAGTGGGCTACAACCACGAGTTCTCCAAGCGGAGCACGCTCATGTTCCGCTACGCCACGCTCAAGAACAATGGTGCCGCCAATGCAAACCTGAGCGGTGCCGACTTGCCAACGCTGACCAACAACGCCGATCCCAGAGGGTTCGGTATCGGCCTGCGGCACACGTTCTAGGCGCTGCTTTCGCCGCCGATCTGCCGCGACGGACATCAGATGGACAGGACCCGACCCATGAAAAAAATCCGACACACATTGCTGGTTGCAGCGCTGTCCAGCTTGACAGCGGAAGCCGCGGACATCCGGGACACCGCCTGCCGTACCACTGCGGAATGCCAGGCCCAGGCCGACCGTCTGCGCGGTGTCACGGCGCGTGACGCGACCAGCGCGCGCGCCAAGGCGCATGACCAGTTCTACTGGCTGGGTCGCATCAACATGGCAACCACCGTAATGGTCATCGAAGAGGGCATCATCCCGCGGGCACTCACCAAGCAGATTGCCGAAGGGGTCGCACACTCCATCGCCCAAGCGGATCAGCCTGGCGGCAAGCGTCCGACGGATGTGTTGCAGATCGAGAAGATCATCTCGGACAAGGCCGGTCCGGAGGCAACCCTGATTCACGCCGGGCGCAGTCGCCAGGACATGCTGGCATCAGTACGCGTGATGCGTCTGCGTGACGAGATGCTGGATACTGCAGGCGCCTTGCTGGCCGCGCGCCAACAGTTGCTGGATGTCGCCGCGCGTCACACCGAGACATTCATACCGGCGTACACCAACGGCGTGCAGGCGCAACCGGTGTCCTATGCGCATTATCTGCTGGCCTTCGCGGATTCATTCGCGCGTGACAGCCAGCGTATCCGCGATCTGTATCCGCGACTGAACTTGAGCCCGATGGGCACGTCGGTCCTGGCCAACTCCGCGTGGCCGCTGAACCGCACGCGGCTGGCCGACCTGCTCGGCTTCGATCAGCTGGTCGTCAATTCCTATGACGCCGGCCAGGTGATCACCTACGACGTTCCCATCGAGGCCGCCAACATCGCGAGCTCCATGGCGATACGCGTGGGCGCCATGATGGCGGATGTCCACACCCAGTATCACCAGACCCGTCCCTGGCTCTTGCTGGGCACGGGCGACACGTATACCAGCAGCGCGATGCCGCAAAAACAGAATCCCGGGCTGGTCATGGGCGTGCGCAGCAAGGCATCCGATGTCATCGCGGCGGCGAACTGGGTAACGATGCGGGCGCATAACGTCCCGCCCGGCATGGTCGACTACAAGAACGCCTGGGAATCACCGAAGACTTTCGTGCTGACGGTGGAAATGCTGAACCAGTATGCGGCGGTGCTGAAAGCCTTGAGCATTGATCCGAGGCGGGCGCTCGAAGAGTTGAACAGCGACTGGACCACTTCAAGCGAGCTCGCTGACACCCTGCAGCGCGTGAATCAGATTCCCTTCCGAGTCGGACATCACTTCGCCAGCGAGGTGGTCACGCATGCCAAGGCGAATAATCTGAGACCCGCCGAGTTCCCCTACGCCCAGGCTGTTCGCATCTATGCGGACGCGCTGGCCAAATTCAGCATCCCGGCTTCCGCGTTCCCGCTGGATGAAGCAGCCTTCCGCGCCACGCTGTCAGCGGAAAACATGGTGCGGACCCGCGTGGGGATCGGCGGTCCGCAACCTGCCGAGGTGAAGCGCATGCTCGACCTGGCGAAGACGACACTGGCAAACGACAAGGCGTGGCTGGATGGCCGCAATACCCGCCTCTCTGAGGCGGAGGCCAAGCTCAATCAGGCATTCTTCAAGCTGCTCGGAAACTGAGCGACAACCCCGACGGCGCCTGATCGAGTCACCGCTGACCAAGCCCGCTCAGGCCAGATTGGGGGCCAGCCACCGCTCGGCCTGCTCGAGGGTCCAGCCCTTGCGCTTCGCGTAGTCCTCCAGCTGGTCGCGGCCGATCTTGCCGACGGCGAAATACTTGGCTTCAGGCTGGGCGAAGTAGAAGCCGGACACCGCCGCCGTGGGCAGCATGGCGAAGCTTTCGGTAAGCGACATGCCGGCGTTCTTCTCCGCCTCGAGAAGGTGGAAGAGTTCCCCCTTCTCGGTGTGATCCGGGCAGGCGGGATAGCCCGGCGCCGGGCGGATGCCGCGATACTTTTCCGCGATGAGTTGTTCATTGGGCAGCGACTCGTCCGCCGCATAGCCCCACCATTCCTTGCGCACACGCCAGTGCAGGTGTTCGGCGAACGCTTCGGCGAGGCGATCGGCCAGCGCCTTCAGCATGATGGCGCTGTAATCATCCTGCTTGTCTTCGAACGCTTTGACGTGCGGCTCGATGCCAATGCCGGCGGTGACGGCGAAGGCGCCGACATAATCACGAACACTTGCGTTGCCCGGCGCGACATAGTCCGCCAGACACAGGTTGGGATTGCCCGCCGGCTTCTGGTTCTGCTGGCGCAGGTGGTGCAGCGTGGCAATGAGCTCGGCACGCGATTCATCCGCATAGAGTTCGATGTCGTCACCCTTGCTGGCAGCCGGCCAGAAACCGAACACCGCGTTGGCGGAAATCCAGCGGCCATCGATGATGCGCTTCAGCATGGCCTGGCCGTCGCGGTACACATTGCGCGCGGCCTCGCCCACGATGGGGTCATCGAGAATCGCCGGGAAGGGCCCCGCCAGGTCCCACGACTGGAAGAACGGGCCCCAGTCGATGAAGGGCACCAGATCGGCCAGCGGATAGTTCTTGAGTGACTTCACGCCGAGGAACTGCGGCTTCACTGGCGAATATTCGCGCCAGTCGATCACCGCATGGTTGGCCCGCGCAGCCGCGAGCGGGACCAGCGTCTGGCCCTTCTTGTTCGCGTGCTGTTCGCGCACCTTGACGTAGTCCTCGCGCACTTCCTTGAGATAGGGCTCGCGCAGTTCGTCCGACAGCAGGTTGGAGCAGACGCCTACGGCGCGGGATGCGTCCGGCACCCAGACCACAGGCCCCTCATAGTTGGGCTCGATCTTGACCGCCGTGTGCGTGCGCGACGTGGTGGCGCCGCCGATGAGGAGCGGCATCTTGAATCCAAGACGCTGCATCTCCTTGGCCACATGGGCCATCTCTTCCAGAGACGGCGTGATGAGGCCGGAGAGACCGATCATGTCGGCCTTTTCCTTGATGGCGGTATCGAGAATCTTTTCGCACGGCACCATCACGCCAAGGTCGATGACTTCGTAGTTGTTGCACTGCATGACCACGCCGACGATGTTCTTGCCGATGTCGTGCACGTCGCCCTTCACGGTGGCCATGACGACCTTGCCCTTGGCCTTGGCGTCGACATTGCCGGCCAGACGCTTCTCTTCCTCGATGTAGGGCACAAGATGGGCCACGGCCTGCTTCATCACGCGCGCGGACTTCACCACCTGGGGCAGGAACATCTTGCCCGCGCCAAACAGATCGCCGACGACATTCATGCCGTCCATGAGCGGGCCTTCGATGACCTGGATGGGCCGCGCGAATTTCCGCCGGGCCTCTTCCGTGTCCTCGATGATGTACTGGGTGATGCCCTTCACCAGCGCGTGAGTCAGGCGCTTTTCCACCGGATCACTGCGCCAGGCAGCGTCCTCGACGGCGTCCTTCTTCTGGCCCTTGAACTGCTCGGCGAATTCGACGAGCTGCTCCGTCGCTTCGGGACGTTTGTTGAACAGCACGTCTTCCACCCGTTCCAGCAGCGCGGGCTGCACATCGGCGTACACACCGAGCTGGCCGGCATTGACGATGCCCATGGTCATGCCTGCCTGGATGGCGTGATACAGGAACGCGGTGTGAATGGCCTCGCGCACCGGGTCGTTGCCGCGGAACGAGAATGAAATGTTGGACACCCCTCCACTCACCTTGGCATAAGGCAGATGCTGGCGAATCCAGCGCGTGGCCTCGATGAAATCGATGCCGTAGGTGGCGTGTTCCTCGATGCCGGTGGCGATGGCGAAAATGTTCGGATCGAAGATGATGTCTTCCGGCGGAAACCCGACATCCTCAACGAGAATCTTGTAGCTCTTCTGGCAGATTTCGATCTTGCGATGCAGCGTGTCGGCCTGACCCTTTTCATCAAAGGCCATGACGATGACGGCAGCACCGTAGCGACGCACCAGCTTCGCGTGATGGATGAAGACTTCAACCCCTTCTTTCATCGAGATGGAGTTCACCACGCACTTGCCTTGCGCGCATTTCAGGCCGGCCTCGATGACGCTCCATTTGGAGCTGTCCAGCATGATGGGCACGCGCGAGATGTCCGGCTCGCTGGCGATGAGGTTCATGAACTTCACCATGGCGGCCTGCGAGTCCAGCATGGCCTCGTCCATGTTGATGTCGATGATCTGCGCGCCGTTTTCCACCTGTTGACGCGCCACTGACAGCGCCTCGGCATAGTCGTCGTTCAGGATGAGCTTCGCGAATATTCGCGACCCGGTGACGTTGGTGCGCTCACCCACGTTGACGAAGAGCGAGTCGTCACCGATGTTGAGTGCTTCCAGCCCGGACAAGCGGCAACGCTTCTCGATTTCCGGCGTCACGCGTGGCGGATACTTGGCCACGATGTCGGCGATGGCCTGGATGTGCGCCGGCGTGGTGCCGCAGCAGCCACCGGTGATGTTGAGCCAGCCCGATTCCGCCCACTCGCGGATGAAAGCTGCGGTCTCCGCAGGCAGCTCGTCGTACTCGGCCATCGCGTTGGGCAGGCCCGCGTTGGGGTGGGCTGACACGCGCACATCGGCGATGCGGGCCAGTTCTTCCACATGCGGCCGCAGTTCCCGCGCGCCAAGCGCGCAATTGAAGCCGATGGAAATCGGATTGGCGTGACGCATCGAGTTGTAGAACGCTTCCACCGTCTGCCCGGACAGCGTGCGACCGGAGGCATCGGTGATGGTGCCCGAGATCATGATGGGCAATCGGAAGCCGATCTCCTCGAAATGCTCGTCGATGGCGAACAGTGCCGCCTTGGCGTTCAACGTGTCAAAAATGGTTTCGACGAGAATAATGTCCGCGCCGCCATCGACGAGGCCACGCATCGCTTCGCGATAGGCGTCCTTCACTTGGTCGAAGTTCACCGCGCGAAAGCCCGGATCGTTCACGTCCGGCGACAGCGACAGCGTGCGGTTCATGGGGCCGAGCACACCGGCCACGAAGCGGGGCTTCTCTGTTGACGAATATTCGCCTGCCACGTCCGCCGCCAGTTTGGCCGCCTCGAAATTCAACTCGTACACCAGCGATTCCATGTGGTAGTCCGCCATGGAAATCGACGTTGAATTGAAGGTGTTGGTCTCAAGAATGTCCGCGCCGGCCGCGAGGTATTGGCCGTGAATTTCGCGAATGACGTCGGGCCGCGTCAGCGTGAGCAGGTCGTTGTTGCCGCGCACCAGATGCGGGTAGTCCTTGAAACGCTCGCCGCGATACTGCTCTTCGGTCAGCTTGTACTGCTGGATCATGGTGCCCATGGCGCCATCCAGCACGAGGATGCGCGTCTTCAGCGCGTCCTCAAAGGCGGCAATGCGTGCAGGGCGATCCGAGTAACCGTGATCCATGTGTGGCGCTTTACTTTGAATGGGCCGCGATCCAACGATCGATCTTGGCTTCCAGCACGCCCAGTGGCAGCACACCGTCTGAGAGGATCTGCTCGTGGAAAGCGGGGTAGCTGAACTTCGCACCCAGCTTGGCTTGCGCGCGATCACGCAGTTCGCGAATCTTCAAGGCACCGATCTTGTACGCCAGCGCCTGACCGGGCCAGGCCATGTAGCGCTCGGTCGCGCGACGCGACTCCAGCTCGGAGTAGCCCTGCGTATCCATCATGTACTGGATGGTTTGCTCGCGGGTCCAGTTCTTGGCATGCAGGCCGGTGTCGGTGACCAGACGCACTGCGCGCAGCAGTTCATCAGAGAGGTGGCCCAGGTACGCGTTGGGGTCGTTCTTGTAAAAGCCCATCTCATGACCCAACGTCTCCGCATACAGCGCCCAGCCTTCGCCATACGCGGTGATCCAGTCGTACTTGCGGTACTTGGGCAGCGGCAACTCCTGCTGCAACGCGATGTGGAAGTGATGCCCCGGCGCGCCTTCATGGAGGTACAGCGTGACCATGCCAGTGGTCGAATACTCCTTCGGGTCCATGATCACGGTGAAGAACACGCCCGGACGCGAGCCATCCGGCGCCGGCGGATTGTAGTGATCCGATGCAGTGGCCTTGGCCACGTCGGGGACGGCACGGATGTCCAGCGGCGCCTTCGGAATGCGTGAGAAGTACTTGGGCACCTCGGCCATGATTTGCGCGTTCAGTTTCCGGTACGCCTCCAGCACTTCCTCATCCGTCTTGAACGGACGATTCTCGGCTTTCAGGGGGTGCTGTTTCAAGAACTCGGTCAGCGTGCCCTCGAACTTGTAATGCTGGCGGATCTTGTCCATTTCACCGCGGATGCGCGCCACCTCTTTCAGACCCAGTTCGTGAATGGCGTCGGGCGTCATGGTCGTGGTGGTCTGCACACGCACCATGTACGCGTACCACTTGTCGCCGCCCGGCAGCGCACTGATGCCCGCCGTGGCGCGGCCCTTGGGCACGTATTCAGTTTCAATGAACTTCGCCAGCTTGGCGATGCTGGGTTGCAGACGCCTTTCGATGGCGGTGCGGTAAGCCGCTTCCAGCCGCTTGCGATCCGCAGGCTTCACGGTGTCGGGGAAATTCTTGACCGGCAGGTAGTACGGATGCTTGGTCACATCCTTCTCGGTGAGCGGCATCAGCGTCTCCAGCCCACGCTCGATGAGCGGCTTCGGCAGGACGATGCCCTGCTTGATGCCCTCGCGAATATTCGCAATGGCCTGGTCGTTCCACTGCGGCAACTTTTCCAGGCGCTTCAGGAAATTGTCGTAGTTCTTCGCCGTCTTCAAGGGCTGCACGCTTTGCCCGGTGGCGAATTGCGCCAGCAGCACAGGCAACCCGCCGAAGTGATCAACCGGCATCAACTCGCCGGGGAAGGCACTGCCTTCGAGTCGGTTCCGCGCCTGATAGCGCAGGAACTCGAGCGACTGGCGGTCCGCTTCGGACAGCTTGGATGCATCGATCGTCTTCAGCTCGCGCAGCACGCGTTCGTGCAACGCCTTGTCCTTGGCTTGGTCGGCGGGAGAAATGCCGATTTCAAGCTTGTCCTCGAAGCGTGCCTCGCCCAGCGTGAAACTGCCCGCGATGGGATTCAACTTCAGCCCATCCTCGAAGTAGCGTTCACCGATGCGCTTCAGCGTGCTGGCGGCATCCTGGGTCTTGTTGCCTGCGGCCGTGGCGGCGCTTGCCTGGGTGAGCGCACTCATGCTGGTCAGCATGAGCGCGAGGAACAGTGAGTTCAGCAAATGACTTCGAATCAACATGGCTACCCCGGAAAATGAAAAAACCTGTCCGCTGACGCGTGACAGGTTGTCGAAGATTCCGGAACCGTCTCGCTTTAGCGGAATTTAGGCGGTTCGATCACCTTGCGAATATTCGCAGGGTCTTTTCACCACCAGCGCCCGCAAGCTGAACATCAAATCGGCGCGTGCGGAATTTTACCGCAGATCACTCCTGCGCGGCGACCGGCCGGTCCGCCGCGATCTGCCCATCGACCAGCTCGATGATGCGGTCGCAGCGGGCGGCCAGGCGAGGATCGTGGGTGACGATGAGGAAGGTGGTGCCGCGCTCGCGATTGAACTCGCGCAGCAGGACAAAGACATCATCGGCACTCTTGGTATCCAGGTTGCCGGTGGGTTCATCCGCCAGCACCAGCGCGGAGCCGCGCGCCAACGCCCGAGCGATGGCCACGCGTTGCTGCATGCCGCCGGAGAGTTCCGCAGGCTTCTTGTGCAGGGCGTCCGCCAGACCCACCTTGGCCAGCAGCGCGCGGCCTTCGCGCAAGGCGGCATCCGACACCTTTCCATCGCGGATGAGGTGGGGCATGACCACGTTTTCCAGCGCGGTGAAGGCGGGCACGAGATGGTGGAACTGGAACACGAAGCCCAGCATGTCGCCGCGCCTGGCGGTGATGTCATCATCCGCCAGCCCCTTCACGCTGATGCCGCCCAGGCGATAGTCGCCCGCCGTCATCGGCTCCAGAAGGCCGATGATGTTGAGCAGCGTGCTCTTGCCGGAGCCCGATGGACCGATGAGTGCCGCGAATTCGCCGGGCTGCAAGGTGAGGTCGATGCCGTGCAGCACTTCCGTCTCCACCGATGTGCCGATGCCATACGACTTGCGAATGCCCTGCAGCTCGATGATGGCCGGCATGGCGGTCAGATGCGGATGGCTTGCGCCGGATCCAGCCGCGCCGCGCGCAGCGCCGGCAGCACCGCGGCGAGGATGCCGCAGAGCGTGGCGCCCAGCGCCACACCTGCCGCAAGATTGAAAGACAGGCTGATGACGAAGAGCGGCTGACCGTCGCTGCCCTTCACGAAAGTGGAAAAGAGCCAGAGCAGCAGATTGGCCAGCATCGTCCCGGCGACGGAACCGATGAGTCCCACGATCGCGCCCTGGGCCAGGAACACCTGCGTCATCTGCCGCCGTGTCGCCCCCATGGCGCGCAGGATGCCGATCTCCTTCCGCTTCTGCACCACCGACACCACCAGCACGCTGGCGATGCCCAGCACCACGACGATGCTGGTGAATACACGGATCAGGAGCGTGCTGATGGTCTGCGCGTTCAGCGCGGAAAGCAGCTGGGCGTTGGTCTGCATCCAGCTCTCGACTTCCATGTCCACCTGCCGCCGTAGCAACGCGGCCGTGTTCTCCGCCTCGAAGAGTTCCGCCACCTTGAGATCGATGTTGGTCGCACCGCCCGGCACGTTGAGCAGGCTCTGGGCCGAGCGCAGCCCGACATACACCTGACGGCGATTCAGTTCGCGATTGCCCAGGTCCACCAGCGCGGCGATCTTGAACACCTCGGTGGCGCCCACAGCCGTCTGCACACTGAAACGATCGCCCACATCGACGCCGAAATCACGCGCAAGCTCGGTGCCGATCATGGCCTCGCCCGCCACCAGCCGCGGCACGCCCTTCACTGCCTTGCCGGAAAGATCCACGATGCGGTCGTAGCGTTCCAGCTCTACACCGACCAGCGCGATGGACTTGCTGGCTTCGCCGCGCAGGGCCAGCGCGGCACCCGTGGCCATGGGCGAGGCCGCGACGACGTTGGGCGTGCGTTCCAGCAGCGGCAGCAAGCCGGACCAGTTGTCGATCGAGCGCAGGCGCTGTGCGCGTGGCTGCACGTCGCGGGCAATGCGGGCATCGGTGGCCGAAAGCGAAGGCCGCGCCACTTCCTCGCGCGGTTTCACCACCACATGCGCCTGGTTGCCCAGCGTCTTCTGAATGGTGTTGCCCTGGAGGCCCTCGACCAATGCCGAGATGTAGGTGACCACGGCCACCCCGGCCGCCACACCGAAGATGATGAGCAGGGACTGGAAGCGCCCCTCTCGCAGGAAGCGGAGCGCGACAGTGAATTCGAAACGCATGACGGGTCCGGTTCAGCGCGCGCTGAAGGTGCGCATGCCGTCAGCCACTTCGTTTGACACCTTCGGGCCGCCCAGCTCACCGCGCGCCACGGGGCGCACGCGGGTGCCCGGCGCGAGCGTGGCATCGAACAGCAGCACCTCACCCTCCTTGATGCCCTCCAGCACCTCCACAGCCGTCAGCGTGCGCAGGCCCGGCTTGATGGTCCGGCGCTCCACCTTCCCGTCATTCACCACCAGCACGGCAGCCGGCTCGCCGGTCATCACCAGCGCAGACGATACAGCCAAGACGTTCTTCCGCCGGCCGGTCTCGACTTCGATGGAGAGCGTCATGTCGTTGCGCAGATACGCAGGCGGCTCGGCCACGGCGAATTTCACTTCGACAGAGCCACGCTGCGTGTCCACCGTCGGCGATACGGAGAGCACCTTGGCCGCAAAGCGCTGGCCCGGGTAGGCGTCGGCGCTCACCGATGCCGGTTGGCCCACGGCAAGCTGGGCGAGATACTTTTCATCGACCTGCGCGATGAGTTGCACCGGCCCCGCGATGGAGAGCGTCATGAGCCGCGTGCCCGGCTGCACGATCTGGCCCGGTTCGGCCAGCCGTTCCAGCACCAGCGCATCCGCCGGCGCAACGATTCGGGTCTGGGCCAGCCGCGCACGCGCCAGCTCGGCAGCGGCGCGCGCTTCGGTCACGCGGACTTCGGCGGTGACGCGCTCCGCTCCGCGAATATTCGCAGTCGCCTGTGCCTCGGCGGAGCGCAACTGGGCGCGGGCCACCTCGTCCGCGCGGCGTGCTTCGTCCAGCTGTGCCTGACCGATGAATCCTTGCTTGAACAGCGACTCGCGGCGCTCGCGCTCGCGCGCTGCGCTGGTGGCGTTGGCACGCGCCTGGGCGAGCTGTTGCTCGGCCATGGGGGTGGCCATCTCCGTCTGGCTGGCCAGTCGGGCCTCGGCGGACTTCAACGCGGCGTCGGCCTGAAGGGCGGCAGCACGTTGCTCCGTGTCTTCAAGCTGGATGAGGAGATCACCCGCCTTGACCTTGGCACCTTCGCGCAGCGGCACGGCGCGCACGCGCCCCGTGATGACCGAACCGACCGTCACGCGCGACTCACTCGACACGCGACCGGTGACCACCACGCTTTGCACCAGATCGCCGCGCTGCACGGCCAGCGACTCGGCCGGCTTGCCGCGCAACTTCTGCACGCCGATCCATCCAGCCACGACCACGACCAGCGCAACGAGTGCCAGCAACCGACCGGAGGGGCGTGATGGCCAATTCATGCCGGATCAGTTCGCGCCAAGGTAGTCCAGCACCAGCGCGGACAAGGTTTTCACACCCAGATTCAATCCGTCTTCATCGACGAAAAAGCGCGGCGAATGATTGGGCGCCACGTAACGGGGGTCCTTGTCGGCCGGCGTGCATCCCATGAAGTAGAAAAAGCCGGGGATGACCTGCTGATAGCAGGAGAAATCCTCCGCGCCACAGACCTTGGCCATGAGGTTCACGTTGGCGTCGCCCGCGACGCGCTTCAGCGTGGGCACGGACCATTCGGTCAATTTCTCGTCGTTGCTGGTGACGTCATAGCCCTTGTGGATATGCACATTGGCTTTGGCCCCGCCGGACTCGGCGATCAGGGTGGAAATCTTCTTCACGAAGTCGTGAATCTGGCTGCGCTGTCCTTCGTCGTATGTGCGGATGGTGCCTTCCATTTCCACGCTGTCGGGAATGATGTTCTGCCGCAGCCCGCCCTTGAACATGCCCACCGTGACCACGGAGGGCTCATGCGTGAGATCCATCTTGCGCGACACGATGGTTTGCAAGCCCAGCACGATCTGCGAGCCAACCACGATGGGGTCCACACCGCGCCAGGGCATGGCGCCGTGGGTCTGCGTGCCCTGCACGAAAATCTTGAACTTGTCCGCGCTCGCCATCGCGGGCCCAGGGCGGAAGCCGATCTGTCCCGAATTCATGATGGAGGTGATGTGCAGGCCGAAGATCGCGTCGGGCCGCGGATTGTCGAGGCAGCCTTCCTTGATCATGAGCGCGGCGCCACCTTCTTCGCCATCCGGCGGCATTTCCTCCGCCGGCTGGAAAATGAACACCACCGTGCCGGCAATCTCCTTGCGAATATTCGCCAGGACTTCCGCGACGGTCATGAGGATGGCGGTGTGGGCATCGTGACCGCAGGCGTGCATCACGCCGGTATCTGTGCCATTCCACACCGTGCGCACCTTGGACGCGAAGGGCACATCCACTTCCTCGGTCACCGGCAGCGCGTCCATGTCCGCGCGCAGCGCCACGCACGGCCCCGGCTTGCCGCCTTTCAGCACACCCACCACGCCGGTGTAGGCCACCTTGTCGCGCACCTCGTCAAAGCCGAGCTTCCGTAAATGCTCGGCCACGATAGCGCCGGTGCGCGCTTCACGATTGCCCAGCTCCGGGTTGGCGTGGAAGTCGCGGCGCCAGCCGAGGAGCTTCGCTTCCAGTTGGTCGGTCAGTGCGGCAATTCGCGCATCAATTTCGCCATGGCGAATATTCGCAGGGGCAGAGGCATTCATGGGGCGGCTCCTTGGGACTCGGATGATTATGCACGCGGCTATAATCGACTGCATGGAACACCTCAAGCCCAAGGAAGCGCACGAATTCCTGCAGAAGAATCCGAATGCGGTCTTCATCGACTGCAGGAGTGAAATGGAATTTCTGTTCGTCGGCCACCCGGTCGGCGCCATCATGATTCCGTGGAATGACGGCCCGGACTGGGACGTGAATCCGCATTTCGTAGGCCAGGTTAAAAAGGCGGCGGGCAACACCACCACGCGTCCTATCGTGCTGATCTGCCGCTCTGGCAATCGCACGCTCGAGGCGGGTGCTGCGCTGGAGAAGGCCGGCTTCACGCAAGTCCACAACGTGCTGGAAGGCTTTGAAGGCGATCTTGACGACAACCATCAGCGCGGCAAGCTGGGCGGGTGGCGCAAGGAAGGGCTGCCTTGGGAGCAGTGCTGAATCGTTGGGCGCGCGCCGACGGCTGACGCCGAGCGCGCTGCCGAACCATGCAAGCCATCTTCCATGCTCGCCCGCCTCGCATTCGGATTGATTGCGATCGTCATGTTGGCCGTCGCCTTGCTGTCCTTCCTCGACTCGAACCCGATCTGGCGCAGTGTCACGTTGGTGGGTGGCGCGCTCACCTTCATCGCCCTTGCGCTCATTCCCGGACCTTCCGGCGCGCAACCCCGTGCCGCACCGGTCACGAATCGCGGCGACAGTTTCGGCTGGGAAATCTGGCTGGGCGTGGTGGGCGTGGGCCTGCTCCTGGTGGGGCTGGGCTTGCGAATATTCGCTTGAGTCGGCGTTCATTCACATGAGGCACTTCTACCTCGTTCTCACGATTGTGGGCGCCATCACCCCCTACGCCGTCTACTTCGGCTATCTCGAATGGGTGCCCGGCAGCAGCAGCGCATTGAGTCTCGCCTGGGGGAGCCCCATCGCCGCCGCAACGCTGGCTGACTTCACTATCGCCTGCATCGCGTTCTGGCCTTTCCTCATCACCGAATCACGCCGGCTCGGCATGCGGCACTGGTGGCTCTACATCCTGACCAACGTCTTCATCGGCCTCTCCTTCGCGCTGCCGGCTTTCCTGTACATGCGCGAGCGTGCGCTGGAAGCCCCCACGGAACGACGTGGCTGACGCGTCGAGCCCGCGCAGCCTGCCGCCCGCCTCGCTCGCCTGGACCATCTGGGGATTGGGTGCGGCGCTGTATTTCATGGCGTTCTACCAGCGCGTGGCGCCGGCGGTCATCGCCAACGACCTCACCGCAGAGTTCGCACTGACGGCAACGTCGCTCGGCAATCTCTCCGCGTTTTACTTCTACAGCTACGTCGGCTTTCAGATTCCCACCGGGCTTCTGGTGGATCGCTGGGGCGCGCGCAAGCTGCTCACCCTGGGCTGCGTCATCGCCGCACTCGGCACGCTGGTATTCGCCATGGCGCCGACACTGGCGTGGGCCAATGCCGGGCGCTTTCTCATCGGCGGCTCGGTCGGTGTGGCGTTTGTGTGCATGCTGAAGCTCGCAGCGCATTGGATGGCGCCGCGCCAGTTCGCGCTGACCAGCGGCATCGCGCTGACGGTCGGCGTCGTGGGCGGCGTGCTGGCCGGCGCGCCGCTGCGCTGGCTCGTGGATGGCTTCGGCTGGCGGGAAGTGATGGTGGCGAGTGCAGCGTTCACCGCGCTACTGGCGGTGGCCATTTGGTGGATCGTCCGTGACGATCCGATGGAAAAGGGCTATGCCTCGCATTTCACCGGCCACGAGGACGACGCGCCAGCGCTGTCCGTGATGCAGTCGCTCAAGGCCGTGTTCAGCTATCGCAACACCGCGCTACTGTTCTTCGTGCCGGGTGCGTTCTCGGGCATCGTGCTCTCTTTCGCCGGGTTGTGGGGCGTGCCCTTCCTCACCACGCACTACGGCTTGACCAAGGCGCACGCAGCCGGTCTCTGCTCGGTGATGCTGGTGGCCTGGGCCGTTGGCAGCATGACGTATGGCCCCTTGTCCGAACGGTTGGGACGGCGCAAGCCGCTCTTTGCTGCCGGCATGATCGTGACCATGGCGCTCTGGGCGGCGCTGGTGTTTATCCCGGCGCTGCCCTATGCGGTGCTGGTGGCCTTGCTCATCGTGACCGGCTTCGTGGGTGCCGGCTTCATCATCGTGTTCGCCTACGCCAAGGAGTCCGTGCCGCCGGCGCTGGCCGGCACGGCATCCGGCATTGTCAACATGGGCGTCATGACCGGCGGCATGGTGATGCAGCCCGTCATCGGCTGGGTGCTGGACTTGCGCTGGACCGGCGCGATAGTCAACGGCGTGCGCGTCTACGATCTCGCGGCCTACCAGTCCGCGTTCTCGCTCATGTTCATCTGGGGTGCGCTGGCGCTGGTGATGCTGTGGCTGGCGCGCGAGACACATTGCCACCAGCTCACCTGAAAGGGATTGCCGAATATTCGCTACTGCTTCTTGTCTCGCAATCGCCCGACAATCCCCTGCGGAAAGAAATACACCGCCAGCACAAACATCAGCCCCAGCCACAGCAGCCAGCGATCCGGTGACAGCAGCGCGGGCAGGAAGGGAATGCCTTTCGCCAGGCCCGAGGCCATGCGCAGCAGATCCTGCAGGTAGCCCTGCGCCAGGATGAAGATCACCGTGCCGATGATCGAGCCGTACATCGAACCCATGCCGCCGATGACGAGAATGAGCAGGATGTCGAGCATGATTTCAAACGACAGCGAAGTGTCCGGCCCGTTGTAGCGCAGCCACAGCGCCAGCAGCACGCCGGCCGCAGTGGCGAAGAGCGCGGAGAGCACGCTGGACAGCGCGCGGAAGTGCACCACGCGATAGCCCAGCGCCTCGGCCCGGAATTCATTTTCACGGATGGCTTTCAACACGCTGCCGAAGGGCGAGTTCACAATGCGCAGCAGCGCCAGGAACAGGAGCAACACGGCGACGAAGATGAGGTAGTAAGTCAGCATTTTGCCGTTGAAATTGATGCCGAAGGGATTGCCCTCCCACCACACCGTCGAGGGATTGAGCAATTCGGGCAGGCGGAAGTTGAGGCCGTCCTCGCCGCCGGTGATTTCCGACAGCTGCGAAGCCAGGGTCTGGAACGCCGCCGCCATGGCCAGCGTGATCATGGCAAAGAAAATGGCGCGCACCCGCAGGCTGAACAACGCAATCGCCAGCGCCAGCAGGGCGGAGAGCCCCAGGGCCGCCAGGGCACCGGTAATGACCGCACTCCAGCTGGGTCCCCAGGCGTTGGTGGCAATCGCAACACCATAGGCACCAATGCCGAAGAACATGGTGTGGGCGAAGCTCACGATGCCGGTGTAGCCCAACAGCAGATCGAAGCTCGCCACCAGCAGGATGAAGATCAGCACTTTCGCGGCCAGGTTGAGTGCCTTGATGCTGGGCACCCAGAAGGGTGCGAACAGCAGCGCCAGAAACAACACACCAAGGATGAACGCCAGCGCGCGGCTGTTGGGCAGATCGTGGGAAAGCAGTCGGCTGATCATGCACGCCCCTCAGCGCTTGGCCACCGGGTACAAGCCACCCGGACGCCAGACGAGAATGATGACCATGAGCGCGATGTTGGAAAACAGCGCCGCCTTCGGTGCGAGAAAACCCGCGTAGTTGGCCAAGAGGCCCACCAGCAGCGCGCCGATGAGCGCACCGGAGATGGAGCCCAGCCCGCCGATGATGATGACGATGAAAATGAGGATGTTCACCTGCGAGCCGATCTGCGGAATCACGTTCTGCTGATAGAGGCCCCACAGCACGCCGCCCAGCCCGGCCAGGGCGCTGCCGGCCACGAACACCGCGACAAACAGGCGGCGGATGCGGTAGCCGAGCGACTCCACCATCTCGCCGTTCTCCACGCCGGCGCGGATGAGGAGCCCGATCTTGGTGCGTGACAGCACCCACACCAGTGATGCAAAAACGAGCAGCCCGATGACCGTTGCGAATATCCGGTAGGTCTCGACGCCCGCGTCACCGATGCTGAGTGAACCGCGCAGGATCATGGGCGGCTCCAGCGGTACCTGCTGCGCGCCCCAGAACACCTTGATGAGCTCCTCGCCGATGATCATGCCGCCCATGGTGATGAGGATCTGCTTCAGATGCAGCCCGTACACCGGGCGCACCAGCAGGCGCTCGAACACCAGGCCGATGGCGCCGGCCAGCAGCATGGCGGCCAGCATGGCGGCGAACACCGCAGCTAGTTGCGTGAGGGCATCCGGCGACTTCACCCAGCCGCCCAGCAGCGCGAACACCGTGGTGGCCACGAAGGCACCCAGCGCGATGAAAACACCATGACCGAAGTTGAGCACGTCCATCAGGCCGAACACCAGCGTGAGGCCGGAGGCGATGATGAAGATGATCATGCCCATGGCGAGGCCAGCCAGCGTGAGCGTGAGCCACACCGGCACATCGGCGATAAAGGGCAGGCCCAGCAAGGCCAGCGCCGGCATCAGCAGCACGGGAATCCAGTCGCGCTTGGGTGCGGGCGGCACCGCCGGTGTTGCGGCAGTTGGCGCAGTGGTTGAAGTGCTCATAGCGATAGCCCCAAATAGCGTTGCTGCGCGGCCTGATCCGCGATGAAGTCCGCCTGCGAGGCGGCATGCACGATTCGGCCGTCTTCCATCACCGCCACCTGATCCCCCAGGCGACGCGCAAAGGCGAGGTTCTGCTCCACCAGCAGGATGGTGGTCCCCTGGCGCTTCACTTCCTTGAGCGCCTCCAGCAGATTGGCCACGATGGCGGGAGCGAGGCCCTTGCTGGGTTCATCGATCACCAGCAGTTCGCGCGGCTCGATCACGGCACGCGCGACAGCCACCATCTGCTTCTGACCGCCGGAGAGTTTGCCCGCCGGGTAGTGCCAGAAAGTTTCCACCGCCGGAAAGAGTTGCTTGATCCATTGCAGACGCTGGGCATCCACGTCTTCCATGCGCGACGCCTTGTGCGCGGCCAGCAGCAGGTTCTCGGCCACGGTGAGGTCGGCGAACACGGCCATGGACTCGGGCACGTAGCCGACGCCCAGACGTGCACGGCTCGCGGTATCGGTTGCGGTGATGTCCTGCCCATTCCAGCGGATGCTGCCCTGGCTTGCGGCCCACAGGCCCATCAGCGTGCGCAGCGTGGTGGTCTTGCCCGCGCCATTGCGCCCGAGCAGCAGGGTGACCTGGCCCTTGGGTACGACGAGATCCACGCCATGCAGGATGTGGTACGCGCCGATGTGCGTGTGCACACCGGCCATTTCAAGCAGCGGTGTGGTAGTGGAGCTCACTCCACCCCCGCGTCGGCTGCGCTGCCGAGATAGGCTTCCTGCACCACGGGCGAGGCCATGACCGTCGCAGGGTCGCCATCGGCCACCAAGGCACCCTGATGCAGCACGATGATGCGGTCGGCGAGTTCGCGCACCACGTCCATCTTGTGCTCCACCAGCAGCAGGGTGCGGTCGCCCTTCGCGCGCAGGGTACGGATGAGGTCGAGCACGACAGGTGTGTCATCGGCACTCATGCCGGCGGTCGGTTCATCAAACATGTACACCGCCGGGTCCAGCGCCATCATCAGGGCCACTTCCAGCTTGCGCTGGTTGCCATGCGAAAGGCTGGCGGCCGTGCTCACGGCCAGCGGCGTCATGGACACCAACTCAAGCAGGTGGTCGGCCTCTTCATTCAGCGCTGTATGGTCGTTCGCGATGCTCCACAGATTGAAGCCCCGCCGATGCGGGCCCTGACGTGCAGCTTGCACGGCGAGACGAATATTTTCCCGCACCGACAGACCCGGAAAAAGATTGGTGAGCTGGAAGGCACGGCCCAGCCCGGCCTGCGCGCGGGCGGATGCAGGCAAGCGGGTGAGGTCCTTCCCATCCAGCAGCACGCGACCGGCAGTCGCGGGAATCTGCCCGGAGATCAGGTTGAAGTAAGTCGTCTTGCCTGCGCCGTTGGGACCGACGATGCAGGTAAGCGTGCCCGGTGCGAAGCGGCACGACACTTCGCGAACGGCCTGATGGCCGCCGAAGCTGACGGAGAGGCCCTGCGTTTCGAGATGGCCGCGGTGGTTGGAAACGGGCTGCACGCTTGCTGTCACTTCGCCGCGCCGGATGTCTGAATGGAAAGACGATCCATCATGCCGAGAATGGCCTGCATCTGCGGCGACTTCTTCGTCGCATAGTCTGGGCTGCTGTAACCCCACCAGTCCCAGCACGCATTGACGGCGGCCTTGCCGGTCTGCGGATACAGCACCACCAGGCGGTTGCTGTCGGCCCAGCGGTTGTAGCCGGCGTCGCGCACGAAACTTTCGCCGACCGTCAGCGCGTTGTGGCGGCAGCCGTGCAAGGCGACATGCAGACGGCAGACGGCACCTTCGGCACACGACTTCGGCACATACACCCAGGCCTTGCTGTCGAGGCTGGGCAGCTTGTCGTCCGCCTGAGTGATCTCATGCAAGGTGCCCGTTGCCTTCTCGCTGCGCGATTCGAGTTTCCCGTACAGATGCGAGAGCACGGCACCAGCCAGATCGAAGCCGCAGTTGTTCAGCCAGGGTGCAGCCTTGGCCGTGCATTCGGCGCCGGGGCCATCGGTGACAAAGGCGTGCTCGGCCGGCACATCATTCTTCTGCACGATGGTCGCACCGGGCGCGATGGCCGCGTAGTACTTGGCCAGCGCCTGGCCGGCAGCTGGCTTGACCACCGAGTCCTTGCTGCCATTGAAGACGTAGACGCGGGCTTTGGCCAGATTCTCGATGGGATCGACAAGTCCCTCCGTGGCGCGCTTCCGGGTCAGCGCCGCCAGCGCATCGATCGGGATGTCGGCGTTGCCGAGGCACCGCACCAGCGCATTCATCACGTTGGCTTCGGCGCAGTCGTACGGGCCGGAGGCGATGCCGGCCATGCCCACCGGAAAGCGTGAAGAGAAGGCGACGTGCAATTGCGCCGCCATATAGCCCCCGGAGGAAATGCCCGAGACGGAAGTTTGTGCGGGATCGAGTTTCAGTTTGGGCAACGCGGGCGATTGTGCGAAGACGGGTACGGCGGCCAGTAGCGTGATGGCCAGAAGGGTCGATGCTCTTACTGCGAATATTCGCGACATGAAATCTCCGGATTCAGCGCCGGCCGGGCGCAGACGTGTTCTGGATGGGAATGGCCAACATCTCGGGCGTGAGCTCGCGGACCAGTTCGGGAATGGCCCAGGCGACGTTTGGATCCACCTTGATGCGGAAGTGATACATGGATTGCAGGGCCTGATGGTCCTCCTTGCGGAAGATCATGCGCCCCTTCGGCGTGTCGAAGGCCATGCCGCGCATCGCGGCCACCAGCGTGTCGCCTTTGCTGTCACCGCTGGTGGCTCTCAGCGCAGTCACCACGGCGGATGCGGCCGCCATGCCGCCGGCGGTGAAGAAGTCCGGAGGCGTCTTGAACTGGGCGAAGTGGCGTTTCACCAGTTCGTCATTCATCGCGTTCTTGGGCAGCTCGTAGTAATAGTGAGTCGCGCCTTCCATGCCCGGGAACGCCTTGTAGGCCGCCATGGCGGCCAGGATGTTGCCGCCGGTGGCGATCTCGATCCCGTGACGTGCAAGGTTCTGGTCGGCGATCTTGAATGGATTGCCGCCGGCCCAGATGATGAAGAGGACCTTGCGGCCGGGCGCGTTCTTCAGGCGGGCGATGATGCGTTGCGCTCCCGCAGTGAAGTCGGAGGTCGCCGGTGGCAGGTATTCCTCATGCGCCACTTGCGCGGTTTTCAGCGCCTGCTTGAATGCACGGATGCCATCGCGGCCGAACGCGTTGTCCTGCGCAAGGGTTGCGATGGTGGTGTCAGGTTTGTCCAGCACCATCGCATTGGACACGGCGTCCTGGGTACTGGAGCGGGCGGTGCGGAACACGTAGCGGTTCCATTTGGCGCCAGTGATGCTGTCGGCCACGGCGGGTTCGACGATGAGAATGCGCTTGTATTCCTCCGCGATGGGCAGGGTCGACAACGTGACCCCGGATGACGCCGCCACGATGGCCAGGTCGGCCTTGTCGTCGGCATAAGCGCTCTCCAGTTGCGCTTTGCCGATGTCGGGTTTGCCGTGACTGTCCTTTTCCACCACCACGATGGGCCGCCCCGCCACGCGCAGGGTGCCGCCGGTCGCGACATCCAGGCCCATCATGAAGCCCGCATGGGTCTGCTTCATGTAGGCCTCAAGCGGACCAGTCTTGTCGTAAATGAAGCCGATGACGAGCGGCTTCGCCGGTGGCACGCCCTCGGCATGCACCACGCCGGATTGCACGACAGCGAGCAGCGCAAACAACATGGCGCGCCGCCAGCGGTGCGGCAGATTCAACATCTCGTCTCCTCGTTAGCGGAATGCGGCGGCGCCGGCATGTCGGTGCGTTGCACCCTCGGCCCGTCCCCGCACGCGTCATCGGACTCGCGCAAATGAGAGGTGGTTGCAGTTCAAAAAGATACTGTGCTACGATAAATTCATCAAGTAGTGAATTATATCGCGAAGACCGGAAACGGCGCGCAACAGAATTGAACGCATGGCCATCGGCAACATCGCGAGGACCGTGCGACGACTCACCGCAAGAAACCATCCTGAGGAGAATTCCATGAAAGTCGCGCGACTCTCTGTCGTCATCGCATCCCTCTTTGCTGCCGGCCAGACGCTGGCCCAGCAGCCTGCCAGCACCGCGCCCGCCGCCGCACCTGCCAAGGCGGAAGACGACAAGACCGAAAAGATCACCGTCACCGCACGCCGCCGGGAAGAGACGCTGCAGGACGTGCCTGTGTCGGTCACCGCGTTCACGGCGGACACCTTGTCGAAGCTGGGTCTCACCGACATCGCCGCACTGCAGACCACCATCCCCAATGCCACGCTGACCGCATCGCGGGGCACCAACTCCACGCTGACTTCATTCATTCGTGGTGTCGGCCAGCAGGATCCGGTGGCCGGCTATGAGTCCGGTGTGGGCATCTACCTCGATGACATCTATCTCGCACGTCCGCAGGGCGCGCTCGTGGACATCTACGATGTCGAACGGGTCGAAGTGCTGCGCGGCCCGCAGGGCACGCTGTATGGCCGCAACACCATCGGCGGCGCCATCAAGTATGTGACCCGCAAGATGGGCAACCAAAACGACCTCCGCCTGAAAGCCTCGCTGGGCACCTTCAACCAGATGGACATCGCCCTCACCGGCAGCACCGCGCTTTCTGACGGCGTGAAAATCGGCGGCACGGTGGCCAAGTTCACCCGCGACGGCTTCGGCACCAATCGCGCCAATGGCGACGAAAACTACAACAAGGACGTGACCGCAGCGCGGCTGAGCATGGAGTTCACGCCGTCCAGCAATCTGTTCGTCCGGATCGCAGGCGATTACTCACAGGACAAGTCCAATCCGCGTCACGGCCACCGTGTCGTGGCTGGCGCCGGCGAACAACTCCTCTCGAATGAATACGACAGCAACGCCAACCTGACAAAGGTGCTGGGAAGGGATCAGGAAGTGAAGGCGCAGGGCGTATCAGCCCTGGTCGAGTACAACCTCACCAACGACCTGGTCTTCAAGTCGGTCACGGCCAAGCGCAAGGACAAGTCATACGCGCCGATCGATTTCGATTCGCGCAATGCACCCGATTTTGACGTGCCTGCGCTCTACGAGAACGAGCAGTTCAGTCAGGAATTCCAGCTGAACTACACCGGCAAGTCCTGGCAGGGCATTGCGGGGGTGTACTACCTCGACTCCAATGCGTACAACAAGTTCGATGTGCGTCTCAATCTGCCCGCGCTACCCAATACGGCCATGACCGAGAATGACGTGGACACCAAGGCCTGGGCCATCTTCGCTGACGCCAGCTTCGACGTGAGCAAGGACCTCTCCGTCTCCATCGGCGGCCGCTACACCGAGGACGAGCGCAAGGCGAGCACGCTGCGCAAGCTCTACCTGGGCAATGCCGGATCGGTGGAACTTGGCACGCCCAATGCGGTGCTTCTGGCGACGCAGACCAATCTCGGCAAGAACGACTTGCAGCGCACCGACAAGAAGTTCACGCCGCGCATCTCGATCGGCTGGAAGGCGAGCGCCGAGCACAATCTCTATGCCTCCATCTCGCAGGGCTTCAAGGGTGGCAGCTTTGATCCGCGCCTGAATCTGACCGTGCCCGGTCTCACGGTGGCGAAAGCCAAGCAGGGTTTCGAGCCGGAAGAGATCACTACCTATGAACTGGGCTTCAAGTCGCAATTCAACCGCGGCCGCGTACTGGTCAATGGTGCGGTGTTCCGGAGCGACTACAAGGATGTGCAGATTCCAGGCTCCATCGCGGTGGATACCAACAACGACGGCATCGACGACAGCTTTGCCGGCGTCACCACCAACGCGGGCAAGGCAAAGATCAACGGACTTGAGCTGGAAATGATGGCCCGCCTGACAGACGCCTTCACCATCACCGCCATGTACGGCCATATCGATGCCAAATTCACCAAGTTCGTCGGCGCCGGCAACGTGGATGTGGCCAGCCAGCGCAAGTTCCAGAACACGCCGAAGAACACGGCGAATATTCGCGCCACCTACGAATGGCCGATGAGCGCCATGGCCAAGCCTGGCAAGCTGGCATTGACCGGCGGTGCCTCCTTCCGCGACGACACGCAGCAGTTCGAATTTGCCCTGCCGACGCTGGACCAGAAGGCTTTCACGCTGGTGGATGCGAGCCTGGTATGGACCTCGACCGACAGCAAGCTGCGCGTCGGCCTGCATGGCAAAAACCTGTCTGACAAGCGCTACAAGATCGCGGGCTACAACTTCCCGACGCTGCCCACGACGGCGCTGCCGAGCGTGCTGGCGTTCTATGGCAACCCGCGCACGGTGTCGCTGACCCTGGACTACAAGTTCTGATCCCGCTCAGGTGAATTAAGCGGAAACGGAACAGCGCCTCTGCGAAGGGTGTCCGCGGTCAGCCGACCGCGGACGTTCGACGCGGCTTCAGTGGCGCCTTGGCGGGTGGAAGGCAGACGTGACGGATACCCGCCGCGCAGTACTCGACCATGCGCGGTTCGATGGCACCAAGGTCTTCGGATTTGCAGAGCCCGCCACTGACGCGATCGAGACGGCCTGTTCGGGACAACGCCAGGGTGAGCGAGCCGGTGAGAAAGTGGAAACACCAGAACAGCTCTTCGCGTTCGGCCTGGGGCAATGCGCGGGACAACGCGTCGATCAGGCGATGCACCACCGGATCGAAATAGGACATCACTGATTGGGCCACATGGTTGGGATCGTTGTTCACCACGGACAGGAGACGGAAATAGTTCTTCCATCCCGGATCGCCGGTCGCCGCGCGGGCCAGCAGTGGCTGGATGAAGGCGCGTACCGCATCTTCCAGCGTGATCTCGCCGCCGGCGCGATCCAGCGCATCAAAGGCATGCATGCGCTCGGCGAACACCAGCTCGGCGCGTCGGCCCAGCACGGCGTCGAACAGGCCCTGCTTGGACGCAAAGTAGTAATGGACAAGTGCGCTGTCCACGTTGGCGAGTTCGGTGACCTCGCGGATCGTGACGCCGTCAAAGCCGCGTTTGGAAAAGAGATCCTCGGCGGCATCAAGAATGCGGTCTGCGGCGTCCGGGCGCGCGAGATCCTTGCGTGGCCGGCCCGCCGTGGCCTTGGGCCGTCCGCGCGCTTTCTTGGCCGGCGCGCTTTTTGCGCCGGGGGACGCGGTCGACTTTGCCTTCGCACTGGTGTTTGCGGTGCGAGGCGTACTGCTGGCAGTTCGTTTGGCGGAAGTCATGAAATGATCAATCGGGAGCGCGCGCCGAACCGGGCCAGCTTGCAGCGCGTGGGGCCATTCTAAAGGAAGAGATTCACGCCAATGAACTACGCCGATGTCTTTTTCACCAGTGCCGACGGGATCAGGCTCTATGCACGCGACTACGCCGGACCGGCCAACGACTCGCCGGCGATCCTCTGCCTGCATGGTCTGACCCGGAACAGCAAGGACTTCGACAATCTGGCGCGCCACCTGGCCCCAAAAGCCCGGGTACTCGTGCCCGACACCCGGGGGCGCGGCCGCTCGGCGCGTGCATCCGATCTGTCAACGTATCGTCCCGAACACTACGTTGCGGACGTGCTGGCGCTGCTCGATCTGCTGGACCTGCCAGCGGTGCATCTCATCGGGACGTCCATGGGCGGATTGATGTCGATGATGCTGCTCGGCCGCGCACCGGCGCGTGTGCGGTCGGTGATCATCAACGACATCGGCCCACAAGTCGAGCCGGCAGGCCTGCAGAGAATTGCCGGCTACGTCGGCCAGGGAAACATTGAAGCCGGGGCGCACGACTGGCGCGCGGCTGCCGAGAATGTGCGCCGCACCAACGCCGATGCCTTTCCGGACTTTGGCGAGCGCGACTGGGAAGACATGACGCGCAATCTGCATGTGCAGATCGACGATCGCGTGGTGCTTGACTATGATCCCGCCATCGCCCGCGGCCTGGCTGACGGGACTGCGGCGCCTGATCTGTGGAAGCTTTTCGAAGGATTGGCACCGCGGCCAATGCTGGTGCTTCGCGGGGAGTTGTCCGATCTTCTTTCCGAGGCGACCGTGGCGCGCATGCGCGCGCATTCACCCCTGGTCGAGACACGTGTGGTCGCGAAGCGCGGCCACGCGCCGACTCTGGATGAAGCGGACTCCCGTGCGGCCATTGACGCTTTTCTCGCGGCCCAACTGGCCGCGTAGTTCACGTCAGTCTGCTCCCGCGAACGGAGCGAAGGTAGGCGACCCAGCACGCCAACCCTCCGGCCATCAGGCAAACCATGCCGACGGCCAACCACTGCGGAGAGTGCGACAGTGCGGGGGAAATGAGGCCTGCAGTCGTCGCATTGACCATTCCTGACACAAATCCCTGAAGTGAGGCCGACATGCCGCGTCGCGCCGGGAACATGTCCAGCGACATCAATGAAATGCTGGGCATGGCCAGCGCGGAGCCGATGGCATAGCAGTAGATCGGCACGATGGCCCACGGCACAGCAGGCTTGGCCAGATGCACATACAGCAGGTTGGCCACTGCGGCCACGATCATGAAGCCGTAGGCGCGCGTCACTGTCTGCTCCTTGCTCCAGCGCCCCGCGACCCGGCCGGAAATGAAGGCGCCGGTCATGATGCCCGCGATGCCGGGCACGAAGAGCCACGAATATTCGGTGGGGCCGAGGCCGAGATGCTGCGGAAGATAGACCGGCGCTGAGACGATGTAGAGAAAGAACGCGTTGAAGTTGAGGCCCACGGCGAACGACAGCAGCAGGAAGCGAATATTCGCACCGACCTCCCAGTAGCCATGCATCAGTGCCACTGGATGAAACGACTGGCGCGACTCGGGCGGCAAGGTCTCATGCAACTCACGCCCGCAGAGCAGGATGAGTCCGCCGGACAATGCCGCGAGAAACCAGAAGATCGACGCCCAGCCGAGGTGCGCGTAGAGATAGCCGCCGACCATGGGTGCGACCGCCGGCGCCAGGCCGAAGAACAGCGTCACCATGGACATCAGCTTCTGCGCCTCGGCATCGCTGAATAGATCGCGGATCATGGCGCGGCCCACCACCATGCCGGCACCCACCGAGAGGCCTTGCAGGATGCGGAACAGGATCAGCGTCTGCACATCGCGCGACAGCGCGCAGCCCACGGACGCGATGGTGAACACGACCAGCGCCCAGAGAATGACGGGCTTTCGGCCAAAGCTGTCCGAAAGCGCGCCATGGAACAGAAACATGAAACCGAATGCGGCGAGGAACAAGGACAGCGTCTGCTGCATCGACAGCATCGACGTGTTCAGCTCCTTCGTCATGGTGTCGAACGCGGGCAGATAGGTGTCGATGGCGAAGGGACCGAGTGTCGCCAGCGCCGCAAGCAGGGCGGCCAGCACCCAGCGCGGGGCCTGGTGATGCGGATGATTGGTGTCGTGCTTCATGGCGCACGCATCAGACAGGCTGACGATCCATGCGCCGGTATTGGATGGCTTCGGCAATGTGCGCGGACTGCACGCGCTCGCTGCCAGCAAGGTCAGCAATGGTTCGGGCCACCTTGAGAATGCGGTGATAGGCCCGCGCCGAGAGCCCCATGCGAGTGATCGCCTGTTTCAGCAACTCGGCGCCTGCTTCATCGGGTGCGCAAAGCTGGTCGATGTCCTTCGTCTCAAGACGCGCATTGGGTTTGCCTTGTCGCGTGCGCTGGCGCAGGGCGGCCTTGTCGACGCGCGTCCTGATGGCATCCGACGCCTCGCCTTTGGCCGCCTTCACCAATTCGAGCTGCGGCACGGCGGCGACTTCGATCTGAATATCGATGCGGTCGAGGAGCGGCCCGGAAATGCGGCCACGATAGCGCGCCACCTGATCCGGTGTGCAGCGGCACTTGTTGGTGTAGTGGCCAAGGAAGCCGCAGGGACAGGGGTTCATTGCGGCAATCAGCTGAAACGCGGCCGGGAAATCCGCCTGGCGCGCAGCGCGCGAAATGGTGATGCGGCCGGACTCCAGCGGCTCGCGCAACACTTCCAGCACACTGCGATCAAACTCGGGCATTTTGCTTTCAGGCTCGAAACCAACACGTTTCTTGTCCATCCGATGTGCAGAGTGGTTGGTCATTAGATGCCGGCTGACCTAGGTGGACGTCCAGCTAGCATGATCTTGGCCTCGAACGACTAGTCACCATTGATCGACATACTTGACACGATCTGCTTCGAACTTCCCCCCCCATTCCTTTACCAAGCTCTGGAATATCTTGTTCATCAATTCCTCATCCTCGGCTGCATCGGGTCCAACATAGTCGTTACCTTGACCAAAAGTTTCATAGCGCATCTTCATTGCTGGTGTCCGAGCTTCCAACCCCACAGGCGTAAGGTCGTCGGGCACCTGAGTCAAATGAACATTTCCAGATTTATCTACCCACAAAGTATGGTGCCCAGCTTCGTCATCTGCCGCAGTGAAAATTGCGACCAATTCGTCAAGGGTCGGAGTGCTATTGAGATTCACAATTTTTCCTTTTGGAAAGGGGCTCAATGAAGAGAAGGACTGCCATTCTAAGGTAGGCTAGTGCAAGATTCAGAATGCGCGAAAGCAACCCGACGCATGATTGGAATCGGCTGCGGAAGATTGACGCACGACAGAGAAAGCGTCACAGGATGTCGTCTAGGTTCAGGATGGATTCAAGATCCTCTGGCTCGACTCGGTATGGAGTTGGATGTTGTGCCCATACTGTTGACGCCGCAACCAAAGCAACCTCAACCTCTGCTCCCTGCCTTCGCAGAAAGCTCGCACAGGCGCGAATATGTGCTCCTGTGGTTTTGACATCATCAATGAGAACAATGCGCATTGGCTCAAAGGAATCTGAGAGATCGAGGTTGTCTTCCAATAGCGCCTGGTTCCTTGATCCACCTTGGTGCGATTTGGGCATCGGATGCTTGAATCTCAACCAGCGACCGACCTTTGCCTTCTCCTTTAGATACTCCTGCGCACAGTTCGCCATTCGCAGCGGTGTCGATCCGACATCAAAGCTTGTACATGCCGAAGAGGGTATAGGTACTAGGACAACCTCATCTAGGTTCAGGGAACCAACCCGCGCCGCTGCCCAGCCTCCAAAAATTGTGTAGGCTGCCCGATCATTCTCGGGAACAATTCTTCGTGCTTTTCGGTCGACGCCGATGATGTCGGCATACCCACGAAACGGCTCACCCTTAAGCGATTTCACAAGTTTGTTGATATTGAAATCCGCTTGGCGCCACGGAGTCTCTGTGTGCGGATACGACGCGTATGCGCCAAGTGCATGAACGATGAGCGCCATTTCTACAGCGGCTCAAAATCATCAACGGGATCAGAAAAGACGCGCCTGGCGAGAAAGAAGCCCACAACCTGAACACCAGGATGGCGACTCAATATCGCGCTTTTCGCAGCACGAAAGTGGCATCCCGCTGAGAGCACATCGTCAAAAAGGATGATGGTAGATTTTGGTGGACGCGCGTCAACCTGATATAGCGCTTCGAGCTCATCCGGCTTAATTCGCGTCCTCGTGTCACCAGCTAGATGCGACGCTTCGTAGGATTGAGTCTGCGTGATCAATTCGCGGGTGTCAGCGTCCTTGCCTTCCCCAATCCCGCGAACGACCTGCCACATTCGGTCGTCGTACTCAGGATGTCCTTTCACCTTGGAGGGCGGAATAGGGACCAGAGTACAACCTGCGTAAGCACCTGCTGTCCTTTCGAATAGCTCGCGATAAACACGAATTGCGGAGGCTATCGCACGAGTCTTGTATTGATAGTGTCCCTCGTGCGCTTGCGTTGGAGACTTTTTGAAATTGAAGATGAACTGGTTGCCAGGACTGTAGTTAAAGCCCTTTTTAGCAGTGAACTCGTGGAAGAAGTAGCACTGGTCTTGAGGCGTCAGGTAGTAGTGCGCCGAACGGTTGCTATCGTCAATGGCTTGAAGCTTCATTTTCGAGCGCAGTCTGAATATCGTCCAGATCACGAACTCGAATAGCCCCTTTTTCAGCCAGGCGATGAGGCCACGTCAAACTCGGCTTATTGAAGTTACTTTCGAGAATGAAAAGCTTTCTTTTTTGTGCAAGCGCCGCCCTTGCTTGAATCAGTGTTCCTGAGGTTTCGCCTGCTTCAACGATGACAGTCGCCTGCGTCAGGGCTGACATCGTCACATTTCTCTCAGGGAAAAAAGCCCGATTCCACTGCCACGATCTGCTTGCGTAGTACAGGACGGGAACCTGGCTGACCAGTAGGTAGTCTTTCGAGATCGCCTGTTGCAACTCCGCATTTTCTTTCGGGTAAACCTGATCGAGGGGAGTGCCAATGACGGCAATTGTTTCCCCGGAATTTTCAATAGCAGTTTCGTGAGCGACAGTATCAACACCTTTGGCAAGTCCGGATACGATGGTGAAGTTCTCTTTCACCAACTGGCTAACCAGCTTCCGTGTACGTCGAATCCCTTCCGGACTGGGGTTGCGAGTGCCGACGACAGCAATTCGCCGAGGGGAATAGACCAAATCCCATTCACCTTGGTAGTACAGCAACTCCAACGGATACTCCGCATCCCTGAGAGATTGGGGGTAATCGTCCACGCCGTTTATTTTCATGCTGAAAGAGCGAACACCGCGCTCTTCGAATCGGCCCAATACCCGCTGGGCGCAAGCCAATGCATCCTCCTCACTGACCAAATCGGAAGGAAGCGCATTGGGGTTCTGCTTAAACAGCCCGGCGATTGTCTTAAATGACGGCTTGCGGTCTTCGCCTTCTTGGCTCCAAAGCCACTCGTATGCCCCCATCTCTCTCATGGGAGACAGCGCATGGAAGTTGAACCCGGGAAGTTTGCTTGGATCAGCGTGAGTCATAGCTACTTATGATTACACACTTGCTCTAGTAAGCCCAATCTACGGCTTCTCTTGGCGCTCGACCTTCCCGTATCCCATTTTGACCCACGGAAGAGCCCCATTGAATCCAGATTGCCGAGGAATAATTTGCACTTCAATCTACCACCCGCGCTGCGAATCCCAAGTACGTTTGATCAGTCAAATTCAGTCTCAAACCCGCCGCTCAAAGGCAACTTTCTTCCAACGTACGTCGCGTCGATTCAGTGGGTCGCGAGTCATTCGGCCGACATAAAGCGGAACAAGGCCATTCTTCACTCCCAATGAAAGGACCTCTTCCTCGTTCACCTTATGAATGCTCCGCTCATCGACTTCAGGCCCGATTCGAAGGGTGATTCCCATTTTGCCTTTTGGCGAAAGGAGTCGCGCGAGGTTCAACATTGCCGTCGGGCGTTCAGAGTGATCAAGATGCATCCACACTGCACTTACAAGTATGAACTGATACCTGCGTCCCAGCGCCAGAACTCGCCCTAGCAGAGGGAGACTATCGTCTACCCACACTATCTCTGGATTTGGATGGGCTTCTTTCGCTAACTTTCGCATCCCTGCGCTCGGCTCGACCGCAGTTACGCGATACCCCATTTTTGCTAGTGCATCGGCATCTCGACCGGACCCCGCCCCTACATCAAGAACGTGGGCGCCGTGCTCGGGGAGAAGGTCCAAGAACTGGCGATGTACCTTAGGAAATCGCAGTCTTTCGTAGACCTGATGGAAATGGGCGGGGTCATCGTCATAGCTTGCCCATGATCTGTTGCTCAAATCCAACCTCTTTGTAATCGGCTTAGTTGCAGGTCCTAGTTGGCGTACGGGGTTTTGAAGATGCTGGACACCGAGTATCAACTGATATTGAGCTGGCACTGTCGAGTACGACTTCCCCGTTGTATTGGCTAATCACACTTGCCTTTGAGTCCTTTGCTTTCGAGAACGTCTCAGAGAAGCAGGCCGCGACGAAGCTAAATGTGCCAGCCGTAGCCATCAGTGTTATCCAACATCCCACGACGAAATAGCGACCGCGTGAAAGCTGCCTGTGCTCAAACTCCAGTTGCCGGTCAATTTGCAACCCAATGAGAAATCTAAGCCTCAATATCACCGGGATTGTGGTGAAGTCGAAGATACCGGCAAACACAAATGCCATGGCCCTCGGCATTTCAGCTTCAACGGTACTCGCAGCAAACCAGATACCACCGGTAACGGCAATTACCATTCCAGGTACTTGCCAAAGGAATTGATTGAGTGCGCGCAAGTGCTGCCCTGCCTCCAGATAGGTTAGCTCTTGCTTCCGCCATTCCCACTTTTCTTTTTCAAGTGCATGCATGGATTTCGCCTTTGCCGCTTCCAGTGCCGCTGCAGCTCGCAGATCGCTTCGTTTCATTCGATACCTCCCCATTGCGCAATGCACCCCATTTCGGCGCGGGTATACTTTTTTTGAATTCGGGTCCCCAGTGTATGGTCTAGTGCAGTGAGTGTCGCAATGCCCCTAGTGTGTCAATCAACTTCTCAATCTCTTGGAGTGTTGAGAACCGAGATAAGCTGATTCGCAATCCTGCTGTGGCAATTTCATGCGCAACTCCCATTGACTGCAAAGTCCTGGACGGGCGAATAGCACCAGCAGAACATGCTGCCCCTGTACCAACAATAATCCCTTCTGCTGCCAGGGCATCTGCCATTTCCACCCCAGCCATTCCCGGCAACGAGAAAAAGCTGGTGTTGGGCAGTCTAGTAACACCTTGGCTATGAATATGTATGTCGGGCCACGTAGCTTTCAGTCGTGCTTCGAAAAGGTCCCTGAGGCGACCGACTGCGTCGTAGTTCGAGGAAGCGGCTTCTTCTGCTGCTATGGCTAACCCTGCCAGGCCTGGTGTGTTTGTAGTGCCCGATCTCCACCCATCCTCTTGGCCGCCTCCTAAGAGCATCGGATGTATTTCAATTCCAGGTCGCATGTAGAGTCCTCCTATACCCTTTGGACCATGAAACTTATGCGCAGAAAAGGAGGCAAGATCCACTTCAGTCCAGCCTGCGCGCAGGTCGACGGACATTTTTCCGACGGCTTGTGTTGCGTCGGTGTGAAAAAGCGCCCTGGGACAACTAGCGCGTATTAGTTCCCCAATCTCTCGAATTGGCTGCACCGCACCGGTTTCATTGTTTGCGGCCATGACAGACACCAGTACGCAATCGTGCGTCAGGTGCTGTTGTAGTTGATCGATTCGAACCACGCCGTTGCTATCAACTGGTGTCTCGACAACATCAAACCCCCATTGGCGAAGATCCAGGGCAGGCTCAAGGACTGATGCGTGCTCAATGGAACTGACAACGACTTTGCCAAGGTTCCCGCAACGCCGAAGGGACGTAAGAACCCAATTGTTAGACTCGGTTGCACCCGAGGTGAAAATGAAACAGTCAGGCTCCTCGGCATTTACGAGCTTCTTCATCGCCGCAGCAGCGTGTAGCCTGGGCCTATCGGCACCAGTCACACCTGCCGAGGAGGTCGAGGCATTGAAGTAGCAGTCAGTTAAGTAGGCAACCGTCGCCTCGACGACTTTTGACGTTGAACGCGTAGTCGCGTTGTTGTCCAAATAGATCAATGAACCGGCTCCACAGGAATTCCATATTGCTGACGAATCAACCGAACGAGGATTGGGATTGCCTGTTCCATATCGATAAAAGGCACCTGTGTGAAAACTGCATCTGGCATGTCCCCGGTTTTTGCAAGCATGTGACCGCGTCCCAATAGTCGTTCTGCGCCCGAGCCCTTGCTTCCCATTGAAATTTCCGCTGTCGCCGCATTGTCGACCTTCAGAATAAGGCGGTTGCCAAGTTGCGAGCGCAGTTGCATCGGCATGACATCTTTATCGGGACGTTGCGCTGCGAAAAGCAAGAAGATCCCTGCTGCTCTCGCCTTGACGCTTAGACGACCTACGATATCGGGCACAGCCTGGCGGTAGCTGTCGGTCTGCATCCAGTCGGCAAACTCATCGTGCACAACCCAAAGCGTTGGCAGCGGCTTCCCCGTTGTCCTCCGATATGCGTGGACATTTGCAACCTTACATTGCTTGAATAGCTCATACCGCCGATTCATCTCCACCACTAGGCTTTCCAATATCGCAATCGCTTCCACTGGGTCATCAACAATTCCCCCAGAACCGAGTTCTACGTGCGGCAACTCATCCAACGGGCGATAGTCGACGCCAAACTTAGGGTCGATGAGATAAATATGAGCTTCTTCGGGCGAACGAGTCGCCGCTATACTTAAGATCAAGTTCTGCATCAACACTGATTTCCCGCTTCCGGTAATACCGGCGATCAGGGTGTGTGGCTGATTAAACGGATCCAGCAGCAAAGGTCTTCCATCTTCTTCACGAATTCCCACGAAGAGCTTCTCGCCTAAGTTTCCGTGCGAGTAGTCCTCTAGATATTTGAGTAGAACCGGTTCCGTATGCAGGACTTGTCTGTTCGGACGCTCAATGGATATCGACACCCGTCCCGATTCCGGTGTAACGCTGATGATCTTGAGTCCCTCGGAGGTATAGATCTCATCAGCGCGTGCTTCAACTGCCTGTACCGTCAGTTCCTTCGAGCCCTGCAACTTAATGATGCCCGCGTTGGGCGTAAGTATCGGCCCCATCCCTTCGACCAACTTGGCGGGCAATCCACGGGAAATTAATGCCTGACGCAGATGAGTCGTCGTGGAATCCAGCCACTCCTTCCCTTGCTCCTCCGTGGACTCGAATTTCGAGGATTGCAGCTTTAGGTAATCGATTAACGTCGATGCTGAACCGTTAATCGCGGGTGACAAGGGCGGAATCTCAACATTTCCAAGCGGCGACACTTCGACAGCCGGCGTGACTGCGGATCGACCGACCGTATCAATTTCACCGTCCAGGGTCAAAGAGCGATCCTCGGTGAATGCCATAGATTCCCCCGGCGACTTGGCCAAATCCGTCTGTGTGGAGAGATCAAATAGTTTCGACCTACCGAACGGAGGATGGCCGTTTCTAAGACGTAGGTCGGTCGTTTCACCAATCCTCCAATTGCCGTACTGAATGATCAGTTCGCGAACGAACCCCGGGCCGAAAATCTCCTGGAGTGCGTCAAAGGCGCGTTGTCCCTTCGGGGCCGGAACTCCTTTCGTGGTCGACATCTGAGCGGTCATATCGTCCGCGCGATATACAAAGACGTGCGAATACCCCCAAATGGAAACCGAGCATTGCCGCTGCCGCAGCGCTCGCCTCCAGGACCCCATATCGAGAGGAGGATGACCTGCCGGTACTACTGTTTGCGAAACCAACAGATCCGACAGTCGGGCGAGCCAAATCTCCTGATCGATCGTAGGCTCTTCGGCGCCCATTGCTTCGGTAAGTTGTGACAGCGTATCTGTTAGCTGTTTGGCGGAATCTGCAGATGATTTACCGAGCAGGTCATGAGCCACAAACTTTGCTTCGGTTACGACAATATCCAAGTGCAATGCACCGTCACTCTGCACCTTGGGCGCCAAGATGAGCAAGTCTGCAATGCTCGCTCCTTCCTTCTTACCTAGCCATTGGCTGTAATCATCGAGGAAGCACCAAGCAATCGCACGGTCCTCGCCAAGTTCCGTCAACACCAGATACCGAGACAAGACCGCGCCGAGTAGTTCGTTCGTGTAGTTCGCCCGTCTTGCGGCCCTCAAAACTAGGCCTCCGGAAAGGGAATTCGCGTCGCCGATGATCCGCTTACACAGGTGATCTATGGATTCAGGCGGTGTATCCGAAGCAAGAATGACTTTCAACTTTTCTATCAGGGTATTGAATAGAAGCGTTTCCCTTGCATCCGAAGAGATGATCAGGTTGCGTCCGTGTGTTGCGGACTGAACGTATCGAATTACCTTGATATTCCTTGCTTCCAAAAGCTTCCGATCTAACAACTCGTCCTGATTAATTACCCAAGTTGCCAACTCATGGGTTTCTCGGAAGATACGCTCTACACTTTGCTCATCGAAATCAAGCCGCCGCATCAGCACAGGGCACTTGCTAACAGCCCAGGCATCGTCTGCGCCATTTGCGCAAAGGAAAGCGAGCGAGTACAAATACGCCCAGCCGGTTTCCGTCTGTGCTGGGCAAGCAAGTTGCAAGCGGACCATTCGGTCACCGGTGGAAACAGGTAGACGGCGACTCCACTGGTGTGGTTGTAACTGGTGTGGAGCCAGTGTCTCCCTGGGTAACCATTCCCAGACCGGCTTCGCTTCGCGCGATATTTGATCGCGGCAATAGGCGATATCCACCGGTTGCGACCGACCGAGGCGCTTCAACCGGTTCGCGGCGGTTATGTTGACGCGAACCTTTGCTAAGAAGTCGCCAGACGCTTCTGTCGAGTCCTCTTCGGCATCAACACCGCGAGCAACCAAATCTCTGTAAATCTGACGAAGGTGGTCCTCGTCTCGATGCATTAGGAGCACCTGACAAGTAATTTTGTCATCCTCTCGCTCTGCATTAATCCTATTAATGCTCTCTACGACAGCCATGGGTAGACTCGGAGAGTCGCAGTTGTAGAGCAGCACTGAGAAGTTGTCGCGCTCGTGCGGCTGAAGCCGCAAATACTCCTTCATTTCGTGCTCTATGGTCGCAGCAGAAGCTTTTGATTCGTCATCAAGAGCGGGGAGCGATGACTCATCGAATAGCTCTGCAGGTTGATGCAAGGTGTAAGCACCAAACGCTTGCGACACAACTCGCGGATAGGGCTGCGTTCCCTCCCAAACTACGGCCACCTCCGGGTAGAGCGGGTGCTCAAGCAATTGTTCGACTTCTCGAAAAAAGAGCGAGCCAGATGCTCCATCAGAAAATGGCGGCCGATTCGTGCCCAGAAGCCTATCGATCAGCCCGAGGACTTGAAGGAGGCGTGCACCTGCGGCTTCCATCCTTAGGGGGTGCCAGGGGCAAATAACCGCCATAGGGGGGCGCCGACCAGAACGCTGCACCTGTGCAAGCCCGACACGCAAGACCACGCGCAAGAGCTGGCGCCGTGCATCTTGGTGCTTTAGTAGGTTTATTGCGAGCAATAGTGCGCGATACGATTCTGCGACTGCCGAAACTCCTTCAACGGCAAGCATGCTCTTTCGCAAGTCGACTACGGCGGCACCGTACTTTTCGCCGAAGTCATCAAAGCACTTCTTTAACTCGGCAACCTCATCACTTGAGAGCCAATGTCCTGAAATAGCCTTGTCCAGCACTTCCTTCCAAACTGCGGCTAGCGGGACAATCCTATCTTGAGCGGGCACGAATGCACCACGCCCACCGCCGCGTGCAACGTCTGCGAATCCGTCAGCACATTCGAGTGAAAGTGGCGTGGGAAGCCCCTTGCGTCCGACGACCTCGTACTGGGCAATGCATTCGACAAGCGCGGTCTTTCGTTTTGCGAAGTAGCGGCAAATTGCGTCGAGGTCAACTACCTCTTGCGCCAGTACAGAGTCCAGCGGAAATCTCCATGCCAGCGTCAACGTAGCAAGCTTAGACTCGACTCCCCTTTTGTCGGTTTTGAAAACCGACACCAAAAAACTAAGTGAATTGGCCTTTACGGACCTGCTCTCCGCTGGCTTGTATTTGGGTTTCTCTTTGAGCCTAGGCAGAACATTGCTTGTGTATTCGAAAACGAGCGTCTGTCTAAATCGTATCCTCTTCTTGGTGCGTCGCTCAAGATCTCCATATGCTCGCTCGAAGTATTCGCAAGCTCGCTTGTTCATTTCCAAGAAGTTGTTAACAGTCTTTTGCTGCCGCCCCTCAAGTTCAATAATCGCTTCGTCTAACGGTGATAGCGCGCGGATGGAGCGTTGGATGCATTCAAATATTCCTTGAAGCAGATCTGTACACTCAATTTTCTTTCCGTGAACAAAATCCTCCCACTCGACATAGAGCGGCTTGTCCTTTTCTAGAGCTTCGGCGCGGCGGTCGAAGAATTCAATGAACTCTTCTGAAGCTTTCCCCGATTGGCGCGCAATCTTGCTCAGTGACTCGATAACCAGCCTATCGTCCTGAGTTAGTGCAATTCCTTCATCTTCAAGTGCCTGCTTTGTCCGCTTCGCAAAGTCCTTGGACGAAGTCTTTCGAGTCCGATCGAAACAATGCGTTGTGTGAGCCCAATCGTGCTTTAGAAGAAGATCCTCAGTCGCCGAGTTCCGTGCATTTTCCGATTCAATGTAACTCTGAAACGCGGCCAATAGCGGCTCGGGAATGGGAGGCTGATAATCGTCTGAACGAAGAAGTAAAAGTCGCTCACGCAAACGATCTGAATCCAACGGTTCTTGCGACAAGCCCCGCTTATCGAGGTAGCACTCAAGGGAGTAGTGAGCTTTGAACTTTGCCGCCCACTGCGATGGCTGCGCCATCTTTGATTCGTTCAATGAGACAAAGCAGTCCTCGAACAGGGGCAATCCAATTACAGGTAGCGCCTTCCCGGCTGCTCGCGCTAGCACTTCTCCGCCTTCATAACGGGTAAGCACGTCGAATAGGTAATCTCCGACCTTGGAGGTTGGGCATCGGCCGGTGTCGAACAGCCCACGAAGGAGAGCTTCTACTTTGCGCCGTTCTTCAGGAACCAACATCAAGCCGAGTCGCCGTTGCACCACATCAATCCAAACCGGGGCAATCGATTTGCCTTTGAGGTCAGATGCATCCGTACGATCACTATCTGCAAGTGATGCCTCTGCATCACTCTCGATCTCTGCCGTTAGAGTAATTGATCCATCACGGCCGCGATTCCGCACGCTGACTGAGGAGTCCTTGGTTAAGTACTGAGGATCAACACCAAACCCAAGAAGTTCAGATTCAGGAAACTGAATCTTTAGGTCATTTGCGCGGGGACCGCTAGCATCCTTCGCCCGTACAAAACCTACCAGCTGCTCTACCGAAAACCCGGAAAGAACGTGAAAGGCGCCTCTAAAATGGGGGTCGTCATCCTTCTGTGCCTTCAGCTTTGCTAGCACAAACTCCAGCGCAATCTCGCCAACCAAGGCGTCAGCTTCGCTTATGCTCATCAGGAAACATCCATTGGATTGATGATGTAGGTGCAAGCGTCGCTCATGCGCTGCGCGAGGCCCATGCCTATCAGGTGCTTAGCAAGCCGATCTCGGTTCTTTTTAAAGTCCGATTCATCGAATAGATAGCCAGGAAGGACGGTTTTCGCTTCAACGGGGCCAATCACTATCCGATAGCGTTCGAACAAGAGGCGCAGGAACGCACTTTCCTCGATCGGAGCCTTTACGTTTGCCAACACCAGGACACGCAGTAAATCGTCTGTGGGTGCGTAACGGTACCGATTAGTCCCCCGCTTGGATGAAAGACCGCATCCAGCCGCAAGCGCGGTCAGTCCACGAGCAGCCCCAGCCCGGAACTGTTGCTCGGCGAAGTTGTATAGAGCCTGCCTGAACTCGTTGATGTCGCTTCCACTGAGTCGATCACGCTTGATTGCACATCGCTTCAATAGGTGTTCTTCGAAGAAGTCCTTTTTCGCTTGTTCATCCAATTCCGGGTTTGCCAGAGTCTCCGTTAAGGCCTTGTCGGATAAGACGGTGTCGTCGAGATACTTGCGTATCGCTCGTGAACCTAGCCCGTCATTGTTAAGATAGGAGCCGACTGCCGCTCGTCGTACCAAGTCACTTTTGGGGGCCAGAATCTCGCAGATAATTGGCGGCGTTTGAGGCTCCCCAACCCAGTGATGAGCCGTTTCGATCCCGTATAGATAAACGTGCAACCCGAGTAGCGGACCTAGATACTGAAATGCATCTTGGTCGGGAAGCTGCAGGTTCAAAATAGCCACAACATCCTGCGCCATCCTGTTGAAGGCGGGATGAGACTTGTATGGCAGGTACGTCCCGCCTTTGGAATCTCCCCTATCTGGCTCGGGCGTTGAAATTAATCTCATAACGAGCTTATTCCGAGCCGTCTCCGGTGAAAATGATGGAGCGAGTCGAGTTCGTATTTGTTCGCGAAGTGGCTCAGACGCGCGAGACAGCATCAAATAGCAAAGCTCGCCTGTTCGAGTAAACACTCGCCTGGTTCGCTCAAAGCCATCTCCCTTTTCTAGAAGCGCTTCGTACAGGGCTGCTGGACCGATTGGAAAGATGAAGTGCACCGTCCAACTGCGCTCATTCCCGGGATCCACGGTGATTCGTCTAAGTAGGCGAACCACAGACGCAAACTCCTGAAACGAGTCAAATCGGGATCGAAGGTAAGAGAAATCAGCAGGAACCTTGTCACCCAACGATGCTGTGCTGTTCATCTCGTCAAGCCAGGTAGTCCAGCCTTCGTCGTCGCTTCCCTGGGAGTTTCGCTGAATTTCGTCCAACCGCGGGTTGTTGAAAAGGATGTTCCTCAGTTGCAGCGATTGGTTTGCAATGTACTGGGTGTTTTCACCAGGCCTTGTCTCCGCCAAGAGCGTGCCCTGACGAAACATGCCTTCAGCCATGCTAAGAAACTCAAGCATGAGAGCCGAAAATGGCTGGTAATCGATCCGGTGTCCCCAAATTGCTTCGGTGATCCAAGCTTCATGGCGCTCCTTGGACCCACCCCACTCTTCAGTATTTGCAGGTGTAATCATTGCGCAGGAAGGTAGATTGGATGCTTGTGCACCATGCCGGCACCGTGAATTTCAAGGAGGTGCAACGACTTGGAGTTTGGCCTTAGCTGTAAATCGCGCAAGCAGCGCTGCTTCAATGACATGAAGTCCGCGCAAGATTCCCGAGAAAAGCTGGACGGCATAGCACCATCGGCAACTCGGCAAAGAAATTCGAAGCGTGGAAGTGAGAGTGCAAAGCGAAACTCTTTGCCGTCCCTGCGGAGCACTACCTCCGGCATCGTCGTGGACTGCTTCAACACGATCTCTAGACCTACGGGATCAGAATCGAGCCCCAATTCCGCTAGGTAAATGTCGCTAACCGGTGAGGTGGTCAGGTCGAGTCCTGTTGCAAGATAAACTTCATTCGCCTGATCTGCGGTGAGCAAACCCGTCCAGATTCGGGTTAAGCCGGAAGCGAGCCTGCGGAGGTGCAGCCGAGATGGAGCGTGGCCTCCTGAAAGAGGTAAAAGAACCTCATCCAAATACTCTCGCGCATGATGGAAAACTGTCGTTTGCCACAGTCGAAATGAGTTCATTTGCTGAGGTGACGCCTGTAAAAAAACTCGGCGACGTTCCGCTGCGAGCTCCCCCAAGAATGGTGCTGTTTCCTCCTGGTTTACGAAATCGCCTCGGATGTACAACGTAAGGTGGTTATCGAACTCAGGGCTGCGTTGCATGAATGGGTCAGGGGCAACAAGCTCCCTGTAGGAGGCCGCGAGTGTTTGATCGCGCGCGCCAAAGATCAAAAGTTCATCGAGATCGTTTGTGGTTTCGTCCCCGATATGAAGCATGGACAAGAATCCATATATTTCCCGTTTGCGACGGGCATTTGGGGGCAGGTTTTCACCAAATAGCGTCCGATGCAGTGCCGCCCTGTGGGCGCTTCCCGCACGGACAATGGCATTGGCTTCAGCCCCAGGTTTTAGGACTCGGTCCTTTGCGTCGGGATGTCCGAGAAGCGCATTGGTCAATAAGCAAAGCACTCCCCGCGTCGGCAAGTGATGGCCCGTAACGTCCGCTATGCGTGCTAGCGTCACCAGCTTAGATCGAACTTCAGCGGTATTGAGCCTGGCGTAGTTTCGGGAGAGAGATGAGGACGCTGAGAAAAGTGGGCTCTCAGATTCTTCCGATAGGCAGCACCATTCTGGCCTATCGAGCACGGCGCCCAAGCAGAGTTCCATGATCTTTTCGCTCGGAACCGTGCTCAGATTTATCATGCGAAGGCGTGATCCGCTGTCTTGGTCGCCGCGAGCATGGAGACCGATTAACTCCTTCTGAAGTTGACGTACAACTTGCGGCGCATCGTCCGGCAGCGACCGGAATAACTCATGCATCTGTCCGTCATTTACTGCCAGAACAAAAAACTCATTTGTTCCCGCAAAGGAGGACTCAGCCATTCTGCGCAATACATCAACATGGTCTGCTGTTAGCGAACCATTTGTTTTTTTCCTCCAGCCAGTCACGTCGTAAATGAGCGTGACACTTCTCGGCCCAGCAGGAGACTCAATTTGAATCTGTTCGACACCGCCGCCGTGACCATTGGCGGGACGGCCTGTAAGTTCCTGAACAAGCTCAAAACAAAGTGAAGTCTTACCCTCTCCCGCTGTACCCGTGAGCACCACATTCCTGAAATCTCCTGTGCCGGACGGGAAGCAATCGAGAATTAATGTCCTGGCCGGGTGCGCAAAGGTAAGCTTGGGGATGCCATAGTAGTGAGCGACGCTTCCAACGTTTTCTGCCTGCATCGCCTCGTTGTCGGCCACTGGACTGTATGCACGCAACAGTCGTATCCACTTCTCTCCTTTGCTTAGCGGGGGCATGGCGCTATTTCACAATTGGCAGAGAAGACAACCGTCACGGCGGGTTGGCTCCACTTCTAGTCCGCCGAAGGTCTGTGCCAGCGTAATATTGATCTGACGTTTCGCCAAGCGCTCCTGATTCTTGCGCCAGTTCTCCTCGATCTCCGCCATTCGCTCTGGCCGCTCAAGTTCCGCTAAGGGCTCGTTGCCGCACCAGTAAAAGACGTTGCCGTTAATGCTATTGGGCTTTTCGTAGGCCTTGGCCTCTTCAAAGAACTCGGGATAGTGTTGCTTGAGTCGAACCCATTCAATCTTTTGCTGATAGAAGCAAAAGAAACACCCGCTTCTGGTGCGGCCCCACTCTGTATACGGGGGCATCCCTAGACCAGAGTCTTCGAGAATTCGTTGGACCCCAGGGTAATCAATACCATCCTCTCGAAATGGAAAAACGGCGCGAATATTTGGCTTGTGACTGATGTACCCGACGCGCTCCTCGTCCGCCCTTATCCCAACATAGTTAATGCAAAAGTCGTCGCCTATGAATTGTTCAAACGGCTTCAACTTCATCAAGTCGGTGCACCACCTCCGGTGGCTTGAAGGGAGCATTCCACCCTTCATCCTGAGGAGATGATCAAAGGTAGTTCCATGCGTCGTGCGAATGATGCGCTGACCCAAATAACCTTCAAGCCTTTCGAGGTATTGATAGGTATCTGGCAGCTCCTTCCCCGTGTCGTGGAAGATGTATTCCATGTTGGGGACGCGATCACGCAAATACACAGCGAGAGCCGCGCTGTCCTTGCCGCCAGACAGGCTTAGAACATGTCGCACTGAGCCCGGGTCTGTTGGCCAAACATTCTCCTGTCCGTTTGAAGTCTTCTTCATCGTCTAGCTCTTCTTGGATTTGTGTTCGCGATCAAGCTGTGACCAAATCGCGCGCATGGCGGCGGCGAGTCCGTGACGTCCGTGCTTGGATAGGATTTGCTCAATCTCGCCTTCCACGGGAAGAATTTGCTCTTCATCCATGCCATCCCAATTAATCAGATCTCCAACCTCTGTTCCATCGCTCTTAGTCAATGCAATCCGGCATGCGTGTCCATTCAGTTTCTTTGTTGTTCCAATAAATGCATACTCAGTTCGAACGAAACGCCCCGCTGCAATTTCAAGTTGATGGTTGAACTCGGTCTCATCGTTGTCGGTCCATCGCTCGGCGGATTTGCGCGACAAGAGATTTGCTATCGATTCCACCCAAGCTCGCTGCTCCAGACTGCGATCTGCTAGCCGTAGAGCGAAAGCCTTTAACGAGGGCTCTGTCACCACGACGGCAAGCTGAGCTGCTCGCTCCCCGATCTTCTCCCGGGCGTTCCGCACACCCGCTGAGACGTCAAACGCGGCAAGTATCGCCTTGTTCAGGCGTTCGATAAGTGTGGGGTATGCGGTCCGAATTTCATGAAGGGCCATGCGCAATCGGGCAGCAAGCTCGTTTGGTGCTTTAATTCCATCTTTGCCGACAGGAGGCAGTCCGCATGCCTCCGGCAACGACGTAAAAACGAGTCTTACCGGCTGCCTCTCATCCAGCAATGCTTTGCGCACAGCAACCGCATTCGCAGACAGATTGTTGGTTCGCCGGCAGTATTCGGGCACCTCTTTGCTGATAAAGACTGCCAGCGGGCGTACCAAGTCGATGACATCTGTTCTGCTGGCATCGCGGGGATTAATTTGGAGCAACTGAAGAAGCTTCGTGAAGACGTCTGCGCGAACGCCTTTCAATTCACAATATTGAAGCTGGAATACTTGCGGTTCCTTAGCCATCCTTAGGAATGCACTGCCACCCACTTCATGAAGGTAGGTCCCATCTTCATAAAGTGCAACACGCTGATGATGAGTAGCCAAGTAAATTGCCAGAATAAAGGGCTTCAATCCGTCACGGACGCCGTAAGGTGGGCGTGAGAGCTCGTCAAAGAGCTCGGGGACAGACACAAGTGCATCCACTCCTTTCGAGTTCAATATCCGTGTGATAAGTTCAAGAGAAGGCAGCAAATTGCGTTCATCTCTTTTGGGAGTTGGGGGTCTAAATACCCAGCCCGATGGGGTCTCTACATGGAGCCCGCCTGCTTGCAGGATCGATATGTAAAGAGCCATTTCCGCCGGACGTTTTGTGTCATCCATCCCAAGTCTGGGTTGGTCCGATGCGACGCACATTGCCTCGACGAGCTTTGTTCTTGCGGCCACCGCTGCACTGCTTGGCGATCTGCGGTTTATTAGTTCATTCAGAATTCGCGGTGCCTGGCTATAAATTCGCTTGCACTCCTGCCCGAGAAAGGCGAGAAGAGATCGACCGGATGCGATCGAAGCCGCTACGGGGCCACCTCGGTGAAACCAGGTGAGCGCCTGCTCAGACGGCACTGCAAGATTCGTCAAACCTTCCAGACGAATTCTTAAGTTGCGTTCCGCATGTGCAAGTTGGCGCGCCACCTCTTCACGTGCATATCGATCTCCGGACAGTTGCGGTGTGTTTCGCTTTACCCACTGCCAAGCGATGAGGTCTTGCAAAGCGACAACTGCGGCAGTCGGCGGCTCGGCTACTGCAATGTAAAGGCCGTCGGGGATGTTTTCGCGCTCGACACCTAGCGTCGCCTTAATTTTGCGTTGTTGAACGTGATCTGCAGGCAGTACGACTCGCACATGCAGATCAGCGCCCTTTCCATCAAGACTCGGCGGGGATTTGAGAAGCTCTGGCAGTTGGTCTGCAGGAATGAGCTTCACATCGGCATATCGCAACGTGCCCATGCGAGCGTAGTACTCCCGCGGTACCAGGTGCGCAGAACGCACCTGCTCACAAAGGAGCTTGACTCCATTCGATTGCGCGCTCGTAGCTTGGATAGCCTTTGTAAAAAGACCATCCAAATCTACTGATGTATGTGGCCAAAGGCATAGCCCCCTAACTGCACCTCGCTCGTAGATTACGCCGCTCGATCGAAGGAGCTCGATGGCTCTATTGACCTTTCCTCGATCTCCGCCGACTGCTAGGGCCACGATTTCTACTGTAGCGGGCAAATCGGCTGCATCCAGCAGACTGAGCATCGCAACGGTTTTCAACACCGCTTCGGCTTCAGGAGAGTCCAAATTGGCGGAAGCCATTACCGCTTCAACTACACCCCAGTGTGTGTGCGCACTCCCGGTGGTGATCGCCGAAAGAAAGTTGGAGCGGACGTGATCAAAAAGATGGTGGATCCGATAGTGGCCAGCTTGTTCGATTGGCTGGACGGCAAATTGTTGGAGCCCCATGGGCTCGGCAGATGAAACAAAACTGAACAACGACCGCTCGTTTTGCCCAAAGCGACGAATTGTTTTGACCAAGACCGGGAGAGTCGTGGGGTGAAGCGGGTAGAGCTTCGGCCCCATCGAAACCAACGAGGACGGGGCAGTGGTTCCATATAGGCCCAGCTTGAGGGCCTTTGCCATGCCACGTTCTGAATCGTCGTACTGCTCTTTAGGGATGCGATCAACCGCAGTGTTGAACGTTGCACCTAGCAACATTGCGACTTGCTCGATGGGCTGCGCGTAAACAATTTCCTCAAAGCGACCAGCAACTTTGTCCCACTCGCGCTTCGCTGTTGAATCAAGCGCGCTGGCATAGGCAGCAACGCCTTGATGCAACAAGCCGACAAGAATGAATGCCTTCTCGCCACTGCGCATCGCTTCTTCCGCCATCCTCTGAAGCAAGAATATGTCTTCGGTATCAGGGCTTCTGGCGGCGTGTTCCAGGTTCTTCCCAACCTCGTCGAGCACAAGAAGAAGTCCAGCGTGTTTCTGCCGCTTTGCCTTTTGAATTCCCTGCTGAATAGCTTGCAGAACTTCATCAGTCGCAGGACGACGTCCGCGGCTAGGAGGATCAACACCGAGCGCACGCAGGACGGTTACACCTAGAGGTTCATTGTCGCCAGTTGCTAAAACCGGCAGAAAGGTTTCTGGCCCAATGAACTGGCGTAAATCCTTTGGTAGTTCGGCTTTTCTTCCCTGGGCAATTCGTGCGAGTGCTAAGCCAAAATCCGTTTTTCCTGACCCGTAGTCTCCTGCAAGTCGCCACGCTCGTTGGGTGGAGTTCGCACGGAAGCCACTTATGATCCGTTCAAACGCTTGTTGCGCAACAGGGGTTAGGATGTAACCCAACGAGGAGGTTGGATCCTTTATATCGCGTTCGAGATGCACCGAGCGCATAAAGCGGGGATGCACCTTTAGCAGGGAGGAGATCTTCATCATTTAGACAAAACGAGGAGTTTGATAGGCAGCTTTCAACTCGGGCTGACCATCACTCCTCCGCATGCGGTGCAATTGGCGCAAGTTTGTTGACTCTGTGAGTTGATAGGCCTTCGGTTGCGAGTGAGCCAAATCGGAAATCCTAAGCAGGATTTCGCTCTCACTCATGCGAAGGATGCGGCCGGGGCTATGTCTGCCACCTACCAGCTCCCTGATTGGCACAGTTTGCTCTGCTGGAAATGTGTTGTTCCACCAATCGTGAATAAAAAAAGCAAATAGCTGCTGCGGGATTCCAGACTTTGGCCCCGTATCAAATGCGTAAATGGGTTCCCATTTGCCCTGCGTGTTCTGGCGCTCTCCGACTTCTTGTATCAACCCAAGTACCGATAGCGCGCTGTCTAAATGATCTTCACTCCGCGAACTGCGTGGTGGCTGATAGTTGTGAAGGAACACTTCCCAGTGTTGCTTCAACGAAACCATGGATGCGGGCTTAGCATTAAGTTGCGACTCACGCTGAAATGCATCAAGCACGGCGGAGGCACTGAATTCTGCGGCGGGCCAGCGGTTGAACATGCACTCCCAGGCGAAGAAGGGCGCTTTACGGTTCGTGCTGATAAGCCAATGCAAGATCCAGCTCGATGAGTGATCCTCCAAATACGGATCGAGACCATCGTCCGGCGAGAAAATCAAACTTCCAACCGGCGTGAGTACCCAGCTAGATTCTTGCTTTGTGGCAATCTGAAATGCCTCGATCCAGCACCGCAAAGCTTCGACCATGTTCTTGCCCAGGCCGAGTGAAACGATTCCCTCGTCGACGTTGGTCAAAGGATCGCGGCCACCAGCAATCTCAGATATGGCTTTGGGCAACCATGCGATGCGCAAAGCAAATGTTTGATGTCCGCCGAAGCGGAAGGAAGAGGCGGCTTGCGAAGGAAGGCTGGATTGGGATGAGGCCGTAAATTGCATTTCTGACTCCGCCTCAGGAGGCTAACTTTATACCGACAGTAAAATTCCGCTTTTTTGGCGGGCATAATTATATCGACGGGCGTATCAAATGCGAGGTCCCGCCGATTTTGCAATTCTAACTTTGGGAGTTCAGGTGCATCGAAGTCATTAGAACAGATATATTTTCCTGTGAAACCTACCAAGGTTAGTAGGGTGCTGCGTTGAAAAAGTAGTGAATTCCGCTACTCCTGCTCCAATCCTGGTACCAATTCGACGCCTCCCAACGTTTTATTGGCCTTCTTCTTTCGAACCACCGGTGCGTCCTCCGCTTGCATAAGCTCCGCAGGGAACTGTTGGCACATTGTGAACGCCAGTTCAGAGTCTGCAGTCAGCCAGCGGTCGTAGTCCCCCGGTAGCAGAATCACAGGCATGCGCTTTTCATCACCCGGCCTGTGCATGTGTTTCATGACGTCGTGGTCATCCGCGTTGATGGTGATCATCGAGAAGCTCTCGATCACCTTGTCGCCACGAACCCAGCGATCCCAGATGCCGGCAAGCGCAAACGGTTCACCGCTTTTGAGCGAGATACGTGTGCGCACGGCCTTGCCGGTCTCCCAGCAGGGTTCATAGAACGCCTTTACCGGGATATAGCAGAACTTCCCCTTCGTCCAAGGCTGCTTGAAGCTGGCCAACTGGCCGATCGACTCCAATCGGCAGTTATGGGTGGCCCAATCTGGATACAGCTTGTCCGGCGTCTGGGGTTTGGGCTGGAACCAGTACGGCACCAGCCCGAAATGGGCGGCGATCGCCTCGCGACCACTGGGGTCGGTATCGCTCTTTCGGACGATGTTCCGCACGATCGGCGCCAGATACTGGATGTACGCCTCCGGTTTGTACTCTGCCTCGGGCAGCGGGGCGCCAAATAGATCCTGAAAAGACGGATCCAGGAACGGCTCGAAGTTCGTGCACATCGGTGCTCAGTCTCCCCAAAAAGTAGGTGGATCGATTTTTTCTGGTGGGTGTTTATACTGCGCTTATCGGATACTGTATAAATATTCAGTACCCAAACCCCTAACCGGAAGCCATAAGCAGCCTAGCCCCGTTCCATGGCCACGCCACGTCCCCTAGACGACATTTTGAAGCACCCAGCGGTTTGGCGCTATGGGGAGGCCCCAACCCTGCCCAAGGAGGCTACTAATTTCGGGTTTGACCCACTCGACCAGGTCCTGCCCGCCGGCGGCTGGGAGGAGGGCGGCCTGACCGAGATCCTGGCCAACGAGCAAGGGATTGGCGAGCTGTCACTGCTTTTGCCGGCCGCCAGCCGGGTTTCCAAGGCCGGCCGGGGCATCGTCCTCGTCGCCCCGCCGTTCGTGCCTTTCCCGCATGCCTGGGAAGCCAAGGAGGTGGTCCTGAAGCAGGTGGTGATCATCCGGGCACAGGGCAAGGAAGCCCTTTGGGCCATGGAACAGGCTGCTCGGTCCGGCGCCTGCGGCATGGTGATCGGATGGACAGCCTCCTGCGCCAAAGACACCAACTACCAAGCGCTGAGACGGCTCCAAATGGCGGCAGACACTGGCAAAACACTCCTGGCGTTGTACCGGCCTCAAACCGTCGCTGGCGACGCCTCTGCAGCACCCACGCGGCTTCGTGTGTGGGCCGCGGCCGGTGACCTGCAAATCCATGCGTTCAAGCGGCGCGCCGCCATGCCGGCGCCGCCAATCCGGGTGAGTGTGTACCCCAAGCATTGGACCCGACCACGACGATCACGAGGTGGCCAGGTCGCGCGGCCGGTGCTCGTGGACGCAGCCATTCCGCTCACGCCCCCGTCGCAACAGCTCAACGCTTCCCGCTAAGGGGACGTGCTCAATGCTCTGGGTCGCGCTCTACCTACCCGAATTGTCTCTGCAAATCGCCGCACGCGGTGCGCGCGACGGTGCCCTGGTGGTTTCGGACGGACCGCAAAATCGGCCCACAGTGTTCGTGGCCAATGCCACGGCCCAGGAAGCTGGCGTGCGCACCAAGATGACCATCGCCGCGGCGCGCGCTCTGGTCGATGACCTGCAGGTGATCGCGCGCGACACCGGGCAGGAAGCCGAGGCGCTGCATAACTTTGCATGCTGGTCCTGCCAATTCACACCATCTGTCTCAGTTCGACCGGCGGAAGGCACGTTGCTCGAGGTCGTAACCACGCTGAAGATGCATGGAGGGATCTCGATGCTGCTCGCCTCAATGCACCAGGGCGTGCAGCAAATGGGCTATCGCGCCTCCTGCGGCGTCGCACCCACGCCGTTGGCGGCCTGGCTCTTGGCCAAGGCCCGCTACAACGGATACCCCACGCGCCAATGCCTGGAAATTGAGCAGATCGCCTCGCGCCTGGAGAAGCTGCCGTTGGCACTCATGGACTGGTCGCCCGATATCGTGAGCAAGCTCACGGCATTGGGCGTCATGACGTTCGACGACTTTCTAGAGCTGCCAGCGGACGGTGTGGCCAAGCGGTTCGGCGAGCGTTGCTGGTACGACGTCCAGCGTGCTCTAGGTCACGTGCCGGATCCCCAACCCTACTTCACGCCGCCCGAGACCTTCCGCACGCGCACCGAGTTTGGTTTTGAGGTGAACGATGCGATGGCCTTGCTGTTCCCGCTTCGCCGGCTGCTCTCCGAGCTGGAGGGCTACCTACGCGCGCGTGGCGCCGGCGTGCTGGCCTTCCACATCCGTCTCGATTGCGCCAATCGCTTGCACGAAGAAGTGACCGTGGGCGTCGGTCGTCCGGAGCGGAACGCTGAGCGCCTTCTGGGCTTGGCCAAGGAGCGTTTAGCTCGCACGGTGCTGCGCGCCGGCGTGCTCGCGATGGGTCTCCACATTGATCGGCTGCAGCCCTTCATGCAGGTGAGCGAAAGCTGGCTGCCCGATCCGCAGCAACAAGCCGACAGTTGGTTCCAACTCGTGGACAAGCTGGTTGCTCGCCTGGGCAGCGACAACGTCTATCGCATGCAGCCTGTCGACGACTTCCGTCCTGAATCTGCTTGGCGGACGACGGCGCCGGCGGCGCCCTGGAAGGTCTCGCCCGCATCGAACGGCCGCGGACCTAGACCGCTCTTTCTGTTGCCGGTGCCGCGCAAGCTGCAGGTGGACCGAGGCACGCCGCTCTGCCACGGGAAGATCGATTTCCTGGCCGGGCCTGAGCGCATGGAGTTTGGCTGGTGGGATGGGAAGCCTGCATTGCGGGACTACTTCGTGGGCCGCAACCCCCACGGTGAAACCGTGTGGCTCTATCGCGAGCTGCAGGATCCGGACAGTTGGCATCTGCACGGGTATTTTTCCTGAGCGCGCACCATGGTTCCGCTCTACGCCGAGGTGCATTGCCTCAGCAACTACACCTACCTTCGGGGCGCATCGCATCCAGAGGAACTGATTCGCCAGGCGAGCAAGCTGGGCTATCACGCGATCGCCATCACCGACGAGTGCTCAGTCGCCGGCGTCGTCCGTGCCCACACCGAGGCAAAGGAACTGGGGATCCAGCTCCTGGTGGGCAGCGAGTTCCGTCTTGAGGACGGCATCAAGCTGGTTCTCCTCGCCGAGAACCTGAATGGCTACGGCAATCTCTGCGAGTTGATCACACTCGCACGCGGCCGTTGCGAGAAAGGCAGCTACAGCCTCACCCGCGGCGACGTGGAGCTTGGCGCCGCGGACTGCCTGGTGATCTGGTGCCCAGAAGAGGACTCGAACCTTCACGACGAACAAGCCGACTGGTTTGCCAGCCACTTCGTGGAACGGTGCTGGATTGCCGTCGAGCTGCTGCGTGGCCCCGACGACGAATGGCATCTGGAGCAGATGGAGGCCTTGTCCAAGCGCACCGGTTTGAGCCTGGTGGCGGCTGGTGACGTGCACATGCACGTACGCCGCCGCCGCGCGCTGCAGAACGTGGTGACCGCCATTCGCCTGTGCAAACCCATCGGCGAATGCGGCACATCGCTCTATGAAAATGGTGAGCGATATCTCCGGTCGATCGGGAGGCTCGCGCGCATCTACCCGGTCGAGCTCATGGTAGCCACACTAGAAATTGCGAGCAGGTGTGTTTTCTCGCTGGACGAGATCAAGTACGAGTATCCGGAAGAAATCGTGCCCAAGGGCATGACTCCGGCGACGTACCTTCGCCAGCTCACCGAGGATGGCATTCTGGTCCGCTATCCGAGTGGCCTGCCCGACAAAGTCCGTGCGGCCATCGAGTACGAGCTGCAACTCATCGCCGACATGAAATACGAGCCGTACTTCCTCACCGTTTACGACATCGTGAAGTTCGCGCGCAGCAAGAATATTCTCTGCCAGGGTCGCGGGTCCGCAGCTAACTCCGCCGTCTGCTACTGCCTAGGCATTACCGAGGTGGACCCAGGCCGTGCCCAACTCCTGTTCGAGCGCTTCATCTCCAAGGAGCGGAACGAACCACCGGACATTGACGTCGACTTCGAGCATGAGCGGCGCGAAGAAGTCATGCAGTACATCTTCAATAAGTACGGCCGCGATCGCGCGGCGATCACCGCCACGATTCAGACCTACCACTACGCGGGCGCCATGCGTGACGTCGGCAAGGCGCTGGGATTCTCGCTGGACCAGGTGGACAAGCTCTCGGACGCGATGACGCTGCGTTTCGAATCGGGCGTTCCGGTCGATCGACTCGCGGATGCCGGCTTCGACCTCGACAACCAGAAGGTGAAGATGCTGCTCGACCTGGTGGGTGAGATCCGCACCTTTCCGCGCCACCAGGGTCAGCACACCGGTGGTTTCGTGCTGGACAACCGGAAGCTCACGCGCCTGGTGCCTGTGGTGCCAGCGCGCATGGAGAACCGGACCACGATCGAGTGGGACAAGTACGACCTCGATGCGCTGGGCTTGCTCAAGGTCGACGTGCTCGCCCTGGGCATGCTCACCTGCATCCAGAAGTCGATGGACCTCATGAACGGCTTCTACGGTACCGCTATGCGGCTGCAGGACATCCCGGCCGAAGATCCCAAGGTTTACGACATGTTGTGCGAGGCCGACACCATCGGGCTGTTCCAGGTGGAGAGCCGTGCGCAGATGGCACGGCTGCCCACGCTACGACCCAGGACGTTCTACGACATCGTGATCGAGGTGGCCATCGTGCGGCCAGGCCCAATCAAGGGCGGGATGGTGCATCCCTATCTCAACCGACGCACGGGCAAGGAGCCGGTTACCTATCCGTCCGAGGCGATCAAACACATCCTGGAGCGCACGCTGGGTGTGACGATCTTCCAGGAACAGGTGATGGCGATTGCCATCGAGGCCGCGGGCTTCACGCCAGGCGAAGCGGATCAACTCCGGCGCGCCATGGCAGCCTGGAAACGAAAAGGCGGATTGGAGCCCTTCAAGGACAAACTGCTGGACGGCATGCTCGCGCGCGGCTACACCGCCGAGTACGCCGACCAGATCTTTCAGATGGTGAAAGGCTTCGGCGACTATGGGTTCCCGGAAAGCCATGCGGCCAGCTTCGCGCTGATCGTGTACGTCTCTGCCTGGCTAAAGTGTTATCACCCCGCAGCTTTCGCTGCAGGCCTGCTGAACAGCCAACCGATGGGTTTCTACAAGCCCGCACAGATCATCTATGACGCGCGGCGCCACGGCATTGAGGTCTATCCCGTCGACGTCACGGTGAGTGACGCGTACAGCACGCTGGTGCCGGATCCCAAAGGACTTGCGGCGATCAGGATGGGCTTCAACAGCATCAAGGGAATGTCGGACGCCGGCGCCGAGCGCGTGGTGGTGGCGCGCGCTGCGGCACCGTTCCAGGACGTGAACGACTTGAAGCTACGTGCGGAGCTGTCCGAACGGGACATGAACGCTCTGGCCCAGGCAGACGCATTCCGCGGTATCGCTGGCCACCGGCGCGAGGCCTTGTGGGCAACGCTCGGTACCGAGAAGCCAACAGCGCTATTGAGCGGCGCCAGGCGCGAGGAGCGCCAAGCCAAACTGATCGCGCCCACCGAAGCGGAGGACGTGTTCGCAGACTACGACCGCACTGGGCTCACGCTGCGCAGCCACCCGCTTAAGCTACTGCGCCCCAAGCTGCGGAAGATGCGCCTCCTGACGGCTGCAGATTTGCGAGAGTCGCGCAACGGTCAGCTCGTGCGTACGAGCGGGATCGTAATCAATCGCCAGCGACCGGACACTGATTCCGGAGTGATCTTCGCGACTCTGGAAGATGAAACAGGCCTGATCAACATCACCATTTGGCAGTCAGTCGCCGAACGCCACCATGTTGAGGTCGCTCAATCCCGAATGTTGACTGTCTATGGCGTGGTGGAGCGGGATGAAACGACGGTGTATGTGGTGGCTGGTCGCCTGGTAGATCACACGGCGATGCTCGGCGGACTGGCCACGAGCAGTAGGGACTTTCACTAAGCACTCAAAAAACTCTGCTTTTGTGCAGACGGTAAGATGCATCAGCTATGTCGTCAATTCAAAGCGTAAATTCTCCTTCCCTTCCTCCCCAGCCAGAGCAACCTGGGGCAAGGCCACGCGCGGAGCAGGAACCTCGGACAAGGCCATCTGCCAAAACCGCCGAGAATGAACTTCCGTTTGAAGCCTTCATTGACGAGCTTTTCGGGCCACCAACGACACAAACCAGAAGCGCCTACGATGCGTTAAGCGAACGACTCGAAGGATGGCAGATCACCCGTATGCAGGGTGGCCTTGTTTTCGAACAGCAAGGTGAGAAGGTAGTTGCCCGCCCTGGACGAAACTGCATTGTCGTGGGCTTTGTTGCTTTGTCCGGTGTGACTCAGTGGGCTACGGCAACAGCCGACCAGCCAATTCCTGCGTTCATTCCCAATCGCAGGAAGACGTAAAGGCAACAGAATCAATTCCCACTGAGCTGCTAGGCCCCTGAGATCAACGATCGAGCCACGACCAACCGCAGCCCGAAACTAGACAGCGCCTACCGGCGCACTGGCACTTGGAGGAAGCGCCAGCATCGCAGTGAGGTCCTGAATGGCAAGATTCACATCGGTCTCTAAGCTAAGAACACCATCAAAAATGGAGCCAAGAAGCACGTAGTCTTGGTCCAAGATGTCATTCACCACAACTTTGTCGGGCGCAGAATCGAGGCCGCCATCCCCCAACCATTGAAGCGCATGATGAACAAGTAGGTAGCACCATCGCCTAGTCACACTTTTCGCCTGCCAAAGACCGAGCGCCAAGTCAGGGGGCGCACCTACGTTTCTCATGTGCGCGCCATAAACAGCGTCCCCAACGCTCTGTGCGATGAGGACTCGCGCTGCACGCGCAGGCGTACCTCCTCGGCGACAGGCTTTGATTTGATCCTCAGGAAGTTTGTCGCGCAGCTCGTTCACGAGGCGCCAGAGTTCCTCACGATTGGCCTGCGGGTTGAGCTCGTGCTGGCACAGCTCACTTCTGGTTTCGACCATTCTTGCTCGCAACTGATCCATGGTTGATCCATTGCCGGTTTGGCTTTCAGCTATGGCGCCGCGGAGCATCTTGGTGAAGTCGTCGGGGAGCAGCATGTCGATCGCCGACTCTCGCCGTTCCAGTTCAAGGTCACGCGCTTCCTGGATTGACATGGACATGAAGCAACGACCCACAACCGGAACAAAGGCTGCGAAGCTGCGACGAAAGGTCGATTCCCATTGTTCGCTCTTCACCATTTCAAGCAGCCCCGTATCTGGAATGACGAATTTCGATTCCGGGTTCTTTGCGATGAAGTCGAGAAGCACGTCCCTCTGCATGACGTTCTGGTCAACAACAATGGTTGTTCCCATACCTTATTGGCGAGTTAGCTCAGAATGGTGAGGTCTTGATTGGGTGGGGTGGGTGCTTTGCGTCCACTGTATGCCGACGCGGAAATTGCTACAGGACACTACTGTTTACGGCTTCGCTGCTTATGTCGCTCAATTGGAATTTCGTCAGGTGGAAATATTTCGTGAAATCCCAAGTGAAGCCGTTTGGCAAGCTTTAGAACGAGGTTTACCGTTCGGTGTGCTGACTCAGGGGACTCGCGGAGTGCCTGCTTCAGCCGAACGGCGTCGCCGCTATCTGCGATGTATTTTTCGTCTGCTTCGCCGCCTTTGTGTTCGTACACGTGTCGACGATGAAACATCAGCGTGATGAATGCCAGATCGTCGGCACCAATGCCCGCAACGATATCGATATCAAACACCTCCTTGAGCCCGCTTGCGGCGGTCTGCAAATTGTGGAAGTGAAATCTCTCAAATCTGCCTCTCCGGGCAGGTGTTAGTGGCACCAGCTCAAGAAGCTGCTTCCGGTATTGGTCCGCGAAAGAATCGAATGCCGCCACAGCATCTTTGACGCAGCTTTCGAGCTTACCTCCTCCATTGATCCTTGCTCTGATTGCCTCCATGACCTTTTCGAGTTCCTGAAAGTCATTTCTTGTTCCGCAGCAACCACAATAGGCGTAGATGCCAAGCACGTCGGTATTTGCACCACACGCAACGCAGGAAAATAGATTCTGCTGGCGTTCCTCAGCATAGTAGAAGCTTGGCTTTTCATGATCTTTTCCGGCCGCAGCGGCGACCGCATCCATATCGATTGTGTGGGTGCCGGCCTGGCCCGAATGAAGTGCATCACTAAGCAAGTCGCAGTATTGCTTGACATACCTTTTCTGCGCTTGCGTAAGGAATTGATAGCTTCCACCGACTTCGATTGCGCAGTATGGACAGATCGTTCCTCCATAGCTTGCCCTCCAATACCCGTTGCAGGAGGGGCACTCGTGGCCAAACATGCCGGTGATGTCTGAAGAAATGAATACCGGAAAGCAACCAGGAATCGGTGCAGGGTTCCAAGGCGTGCCAATCCCTCCCAATTTGATGTCCCCCACAGCAACGCCCTGGGGAATGGCATAGACAGCAAACATGGCAGCCGCCGTTGGACTTGAATGCCTATAGCTCACGCTGTATGAGACGTTTCCGCTGGCGTCGATAGCAACTTCAAAGCTGACTTTGCCGCCCGTGTGAGCAATTTCCTCCAGTTCAGCTCTACTCTGCATTGCTACCTCCATTTTTTTGCCCGACAAAATGATCAATGCGGTTCGGCGAATATTGTAGGGCTTGTTCAGCAAGACATGACCCCTCAACGCTGCAGCTCAGATCCCAGGCCGTACGCCTATTGCGGGTCAATGTGGGCAGACTCGCGGTGGCATAATCGTCTCTCCGTTCACTACTTCGCCCCGCCATGACCTTCGCCGCCGCGCTGAAAGCAGAAGTGGTTCGAATTGCTCGCAAGGAGCTGCGTTCCGAGAATCGGAGTTTGAAGAAAGCCGCTGCGCAGTATCGAAGCGACATCGCCGCCTTGAAACGACGCGTTACTGACTTGGAGAAATTGGTGCGGTCTCTCGCGAAGCACTCACGGCAGAGCGCGCCTGCGGTCGAAGAGGAGCCAGGTGTTAATCCGCGATTCAGCGCACAAGGGCTCGCCTCCCAGCGTAAGCGATTGGGATTGTCGGCCGCTGACTTTGGCACGCTCTTAGGCGTCTCGGGACAGAGCATCTACCACTGGGAACAGGGCAAGGCCAAACCGAGAGCGGCCCAACTGCACGCCATTCACGCGGTCCGGAAGATCGGCAAACGTGAAGCCAAGGAACGGCTCGCCATCCAATGACTGCTGGCGGTTCATGACAACACGGCGCCTGCTGCTGGTGGACCTTGAGAACGTCCACCGAATCGACTTGTCTTTGCTCGATGAGAGTTACGAGGCGATCGTTTATGTGGGCGCGAAACAGAACCCACCCAGGATAGCCAGGCAGGCCGCGACCGAGCATCGCTTCAGACGTGTCGAGTTTCAAAAAATCGAAGGCGGTGGGAAGAACGCGCTGGATTTTCATATTGCCTGCCAGCTCGGGCGAACCTTCGAAACCGCGCGAGATACCGATTGCATCGTGCTTTCGAAGGACGCTGGATTTGACCCCTTGCTTGCTTACCTGAACAAGCAGGGCCTTTCCTGCCGCCGGATTGCAAACATGGAGGAGCTCATTGCAGATGCTGGAGAACTCTCACCAGAACTCGATCCTGCGCTGACAGTTTGCCCACGTTGCAAGAAGGCCAAAACGATAGAGCATCACGGTGGACGCTGGTGCACAAACTGCGGGTCGTTCGCCTCCCCGCCTGATCCTGCTCTTCTACCGTCAAATCAACTCTCCCGACGAGCCGAGCCACGAAACGTTTTCGCAGACCTTATCGGGCGCGAAACGAATCGACAAAGCCAAACTATGTGCGACTGGTGTTATCAGCCGATGGAAATGCTCAGTGGCATTTATGACGACGGTGAATGGATGTGCGGAGGCTGCATAGCCGGTTACACGTCGTAGCCTAAGGTTTCCTGCGACGATTCACGCGCAGTTGCAGGTGCTTCGCCGTTACCCCCCTTCGTGCGATCTTCGCCAGCAATTTAGCCAACACCTTGGCGCGCATATTGATCCCTCGTCGCTGGCGAGCTGGAAGCGCTGCCATCAGGTCGTCTAGCGTCTTCGTCATGCTTCGCGGTACAACTTCAAAAACTTGAACATCTTCGGCCATTCGGCGCGCGGCTTGAACACAAGGGCCACCTCTCGGTTGTTCAGCGCTGACTCCGTCAGGACAACGTGATCTGCCACCTCCTTGGCGTTTTCAAACTCCTTCGCACTGACCCTGCAGACCGCCTTGAAGAACGGCCCTGCGAGCCATTCCTTTACTTCTGGCGTGTCTTGAAATTTGAGGTAGCCTGCAAGCGATGAATGAGCAGCCGCAACAATTGCGAAGCCTAGCGGAATGTCGTCCCTAATCAGGATGTACATCTTCACGTCTCTTGTCCTTTCTCGCCATCAGAAGAATTTTGGGGGCCGGTCGTGTTGAGAGAAGGTCTCTCACGATCACAGCCCTGCCTGTTACTAGAAGGAATAGTGGTAACTCGCCTTCAAGATGGATGTTCGGCCTGGTTAGCCAGAGGTAGGCTTGTTCCTCGCTTTCCAGGACGTCGACCGCGAGTGCCATTGCATCGACGATTTCGGGGTCCAGCTTCCAGCGACCAAGAAGATCGCTAATCATTACCGTGAGCTCTTGTACGGCCGTCACGTCACGAGCCAGGCCGCAGCCAAGGATTTTTCCGATCAGGAGCATTTGGGCATTCTCCGTCCGCGGTTCTTTCGCGCATTGAGAGCGTGGATGTGCGACACGCCTAATCCTTCGACTTGCGATAGCGCTTTGGCATTCGCTGAAGTTTGAGCATGGCCATGGGGTCGACTTGGATGACCGGCGCCAGGAGATCCAGTGCGTCGACATGCTCAAGGGCCTTCATCACACGGAGGAGGGTCTCCACCTGCGACCCAGCGCCATTCTCCAGATCGCGAACCGCCCGTTCAGATGTTCCGGCCCGTTCAGCCGTCTCCAATTGCGTCATCTGACGGCGAATGCGAAGGTGTCGTAGCCGTTCGCCGAGGACGACGGCCAGCTCTGCGGGGGTCTTAAACTGATTTGACATACCGGAGCCTAAGTTCCGGTTAGGCGGACTTTTCGAGATAACCGGCATCTTGATGCCGGTATGTCAAAAGTCTGTTTTTGGGCGTTAGCGGGTGTCCGGACCCGCTAGGGAGGAAGTGGCATTCGCTATGCCACGCTTTCACGAGAAGAGAACGTCATAGTTTCTAACACGCTAGCGCTTCAGTACCTGCCCCACCTTCCAGTTGGCTGAGAGCTTTTCAGCCTCTTCGAGTTCAGAGGGCTTGAGCTCTACGCGCTCTCGATTATCCTTGGCTACGTCATGGCCGTCAGCCGCAGCTAGGTTGTACCAAGCGTACGCGAGTATCAGATCCTTCGGTACGCCCTGGCCAGTTGCATACAGCGTTCCAAGATTATTCTGCGCGTCAGGGAATCTTTGAGCGGCCGCTCGTTGGTACCACTGCGCGGCAAGCGCCGACTGCCTCGTCGTGCCCAAACCTTCGTCGAAGATTTGGCCCAGAGCAAACTGGGCGTGCGCATGGTCCAACGCGGCAGCTTTCTCATACCACTGTCGCGCATGTTCCAAATTCTTGCTGACTAGGCCAGAACCGTGACTGAAAATGCTACCAAGGGCAAACTGCGCGGGTGCATCACCTTGGTTCGCTGCCTTTTCATACCAAGCAATTGACAGGTGGATGTCCTGCTGCCCGCCATCGCCCTTCTGAAGTATCTCTCCTAAAGTGCGCTGAGCATCGGCGTCACCCGCCTCTGCGGCAGGGCCAAGGATCGCGAGCACGCGATCCATTTCAGGGCCTTTTCCAAGAGGTCCCACGGCAGATCGCTTTGCCACTATGTAGAGAGCCAGACCCGAGCGACCGTCCTTCTTAGACTTGAGCATGTCCTCGGCCTTGCCGAGCATGTCGATCGAATCAGAGAGCTTCACTTTGCCTTCGGCGCGCCGTCGGGCATCGATAAGGCCGATGTAGGCCCAGCCTTCGCCCCCTTGGATAGAGCGTTGGAACCACTTGATGGCATCTGCAGGGTCACCTCCCGCTCCATTTAGCGCCAAGTGCCCCATATGACGTTGTGCTCGGGCGTTTCCCTGTTCGGCGGACTTTCGGAACAGTGCACCGGCCCTGGGGATATCCCTGGGAATTCCCATCCCATTTAGGGCCATCCAGCCCAACATTTCCTGGCTGGAGGCGTCACCAGCGTCGGCCCTCTTCTGAAGTTCTAACGCTCTTTTGGCGAGAGGATAGTTGCTGGCGTCACTTGGTGACGGCACCTTCTGACTACAAGACGCGAGTAAGACCACAGCCAAGACGCAGAAATGACAGCCATGGCGCTTCAGAAATTCCATCGGGCAGGTCCTAATCCTGTTGGTAGAACGATTGCTAATCAATTGAATCTACTAAGTAACATGTTACTTAGTGTATGTGGTTCATGCAATGAGTAACATGCATCCTCGTTTCCGCCATGGAACGAGAGAAGCGAAAGAAAGGGCGGGCATTGATCGCCCGGAACATGAAACGCCTGCGCAAAGAGCGCGGCTGGAGCCAGGAAGAGCTCTCAGCTCAGTCTGGGATCCACCGGACCTATGTGAGCACCATGGAACGCAAACAGCGCAATCCGAGTGTGGACGTCATCGAGCGGCTGGCAGAATCGTTTGGGGTACCGATGGCTGACCTGTTTCGTGAGACTCGCTAGCAGCCGTAGCAGGAGACAAAGCGTTTGGAGAGAGCGTGGCTTAATGCGTCGATTCATTCGCGCGCCGCAGCCCTATCCTTCCCCTTGGCGTAAGCATCCAAATCTTGGTTCGCCGTGAGAATTGCCTCCAGGAGGCGCTTCGATGCTTCCTCTGGCGTGAGTCCCTGCCCCATTTCATTCTTGATGGACTCCAATGATCGCTTCAAGCCTTCAATAGCGCTGGCCGCTCTTATCGAATCAACCGAAACCTTAAATTGCGCCACTTCGTCAAATGCGAGATGAATATATCCGTCCAGCGATTTCATCGAACGTTGGCCTGTCCACTGCATGACTCGTTGTTTTAGTCCTTCGCCATCAATCAGTGCTCGCCTGAAATCATCCACCGTTTGGCAGTTGTGCTGCTCAATCAACGCGACAAAGAGCTTTGTAATGAACCGGTGTCGAAACATGTGTGGACAAGTTTGCTCTTTAAGTCCAGCAACCTTCGCCAACTCATGAATCTCTTGAGTAATGGTGTTCGGCTGCAGTTTCGCACCAGTCTTCTCGCTAATCAGCAGAAAGCCATCATCGTTCGATGCACCGCAGGTTTCTCGCACCACCCTGCGACGATTCTTCTCTATGTACTCAAGCAAGAACGCCAAGTCTGACCGAGAAACCGGCACAGTTCGAGTTTGATGTGCGCTGTTCCTTTGTTTCGCTGTAGGAAGTGTCAGTTCCGGATTGGTCATCGTGGCCGCATCGATCACGCTCTTCACCAGAATGCCCGACACCTCGGATCGCCGTCCTCCAGTAATTTCGAGGAGGCGAATCATGACGTAACGCCGCTTTCGTCTAAACACGCTTTTGCTGGCCGCGAGGACAGCTTGCCTAAGTGACTCCACGTGCTCGCTGCTAATTGGAAGCCGCTTTCTAAATGCGGACGCTGTTGGAAACGACCTGTGGTGTGTTTGCTTAACGACAATGGAATTGCGCACCCAGCGCGTACCATCCGCTTGAATTTTCAGCTCCTTCTCCTGTGTTCGAATTCTTCCAGTCTTTCCAAGGAAATTCGATTCGGAGTGAAACCTGCCTACACACTTAAGGAAGTCCAAGCAGCAATGTCCAATCAAGATTACTGCGTTTGACTCTCTCACTGCATTTCCGAATCGATCTTTCTCTGCAGCCAAATCGCAGATGAACTCGGTAAATTGATTGTCAGTGAGGTCGATAAAATTTGTTTTGTGGTGAAAGCAATATCTGATCAGGTGGCTAATGTTCGTGCCGTAAGAAAGCAACGTACCGCCTCGATTTTTTCGAGAAAGCCCCCTTTGCACCAGCTCCAACATGTAGATATTCGCTTCAATACACCATTGACCGTCTGGCCAATGCAGCATTGGGATATCTCTACCTGGCACGGTGATCACTTTGTGCTCGCGATCCACGTGGAATGGGAGCAAGAAGTCACTCCCTGTCAGTTGATAGAGCTTTGCCTTTGACATTTTGCAGGGTGACTACATTCGTCGAAACAGCAAACTTCCTAAGGGATAGCTGATCCCTTATCTCTCGTTGTTCCTTCTCACATAACGCGATTGTCGACGCTTTTCCAGATTGCTTCGCATACTCACGCGACTGCGAAAGCGCTGTCTCGACTGCTTGCGTTAGCCGGAGAAGGTCGTAACGAAGGTTCTGATTTTCCTTCTCCAGATCGTCAACTGTAAGCTTCAGCCCCGCTTTTGTTTTCTTGTTCGCCCGAGCAAGATTGCTCTTCTCGACCTCAAGAGCATCCTTCGCTGCGCGACGCAACCTATCAAGCGCATCGAAGCCTCCTTCCAAATCGCGACCTGCCCGCTTTAGCGTATTGATTGAGGATGGTTGAATGGCACGACTTGGAATCGCCAGCTTTGCGAGCGCCCCTTGTGACATTAGGGCTGCACGAAGTGCCTCATCGGCCTGGTACTGGGCGGGCGACGCCAGCACTTCCTTTAGAAAGTCGCTCAATGCCACTATTGGGTTGTTCGATTCCACTGACATTCTCAGCTTCGCCTTGTAGTCACTTAGTGCTTGTCACTTTGATGATCACTCTGAAGGATTTTCCTTCAAGCCCATCAAAGAATTCTGGCTCCACCGTGACACGCCCTTCGTGCATAAGCTCCTCAACATACTGATCAAGCTCCTCCATATCGAGTACCGCGAAGTTCCTTGTATGGAAGCGCTCTTCGACGAGATCGGCCAATGCCTTCGACTCTTCAGCTCCGGCGACCAGCTGCTCGACCGCGTAGTTTGCCTTTACCGCCGAGAGAACCTGCCCTGGCGTTGATTCAGTGATGTAGTTGTAGAGATGCCGAGCATCGGTGTGTCCAAGGAACCACCTCAACGTATCGAGCCCTCCAAACGCATTTCCCCAAAAGAACAGCATTGCGAAAAATCGGCGAAATTGGTGATGCCTAAGGTAGTAGCGCTCGGATTTGCTGTTGAGTGCGGTCTCAATGTAATCGCAAAAAATATCTAGGTCTTCGTTGGCTCGCATGTGGTGTGGCGGGAACAGGGCCAAGCCGGTTTGTGTTGGCCTGGAGAAGAGATTCGTTCTAGCTTTCAGCAGCTTCTCCTTGATCAAGCGATCCTGAAACGCCGTAACTACCTGAATCAGCCTGACAACGACAGGCGGGATTGGCCTTTCTTCCTTTGCGCGAAGCTCAGCCGGTCCAGATTTTCGGTTGTGAAACACCAACCGCGACTTTTCCGAGTCCAAGCAAGAGCCAGCAATGAGGTCTAGCGTCTCACTCTGCCTTCTGGCTGACAAGGTGCCCACTATCGTCTGAAGCGCGCCAAAAAGGACTGCGAGCAGTTCGAAAAGCCCCTCGTTGTTGCGCATGCGACGAAAAAACTCTGATGCCGCGGGCCAAACACTTCCGTGGCGTGTGGGATTTTGCTCAACGAAAGTCATATGACAGTACAGGCTCCAGGTATGAACTCCAACAGCCCTGATTCTTTCGGTGAGTAAGGGACGAATGTCGTGACGATTCGCATAAGCCTGGGGATTGAGTCCTGCGATCTTGCAAGCCATCAAGACTGCAACAACACTATCGAGAATATCTTCTGCGTACTCCAGCGAGAATTCGAGTGCACCCCGGAGTGCACTTAGCACGACCGGAACCGGAACGGTTGCAACGCGCCCAAGGGGTCGCAGATCAAGTTCCTGAAACAGCGCACGCTTCGAGAGTCCGCTGAGAAAGCTCTTGGGGAGTTCTACGCCGATCTCCGCCAACAATCCCAAACACTTTAGCGGCCTGATGTGAACTGCCATTGCGGACTCAGTGAGCGACTGCCCCGGAAGCTCCCTGATCGCTGCACCTGCAAACTCACGCGTGAATCTTTCGACCGATTTCAGTCTGAGTTCGGCGGGAATCGGCTTGTGCGTCCTTAGGCCGAACAATGTGTTTGGATACAGGAGGGCAGAAAGCTCCTTAGTGCGAAGTGCGTAAAAGTGGTCACTGCCGCCCCCCTTTCCAATGAATCCATTCATCCAAAGCCAAACTCTGGCGCGAACCAATTCCTCATCTGACAGGTTAAGCGCACGGTCCTCCGCTGGAGAACTGAGGTCATTCATCCACTCATACTTAGCCGTTACGCGAGCATGCACGTCCGGCAAAACCTCGGCCACTTTGCTTCTTAGAAATTGTGCTACCCGATCATTCCATTGGTAGACGCCATTTGCGATGTGAGAGTCACTGTTAAGCGCTCGCAACAATCCGGCTAAGTCGTTCTCGGTCAAATTTCTTAGCCCAAACCGGGAAAGCTGAAGCTGCTCAGCGTTCAGCAAAAAATAGTCGATCAAGTGAAGCGTCGAAGTAATCTTTATGTATGTCGACGTTTTTGCAATCAATAAAGAGCCGAGCGCATCGGGATGCGTCTGAACGCAAAGCCAGAGCTTTAATGTCCGCAGAAGCTCTGAGTGCCTAGCACTGGTCAGAAGCAGGCCGTCGTCAAGCCTCACCCGAAAGTCTAATGAAAACCTTGTATAGCCAAATTCGCACTTCCATGTCTCGCTATTGAATGGGCTTAAGAGCCAGAACGCCGTTTGATATTCAAGTTCTCGGTCCCCCAAGTAGCACTGAAGGAAGTCCAGCTCTTTGGGGAGCGAGTAGCTATGCACGGATGAGTTCCAGGTAAAGTTCTGGGGTCAACTCTTTCCGAGCGCGCTGAAGGAAATAGCGTAGGTCATCGCGAAAATGTTGCTCGCTCGCCAGGTAATCAGAGAGTCTGGCCGCAATGCCCGCCCAGTACCGCGCTTTCGCGTGAATTCTTCCAGAGGCCATCTCGACAGCAGCATGAAGGCTCAATAGAACCTGGAGTATTTCTGGGCTCACGCCAAATAGGACTTCACTTTCTGGCTTCTGCAGCTCCGTTGAACCTGCGCTCTCAATCACGGGAATCTCTCTTAGCGCATGGCGCGAAAGAAACATGTGGAGTTCAGCAATCGTTTTGAAGGAAGACGCCTCAAGCAAGTACGAGCTGTCTTTCATCGCCTCAACGATTACTCCAGCCTGGAAAATGCGAATCCATCTCTCTTGAAAGAAGGCTCGAAGCGGTGCCGGCAAGTAGTGCGCGAGTAACCCGGGGTGATACTTGTCATGACCGAGGGCTAGGGCCATCTTCTCGACGCTCCGCGTCTCCAAATAGACGAGCACAGCGGCCGTCGCCCTCAATGAAGTCAAGGAGAACCTGCGAGCGCGAGCAATTCGCTCTTCAAAACTGAGATCGCAAACACTCTCGAATGCCGCCGCGGTTTCTAGAATCTTGCGGCTCATGCTCGTATAGGTAGCGAGCGTTTTCTCCCGATGGGGAACCCCAAAGCTTCTGCCGCACGAAAGCAAAAGGAATCGCCAATCGTCATGGCTTCTCTCTCGCAGAAAATCGCGCAGTGGCTCGGTAAGTACAATGAGCTGTTCAACGATTCGCTTTGTTTCATCATTCAATAGAATTCGTTGCTGTGCGAGCACGGCTCCCCGTCTCGCCTTTCTTCCAATCAAGTACGTTCCCGCATCCGTCTCGACAAGCCCCACCATTTTTCCGTGACGATCGAAGAGCTCCAAAGTTTCAAGAAAAGATGGCGTGATTTGCGGATGCGTTGCGACAAGCAACGCACAATGTGGCAGCAAGGCCCCGTTCGTTGGCAGTGCGAGTTCGTAGGCGACATCTTCCAGTCCGCCGCCATAGAGCAGCGTGACCCTCTTCTCTGTCCCAGGCATAAAACCATGGTGGACGAATGTGGCTGCTATGTTTGCCACCCAGTCCGGATTCAAAGGATCTACAAGCCGTCGGGCTCCATTGTTGATTGTCGTGATTCCAATAGTTCTCGGAGCGCCGAAAGGGGCGATCGCAACACGGCGTTCGTATCTGCCCCATAGGTTCTCGCAATCATGCCGCGCCCAAGCGACGATCAAGTCGAAATCGTCTCGCAATGATCCAAAAAGCAGTTCAAGTGCTTCATCGTCCGATACCTCAATGGGGATTGGAGTTAGTAACTTTGCGAGTGGATCCGGCGTTCGCGGCGTGCGCTTTCGATGAAACTCGACCCTTCCTCGTTCTGGCATTGGAAAGGCGCCGAGCGGCTCTGCAAACAAGCCGGATCCCACCAAGTACTCAATTGCAAAGTGGGCGAACTGTGATCGCCACTCATTTAGTAACGTCGTGACAAGCGTTCCTCGCTCGTATCGAGCCTTAAAGTGGAACACCAGAAAGGCCCGAAAGAATCGTGTAACGAATAGTGAGTTCTCAAAATCCTTCGGCGTTTTCAGCTCGTCGTACGTTGCAATGAACTCACAGAGCGAACCAATGCACGGTATGGCCCCGACTCTTCCGTGTACGTACGAAACACAAACATCGTGGAGCCTTGAGACAAAGTCCTTTCCCAGCTTTCCATACACTGGCAGTAGATCTAGCCATTGATCTCGGCCCTTTTTGTCGACCGCCGGCCACCGCCTGCAAAGCCAAACTTGTTCCTCATCCAGGGCAGCTACATCAAATTCTTTGATATGCGAAAGAAGTAAGTCCGAAGGGCCAAGGGTAGAGAGCTTTAGGCTCGCGCCTAACTCCCTCGACGCTCTTGGATTCAATTTCGGCACTAGGTCAACGAGCACCTTTGCGAAGGAATACTTTCGATTGGCGGTATGTCCGGAGAATCGTGCTGAGTACAGCGCCCCAAGAAATCTCAGGCATAGCGTTCCAAACGCAGGGCTTCGAATCTGATCAAGATTGAGCACTTGCCCGCTAACCCTCAGGTAGCACTCAAGTACCGTCAGGAGCGGAATGAGACACTGGCGGTAGTAATTCTTGTCATTTGGAATGGCGGCTTTAATGACTTCCATCGCCGATTCGTCGATTCGCTCGAAACGGTCGTCGATGTATGCCCGAAGATTTTGAACAATTGGCCGGGCGTGATCACCAGTAGGCATCGACTAAATCCATCTTTAATACAGATGGATATCAGTGTTGGACAACTTCGGTCACAAAGTCAAATCACCAGTTCGTCGAGAAAGAGCACGCCATGATGTGCGAGTGAGATTTCGCCGGGACGCGGATTGGAGCCGCCCCCCACGAGCGCGACACCGGATGCGGTGTGATGCGGCGCGCGGTAAGGACGACGTTTCCAGTTCTCGATGCGAAACCCGCCGGAGAGACTCTGCACGGCCGCGGCTTCGAGCGCCTCCTCGTCCGTCATCTCGGGCAGGATGCCGGCAAATCGTGAAGCCAACATCGTCTTCCCGGTCCCAGGTGGTCCCAGCATGAGCACGCTATGCCCACCCGCTGCGGCCACCTCCAGCGCGCGCTTGGCCTGGGCCTGTCCTTTCACCTCGGCGAAATCGGACGCATCACGCCTGGTGGGCGCCGGACTACCGGAAAACTGCGGCAGCGATTCGCGCCCCGCGAGATGAGCGCACACATCCAGCAGATTGCGGGCACTGCGAATATTCGCATCGGCCACCAGCGCCGCTTCCGGCGCATTGGCTTCCGGCAGAATGAACGCACGGCCGTCGTGATGCGCTTTCAGCGTCATGGCGAGCGCGCCGCGGATGGGGCGGAGCTCACCGGTCAGCGCCAGCTCGCCGGCAAATTCGTACGCCTTCAACGCTTCAGCGGGAATCTGTCCGGTGGCGGCCAGGATGCCGATCGCGATAGGCAGATCGAACCGGCCGCTTTCCTTGGGCAGATCGGCAGGCGCGAGATTGACGGTGATGCGACGGGCCGGGAACTCGAAGCGGGCGTTGAGCAGTGCCGCACGCACGCGGTCCTTGCTCTCCTTCACTTCAGTCTCGGGCAAGCCGACGATGTTGAACTGCGGCAGGCCATTGGCGAGATGCACTTCGACCGTGACCAGCGGCGCCTCCATGCCGTTCAGTGCGCGGGAATACAGCACAGCCAGCGACATCAGCTGCGCTCCATAACGAACCGGGGAGGCACCGCCGGGCGGTCAGCCGCCACGCTGGCGCTCGAGTTCGTCGACGCGGGCCTGCAAGGCTTCCAACTGCGCGCGCGTGCGGTCCAGCACCGAGCGCTGGATATCAAACTCTTCGCGCGTAACCAGGTCCATGCGGGCGAATACGCCCGTGACCAGAGCCTTGATGTTCTTGTCCAGATCCTGCGCGGGGGCGCTCTGGAGCAGGGCCTTCAGACGGGCTGACAGATCGTCAAGCAACGCGGCATTCATGTGGGCATCCGTGGAAGAAGTGGTGCGGCGGGCGAGCGCACATTCTACGCAGGCGCTTCGGAAATTCCCGGTCGGCTGGTTCGCACCGCTTTGGTGCCGCACCCTCTGAACCCGTTCAGAAATGGTGCGGCGCAACAACGCGCTGGAAAAACTCCCTATTAATTCAATTGCCTAAGAGCTTGATGCGGGTGGCACGGTCCCTGCTAAACCTCTGCTGACGTTTCATTTTTACTTCAACAAGCAAAGGACCGAAGCGATGAACACCCTGAAAAAAGCTCTGGCACTCACTGGCGTTGCCACCCTGGGCGCAGCCACCTCGCTGGCCCATGCGGCGGATGAGCACACGCTCGCCACGAAAGTCTCTCTGTTCAGCGAGTACGAGTATCGCGGCATCACCCAGACCTCCGAGAAGCCCGCGCTGCAACTGAACGTCGACTACAGCCACTCGAGCGGCTTCTACCTCGGCTTCTTCGGCACCAACATCAAGTGGTTGAAGGATTACAAGGATGAAGGTTTCGTGTCCAAGGACGCCAAGGTCGAGCTGGATTTCTTCGGCGGCTACAAGTTCGAGGTGGTGAAGGACCTCACCCTGGATGTCGGCTACCTCCGCTACGAGTATCCGAACATGAAGGCGCTCCCGGGTCTGCCGAAGGCAAACACCGACGAGATCTATCTCGGCGCCACCTACGGCCCGGTGACGCTCAAGTACTCACACTCGACCAGCGATCTGTTCGGCTACTTCGACAGCAAGGGCTCGACGTTCATCGAAGCCAACTTCTCCCAGGAAATCGCACCCAAGCTCACCCTGGTCGGCAACATCGGTCGCCAGAAAATCAAGAACAACGAAGCCTACAACTACACCGTCTACAAGATCGGCATGAATTACGACTTGGGTAATGGATGGACAACCGGCGGCTACGTGAAGGACACCAACGCGAAGAGCGACCTCTACACCGTCAAGGGCAAGGACTGGGGCAAGTCGCGTCTCGTGGCCTTCGTCTCCAAGAGCTTCTGATCAGCGCACCACCGCTTCACACAAGGGGAACTTCATGAAATTTGTCTCAGCAGTCATCAAGCCGTTCAAGCTTGACGAGGTGCGCGAGGCCCTGTCCGCCATCGGCGTGCAGGGCATCACCGTCACCGAGGTCAAGGGCTTCGGCCGGCAAAAGGGTCACACCGAGCTGTATCGCGGTGCCGAGTATGTCGTCGACTTCCTGCCCAAAGTGAAGATCGATGTCGCGGTGAAAACCGAGCTGCTCGACCAGGTGATCGAAGCCATCGAGAAATCCGCCAACACCGGCAAGATCGGCGACGGCAAGATTTTCGTGTTCGATCTGGAACAAGTCGTCCGCATCCGCACCGGCGAGACCGGCGCGGATGCGCTGTAAGGGAGCGCGACATGAAACGCCTATTCGGAATACTCGCGCTGGCCGGCTCTCTGGCATTCAGCGGACTGGTGATGGGCCAGGAGAAGAAAGATGCACCGCCCGCCGCAGCGGCGGCAGCACCTGCTGCCGCACCGGCTGATGCCAAGCCGGCGGATGCCGCAGCGCCCGCACCTGCCGCCGCCACCGCAGCGCCTGCTCCGGCTCCTGCCGCGGCGCCGGCCGCACCCGTGCCCAACAAGGGTGACGTCGCATGGCTCTTGATGTGTACGGCGCTGGTGCTGCTGATGAGCGTGCCGGCACTCGCGTTGTTCTACGGCGGCTTGGTCCGCTCGAAGAACATGCTCTCGGTGCTGATGCAGGTCTTCGTCACGTTTTCGCTCATCACGGTGCTGTGGATCATTTACGGCTACAGCCTCGCGTTCACGGCGGGCAATGCGTACATCGGTGGCTTTGATCGCTTGTTCCTGAACGGGGCGATGAATCTCGCCAAGGGCGAATTCGCCATGGCGGCGACCTTCAGCAAAGGGGTGGTCATTCCCGAGATTCTCTTCGTCGCCTTCCAGGCCACCTTCGCCGCGATCACCTGCTGCCTCATCCTGGGTGCGGTGGCCGAGCGCATGAAGTTCTCGGCGGTAATGCTATTCATGGTGCTGTGGTTCACGTTCAGCTACCTGCCGATCGCGCACATGGTCTGGTTCTGGCCCGGCCCGGATGCGTACACCGATCCCAAAGGCATGGATGCATTGAACGCCACCGCCGGCCTTATCTGGCAGTGGGGCGCTCTCGACTTCGCGGGCGGCACGGTGGTGCATATCAACGCCGGTGTGGCCGGCTTGGTCGCGGCCTACATGCTGGGCAAGCGCATCGGCTTCGGCAAGGAGGCGATCACACCGCACAACCTCACCATGACCATGATCGGCGCCTCGCTGTTGTGGTTCGGCTGGTTCGGCTTCAACGCCGGTTCGGCACTGGAGGCGGGCAACGCGGCGGTGCTGGCGTTCCTCAACACGTTCCTGGCAACCGCTTGCGCTGTGCTGTCCTGGACGGTGCTGGAGTGGATGTTGAAGGGCAAGCCTTCCATGCTGGGCGCGGCCTCGGGTGCGGTGGCCGGCCTCGTGGCCATCACGCCCGCCGCCGGCAACGTCGGTATTCCGGGCGCCTTTGTCATCGGCCTCGCCGCCGGTGCGGTGTGCCTCTGGGGTGTGACCGGGTTGAAGCGTCTGTTGAAAGTCGATGACTCGCTCGACGTGTTCGGCGTGCATGCGGTCGGCGGCATCCTAGGCGCCATCCTGACGGGCGTGTTTGTTTCGCCCGACTTGGGTGGCCCCGGCTTCGTGACCGACTGGGTCACCGCCGCGACAGGGTTCACATCCATCGGCGCGCAAGTGTGGGTTCAGACCAAGGCGGTGCTGCTATCAGCGGTGTGGTCTGCCGTGGTGGCTGCGGCGGCGCTCTTGATCGTGAAAGCGGTGGTGGGCTTGCGAGTGCCGGAGGAAGAAGAGCGCGAGGGTCTGGACATCACGTCACACGGAGAGTCCGCCTATAACTGACAGTTCGATCTCATTCATCACAATCTCTCTCCCAAGAGATTGCTTCGCGGGGTGTCCGGGCAACCGGACACCCCGTTTTTTTGTATGCGCCATGCGTGAAACTTGCAAATGGCCGGGAACGCCCCCATTACCTTACCTGTCATAATCTCCGACTATTTTGCTCAACTAATAGGCCCGTCTGGGCTATACTGGACGGCCGATCTGCAAGGACGCGCCATGAATTCTCGAGACGCCAACCTCCCCATCGCCGATGTCCAGTCCAGCGAGGACACGCGCAAGATCGCCATCGATCGCGTGGGCATCAAAGACATCCGCCACCCGATCAAGATCAAGGAACGCGCCGGTGACGTGCAGCACACCGTGGCGAACTTCAACATGTACGTGCGCCTGCCCCAGCACTTCAAGGGCACGCACATGTCGCGCTTCGTGGAGATCCTGAACGGCCACGAAAAGGCGCTGTCGGTCGAGTCGTTCCAGGTCATGCTGGGCGAGATGCTGAAGCGGCTGGAGGCCGAGTCCGGTCATATCGAAATGTCTTTCCCCTACTTCGTGAACAAGGCCGCGCCCGTGTCCGGCGTGAAGAGCCTGCTGGACTATGAAGTGACCTTCATCGGCGAAATTCGCGAAGGCTCGGTCAAGTTCGACCTGAGGGTGCTGGTGCCGGTGACAAGCCTTTGCCCCTGCTCGAAGAAGATTTCCGAGCGCGGCGCGCACAACCAGCGCTCGCACGTCACCATCACCGCGCGCTTGAAGGACTTTGTCTGGATCGAGGATCTGATCGACATCGTCGAGCAGGAGGCGTCGTGCGAGCTATATGGGCTCCTGAAGCGGCCCGATGAAAAGTACGTCACCGAACGCGCCTACGACAACCCCAAGTTCGTCGAGGACATGGTGCGCGATGTGGCAGCGCGATTGAATGCCGATGATCGCGTCTCGGCCTACGTGGTGGAGTCGGAAAACTTCGAGTCCATCCACAATCACTCGGCCTACGCGATGATCGAGAAGGTGAAGAGCTGACGAGCGCCTTCCGCTGCGAATATTCGCAATGACAAAGCCCCGCGTTGCGGGGCTTTGTCATTGCTGCGGGATCAAAAACGCTTGGTCAGCGTCATGATCTGTCCTTCGCGTTTCATCTCGGTGCGATTGAGAAAACTCATGCCGAGCAGCGCGATGTCCAGCCCGCTCTCCAGCACCACGCCATCCACCTGGTTGATGGTCACGTCGCCGATGCGAACGGCATCGAAACTGACCCGCCATGCTGGCGCGGGACCGGCTGCAGTTTGCACGGAGCCGGGCAGGCCCTTCTTGTAGTCCAATCCCAAGCGCACGGCGTCACGCGCGGGAATCGCCACCAGCGTCGCGCCGGTATCCACCAGAAAACGCATCGCGCCTCCGTTAATGCTGCCCGTCGCGACGAAGTGACCCCGGCTGTCGGCGGACAAGATGGTCACCGGAACAGAGCCCGGCGCTGTCGTCGCGAAGTGCTCGCCGATTTCCAACACCTGCTTCTTACCCTCGAACTCCAGTGTGGCCGACTTGGAATCTGTGGCGATGAGCTTGACACCTTCCGGTGACGATTGACCCACGGACAAGGTGCGCGGCGCGGCATTGTTCACGACAATCAGCGCCTTGCCGGGAAAAAGTCCGACCACGGTGATGTTGGCTGCGTGCGCAAACGTCGAAATCACGCATGCGGCGGATGCGGCCAGTATGCGAATATTGCGCTGTATCCGCCTGAGGCGGCTACAGTGTTCCTGCGCGAGCGCCTGCGGCGTCCAGCCGAAGTTCGCTGGAATTCGGCAAGTCGCAAGCGCTCTCCACCACGACTGTTGCAAACGCCAGCTTGCGATGAAACCGATAGCCATATTCCGCTTCTCCCCCACAGAAGGTGCGGGTCATTTTGCCACCTTTCTGGACAGCGTCGGCATCCCTTGGCAACTCGTCGCGCTGGACAAGCGAGAGTCGGTGCCACTCGATCTGTCGCCGTGGTCTGGCTTCGGCTTCATGGGCGGACCGATGAGCGCCAATGACGAGCTGCCATGGACCCAGCCGGTTCTGACCCTGATCCGAGAAGCCGTGCGCGCGAATCAGCCCTGCATCGGACATTGTCTCGGCGGGCAATTGATGGCGCGAGCGCTGGGCGGCGCTGTCACCGTGAACCCGGTGAAGGAGATCGGCTGGCATCGCGTCGAGGTCGAACAGAATCCCATCGCAACGGAGTGGCTGGGCGCCGTGAGGGGCTTTCACGCGTTCCAGTGGCACGGCGACACGTTCTCCACCTTGCCGCCCGGCGCCACGCGCATTCTTTCCGGGCCTCACTGCGCCAACCAGGCCTATGTGCTAGGCCCGCATTTGGGCATGCAGTGCCATGTGGAAATGACGGAAGCGATGATCGACAACTGGTGCGAGGACGGCGCGGTTGAAATCGAGACCGCGCTGGGTGAAGGCCAGATCGCGACGGTGATGACCCCTGCGAATATTCGCAATGAAGTGGAGCGCGCGCTACCGGGTTTGCGCTCAATGGCCGAACGGCTCTACCGCCGCTGGATCACTGGACTCATCGCATGATGGAATTCAGCATTCACCACACCGATGAGGGGCTGAAGTCGCTCTACCAGGACTGGTGGAGGCGCGTGCATGGCACGCGCAACGCGTGGGCGGCGGGCATGCTGTTCTTTTGCGTGCTGACCATGCTGCTCGTGCAAAGCGCCGCGTGGTATCTGGTCGTGCCCACCGTTGCCGCCGCGTGCTTTTGGGCACTGGTACAGGCGATCCGTCATCAGGCCGTGAAGCTGGCGCTCGAAGCCTTTGCCCAATCTGGCCGGCCGATGCTGTCCTTTCGTTTCGATGAGACCGGGTTGACGGAGACGTCAACCGTCGCGCGCGTTCTGCTCCCCTGGACGAGTTTCGCGGGACTGGCGAAGATCGGGCGGTTTTGGGTGCTCTATCGCGGGCCGCTACACAATGCGCAGTTCATCGCCTTTCCGGAGCACCAGCTACCGCCGGAAGCGCTCGCATATCTGCGTGCGCGGTTGGCCGCTCTGGAAAGAACCGCTGCCAAGTCGGCCTAGTCGCGGAAATTCTGAAACTGCACCGGCACTTCGGTGACACTCGTGCGCACTAGTTGCATGGCTGCTTGCAGGTCATCTTTCTTGGCGCCGGAGACCCGCACCGCTTCGCCCTGAATCGAGGCCTGCACCTTCATCTTCGAATCCTTGATCGTCTTGACGATCTTCTTGGCGAGGTCGGAGGCGATGCCGTTCTTGACATTGATGACCTGCTTCACCTTGTCGCCGCCGATCTTCTCCTTGTTCTTGAAGTCGAGCAGGCGCACATCCACGCCGCGCTTGGCGCACTTGTTGTTGAGGATGTCGGTCACCTGGCCGAGTTTGAAGTCGTCGTCGGCGTACAGCATCAGCTCCAGGTCCTTCTGCTCAAGGCGCGAATCGGAGCCCTTGAAGTCGAAGCGGCCGGTGATTTCCTTGTTCACCTGCTCGACGACATTCTTCAATTCGACCTTGTTGACTTCGGACACGATATCGAAGGACGGCATGGTGATTCTCCCGGTTACTTGCGCTTGGACTTGCCGCCCGCCTTGTTCGCCGCGATCCGCATGCGGAGCGCATTCAGTTTGATGAAGCCACCCGCATCCGCCTGGTTGTACGCGCCGCCGTCATCATCAAACGTCGAAATGCGCGCGTCGAACAACGAATCCTTCGACGAGCGACCCACGCACATCATCGTGCCCTTGTAGAGCTTCAGCCGGACAGTGCCATTCACAGTGGCCTGCGAAGCGTCGATGAGACCTTGCAGCAATTTGCGCTCGGGTGAGAACCAGTAGCCGTTGTAGATCATGCGGGCGTAGCGCGGCATCAGGTCATCCTTCAGCGCCAGCACTTCGCGATCCATGGTGATGGATTCCATCGCGCGATGACCCTTCAGCATGATGCTGCCGCCGGGCGTCTCGTAGCAGCCGCGCGACTTCATGCCGACGTAGCGGTTTTCCACCATATCCAGGCGGCCGATGCCGTGCTTGCCGCCAATGACGTTCAGGGCAGCCAATACCTTGCCCGGCGTCATGCGCTTGCCGTCGATGGCGACAATGTCACCTTTCTCGTAGGTGAGCTCGATGACCTGCGGCTTGTTGGGCGCCTTTTCGGGAGATACGGTGATCCGCCACATGTTGTCCTCGGGCGCGAAGTCCGGGTCCTCAAGAATGCCGCCCTCGTAGCTGATGTGCAGCAGGTTGGCGTCCATGGAGTACGGCGCGCCGCCGCCTTTGCGCTTCTTGAAGTCGACGGGAATGCCGTGCTTGTCGGCATAAGCCAGCAGCTTTTCGCGTGACAGCAGGTCCCACTCGCGCCAGGGGGCGATGATCTTCACGTTAGGCATGAGCGCATAGGCGCCCAGCTCGAAACGAACCTGGTCATTGCCCTTGCCGGTGGCGCCATGACTGATCGCGTCGGCACCCACTTTCTTCGCAATCTCGATCATGTTCTTGGCGATGAGGGGGCGGGCGATGGACGTGCCCAGCAGGTACTCGCCTTCGTACACGGCGTTTGCCCGGAACATGGGGAACACGAAGTCGCGCACGAACTCTTCACGCAGATCCTCGATGAAGATGTTCGACTTCTTGATGCCAAGCTGGAGGGCTTTCTTGCGCGCGGGCTCGACTTCCTCACCCTGGCCGATGTCGGCGGTGAAGGTGACGACTTCGCATTCATAGACATCCTGCAACCACTTGAGAATGACCGATGTATCAAGGCCGCCGGAATAGGCGAGGACGACTTTCTTGGGTTTCTGCGCTTTCTTCATGACTCCAACCGTTTCGTTACGAATTGATTTTGCCGAGGAGCAGATATTCCATCAACGCCTTCTGCACGTGCAGGCGGTTCTCCGCCTCATCCCAAACGACGCTCTGTGGGCCTTCCAGCACTTCGTGCGTGACTTCCTCGCCGCGATGCGCGGGCAGGCAGTGCATGAAGAGCGCATCCTTCCCCGCAGCTTTCATCATCGCCTCGGTCACGATATATCCGGCAAACGCCTTAAGGCGCGCCGCGTTCTCCGCTTCATAGCCCATGCTGGTCCAGACGTCGGTCGTCACCAGGTCAGCGCCGGCAGCCGCCTGCATCGGATCATCGAACAGCGCAACATGCGGTGCTTCCTTCTCGCCGGGAACAAACTTGTAGCCTTGGGGGCTGGCCACGTTCAGCTTGAACGCGAATATTCGCGCCGCTTCGGCCCAGGTCGCGCACATGTTGTTGGCGTCGCCGATCCAGGCGATGGTCTTGCCTGCGATGCCGCCGCGATGCTCGATGTAGGTGTAGATGTCCGCGAGAATCTGGCAGGGGTGGTACTGATTGGTCAACCCGTTGATCACCGGCACGCGCGAATTGGCGGCGAAGCGTTCGATGATGGCCTGATCGAAGGTGCGGATCATCACGATATCGACCATTCGGGTGATGATGCGCGCCACGTCCTCGATGGGTTCGCCGCGACCGAGCTGGCTCTCGGCCGTGTTCAACACGATGGACGATCCGCCCAGTTGATGAATGCCCGCCTCGAAGGACACGCGCGTGCGCGTTGAGCTTTTCTCGAACACCATCGCCAGCATGCGATCCACCAGGGGCTGATACGGGATGTAGTTCTTGAAGCGATACTTCAGTATCCGCGTGCGCTCGAAAAGGTGCTCGAACTCTTCGCGTGAAAAATCCTGGAAACGCAGAAAGTGCTTCATGCCTTGGCCTCGGCCAGGAATGTCTTGATGACGCCGGACAGCAGCTCGACCAACTTCTCACCCTGGGCGGGCGTGAAAATAAGCGGCGGCAGCAATCGGATGACGTTGTCTTGTGTCACATTGGTGAGAAGCCCCGCCGCGAGCGCCATGCCGACAAGGTCGCCGCACGGCCTGTCCAGCTCCACCCCAAGCATCAGGCCCTGGCCGCGAATGTCCTTTACGCCGGCCAGACCCTTCAGCGCGTCGCGCAAACCGGCTTGAATGACTCCGCCCACCTTCGCGGCATTGTCGAGCAAACCCTCTTCCTCCATGACTTGGAGCGTGGTGAGCGCGGCGACCGACACGAGCGGCCCGCCTCCAAACGTGGTGCCGTGGTTGCCCGGTTTGAACACCTGCGCCGCCACGCCGCGCGCGAGGCAGGCGCCGATGGGCACTCCGGAACCCAAGCCCTTTGCCAGCGGCAACACATCGGGAACGATGCCCGCGTGCTGATAGCAAAACCATTTACCGGTGCGACCGATGCCGCTTTGCACCTCGTCGATCATGAGGAGCCACTGACGCGTGTCGCAGAGCGCGCGGAGACCCTGCAGGTAGTCGACGCGCGCTCCCGTGATGCCGCCTTCACCTTGCAGCACCTCGGCCAGCACAGCCACGACATTACCGCTGTGCTCAGCCACCTGGCGGATGGCGTCGAGATCGTTGTACGGCACGCGGATGAATCCCGTGACCAAAGGCTCGAATCCCGCCTGCGCTTTGCGCGAACCGGTCGCCGCGAGCGTGGCCAGCGTGCGGCCATGCCACGCGCGTTCCATCACGATGATCTGAGGATTCTGGATGCCACGTTGGTGTGCGTGAAGCCGCGCGATCTTGATGGCGCACTCGTTAGCTTCCGCACCCGAGTTGCAGAAAAACACGTTGTCCATGCCCGAGATGGCACAGAGCTTGTCGGCCAGCGCATCCTGCTCAGGAATCTCGACCAGGTTGGAGGTGTGGATGATGCGTCCCGCCTGTTCCGCGATGGCTTTCACCAGCTTTGGGTGGGCGTGACCCAGGCCTGACACGGCGATGCCGGCCAACGCGTCCAGATAGCGCTTGCCTTCGGTATCCCACAACCACGCGCCCTCGCCGCGCGCGAACGCGACCGGCAGCTTTTTGTAGGTATTCATCAAATGCGGGGAGGCCATGTCCGGAGTTTCCTGGGCAAGGTGCCGGCGCGCGAACTCTCGCGATGGCATGGGCAGAAGTGAAACGCGGCGGCCCGAGAGGTCGGTGCCGCCGCGCCAAGGAGCTAGGATGGTAGGGAAATTCCCCACCCGCTGCAACCGAGCATTTCTACGAGTTGGCGTGAGCGCCAGTGACAAATCAGCTTGCGGAATAAGCGCGCTTGGCACCGGGCGCACACGTCGATTCACCTATAATCGCAGGTTTGGCGCAGCCACCGCATATCTTCATTCCACCTCGCAATGTCCGGCCCCACGCCCGCTGGCGCAACCGCCGGCTCTTCTCCGGCTCGCATCATCATTCAGGGCATCACCCAGAAAGGCCGGGCGTTCCGCCCCAGCGATTGGGCGGAACGACTGTGCGGCATCATGTGCGCCTTTGGCGGGGATCAGCAATTGCGCTATTCACCCTATGTGCAGCCGATGTTGCTGGACGGCGTGCGCTGTGTGCTGGTGGAACCCGCGCTGGCACAGGTGGAGCCGAGAGCCTTTCGGTTTCTGCTCGACTTCGCGCGAGACAACGATCTGGTGGTCATCGACCCCGATGCGCCGACGGAGGACGCATTCTGCCCGTTGCCGGACAATCCGCTGGAGAAGCTGGCAGGGGAGAGAAGGATGTTGCCGGAGCGGGAGTGACGCTCCGGCAACCCAAACAGGAAACGGCCGGTCAGGCCTGCGCCAACGCGTTTAGGCTGCGAGAGCCTTGACGGCGGCGGAAAGACGGCTCTTGTGACGAGCAGCCTTGTTCTTGTGAATGATCTTCTTGTCGGCGATGCGATCGATCACGGAGGTTGACTCCTTGAACACCACTTCAGCCGCCGCCTTGTCGCCCTTGGCGATGGCAGCCGTGACTTTCTTGATGGCGGTGCGCAGCGTGGAGCGCTGGCTCATGTTGTGAGCCCGTTGCTTGGTCGCTTGGCGCGCGCGCTTTTCCGCTTGTTTGGAATTGGCCATGATTAACGCTCGTTCTGGTCTGAGTGAAGACTGAAAAGAACCCGGTTTTTCGGGGAAAAGACCGATATTATAGCCCGCTTCGCGACTCTTTGACAACAAAAACAACGGCTTCCGCCCGGGAGGCGCCACTAACGCCCCACCCAGCGACGAGCACGACAAGGCCGATCAACTCACAATTTCATGAATCTTCTCAAGGCATTAGTAACAGTCAGTGGCATGACCCTCCTGTCCCGGGTCTCAGGTTTTGTGCGCGATGTGCTGCAAGCCCAAGTCTTCGGCGCCGGGCCGCTGATGGATGCTTTCGTGGTGGCATCACGGCTGCCCAACCTGTTGCGGCGCATGTTCGCCGAAGGCGCATTTTCCCAAGCCTTTGTGCCGGTGCTTGCGGAATACAAGACCCGCGAAGGCGACGAGTCCACGCGCGAGCTTATCGACAAGGTCGCGACTTCGCTTGCCATCGTGCTTGCGGCGGTGACCCTGATCGGGATCGTCGCCGCCCCGCTCCTCATTTATGCAACCGCCGCGGGTTTCGCTGCTACGCCGGACAAGTTCGACCTGTCGGTGCAACTCTTGCGCATCTGCTTTCCCTACATCTTCTTCGTGTCGCTGGTGTCCATGGCGGCAGGCATCCTGAACACCTGGGGAAAGATGGCCGCGCCGGCCTTCACGCCGTTTTTTCTCAACCTGTCCTACATCATCTTCACCCTGCTCGCGGTGCCTTACTTCGACCCGCCGATCATGGCACTGGCCTGGGCGCTCGCCGCCGGTGGCGTGATGCAACTCGCCTTTCAGGTGCCGTTTCTGCTGAAGATCAAGGCGCTGCCGCGCTGGAACCTGGATTTTCGGCATCCCGGTGTCAAACGCATCTACACGTTGATGCTGCCGGCGCTGCTGGGCGTGTCAGTGACGCAGATCAGCCTTGTCATCAACACCCAGTATCAGTCGTTCATGGAAGAGGGCAGCGTATCCTGGCTGTACTTCGCGGACCGACTGATGGAATTTCCTTCGGCACTGCTCGGGGTCACCCTGGGCACGATCCTGCTGCCTGGCTTGTCGAAGCGGTTCGCCGAAGCCGACCATGGCGAATATTCGCGCCTGCTCGATTGGGGATTGCGGCTCACCTTTCTGCTGGCGTTGCCGGCGGCATTGGGCCTGGCGATGCTGGCCACCCCCATCATATCCACCCTGTTCCAGGGGGGGCTCTTCACACCCGAAGATGTGGTTAGAACGCGCGAGGCGCTCATCGCCTACAGCGTCGGACTGATCGGCATCATTCTGGTCAAGATCCTGGCACCCGGCTTTTACGCGCGCCAAAACATCAAGACGCCCGTGAAGATCGCCCTGATCGCGCTGGTGGCGGTGCAGACCATGAATGTGCTGTTCATTTTTTGGCCCCTGAAACTCGGTCATGCCGGTCTTGCCCTTTCAATCGGGCTGGGCGCCTGCTTGAACGCGTTGTTGCTCTATCGCGGCATCCGCGCGCATGACATCTACACACCGGAGCCAGGCTGGCTCGCCTTTCTTGCGAAACTCGCTCTAGCATTGGCGCTGATGGCCGGCGTGCTGTGGTTCGCCACGGGCGCGCCAGCGTACTGGTTCGCACTCTCTCGCTTTGAGCGCGCCGCAATGCTGTTCGCATTGGTAGCTGCGGGGGGGGGCGTTTACTTCGCCGCACTCTGGTTGATGGGCTTTCGCCCTGGCGACTTCAAGCGCCACGCCTGACAGCGATGAAGCTCTTTCGCGAACTGCCCGACAACGTCACTCCCATCGCGCTTTGCATCGGAAACTTTGACGGCGTGCATCTGGGCCACCAGGCGCTGATGGCGCGAACCCTCGATGAGGCGCGAAGCAGCGGACTGACACCGGCGGTGATGACCTTTCATCCGCACCCGCGCGAGGTGTTTGATTTCGCGAACGCGCCGGCCCGGCTCTCCAGCACCCGGGAAAAGGCCGAAGCCATCGCCCTTGCGGGTATTCAACACCTCTACGTGCCGCGCTTCAATACGGCGTTCGCCCGTCAGAGTCCAGCCGCATTCTTGGACGTGCTCCAGCACACGTTGAAGGTCCGATGGTTGCTCGTGGGCAAGGACTTTCGCTTTGGCGCGAGGCGCGCCGGCGATGTCGGGCTGATGCGGGCGGAAGCGAATATTCGCAACATGAGAGTCGAATGTTTGGGCGATGTGCGAGTCCACGGCGAGCGTGTTTCCAGTACCGCGATTCGATCGCGGCTTTGCGCGGGCGATCTCACCGGCGCTCGCGACCTGCTCGGCCGGCCTTATGCGATTTCGGGTCGCGTCGTGCATGGCAAGAAACTCGGCCGCACCCTGGGCTTTCCCACCGCCAATGTTTCGCTCGCCGGACGCAAGCCGGCGCTGTCGGGGGTGTTTGCGGTAAGATGCAGAGGTATTCGCGGGCTCGAGGGAGTGGCGAACGGGGTGGCCAATTTGGGCACCAACCCTGCCGTGCAAGTCGATGGCAGGCCGACTCTGGAAGTCTTCCTCTTCGATTTTTCCCGTGATCTGTATGGCCAGCGGCTCGAGGTCGAGTTCATCGCGAAGCTTCGCGATGAAACCTGCTTCGATTCCCTCGACGCGCTGACGGCACAGATCCGGAAGGATTGCGACCACGCCCGCGCTCTTCTCTGATCCTTGCGAGCGCTGCGCCATGGCTGACACCGACTACAAGTCCACGCTGAACCTTCCCGACACACCGTTTCCTATGCGCGGCGATCTCGCCAAGCGCGAACCGGCGTGGATCGCGCAATGGCGCGAACGCAAGCTGTATGAGCGCATCCGCCAGCACAGCGCCGGGCGACCGAAGTTCATCCTCCACGACGGCCCGCCGTATGCCAACAACGACATCCATGTCGGCCACGCGGTCAACAAGATCCTGAAGGACATCGTGGTCAAGTCGAAGACACTGGCAGGCTTCGATGCGCCCTATGTGCCGGGCTGGGATTGTCATGGGTTGCCGATTGAACACATGATCGAGAAGAAGCACGGCCGCAATCTCGAACCCAACAAGGCGCGCCAGCTCTGCCGCGATTACGCGAGCGAACAGATCGAGCGCCAGAAGGCCGACTTCCAGCGTCTGGGAATCCTGGGCGATTGGGACAACCCCTACAAGACCATGAACTTCCAGACCGAGGCGGACGAGATCCGCGCACTTGGAAAAGTCTGGAAGCAAGGCTTGCTTTATCGCGGCCTGAAGCCGGTGAACTGGTGCATCGATTGTCACTCGGCGCTGGCCGAAGCCGAAGTGGAGTACGAGGACAAGAATTCGACAGCCATCGATGTCGGCTATCGCGTGGTCGACGCTGTGGCGCTGACGCGAATATTCGCAGTGGCGGATACGCGGACACCCGCTTTCGCCGTCATCTGGACCACCACGCCCTGGACACTGCCTGGCAGCCAGGCGGTTTCGGTGCATCCCGAGTTCACCTACGCATTGGTCGACACGCCACGTGGTTGCCTCATCCTCGCCGCCGACCTGGTCGAGGCCTGCCTGAAGCGCTACGAGCTGACTGGAACTGTGCTGGCGACCGCCCCGGGCAAGGCCCTTGACCGGCTCGCGTTGCAACACCCGTTCTACAGCCGCCAGGTGCCCATCATCTGCGGGGATCACGTCACGGCGGAAGCCACCGGTCTAGTGCATACCGCACCGGCGCATGGTGCGGAAGACTTCGATGCGGGCAAGGCCTATGACCTGCCGCTCGACCAGCCGGTGGGCGACGATGGTCGCTACATCTCCTCGGTGGAGCTGTTCGCGGGCGTGAATGTGCGCGATGCGGACAAGCCGATACTCGCGCTGCTGGAACAAAACGGGGTGCTGATCAAGAGCGCGCCGCTGCGCCATAGCTACCCGCATTGCTGGCGCCACAAGACGCCCATCATTTTTCGCGCGACCACCCAGTGGTTCATCGGCATGGACCGCAAGGGGATCGGCGCGAAGACGCTGCGCGAGTCGGCCCGGCAGGCTATCGCCGACACGACGTTCTATCCTTCCTGGGGGCGTGCGCGCCTGTCGGCGATGATCGAGGGCCGCCCTGACTGGACTCTCTCCCGCCAGCGCAACTGGGGCGTTCCGCTGACGTTCTTCCTGCACAAGGAAACCAATGAGCCGCATCCGGATACGGAGGCATTGGTGGAGGCGGCGGCGCGAAAAGTGGAGCAGGGCGGCATCGAAGCCTGGTTCGCCGCCGGCGCCGAGGACTTCGGGGTCGACGGTAGCGTCTACCGGAAGCTCACCGATACGGTGGATGTCTGGTTCGATTCCGGCACGACGCACTTCTCCGTGTTGCGCCGGCTCGCGAACGGCCACCATGAGCAAGGCCATCCCGCCGATCTCTATCTCGAGGGCTCAGACCAACACCGTGGCTGGTTCCAGTCCTCGTTGCTGACAGGCTGCGCAATGGATGGGCGGGCGCCGTACAAGGCTTTGCTGACTCACGGCTTCACGGTCGACGGACAGGGCCGCAAGATGTCCAAGTCATTGGGCAACGTGATCGCGCCGCAAAAGGTGTCGGACACCTTGGGCGCGGAGATCATTCGCCTCTGGGTCGGGTCAACCGACTACTCCGGCGAGCTTTCCATCTCCGACGAGATTCTGAAGCGCGTCGTGGAGAGCTATCGCCGCATCCGCAACACGTTGCGCTTCCTGCTCGCCAACACGGCGGACTTCGATCCGGCAAAAGATTTGTTGCCGCCAGACCAGTGGCTGGAGATCGATCGGTACGCACTCGCCATGACGCGGCAGATGGCGGACGCGTGCCAGGCGGACTACGAGCGCTTTGAGTTTCACTTCGTGTCGCAGAAGCTTCAGGCTTTTTGTTCCGAGGACTTGGGCGGGTTCTATCTCGACATCCTCAAGGACCGCCTCTACACCTGCGGCAAGTCGAGCAAACCGCGCCGCGCCGCGCAATCGGCCCTGCATCACATCACCCAGGTGCTGCTGCGGCTGATGGCGCCCATTCTGAGCTTCACTGCGGAGGAAGCTTGGGCCACGTTGCACCCCGGGGCCGAGGAGAGCATCTTTTTCCACACCTGGACGGACGTCTTGCCGGCCCAGCCAGATGAATCGGCAATGTGCGCGAAGTGGTCCCGCATTCGCGAAATTCGCGCAGCCATCCAGAAGCGGCTGGAGGCGCTGCGCACGGCTGGCGGCATCGGCTCGTCGCTTCAGGGTGAAGTGATCATCACCGCCAATCAGGCGGATGCGGCGTTGTTGCGCTCGCTGGGTGCGGACCTCCGGTTTGTGACCATCACCTCCAGCGCCACGGTCAAGGAGGGCGCCACACTCGAGGTTGAGGCCGTCGCAAGCGCGCATCCCAAATGCGCGCGTTGCTGGCACTATCGCGCTGATGTGGGGTCCCACGCGGAGCACCCCCACATATGCGGGCGTTGCGTGGACAATCTTGACCCTGCCGGCGCGGGTGAAAGCCGTCAACATGCCTGATGCGAATATTCGCAACCGTGCGAGTGCGCGGCCCTGGTGGCACTGGCTCGCCGTCAGCCTGGTGGTGCTGGCCCTTGACCAGGCCACCAAGTGGGCGATCCAGGCCCACTTCGAGTACGGCGAGTCACTTTACGTGACGCCCTTTTTCAACCTCGTGCTGGTGTACAACAAGGGCGCGGCGTTCAGTTTCCTCGCGGATGCTGGCGGTTGGCAGCGCGGATTCTTCATCATCCTGACGCTCACGATCTCAGCCGTTCTGCTCTGGATGATGCGCGGCAATCCTGGCAACCGATTGCTCTCGCTGGCGCTTGCCCTGGTGCTCGGCGGCGCGTTCGGCAATTTGTACGACCGGGTCATGCTGGGCCACGTCGTGGATTTCATCCAATGGCACGTGGCAGGCTATTATTGGCCCGCATTCAACATCGCCGACTCGGCGATATTCCTGGGCGCTGTCGGGCTGGTGATAGACGGCTTTCGCAAACCACCCACCCTGGACGCGGAAAGGTCCTGAGCATGAACGCTGACGCTGAAGTTCTTCTTGCAAACCCGCGCGGCTTCTGCGCGGGCGTGGATCGCGCCATCGCCATCGTCGAGCGCGCCCTCGACCAGCATGGGGCGCCGATCTACGTACGCCACGAGATTGTGCATAACAAGTTTGTCGTCGATGACTTGCGCCGCAAAGGCGCGGTGTTCGTCGAGGAGCTGGAGGAAGTGCCAACGGGCAGCACGGTGATCTTCTCGGCGCACGGCGTGTCCAAAGCCGTGCGGGCGGAGGCCGAGGCCCGCGGTCTCAATGTCTTCGATGCCACATGCCCGCTGGTCAAGAAGGTGCATGTCGAGGTTGCCAAGCGGCGCGCGGAAGGCTACGAGATCGTCATGGTCGGCCATGACGGCCACCCCGAAGTGGAGGGGACGATGGGCCAGTCTCCAGACGGGATGTACCTCGTGGACAGCGAAGAGGATGTCGCGCGACTCGTCGTGCGACAGCCCGAACGCCTCACCTATGTGACCCAGACCACACTGTCCGTGGACGATGCGGCCATGATCATCGCGGCGCTCAAGCGGAAATATCCCACCATCGTCGGTCCAAAACAGGACGACATCTGCTACGCCACGCAGAATCGCCAGGACGCCGTGAAGTTCATGGCGCCCCAGTGCGAAGTCGTTGTCGTCGTCGGCTCGAAAAACAGTTCCAACACGAATCGCCTGCGTGAGCTGGCCGCTGATCTCGGCTGCGATACCTACCAGGTCGACAGCGCGATCGAGCTGCAGCCGGTCTGGTTCGCGGGCAAGCGCTTCATCGGCGTGACCTCAGGCGCCTCGGCGCCGGAGGTATTGGTGAAGGAGGTCATCCAACGCATTCGCGAAATGGGCGCGGGGCGCGTCAAGGAACTGGACGGGATCACGGAAACGATCACATTCCCGTTGCCCAAAGGGCTGAATGAGCGAAATCCGCCGCACTGATTAAGTTCGGATCACGAGTCTGATCGCTGGGGCGAGCCATCTTTGGGTGGCGGCGTCCAGATCGGTTTCTCGGTGGATGATCCAATTGTCGAGGTGACCCGACCTCCGATACTGACGCAGGTTGGCCGCTTATCGCGGGCGACATCCAGCCGAAAGCCGGGCTGACACTTCTTGATGCATTGCGCCCCCTCAACAACTTCATCCGCGCGACAGGTTTCCAAGGCCGTGCGTAACCGCTGTGCAGGCTGGTAACTGGCGGCGTTCTGACCGCTGGCCGCAGTCGCGGCGCCAAGCGCCACGACCAGCAATCCGCCCGCCCAGTATCTTCGCAACATGCTCATTGCTGCCGGTCGTTGAGCAACTCGCGCCAGCCCACGCGCCTCACCTTGCCTGCACCGCCTCCTGTTGGCACCGGCACAGTGGCCTTGGAGCCTTCGGCAGTGGTGATGATCGCGCGCAACACGCCGCTGGGCAGTCGCACCACCACCACGCCCACGGTGATCTTGCCCGTTTGCTTGGTACCCGCGACTGTCGCGGCCGGCGCCATCCTGCCAGTCAGATAGTCAAATGTGTAGAACCAGCTATCACCACCCACCGTGCATGCTGAGTTGTTCGGCACGTTCGTAACCACCACCAGCGTCCCCTGAACAAGCTGCGGATCGATGTTTACGCGCTCACCAGGCGATGTATTGCCGGGATTGAAGTCGACGAACCAACCATCCTTGACTGACCAATCGACATCGTTGTTGGTTGTCTGTCGCGTGATGCCACCGCTGTCGACGATGAAGTTCTGGACGACGTTTGCGGCCCGGAAGACCCCAAGGTCGACGCCGCGATCCTTGATGGCGTACATGGATTGGCGATACGCCCAAGGATACGGCGGGATTAGGGATGCCGGATCGAAGAGGTCCGCGGTTCCGTAGTAGAGCCCTGTGCCGACATAGACAACCGGGAATCCATTGATCTCGGCAAGTTCCGGCACGGCCGTAATCGGCTGCGGCTTGGAGCCAGCATCTTGGAGCCTGGCTAGCCGGGTCGCGCTCGGCGCGCCGCTGGTCAGGTCCACTTTCCACACATTGCCGTACAGGTCTCCGCCATACACATACTTGGCCGTATTGTCATTGGCAAAGTTATCCACAAAGGCGGCAATCTTGTTCAAACCGCTGGGGGACGCGATGCTGCCGATTCCAGTTCCCACTTTGCTCAACACCACGCCGGTCAGCGCGTCCAGCACATACAAGTAGCCCTTGCCGTCGCCCGGTGCGACGTTGTTCAGCCCTGAAGTGACCAGGACAACCCACTTGCCGTCACTGGGACGTTTGGTGATGACCGGATTGCCAAAGGACAGGCCCATGTCTGCGTCCCAGTTCTGGCAGAGTGTGTTGGTGTGACAAAACTCCCAGAGCACTTGCGGGCTAGTGGGCTCTGTAACGTCCAGGGCATAGTAGCCCCGTCCGCCGCTATTGAGTCCAGCGACCAGTATGGTCCTCCAAGAACCGCCGATGAAAACATCCATTGTGCGCGGCGATCCGTCCACCAGAAATTCGTGCGTGACGCCCCAGTTCGCGGTCGCCAGGCGATGCATCTTGGGCATCACGATGCGTGGAACATACGCCCACAACTCGCTCCCCGTATTGCCATTCAAGGCATGCAGCATGCCGTCATTCGCCGCGATGTAGAGGACTGGGGTCCGGTTGGCGTAAGTAGTCTTGAACTGCTCATAGGTGGGCGTCACCGCATCGGAGAACGAGAATCGCGGCGCCGACACGAACGCCGGGGTGGCGTTGACCGGGTCGCCGAGGATGGCCTCTCTGGTGCGGAACACGGCGTTGGTTTCCGGGTCGGTGAACTTCTCGAACTTCCGTTGCCCGCGCAGATAGTTGACCAGGTTTTCACCATTGTTGGCATCCGCCTGTTGAGTCAAGGTGAGCAAAGCGCACTGTGAAAGAGAACCGCACTTGTTGGCGAAGTAGGTGCGCTCCGCAGCGATCGACCCGACCGGGGCTGAAGTCAAATCGGTGAACGCGAATGGCTTGCGCTTGCCGCTCATTCCCTCAGCGATCGTGTAGATGGTCCGGGTGTCGCTCGTATCCGTGGTCCGCCCATTGAGTTGAGACTGCGCAGTCCACTCCACGGTTGGCAACACCTCGCCGGTCGTCGTGCTGATGCGCTGCGCAATGATTTCCCCGTCCCACTTGACTGTGCGGAATGTCGAGCTGTAAATGAAGTTGTCCGTCTCGGTGACGTTCGGGCTGCTGGTGGCCGACGCCGATGCCGCCGCTGTCTGAACGTTCAGCGCCGCCAATGCGGACTGCAGCCCCTGGGCAAGTGAGTTGGGATCGCCCGCGCTGAAGTACTGGCCGCGACCATTCACGGCTGCATGCCAGAGATCATCCAGCGTCGTTGCAGCGCCTGCCACCGGCTCCGGCCAGTTACAGGTACCGGTAGTCCAGGAACAGGCGCCCGATGCACCGCTGCGAATATTCGCGAAGTCACCTACAGGATTGGTCTGGTAGTCCGGGATGTAGTCCATCAACCCCTTCAAACCCAGACCCAGGGTGAACGTCACCATGTGTTGGTGCGTAGCCGTGTTGGTCGGGCTGGTCGGCACATTGTTCTCGGCCAGGTTGGCGGGTGACGTACGGAGGTCCGTCTTGTAGTAATAGGCCGCGACATCCGCCAGCGTGTCATTCGACCCCGCCAAGCCCCCATCGAACGCGCCCGAAGAGCGCGTGGTGAAGCCGGAGTTGACGTTATCCTGGTTGCCGATGCCCCCGCCGCTCTCGGTTTGGCCGGAATTGCCATTCCAGTATCCGTCAGTCGTGAGCAGCGCGAAATTCTGCTGACACGAGTACTGCACCGGATCATCGACCGACGCGCTGGCCCGCATGCCGGCATTGATGCCGGTGATTTGGCCGGCGTAGTAGCGACCTACGCGCGAGAGCGCCTCGCGCAATGGCGTGCTCCCATTGGTGTTTTGCGCGTACAGCTTGTTGTACCACTGCTCCTTGTGTCCGCCAGCGGCCGACTCGAACGGCGCCACCTTCAAAAACTTGCTCGAGGTCACCGGATTGTTCGGATTGATGGTGATGAAACCGATCCGATAGCGATTGTCAATGGACAGGAAGGCGCGACCCGTCGCCGTCTTCATCAACATCATGCGATTGCGATAGTAGCTGTACCAGTTGGCGAAGTTCTGCAATTCCTGGGCGTAGCTGCATGTCGCACCGGCACAGTCAGGTCGAATCGCCGAGGCGCTCTTTGGGTATGACGCAACCGAAGGCGTGATGTCCACGCGACGGAAGCGGCCGTAGCGCGCGAACTGATAGGTGCTCCGAATGAATTTCTCCTGGCAACGGGCTGTCGCAGGCGAGCCGGAGTTGCCGGTCACTGCCAGCGGCGACTGGGCATCCGCCGCTGTCTTGCACCAGCGCACTGTCGCGGGAATACTGAAACCCGGGACGGCACCGCCCGCCGCGTTGGCCAGCGCGCAGTCGCGAAGTTGCTTGTCGTTGCAGTACTCGTGCGGCGAGATGGCGAAGTAGTGGGGGCCGCGCACATCCGAACGAACACGGAACGGAAACTCCGTCGTGGGATAGCCCTGATTGGGGGCGCCCACCGCGTTCCAATAGATGAAGTAATCAGGTGTGCCAAAACCCGTGAACGGCGCGACATTGTGGATGCCGTTGCGGCGGCAGACCGCGGTGTCGAAGAGTTCGGCCGCGCTGGGTGAGTCGGTCTTGCAATAAAACAGCTCCGTCAGCTGGTTGACCAGATTGACCGTCGAGGCATCGAGATAGTAGTCGCGGCGCGCGGCGCTCGGGTTCATGTCCCCGTAGCTGACGCCCGCATAGTTCACAGCCGGTGTATAGCTGATGTTTGGGTTGTAGTAGATCTGGTTGAATTGGGCGGAGTAGTAGCCAGCTTCGCCATAAGTGGGCGTGACATCGGCAGAAGCCGGGTCATTGGGGTCCGCCTGATAGTTCCCGCAAGCCTGTCCAAGCGACCCCTCGCCACCCGGGCCGCTGCAACCGCCGTCGACCACAAAAGCGGAAGGGTGGGTGAAGCGGACTGCCGCACCCGTCGTTGTAGTAGAGAGATTGACCACCGAACCGCCGGGAGTCGTGGAGACTTGGACAGTGGTTGCAGAGGGCACCGCGACCACATAGTAGGTCGTGGAATTGTTCATGCCGCCCGGGAAATTGGAACCACTAGTACGCTGAAAGTAAGATCCGACCACCGCACCGTGCGCCGAAGAGAAGGTCAGCGTTTCGGTGGTGGTATTGACTGCGGAGATGATACCGGTGGGCTGGGTAAGATTGATCTTGGAGCCACCTGGTGTCGTGGCCAGAGAAAATGTTGTTGCCGGAGAGCCGCCAATCTCAACAACGTAATAAGTGGTATTGAGCACCAATGGGCTTGGCGGGATGCCGGAGGTAAATCGGACCGTGGAACCGACTGTCGCGCCATGACCCGAGGACGCAGTGATGCGCTCATTGGTGCCGTCGTCAACCGACAAGGTGGACAGGCTCACAGTGAAATAAGCACCGTCATTATTGGACGTCAGATTGATATTCGCAGCGCCTCCCGAAGTGCTGGCGAGTGTGAAGGTGGTGCCGCTCGGCCGCGTCCGAATGTAGTAAGTTGTGTTCAGGGAAAGTGGGGCGGGAATCGAGCCGTAAAGGAACCGAACTTCCGCACCCACGTTACCCCGAATGTTGCTGTCGCTTTCGAGCAACTCGGAGCTCGTATTGACAGATTGAAGCGTGTGAGGGGTCGGGCAACGATTGCAGCTCTTGATGATCTGCCCAGTGGTCAATCGCTGAATCTGGTCCGGCATGTAAGTCCAGTTCATGGAACCGGAGTCATCCAGGACGTACATCAGATTTGGTTTGACGGCGTCACTCGGCGAGTTGGCCAGCGGCACGTTGGCGATGTCGGCCAACTGGGCGCTGGCAAGCGATGCAACGAGCGCCGCACCGAACACAAGCGCGCGCGCCCCCGAGGGTACGATAGTTGCCTTTTTCATCATGATGCTCCGGGAGGTGTTTCCTGCTTCAAGTGGGAATGAGCAAATTGACCTGCGCGATGGTGACTGTGCCGCGTGGCCCGTCAACTCGAACGGTCAAACGATAGAAGATCTCCGGCTTGCCCAGAAACGTCTCCGCGCCCGCCTTCATGCTGCCGCCCGCTGTTGACTCGGTTGGAAAGTAGCGCGCGCATTGGTTGGGCACCCCACTCCCCCCCGTGCCATTGTGCGCGGCATCACTCTCGGTGCATAACCGGTGAATCACATAGCGAATCTTGTTTCCCGCCGCGTCTCGCGCGCCGCCGTTGGCGGCAGCCACCTGGCCGCCATCCCAGGTGGAGGCCTGAAACCAGTCCGGTTCAGTCTGTGGCGCGCTCGCGAAATAGCCCGCACCCGGGCTGCTGCTGTAAAGTCCGGAACCCGCGCTGTTGGCTGACAGCCACTGGGCGGCCTCGGCGATCGCGAGCTGGCTGGAATGCACTGATGACTGCTTCATCGCCAGGTTGCCTGTCACCATGGTCGCCGTATCCACGGAGCGCATCAAGGCGATCCCGGCCAAGCTCATTGCGACAAGAACAATGAGCGATATGAAGAGCACGACACCCTCTTGTCGCGCCACATTGACTGGTGTGTTGAGTTCGAAAGACATGCAAAGCTCTCTAAGGTGTGCTCGTCGGTTGAATGCCAAGATCCGCGGTCGACCACATGAGGTTGCGCAACGGCACGGTCATTTCCTGGGTCGCATACCGGTAGCAGCGCCAGTCTGGATCCCCGCTGATGTCCAACGGAATTCCACCTGCCGCCTTCCATACCGGCATGGCCGTCGTCGCGTCGCAAGTCGAGCCGGACTTCGGACGGATTCGTTCTCCCCGCGTCACCAGAACCAGGCGCACCGCAGCGACTCTTGCCCAGTCTCGATAACTGCGCATGCCCAGTGAAGGGGGGGCCGCCATGTTTGGGGGGGGGAGTTCTTCGGCCCAATGATCGGCCCCGAGGGTGAGATTGGCGACCGGCAGCGCAGTCTGGCTCATGGAACCGTCAAGCCGGCCGTCTGGGCGGGGCAAATTGCCATCGATGGCAAGATGAGCCTTCAGCTTGACAACTTGATCCGCAATGGCAATACCCTGAGCACCGGTCACCCCGGATCCCATCACCAGCTGCCCGTTCTCGACCGAGTACACCGGAAAGCGCGGCAAAGCCCCGACATTGACGATCATTCCTCTGCGACCCGGATACTGGACGCCATCCACGAAACTCTGACTTGAATTCCAGGCAAGGCGGTTGAACTGCTTGGCGCCAGCGAGTCCACCCGGGCGGTTGTATGCGATCTGCCTGACTTGACCGTCGTCTGCGACATACGATCCCGGCTCCATGACAACACGGTCATCCAATCCAGGCGTCGTTGGCAAGTCGCTCACTTGGTAGAGGCTGCAATATCGCCTATAGTCGGTCGACGAATCCGCCTCGGCGTAGTTCAGCAAAACGACAAGATCGCCCTTCTTGAACCCGTAGCGATTGAATACCCGGACAAACGTCGGAACTGTCTGATCCGACAGCAAGCCGGCAGGCAGCGCCGCGAGCGCACTGGAGCCGTACCCGAAACTGATGATGTCAGATCCCGTCGCGGTGGTGGCGCGTTGGATGATCACCGGAACGAAAGTGAAGCTGAGATCCTGCCCCCCTGGCTGGCCGTTGTCGTACCAGCCATTGACCGGGCAGCCATAGATGAACTTGCTCATACCCGCGCCGGCGGACATGGCGTCCCGCTGCAACTGGTAAAGCGCGGTGGAAGCCGTCTGCACCGCCTCGCCCGCGCCAGTGGTGTTGCGCTTTTGCTCCTCAGACACCGCGAACACTTGAAAAATGACAATGGTGCCAATAAGGCCCAACAGAGCGCCGACCATGATTTCAATAAGACTGAAGCCGCCTTGCGCACTACGCAGTGATTTGTAGAATTTCATGTTGGCGCTCTAGGATCCGCTGGCAAAGCCGACGACGGTGTGGTTGCTGACGCTGGCGGCTTGTGGCGCCTTCCAACGCACGATCACGGTGACCTGCTTGGTGGGGCCGTTCATTCCCGAAAATGACAAAGTCGAGATCGTGATGGTTGGCGGATTGGCATCCGCGCCAGGCAAAGTCTTGACTTTGTCCAGCCATCTCGCCAGTGGTGGATAGCTGCTCCCACCCGGAAGGGCGTAGGCGTCCACGCCACTTAGCGTGGTGTCGGGACCACGATCCATCAGTATCTGCCCCAATATCTCTTCAGCCAACGCGGTCGCCTCACCGCGATATTGCGCATTGGCCACATGGCCGATGGCATTGGCCTGCATGGCCACCAAGGCGAGAATGCCAATGGAAAAGATGAGAATGCCAATGAGCGCCTCCAAGAGCATGACGCCGCCTTGGGCGTTCGGGTTCTTCCACGCGACCATGCTCATGGACACTTCCTCGGATCATTGCTCGTCAACACTTTGGGGTCGCACATCTTCGCCTGACCGTTAGAGGAGATGATGATTCGCAACTCTCGCCGGTCGTCAGTGCTGGTGATGAGCGGATTGCTGAAATCGATGCGAGCCAGCGGCGCGGTACCGCCGCTATTGGACACCGTGCCCAGGGGTTCGAAAACGATTTCGGCCGATCCCGCAGGCAGCGCCGCCACGGTCACATTGCCAGAACCGTCGCTATGGGTGCGAATGGCGATGGGCGGATCACGGTCCGGGTCGTCCAACGGATTGACTTTCCAGCCGCTCTCGGTCGCCTCAGTCAACTGGAAGCGCACGCGCGTGTTGAGCCGAACAGCCTCGGTCCTTGCTAGCTGCAGGCCATTCCTGACCGACTCGGCCGCGACTCGTATTTGCGAATTCTGTATCCAATTCATGAAAGCCGGGACTCCAGCAGCCAGCAGCGCGCCCAGCACGGCAATAGCGATCATCAGCTCGATGAGCGAGAAACCGCTGGTCCGCGCTCGCGTCAGCACGAGTCACCCTTCTTCAGCACCCAGCAAGTGCTGGAATTGTTCCAGCCATCGAGCGTGAACGTGGAGCCCTTGACGTTGGCCTGATTCAAGGTGTATGTCATGCCATCAGTGCCTTGGGATGCGATTCCTGTGGCGGTCATGATGTAGGTTGCTTCAGCGCCCACGCACTTGAAGGTGAAGTAGCGCGAAGCCGGCGCCTGTCCGCCGCAACCCCAGTCGCCGGACCCACCCACATATGTCCGGTTGTCCAGAAAGTGCTGCTCCAGCTTGACCCGGGCATCCGAGAGGCCGCCGACCGCTTCCTGGATCTTGCCCCGCCTGACATAGTCGGTGTATGACGGGACGGCGATCGACGCCAAGATGCCGATGATGGCCACCACCGTCAGCAGTTCGATTAACGTGAATCCGAAACCTTTTCTCATGAAGCACTCCCTTGGGGATGAATGGCATTTTTAGGAAGACCGCGCAAATACTCTAGCCATTTTCGATGCGCGGTCAAATGAGCGGTTCAAGCGGCATGCGAAGCAGGCAAATGTGAAGCTTTTCTCAACTCCAACTCAAGCCCTACTCGGTGGCTGGACTAATTCAGCCTAACTTATTGAAAATAGAAGACTTATTCAACAGCGTCGTGCGAGGGCCAGGATGCCCTGAGCCAAACTTGATAATGCCGCCAACACCTTCCCTTTTCCCGCCCTCCCGCCTATAATTCGCCCTCTTTTGCAGCCCGGTGACACCGGTCAGCAAGATCCGCCGGTGTAGCTCAGTTGGTAGAGCAGCGCATTCGTAATGCGAAGGTCGGGAGTTCGACTCTCTTCACCGGCACCATCTCCCAAGCCGCCTGATGAATGTCGGGCGGCTTTTTCATTTGGCGCGGCCGTTGCGAATATTCGCGGCAGGAGGCAAGCCCGCCAGTCATTTGCTAGTCTTGACCCCCTGCAGGCAGGAGAACCCAGATGCGTGTGCAAGACATTCTCAATGACAAGGGGAGCGCCCTTTTTTCGGTCACCCCGGACGACTCGGTCACCGCCGCGGTGCGCCTGATGGTGGACAAGGGCATCAGCTCCGTCCTGGTCATGGAGAAGGGCGAAATGACGGGACTTGTAACCTTGCGCGAACTCCTCACCGGGCTGGACCGGCTGGGCGCCGCCATTGCGAGCGCCAAGGTGGCGGACATCATGAAGAAAAACCCGCCGGTCGTTCAGCCGGATGACACCGCAGACCGCCTGCGCACCATGATGACCGAGCTCCACATCACGCACGTTCCAGTGATGGACGAAGGTGCGTTGCTCGGCATCTTGTCCTTTCACGACATCGCCAGAAGCGCCATCAAGGACGCGGACTTTGAAAATCGGCTGCTTAAGCAGTACATCAAGAACTGGCCCGCCTGAGCGGCCCAGTCGCCAAAGCCACGCAGGTCGGCCAGAGGCCTCCCCGTTCAGCGGGCGCACTCACACGCAGGTGTGAGCGCGAAACCCCCGCCTCACCATCAAGAACTGGCCCGGGTAATCCGGCATTCCCCGGCTAGAGAAAGAGCTTCAGCGCCGGATTGTCGGTCTCTTCCGTGCAAGCGTAGCCCAGCGACTTGATGAAACGCTTGAGCGCGGCTTGCTCCCTGGCGGGCACCTGCATGCCGACCAGAATGCGCCCGTAATCGGCACCGTGGTTGCGATAGTGAAACAGCGTGATGTTCCAGGAGGGGCTCATGCTTGACAGAAATCGCATCAACGCGCCTGGCCGCTCGGGAAACTCGAAACGGAACACGCGCTCGCCCGCCGCCAGGGGTGAACGACCGCCGACCAGGTGGCGCAGATGCAGCTTCGCCAACTCATCATCCGTGAGATCCAGCGTCGCGAATTTGTGGCGCACCAGTTCACTCCGAACCTTGCTCGCATCCTGCCGGCTCGCGACCTGCATGCCGACAAAAAGGTGGGCCGCATCCGCATCGGAGATGCGGTAGTTGAACTCGGTGACATTGCGATTGCCGATCAGCTCGCAAAAGCGCCGGAAGCTGCCGCGCTGCTCCGGAACGGTCACGCCAAACACGGCTTCGCGCCGCTCACCCAGCTCCGCCCGCTCGGCAACAAAGCGCAGGCGATCAAAATTCATGTTGGCGCCGCAGGCCAGCGCGACCAGCGTTCGATCCTTGCAGCGCTCGCGCTCGACATAGCGTTTGGCGCCGGCCACACCGAGGCCGCCCGATGGCTCCACGATGGAGCGCGTGTCTTCAAAGATGTCCTTGATAGCCGCGCAGATTTCGTCGGTATCCACGAGGATGATTTCGTCGACCAGTTCACGCGCGATGCGAAACGTCTCGGCGCCCACCTGCTTCACCGCAACCCCATCGGCGAACAGGTTCACCTGGTCCAGCTCGACGCGCTTGCCGGCCTTCAGGCTCTGGTACATCGCATTCGAGTCTTCGGGCTCAACGCCGATGATTCGCGTGGCCGGGGAAATCTGTTTCACGTACGCCGCGACGCCTGCGATCAAACCACCGCCGCCGACCGGAACAAAGATCGCATCGATAGGATGCTGATGTTGGCGGAGGATTTCCATGCCTATCGTGCCTTGGCCGGCGATGACGAGGGGATCGTCATACGGATGCACGTAGGACAACTTCTTGGCCTTGGCGAGCGCCTGTGCATGGCGCGACGCCTCGTGATAGGAATCGCCATGCAGCACCACATGCGCGCCGCGCCGCAAGCACGCCTCCACCTTGATGCGCGGCGTCGTGACCGGCATGACAATGGTCGCGGTCGTGCCCAGTTTTTGCGCCCCCAGCGCGACACCCTGAGCGTGATTGCCGGCCGAGGCGCAGATCACGCCGCGCTTCAACTCCGCGGCAGAAAGATGCGCCATCTTGTTGTACGCCCCACGCAGCTTGAAGGAGAACACCTCCTGCAAGTCCTCCCGCTTCAGAAGCAGCTGATTGGACAGACGCTGGGACAGGCCGGGGGTGGGATCGAGCGGGCTTTCGATGGCCACGTCATAGACGCGGGCGGTGAGGATGGAGCGAAGGTAATCGCGCATGGTGTTCCGGGGCGTTGATGCGGTCGGGCTAGGCGGTCAGCCAAGAGGGTATCAGGAACCGCCTGCTCTCACGCTGCGCCAACGGACGCAGCGCTTTCCGGCTATGCTTCCGTCATGGATCAAAACACCCTGAAACACGAGGCTGCGCGCGCCGCCATCGCCCATGTGCCTGAAGACGGCATCATCGGCGTCGGCACCGGCTCGACCGTCAATTTTTTCATCGACGAACTCGCCAAGATCAAAGGCCGCATCCAGGGGGCCGTGTCGTCCAGCGAGGCGTCCACCCAGCGCATGAAGGCTGCGAATATTCGCGTGTTCGACCTCAACAACACCGGCGACCTCGACATCTACGTCGATGGCGCTGACGAGATCACCGAGCATCTCGCCATGATCAAGGGCGGTGGGGGCGCTCTGACGCGGGAGAAAGTCGTTGCCGGCGCCTCGCACAAATTCGTCTGCATCGCGGATGCGTCCAAGCTGGTCGGCGTGTTGGGCAAGTTTCCGCTGCCCGTGGAAGTCATTCCAATGGCTAGAAGCTATGTCGCGCGCCAACTGGTCAAGCTGGGCGGCCGCCCCGTGCTGCGCGAGAACTTCACCACGGACAACGGCAACGTGATTCTTGATGTCCATGGCATGGCCATATTGAACCCGGTTGAACTTGAAAGTGACATCAACCAGATTCCCGGCGTGGTCACCAACGGCCTCTTCGCCCGGCGTGGCGCCGACGTGGCCCTGATCGCGCGCCCGGAGGGCGTGCAAACCCTGAAGCGGCGAGCCTGAACTCCCAAGCGTCATGCAACTGAAACAATCCGTCTCTACATTGCGGTATTTGCTGAATTAGATTCCATCATGCCCGAACACATTTCCCGACAATTCGACGCCGAGCTGGAAGGCGTGCGCGCCCGCGTGCTGCAAATGGGTGGTCTAGTTGAAACCCAGATCATGAGCGCCATCGAGGCGCTGTCCTCGGGCAACCTGGCACTCGCCGATCAGGTGATTGCCGATGACCATCGCGTCAACGCGCTGGAAGTCGCGATCGACGAGGAGTGCGCCCACGTCATCGCGCACCGTCAGCCGGTGGCCTCCGACTTGCGCATGATCATGGCGGTCATCAAGACCATCACCGATCTGGAGCGCATCGGCGACGAGGCGGCCAAGATTGCGCGCATGACCAAGCTGATCCACGGCAACGACAGGCTGACCGCGCCGCGCCTGCCGGAAGTCAAGTTCGTGGGCGACATCGCCATCGACATGCTGAAACGTTCGCTGGATGCCTTCGCGCGCCTCGACGTGATGGCGGCGACCCAGGTGGTGAAGCAGGACCGGCTGGTGGATGAGCAGTTCCGCGGCATCCTGCGCCAGCTCATCACGTTCATGATGGAAGATGCGCGCACGATCTCCTCTTCCATCGAAATTCTCTTCATCGCCAAGGCCATCGAGCGCATTGGCGACCACGCCAAGAACATGTCCGAGTATGTCGTCTACCTGGTGAAGGGCAAGGACGTGCGCCACATCAGCGTGGAGCAGCTGGAAGCGGAAGCCGCCAAAGATTGAGCGGCGTGGTGTCGCGAATATTCGCAGTGCGAATATTCGCGATATTGTTCCGGTCGGTCAGGCCTTTGGCACGTAGCCCTGCGCCGCGTCGGCGCCTGATCCGAAGAAGTGGCGCTGCATCTGCTCCTCCAAGTATTTTCTAGCCCGAGGATCAGTCATGTTGAGACGGTTCTCGTTGATGAGCATCTTCTGATGCTCCAACCAGGCCTTCCAGGCCTCTTTGGAAACCTGCTCATACAAGCTCTTGCCTAGTTCACCTGGGTGTGGCGGAAAGTCGAGACCTTCGGCCTCGCGTTGCAGCTTGATGCATTGAACCATGCGAGCCATGGATTCCTCCTGATGCGGGATGATTAAAGCGGTTTGCGAAAAATCTTGGACCGGCGGTCCTGGTTGTAGACCGCCCGCTTCTCCGCCGGCAGATCCTCCAGCGTCGCCTCGGCGAAGCCGCGCTCCAGAAACCACTGCATCGTGCGGGTGGAGAGCACAAAGAGCGACTTCAGCCCGGCTTCGCGCGCCCTGCGCTCGGCATACTGCAGGATGCGCTCGCCCCGGCCGCCGTCGCGGTAGAACGGGTTGACCGCAAGACACGCCAGCTCCGCCGACTTGTCGCTGGCGTAGGGATACAAGGCGCCGCAGCCAATGACGCGGCGCTCATGGCCTTCGGATTGATCGAGCACGAAAAAGCGGCTGATGTCGGCCTTCAACTGATCGCGATCGCGGCGCACCAGCACGCCGTCGCGCTCCAGTGGCTCGATGATCTGGGTGATGCCCTCCAGGTCATCCAGGGTGGCTTCTCTCAGCACGTCGGGCGCTTCGGGCACGACCATGGTGCCGATGCCGTGATGGGTGAAGGTCTCGATGAGGAGCGCACCATCGGTGTGGCGGCTGATGAGATGGGCGCGCTTCACGCCCGACGACACCGCGCGAATCGTGGCGGGCAGAAAGAGCCGGATGTCCTCCGCCGTCGGCGGCACCGGCGACATCAGGTCCGCCGCCTGCTTGGCGGTGAGCTCGGAAATCAGCCGGCCCTTGGCATCGGTGGCGCCCGCCGTCTCGGTCAGGAAAATGAGCTTGTCCGCCTTCAGCGCGATGGCGACCGAGGTCGCGACATCCTCCAGCGTGCAATTGAACACTTCGCCCGCCGGGGAAAAACCCACGGGCGAGATGAGCACGACTTCGTGGTCATCCAGCCGGCGCTCGATGCCTTCGGCATCCACTTTGCGCACTTCACCCGTGTTGAGAAAGTCGACGCCGCCCAGCACACCGACGGGCCGCGCGGTGATGAAGTTGCCGGACGACACGCGGATGTCCGAGTCCGCCATGGGCGAATTGGCGAGTTCATTGGACAAGAGCGCCTCGATTTCGATGCGCACGATGCCGTTCGCTTCCTTCACGCACTTCAGCGCGGCCTCGTCAGTGATGCGCCGGCCTTTCTCGTAACGCGATTCAACGCCGTGCTGCTTTAGCTGGTCCTCGATCTGCGGGCGCGTGCCATGCACCAGCACCACGCGCACTTCCAGACTGACCAGCACGTTGATGTCGTGGGCGAGACGCATGAAGTCGCCATCGGTCAGCACCTCGCCACCGAACGCGATGACGAAGGTGCCGCCGCCGAACTGATGGATAAAGGGCGCCGCCGTGCGGAACCACTTCACGAAGGCTTCGGTTTTCTGGGTGCTCGATTTGGCCATGGGGCGCGGAGAACGGCCCGCGAACGGCACGGGCGAAAGCCGCATTGTAGAGAAAGCCGGGGCGGCGGGTCAGCCGGCGGTCAGGCCGAAATCGCCGAACCGGGCGTTCAGCGCCGCAAGCGCGGCCAGGCCCGCCGTTTCGGTGCGGAGGATCCGCGGTCCGAGGGTCAGCGTCGCCACATTCGTCGCGCGTAGCAGCTTCGCTTCCGCGTCGCTGAACCCGCCCTCCGGCCCCACCACCAGCGCCATCGGCTCCGCACGAAATGCGGACGGCCCCGCCACGCCCGGCATCATCGCCACCACTCTGCGGCTGGCTGAACGCGCCAGCGCGGCAGTGAGCGACAGCGGCGCGTCCACGAACGGAATGCGATTGCGCCCGCACTGCTCGCAGGCGGAAATGGCGACCGCCTCCCAGTGCGCGCGGCGCTTGTCCGCGCGCGCGGCGTCCAGTTTCAACACCGAGCGATCCGCCTGCCACGGCACGATGCCGGTCGCGCCCAGCTCCACCGCCTTCTGCACGATCCAGTCCATCTTGTCGCCCACCGCCAGTGCCTGCACCAACCAGAGGTCCAGCGGCGACTCGCGATCCACTTGCGAATATTCGCCGAGCGTCACGGTGGCGCACTCGCGCGCCACATCCGCCAGCGTGGCCGGGACTTCGCCGCCCTCGCCATCGAACAACACCAGCACATCCCCCACGCGCAGGCGCAGCACCCGCACCGCGTGACTGGCCACGGCAGCGGGCAGCGTGAACGCTTGGCCGCTTCGCGACGGGCGGGGCAACTCTGCGCAATGAAACCGTGGGGCGGACATGATGTTGGAACAGAATGAACTCAAAGAAAAACTCGGCGGCAGTATAATCCGCGCCCATGGTTGCAATCGCCGATGCCGTACGCTGGACCGCCGCAGACCAGCCGCTTTTCGCCGACGATCCGCCGGACCGTTTCCCCGCCGCCGCCCCCTTGATTCTGCCCCGTGTCGCCGAGCTGGTGCGCGACGTCGCGCGCGCCGAGATTCTCCCTCGCTTTCGCGGTGTGCGAGCCGACCGCAAGCCCGACGGCAGCCTGGTGACCGAAGCCGATGTGGCCGCGCAGATGGCGCTGGAGCGCGGTCTACAGAGCATCGTGCCCTGCCCGGTGGTGGGAGAGGAGATGTTGGAGTCCGAGCAGCGCAGGCTCTGGCAGGCTGGCGGCTGGTGCTGGTGCATCGACCCGCTTGATGGCACCGGCAACTTCGTCAACGGCAAACCGTACTTTGGCGTGTCGGTGGCGCTGACTCACGACCGCGTCACGCAGCTCGCCGTGATCCTGGATCCGAGCGCCAACGAACTCTTCGCCGCGGTGCGCGGCCAGACCGCCACATTGAATGGCACGCCGCTCACGCTGGGGGATGTCTCGCGCACACTGCGCAACGCCCGCGCGGAAGCCGGGTTGTACAAGAAGCTGGGCCGCCTGAAACACGCGCTGATCGCCGAAGCGCCGTTCGCGCAACTCAGCATGAGTGGCGCATCGGTCTTGCAGTGGTGCCACCTTGCGGCAGGGCGCTATGACGTGTTCGTCCATCCAGGCGAGAACCCGTGGGACTACGCGGCGGGCGCCCTCATCCTGGAGTCAGCCGGCGGCAAGCTCTGCACATTCACGCACGACGACTATTGGGCCGATCCCGCCTGGCATCGTTCCGCCATCGCGGCCACGAACGCGGCGCTCTTCGCGCCCTGGCGCGACTGGGTGCGCCGCCAGCTCGAGGTCGACGCTACCGAAGCAGCGCTTTCACATACTCAGGTTGCGTGAACAGCGCCTGATGTACCGCGCCGTTGTAGTACTGGCGCTCCCCCACGCCGCGCGCAGCGAGCCGCGCTTCAACCTCGGCAGCCGAGACTCGGGTCGCATCAAGCGATGCGGAGGCCACCGCGAATCCCCACGTCGAACCGTACAAGGGAATGTGGACGAAGTAGGGCGACACGGTCGCGAATATTCGCGAGAGGTAATCGACGCTTTCCCGGACCCGCTTGGGATGCGCCACGGGTGAGCCGATGTGCATCACCATGGCGCCGTTTTCGGTCAACGCCGCGCGGCAATCGGCGAAAAATTCGGGCGTGTAGAGCGCCGACGACGGGCCGACGGGATCGGTCAAGTCCAGCGCGATGAGGTCATAGCGGCAGGGTGGTTTCTTCAACCACGCCAAGCCGTCGCCAATGGTGAGACCGAGCCGCGGATTGTCGAAGACGCCACGATGCACCTTGGCGAAGTACTGCTTTGCCACCTCGATGACGTCACCGTCCAGCTCCACCATGTCGCAGCGCTCGATGGTCGAGTGCTTCAGGATTTCCTCCGCGGAGCCCCCATCACCGCCGCCGATGATGAGCGCGTGGCGGGGATTCGGGTGCGCGATGAGCGCGGGATGCACGAGATTTTCGTGATAGAAAAACTCGTCCCGCTCGCTGGTCATGTTGTAGCCGTCCAGGCGGAACATGCGGCCCAGCTCGGGCGTGTCATAGACCTCGATCAACTGGAACGACGTCTGGCGGCGCTCGATGAGCGTGCCGGAGAACCAGACGCCGCTGTCCTCGTTGAGGACCTCCTCAATGCGCCGCGCCGTCATGCTTCGACTTCAGGCCGCCCGTTTTTCCTTGAGCGGCAGATCCTTGCCGCGCCAGACGCGCTCGACCATGACATCCGCCGGCTTCAGCGCATCGACGATGGTCTTGAAAAGCTGCTCGGCCCGTGCTGTGTTGTCGGCGGTGAAGTTGCAGACGTAGACATCCAGCGTCGCGCCATCGCGCTCGGGCCAGGTGTGGATGGCGATGTGCGATTCGGCCAGCACCACCGCACCGGTGGAGCCGCCATCCTGCGTCGCGTCCGCGCCATCGAATTGATAGAAATGCTCACCCAGGACCGTGAGTCCGGCGGCATGGCTGGCGTTCACGCACAAGTCACGCAAGGCGTCGGCGGAGACGAGATACCGCCCCGAGCCCGCGTCCCGTGAGCAGTTGTACAAATCGCCGATGATGTGCAAACCCTTCATGCTGATCCCCTTTTGTTCTATTCCTCTCGAAGCCCAAAACCCAACGCCCCAATACCTGGCGCCGGGTGAGGGCAGTCAGGAGAACGGGGAACGCGTTGACCCGCGAACGGGTGCGCTGTGGGGGGTTGTGCCCAAGAGAAGCGGAAGGTTGTCGAAAGACGTGAATTATAATCGCAACGGGCGTCGAAGCCCAGCCCGATTTCAGCCCAAAACCCAATTATTTCAACCGGTTCTGTCATGTTTCGCGTGACAGCCCCTCACTCTTCGCCGATCCCCATCATGACGTCCGCCTCCGCCCCATCCCGCACTGATCTCGCCAATGCCATTCGCGCGCTGTCCATGGACGCCGTGCAGAAGGCCAACTCCGGGCACCCGGGCGCCCCGATGGGCATGGCGGAAATCGCCGAAGTGCTCTGGCGCCACCATCTGAAGCACAGTCCGGCCAATCCGCATTGGGCGGACCGTGACCGCTTCGTACTGTCCAACGGTCACGGCTCGATGCTGATCTATTCGTTGCTGCATTTGACGGGCTATGACTTGTCCATCGATGAAATCAAGCGCTTTCGCCAACTGCATTCCAAGACGCCCGGGCATCCGGAAGTCGGCTACGCACCCGGCGTGGAGACCACCACCGGTCCGCTGGGCCAGGGCATCGCGAACGCGGTCGGCATGGCGCTAGCCGAACGCGAACTGGCCCGCACATTCAATCGCGAAGGCTTTCCCATCGTTGATCACTTCACCTATGTGTTCCTGGGTGACGGCTGCCTCATGGAAGGCATTTCGCATGAAGTCTGCTCGCTGGCCGGCACGCAGCGGTTGGGCAAGCTCATCTGCTTTTACGACGACAACGGGATTTCCATCGACGGCCATGTCGAAGGCTGGTTCACCGACGACACGCCCAGGCGCTTCGAGAGCTATGGCTGGCAGGTGATCCCGAATGTCGATGGCCACGACTTCGCGGCGGTGGAAGCGGCATTGAAAGCCGCGCAGGCCGTCACTGACCAGCCCACGCTGATCTGCTGCAAGACCATCATCGGCAAAGGCTCGCCCAACAAGGCCGGCACGCATGATGTGCATGGCGCGGCGCTGGGCGACAAGGAAGTGGCCGCGACACGTGAAGCCATCGGCTGGCCGCACGCACCGTTCGAGATTCCGCCGGCCATCTACGACGGCTGGGATGCGAAGTTGAAGGGCCAGGCGCTGGAAGCGAAGTGGAACGCGACCTTCGGCGCGTACGAAAAGCAGTATCCGGAACTGGCCTCCGAGTTCAAGCGCCGCATGGCGGGCGATTTGCCGGCCAACTGGTCCGCCACCGTCGAGGCGCTGATCGCCAAGACCCACGACAAGGGCGAAACTGTCGCCACCCGCAAGGCCTCGCAGCTTGCCATCGAGGGGTTGGCCCCCGTGCTGCCGGAGTTCATTGGCGGCTCGGCGGATCTCACCGGCTCCAATCTCACCAACTGGTCGGGCTCGAAGCAGATCAATGCCAGGCAAGGCGGCAACTACATCAACTTCGGCGTGCGCGAGTTCGGCATGTCGGCCATCGCCAACGGCATGGCGCTGCATGGCGGCGTGATTCCGTACACCGGCACCTTCCTGATGTTTTCGGAATACGCCCGCAATGCGCTGCGCATGGCGGCGCTGATGAAGCAGCGCAACATCTTCGTCTACACCCACGACTCCATCGGCCTCGGCGAAGACGGCCCCACCCACCAGGCGGTGGAGCAGACCGCCACGCTGCGGCTCATTCCCAACATGGATGTCTGGCGGCCCTGCGACACGGTGGAGTCGGTTGCCGCCTGGGCCTCGGCCATCGAACGCAAGACCGGCCCATCCTGTCTCCTCTTCTCCCGTCAGAACGTGGCCTTCCAGAAACGCGACGCGGCCACGATTGCGAATATTCGCAAAGGCGGCTATGTGCTGTCGTCCGAATCTGCGGCGCTGCAAGTCATCCTCATCGCCACGGGGTCCGAAGTGCCCCTCGCCGTTGGCGCGCAGGCCGATCTGGAAAAGCAGGGCATCGGCGCGCGCGTGGTCTCCATGCCCTGCACGCAGATTTTTGATCGCCAGGACGCGGCCTACAAATCCTCGGTGCTGCCTGCGAATATTCGCAAGGTCGCCGTGGAAGCGGGCGTCACCGATCTCTGGCGCAAGTACGTCGGGCTGGACGGTGCCGTGGTTGGCATCGACACCTTCGGCGAATCCGCGCCGGCGGGCGAACTCTTCAAGCATTTCGGCTTCACGGTGGAAAACGTGGTCGCCAAAGCGAAGTCGCTGCTGTAAGGTAGCCACGGCGCGGGCGACGGACATCCGGTCGCCCCTGCTGCGGCGTATCTCTTCCCATTGATCTTTCCGGAGCCCGGCATGCACGCCACCTTGCACCTGATGAAGTCCCGCAATTTCCCGCACATCAAGCGGTTCGCGCTGGACACCCTGCAAGTCAACCTGGGCTACAAGTGCAACCAGACCTGTCTGCATTGCCATGTCAACGCGGGCCCGGACCGCAAGGAAGTGATGACGCCTGAGACGGTCGATCAGGTCATCGCCTACCTGGATGCCTCGGGCGCGAAGACGCTGGACCTCACCGGCGGTGCGCCGGAACTGAACCCCGAATTTCGCCGTCTGGTGGCGGCCGCCCGCGAGCGCGGCGTCAAGGTCATCGACCGCTGCAACCTCACCATCCTCGATGAACCGGGCCAGGAGGACTTGGCGCGATTTCTGGCCGACCACCACGTTGAAGTCGTCGCGTCACTGCCCTGCTACTCGGAAGACAATGTGGACAAACAGCGCGGCAAGGGCGTGTTCGACAAGTCCGTCCGCGCGCTGAAGACTTTGAATGCCCTGGGCTACGGTCAGCCCGGCAGCGGTCTCACGTTGAACCTTGTCTACAACCCGCAAGGCCCGTCGCTGCCGCCGAATCAGGAAAGGCTGGAGGCGGACTACCACCGTTTCCTGTTCGACAATTTCGGCGTGGTGTTCAACCAGCTCTTCACCATCACCAACATGCCCATCCAGCGCTTCGGTTCCACGCTGATTTCGAAGGGCCAGTTCGAGCAGTACATGGACCTCTTGGTGCAGTCCTTCGTGCCGACCAATCTCGACTCGGTCATGTGCCGCAGCATCGTCAGCATCGACTGGAAGGGTTTCGTCTATGACTGCGACTTCAACCAGATGCTGGGTCTGCCGTTGGAACACGGCGACCGGCTGCGCTCGCACATCACCGATCTGATGCACGCAGACCTGACCGGCAACCCCATCGTGGTGCGCGACCATTGCTACGGTTGCACGGCGGGCCAAGGGTCGAGCTGCGGTGGCGCGCTGAAGCCGGATGGGGAAGACGCCGCGCTGGCTGCCGAGTAAAGCGGCATGGACGATTCCGTGCATCGTCCCGGACGCACCTGTCCGCTGTCGTACCGCTACAGCCCCACCGTCTTCGACCGCGCGCCGGACATCGCGGCCGACACGCTGTACGTCATTGGCGGCCTCTATGGCAATCCCTTCGCGCTCGCCGCCGTCCTGACGCTCGCGGCCCGCGAGCCCACGCCGCCCATGCTCGTCTTCAATGGCGACTTCAACTGGTTCGATATCGACCCCGACATGTTCCGTGCGGTGAATGAGGCCGTGCTGTCACACGTGGCGCTGCGCGGCAATGTCGAAACAGAGCTCGCAGCCGATGACGACCAGGGCTGCGGCTGCGGCTATCCTGACGACGTGAGCGACGCGGAGGTCGAGCGGTCCAACGTCATCATGCGGCAACTGCGCACCACCGCGAGACAGCATGCGAATATTCGCAATCGGCTCGCCGCACTTCCCATGCATGCGGTGGCGAAGGTGGGCGAGGCGCGCATCGGCATCGTGCATGGCGACGCGGAGTCGCTCGCGGGATGGGGATTCGCCCACGACCAGTTGGACAGCCCTGAGCGTCTTGCGTCGCTGATGCGAATATTCGCCAAGGCGGAAGTGGACGTGTTCGCCTCCAGCCACACCTGCCTGCCGGCGCTGCGCCAGTTTCCGTTTGGCGCCGTCATCAACAATGGCGCGACCGGCATGCCCAATTTCGCGGGCGATCCTGCCGGGCTCATCACCCGCATCGGTGTCGCGCCGTCACCGCACCAGCCCGCTTATGGCGCCCGGCAAAGCGGTGCGCATGTCGATGCCCTGCGCGTCGAGTTCGATGTCGCGGCGTGGACGGCCGCGTTTGAAAAGCAATGGCCCGCTGGTTCCGCGGGCCATGTGTCGTACTGGAAGCGCATCACCCAAGGCCCGGCGTTCACGCCAGACCGGGCGAACGCGACTTAGCGTTTCCGAGCTGACGCCTTGGGTTTGGCCGGGCGCGCATAACCCTGCGAAATCGCATCGGCGGCGTTGTTCGTCGCCGAATTCACGGCCTGGCCGAATTGCTCGGCGGAGCTTTGCGCGATCTTCAGGAAGTTCTGCATCATGCCCATCATGTTCGGTTGCTCGCCGTTCATGCCGAATTGGCGCGCCAGGTCCTGCTGAAAGCCGTTGCTTCCGCCCATCTGCCCCATCACGGCCTCGACCGTCTGCTGCTGGCTGGCGCGCGACAACTCCGCCAGCTTCTGCATCTGGGCCATGTAGCGCTGCACGTTGTGCTGGGCCGCTTCGGCCAGCGCCTGGGCCACACCTTGCATGTTGCCGGTCTGCATTTCGGAAGCCAGCGACTGGGCAAGACGCATGTGGTCGTCCAGCATGGCTTGGGTGGTTTCCATCTGCACCTGCACGGCGGCCTTGGCGTGCTTCAGGGCGGAATTGGTGATCTGGTTCGCAGCCTCGAACTGCTGCGAGGCGCCTGGAGGAAGCTTGGACATGAGGGTCTCCCGTGAATGATTATTGTCGGCCTGCGAGGCCTTTCGACCGCGAGGGGGGAACAATACTCGCTTACGTGCGAAGGCTCAATGGGGCATCCCCGAAATGCAGTACGGATTACCCCCGAGGGCGCAAAGAAAGCCCGCAAACGCCCGCGAAACCCATTAGACTTGCCGCTCGGTTCATTGGATTCATCAGATACAAGAAAGGGAGAAACATGTTGAAAGGGAAGACTGCGATTGTGACCGGCTCCACCAGCGGTATTGGCTTGGGCATTGCCGAAGGCCTGGCCAAGGAAGGCGTGAACCTGGTCCTCAACGGATTCGGCGACGCGGCCGAGATCGAGAAGATCCGTGCCGGCCTCGCCAGCAAGTTCGGCGTGAAGGTCACCTATGACGGCGCCGACATGAGCAAGCCCGACCAGATCGCCGGCATGTGCGCCAAGGCGATCAGCGAGCACGGCGGCGTGGACATCCTCGTGAACAACGCCGGCATCCAATTCGTCTGCCCCGTGGACGAGTTCCCGGTCGAGAAGTGGGACGCCATCATCGCCATCAATCTCTCCGCCGCTTTCCACGCCACCAAGGCCGTGCTGCCCTACATGAAGTCGAAGAATTGGGGCCGCATCATCAACGTGGCGTCCGCCCACGCGCTGGTCGCTTCGCCCTTCAAGTCCGCCTATGTCGCCTCCAAGCACGCCATCCTGGGCTTCTCCAAGACGGTCGCGCTCGAAGTCGCCGAGAAGGGCATCACCGTCAACTCCATTTGCCCCGGCTATGTGCTGACCCCGCTGGTGGAAAAGCAGATCCCCGACACCGCCAAGGCGCGTGGCATCACCGAGGATGAAGTGAAGCGCAACGTGTTGCTGGCGGCACAGCCGACCAAACAGTTCGTGACGACGGAACAGGTGGCTGGCACGGCCGTGTTCCTGTGCAGCGACGCCGCCGCCTCCATCACCGGCTCGCACATCGCAGTCGAAGGCGGCTGGACCGCGCACTGATTTCGCGTTCGCGCTAGCTTCCGGCCCGGGACGACCCGGGCCGAATCATTCTGGGGAATAACATGGCAGCCCAAAGCAAGAAAGCCGCACCCGCGAAGGCGAAAGCCGCAGCCTCCACCAAAGCCAAAGCCTCGGCGAAGGCGGCGCCCGCTGTCCGCGCAGCAAAAAAGCCAGCCGCCAAGGCCGCGGCACCCAAGGCGGAAAAGCCTGCCGCCAAGTCCAAGGCGCCCGGCCCGCCAACCTTCAAGCCCATTCTCAACGCCAAGGGTGAGAAGGTCATCAACCTTGCGTTGCAGGGCGGCGGCGCCCACGGCGCCTTCGCCTGGGGCGTGATCGACAAGTTCATGGAAGACGGCCGCATTCACGTCGAGGGCATTTCCGGCACCAGCGCCGGCTCGATGAATGCGGTGGTGCATGCCTACGGCCACCTGAAAGGCGGCAAGGAAGGTGTCCGCGAGGCGCTGCACAACTTCTGGCTGGCCATTTCCGAGGCGGGTTCCAAGTACAGCCCGGTCAAGCGCAACCAGTTCGAGCAGATGTTCTCCGGCTGGAACCACGACAAGTCGTTCGCATCCGAAATCTTCAAGCTGGTCACCCACAGCTTCTCGCCCTACCAGCTGAATCCGATGAACTTCAATCCGCTGCGTGACGTGCTGGAAGCGGAAGTGGATTTCGAGGAACTGGAGCGCAGTCAGGACACCAAGCTTTTCCTCTCCACGACCAACGTGCGCACCGGCAAGGTGAAGGTGTTCCATACGCCGGAAATCACCTCCGACGTGGTGCTGGCCTCGGCCTGCCTGCCGTATCTTTTCCAGGCGGTGGAAATCGACGGCGAGTATTACTGGGACGGCGGCTTCATGGGCAACCCGGTGTTGTACCCGCTGTTCTACTACACCGACGCGCGCGACGTGGTGATCCTGCACATCAATCCGATCGAGCGTCCCGGCCCGCCGACGATGTCCAACGACATCTTCAACCGCATCAACGAAATCACCTTCAACTCCTCGCTCATCAAGGAGTTGCGCTCGGTGTATTTCGTGCAGAAGCTGCTGGATGAAGGCTGGATCAAGGATGAGCACCGCGAGAAGCTGAAGTACGTGCTGATCCACTCCGTGCGCGCGGATACCGCGCTTTCCGATCTGTCGGTGTCCAGCAAATTCGCCAACGAGTGGAGCTTCCTGACCATGCTGCGTGATCGCGGTCGCGCTTATGCGACCGAATGGCTGTCGCGCAACTTCAACGACATCGGCGTTCGCTCCACTGTCAATTTGCAGCAGGAGTTTCTGTAAGCCGGCGGCGAGTGCGAATATTCGCACTCGCCGCCGGGCGCGAAAAAACAAACGGGGCCTCGCGGCCCCGTTTGTTTTTCAGCTGGTCAGGCAATCACTTCTTGAGGTAGTCGTGCAGCACGCGGCCATAGGGCAGCGTCATGTCGGTCACCATCTGCGAGCCGCCCAGCACATCCTTCACCGGCAGATCGGCCAGCGGGCAGTTCACGGCGGGAATCAGTTCAAGCCGCGCCTCGCCGGACCAGGCCCCCTTCACCGTGACGTCGGTGAAGTTGATGCCGACCAGTTGCGCGATGGCGGGCTTGCCGTCGATATCGGGAATCAGCTTCAGCGTGATCTGGGTGCGGGCCAGCAGCTCCTTCTCTTTGGAGAGGTCCTTCCTGAAGGCGTCGTGCTTGTAGGTCATGGTGCCGCGGGCAATCATCTGGTCGGCGTAATGCAGCGTGCCGGTCAGCGTGTCGCCATGGACTTTCAACACACCCTTGCCATACTTCATCGGGTAACCCCAGATTTCGCGGCCACCCGCGAGCGGGGGGGTGTTGTCGACGTACATCTGCGACACGAAATTGCACTGCTCGCCCTTGAAGAGGCAAGGAATGATCTGGGCCACGGCGGAATAGGCGCCAAAGCCTTCGCCATCGGGCAAGTCCAGCCACTGTACGGCGACCGTGTCACCGGCAGGCTCCAGCGGCTCGGGCAGCGCCTCACGCAGCGCATCCTTCTCCGTCTGGTAGCTCACCACCATGTATTGGCGGTTGAAGAATTTGTAGGGCCCGCGCGGAAAGGTCGGGCTTTGCAGCGGCATGGCCGAGAGGGCCAGAACGTCGGATTTTTTCATGGCGATGCCCCTTAGCCTTCCTGGTCCTTGATGTAATCGAACAGCACGCGGCCATGCGGCAGCGTGAGGTCACCGATGAAGTGCTTGCCGCCGATGATCTTCTTGATCGGCAGGTCTGCGGCAGGCGCGTTCACATGCGGGATCAGGTGCAGACGGGCCGGCGAGAGCCAGCTGCCCTTGATGGTGACTTCAATCAGGTTGTAGGCGACGAGCTGGCAAATCTTGGGCTTGCCGTCGACATCCGGGATGATCTTGAGATTGCACTGGGTCTTGGTCATGCCCTTGGCCATCGCTTCCACTCCGCCGGGCGACTCCTGGTGCTTGTAGGCCATCGTGCCCATCGCCACCATCTGGCCGGCGTAGTGCAGGGTGCCGGTCAACGTGTCGCCGTTGACCTCAAGCTTCGGGTGAGCGTACTTCTTCGGAAAGCCCCAGATTTCGCGGCCGGCCGAAATGGGCGGCTCGTCGTCCAGGTACATTTGCGCCGTGAAGTTGATGGGCTCGCCCTTGAAGAGGCACGGGATGACCACGCCGGACTCGGTGTAGTCGCCGAAGCCCGAGCTATCGGGCATGCGAATCCACTCGTACAGCACGTGACCATCGGGGTTGGGCTCCAGCGGCTCCGGCACCGCCTGACGCAAGAGGTCCTTGTCCGTTTCGTACGTGATGATCATGTACTCGCGATTCACAAAGCGGTACGGGCCCATGGGATAGCTGGGGCTGGCTGCCGGCATCGACGGCAGCTTGAGAATCTGTTCCGGGGTCACGGGGTGCCTCCTGTTGGTGTGGTGAGCTGTTCTTCTGTCTGAAACCGGCCGAGGCGGCGCCCGGCGGTTGCAACCGCCCGCGACGCGAGCGGCGAGTGCGATGGCAAGCGTAATCGACCTTGAGCCGCGCGGCAAGGCTTGATGCGTAAGATGTCAGGTTCGCGCGGCATCGCCGACACACTCGACGTTTCACGGACATATTCAATGGCAGCCAAACCCTTTCCCCGCACCTCCGCCCCACCCAAGAAAGTGAATCTCGCTTTGCAAGGCGGCGGCGCGCATGGCGCATTCGCCTGGGGCATTCTCGACCGCTTCATGGAAACAAGGCTGATCGAAATCGAGGGCATTTCCGGCACCAGCGCGGGTTCGATGAACGCGGTGGTCTACGCCTGGGGCGTCTTCAATGGCGGGCCGGAAGGGGCGCGCGAAGCCCTGCACCGCTACTGGTCGGCCATCTCGCGGATCAGCAACGGCGGCGTGACCCAGTTCTGGGAGTCGTTTTTCTTCGGCGGAAAAGGGCCGACCCTGTCGCCCGCCGCGCATGGCCCGGCTCTCGAAGCGATACGCATGATTGGCAACACGCTGTCGCCCTACCAGACCAACCCGTTCAACTACCACCCGCTGCGTGGCGTGCTGAACGATCTGGTGGACTTCGACAGCTTGCGCACGTGCCAGTCGACAAAGCTCTATCTTTCCGCGACCAACGTGAAGACGGGCAAGGTGCGGGTGTTCGACACCGCCGAAGTTTCCGTCGATGTCGTGCTGGCGTCCGCCTGCCTTCCCGAAATTTTCCAGGCTGTGGAAATCAACGGCGAGCACTACTGGGATGGTGGCTACATGGGCAACCCGGTGCTGTTCCCGCTGTTCTACGAAACGAAATCGCGCGATGTCATCATCCTGCACATCAACCCGATCACCCGCGACGAGGTGCCGGTGCTGGCCAACGAAATCAGCGATCGTGTCAACGAAATCACGTTCAACGCATCGCTGTTGAAAGAGCTGCGCGCGGTCGCATTCGTGCAGAAGCTGCTCGCCGACGGCATGATCAAGGACAAATTCCGCGATCAGTTCAAGGATGTGCTCATTCACTCCGTGCGCGCGGACAAGGCGCTGAAGAACATGTCGGTGGCGACCAAGTTCTGCCTGGACTGGGGATTTCTCACCGAGCTCCGCGACCGCGGCCGCGCGGCGGCGGATGAATGGCTCGCGGCCAACTACGCCAATCTGGGTGTGCGGTCCAGCGTGGATGTGCGGGCGGAGTATCTGTAACCCGCGTCGGGCAACATCCGACCGACGCGAATATTCGTAAGGCCGATGCCGCACGGTTTCGACGCGGCACATCAGGGAGTGTCATGAACAAAAGCAAATTGCTGTTGCTGGTCGTGGTCGCGGCGCTGGTCGCGGCGTTTTTCGTGTTCGATCTCGGTCGCTACCTGTCGCTGGACTTCTTCAAGTCGCAGCAAGCGGCCATCGACACCTACTACCAGTCGCATCCCTGGCAGACGGCCGGCGCGTTCTTCGTGATCTACGTGCTCGTCACCGCCTTGTCGCTCCCAGGCGCCGCGCTCATGACGCTGATCGCGGGAGCGCTGTTTGGACTCGCCACCGGCGCGGTGATCGTTTCCTTCGCCTCCAGCCTCGGCGCGACGCTGGCTTTCCTGGCCTCACGCTTCCTGCTGCGGGACAGCGTGCAAGCGAAGTTCGGCGACAAATTGAAGGCGATCAATGCCGGCGTCGAGAAGGAAGGCGGCTTCTATCTCTTCACCCTCAGGCTGGTCCCGGCCTTTCCCTTTTTCGTCATCAACCTCGTCATGGGTCTCACACCTATCAAGACCTGGACGTTCTATTGGGTGAGTCAGCTTGGCATGCTGGCCGGGACGCTGGTGTTCGTGAACGCCGGCACGGAATTGGCCAAGATCGATTCACTGAAGGGCATTCTTTCACCGGGCCTCCTCATCTCCTTCGCGCTGCTGGGCATTTTTCCCCTCATCGCCAAAAAAGTCGTGGACGGCGCCAAGGCGCGCAAGGTCTACGCCAAGTGGAAGCCGCCTGCAAAGTACGACCGCAACATGGTCGTCATCGGCGCCGGCTCAGCCGGGTTGGTCACGTCGTATATCGCCGCCGCCGTGAAAGCCAAGGTCACGCTGGTCGAAAAACACCAGATGGGCGGCGACTGCCTCAACACCGGTTGCGTGCCGTCCAAGGCGCTCATCCGCTCGGCCAAGCTCTTGAACCACATGCAGCGCTCGAAGGAGTTCGGCATCGCCTCCGCGTCCGCCCAGTGGGACTTCGCCGAAGTCATGGAGCGGGTGCAGAAAGTCGTGAAAGACATTGAACCGCATGATTCGGTCGAGCGCTACACCAGTCTCGGCGTGGAGTGCGTCGCCGGCACTGCGAATATTCGCACGCCGTGGGAAGTCGAGATCACCCGCGCGGACGGCGGCAAGCAGACGTTGACCACCAGGAACATCGTCATCGCCGCCGGCGCGCGGCCCTTCGTGCCGCCCATTCCGGGGTTGGCCGAAGTCGGTCCACTCACCTCGGACAATGTGTGGAATCTGCGCAAACTGCCCAAGCGCCTGGTGGTGCTGGGCGGTGGCCCGATCGGATCGGAATTGACCCAGTGCTTCGCTCGTTTCGGTTCCGAGGTCACGCAGGTCGAGATGCTGCCTCGCATCATGATTCGCGAAGACCCCGAAGTCTCCGCGATGGTGCAAAAGAAATTCGAAGCCGAAGGCGTCAAAGTGCTCACGAACCACAAGGCCAAGGCCGTGGTGGTGGAGGGGGGCGACAAGTTTCTGGTGGTCGAGAACAACGGCAACGAAAGCCGCATCGCCTTTGATGAAATTCTCTGCGCGGTGGGCCGCGTCGCCAACCTGAAGGGCTATGGCCTGGAAGAACTCGGCATTCCCGCGACCCGGGTGGTGGACACCAACGAGTACCTGGAAACGATCTATCCCAACATTTTCGCCTGCGGCGACGTGGCGGGGCCCTACCAGTTCACCCACACGGCGGCGCACATGGCCTGGTACGCGGCGGTGAACGCGCTCTTCGGCAGGTTCAAGAAATTCCGTGTCGACTATTCCGTGGTGCCCTGGGCCACGTTCACCGACCCGGAGGTTGCGCGCGTGGGCTTGAACGAACAGGAGGCGAAGGAAAAAGGCATCGCCCATGACGTGCATGTGTACGGCATCGACGATCTCGACCGCGCCATCGCTGATGGCGAACCGCACGGCTTCGTGAAAGTCATCACGCCCAAAGGCTCGGACAAAATTCTCGGCGCAACCATCGTGGGCGAACACGCGGGCGACTTGCTGGTGGAGTTCGTCGCCGCGATGAAGCATGGCTTCGGGCTGGAAGGCATTCTCTCCACCATCCACACCTATCCCACGCTGGGCGAGGCCAACAAGTTTGCAGCGGGCGTGTACAAGCGCTCCACCGCCACCGTGGGCAAACTCGATTTCGCCCGCGCCTTCAACGATTGGACGCGAGGTGAGGGCAGCTTGGGCACGGTTATCGGCAAGGCGCTGGCGATTTCCGGCAACAAGACGCCGGCGTATCCCAAAGCGGAACATCACTAATGCAACTGCGGCCGTGGCCGAGAGGGCGTGGCTTCGACTGCGAAATGCCTGGGGCAGCGCGACGCCAGCGAACAAATCCGCTGCCATATCCTTTGCGTATTCCGGAATCTAGACTCTGGAGATTCCCATGACTGCATCAGCCCAAATCGTGCGCGGTGGAGAAGGCGAAAAGCTACAGGTGTTGGCTGACCGGATTCGAATCCTGGTCGGCGCGGAACAAACAGGTGCGAAATATGAAGTCTTCGAGCTCACTGGCCACGAGGGCAGTGGCCCTCCACCGCACAGTCATCCCTGGGATGAGGCCTACTTCATGCTCGATGGCGAGGTCGACATGTTCATTTCCGGGACGAGCTGCAGGGCCAGGCGCGGAGACTTCCTGCTTGCTCCTGGCGGAGCCACGCATGGTTTCCGAATCGTCAGCGGATCGGCCCGGTTCCTTGTGCTGACTTCAGGCTCAGGCGGGGGCAAGTTCTTTCGCGCAATGGATAGTGAAGTCGGGTTTCCTCCGGCCTCCTTCGAGGCAGTGTGTGCCGTGGCCATCCGCCTGGGCCTGACCCTTTCCACAGAGTCGGCGACGCAAAAGCCATGACCGCGGACAACGCGCTCCCATCACGTCCCGCCCGAGTGCCTGCGAGTAGCATCGCCTGTGCCACGCTGCTCGCGGCGGCGGTGTTCGGCTTCTGGCTGCCATATTTCTCAAAGCTGGGCGCGGCGGATCGGTTCACGCACTTCCATGTCGCGACCATGCTGCATTGGATGCTGCTTCTAATCACGCAGCCCCTACTCATTTGCACCGGCCGGCGCGATCTGCATCGCGCCTTTGGCCGCGCCAGTCTCGTGCTGGTGCCGCTCATCATCCTGTCCAGCTTGTTGCTGGCGCATGCGCGCATCTCCGCAGCTGGCGCTCTGGATCAGCCGGGCATGTTGCAGTTGTTGGTGTTGCAATTCATGGCGCCGATCTTATTCGCCGGTTTCTATCTCGCCGCCAGGCGCAACCGCCGCAGCTTGCCGGTCCACAGCCGCTGGATGCTGTCCACGGGATTCCTGCTCATCGATCCCATCGTGGCCCGCATCATCGGCTTCTGGATGCCGCAGTGGTCTGATGCCGGCGAATGGGCCGGTCCGCTTCTGGCGGGGTTGACCCTGCTTGTGCTGATCGTCGCCGAGCGCCGCGCAACCGCCGGCCGGCATGTTTTTCCACTCGTGCTCGGCTGGCTGGTCGTGCAACTCATTCTGTTCTATACACTGGGCGCGTCCAGCATCTGGCGCGTTTTCGCCCAATGGTTTGCAGCACTGCCACTGACCTGACCTGGACTCTCTCCATGAAAAAGATCTTCTGCTTTCTCGCCTTGCTGTGCCTGCCGCTCACCACTCTGGCGCAAGGCATTGACCACTCTCACGCAGCCTTCACCGCGCTCTTGAAAAAGTATGTGGTGCTGGTGGATGGCGGCAAGGCCTCGCAGGTGAAATACGCCGCGCTCAAGAACGACCGCGCCGCGCTGAAAAGCTATCTCGACAGTCTCTCGAAAGTGACGCAGACCGAGTTTGACGGTTGGAGCAAGGCGCAACAGATGGCCTTTCTCATCAACGCCTACAACGGCTTCACGCTCGAATTGATCGTCGCGCACCACCCGGTCAAGTCCATCAAGGACATCGGCGGCGTGTTTGACAATCGCTGGAAGCGCAAATTTTTCAAACTGCTGGGCAATGACGCCTTCCTCGACCAGATCGAGCATGAGTGGCTGAGAAAGCCCGGCCGCTACAACGAACCGCGCGTCCACTTCGCTGTCAACTGCGCCTCCATCGGCTGCCCCATGCTGCGCGAGGAGGCCTTTGTCGCTGACCGCCTCGGCGCACAGTTGGAGGAACAGGCCGTGCGCTTCCTCTCCGACCGCTCACGCAACCGCTACGCCAACGGCAAGCTGGAGGTGTCGAACATCTTCAACTGGTTCAAAGAAGATTGGACCAGCGGCTATACCGGCTTTGACGGCAAGACGCCCGCCATCGCGTCACGCGAAGACTATTTCGCTCGCTACGCCAAGCTGTTGGCGGACAAGCCAGAGGACCAGAAGAAGATTGGGGACAAGGCGGCAGGCATTGCGCACCTTGACTATGACTGGTCGCTGAACGAGGCGAAATAGCGCGCTCCGCGATAATGCGGGCATGACCCGCCTGTCCATCATCATCCCTGCGCTCAATGAATCCGCGAATATTCGCGATACGCTGACCGCGCTCGCGGTGCAGCGCGAGCATGGAGTCGAAGTCATTGTGGTGGATGGCGGCAGCGCGGATGGAACTCGCGCGGTGGCAGCGCCGCTTTGTGACCGCGTGGTTGACAGTCCGCCGGGACGGTCCGCTCAGATGAATGCGGGATGCGAATATTCGCAAGGGGACACGCTGCTCTTTCTGCATGCCGACACGCGCCTGCCGCAGGACGCCGACCGGCTGATTCTGGATGGCCTCGCACGAAGCGGCCGGACGTGGGGTCGCTTCGACGTCACCATTGAAGGACGCCCTGCGATGCTTCGCGTGATCGCCTGGTTCATGAATCACCGCTCCCGCCTCACCGGCATCGCCACTGGAGATCAAGCCCTCTTCGTCACGCGCGACGCGTTCGAGAGGGCCGGCCGCTATGCGAATATTCGCCTCATGGAAGACATCGCCCTCTGCAAGACCTTGAAACGCACGGCCGGGCCGCCGCTCTGCCTCACCGCGCGCGTGACCACCTCCGGCCGCCGCTGGGAGAAGCATGGTGTGTGGCGCACAATCTGGCTGATGTGGACGCTGCGCGCGCGCTATGCACTGGGGGCCGATCCCGATCAACTGCACGCCGACTACTATGGCCGCTGACGCGAAAGTCCTGATCTTTGCCAAGGCGCCTGTGCCGGGGCAGGTGAAGACGCGCCTCGCGAAGGTCTACACGACCGAAGCCGCCGCCATGTTGCACGCGGCACTCACTGAACGCGCGCTGGAAACGGCACTCTCTTCCGGCCTGGACGTCGTGCTCTTCGCCGCACCCGATGCCAGCCATCCCTGGTTCGCAACCTGTGCCGAAGACTTCGGCGTGACCATCGATCAACAGTTGCGAGACGCGGACCTGGGAGAGCGCATGCTTGACGCCCTGGATCGCACACTGCGTGGCACGAGCCTCACCATCATCATCGGCGCCGATTGTCCGGCGCTGACCGCGAAACACTTGCACCTCGTGCTGGCGACGTTTCAGGTGGAGCAATGCGATATCGTGCTGATTCCGGCGGAGGATGGCGGCTATGTGCTCATCGCCGCGCGACGCACGCACCCCGAGATGTTCAAGGACATCGCCTGGGGCACGGACACCGTGTTGGCGCAGCAGCGTGCAGCGTTGCGAGCAGCCGGCCTCACCTGGACGGAACTGGAGACGCTCTGGGATGTGGACCGGCCCGAGGACTTGCCGCGCCTGCGAGCGCTGAAGCCGCCGCTGGATTTCACCTTGCCCAGTTCCGAGCAATGGTGAGGCGTGCGGCGACTCTCGCCTTGGCGCTGACGGGCACACTCACGCTGGCCTGGGCGCGGCAGGACGCCGCGGATGCCCGAGTGCCAACACCCTTCTCCCAATTGGCACCCGGCGGCGACTGGGCCGCCGACTGGCGCGTACACACGCTGCCGAATCAGCCGGCCACGCGTTTCTCCCGCGTGAGAGACAACGAGATCACGGTGGTGCGCGCCGAAGCCGACGCGTCCGCCGCCACGTTGGTCAGCCGCTTTCGCGCCGACGCCCACTCGACAGTGGCCTGGCGCTGGAAGGTCGATCGCACCGTCGCCAGCGCAGACCTCGCGCGCAAGTCCGGCGATGACTTCGCAGCAAGGGTCTATGTCTTTTTCGATGTGCCGGCGGAAGACCTTCCGCTGACCACACGCATCAAGTACGCCGCAGTGAAACTCTTCTACAAGGTGGACCTGCCCACGGCCGCGCTCTGCTACGTGTGGGATCACGGCCATCCCGAAGGGCACAGCGCATGGAGCGCCTACACCGACCGTGTCCGGGTCATCGTGCTGCGCAACAAGGTTCACGCCAACGAATGGCAGCGCGAGTCCAGGGATGTCGCGGCGGACTTCAAGACCGCGTTCGGAACCGATGCACCTGCCATCACTGGTGTGGCGCTGGGCAGCGACACCGACCAGACGAAGGAACGTGTCGTCGCGCTCTTTGGTGACGTGGTGCTGAAACCCGCACCATGAAAAAGCTTCTGCTCCTGGGCGGCGGCCACGCTCATGTCCACGTCCTGAAATCAATGGCCGATGCACCGCTTGACGGGTGCGACGTCACGCTGGTCTCGCCCTACGACCGGCAGGTCTACTCCGGCATGCTGCCCGGCTGGGTCGCCGGGCATTACTCGCTGGAAGACTGCGTGCTGCCGCTGCCGCCGCTGGCGGGTGCGGCAACGAGACAGGGTCCGGGGGACTCTGGCCGGACGCCGAAGGCGGTCCCGAAGGGATTTCCCCGCCACCCATCGGGGCGGGGGAACAATATTTGCTTCCGCCAGACCGCAGCCACGCACATCGACGCTGAGGCGCGTCGCGTCCACTGCGCCGATGGCAGCGAGCTCGACTTCGATGTGCTGAGCATCGACACAGGCACCGCTTTCGATCCCGCCGCCATCGACGGCGCGGCCGAGCACGCGCTGCTGGTGCGGCCCATCGAACAGTTCATCGCCCGCTGGCAGGCTGCGCGCGAGCGCCTCCAGCCGGACGACCCGGTGGTCATGGTGGGCGGTGGCGCAGCCGGCATCGAGTTGCTGCTCGCCATGCACCACGCGCTGCCGAATTGCCGTTTCGCGTTGGTCTCCGCCGCCAACACCCTGCCGGGCACGGTGGGTCCGCGTCTGGCACGTATCCTCAAGGCTCGCGGCATCACGCTTTATCCGGCCACGGCGGCACAGCGAATATTCGCTGATCGCATCGTGCTCACCGATGGCCGCGAAGTCGCGTCGGCCTGCACGATTGTCGCCATCGGCGCCACGGCGGGCTTTCTCATTCCGGCACCGGGCCTGGCGCGCGATGAGCGTGGTTTCATCGAAACCAATCACTTCCTGCAATCCACGTCCCATACGCGAATATTCGCTGCCGGCGACTGCGCCTCCATGGCCGGGCATCCTCGCCCCAGGTCCGGCGTCTACGCCGTGCGCGCCGGCCCGCCGCTCATCGCGAATATTCGCAAGGCGCTGCGCGATGAACCGCTCGCTCCCTACACCCCGCAGACCCGCTCCCTGTATCTCATCAGCACGGGCAACCGCCACGCCATCGGCTCATGGGGATCGTGGTCCTGGGAAGGTTCATGGGTGTGGCGTTGGAAGGACCGTATCGACCGGGCATTCATGACGCGCTACACGGCGGGCTGAACCGGCCCCAATCCAGTAAAATTGCGGGCTTTCCTCCTCTCATCCGCCCGGAGCCCGCATCATGACCATCAGAGTCGCCATCAACGGTTACGGCCGCATCGGCCGCAACATCCTTCGCGCCCACTATGAGGGCAACAAGAAACACGACATCCAGATCGTGGCCATCAACGATCTCGGCAACGCCGAGACCAATGCGCATCTCACCCGCTACGACACGGCGCACGGCAAGTTTCCGGGTACGGTGGCGGTGGAAGGCGAGTTCATGGTGGTCAACGGCGACAAGATCAAGGTGTTCGCGCAGCGCGATCCGAAGCAGATTCCCTGGGGCGAGCTGAATGTCGATGTGGTGCTGGAATGCACCGGCTTCTTCACGACGAAGGAAAAGGCCTCCGCCCACCTCGCGGGTGGCGCCAAGAAAGTCATCATCTCCGCCCCCGGCGGCAAGGATGTGGACGCAACCGTGGTCTACGGCGTGAACCACAGCACGCTGAAGGCTTCGCATACGGTCATCTCGAACGCGAGCTGCACCACCAACTGCCTCGCCCCGGTCGCCAAAGTGCTGCATGAGAAAATCGGCATCGTCACCGGCCTCATGACCACGATCCACGCCTACACCAACGATCAGGTGCTGACCGACGTGTATCACGAGGATCTCCGTCGCGCCCGTTCGGCCACCATGTCGATGATTCCGACCAAGACCGGCGCTGCCGCTGCGGTGGGTCTGGTGCTGCCGGAACTGAACGGCAAGCTGGACGGTTTCGCCATGCGCGTGCCGACCATCAATGTGTCCGTGGTCGATCTCGCCTTCAACGCCGCGCGCGACACGACGGTGGAAGAAGTGAACAGCCTCATGAAAGCGGCGGCCGCGGAAGCCGGCTGGAAAGGCGTGCTGGGTTACACCGACGGCCCGCTGGTGTCGGTCGACTTCAATCACGACTCGCATTCGTCCATGTTTGACGCAACGCTGACCAAGGTCTCCGGCAAGCTGGTGAAAGTCTGCTCGTGGTACGACAACGAGTGGGGCTTCTCCAATCGCATGCTCGACACGACCACAGCGCTGATGGCCGCGAAGTAATCCGGTCATGGCCTGGATCCTCCTCGTTCTGGCGGGCTTGGCCGAGGTGGTCTGGGCCGTGGGTCTGAAATACACCGAGGGCTTCACCAGGGTGGCGCCCTCGGTGGTCACGATTGTGTTCATGGTGATCAGCGTGTGGTTGTTGGCGGTGGCATTGCGCACCATTCCGCTCGGCACCGGCTACGCGGTCTGGGTGGGCATTGGCGCAGTCGGCACGGCCATCGCGGGCATGATCCTCTTTGGCGAATCAAAGTCGGTAGCGCGACTGGTGTGCATTCTGCTCATCGTGGCCGGCATCGTTGGCCTGAAACTGACTACCCAGGAATCCTGACCTTCCAATACGGAGAACGTCCATGCGAATCCCACGAATCCTGACTCTGTTCCTGGGCGCCCTGCTTTTCGCGGCCTGCAGCAAGGACGCGCCGCCGCCGGCCACGCCTGCCGAGGCGAACGCCCCCCGCCCCGTCGCCGAACAGGAGCGTGAAATCGCGGCGAGGCTTGCCGAGCAGAAGAGCGCCCTGGACGCCCAGTCCGCACTGCAAAGTCGCAAACAGGATCGCGAGCGGCAGGTGATGCCGTTTCTCGCCCTCATGGATCGCTTCGATGAAGTTCGCGGTTTGATGAGCCGGTCAGAGCGCAAGGAAACCAACGAGGAGCTCAATTCGACGCTCGAAAAAATCCGCAGTGATGCGAATCAGCTGCCAGCGGATGGCTGCGTGATCAGCGCCCGAAACACCCTGTACTCGGCACTCGACAAAACCAAGGCGCTCTTCGACCTCTCCAAAGACCCCAAGACCGCGAATACACCGGCTGTTCAACAAAAGGTCAACGATGCCTTTGCGGAGCAGCAAAAGGCGCGCGCGGAGTTTGATGCCTGTCTGATCGTCAATTGACTTTGCACGAAAGCAATGTGCTGAAACCAGAACATGAAGATGAACCGTTTTCTCCGCCTCGCCGACCAGCCGCTTGCCGGTAAGCGCGTTCTCATTCGCGCTGATCTCAACGTCCCGCAAGATGACGCGGGCGCCATCACCGACGACACCCGCATCCGCGCCTCCCTGGCTGGCATCGAGTTGGCACTGAAGGCGGGTGCGGCGGTGATGGTCACGTCGCATCTCGGCCGCCCCACCGAAGGCGAATATTCGCACGCGGACTCGCTTGCTCCCATCGCGGCGCGTCTGGGTGAGCTACTCGGTCGCGACGTGAAACTGGTGCGCGACTATCTCGGCGGTGTCGAAGTGAAACCCGGAGAAGTGGTGCTGCTGGAGAACTGCCGCTTCAACAAAGGCGAGAAGAAGAATGCGGACGAGCTCGCGCAGAAATACGCGGCGCTCTGCGACATCTACGCCAACGATGCCTTCGGCACCGCGCATCGCGCCGAGGCCTCCACGCACGGCGTCGCCAAGTTCGCCAAGATCGCGTGCGCCGGGCCGCTTCTCGCCGCGGAGCTGGATGCGCTCGGCAAGGCGCTGTCCGCGCCGAAGCGCCCGCTGGTCGCCATCGTCGCGGGATCAAAAGTCTCCACCAAGCTCACCATCCTGAAATCGCTCGCCGAGAAGGTGGACCAGCTCGTGGTCGGCGGCGGCATCGCCAACACCTTTCTGCTGGCCATGGGCAAACCCATCGGCAAATCACTGGCCGAGCCAGACCTGGCAGGTGAAGCGAGAGCCATCATCGACATGATGAAGGCGCGTGGCGCCGACGTGCCCATTCCCATCGATGTGGTGTGCGGCAAGCAGTTCGCCGCCGATGCCGCAGCAGAGACCAAATCCGCGGATGCCGTCGCGGCAGACGACATGATTTTCGATATTGGCCCGCAGACCGCGGCCGTGCTCGCCGACAAGATGAAATCCGCTGGCACCATCGTGTGGAACGGCCCGGTCGGCGTGTTCGAGTTCGATCAGTTCGGCCACGGCACCAAGACGCTCGCCCGCGCCATTGCGGCGTCCGACGCATTCTCGATTGCCGGTGGCGGCGACACGCTGGCCGCCATCGCCAAGTACGGCATCACGCGGGACGTGTCGTACATCTCCACCGGCGGCGGCGCCTTCCTCGAATTCCTGGAAGGCAAGGTGTTGCCCGCTGTCGCGATTTTGGAAGAACGCGCCGGCTAGACTGCGAATATTCGCCGGCCGTTGATTCTCCGTCACCCCTCACACGCCACCTGTCACCTGCAACCAGAAAGCCACCATGCCCCGCGCCACCAAGATTGTTGCCACCCTCGGCCCCGCCTCCTCCAGCGCGGAAGTGCTGGAAGGCCTCATCGTCGCCGGCGTGAATGTCGTGCGCATGAATTTTTCCCACGGCACGAAGGAGGATCACCTCGGGCGCGCGCAGCTAGTGCGTGATCTCGCGGCCAAGCACGGCAAGCCCGTGGGCATCCTCGCGGACCTGCAGGGCCCCAAGATCCGCGTGGGCAAGTTCGCCGACGGCAAGATCATGCTGAAGTCGGGCGACAAGTTCATCCTCGACGCCAAGTGCGAACTGGGCAACCAGGAGCGCGTGGGCATCGACTACAAGGAACTGCCCAACGATGTGAAGCCGGGTGACGCGCTGCTGTTGAACGATGGCCTCATCGTGATGGATGTCGAGAAGGTGCGCGGCAGCGAAATCCACTGCAAGGTGCGCAATGGCGGTGTGCTGTCCAACAACAAGGGCATCAACCGCCAGGGCGGCGGCCTCACCGCCCCACCGCTCACGCCGAAGGACATGGAGGACATCAAGACGGCGTCCGCGATGAAGGCCGACTTCCTCGCCGTGTCGTTTCCGAAGTCGGGCGCCGACATGTACATGGCGCGCGAGCTGATGCGGGCCGCCGGCGGCCGCTCGCAGCTCATCGCCAAGATAGAGCGTGCCGAAGCCATTCCCGCGCTGGAAGAAATCATGAACGCCTGTGACGGCATCATGGTTGCGCGCGGCGATCTCGCCGTGGAAGTGGGCGATGCCGCTGTGCCTGCGCTGCAGAAGCGCATGATCCGCATGGCACGCGAGATGAACAAGCTCACCATCACCGCGACCCAGATGATGGAGTCGATGGTGTCCAACCCCATCCCGACCCGAGCTGAAGTCTCCGACGTGGCCAACGCGGTGCTCGATGGCACCGACGCCGTGATGCTGTCCGCGGAATCCGCCTCGGGCCAGTTCCCGGTGGAAACGGTGGAGGCCATGGACCGCATCTGCCGCGAGGCGGAAAAGTCGGCGCACGTGGCGCTGGATCGCGACTTCCTCGACCGCGTGTTCAAGCGCGTCGATCAATCTATCGCCATGGCGGCGCTCTTCACCGCGCATCACCTGAAGGTGAAGTGCATTGCTGCGTTGACGCAATCCGGTTCAACTGCACTGTGGATGTCACGCCTCAACTCCGGCGTGCGCATCTACGCGCTGACCCCGGAGAAGGAAACCCTGACCAAGTGCTCGCTGTATCGGGACGTCCGCCCGTTCTACCTCGCCTATGAGGGCCATGACCGGGAGAAGCTGCTGCGTGAAGCCGAAGACACGCTGCTGCGCGCGGGCGTGGTGCAGGAAGGCGACCTCGTCGTCATCACCAACGGCGAACCCATCGGTCAATCCGGTGGGACCAACACGATGAAGATCGTGAAAGTGGGTGAGCATCGGGTCGCCTGAAGCGATGCAAGCCCTGTTTGATGTGCTGCCTTATTGGGTCATCCTGACGGGCTTGTATGTGACGGTTGTATTTGGCGGGGGAGCGGAATGGATCAAGGCGCGCGATTCCGGCCCCTTCTCTGACGTGCCCGTCTGGGTGTGGAAACGTGTCTGGCATCTCATCTGGGTTTTGGGCTCGTTGGCATCGGGCCTTCATATATTCCTTTCCTGGCTGGGGTCTTGAGTTCCAGCGAATATTCGCAGTGCCTTCTATTCGCTTTCGCGGCCCTCCGAGGTCGCATACACTTGCAGGGATCGCCTGACAGAGAGGCGCCGGGCACGCGCCGGCGACAAGCCTCCCGCCTCATCCCACCATCCCTGCACGCACCATGACGCGAACCCCCGCCGGTCCGGACGCTGCATCGCCGCCCTCACTCTCCGGTGATCTGGCAGGCGGCATCACGGCTGCCATGCTGGCGCTGCCGCAGGCGTTGGCACTGGGCACGCTGGTCTGGCTGCCGCTGGGTGCCAACGGGGCGCACTGGGGCGTGATGGCCGGACTCATCACCGCCATCATCGGCGGCGCGGTGGGGCGGCTCACCGGCACACCTTGGCAGATCTCCGGGCCGCGCGCGTCCACGGCGGTTATTCTCGCCGGATTGGTCGCGTGGCTCACCAAACAGCCGGAACTCGCCGCAAAACCGGAACTGATCCTGCTTTGTGTTGCCGCGAGCGTGCTGGGCGGCGGCCTGCTGCAGCTCGCCATGGCCGCCCTCGGTTTCGGGCGCACGCTCAAGTTCATTCCCTATCCGGTGCTGGCCGGCTTCATGTTCGGCATCGCGATCGTCATCCTGATGCAGCAACTGCCGCCGCTCATGGGCGTGCCGCCGGACACGGCTGTCGCCGATCTCTGGACGCGCATGAAACCGTTGGCACTCTTGGTGGGACTGGTGACCGTGTTCGTCGCCCTCATCGTGGCTGCCCACGCGCCGCGCGTGCCGGCTCCGCTGGCTGCGCTGGTCGCGGGGGCGCTGGTGCACTGGACGCTCACCGGCTTCGTGGGTGCAGACGCGCTGGGCGCAACACTCGCAGCCGACACCGATGCGCGCGCTGCGCTGTGGCCGATTGCGGTCGCCTTCGGCGTCGACTTCAGTGTGCTGTCCCGCGCCGTGCTGGGACAGGTCGCCATCACCGCGCTCCTGCTCGCGGTCGTGGGCTCGATCGATTCGCTGCTCTGCGCCGCCACCATCGATGCAGCGACAGGCTCGGACCAGGATGGCGACCGGGTGCTGCGCGCGCAGGGCGCAGGCAACCTGCTGGCGGCAGGGGCAGGCGGCCTCTTCGTGAGCAGCACCAACATCATCGCCATCACCAATCACCGTGTTGGCGGACGCAGCCTGCGCGCCGGCATCATCCATTCGCTCATCCTGCTCGCGCTGTTGTTCGGTGCGGGCTTCCTTGCCGGCTATCTGCCTTATGCCGTGCTGGCCGGCATCATGATCACGCTGGCGCTGGGCGTGGCCGAAGACTGGTGGCAGGACTTCGTCGCCACCACGCGCGGCGCGGTGGGCGACAGCGCAGCCGATGCGAACGCGGCCGGCCATCCGCGCGACGCCAAGGGCAATCTCGCCATCGCCGCGCTGGTTGCCGCGACGACAGCCCTCGTCAACGTGGTGAGTGCAGTGCTGGTCGGCGTCATCGCGGCCACGGTGCTGCTCATCACCCGCATGAGCAGCTCGGTGATTCATCGCGTGTCCGATGCCTCGGCGCGCAGTTCGCTCCGCGTGCGCAAGCCCGATGCGCTGGCCTTCCTGCGCGAACACGGCCAAGCCATCGCGGTGGTGGAACTGCAGGGCTATCTCTTCTTCGGCAGCGCCGACCGGCTGAAAAGCGAGGTCGAAAATCTGGCCGAAGGACGTGAAACCATCATTCTCGACTTCCGCCGCGTGGTGGAAATCGAAGCCTCCGGCGCACGTCAGCTGGCGCTGCTGGGCAAGGCACTGGCGCAGCGCCGGGTGGAGCTGGCGCTCGCCCATGTGCCGCCGGATTCGGCGAGTGCCGCGCAATTGCGTGACGCAGGCGTTGCCGACACCATTCCGCAGCGGCTCTGGTTCGCCGACCTCGACCGCGCGCTGGAATGGGCTGAGAACGCCTTGCTCGACGGACACATTGACCGCACCGAGTCCAGCCGCGAGCTGGCGCTGGAGCGCACCGTGCTGCTGGAGGGTCTCGACCCGTTGGAAGCCGTTACCGTGCGCGGCGTGTTGCTGCGTGAAAGCCATGCAGCGGGCACAGCCGTGTTTCGCGAAGGTGAGCCCGGCGACCGGCTCTACGTGCTGACCCAGGGCGAGGTGAGCATCGACCTCAAGGTGGCAGGCAAGAAGGGCGACGTGAAAGCGTCACGCGCACAGCGTCTCGCCGCATTCGGCCCCGGCATGGTGTTCGGCGAAATGGCGCTCATCGAAGGCAAGCCGCGTTCGGCGGATGCGATCGTGAAAGTGGACGCGGTGACGCATTCACTCACGGCCGAGGCCTTCGCGCAGTTGCGCCAGGACCATCCGGACATCGCCATCAAGCTCATCGGCAACATCACGCGGCTCCTGGCCGCACGGCTCCGGGCAACGAGCGAGCAACTGCGGCAGTCATACTGAGCCATCGCATCAAGGGGGGCGCGCCTTCCGGCTCTCAAAGCCGGTAAAATTCGCCCCGATCCACTTCATCCCCGCGAATATTCGCAGCACCCCGCAACCGCCGCCTCCAGGAGACTTCCATGCCGCTCGTATCCATGCGCCAACTGCTCGACCACGCCGCCGAGAACGGTTACGGCCTGCCCGCGTTCAACGTCAACAATCTGGAGCAGGTGCAGGCCATCATGGAAGCGGCCAGCGAGACCGACAGCCCGGTCATCATGCAGGCCAGTGCCGGGGCGCGAAAGTACGCGGGTGAGACGTTCCTGAAATACCTCATCCAGGCCGCGGTCGATGCCTATCCGCATATTCCGGTGGTGATGCACCAGGACCACGGCCAGAGCCCGGCGGTGTGCGAGTCGGCGATGAAGCTGGGCTTTTCCAGCGTGATGATGGACGGCTCGCTGCAGGCTGATGGCAAATCCATCGCCACCTATGAATACAACGTGGACGTGACCCGCACGGTGGTGAAGATGGCCCACGCGGCGGGCGTGTCGGTGGAAGGTGAACTGGGCTGCCTGGGTTCGCTGGAAACCATGAAGGGCGACAAGGAAGACGGCCACGGCGCGGAAGGCACCATGACCCGCGAGCAACTGCTGACCGACCCTGACCAGGCCGCCGATTTCATCAAGCAGACCGGCGCGGACGCGTTGGCGATTGCCATCGGCACCTCGCACGGCGCGTACAAGTTCACCCGCAAGCCGACCGGCGACATTCTCGCCATCGACCGCATCAAGGCGATCCACGCGCGCATTCCGAATACCCATCTGGTGATGCACGGCTCATCGTCGGTGCCGCAAGAGCTCTTGCAAGTGATTCGCGAGAACGGCGGCGAAATGAAGGAGACCTACGGCGTGCCCGTTGAAGAAATCCAGGAGGGCATCAAGCACGGTGTGCGCAAGGTGAACATCGACACCGACATCCGTCTCGCCATGACGGCAGCAGTGCGCAAGTTCCTGAACGACAACAAGTCGCACTTTGATCCGCGCGACTATCTGAAGCCCGCTCGCGCCGCGGCGAAAGAGATTTGCAAGCAGCGTTACCAGCAGTTTGGCTGCGCGGGGCAGGCATCGAAGATCAAGCCGATGGGCTTGAGCGTGATGGCATCGCGCTATGCGTCAGGCGAGCTGAAAGCCATCGTGCAATGAGTGCGGTGCCGGCGGACTGTCAGCACGCGCCCGTCCGGCATTGCCCCAACTGTCAGGCGGTGCTGGGCGTCACGCCCGGCAAGTTCTGTCCCGACTGCGGCCAGTCGACCCGCCTTGGCGTGCCGACGGTGGCGGAGTTCGTTCACGAATTCGTCAATCACTACGTCGTGCTGGAAGGCAGGCTCTGGCGGACGCTGGGCATGCTCTTCTTCCGGCCCGGTGTTCTGACCCGCGAATATTCGCAGGGTCGGCGTGAGCGTTATGTGCTGCCGCTCAGACTGTTCCTGACGTTTTCCATCGTTTTTTTCATCGCGCTCAAATTCATCCAGCCGCCGCTGACGCTCAGCCCTTCGCCCGCCAGCGAGCGTTCGGCGCAGTTGCAGACCGGCAAACCGGTCGCGGCACTCTCGCACGCGGAGCGCCAGTCACTCGCCCTGCGCAACGTTGCGCGGAACGGCCCCTACGCAGCCTTCGTGCTGCTGCCGCTCTTCACAGTGTTCTTGCGGCTGTTGTACGCGAAGCGCGGGCTCAATTTCGGCAGCCATTTGGTGTTCGCCTTTCACTTCCACGCGGTCATTTTCACGTTGTTCCTCCTGGCACTCGTGGCGCAATGGAAACCGGTGACCGCGCTGGCGGTGGCCCTCGGCCCGGTTCATCTTTGGTTCGCGCTGCACAACTGCTACGGCGGCCGCTGGTGGCTGAACCTCATCCGCGCGGGCACGTTGACTGGCGTGCATCTGTTCATCATTTTCATTGCTGCGCTCATTGCGATGCAGTGGACAGCCTGACCGGCAGCGACGCGCGATGAATGCAATCAGTCTTCCCGCGACACCTGAATCTCCGTCCTGCCGAAACTGCGGCGCGGCGCTGGGTCTGGCCGACGGACGCCTTGCGCACTACTGCCCCGACTGCGGACAGGAGACCGATCCGCGTCCACCGACAGTACTGGAGCTTGGCCGCCAGCTCATCAGCCACTACGCGTCGGCGGAAGGCAGGCTGTGGCCGACGTTATGGGGACTCATCGCCAGACCCGGCTTTCTCACCACGGAGTATTTCGCAGGGCGCAGGCGGCGCTACATCATTCCGACGCGGCTATACCTCACGGCCAGCATACTGTTTTTCGTACTGGTGAAAGTGCTGGGCGCGGGCAGCCTCGTCAAGGTCGATGACTCCCCCAAACCAGCGAAGCCGGCGGCCGAACAGTCAAGTCCTGTGAAGAAGCCGCCTGAGATTTCGAATGCGGGCGAAGCTGCGAAGGGCGCGATCGACGAGGCGCGGAAGGAGATTGTCGAGGAGTTCGCCAAGGCGAACGCCAAGTCCAAGGCGCCCGCGAGTCTGTACATCGGCCCCGGCAAGAGCGGCGCAGGCATGGGCGACCCGTTTCTCAAGGCTGTCGAATGTGACTCGTTTGGCGCCTTCTGCGCCAAAATCAAGAGTTACCTCTCCGCCAAGTACGGCGACATCACGGTGCGCGAGTTCGGCCACCGCTTGAAGGAGCGGATGATCTCGCTGGCACCCTACGCGGTATTCATGTTGTTGCCCGTATTCGCATTGATGACTCGCGTACTGTATTGGCGACGCGGGCTGTATTACGCCGAGCATCTGATTTATGCGCTGCATGTGCATGCTTTCGCCTTCCTGCTCCTGCTCACCGTCGCGCTGCTGCCTGAAGTGTTGACGACTTGGGTGATGCTGGCGGGCATGGTCTACTTCTGGCTTGCGATGCGCAACGTGTTTGGCGGCCGCTGGTGGATGACCACGATTCGCTATGCCACGCTGGGGATGGCCTATCCTGTTCTGATGTCGTTCTCCATCGTTCTTGTTCTTCTGTTTGCCATTTTCGTCTGAGGCGACATGTACCAATCATCCATCCAGTCCCTTCCCCTCATCGCTCGTGGCAAGGTGCGTGACATCTACGCAGTCGGCCATGACAAGCTCCTCATCGTCACCACGGATCGACTCTCCGCATTCGATGTCATCCTGCCCACACCGATTCCGGACAAGGGCAAGATCCTCACGGCACTGGCGGGCTTCTGGTTTGTAAAGCTTGCGCATGTCGTTCCCAACCAGCTCACTGACATCGACCCCGCGACAGTGGTTGCGCCCGACGAGCGTGATCAGGTGGCAGGCCGCGCCATCGTGGTCAAGAAGTACAAGGTGCTGCCCATCGAAGCCGTGGTGCGCGGCTATCTGGAAGGCTCAGGCTGGAGCGAATATTCGCAGTCGCAATCAGTGTGTGGCATCAAGCTGCCGGCCGGGCTGCAGCGAGCATCGAAGCTACCCGAACCCATTTTCACGCCCGCCACCAAAGCGGAGGCGGGCGAGCATGACGAGAACATCGATTTCGCCAACTGCGAGAAGCTGATCGGCAAGGAACGCGCGGCGGAAGTGCGCGATGTCGCCATTCGTCTGTACAAGGAAGCCGCAGACTACGCGCTGACGCGCGGCATCATCATCGCCGACACCAAGTTCGAGTTCGGCGTGGACGACAACGGCGTGCTGCATCTCATCGACGAGGCACTGACGCCAGACTCCTCACGCTTCTGGCCGCTCGATACGTACAAGGTGGGCGAGTCGCCGCAGAGCTACGACAAGCAGTTCATCCGCAACTGGCTGGAGTCCATCGGCTTCAACAAGAAGCCGCCCGCGCCGGAGGTGCCCGCCGACATCGCGCAGAGAACCAGCGACAAGTATCGCGAGGCGCTCACCCGGCTGGCGGGCTGATGGCTATTCGCGCGGTCTGGTTCGATCTCGGTGGCGTCCTCGTTGAGCTGGGCGCGGAGGATCACCTGCGCAGGGTGATGGGGGACCGCTTCGACTCGCAGACGTTCTGGCCGCGCTGGATGGCGTCGGAAGCGGTGCGCGCTCACGAAACCGGGCGCATGCCGGCAGAAGACTTTGCCGCCGCCATCACCCGCGAATTTGACATGGCGGTGAGCCCGGAAGAGTTTCTGGCGGGCTTCGGCAGCTGGGTGCGCGGTGTACATGACGGCACGCTGGACTTGCTGCATGAAGTCGGCCAGCGGCATCAGACCGCGCTGCTCTCCAACACCTGTCAGGCGCATTGGCCGGTCATCGAGGCGACCGGCATTCCGCAAGCGATCCACCACGTGATGGCGTCATTCACCGTGGGCGAGATCAAGCCCGATCGGGCGTTCTTCGAAACAGTGATTAGGACGACCGACACCGCCGCACATGAGGCCGTGTTCTTTGATGACATCCTCATCAACGTCGAGGCCGCGCGGGCCTGCGGGCTCACCGCATTTCAGGTGCGGCATCCGTCGGAGGCGCGCAAGCATCTGGTGAAGCTGGGACTGTTGCCCTGATCAGGCGCGGCGCCGAGGCCAGGTGCCGATGAGTGCGCCACCGATGATCAGCACCATGGCAATGGCGGAAAGCGGGGTGAAGACGCCACCGCCCGTCAGCACCAGCCCCAGTGTGGACAGGAGCGGCGTGAGGTAGGACAAGAGGCCGATGCTGCGCGTGTCGCCGCGCTTCAAGGCTGCATCCCACGCGAAGAAAGCGAGCCCCATCGGGCCGATGCCCAGCGCGACGAGCCAGGGCCAGTCGGAGGCAACCAGCGAATATTCGCGTTCCAGCAGGAAGTGTGCGGTGAGGCTCAACGCGCCCGACACCGCGCAGAACAAGCCCACCTGCGCCGTCGAAGTTTCTCCCATGCGGCTCGACATGAGCGAGAACGTGGACCAGATGATGGCCGCGGCCAGCGCGAGGCCGTAGCCGGTGGCGTACTGCCATTGAAAGTCCAGCTTGCCACCGGTGACCAGCAGCCCCGCTCCAACGAAAGCCAGCAAGGCACCGGCGATGTGCCGCGAGGTGAGTGACTGACCGTGCTTGAACAGTGGCGTCAGCATCACGACGAGCAATGGCCAGAGATAGTTGACCAGGTTGGCCTCCACCGCCGGCGCCTCTCGCAGCGCGATGAAGAGTGCGAGGTGATAGGCGAACAATCCGTAGACGCCCAGCGCCAGCTGCTTCCCCGTTGCCCGCCACTCGCGGATGCGATGCAGACTCGTCGCGGCGCCAATGAGCAGCGTGATGCCGACCAGCAGAAACGGCGGCACATGCTTCAGATGCACGCTCATCGCCGCCAGCGTGCCCCACAGCGCGATGGCGACGAGGGCCAGGGCAGTCGGGGGAAACTTCACTGGGCCGGCAGGGACTTCAGCCAGTCCGCGACCACGCGCACGACTTCGCCTTCCTTGCGCGCAAAGAAGTGATCGGCGCCGTCGATTTTCACCTGGCGGCTGCCGGCGATGTCGGCGAGTGACGATGTCCGCGCGCCCGCGGAGGCAACCACCCCGGGCCGGTCATCTTCGCTCCCGTACACATCCAGCAAGGGCAGGTTGACGCGCAGCATGGGCAGATTCATTGCGAACAGTCGCGTGGTGTAGCGGCCGGTCACGCCGAGCGTGACCCACGCAGCGTACGGTGCGCTCTCTGCCTGATCGAGATAGACGTTGGCCATCCACGCACCCATGCTGTGCGCGAGCAGCACGACGCGGCGGTAACCCTTGGACCGCAGATGCTCGCCGGCCACGGCGAGTCGCTCACCCGCGAGCGGAAAGAGCTTGGGGTGGTAGTCCTCCAACCTGGCCTCCGCTGCGGCGATGGGCATCTGGATGGACAGGGTAGTGAACCCGGCATCGGCGAGCCGGGTACGCAGCGGCCCCATCAGCCCGTGATCCGGATGCACGCCCACGCCATGCGCCAACACGATGGCCGTGGTGGCGCCCTTGGCTTCAGTGAGCAGTCCGAGAAAATCTCCGGCGGGATGTTTCAGCCAAACGGCATCGCCGACGACAAGTTGCGGCAGGATTTCATCGGCCCAACGCTTTTCACGGGTGCGGTCGGAGGCGTCGGCTGAAGCGGAAAAAAGGGCAAAGAAAAGAAGAATAGTGGCCAGTGATCGCATGGTGCGGCGCATGAATTCAGGCGGAGTGGCCGATGCTACACTGCCCAACATGTCTCTCGCCATCGCCAATCCAAACGCCGCGCTCGAACTGACGCGCGAGCTGCTCCGCTTCAACACCATCAACCCGCCGGGTGCGGAACGCGCTTGCGCGCGCCATCTTGGCAAGTTGTTGGAAGACGCGGGTTTCAAGGTGAGCTATCACGAGTTCGCCGACGCGCGCACCAGCGTGATCGCGGAGATCGGAGGCGGGACTGACAAGCCGCCCATCTGTTTCACCGGTCACATCGACACCGTGCCGCTGGGTGCGGCACCCTGGACCAAGGATGCGTTCGCGGGCGAGACCGCCGGCGACAAGCTGTATGGCCGCGGCTCATCGGACATGAAAAGCGGCATTGCCGCAGCCGTCATCGCAGCGCTGCGTCTGGCACCGAAACTCGCCCGCTCACCCGGCGTAGTGCTGGTGCTCACCGCCGGCGAGGAAGTGGGCTGCGAAGGGGCGAAGTTTCTCGCCAATGAAAATCTGCTCGACCGTGCCGGCGCCATCGTCATCGCCGAACCCACCGACAACTATCCCTACGTCGGGCACAAGGGCCTCATCTGGTTTGAAGTCGAGACCCAGGGCAAGACCGCGCACGGATCCATGCCGGACAAGGGCGACAACGCGATCCTGAAGCTCGCGCGCTGCATCGGCTGCATGAGTCAGTTCAAGTTCAGCGTCGATCGCCACGAGGTGATGGGCGAACCGACCTACAACGTCGGCACCATCGCGGGCGGCCTCAACACCAACTCCGTACCCGACTCCGCGCGCATGACGCTGGACATGCGCACCGTGCCCGGCATCGACCACAACGCGCTGCGCGAATCGCTGAAGGCGCTGATGGGGCCGGACGCGAATATTCGCAGGATCGTGGAGACGCCACCGCTCTTCACCGAACCGGACAACGAGTGGGTGCAGCGCGTGTTCGACATGAGCCAGGATTATCTCGGCACTCGACCCACGCCCAAAACCATCATGTTCTCCACCGATGGCGCGGACCTGAAACGCGGCTACGCGAAGGGCAACGATGGCCCGCCCGCACTCATTCTCGGGCCGGGCGAAGCGTCACAGGCGCATCAGACGGACGAGTGGTGCAGTCTGCACCGGCTGGAGCAATCGGTGGACTTGTTCGAGCGGATCATGAAGGATTGGTGCGGGGTCTAACTTGGCGCCGCTCATCGCCGGAACTGCGATTTGCCCTTCACCAACCACACGACAAGAGTGGCTGCCGGAACAAGAAGCACAGTTTCCATCACCCAGCCGATTAGGAATGCCATAGGTGAGCCATTGCAGTCGAAGCAGTCCATCGCTCCGTGCGCTGCAATGAACGCAATCCTGTCCACGCCCTGACCAAGCAACACAAGGAAGACTGGCGAGAGCGCCAGTAGTGCGAGCCACCTCGCGATAGTTGGGACCCAGACTATTGCGATGAGACTTGCCAATGAGGCGCAAAACACTCCGTTGGCGATCATTCTTTTCCAGTTATCGGCGTCCAGATCGGGCCACGTAAGCCAGAGGATCACGGTAGCGAAAGCTAGGTAGAGCAACTGCATGCCGCTGGGAAGATGTCGCCCCTCATGTTGATGCGCCGGCGACTCAATGTCTGCGCGTACGTTCACACCGACACCGCCATCCAAACCGCCAGCCCCAAGATGAACACCATGAATGTTTTCTTCATGACATCCACCGGCATGCGGTGCGCCAAGCGCGCGCCATAGGGGGCTATGAAGTAGCTCGCCACCGCGATACCGAGCCACGCGGGCAGATAGACATAGCCCAGACTGCCCGACGGCAGACTTGCATCCAGCAGACCGGTGATGATGAAACCCACCGTGCCGGCGACTGCGATGGGAATGCCCACCGCCGCCGCCGTGCCAATCGCCTGATGCAGGCCCACGCCGCACATGACAAGAAAGCTGATGGTGAGCACGGCGCCGCCGATGCCTGCGAGACTCGACACAAAGCCCATGAAGTAGCCGAAGATGATGATGCCTGCGGTGCCGGGCAGCGATGAGCGGATAGGCTTGGCTTTCACCCCGAAGATCATCTGAAAGGCGATGAAAAACACCAGACCAACGAAGAAGGTCTTCAGGAACGCGACCGCGACAAAGTGGGCGAAGACCGCGCCGGAGATGGTGCCAAACACAATGCCCGGCGCCAGCCGCTTCACCAATGTCCAGTCGACCGCATTGTGCAGATGATGCTCGCGCGCGCTGGAGAATGAGCCGATGATGATGGATGCCAGCGATGTGCCGAGCGCCATGTGAATGACGTGATCAGCCGGAAATCCCTTGGCCGCGAAAATGAGCGAGAGGATGGGCACGATGACCGTGCCGCCGCCGATGCCGAGCAAGCCGGTCAGAAAGCCGACGAAGAGTCCGACTGCAAGGTAGATCAGCCAGAACCAGAGTTCCAACCGATCAACCCATTTTTTTCAGTATCAGTTTCCACTCCGCGGGCGTGACCGGCGTGATGGAAAGCCGGTTGCCGCGCTTCAGGATGATGAGGGATTCCAACTTGGGGTCGTCGCGCAGCTCCTGCAGGCTGACGAGCCGGGTCTTTTTCACGAACTGCACATCGACATTGAACCAGCGCGGATTTTCACGCGTGGCGGCGGGTTCGAAATACTTGCTCTTCTTGTCGAACTGGCTTTCGTCGGGATAGGCGTCGCTCACCACCTTGGCGATCCCCGCGATGCCGGGCTCAGGACAGCTCGAATGGTAGAAGAACACTTCGTCGCCGAGTTTCATGCTGTCCCGCATGTAATTGCGCGCCTGATAGTTGCGCACGCCGAACCATGCGATGGTTTTCTCGGGCATTCCCGCCAAGTCGTCGATGGAAACCTCGTCAGGTTCCGACTTCATGAGCCAGTAGGGCATGTTGGGGCGTTGGGAAAGGGGAAAGGGGGAAGGGCTAGGGGCTAGGGGCGACGGGCGATGCGTGGACGGTGAAGAAAACGGGCTGCACTCGCTGGGGGCAACACTGCGATGTGGCGAATATTCGCGTTGACTCGCACCGATCTTCGCTCATCGCCCTTCGCGCGAAAAATCGCTCCAGTGTTCGCCCGGATCGCACTCTTGAACCCAAGGGTCCAAGGCGGTTACTCACCGATCGCCTTCAGGTACATCCGCGTGGGACGCGCACACCGGCGAACTGGGCAAGCATCCTGAGTGACAAATTATCGGAACAAGAATGATGAACCGGGCGAACACTGCAGCGAGCTTCCGCCGCGTCAAAAAAGTTTGTCTTGATCCGACAACGCTTTTTCGATGATGTTCTCGAACTCGGCCATTTTACGCTTGACGAGAGCATCGTCAACGCTCGCGCCGCCGCTCGCGGCCGATTTGCCATCGCCGCCCGATTGGTTCAAGAGATCGTGCGCAATGTTCAAGGCGGCCATGATGGCGATGCGCTCCGTGCCGACCACTTTGCCGGTGTCGCGGATTTCCTTCATCTTGCGATTCAGGAGATCCACCGAGGCCGCGAGCTGTTGCTCTTCGCCTTCCGGCGCCGCCACGCGCAGCTCGCGCCCCATGACGTTGATCATCACGCCCTTCATCACGCCCTTTGACGCTGCCGCCGTCATACCTCCTCCGGCAGCTGCTTGATGAGTCCCTCGACGCGGGTGCGGGCTTCACCGAGTTTTTCTTCCAGTCGGCGCGTCTCATCCGTCTTCGCCGCCAATTGCTGGCGGAGCTCGTTGTTCTCCAAGCGCAGGCGCTGGAACAACTGCACGAAATGGTTGAGCTTCCCCTCGAAGTCGTGGAATTCCTTTTCCATGCTCGGCACTCTAGCGGGAAACCCCAATAGCGTCAACGAATAAGCATTGATTTTGAAGGTGTTTTGCGAGCCAGCCGGTCCGCGCGCCCCGACTCGCCGCGATGGCTTTACAGCCCCCCACCCCGGACGTATAGTCCCTTGAAATTCGCGCATTTCGCCCCTGGACTGACTCATGGTTTTCCCCGCCGGCGCATCAGAACAACAAGGCGCCGTCCTTGATGTCCTGCCCCATCCTGTCTGCCTGTTCGATGTGGAAGGCGCGGTGCTGTTTGTCAATCGAGCATGGACGGCGTTCACCGGCCGGACGGCGGACGCCGAGCTGGGCACGGGCTGGCTAACGCATCTCGCGGCCGCCGACCGCGCCGCGTGGTCCGGCCGTTGGCGGTCCGCCAGCGCCGCAGGCGAGACGGTGGAAATGGAGTGGCGCTGGCGCCGCACCGATGGCCGCCTCGCCTGGGTGCAGTTCACCCTGACCCCGCTGCCCAGAACGCCGGGCAGCCCGTCTGCTTGGCTGGGCGCTTGCCACGACATCACGCCGCAGCGCGAGGCGGAGGAGGCCGCGCGCGCCAAGGCCGCGCAGGTGCAGGTGCTGGCCAACGGCGTGCCCGTGCTCATCGCGCATTTCAGCGCGGACAACTTCACATGCCTTCTCGCCAACAAGGCCTACGCCCGCACCTGGGGCGTGGACGAGAACAAGATCGTCGGCATGCGCGTGCCGGAAATCATCGGCCCTGACGGCTGGAAGCAAATCGAGCCCTATGTGCGGCGCGTGCTGAAGGGCGAGACCGTGAGCTACGAGCGCGTCATCACGCCGCCGTCGGGCGAGCGGGTCATCGAGGTGATGCTGATCCCGCACCTGGACGACAACGGCATCGCGAATTCCGCGTTTGTGATGATCAACGACATCACCCGCCACCGTCAGGCCGAGCGCGTCATCCGCGACAGCGAAGAGCGGCTGAAGAAGTTCACCGAGGCCACCAACGAGGGCATCCTGTTCCACGACCAGGGCCGTGTCATCGATTGCAACGACGCCATGGCGCGAATGATCGGCAGTCCGCGGGAGCAGATGATTGGCCGCAGCATTTTCGAGTTTGTCGCGCCGGAGGCGGTGGATCAGATTCGCGGCAACATCGAGACCGCGTTCGAGAAGACCTATGAGAGCGTCATCCTGCGCGCCGACGGCAGCCGCATCGCCGTCGAGATCACCGGCAAGCAGATGCTGTTCGATGGCGTCATCCACCGCATGACGGTCATTCGCGACATCACCGACCGCAAGGAGGCCGAGGCGCGCATCCAGTTCCTCGCCCATCACGACACGCTGACCCAGCTCCCAAATCGGCTGATGATGATGGACCGGCTGGAACACATGCTGGCCGCCGCCAAGCGCCACGCCAAGATGGTCGGCGTTCTCTTCATCGACCTCGACAATTTCAAGACGGTCAATGACTCGCTGGGCCATCACGCCGGCGACGAGTTGCTGAAGCGCGTGGCCGGCCGCATCCAGAGTTGCCTGCGCGCGGCCGACATGGTGGCGCGCCTCGGCGGCGATGAGTTTCTCGTCGTCGTCTCCGATCTCGCGTTGGCGGAAGACGTGGTGCCGGTGGCGGAGAAACTGCTGCAAACCGTGTCCGAGAGTTTCAGCATCGAGGGCCATGTGCTCACGGTGAGCCCCTCGATTGGCATCAGCATTTTCCCCCGCGACGGCAACGACCGCGACGCGCTCATCAAGAACGCCGACGCGGCCATGTATCTGGCCAAGGAGAGCGGGCGCAACAATTTCCAGTTCTACACCGCGCAGTTGAACAAGGGCGCGTTCGAGGCGCTGGCGATGGAGTCGGGCATTCGCCGCGCCATCGAGCAGGTGCAGTGGATGGCGCATTACCAACCCGAGGTGTCGCTCTTCACCGGTGAACTGACGGGCATCGAGGCGCTCATCCGCTGGAAGCATCCTGAGCTCGGCGTGCTCGGGCCGGACAAGTTCATCTCGGTCGCGGAGCATCGTGGTCTCATCATGCCCATCGGCAAATGGATGCTGAACGAAGCCGTGAGGCAGAACGCCGATTGGCAACGCATGGGGCTGCCCAAGGTGCCCATCGCGGTCAATCTTTCGCCGTTGCAGTTCCGGCAACCACAACTGGTCGAGATCGTTCAGCGCGCGCTGGAGGAGGCGGGTCTCGAAGGTCAGTACCTCGAACTTGAAATCACCGAGAACCTGCTCATGCAGGACACGCAGCAAGTCGCGAGAACGCTGGGCGAGCTGAAGCGGCTCGGCGTGAAACTCACGGTCGACGATTTCGGCGCGGGCTATTCCTCGCTCTCATATCTCAAGCGTTATCCCATCGACAAGCTGAAGATCGACCGCTCGTTCGTGCGCCATGTGCCGGGCAGTATCGAGGACACGGCCATCACCAACGCCATGATCAGCCTGTCCAAGAGCCTCGGCATGAAGGTGCTGGCCGAAGGTGTCGAACGCGAAGCGCAGGCCGACTTTCTGCGCGGCCAGAAATGCGACGAGATGCAAGGCTATCTCGTGGCCGCCCCCATGTCGGCGGTGGATTTCGAGGCGTGGATCGCGTCCTATCAGCCGGCGCGTTTGCCGCTTCCCGGCTGAACCTCTACACTTCGCTTCGCTTCAAGGTGCTCCGGGAAACCGGAGATAAACGGGAAGCCCGTAGGGAGCCTCTGAAATCGGGCACTGCCCCCGCAACGGTGAATCGCAGTCGAAGAGTCGCGCACGCCACTGGAGGATGTCGCTCCGGGAAGGCGGCGCGGAAGTCCAAGCGATGAGTCCGGATACCGGCCTGGAAGCCCGCGCTGACTTGCGAATATTCGCAATGCGGCGCGGCTGGTGTGATCGTCGCTCGCGAGAGCGATGATCACGAAATCCACCTGGGCCTGCGGGGACGCTCGCCCGTGAACAAGGACGCATCATGAAACGCAATACCCTCCACGCGCGGGTGCTGGGCGCGCTGCCCGTTTGCACCACGCTCTTCGCATCACTCGCAATCACATCACACGCGCAGCCCGCGCCCGAAGTCATCGCCGTCACCGCCACGCGCACCGCGCAGCCGTTATCGGCGACGCTGGATACGGTCATCGTCGTCAACCGCGCCGACATCGAATCTTCCGGCGCCGTCGACCTGGCCCAGCTACTGCGAATATTCGCCAACGCCGACATTCGCGCGACCGGCGGCGCGGGCCAGCCCGCCAGCATTTTCCTGCGCGGGGCCAACAGCACGCATACCTTGTTTCTGGTCGATGGGCTGCGCGTCAATTCCGCCACGCTGGGCTCCACGTCATTCGAGGCCCTGCCACTCGACCTGATCGAGCGCGTCGAAATCGTGAAAGGCCCGATGTCCGGTCTCTACGGCTCGGATGCCATCGGCGGCGTCGTGCAGATTTTCACGCGCGGCGAAAAGAGTCCCACATTGCGCGCAAGCGCCGGCCTGGGCAGCGCCGGCGCCGGCAGCGTCAACGCCGGTGTGTCGGTTCAGGATGGTGCGGCGGCGGCGGACCTCAATGTCGGGCATCGGCGCATCAAGGATGTGAGCGCGACGCGGCCCGAAGTCGCGTTCGGCCTGCACAATCCTGACCGCGATCCGCATGAAGTCACGCACGGCAGCGTGCGCGCGGCGTACACATTCAGAAACGGCGAAACGCTGTCCCTCTCCGCCTTTCAGAGCGATGGCAAGACCGACTTCGACGCGGGCCCCGGCGGCGCCAATCGCAACCGCCAGAAGCTCTCCGGCTATCAACTGGAGTCGAAGAACGAATTGTCGCCCGGATGGCAAAGCCACCTGCGCGTGGGGCGCGGCGAAGATGAGTTGACCTACTCTGGCGGCTTCACCGGCCGCTTTCGCACCCAGCAGGATCAGGCCGCGTGGATCAACGAACTCAAGACCGTTCGCGGCTTCATGACCGTGGGCCTGGAAGCGCGCAAGGAGACCGTGTCCGGCAGCAGCACCTACGTCGTGAACAAGCGCGAGACGACGTCCGTGTTCACCGGCTATCTCGAGCGGCTGGGTGACCAGCAGGTCGAATTCTCGCTGCGCCGCGACGAGGAAGACCAGTTCGGCGCCCGCACCACAGGCAGCTTCACCTATGGCTTGTGGCTCAACCCGTCATTGCGAATATTCGCAAAGGGCGGCCGCGCCTTCCGCGCGCCATCGTTCGCCGACCTCTACCTGCCTGACGACCCCGTGTTCGGCCCGTCGTCCAATCCGCTTCTGAAACCGGAGCGGTCCAACTCGGGTGAGGCCGGCGCGCAGTGGAAACGCGGCGGGAACGCGATCAACGTCACCGCATTCGAGAACCGCATCGAGGACCTCGTCAGCTTTGTTTTCGGCAGCGGCCCGCGGAACATCCGCAAGGCGAAAATTCGCGGGGTCGAAGCCGACATCGCGACACTTTTCATGGGTGCGAATATTCGCGCCAGCGTCACCGTGCAGCGCCCGAAGGATGAGGACACGGGCTTTCGCCTGCGTTCCCGCGCGAAGCAGTTTGGCAGCCTGCATGTCACCCGCTCATGGGGTGAATGGCTGGGCGGCGTGTCGGTCATCGCCACCGGCGAACGCTTCGATTCGGCCAACGAGACGGCGGCCTCGCGCATGGGCGGCTATGCCATCGTGAACGCGAATATTCGCTACCGCGTCAACCCGCGGTGGGACGTCGCACTCGCCCTGAGCAATCTCGGCGACAAGCGCTACGAGTTGGCGCGTGGCTACAGCACGCCAGGCCGTGAAGCGTTGTTGACGGTGCGGTTCAACGCGAAGTGATCGCGGCGGTTTCGGTCACTGCGCGCATTCGCAGTGACCGGGGCGCCGCTTGAGGATTCCTCGGGCGGCCGCGCCACGCGCCGCCCACCTCGCCAATTGCGGCCGCTCGGGGGAGTTGCTACAGTCCGACGCGAATCGCCCAGCGTCGGACCGTTGTCATGCGCGGCCCGGCGCGTTCTTCAACTTCAACTTCGGAGTCGTCATGAATCGCATGTTTCGCAGCGCCTGGATTGCCGCAACGCTTCTCGTGTCCACGGCGGCGCTGGCACAGCCCGCCAACTTCAAACCCTGCCCGTTCTCGGCCGCCGAGTTGCAAACGGCGCTGGGCGCGAAGTTCACCGACGGCAAGGCCAACCCGCCGCTCAGCGCCGGCACGTTGACGATGCACACCTGCCGCTACGAGTCGAAAAACTACTCGGTGCAAGTTCAGTCGCAGGTGTACCAGAATCCGGCCGACGCGAAAAAGGCCACCATGATCGCGGCCGGCAAGCTGGTGCCCATCCCGAACGATCCGGACGGCGCGGCGTATCAGGAGGGACAGGGCGACAACACCGACCCGTCGGTGCATTACTCGCGGGGCAATGTCGCCATCAATCTGCGCATCCTGGGCATCTACTACAAGGACTCGGCCAGCAAAAAGGCCGAGCTTCTCGCGACGCGGGAGAAACTCGCGAAGCTGCGTCGGGTGCCGTAATCGGATTGCGTAGCCGGCCAACCGTCGCCGGCCGATTCACGGCCGGTGTGGGCACGCCGACCGGATCGCGCTTACGTGAGCACAATACCCTTGGTTGATTCGCGCGAATCGTCGGGCGCGTCGGCGCTTCACCGCTCGCTCTTCATGGACAAGCCGCTTTCGGTCGCGACGGTGATCGTGACGCTCATCGCCAGCGGACTCTGGGTCGACGCGCGCTTCGGCTGGCCCGGCCAGATCGCCACCATCGTCGCGACGGTCCTCGTGTTCGGCTGGCTGTATCGGCGCTCGACGGTCGTGGAGCGGCGCGTGCTGATCCTCTGCGCCGTGATCGCCGGCATCGGCGAAGTGGCGCTCTCGCTCATCTGGGGGCTTTACGACTATCAATTTCACAACGTGCCGCTGTTCGTGCCGCCGGGGCATGCGCTCCTGATGACGCTGGGCTTGATCACGGCGCGCCACATTCCAGAGCGGCTCGTGCGCACGTGGGTGGGTGTGGTCGTCTCCGCCGCGATTCTCTGGGGCGGCTTCGCCTGGGCCACCGACCTGGATCGATTCGGCGTCGTGCTGTGTGGCGTGTTTCTGCTCTGCGCCGCGTTTGGCAGGGCGCGCGCGCTCTACGCGACGATGTTCGTGCTGGCGCTCACGATGGAGCTTTACGGCACAGCCTTGGGCAACTGGCGTTGGATGGACACGGCGCCGGGTCTTGGCCTCACGCAGTCAAACCCGCCCTATTCCGCAGGCGCGTTCTATGCCGTGCTGGATTTGCTGGTGCTGAACGCGTTGCGCTGGTGGGCGCCGGCCCCGGGGCCGAAGCTCTCCGCATAGCGTCACGGTACGCGGCGCGCGGGCGCTCATTGCGAATATTCGCAAGCGGCCCGCACGCGCCGCGCCGCCAGCAAACGTGGGCGAGATCAAACCTCCAGCCTGTAGCCCAAGCCATAGATGGAGCGGATGGGGTCCTCGTCGGCGCGAATGCCGGTCAGCTTCTTGCGCACGTTCTTGACGTGACTGTCCACGGTGCGGTCACTGACCACGCGATGGTCGACATACGCCGCGTCCATCAATTGATTGCGCGACAGCACGCGCCCCCGGGCCGCCACCAGGGCTTCCAGCAGGCGGAATTCGACAGCCGTGAGGGCCACCACCGCGCCGTGATATCTGGCCTCGAATCGGTCGCCGTCCAGATGCAGCACGGACGAAAGGGCCGACGGGCCGGACGAGCGCGCGGTGCGGCGGAGCAGCGCCTTGACGCGCGCCACCAGCTCGCGAGGGCTGAACGGTTTGCACACGTAGTCATCCGCCCCCAGGTCCAGACCAATGAGCCGGTCAATCTCTTCGACTCGCGCGGTGACCATGATGATGGGCAGGTCGGTGAATCCCCGCAGCGCCTTGCAGATCGTGAAGCCATCCTTGCCCGGCAGCATGAGATCGAGCAGCAGCAGGTCGGGCGGCGCGGTCTTGATGGCATCCACCACCGTGCCGCCCTGGTCCAGCCAATCGACCGTGAATCCATCTGATACCAGATAGTCACGCATCAGCGTGGCAAGCTTGGGCTCGTCTTCCACGATGAGGATGTGCGCGGTCACGCGGCCTCCGCAGGCAGGGTGAGCGTCATGCGCAGGCCGCCCAGCGCGGAGTGCGAGGCCGCGAGTTCACCCTGGTGCGCCTCTGCGATGCTCCGTGCTATGGACAGGCCCAGCCCTGATCCGCCCGCGGCCCGATTGCGCGAAGACTCCACCCGATAAAGCCGATCAAACAGCCGCGGCAGCGCCTGCGGCGGCACACCGGGTGCGGTGTCATCCACGGTGATGACGAGGCGATTGCCCACCTTGCCGCCGGCGATGACCACACGGCCCGGCGCGTCGGTGTAGCGCGCGCTGTTGCTGAGCAGGTTGGTCAGGAGCTGCGCAAGCCGGGCAGCGTCCCCGCGCATATGGAGCGCGGGCAGCGGCGCCACTTCCAGTGCGATCCCGGCCTCGGCAAGCGCAAGCCGGTGCAGGTCCGCCGCATCACGAATGAGCGGCGCCAGGTCGAGCGGCCGAATGCGATACTCCAGCGCGCCGCGATCCGACAATGCGAGCTGATACAAGTCGTCGACCAGCCCATTGAGCCGATCACACTCCGCACGCAGCGACGCGAGCGCTGCCGGCGTCGGCTGGCGCACACCGTCCTCCAGCGCCTGAATCTCGCCGCGCAAAATGGCCAGCGGGGTACGCAGCTCGTGCGCGATGTCCGCACCCCACTGCCGGCGTGCATCACGATGCTGCTCGAGTGCCGAGGCCAGCCGGTTGAAGTCACGTGCCAGATCGCCCAGCTCATCGTTGCGCGTGTCGGCGAGTCTCACGGCGTAGTCGCCCTGTGCGAGCGCCCGGGTGCCGGAGGCAAGCTCGCTCACCGGTTTCAGCAGCCAGCGCGAGAGCAACCACGCGAGCGGCAGCGCGAAGCCGATGACCCCCAGCGCGATGGCGAGCGTATGCCGGGCCTGGGTCTGCGCAAATCCGGTGTCCAGCTCCCGCGTGAGCGCCGGAATCGGCGCCAGCAGCAGACGGCCCACTTCGTTGCCGTTGGCTTTCACAGTCAACTGCGGTGCATCGCGCGGAATGTCCGGATTGCCCACCACCACTGCGCCCTGGGCATCAATCAGCAACACCCTCGGCATGATGTTGGCGCCATCTGGCCGTCGCGGAGGCGGCGGTGCGCGCGCCTCTTCGCCCGGCCGGCGCAGCTCGGCGTGGGGTGGCCGCATCTCATCCCGCGGAGGACGTCGCTCGCCGCGCGGCGGCGGCCGCATGTCGTCCGGCCGATCCTCAAGGTGGGGCGGCGGGCGGCGCGCGGCGCCATCCTCTTCGCCCAGGATGATCTGGCGAAATCGCCGCCGATCCTGCTTCAGCAGCTCCCATCCGCCGGATTGCGCATGCAGTTCGCCCAGCTTCACCGCCGCCATGTCCAACTGTTCCAGGGTCAGCCGGTTCACATAGGCGAGAAAGCCGGCCTTGAAGTCGCGTTGCTGCAAGACAAAGAGCGCGCCCAGCGCCAGCACGCTCACTGTGCCCAGCGCGAGAAATAGTCGATGCCAGAGCCGGATTCTCATGCGGCGAGTTTACCGCCGGCGGTGATGCTGTCGCCCGAACCCGACAGCGTTTTCACAAAGTCTCCACATTTCCTCTGCATTGCCTGCGCAATCGAACAGCATGCTGGCCGTCATCGCAATCGCGAATATTCGGAGGAAACCACCATGTTGTTCCGCGCCCTTCAATACCTGGCAGTGATGCTGCTGATGGCCACGACCTCTGTTCTGGCTGCGCAACCGGGTGGTCCACCGCCCGGCGCCCAGCTGGCCCAGGAGTTGGGGCTGAATGCCAGCCAGGCCGCCCGTCTGACGGCCGTGCTGGACGCCGAGCGGGCCGCCATGGACACCTTGCGCGCCGAGCGCCAACGCATCCTCGGCGCGACTCGGGAGCAGGTTGCCGGCTTTCTGACCGCCGACCAACTCCGCCGCTTCGATGAAGCGCGCGAGTCGGGTCCGCCCATGCGCCAGCGCCAACCTCGCGATGCGCAGAAGCAAGCACCTGAAAGGAAGCCCTCATGAAAGCCCCCCTGCAAAAAGTACTCCTCGCACTCTCCGCCATTGGCATCGTCACTGCCGGCGCCGCGATTGCCCAGTTCGCGCCGCCTGGTGGCGGCCGCCCCGGCGGTCCGCCAGCTCCGGGCCCTGCTACGACGCCCATCGCCAATTTCGGCGGTCCGCTGATCGGCCTCAATGCTCAGCAGCGCGCGGCCTTCGAGGAAGGCGCGGTCGAGTTCCGGACCCAGGACACACCCGAGACCGGCTTGGGCCCCATTTTCAATGGCCGCTCCTGCGCGGAGTGCCACAGCGGCCCGGCGCTCGGCGGTGGCAGCAACGTGACCGTCACCCGCTTCGGGCGGGTGAATGAGAGCGGCCAGTTTGATCCGCTGTTGGCCTTGGGCGGATCGCTGCTCCAGCGCTTTGCCATCAACAACCTGGCCCTGGAACGCGTGCCCGCGGAAGCCAACGTGATAGCGCAACGCAAGACCACACCGCTGTTCGGTGCCGGGCTCATCGAAGCCATTCCGGATCAGGCGATTCTGGCCGCTGCCGCGCGTCCGCAGGCTGACGGCATCAGCGGCCGTGCCGCGCTCATCACCGATCCGGCCTCAGGCCAAATGCGCGTGGGCCGTTTCGGCTGGAAGGCGCAGCATGCATCGTTGCTGTCGTTCTCCGCCGATGCGTACCTCAACGAGATGGGCATCACCAATCGCTTCTTCCCCACGGAAAACGCGCCCAACGGCAACCAGGCGGTGCTGGCCCGGTTTGATCGCGTTCCGGGTATCGAAGACGCTGTGGACCCAGAGACCGGTCGCAGCGATATCGATGCGTTCACCGACTTCATGCGCTTCCTGGCCGCACCGCCCCGGCTGGTGATGTCGGCCAGCGCGCGGGCGGGCGAGAGCGTGTTTGCCACGACCGGCTGCGGCGGCTGCCACACGCCTTCCCTGGCCACTGGCAACCATCCCGTTCCGGCCCTCAGCAACCAGGTGGTCAATCTGTACTCGGATCTGCTGCTGCATGACATGGGCAGCTTGGGTGACGGCATTGTCCAAGGTCCCGCCGCCGCACGTGAAATGCGCACCGCGCCGCTATGGGGGGTGCGCGCGCGGGCGCCGTATCTGCACGACGGGCGCGCGCCCACGCTTGATGCGGCGATCCGGGCACACGATGGGGAGGCGGTCATCGTCCGCAACCGCTACCTCGGCCTCACGCCAGCAGCACGTCAGCAGCTACTGGACTTCCTGGGGACACTGTAGCCAACGGCCGCGCGCGAAGTGGGGCGCACTACGTCCGGTGCTTGAGAAATGCCACCGGATTGGGAGAAGCCATTCACGAAAGCAGGCCCCTTGCGAATATTCGCAAGGGGCTTTCAGTCCAAGACCACACCCACAAAAACTACTTGATCTTCGCCGCCTCGGCTTCCATCTGATTCACCAGCTCGTTCATCTGGTCGACGACCGCCTGCACGGTGGCCTTCTGGGTGAGGTCCACACCAGCCTTCTTCAGTTGCGCCATCGGGTGATCGTTGCCGCCGCTCTTCAAGAGCGTGAGGTAACGCTCGGTGGCGGCCTTCTTCGACGCATCGGTGCCGGTCGTCATGTCCTTGAAGAGCTTGGCCGATGACGCGAAGCAGGTCGCGTACTGGAACACGTAGTAGGGCGACTGGTAGAAGTGCGGGATGCGCGCCCAGGTGAATTTGTAGGCGTCATCATGCGTGACCGCATCGCCGTAGTAATCCTTGAGCAGCTTCAGGTAGATGTTGTTCAGCACTTCCGCCGTCACCGGCTTGCCCTGCTCGACCAGCTTGTGCGCCTGCAACTCGAAGTCGGCGAACAGCACCTGGGTGTAGAACGTGCCGACGATGGCATCGACCGCGTTCTGCAGCAGCAGGAAGCGCTCTTTCGGGTCGCTGGTCTTTGAAAGCATCGTCTCCAGCAGGAAGCGCTCGTTGGTGGTCGAGGCGACTTCCGCGACGAAGATGGTGTAGCTCGACGTGACGAAGGGCTGCGCCTCGTTGCTGAGCACCGAGTGCATGGCGTGCCCGGCCTCATGCGCGAAGGTGTACAACGCGCGCATGGTGTCGTTGTAGTTCATCAGCACGTAGGGGCCAACGCCATACACGTTGGCGCTGTAGGCGCCGGAGCGCTTGCCTTCGTTCTCGTACACATCCAGCTTGCCGCCGGACATCCACTGGCGGTACTTGTTCACGTAGTCCTGACCGAGCGGCGCCACCGATTCCAGGATCAGGTTCTTAGATGCATCGAAGTCATAGGTGGTGTCGGACTTGAAGAGCGGAATGCTGCCGTCGTAGAGGTGGTAGTCCTTCAGGCCCAGCAACTTCTGGCGGAGCTTCATGTAACGCTGCAGCGGGGCCGCGCCACTGCGCACCGTATCGACCAATGTCGTCACCACGGCGGGCGGAATGTTGTTGCCATCCAGCGCCGCATCCAGCGTGGTGGCGTGATTCCTGGCTTGCGCAGTGAACCAGCCGCGCTGCATCACGCCGTTGTAGATCGCGGCGTAGGTGTTGGCGTTGGCGGCGAAGGTCTTCATGTAAGCATCAAACGCTTTCGCGCGGTCCGCCTGGTTGTAGTTCGTGGCGAGCACCTGCTGGTAGTTGCCGTGGGTCAGCGTCACGTCCTTGCCATCGGCCAGCGTCACCTTGGGAAACTTGATGTCCGAGGTGGAGAGCTCCTGGAAGATGCTGTTGGGCGTCTGGTTGAACCGCGTCGCGAACGACAGCAGCTTTTCGCCCTTCTCGTCCAGCACATGTTTCTGCTGGCGATAGTTGTCCATGATGGTGAACTGGTAGGGCGTCAGCGCCGGGGTTGCCTTGATCCACTGGATCATCTTGATCTCGGGGATCTTCAACAGCTCAGGCGTGAACCAGGCGGTCGCGGTGCCGAACTTGGCGAACACCGCGTTCACCCGCTGGAACTTGCCCGCGATGTCCTGGTTGCGCGTATCGGTGTCGCGCTGCAATTGCGGATAGCGATAGACGCGGTACTGCAGCATCCCGATCTCGTCGAACGCTCTGTACGCCTTCAGCACCGCATCCGGCCCCTTGGCCAGCGAGCCCTTCATCTTGGCGAAGGCATCCATCTTGGCTTCCATTTCCTTCATGCCCGCTTCCCACGCCTCCCAGCTGGGGTAGATGGGGGCGAAGTCCCAGCGGTACTGCGCCGGAATTTCCGCGCGCACTTGCGTCGTGGGCTTGGCGGCATGGACCAGCATGGCCGGCGTGAGGAGAGCCGCGGCGGCGAGGCCGAGCACAAGGGTTTTGAGATTCGGTGTGTTCATGCGTCCTCCCTGGACTGTTGTGGCAAGGCGGGCGCCCTGCGAATGGCGGACATTATTTCAGTGTTGGCGGTCGGTGCGTGTGGCGAAGTGTTGCCAAGTCGACCACCGAGCCGATTGCGAATATTCGCAATGAGCCTCTCCGGGCAAAACGGCGTTAACTTCCGCGATTGACCGCACGACTCACCGTCGCGTAGTGGACCTCGAACGCATCCGCGATGGACTGCAGCGTGTAGTCGCCTGTCGCATAGGCCGCCGCCATGCCTTCCTTGGGATCGTCGAAGTTCTCGCGGTAGAACGCCAGTGACTTCGCCAGCGCTCGGCGCTGCATGCGCGGAATCTCCTGGCTGGGCGGCTTGGCATGCGTCTCGAGCTGCTTCTGCATGGTCTCGACAAAGGCATCCGAGCCCAGGTAGACCTGCCCCTTGAGATGCTCCCAGATGGAGGCGTGGCGAATGCCGGCTTCCACGAACTCGATGTAGCGTTGAATCTGCCGGCCGCGCTGCGTACCGAATTGCCCCAGCAGCCAATCGGTGTGCAGCCAGTCCGGCCGAGGTTCCTCACCCACCATCGCGTGCCACGCGCTCCACGTCCATTTCCCGGGATGGCGCACCATGCCGGCACGGACGGGATTCAGCACCACATAGCGCGCCAGCTCCAGCAGATAGCCGTCGCGCTCGACCAGAATCCCCTTGAATCGCCCCTGAAACACATGCCCCACCCGGCCGTGGCGGCGGTTGAAGCGCTGGGTGTACACGCCGTTCAGTTGACGCATGCCCGCCGAGAGATTGGCTTCCGGCGTCTCGATGACGAGATGGTAGTGGTTGTCCATCAAGCACCAGGCGTGGATCGCCCAGTTGAAGCGCTCACAGCAGTGCGCCAGGACATCCAGCCAGATCAGGCGGTCGGCATCATCGACGAAAATGTCCTCGCGCCGGTCGCCGCGCGAGGTGACGTGATAGATGCCACCGGAGAGTTCAAGTCGGAGGGGCCGGGACATTTCCGGAGAATAGACCGGCGGATGCTATATTGCAAGACCTGACCCCGAAGTCGTGTGACCCCGAAGTCGTGACCCCGAAGTCGACCCCGAAGTCTTTGACCCCGAAGTCCTCTTTTTTACATCAAGGGATCAGTGCGAATATTCGCAGGGACGATTCATTCGTGATCTGTCGCCGAAGATGCGCTAAGCCGAGCCCGAACTCGACCGATGAGGCCCCAAACAACAAGCGCAAAGGCGTAGACAAGCAGCCCATAGACAGGCAGCGCTGTCGAAACAGAAATAATGTCGCGCAGCATCAGGATCTCTCGCATCATCCCAAACACGTGTGACGCGCCTGTCACAATAAGGAGTAGCCCTAACCCAACCGCGAACAGAAACGCACCTATCTGCACTTGGTCCTTTGCTTTTGCATCTCGCTCGATAGTTCTCATCCTCTACGGCGCCCCGTAGAATGAATTGTTAGTGGTTGGACATGTGCCATGGACAATGGGGTCAGTTACCGTCTTGAAAGTCAACTCTCGGCATCGCTTTGTTTAAGTCGAAGGGCATGCCCGACTTGACCACGCCGTAGATCAAGTGCGCGAGCTTGCGCATCACTGCGCCGATGACCGCCTTGGGCGCCAA